>NZ_JOOE01000003.1:0-857500 GCF_000712135.1 Sphingomonas sp. UNC305MFCol5.2
CCCCCAACCCCTCCCCTGAAGGGGAGGGGCTTAAGTGTGTTGCCCTCCCCGCTCCTCCCCACTAACAACCCACGCTTCCTGAAGACGGGGCAAGCATGTCGGACGCACCTAAAGTCGGCATCATCATGGGCAGCACTTCCGATTGGGAGACGATGCGCCATGCCGCGCGCGTGCTCGACGAACTGGGTGTGCCGCACGAGACCAAGGTGGTCTCGGCGCATCGCACGCCGCAGCGGCTTTACGATTACGCCACCAGCGCCGCGGACCGCGGGCTAAAGGTGGTGATCGCGGGCGCGGGCGGCGCGGCGCATCTCCCCGGCATGGCGGCATCGATGACGCACTTGCCCGTGCTCGGCGTGCCGGTCGAGTCAAAGGCGCTCAAGGGCGTCGACAGCCTCTATTCGATCGTCCAGATGCCCGGCGGCGTCCCCGTCGGCACGCTGGCGATCGGCAAGCCCGGCGCGATCAATGCGGGCCTGCTGGCCGCGGCGATCCTCGCGACCTCGGACGACGCGCTCGCCGGGCGGCTCAAGGCATGGCGCACGGCGCAGACTGACGGCGTGGCGACCGACCCCGAATGACTGCGCTCCCTCCCGGATCGATCATCGGCATTTTGGGCGGCGGCCAGCTCGGGCGGATGCTCGCGGTCGCCGCGGCGCAGCTCGGCTATCGCACGCACGTCCTCGCGCCGGATGCCGAGAGCGTCGCCGCTCAGACCGCATCGAGCTACACCCGCGCCGATTATCACAGCCGCATCGTGCTCGACGAAGTCGCCGGGCAGACCGACGTCGTGACTTACGAGTTCGAGAATATCGCGATCGGCCCGGTCGAATATCTGTCGGGTAAGGTTCCGGTACGGCCCGGCCCGCAGAGCCTGTCGATCGCGCAGGACCGTGCACGCGAGAAGGCGTTCGTCGGCGCTCTGGGCGGACGGACGGCGTCCTGGGCACCGGTCTCTACGCTCGAAGAGCTCAAGGCTGCGATCGACCAGATCGGCGCGCCGGCGATCCTCAAGACGCTGCGGCTCGGCTATGACGGCAAGGGCCAGGTGCGCATCCGCGACGCCGCCGAAGCGGAGGCGGCGTGGGCCGAGATCGGCGAGCGGCCGGCGATCCTCGAAGGCTTCGTCGCCTTCAGCCACGAATTCTCGATCATCACCGTGCGCGGCGCGGACGGCGCGCTTACCAGCTATCCTCCCCCGTGGAACGAGCACAAGGACGGGATCCTCGCCCGTTCCTCGCTCCCCGCCCCTGCCGAGATCGCACGGCATTGGACCGAAGCCGCCACGCTCGCCGGACGCGTCGCGGAAGCGCTCGGCCATGTCGGCGTGCTCACCCTCGAATTCTTCGCGACCGACGACGGACCGGTGTTCAACGAGATGGCGCCGCGAGTGCACAATTCGGGACATTGGACGATCGAGGGCGCCGAAACCTCGCAATTCGAAAACCATATCCGCGCAATCTGCGGGCTGCCGTTGGGATCAACCGCACTGACCGGCAGCCATGTCGAGATGGAGAACCTCATCGGCGACGAGGCACATCGCTGGGCGGAACTGCTCGCCGAGTCGGGCGCGCATCTGCACCTCTACGGCAAAGCGAATATCCGGCCGGGCCGCAAGATGGGCCATGTGACACGAGTGAAGCGCACCTGATCCTCCCCGCTAGGAGGAGGATTAAACAGAAAAGGGTTCGCTTCCTTTCGGGAGCGAACCCTTTTACCTCACCAGAAGTGCAACCTCAGCCGCGCGTGCCGGTGATCGGGAAGCTGCCGAACGCACCCGCAGTGACGGTGCCGTTGAGGTTGTCGCCGTCGACGGTCGCATCGACGGTGAGCGTCATCGGCATCGGCACGGTGATGTCGAGCGAGAAGGTCAGCGTGTCGCCGTCGACCTTGCCGTCCTTGATGTCGGTGGTGCCGAGCCCGCCCGAGAAATTGCCGGTGAAGCTGTCGCCCGCGCTCTGCACGGTGAGCACCGCCTGCTGATCGCCCATCGGCGATTTGGTCACCGTGTTCCAGCTGCCATCGACATTCGCCATTGCGTCTCTCCTGATCGCGGAAGTTATTTCGATGCGGCGGTCGCGGCCGAACCTGCCACCGATACTGCGGGAACCACCTCGACAGGCAGGCCGAGGCTGTCAAGCTGCGGCTTGACCTTCGCGGCGTCGCCCACGACCACCCAGACGAACTTCTTCGGGTCCAAAGCCGCGCGTGCCGCAGCGTCAAGTTGCGCGACGGTCATCGCCCGATATTTTTGCGTGACGGTGTCGTAGAAATTGTCCGGACGGTGCCGCAGGTCGTTCTGCTGCATCGCCGAGAGCACCGCGCCGGAGGTTTCGAATCGGCCGGCGAGCTCCCGCGTGGTACCGTTGACTTCGCGGGTCAGCTCGGCGTCGGTGACGCCCTTAGTGGCCAGGAAGTCGCCGACCTGCTGCTGGATCGCCTTGATCGATTCGCCGGTCTTGTCGGCCTGGACGGGGGCGCTGATCGTGTAGGGCACTGCCTTTTCGAGCCAGTCGTACCCGCCCCGCGCGCCATAGGACCAATGCTTGTTCTCGCGCAGCTCCATGTTGATGCGCGAGAGGAAGCCCGAGCCGAGCACCTGATTGGCCGTGACGGGAACGAGCAGCTCGCTCGCGGGATCGAGCGGGGTCATCTGTGCGGCGAGGATCAGCGACTGCGGCGAATCGGGGCGATCGACCAGCAGAATCTTGGGAGCAGCCTGGGTCGGCGCGACGGTGAACGCCTTGACGCCTGCCGCGCCCTCGCCCTTCCAGTTGCCGAAACGCGCCTCGAGCGCAGCCTTGACCTCGGCGAGCGGGCGATCGCTGACGACGAAGACCTTGGCCTTGTCCGGGCGGATCCACGCACGGTAGAATGCGAGCAGGTCGTCGCGGGTCAGGGACTTGACCGCGGCCGGATCGCCCGATCCGGCGGCGAGCTTCACATAAGGATTGCCGGCGCCATAGAGCAACGGCGGCAGCGCACGGCTGGCGAGCCCTTGCGGGCTGGTGAGTTCTTGCGCGATTCCGGTGAGCTGCGTTGCGCGGATCCGCTCGATCTCCTGGGGCGCGAATGCGGGGTTGCGCACGACATCGGCGAACAGGTCGAGTGCGCCGCCCAGATTCGGGCTGGGCGCCGTCACGCCGAGATACGTGCGATCGGCCGAGCTGCCGGTGCTGATGCTCGCGCCCAGTCGCTCGCGCGCCTCGGCGATCGCAGTCGAATCGAGGCTGGTGGTTCCTTCGTCGAGCAGCGACAATACGAGGGTCTGCGTGCCCAGCTTGGCGGCGGGATCCGCCGCAACGCCTGCGTCGAAGCTCATCACCACCTGGGTGACGGGAACGGCGGTGCGATTGGCGTAGACTATTTCCATGCCGTTGGAGAGTTTGGTGCGGGTGACGTCGGGGAAGTCGAGATCGCCGATCGGCGACACGCCCGGAAGCGCGCCGCGCGTGCCCTTGACCGCTTCGGCCTTCGGACCCTCGGCGGGCTTGGTAGCGGCGGGCACCGCCTGCGCTTCCTGATAGGCTTCGCGCTGGCCGGGCTCGACCATGATCGTCAGCGACGGACGGCTGAGCCACTTCTTGCCCGCGGCCTGCACCTGCGCTGGCGTGACTTTCGCGGTTTCGGCGAGCTGTTTCTTGTAGAAAGCGGGATCGTCCGAATAGAGTTCACCCGAAGCCAGCGCGACTGCCTTGCCGCCGAAGCCACCGACCGATTCGAGCCCCGAGATGCGACCCGATACCGTCGTGGTGGCGACACGCTGGACTTCATCCGCGGTAGGACCGTTCTTGATCAGATCGGCGACGATCTCGTCGAGCCGCTTCGCCACCAGATTGGCGTCGACGCCGGGCTTCACGATCGCCTGGACCTGGAAGATACCGAGCTGCGCCATCGACTGGACGCCGGCCGAGACCTGCACCGCCGCCTTTTCCTGGCGCACCAGCGCATTGTCGAGCCGCGAGCTGGCGAGCCCGCCGAGCACGTCGCCGAACACGTCGAGCGCGACCGCATCGGGATCGTTCATCCCCGGCACCGCCCAGGTGCGCAGCACCATCGTCGCCGCGACGCGATCCTTCATGGTCACGGTCTTCGACTGGGCCAGCGTCGGCACTTCGACCTTGGGAAGAACGCTCTTCGGCCCGGCGGGAATCGCGCCGAAATACTTCTCGACCAGCGGGCGCGCTTCCTTCGCGTCGACATCGCCTGCGATCACGAGCACCGCGTTGTTCGGCCCGTAATGCGAGCGGAACCAGTTCTTGACGTCGTCGAGGCTGGCGGCGTCGAGATCGGCCATCGATCCGATCACGTTATGGCCATAGGCGTTACCCGCCAGCAGCTCCTCGAGCAATTTGTAATAAACGAGACCGTAAGGCTGGTTGTCCCCCTGCCTCTTCTCGTTCTGGACCACGCCGCGCTGCTCATCGAGCACGTCCTGCGTGATCGCGCCGAGCAGATAGCCCATGCGATCGCTCTCGAGGAAAAGCGCTCGATCGAGCGCCGGGCGTGGGACGGTCTCGAAATAATTGGTGCGGTCGAACGACGTGGTGCCGTTGAAGTCGGTTGCGCCGACCTGCTTCAGCGGTTCGAAGAAATCGCCCGGGGCGTTCTCGGAGCCGTTGAACATCAGATGCTCGAATAGATGCGCGAAGCCGGTCTTGCCCTGCGGTTCGTGCTTCGAACCGACATCGTACCAGGTCGAGACCGCAACGATCGGCGCCTTGCGATCGGTATGGACGATGACACGGAGGCCGTTCTTGAGCGTGAATTCCTCATAGGGAATATCGACGCGCTTCACCAGCTCGGCCACGGGCACCGGCCTGGCGGCGGTGGCGCTCGCGGTGACCTGCTGCGCGGCGGCGGGGATCGAGGCGGTAGCGAGCGCAACCGTGGCTGCACTGCAGTACATCAGGAACGATTTCATGTGAGCTGGACTTCCCGGAAAGGATGAGGCTGCGCCGAACATAGCGCAGACAGTAACCGCTGCAACCGAATCCGTAGTCGCTTGTAGTCAGCCGTTTTTTGATTAGCCTCAACCGATTGGCGCCTTTTCCGAGAGACTTCCCATGCGCGTTTCGATGCTCCTCGTCGGGCTTTCGCTCGCCTTCGCGCCAATGGCCGCGCACGCCCAGGCGGCACCAGACGAACCGACGTTCAGCGCGAGCGAAGTGCGCAAGCATGTGGAGTTCCTCGCCGACGACGCGCTGGGGGGCCGCTACACGCTGTCGAAGGGCTATCTGACCGCCGCCGTCTATGTCGCCGAGCGCTTCGCCGCGCTCGGACTGGTCCAGGCCCGGACCGACGCGGGCTGGTTCCAGCTTGCCAAACTTCCGATCACGAGGGGCAACCCGCCGCGCAAGCGTATCTACAAGGCGCCCAATGTCATCGGAATCCTGCCCGGCTCCGATCCGGTACTCAGGAACGAATATGTCGTGCTGAGCGCGCATCTCGACCATGTCGGAACCGATCCGTCGCGCGCCGGCGACAAGATCTACAATGGCGCGATGGACAATGCCTCAGGTGTCGCGACCATGCTCGAGACCGCGCGCGCCTTCGCGGGGAGCAAGCAGCGGCCAAAGCGATCGATCCTGTTCGTCGCGCTGGCGGGCGAGGAGAGCGGGCTGCTCGGATCCGATTATCTCGCGCGCAACCCGGTGGTCGGGAAAGGCAAGGTGGTGGCGGACGTCAATCTCGACATGCCGATCCTGCTCTACGACTTCAAAGATGTGATCGCGTTCGGCGGCGAGAATTCGACGATGGGCGAAGTCGTCGCGCGTGCGGGCGCCAGCATGGGCGTCTCTGTCTCCCCCGACCCGATGCCCGAAGAGGATTTCTTCGAGCGCTCCGATCACTACAGCTTCGTCAAGGTCGGCGTGCCCTCGATCTTTCTGATGACCGGATTCAAGAACGGCGGCGAGAAGGCCTTCCGGAGCTTCCTTGCGAAGAACTATCACCAGCCCTCCGATCAGGCCGATCTGCCGTTCAACTGGGAAGCGGGCGCCAAGTTCGCGCGGCTCAACTATCTGATCGCCCGCGAAGTGGCCGACCTGCCCGAGGCGCCGCGCTGGTACGAAGGCAATCGTTATGGCGACCGTTTCGCCAAGGGCGCGCCTCGGGCACAGCGGCCGGCGCAGACCGCTCCATAACGGATCGGATATAGCTCTGCTTGCCGCCGCGAACGCGGCATCCTCGCGCCCGCCCGCCGCCCGCGGGTGGAGGACTCCCGATGCCCGGCCATTGCGAGCAGCCTCGCGCGAAGCGGACCGTGACGACGCCACGGGTCGCCGCATCGCTTGCCACGCATCCGCTCCAGGGCAGAGGTCCGCTACAGGCGATGCGCGCGCAGGCGATTCAGCTCAACGCCGGCCGCGCGAACCGTACCGGAATCCCTGACGGCCTTAAGCGCGGGATGGAGGGCATGTCGGGCGTGTCGCTAGACGACGTGACGGTACATCGCAATTCGGCCGAGCCCGCGCGCTTCGCGGCGCTGGCTTATGCGCAAGGCAATCAGGTCCATCTCGGCCCGGGCCAGGAGCGGCATTTGGCGCACGAAGTGGCGCATGTCGTCCAGCAGAAGCAAGGCCGGGTTCGTGCGACCGGGCAAGCATTGGGCCAGCCGCTCAACGACGAGGCCGGACTGGAGCGCGAGGCCGATGCGATGGGTGCGCGCGCCGCGTCGGCGCAGGCGTCCGGCCCCGCGCCGACGCCGGATGCCGCGATTCAGGCCCGCATGCCCATTCAGCGCCAGCCGGTCTTCCTGCTCGACCAAGCGGCAGTGCCTCCCGGCGTGAAGGGCATGCACGCGATCCTGGTCCGGCTCATCGAGACCGAAAGGAAGCTTGAGGGCAAGCTCCCAGACCTCGCCGCGATTCCCGAGCTTCCCAGGCTGCTCTTCCGGCTGATGCATGACGAGGGCCGGCACGACACGTTCGATCTGGATAGCGAGCAGGGCGCGGCATTCCTGACTTACGAGTTGCTGAGCCTCGGCAAGGCGCCGCAGCCTGTCCAGGGCGGCAAGGGCGCAAATGGGAGCAGCGGTGGCCAGACCGCGAGCGCTTCGTCCAAACCGCAGACCAGCGGCGGTTCGAGCAAGGCCTTCGAGACCGTGTTCCTCGGCGCGGGTGCGAGCATAGCTTATTATCTCGCCGCCGGGCGCGGCCAATATTCACCGAGCGCATCGATCATCATCGGTCTCGCCGATCCGTGGGGGGGCAAGCGTGGGCCGGGTGTGGTGGCGCACCCCGAAAGCATGATCACGCCGATGCTCGAGTTTCTCGGCCAGAAGACCGACAGCGTTTGGACCGAACGCGGCAAATTCGCGCAATTGGTGGCGACGGTGATCCAGCGATCCGGGCTGCCGCTGATCCGCGAGAAGGTGCTGCGCGTCGAAGAAATGTCCGACGGCACCTATCTGGTCAGCACCACCGGCGGACGGGTGCGCGCGCGCAACATTGTCGGCGGCATGGGCAGCGGCGAGCATCGCCCGCCCAAGGTCGACGCCAGTGCGATCGCAGCCAAGCCGAGCGACGTTGCGGAAAATCCGCAGCAAAACAGCGCGATCGCCAAGCGGGTAATGAACATGGACGTGTTCACGCGAGTCGCCGACCGCATCTACGGCGCCAGCGGGAGCGGTGGGAGCGCCGGAAGCGCCGCCAAGCTTATGCTGGCACCCGAAGGCCAGGCCGTTCCCGGGCGCGAAGCGCGCGCCGCGATCCATATGGTCCTGTCCGGCGGCAATGGCGGAATCGATGTCGCGTTCACCGCGCTGCAAAAGGGCTTCCGCGTGACCTGGCTGGTAGGGGCCGGCGGACCGCGCTTCCTCGAAGGCTTTTTCAACTATGCGGCCAAATATGCGATGGATCGTTCGGCGCAATTCTCGGCAACCGGCGGCCGCGCCGCTTCGGTGGACAGCAAGCAAAAGGTCGCCGAGATCAGGCGGCATCTGGAGCAGCTATATGCCGGGCAGGAGCACGTGCTTCTCAAGGGCGTGGTCGACTATTTCGCCGAGACGGCGCGTTTCGAGGCAGTTCATTTCGCCGATGCAGGCGCTGTCTCGCTCAAGGGCACGCAGGTCGACATCGGACTCGTCCTTGGTGAGCGGACCGTTGGAACGGTATCGGGCGACCTCTACGTCTATGCCCATGGCCAGGACGGATCGGCACTGCAAATCTTCGAGTCGCTGCGGAGCAAGATGACGCCGGTCATCGACCAAAATCTTCGCTTTCTCAGTCCGACGAGCCGGGAAAACCCCGACGTGAAGAGCGGACAGGTCAAGCAGCAGGACACCGTGTTGGGAATGGAACACCGGTCGAAGAGCGGCGGCTCGCTCAAGCTGATTGGCGCGGCCGGCTTCCGGCACCCCGATCAGAAGCCTCCCACGATGAGGCCAGTCATCGATTCGCTGCCCCCGAACGTGCTGCTCAACGACCAGCTGACGCCGTCGCGCAGCCAGATCGAAGCGCAGCTCGATTATGTCCGGCCTAATATCGCCTCCGTCGCCGACTTCATAACCGACGATCGCACCCAGCTCGCGATGCACATCGCCGCGCGCTATCCGTTCGTCCCGGGACCGGACATTGAGCAGCTGACCGCCACGATCATCCGCAGCCGGACCGACGGCTTCCCCAAGGCGCCCGAGATCACCGCGGTTCCCCCGAACAGCGCCAAGTTCCAGAAGGCCTGGGAAACCAGGCTGATCATGCTCAACGAGGTGGGCAAGCTCAAGAAAGAGGGCAAGCGAAAATCAAACCTCTGAGGGCCCCAATCGCTCTTGTGTTGCACAATGGCAACACTACATCGGCTCCGTAACCAATAGGGGCCAGCATGAACCTCGAAAAATTCACCGACCGCGCCAAGGGGTTCCTCCAATCGGCGCAGACCGTTGCGATCCGGATGAATCACCAGCGCATCTCGCCCGAGCATCTGCTCAAGGCGCTGCTCGAGGACGAGCAGGGCATGGCGACCGGGCTGATCGGCGCGGCGGGCGGCGACGCCAAACGCGCGCTTGCCGAAACCGATGCGGCGCTGGCCAAGGTTCCCGCCGTGTCGGGCGGCGGCGCGCAACAGACGCCGGGGCTCGACAATGACGCGGTGCGCGTGCTCGACCAGGCGGAGCAGGTCGCAGCCAAGGCCGGCGACAGCTTCGTCACCGTCGAGCGGCTGCTGCTCGCACTGGCGCTGGCCGGCACCACCACCGCGGGCAAGGCACTCGCCGCCGCCGGCGTCACGCCGCAGAACCTCAACGCCGCAATCGACAAGCTTCGCGGTGGACGCACCGCCGACACCGCGGGCGCCGAGGATCGCTATGACGCGCTCAAGAAATTCGCACGCGACCTCACCCAGGCGGCGCGCGACGGCAAGCTCGATCCGGTGATCGGCCGCGACGAGGAGATCCGCCGCACGATCCAGATCCTCGCGCGGCGCACCAAGAACAATCCCGTCCTCATCGGCGAGCCCGGCGTCGGCAAGACCGCGATCGCCGAAGGCCTCGCGCTGCGCATCGCGAACGGCGACGTGCCCGACAATCTCAAGGATCGCACGCTGATGTCGCTCGACATGGGCAGCCTGATCGCCGGCGCCAAATATCGCGGCGAGTTCGAGGAGCGGCTGAAGGGCGTGCTCGACGAGGTCAAGGCCGGCGAAGGCGACATCATCCTGTTCATCGACGAGATGCACCAACTGATCGGCGCGGGTAAGACCGAAGGCGCGATGGATGCGGGCAATCTGCTCAAGCCCGCGCTCGCCCGCGGCGAGCTCCATTGCATCGGCGCGACCACGCTCGACGAATATCGCAAATATGTCGAGAAGGACCCCGCGCTCCAGCGGCGCTTCCAACCGGTGTTCGTCGGCGAGCCGACGGTCGAGGACACGATCTCGATCCTGCGCGGATTGAAGGAGAAATACGAGCTGCACCACGGCGTGCGGATCACCGACGGCGCGATCGTCAGCGCCGCGACGCTCTCCAACCGCTACATCACTGACCGCTTCCTGCCCGACAAGGCGATCGACCTGATGGACGAGGCCGCCAGTCGCATCCGAATGGAAGTGGAGAGCAAGCCCGAGGAGATCGAGAATCTCGACCGGCGGATCATCCAGCTCAAGATCGAGCGCGAGGCGCTCAAGAAAGAGACCGATGCCGCGTCGAAGGACCGGCTCGCGACGCTCGAGGCCGAACTCGCCAATCTCGAGCAGCAATCGGCCGAGCTGACGACGCGCTGGCAGGCCGAGAAGGATAAGATCCATTCCGAATCGCGGATCAAGGAGCAGCTCGACGCCGCGCGCGGCGAGCTCGAGCAGGCGCAGCGTGCCGGCGATCTCGCGAAGATGGCCGAGCTTTCCTACGGCACCATCCCGACGCTGACCAAACAGCTCGAGGAAGCGCAGGCGACAACCAAGGGCGCGATGCTGCGCGAGGAAGTGACCGCCGACGACATCGCCGCGGTGGTCGCGCGGTGGACCGGCATCCCGATGGAGCGGATGCTGGAGGGCGAGCGCGAGAAGCTGCTCAACATGGAGGAACAGCTCGGCAAGCGCGTGATCGGCCAGGCCGATGCCGTGAAAGCGGTATCGACCGCGGTGCGGCGCTCGCGCGCCGGGCTGCAGGATCCCAACCGCCCGCTCGGCTCGTTCCTGTTCCTCGGGCCCACCGGGGTCGGCAAGACCGAGCTGACCAAGGCGCTCGCCGAATTCCTGTTCGACGATTCCAACGCGATGGTGCGGATCGACATGAGCGAGTTCATGGAGAAGCATTCGGTCGCGCGGCTGCTCGGCGCCCCTCCCGGCTATGTCGGTTACGAGGAAGGCGGCGTGCTGACCGAGGCGGTTCGCCGGCGGCCCTATCAGGTCGTGCTGTTCGACGAAGTCGAGAAGGCGCATGGCGACGTGTTCAACGTCCTGCTCCAGGTTCTCGACGACGGCCGGCTGACCGACGGCCAGGGCCGCACTGTCGACTTCTCGAACACGATCGTGATCCTGACCTCGAACCTCGGGAGCCAGTTCCTCACCAACCTCGCCGACGGACAGAAGGTCGAGGATGTCGAGCCGCAGGTGATGGAAATCGTGCGCGCGCATTTCCGGCCCGAATTCCTCAACCGGCTCGACGAGATCATCCTGTTCCATCGGCTGGCGGCGGATCACATGGCGCCGATCGTCGATATCCAGGTGGGCCGGGTGAGCAAATTGCTCGCGGATCGGAAGATCAAGATCGAGCTCACCGATGCCGCGCGCGCCTGGCTCGGGCGGGTCGGCTATGATCCGGTCTATGGCGCGCGTCCGCTGAAACGCGCAGTGCAGCGCTATCTGCAGGACCCGCTCGCGGACCTGATCCTGCGCGGCGACGTCAAGGACGGGGCTACGGTCACGATCGACGAGGGGGACGGGGCGCTGAAACTCAGCGTGGGCTGAGGCGCGATCGCCGGGCAAAAAGAAGGGGCGGCTCCTCGCGGAGCCGCCCCATTTTGTTGCGTCGTTCAGTCGTTAGAACTTGAACGAAGCGCCCGCACGGAAGGTGCGGCCGATAACGCCCGGGAAATGCCAGGTCGGCAGGTAGTTCACGCCCGAGTAAGACGCCGGTGCGATCGGCGCGCGCTCATTGGTGAAGTTGCCCACGTTCATGTAGAACGTGAAGTTGTCGTTCACCTTATACGTCATGTTCAGGTCGGCATAGATGAAGCGCTTGATGTAGCACGCATCTTCGCCGGTCCCGTACAGGTTCTGGTCGCACGACAGGTCGAGATCGCCATTGGCATCAGGCTCGACTTCGTCGGCGGCAACCGCCTTGATCCGCGAGACGTAATAGGTCGTCGCGCTGATCGAGAAGTCGCCGAGTTCGAGCGTGTTCTGCCAGTTGCCGCGCCATTCCGGCGTACCGGCACCCGACGACAGCTCGTACGGCCCAAGCGTACCGACATACGGGCGCGTCGTGCCATCGCCGAAATCGACGTCGAACTTCAGGATCTTGTTGACGTCGAGACGGCTGACGAACCGCACGCCGTCCGTGATCGGCAGATCGAGCGAAGCCGAGAAGTCGAGGCCCTCGGTCTTGAAGTAACCGGCGTTCACATACGGGCCGTTGATGACCAGCACGCGCGGCAGGGCGTTCGGGAAGAGCGGGTCGATCGCGTCGACGGCGCCCACCGTATAGCCTGCCGGAAGCGGCTGACCGGCGAAGTAGGCCGCGCGTGCCGCACCGGCATCCGGGCCGGCAACGATCACGTCGTTCTTCTTGATGTTGTAATAGTCGACCGTGATGCTGACGCCACGGGTCGGCTCGACAACGATGCCGCCGGTGAAGGCGCGCGAGGTCTCCGGCTTGAGGTTCGGGTTACCCGAGAAACCGCCGCCGACGCTGTACGACTGCGCATAGGGGTTGGTGTTGCCACCGCTGATCAGACCGCCGTGCGCGATCTGGAAGCTCGCGGGCGGTGTGAAGGTCACGAAACCCGGGAAGCTCGAGCGCGGATTGCTTTCCGCGAAGGTCGGAGCGCGGAAGCCCTGCGAATAGGTGCCGCGGATCGCCACTTCACGGATCGGCGTGAACTTCGCGCCGACCTTCGGCGAGAAGCGCGAGAAGCCTTCCGAATAATGGTCGTACCGGCCCGAGCCGCTCAGCTCGAGGATCGGCAGGACCGGCGCGCTGATTTCGAAATAGCCCGCAGTCACGGTGTGCGCGCCGAAAGCGGCCGCCGTGTTGGCATAATTCTCGCGGTTCGGATTCAGGCCCGGATTGTCGAGCGTCTCACGACGGATCTGGCCGCCGACAGCGACCTGGAGCGGACCGCCGGGAAGCTCGAAAAACTCGTGCGTGATCGATGCATCGAGCGATGCGAGCGACGTGGTTGCCCGGTTGGTGATGTTCGGAGCGACCATCTGACGCACCGCGTCGGTGTTAGCCGACGGGTTGATGAAATTGTACGCGCCGGTGTTCACCGCCTGCTTGAGGCCTGCGATGTTGATCACACCGAACGCGTTGAGCTCCAGATTGTCACGCGCGCCGACAGCCTCGACCCTCCAGTGGGTCTTCTCGCCGAACGAGCCGTTGAAGCCGATCGCGCCGCGAATGACTTCGTTGCCACGCTCGGTGCCCGTGCGGATGTCGCCGAACAGATAGTAGATGCGTGCCGCGTTAGCCGCCGCGGTTGCGGCGTCGGCGCCGTTGACGGTCGCATAGGGGTTGTTCGGGTTCAGGCGGCGGTCAGCGGCGGTGATGCAGTTCACGCCCGCAGCACAGACATAATAAGGCAGCACGATGCCCGGATTGTTCGACGCGGCCGACGGCGGGGCGCCATAAGGCTGGCGCTGACGGATCCCCGGCGGGGTGCCCTTGATATTGACCTGGCTGTGCGAATAGCTGCCGAGCACATAGGCTTCGATGTCGTCGGTCAGACGAATGCTGAGGCGGCCGTTGACCGAGAAGCGCTCCTGGAACGGCTGAACCTGGCTGAACTCATAGGTGTTGTCGTGCCGGCAGCCGACGCCGCCGGACGCACCGGCGACGGTGTAAGTGTTGCCCGGGCAGTTCGAGAGATTGAGCGTGGTGTAGAGGCCCGATGCAGCAACGCCGCCGGTGAACGGATTGTTGAGATCGCTCTGAGTGGTGCGGCGAACCACGGCGTTGATCGTGGGGGTCGACAGCGCGCTGTCGGCGGTGTTGTTGTCGATCAGGCCGATCGAGCTCAGGTCGGTCGTGTTGAACGGAAAGCCGACATCCTGCACCGAGATGCGGCGGTCCTGCTGATATTCGCCGTTGACGTAGAGGTTCCAGCCGGTGGCTTCATAGTCGCCGAAGCCCGCGGTCAGGTTGCCGCGATAACGCGCGCCATAGCCGCCCTCGGCGACGCCGCCCTCGACGGTACCGGCGACGCCGGTGAACTGCTTCTTGAGGATGACGTTGACCACGCCGCCGATCGCCTCGGCACCGTAGGTCGACGAGGCGCCGTCTTTCAGGACTTCGACGCGATCGACGATGCTGAACGGAATCGAATTGAGGTCGGTGTAGGAATTGTGGCCGTCGTCGTTCAGCGGGAAAGCCGCCGAACGGAGGCCGTCGATGAGGACGAGGGTCGACGACACGCCGAGGCCGCGCAGCGACACTGCCGAACCGCCTGCCGAGAAGCCGCCCTGGAAGCCGGTCGGGATCGAGCCGGCGCTATCGGCCGAGACCTGACGAATCGCATCGGCGATCGTGGTGGTGCCGGCGCGGCTGAGCGTCTCGCTGGTGACCACGGTCACCGGCGACGCGGTCTCCGTGTCGGTACGGCGGAACAGCGTGCCGGTGACGACGATGTCGCCCGAGTCCTGCGCATCATCGGTCTGCGCGTCGACCTGGGTCTGCCCCGGCGTCGATGCGTCCTGCGCGAACGCAGGCGCGGCGAACAGCGTACCTGCCAGCACCAGCGCGGACAAAGCCGAGCTGCCGCGCAGGCGTGCAAATTGCGTGTGCTTCATGAGTATCCCTCGCTTGTTCCGGCGCATGCCGCGATGCGGCGTCCGGAGTGTCTCCCCGCTCTCCCCGGATGCGCATTAGGCACACTTCGGGCAAAGCTTGAGGCGATGGATGAAGAGGGGTCCGCTCGCTGTAAAGCGGGCATTCAGGTTCACGGCCCGCCTTTTGGGAGCAGTGTATCCCAAATGACACATTGCGGGTTTGAATGTTGCGTGAGTAACTCGATACTTGAAAAATAATGTTGCGCCGCAATGAGCGAGACACATCAGTCCGCGGCCGGCATCGGCCCCGCGACAAGCAAGGGATCGAGCCGCGCGTCGTTCCAGCGCAGCCCCCAATGCAGATGCGGACCGGTGGCCCGCCCGCTCCTGCCGACCGCCCCGATCGGCTGGCCGCGGCGGACGCGCTCGCCCAATTTCACGTCGATTCGGGAAAGGTGCATGAACGCGCTGTTGAGCCCCATGCCATGGTCGATCAGCACCAGATTGCCTTCGAGCGTAAAGGGCCGGGGCGTGGCGAGGATGACCACTCCGTCCGCCGGCGCCAATACGATCGTGCCCGTCGGCCGCGCGATGTCTATGCCCGAATGATAAGCGCCGGGCTCGCCGGCATAGATTCGTTGCGAGCCGAACAGCGTCGAGATGCGGCCGACCGCCGGCCACAGGAAGGTCTGCCGCCAGCCTTGGGAATCGCTTCTCGACGCGCGCGCCGCGTTGATCTGGGCGAGCTCGGCCGGGCGCACCCGTTCGAACTCGGGGCGGGGCACCGGATATTTGGGCAAGGTGCTCAGGCGCGAAATGTCCCAGGCGCGCGGAGCGATCGAAAGCCGCTTGCGGAGCTCGCCGCCGGCATCGAGCCGGGCGACGAGCATCGCCGTCGGGCCGGCATCGCGGTCGAACGCGATCAGGAAGCGCCGGTCGGGAGCGATCTGCACCGGTCGGCCGTTGAGACTGAGCAATGTCGTTCCGCGCGGCGCCGTGCCGGTCGCGAGGCCGCCCTGCACCAGCTTGCCGGTCAACGCGAAAGGATCGGCTTGCACTGCCTCCGCTGGGGGTTCGGCGTCACGGGCCTGTGCGGCGGCGCAGAGCAGGCCGAGCGCAAGCGCGGCCCCGAACCGAGCGCGCCTCATTTGCCGTGGATCGCCTCGGCGGCATGCTGGGCACTGGCATAAGGCTCCTGGCGCTCGACGCTCCAGTAACGCAGCATATCGAGCGGAATGCGTTCGCCGCTGACCGCGCAGACGACGTGATCGCCCGGGGCGAGCACGCGGAAGCCGTTGGCCATATAGTGGAGCCGGGCGGCGCGGGCGGTGTTGGACATCAGCATGGCGGTCTCGATTCAGTGTCTGGTTTACAACAAGCTCGGTTGTTCAGGAGCTGAGGAACCTGCGTACGATTTGCCGCCCGGCCGCTCAACCCGGGCGTCTACGGGGCCGTCCCTGAACTGGAGCGTAATCGCTCCCGCCGCATGGGCTTCGGCGACGTTGCTGACAACCTTTCCCGACACCTTCGCGCTAACCCGGACATAGCCGCGCTGGAGCAGATTGTCGGGATTGACGCTGTCGAGCAGACGCGATGCGCCCTCGAAGCGATGCCGCGCGGTGGCGACGAGTTGCTCGAGTATGGCGGGGCGCAGCGCCCCGGCATCGCGATCGAGCTGCGCGCGGGCGAGCGTCACCCGACGCTCGAGCGCGCGATCGAGGCGGCCGGCGAGGTCGTCCATCTTCTGACGCTGAGGACCGAGCAGCGTATCGCGACGGGGGAGCACGCGAACCAGGGCGACGAGTCGCTCGCCTGCGCGCTCGTGATAGCGGCGGACACAGCGCTCGGTACGGTGCGCGAGCGTCGCCACGGTGTGGCGGACATCGGCGAGGACCGGCACCGCGATCTCGGCGGCGGCGGTCGGCGTCGGCGCGCGGAGATCGGCGGCGAAATCGCAAAGGCTCGTATCGGTCTCGTGCCCGACCGCTGAGATCACCGGAATTTCACTGTTCGCGACCGCACGGACAGTGACCTCCTCGTTGAACGCCCACAAATCCTCGATCGAACCGCCGCCGCGCGCGACGATGATCAGGTCAGGACGCGGAACCGGACCGTCCGCGGGCAGCGCGTTGAAGCCCTGCACCGCCGCGGCGACTTCCGCGGCGGCACCCTCTCCCTGCACCTTGACCGGCCAGACGAGGACATGGCTGGGGAAGCGATCGGCGAGCCGGTGCAGGATGTCGCGGATCACCGCGCCGGTGGGCGACGTCACTACGCCGATCGTGCGCGGCATATAGGGCAAGCGCTTCTTGCGCGCCGGATCGAACAGCCCCTCGCCCGCCAGTTTCGCCTTCAACTTCTCGAACAGCGCCATCAACGCGCCTTCGCCGGCGAGTTCCATCCGCTCGATCACGATCTGATATTTGGAGCGGCCGGGATAGATGGTGAGCTTGCCGGTGGCGATCACTTCGATTCCGTCCTGCGGCGAGAAAGCCAGTGCACTCGCGGCGCCGCGCCAGATTACCCCGTCGATCACTGCGTCGGCATCCTTGAGGCAGAGATAGGCATGGCCCGAGGCGGCGCGCTTCCACCCCGAAATCTCGCCGCGCAGCCGGACATGGCCGAACTCGCCCTCGACCATGCGCTTGAGCGCGAGCGAGAGTTCGCTGACGCTCATTTCAGGCGCGTTGTCCCCCGGCATTTGCTCGGCTACGAGCCGTCCAGATGACGTATCGAAGAAGGGGTCGGCCATGAACGTCCTGCTACTCGGGTCGGGAGGCCGCGAACATGCGCTCGCGTGGAAGCTGGCGCAATCGCCGCTCCTCGCGAAGCTCTACGCCGCGCCCGGCAATCCGGGAATAGCCGAGCACGCCGAATGCGCCGAAATCACAGTTTCGGACCATCGCGCAGTGATCGATTTCTGCCTGCGCCATTCGATCGGCTTCGTCGTGATCGGCCCCGAGGCCCCGCTTGTCGCGGGGCTCGGCGACAACCTTCGCACCATGGGCATCGGGGTGTTCGGGCCGAACAAGGCGGCGGCGCAGCTAGAGGGATCGAAAGGGTTCACCAAAGATCTGTGCGCGCGCGAGAACATTCCGACCGCGGGCTATGTGAAGGTGGAAAGCCGCGACGGCGGGCTCGCCGCGTTGAGCGACTTCGGGCTGCCGGTGGTAGTCAAGGCCGACGGGCTCGCTGCGGGCAAGGGCGTGACGGTGGCGATGACGCACGAGGAGGCCGAAGAGGCGATCCGCGGCATCTTCGCAGTGCCCGGCGGCAGCGCAGTGATCGAGGAATTCCTGGCGGGCGAGGAAGCCAGCCTGTTCGTGCTGACCGACGGGACGCACTTGCTTCCGTTCGGCTCGGCGCAGGACCACAAGCGCGTCGGCGACGGCGACACCGGACCCAATACCGGCGGCATGGGCGCGTACAGCCCCGCCCCGGTGCTGACGCCCGCGCTGGAGCGCGAGGCCATCGAGACGATCGTCCGCCCGACGATCGAGGCGCTGGCGCGGATGGGCTCGCCTTATTCGGGCGTGCTCTATGCCGGACTGATGCTGACCGCGCGGGGCCCGAGGCTGATCGAATATAATGCCCGCTTCGGCGATCCCGAATGCCAGGTGCTGATGCTGCGCTTCGAAGGCGATTTGCTGGAACTGATGATCGCGACGGCGAAGGGCGAACTGGCGGGTCGGCCGGATCCCGTCTTCTCGGCGGATACGGCGCTGACGGTGGTGATGGCGGCGGACGGCTATCCGGACACACCCGAGACCGGCGGCGCGATCCGCGGGATCGACGCGGCGGAAGCGACCGGCGCGAAGGTGTTCCATGCCGGCACGCGGATGGACGGCGACACCCTGGTAGCGAGCGGCGGGCGCGTGCTGGGAGTAACGGCGCAGGGGCCTTCGGTCCGCGCTGCACAGGCGGCGGCGTATCGCGCGGTGGATGCGATCGACTTCCCCACCGGCTTCTGCCGGCGGGACATTGGCTGGCGCGAAGTGGCACGCGAGGGCAAGGCGAAATCCTAGGCCCGGGCGGGCGGGCGGGCGGGCGCACCGCCACGCCCCGCCGTCAAAACGCGTATTTCAACGTCACCCGCGCATTCCTCGGTTCGCCATATACGAAGCCCGGGAACCAGCTGTTGCCGCTGAAAAAGGTCTGATCGAGCAGATTGTCGACATTGAGCTGAAGCGACACCTGCTTGTTCAGGTCATAGCGCGCCATGATGTTGACGATCGCATAATCGGGCTGGCCGATCTTCTCGACGACTCCCGAGCCGGGATTGGCCGCAGTGACCGGCGGCTGGCTCTCCCATTTGAGCGCGCCGCCGATCCGCAGGCCGTCGAGGGTGCCGGTAAAGCCGTAAGCGGTCGCGAAATTGAACGCCCTGCGCGGCTGATGGCTGAGCACGTCGGCACCGTCCGCGTCCTTCGCGCTGTAATCGCTCCAGCCCGCGCTGACGTCCCATTGCGGGGTGATCTTGCCGACCACTTCCAGCTCGTAGCCTTTGGCGACAGTCCCGCTCGCCCCGCGATACGCCGGATTGGACGTGCCCGGCACGAACTGGCCCGGATCGGGCACGGCGAGATTATCCTGTTCGATGCGGTACACCGCCGCCGTCGCGAGGAGCTTGCCGCCCAGCAGCAGCGCCTTCACGCCCGCCTCGTAGCTTTTCCCTTCGAGCGGATCGAGCAACCGGCCCTCGCGGTCGCGCAGATTGCCCTGCGGCTTGAAGATGTCGGTGTAGCTCACATAGGCCGAGAGATTGTCGGTGATGTCGTAGATCAGCCCGGCATAGGGCGTGAACACGCCCTTATACGCCAAACTGTAAGCAGCCCTGCCCGAAGGAAGTGCCTCCTCGTTGCGCTTGAAGCTGCTCAGGCGCCCGCCGGCGATCAGCTTCAGCCCGTCGAACAGGCTGATCCGCGTCGTGCCGTAAAGTGCCGCCTGCGTAGTGTTGCCCTTGTCGGACAGCACGTAACGATTGCCCCATTCGGGTTCGGCAAGCGTGCCGTCCCAGCGATTGAAATCACCGACGGGGTCGATCGCGATGGGATCGCGATTGGTCCAGCCGCCGTCGAGATAGCTCGCCATGGCACCGAAGGAGAGGTCATGGGTGCCGCCGAGCAGCGCGAACGTGCCGTTGGCCTGGATGCTGCCGTGCCATTGCTCGGGATCGGCCTTGTACCAATAGCCATAGCTGGTCATGCCCAGCCCGGTCACCCAATCCGGCATGCCGTCGAGCCACAACAGCTTCGAATCCTCCAGCCCCTTGTGATAGCCGAGGTCGCCGCGGATGCGCCAACCGCCGCCCAGATCGTGTGTCAACGTGGCGAAGGCCGAGATCTCGGTGGTGTTCCAATGGCCCCAGTCGGTGCCGGTGGTCTTCGACCGCGGCCAATCGGTCCGCGTGCCGTCGCTGTACCAATAGGGAAGCTGCGCCCACATCACGCCGTCCCGATCGTCACGCTGATAGCTGGCGCCGAAGGACAATTTGGTGCGCTCGCCCAGATCGGCATCCAGCACGCCGTAGAGGACGAGGCCCGTCCTTTCCTCGCGGTCGACGAACCCATCCTGCCGATATGCCTGGGCGACGGCACGGACGCGCACCGTGCCCGATGCGTTGAGCGGCGACTGGACATCCACCGTCGCGGCGATGCGGTTCCACGAACCGCCTTCGAGGCTGGCATAGCCGTCGAATTCGCCGGCATCCGCATGCTTGCGGATCAAATTGACCACCGCCGACGGATCGCCCGCGCCGTGCATGAGGCCAGCCGCGCCGCGGACCAGATCCACGCGCTCGTACAATACCGTGCTGGTCTCACCGAAACCGACATTGCCGTTGACGAACGGCGCGCCGTCGAGCTGGAAATTCTGGACCTCGAAGCCGCGCGCGGAAATGGCGCTGCGGCCGCGATCGATGTCCTTCTTGGAAATGCCCACGGCAAAGTCGAGCGCGTCGTTGATCGACGTCAGCGCCTGATCGGTGATCTGCTGCCGGGTGATGACGCTGATCGTCTGCGGCGTTTCGATGGGCGTGAGGGGGAGCCCGGTGGCCGCGGTGGGTTCGTTGCTTCGGCCGTAACCGGTAACGACGATGTCTTCGTCAGCCCCGTCGTTCGTTGCCGCGTCCTTTTGCGGCGCTTCCTGCGCGTGGACCAGTGCCGGCGTGAACAGCCAAGCCGTGCCCGTCAGCAGCAAACAAAATGAACGGCGCATCATTTTCCCCTTTTTGGCTTCCCTCGCATCGTGCTTCCGATGCGCCGGGCGCGCACTCGATCGCCGCCAGAACGAAGCCGGCAGCGTGAGGCGAACCGGCGGGATCTGGCGGGATGAGCGAGCGCAACGATCGCGACGGCCGAACGACGATTCGACTTCCCGGGGCGGATCGCTAATGCGATTGAGTTGCAATTACAAGAGTGGGCAGGCAGCCGAAGCCCTCAGCCCCGCGCGGATTGTCCGGCGATCAGCTTCTGCGACAATGCCCGCCAGTCGCCGAAGCCCCAGCGATCGGGGTCTTCCTCGCTGACGATCTGGTCGCTCCCGCCCGCGCTGGACAGGAAGACATCCTCGAGCGTGAGCGGCGCGCGTTCGAGCGCGCAGTGGAAGATGCGGACCTTGCTGCGCGCCTCCCTGGCGCCATCGGGCAGCGTGATGCCGAGGCGGTTCGAGCGCATCCGCACCAGCAGCCCGGTGGGCGCGACGCCGACGCTGCGGAAGAACTTGAACAGCAATTCGCGATCGAAATGGCCTTCCCAGCCATGCATCTCGGTCGCGGCCCGGAGCGGCGTCCAGCCTTCCTTGTAGGGGCGAGCGGAGGTGAGCGCGTCATACACGTCACAGATCGCGCCCATCCGCGCGGCTAGGCTGATCGCATCGCCCTTGAGGCCCTTGGGATAGCCAGTTCCATCGATCTTCTCGTGGTGGAGCAGGCTGACGTCGAGCACTTCCTGGGTGACGCTCTCCCCATTGGCGAGCATCGCATGGCCGTGCTCGGGATGGGTGCGGATCAGTGCGAGTTCATCCTCGTCGAGCGGGCCGGGCTTGTTCAGGACGGTGTCGGGCACCGCCATCTTGCCGATATCGTGGAGCAGGCCGGCCAGCCCCATCGACCGCACGGTCGGCTCGTCGAGACCGAGCTGATTGGCGAGATTGACCATCAGCGCGCAGACCGAGACCGAATGGAGATAGGTATATTCGTCCTTCGACTTCAGCCGCACCATGTCGATGAACATCGCAGGGTTGCGATCGACGGCTTGCGAGATGTCGGTGACGACTGACGCGACCGCTTCGGCGTCGATCGGTTGGCCGAGGCGAGCACCGTCGAACACGCTTTTCACCGCGTGCTTCGATCGTGCGATCGTCTTGCGGGCAAGCTCGCGATCAATCCTCACCGAATCGACCGGCGCGCAGGAAGTAACGGACATTTCAGCCAACGCCGGCTTGAGCACTCCCCCCGCAATATGCGCCCGTGGCGCGGCGCCTCCCTCGGGGCCGACGCCGCGTTCGACGTCGATCAGAACGGCGGGGACATCGCTGGCAAGCAGCGCGGCAAGATCCTCAGGCCGTTCCAGCAGGAAACGCGTGCGCCAGAACGGATGACTGAACCACGATCCTTCGAATCCGTGGATGTACATGCCCATCCTGGCCTGCCCGGGTGCGATCCGTCGCAGCAACTATTTGCCCCCCGCGAAACGGTAGCCGTTTCCAGCTGTCTATCCGTTTCGAGGTTTAGCAGTGCTTAAAAAAGCGTCTGAAAACAGGCGAATATGTTTCCATCATGTTTCAGAATCGCCGAATCCTCAGACAGCGGCCAGCTGCTTGAGGTCGGCTTCGGCGCGCGCGCCGTAATGCTGGATGATCTCGGCAGCGCAGATCGCGCCGAGTCGGAGCGATTCCTGCAAGCTCCGGCCCTGCGCCTGGCCGAACAGGAAGCCCGCAGCGAACATGTCGCCGGCACCGGTGGTGTCGACGAGGCGCTCGATCGGCTCGGCCGGCACTTCGACCCGCTCCGAACCCTGCAGGGCCATCGCGCCCTTCTCGCTGCGTGTGACGACGAGCAGAGGCACCTTGCCGTGGATATGCTCGACCGCCGCCTCGAACGTCTCGTGCTCGCACAAAGCGAGCAACTCGCTCTCGTTGGCGAAGAGAATGTCGATCAGGCCGTCCTCGATCAGCTTGCGGAAATCGCCGCCGTGGCGCGAGATGCAGAAGACGTCGGAGAGCGTGAAGGCGACTTTCCGGCCATTGGCCCGGGCAATATCGATCGCCTTGCGCATCGCGGCACGGGGCTCTTCGGGATCCCACAGATAGCCTTCGAGATAGAGGATCGCGCCATTGGCGATTACTGCTTCGTCGAGCGCGGCGGCGGGCAGGAACTGCGACGCGCCGAGGAAAGTGTTCATCGTACGCTGGCCGTCGGGGGTGACGAAAATCAGGCAGCGCGCGGTGGTCGGCTGACCGGGGCGAACCGCGGTGGCGAAGTCGACGCCGGCGGCGCGGATATCGTGCGCGAAGACGGTGCCAAGCTGATCGTCGGCGACCTGGCCGATGAACGCGCACTTGCCCCCGAGAGCCGCAATGCCGGCGACGGTATTGGCGGCCGAACCGCCCGAGACTTCGCGGCCGGGGCCCATCTTCGCGTAGAGCGCGTCGGCTTCCTCGGGTGAGAACATCAGCTGCATCGAGCCCTTGGCGACGCCGATCTCTTCGATGAAGCTGTCCTCGGCCTGGGCGAGAATGTCGACGATGGCGTTGCCGATGGCGACGACGTCATAGGTGGGGCTGGTCAAATCTGGGCTCCGACAGGGTTGCGCGGGCGCCCTAGAGCGCGGCAAAGCATAGCGCAATGATGCACGCGTTCTTCCTCGCGCTGGGACAGCTGTTCGACCGGCCGGTATTATTGGTCCTGCTCAAGTCCCTGGCGCTGACATTGCTGCTCTTCGCAGGACTTGGGCTGGGGCTCTGGTATGCGATGGATTGGCTGGGAGGTGCGACCAGCGAATGGATGGGGATCGGCAGCGACGCCGGGGCGTTCGCCGATGTGGCGACATTGCTGCTGTTCCTGCTCGGCTGGTGGCTGCTGTTTCGCGCAGTCGCAGTGGCGGTGTTGGGGATCTTCGCCGACGAAGTGGTCGCGGCGGTCGAGGCGAAGCACTATCCGGCGGCGCATGCCGCGGCGCGCGCCGTGCCGCTGGGACGCTCGATCACGATGGGCGTGGGTTCGGCGCTGCGGACGATCGCAGTCAATCTGCTGCTTTCACCGATCTATCTGATGCTGCTGATCACCGGCTTCGGCACGGCGCTGGCGTTTTTCGGAGTCAATGCCTGGCTGCTGGGGCGCGATCTTGGAGACATGGTCGCGGCGCGGCACATGGCTTATGCGCAGATTGCCGAATGGCGGCGGCAGACGCGGCTGCGTCGCTTCGGCCTGGGGGCTGTCGGCACGGGGCTGTTCCTGGTGCCGCTGATCAATCTGGTCGCGCCGGTGCTGGGTGCGGCGATGGCGACGCACGCATTCCACCGCAGGAGAAACGCATGAGATTCTGGGTTCTGGCGGGCGCGGTGGCGCTGGGCGGTTGCGGGGCGGAGATGATCCCCGAAGCGCGCCCCGCCGCCCATGTCCCCGTCCCCAGCGCGGCCCCGGCGGCTGCGCCGGCGAGCGTGACTGCGGTAAAGGGGCAACCGGCGGCGCGGCTGATCGCCCAGTTCGGCCAGCCGACGCTGGACGCGGCCGAGGGCCCGGCGCGCAAGCTTCAGTTCGCGGGGCCGATTTGCGTGCTCGACACTTATCTCTATCCGCCGTCGAACGCACGCGGCGAGCCGGTGGTGACCTATCTGGAGACGCGTCAGCACGACGGCAGGCCGATCGACCAGGCGAGCTGCCTCGCGGCGCTGGCGGCGGGCCGGCCGTCGGGGCGGTAGCCAAGCGCGCTCCCCTCTCGCTTGCGGGAGGGGTCGGGGGGAGGGTCTGACGTGCGTGAGTCGCGAAACCTCCCCGTCGCACCCTCCCCTAACCCCTCCCGCAAGCGAGAGGGGGAATTAGCCGCTCCAGCGCCCACTCCGCCGCTTCGCGGATCACTTCGTCGGGATCGACGAGCAGGGCGCGGACCGGTTCGACCAGCGCAGGGCTGGCGCTGTTGCCGGCGGCGATCAGGCAATTGCGGACCATGCGATCGCGGCCGATGCGCTTGATCGGCGAGCCTGCGAACACCTCGCGAAAGCCGGCATCGTCGAGCGCGAGCAGATCGGCCAATTCCGGCGCGGTCAGTTCGGCGCGCGGGGCGAAGGCGAGGTTTGCCTGCGCGGCGGCCGCGAACTTGTTCCACGGGCAAACCGCGAGGCAATCGTCGCAGCCATAGATGCGATTGCCCAACTTCTCCCGGAATTCGTGCGGGATCGGACCTTTGTGCTCGATCGTCAGATACGAGATGCAGCGGCGCGCATCGAGACGATAGGGCGCAGGGAAAGCATCGGTGGGGCAGGCCGTCTGGCATGCGTCGCAGCTGCCGCAGGTCGAGCGCCCGGCGCGGTCGGGCGCAAGATCGAGCGTGGTGTAGATCGCGCCGAGGAACAGCCAGCTGCCATGGCTGCGGCTGACGAGATTGGTGTGCTTGCCCTGCCAGCCGAGCCCGGCGGCTTCGGACAGCGGCTTCTCCATCACCGGCGCGGTATCGACGAACACCTTGACGTCCGCGCCCGGCGCCGCGCCGACCAGCCAGCGCGCGAGCTCCTTCAATTTGCGCTTGATCAGGTCGTGATAGTCGCCGCCCTGGGCATAGACCGAGATCCGGCCGACCTCCCCTTCCCCGGCCAACGCGAGCGGATCGGCGGCGGGGGCATAGCTCATCCCGAGCGCGATCACCGAGCGGACCCCCGGCCACAGCGACGCGGGGCTTTCGCGGTGGTGCGCGCGCTCCTCCATCCAGATCATCGAGCCATGGCTGCCGTCGGCGAGCCATTGGCGCAGGCGTTCTCCCGCCGCGGGGGCAGCGTCGGCGCGCGTGACTCCGCAAGCAGCAAAACCGATTTCGGCGGCTTTCTCCTTGAGGCGTTCTTCCAGTGGCTTGTCTTGGCGCACGCGCACCCGCTACCACGAAGCGCGAGGGAGGGCACCAATTTGAGCAGCGATCTGGCGGTAAGCGCCAACGGGCTCGTCAAACGCTTCGGCGATCGGCGCGCAGTGGACGGGGTCAGCATCGCAGTCCCCAAGGGACTGATCTATGGCGTGCTCGGCCCCAACGGCGCGGGCAAGACCACGACGCTGCGCATGCTGCTCGGGATCATCGAGCCCGAGGAAGGCGAGCGCATGCTGCTGGGGCACGACGCGCCGCGCAACGCGAGCGACCGGGTCGGCTACCTCCCCGAGGAGCGCGGGCTCTATCCCAACATGAAATGTCGTGAAGCCATCGCCTTCATGGGCGCACTGCGTGGGCTGCCGTGGAGCGTGGGGCGCAAGCGTGCAAGCGAGTTGCTCGAGGCAGCGGGGCTCGGCCACGCCGCCGACGACAAGATCCGCAAGCTCTCCAAGGGCATGGCGCAGCTGGTCCAATTGCTCGGATCGGTGGTGCACGAGCCCGAACTGCTGGTGCTCGACGAGCCCTTTTCGGGGCTCGACCCGGTCAACCAGGAGCGGCTCGAGAAACTGATCCGTGGCCAGCGCGACCGCGGCGCGACGATCCTGTTCTCGACCCATGTGATGGCGCATGCCGAAAGGCTGTGCGACCGGCTGTCGATCATCGCAGGAGGCGTGGTGAAGTTCGAAGGCACGGTGAACGAGGCCCGATCGATGCTGCCGCTCAAGGCGCATTACACGCCGCATCATCATGCCGACACCGCGGGCGCGCTGCTGCCCGCCGACGCCGAGCGCGAGAACGGGAGCTGGCGCTTCACGGTGCCGCCCGAGGGGATCGAGGCTTTGCTGGTGCGGCTGATCGACGCGGGTTACGGCATTTCCGGCCTGTCGATCGAGCGCCCGGGGCTGCACGACGCATTCGTCCGCATCGTCGGCCCCGAAGCGCTGGAGCAGGCGGCATGAAGTTCGGACGCTTGCTCCGCCAGGCGCTCACCGTGGCGCGCCGCGACTTCACCGCGACGGTGATGACCCCGACCTTCCTGCTGTTCCTGCTGAGCCCGCTCCTGATGATCGCATTCGCGACGGTAGGCAGCATGACCGCGAGCAGCGCGGCCGGCGGCGGCGAGGAACGGCAGCGTGTGGTGGTGATCGCCGCGCCCGACAAGGCCGATGAGATCGCCGCGGTCGATAAGCAATTGCGCCAGGTGTTCACTGTGCCGACGGCGCGGCCGGCGCTGCAGATCGAGGGCCCGGGCGACGACGTTCCGGCGCAGGCCCTCGCCTTGCTGGACAGCAGCCAATTCGACGTGGCGGCAGTGCTCTATGGTCCGCTCGATCGGCCGCAGATCCTGCGCAGGCCCTCGGGCTATGCCGAAGGAATATATCTGACGCAGCTTGCCGAACAGGCACTGCGTGCCGAACGCAGCGGCGGTGCGAAGCAATTGAGCAAGGCCAATGTCACCGAGGTTACCTCAGGCCAGGCGACGACCGGAGGGCGCAGCCAGGCAGCCTATTTTGCCGCCCTTGGCATCTTCTTCCTGACGTTGATGCTCTCTGGCCAGGCGGTTGGAGCGATGGCCGAGGAACGATCGAACAAGGTGATCGAAGTGCTTGCCGCGGCGATCCCGCTGGAAAGCGTGTTCTTCGGCAAATTGCTCGGCGCGTTCGGATCGGCGTTGCTGTTCGTCTGCTTCTGGGGGACGCTGATCGCACAATTGCCCAAGGTTGTGCCCGCGAGCTGGGCGGCCGAACTGGGTAATCTGAGCACCGCCGTCGGCCCGATCTTCCCCTTGCTGTTCGTCGTCTATTTCACCATGGCGTACATGCTGCAGAGCGCCGTGTTCCTCGGCGTCGGAGCGCTGGCGGGCACCCAGCGCGAGATCCAGATGCTGTCGCTGCCGATCACGATCTTCCAGTTCTCGATGCTCGGCTTCGCATCCTATGCCGCCGGCCATGCCGATAGCTGGGTGGCGCGGGCGGCGGAAATCTTCCCTTTCAGCTCGCCCCTGGCGATGGCAGCGCATGCGGCGAATTCGCCGGCTCTGTGGCCGCACGCAGTGGCGCTGGTCTGGCAGATGCTGTGGGTGGCAATTACCGTGACGGTCGCGGCGCGGCTCTTCCGGCGCGGCGTGCTCAAGTCGGGCGGGCCGAAGCGCAGCAAGCGGCAGGCCGAGCGACCCGCTATTGACATTAGTGTCAGTTAAGGTTCTCCTCCCCCGTAAAGGAGAGGCAGAATGGCTACGCTTGCGACTGAGTCGAGCCCGGAAAAGGCCGTCGATCCGCTCGATGTGAGTCGCGCCGAACTGTACCGCGACGATGTCTGGCAGGCGCCGTTCCGCGAGTTGCGCGAGAAAGCCCCGGTATATTATACCGAGCATAGCGCCTTCGGCCCCTATTGGTCCGTCTCGTCGTACAAGCCGATCGTCCAGGTCGAATCGCTGCCCGACCTCTACTCGTCCGAAGCGGGCGGAATCACCATCGCCGATCTGCAGGAAGGCGACATCAAGATGCCGATGTTCATCGCTATGGACCGGCCCAAGCACACTGGCCAGCGGCGGACGGTCGCGCCGGCGTTCACGCCCTCCGAGATGGTGCGGATGAACGAGAATATCCGCACGCGCAGCGCCGAGATCCTCGATTCGCTGCCGGTGGGCAAGGAATTCGACTGGGTCGACACCGTCTCGATCGAGCTGACCACCCAGATGCTGGCGATCCTGTTCGACTTCCCGTGGGAAGAGCGGCGGTTGCTGACCTATTGGTCCGACTGGGCAGGCGATATCGAGATCGCCAAGGACCCGGTGCGCAAGGACCAAAGGCGGACGATCCTGTTCGAATGCGCCGCTTATTTCGGCAATCTCTGGCAGGGGAAGATGGGCAAGGAGCCGACCCCGGACCTCATCTCGATGATGATCCATTCGGACGCGATGAGCCACATGGATCAGATGGAGTTCCTCGGGAACCTGATCCTGCTGATCGTCGGCGGCAACGACACGACGCGCAATTCGATGAGCGCTTATGCCTGGGGCCTCGAGCAGTTTCCCGACGAGCGCGCGAAGCTCGAAGCCAATCCGGCGCTGATCCCCAATGCAGTGCAGGAGATCATCCGCTGGCAGACGCCGCTTGCCCATATGCGCCGCACTGCCACCCAGGACAGCGAGCTGGAAGGGCGGCAAATTCGCGCGGGCGACAAATTGGCGCTCTGGTATCTCTCGGCCAATCGCGACGAGAGCGTGTTTCCCAATGCCGACAAGATCATCGTCGATCGCGAGAATGCGCGGCGGCATCTGGCGTTCGGGCACGGCATCCATCGCTGCGTCGGCGCGCGGCTGGCGGAATTGCAGATCGGCATCCTGCTCGAGGAGATGGCGAAAAGGAGGCTACGCGTGAACGTCCTCCACGAACCCGAGCGCGTGGCCGCATGCTTCGTCCACGGCTACAAGAAGATGCCGGTGGAGCTGAGCAGGTACTAACTAAATCCTTCTCCCCTTGTGGGAGAAGGAAGGGGCCCGCTCGCGCAGCGAGTGGGAAGGATGAGGGGGATTGAGGCTCCCACAAGGGGAGAGGGAGATTGGAAAATCGCTCGCTCGATCCCACATCCACCCTATGCAGACCAACCGCCGCAACCTCCTCGTCGTCGCCGGGCTCGGCGCGATCACCGCCGCTTGTGGCGTGCCCGCCGAAGCGGCGCAGCGCTTTTCCTTCACGCTCACCGATGCCGAATGGAAGAAAAGGCTGAGCCCGGCCGCCTATCGGACGCTGCGCCAGGGCGCGACCGAGTTTCCGGGGACGAGCCCCCTCAACCGTGAGCATCGCGCGGGGACATTCTCTTGTGCGGGATGCGCGCTGCCGCTGTTCGCTTCTTCGACCAAGTTCGACAGCGGTACGGGCTGGCCGAGCTTCACTGCGGCCTTGCCCAATGCAGTGATAACGAAGAGCGACCGGACCCTGGGGATGACGCGGACCGAAGTCTTGTGCCGGCGCTGCGGCGGGTATCTCGGCCATGTCTTCGACGATGGACCGCAGCCGACGGGCAAGCGCTATTGCATGAACGGCGTAGCGCTGACGTTTACGCCCAAAGCCTAGTTGGCGACGGTCTCGAGCTTGAGATCGCTGAGATCGAGGTTCAGCGAGGCGACGACGATCGGATCGGCCTTCTTCGCCATCTGGGGCGCAGCAAACGTGTCCGGTGCACCGTCCGAATAGATGAAGCCGTTGATCGGATAGGTCGAGGTTCCGAGGTCACCGAGCGGAGCGAACCAGACGCGGACTTCGCTCCAGTCGCCGGCTGCCGAGACGTCGACGGCGCGGACGTTACGCTCGATGCCGCCGCGGCGCGACCAGTTCGCATGCGTGAGCAGCACTTCGCGGTCGCTGACGATTTCCGAAACCATCGCGACATGCCCGAAGGGGTTCCTCGCGGTCTTCTTGAACGACATCACCGCGCCGACCTTGGGGGTATCGCCGCGCTCGTAGCGGCCGGCGGCCTGGCTCCACCAGGTCCAGGCATTGCCGTGGATATCCACGCCGGAGACCTGGCGGGCATAAGGCGCACACTGCAGATAGGCGCTCTTCGCCTGGGCGGGCACCGAAGCCATCAGGGCGCAGAACGCCGTCAGCGCAAAACGCGCTGCGAGAACACGAAACTTCATAGACCCCCCGGTCAGGAATCAAGCTGTTGATTGTTGCTAACCGCAACATAGGACGGCGGTACAGCCCTGCGGCCCGCCGATCCGACGAACCGTTGCGACGAACCGACGGATTGAAGGAACCAGCCAAAAAACCGCGGAAAACAGCGGCTTTGGCTCGCTTCAAAGATTTATACTTTCTTAATCCCAGGCCCCTTTTGGGCATGGGCTCCGTAAAAGCCCCATTGTTGCGCAAGAGCATCAGCTTGCAACTTTTCCCCAAGTGAGACTGCGATTCGTCGCAGCATTGTTGCGCCGCAACACCTTTTCGATTCCTATAATGAACGGGAGCCAACGGCTGATTAAGCGGCGCGTTAACCATTCTGTCGCATGATCGCCGTCGGGGATTGAGTGGGGTGGGAGTTAAGGTGATGGCATCGAGAATGAAGCCGGCCGAAGGCGCCATGACGTTGGCCGAAATGAAAGAATTCGCGGGGTTCAGCGCATCGACGCAGCGTTATGTCCGCCGCGCGCTCGACATCGGGCTCGAGCGCGAGGACGCCCTGGAGCGCTGGTCGCGCGACATAGTGGAAGCCGCGAGCATCCGCGCCCAGGCGCACATGTACGAGCGCATCCCCGAACTGCGTGCGCTGATGCCCGACGACAGCGATCTCGGTTCGATCGAGCCGTTCATGGCGCCGCTGGTGACCGTATCGGCATTCGATCTCGGCCAGGGGCGGCTGACGACCTTCTCGGCCTATCGCTTCCTCTATGAGCGGCTGATCGGCGCCGAGGTCCGGCCTTGGCTCCCCTCGGCCTTCTGCTCGGCCGCGGCGCTGCCGCATCTGCACCCGGACCTGCGCCGGAAACTGCTCCAGTCGATCAGCGAAGCGGCAGCGACTGCCTCGGGCTGGTCGAACCGCCAGCCGGCCTTCTTCCCGCAATGGGTGGAAAAGGTCGACGCGGCGGCATTGCCGAACTGATCTTCGCGCGGGCCTGCCCTCACCGGCAGGTCCGCCATCCCATTTCCCCGCGTGTCGCCTGGTCGAGGTGCAAATGATCGCGGTGCGCCGCGTTGTAATCGGGCGACAATACCGTCGAGAACAATTTGCATCCCCCGGTGCGCACCTCGCGCAAAAACGCGGCCTTTTCTCCGCCCCCCTCCCAATCGCCGAGCACGCGGACATGCGTGCCGTCCGACAGCCTGAAGCCGGCAATGTCGATCGCGTCGGCAGTGGCGTGCTCGCTCCAGTCGCCCGCGCTGCGGCCGTAGATGCGCCGGCACGAATAGCTGCCGAGATGCTCGATCCGCTCGACCCGCGCGCCGAAATGCTTCTGCGCGGCGGGCTGGAGGACATTCCACTCCCACATCGCCAGCGCGGCCGCCACCGGGCATGAAACGCCGAGCCGTGCCGGACTGAACTCGATCTTCTGGGTGCCGCCGGGGGCGAAGCGCAGCGCATCCGCATAGCCGCATTTGTCGCCCGATTGGACGGTCGGCAGGATCGCGTAGCGCACCCCCGCCGACTGGAGCAGCGCGCGGCATTCGGCGAAATTGTCGGTGAGGCCGGCAAGCTTGCGCCCGGTAAAGGCACCGATCGGCTGGCCGAGATCGAGCCGCGTCCAGGGCAGGTCCTGCGGACGGTTTCGCACCAGCGCATAGATCGTGAAGAAGAGCCCCAGCAGCACCGCGAAGGCGAAGACAGCGAGGATCGCCTGGCGGATCGTCCTCATGCCCGGATCGCTCGCGCGAGTGGCTCCGAAGTGACCGGATAGCCTAGATCGTCGGGAATGCAGAGATGATCGCCGTCGTCACGCGTCTCGATCCACGGCGTGACGATACGCACCGGGTGCGCGCGGGCGTCAGCCACGGCGTCGGCGAAGCTGGCGAACAGCGCCAGCCGCTCGAGGTTGCGCCGTGTCGGAAAAATGATCGTCGCCCCGCCGCGGTCGGCCGCGTCCAGCACTGCGCGCGCCGAGGCCCAGAAGACGCGGACATTTTCGTTGCCGTCGACCACCGGCTCGGCGCCTTGCGGCGCGCGGGCGAGATAGAAGCGCGTGTCGAACAGCTTGTGGTGAACCCCGGCAGGCAGCCAGCGCGCGAACGGAACCAAAACATCCAGATCGAGCGCGCCGCCGACTTCGTCGAGCAGTGTCCCCATCGCCTCGCCGGCATAAAGGCGGCGCTGGAGATCGGGGATCGTCGCGACCGGCACCGTCACGCCGACCGCGACGCAGGCTTCCTCGATCGTCTCGCGCACCGCGGCGATCCGCGCGGCGAGGTCTTCGGGGTCGCCGTCCAGCGTCATCGCCAGCACATGATCGCCCGGATCGACGCGCCCGCCGGGGAACACCAAAGCGCCGCCCGCGAACGACATCGCCCGCGCGCGCTCGACGATCAGCAATTCGGGCGGACCATCGGCGGTCTCGCGCATCACGATCACGGTGGCCGCGGGAATCGCCTCGGGTTCGGACATTCACCCGATCTAGGCGGCGATCCCCGGCTCTACCAGCCCGCGCTCTTGAGCCGGACGCGCGCGAGCGTGTCGCTCGAGGTGAGGAACAGGGTCCTGCCATCCTCGCCGAACGCGCAATTGGCGGTGGCCTTGCCGGTGGCGATCAGGCCCAGCGCCTTGCCCTCGGGCGAGAGGACATAGATGCCGCCGGGTCCGCTGGCGAACAGCCGGCCGGCCTTGTCGACCTCGAGCCCGTCGGGCATCCCCGGCAGCTTGCGGCTGAGCGGTTCGCTGAAATCGTGGAAGACGGTCGGCGCGGCGCGCGGCATGCCGTCGGCGCCCAGCGGATAGGCCAGGATCTGCGGCCGCGCCTCGTCCGACATCGCGACGTAGAGCGTGGTCTTTTTGGGGCAGAGGCCGATGCCGTTGGGGCGCTTCAGCGTATCGTCGATCACTCGGACCTTGCCGTCACGATCGAGCCGGAACACGCCGTTGAACGCCAGTTCCTTGAGCGGCGACGTGTCGCCTTCGGTCAGGCCGTAAGGCGGATCGGTGAAATAGATCGCGCCGTCCCGCCCGAACGCGACATCGTTGCAGCTGTTGAAGCGCTTGCCCTCATAGCGATCGGCGAGGATCGTGCGGCGTTTGGTGGCAAGGTCGAGCGCGGCGATCGCGCGGGTTCCCGAATCGGCGATGATCAGCCGCCCCTGCGCATCGACTCCGAGGCCGTTCGATCCCGCCTCGCGAATGCCGGCCGGGATCGGCCCGACCAGTCCCGACGGATTCAGGAACGGCGTGATGCCCTCGCTTTGCTTCCAGCGATAGGCGATGTTGGCGGGGACATCCGAGAAGAGCAGATAGCCGCCTTCTTTCACCCAGACCGGGCCTTCGGTCCATCTATAGCCGGTCCCCAGCACTTCGATCTGCGCATTCACGTCGATCACGGCGTCGAGGCCGGGATCGAACCGAGTGATGCTGCCGATGGTTTCGCCGCGTGCGAGCGCAGGCACGAAGGGGAGTGCCGCCATTCCGGCGAGCGCCGTGCGGCGCGTGATGGAGTTGGTCATGTCCCTCTCTTTACACGAATGGCCAGATCAGCAGCGCGATTCCGAAGCTGGTGAGGCCGGCGATCGTGGCGCCGATCGTCCAGCTGCGGAAGGTCTGCGCCTCGGTCAGCCCCAGATATTGCTTCACCAGCCAGAAGCCGGTGTCGTTGACGTGGCTGGCGATCGTGGCGCCGCCGCCGATAGCGACGGTCACCAGCGCGATCCGGCTGGGGCTGAGCGCCGCCGCGGTGATCAGCGGCCCGGCGAGGCCCGCGGCGGTGACCATCGCGACGGTGGCCGAGCCTTGCGCGATGCGGACGAATGCCGCGAGCAGGAAGGCGAAGACCGGCACTGAGACCTGTGCCGCGGTGACCAGGGCAGTGATCTGCTGCCCCGCCCCCGATTCGATCAGCACTTCCTTATACGCCGCACCCGCGCCGATGATCAGCACCATCAGACCGGCGGGTTCGAGCGCCCGGGTCATGATGCGCGAGAGCGTCGCCCAGGGCGCGCCTTCGCGCACGCGGAGCCAGCCGGTCACCGACAATGCGGCGAGCATCAGCGCAGTGAAGGGGTGACCCAAGAAGAGCAGGAAGGTCTTGGCCGGGCCCGGCGCCATCGCCTGCCCTGCCACTGCCGCGATCAGGATCAAGGCGAGCGGGAACAGCATCGCGAGCAACGCCGGCAGGAAGCCGATCGGGTTGGTCTGGGGAGCGCCTTCGTCGAGCATCGGCGGCGGCACCTGGTCGCCGAAACCGGGCGCGCCATGGAACATTTTCGCAAAGATCGGCCCGGCGAGGAGTGCCGAGGGAATTCCGCAGATCAGGCCGTAGAAGGCAAGCAGCCCGTAATCGGTGTGGATCAGCTCCGCCACCGCCACCGGGCCCGGATGCGGCGGCAGCAAGGCGTGCATCGTCATCAGCCCGGCCATCAAAGGCAGGGCGAAATAGGTCACCCGGCGCTCGGCCCGGATCGCCAGCGTGGCGAGCAAGGGCGCGAGGATGATGAAGGCCACGTCGAAGAACAGGGGCACGCCGACGACGATGCCCACCGCCGTCAGCGCCCAGGGCACCCGCTTCTCGCCGAACAGATCGAGCAGGCGGTGTGCGATGGCGTTGACGCCGCCGCTCGCCTCGAGCAGCCCGCCGAGCACTGCGCCCAGCCCGATCACCACCGCGACGAAGCCGAGCGCCTCGCCCGTGCCCTTGCGGATCGCGGCGATCACCGACTGGGGCTCGCCGCCGAATGCCAGCCCAGTGACCAATGCCACCAGCAGCAGGACGAGGAACGGCTGCAGCTTGAAGCGCAGGACGAGGACGATCACTGCTGCGATGCTCGCGGCAACGATCGTCAGGGTGTACCAGGGTTCGGGCATCAGGCGATCTCCACGCGGGCTTCGATGACGGTGGCGGTGAGAAGCTGCCTTCGATCCGCCTTCACGCCTTGGCCACCCGGATCGCCTTGCCTTCGCGCGCCGAGCGATAGATCGCCTCGATCAGCCGCATGTCCCGGAGACCTTCCTCGCCCGCGACGATCGGCTGGCGGCCGCTCATCGCGCATTCGGCGAGGTGATCGAGCTGCGCCACGAACTGGTTCTTGGCCGGCTCCGGCAAGGTCACCTGCTCGGGCCTGCCGTACTTGCGGGTCCACATCTGGTGCCCTTCATAGGGCGTCGCGGGCTCCATCCCCACCCAGCCATCGACTCCGGTGGCACGCCAGGCATTGTGGTTGGAGCTGTAGCTCGACACGCACGCGGCCAGCGCGCCCGAGGGGAAGCGCATCTGCCAGTCGATCCGATCCTCGACAGTGCGGAAGCGCGGATCGTTCCGATCGGTCGATTCCATCGCGCTGACTTCGATCGGCTCCTCGCCCGAGAGGTAGCGCGCGGCGTTGAGGCTGTAGATGCCGATGTCCATCATCGATCCGCCGCCCGACAAAGGCCGGTCGAGCCGCCACTGATTGGGCCGGATGGTGAAGCCGTGCTCGGAGGTGATCAGCCGCGGGCGGCCGATGAAGCCGTTCTTCACCAGCTCGATGCCGTGGCGGTTATACGGCTCGAAATGGGAGCGGTAGCCGATCATCAGCTTGCGATCCGCCTTCTTCGCGGCGGCGATCATCGCCTCGCATTCGGCCGCGGAGACCGCCATCGGCTTCTCGCAGAGCACATGCTTGCCGGCCTGGCTGGCGCGAATCGAATATTCGGCATGCAGCGAATTGGGCAGCACGACGTAGACGAGATCGATGTCGGGATTATCGCGGATGCTGTCGTAATTGGCGTAATTGTAGCGATGCGTCTTCGGGATGCCGTATTCGGTGCCGTAGCGCTCGAGCTTCTCTGGGGTGCCGCTGACCAGTGCGGAGAGCCGGGCGAATTCGCAGTCCTTCAGCCGCGGCATGATCTGGTTGGTGGCGTAACTGCCCAGCCCGACAATCGCATAGCCGAGCTTGCGCTTGGGGGGCTGCTGCGCCCAACCGCATGCCGGCAGCGTCGCCGCCAGCAATGCCGCGCTCGAACCGGTCAGGATCTCGCGGCGGCTCTGTCCGTTGCCCATCATCCTCTCCTCTCGCACTGCCCGGGCCAGCCCGATCGCTCGATCACGTCTCACGCGTGAATCGATCTGCCGCCGGCAAGCGTTAGCGCTATCATGATGACGGCAGGGGGCGAAAGGCCCTCGTGGTCGTATGCCGGCCGAAGAGAAGCCCTCGCGCTAAACCGGCAGGCGCACGGTCGCGATCAGCCCGCCGCCCGGGCGGTTGGCGAGCTCGACATCGCCGCCATGCGCGCGCGCCACCGCCCGTGCGCTGGGCAAGCCGAGCCCGACGCCGCCCGTGTCCCGGTTACGCGATCGCTCACCGCGAAAGAACGGTTCGAAGACGTGATCGAGATCCTCGGGTGGAATGCCGGGGCCGCGATCGCGCACTTCGAGTACGGCATGACCGTCGATCCGATCCAGCGAGACTTCGGCGCCGCCGGCATATTTGACTGCGTTCATCACGAGATTGGTCACCAGCGCCTTGATTGCGGCGGGATTGGCGTCGAGCACCACGGTTTCCCCCGGCGCGAGGGTCACTGCTTCCCCGCGATCGGCGAGATCGTCGACCACCGTCTCGGTCAGCGACCGCAGGTCGAGCGGACGCCGCACCGGCTTCTCGCTCGTCTCGCGGACATAAGCCAGCGCGGTCGAGACCAGACCTTGCATGTCGCGAATGTCGCTCTCACACGCCCGACGCAGATCGTCGGGCGCGGTTTCGAGCCTGAGTCCGAGCCGCATCAGCGGGGTACGCAGATCGTGCGCCACCGCGCTGATCACCGTGGTGCGATCGTCGACATAGCGATTGAGCCGTGCCTGCATCGTGTTGAACGCCGCCGCAGCCTCGGCGATCTCGCCCGGCCCTTTCAGTTCGAGCGGCGGCGCGCGCGGATCGCGTCCCAGCCTCTCGGCGGCAGCCGCGAAGGCGCGGATCGGCTTGGCGAAACGATGCGCGAGGGCCCAGGCGAAGGGCGCGACGGCCAGCGCGGAGACGATGAGCCACAGGAACACGAACCAGCGCCACGGCTCGAAGACCTCCACAGGCTCCACCTGGAGCCACTGCCCGTCGGGCTGACGCCATGCCGCCGAGAAGCCGCCGATGATGATGACGTTGCGCGCCACCGCGGGGCTGATCGGCGAGGGACGCGGCACGGCGGAGCGTTCGAACACGCGCTCACGCTGGAGGAAGAGTGGGGGGAAACGGATCCGCACTTTGTCGGCCGACGTGCCGAGCGCGGTTGCCAGCGCCGCCCCGATCCGCTCGCTACGCGGATTCCATGGCACGGGCTGCACCTCCGCGACGCGCTCGACCTGCAGTTCGCTTCCCGGATCGCGGCCCTGCTTCATGGTCTGTACGATATTATCGATGGTGTAGAGCTTTGCCGACGGGGCTTGCGCCGCGATCAGCAGCGCGAGGTTCATCAGCTGAACCACGGCGACGCAGACCAGCATCAGCACGAAGATACGCAGGAACAGCGGCGATCGGGCCGCGCCCCCGGCTGGGATCATGCGCGCACGACTCGCGGCACGAACAAATAGCCTTCGTTGCGGACGGTGCGAATGATCTCGTCGGCGCCGGAGCGCAGCTTGCGCCGCAGGCGGCTGACCTGCACGTCGATCGCACGGTCATAGGCGTCCGAATCGGGGCCGCGCGCCGCCTGGAGCAAGGCCTCGCGCGAGAGCACGCGCCGTGGCCGCTCGATGAACACGCGCAGCACTGCGAACTCGCCGTCGGTGAGCCCGACCAGCACGCCGTTCGGATCGAACAGCTCGTGGCTGCCGAGATCGATCCGCCAGCCATCGAACATATAGACTTCGCTCACCAGCGCACAGGTCGTCCCGCGCTTGCGGAGCGCCGCGCGCACCGTGGCGAGGATCTCGCGCGGGCTGCACGGCTTGGGCAGATAATGGCCGGCGCCGACTTCGAGTCCGAGAATGCGATCCTGTTCCTCGCCGAGCGCGCTCAGCAGGATGACCTCAGGCCCATCGCGCTTTGCGACGCGACGGCAGGCGGACAGGCCGTCCTCGCCCGGCATCATGATGTCGAGGATCACGCAATCGACCGAAGTGCGCGCAAGCACTTCGTCCATGCCCTGCGCATCGGCAGCAGTCTCGACGCGAAAGCCGCGCGCGCCGAGGCTGTTCGCGAGCAGGTGGCGAATGTCGTGATCGTCGTCGACGACGAGCAGCGTCGCGGAATCGGTCTGGGGTTGGGAGGCGGCGTACATGGCGACCTTGTACAGAGAATGTGTCTGAATTACTGCCCTAATTTTTCTTTGGGCGCAAATGCATGGCGGGCATGGGCCGTGTAGAACGGGCCCCGTCATCGCTGGCGGAGCCCGTCATGGTCTTTCGGCCAAAGCCGCTTATCGGCCGCGATATCCCTGGCGATCATGTTTCTCGATGCGGATCCGCGCCGAGAGCGCATCGAAGCGGCGATCAAGGTCGCGGCGCTCGGCGAGCGTCAGGCCGGGGCGGGTCGCACGATAGCGCGCCTCGAGGCGACCTAGATCGCGGAGCTGCGCACGGAGCCGGACGGCCTCGGCGCGGGTGAGCGAACCCGAACGGATGCCCTGATTGATGCGGGCGTCGAGCTTCGCCTGGCGCGCATTGATGCTCTGCCAGCCACCCTGATAGCTCGCGAAATGCGGCGCAGGCGCCGCAATGGCAGCGCCGGGGACAGAAGCGGCGGCAATGCCGAGGCCGGCAAGAACGAGCGAGAATTTCTTCATGTTACTCTCCTTTTGCAACAGGACCGCGGCTGCGGTCGAAGAGCGTTATGAAATGCCCCTGTCGCGGGAGTGTCCCACCGCCCGGCTTTTTGTGTCGCATTTTGTCACAGGTGCGAAAGGAGCGTTCAGGTTCACTCCGCTCAGGCGGCGAGCAGACGCTCCGCCTGGGCGCGGGCTTCAGGCGTGATCTCGGCGCCCGAGAGCATCCGCGCGATCTCCTCGCGGCGCTGCGTAGCATCGAGCGGCGTGACATCGGTCCGCGTGACGAAGCCGTCATGGCTCTTGGCGATCAGCAGATGCCGCGCCCCCCGCGCCGCCACCTGCGGGCTGTGCGTCACGACGAGGACCTGCGCGCTCGACGAGAGTCGCGCGAGCCGCTCGCCGATCGCGCTCGCGACCGCGCCGCCGACGCCGCGATCGATCTCGTCGAAGATCAGCGTCGCCGCGCCACCCTCTTCGGCGAGCGCGACCTTCAATGCGAGGATGAAGCGCGACAGTTCGCCGCCGCTGGCGATCTTGATCAGCGGCGCGAAGGGCGCGCCGGGGTTGGTCGAGACCTCGAACTCGACACGGTCCATGCCGGCGGTCGACCATTGCGGCGCGTCGAGCTGCTCGACCACGGTGCGGAAGCGCGCAGTGTCGAGCTTCAGGGGCTTGAGCTCGGTTTCGACTGCAGCATCGAGACGCGCCGCCGCCTCGGCCCGCGCAGCCGACAGCGCCCGCGCGGCGTCGCGATAAGTGCGATGCGCCTCCTCCACCGCGAGTTCGAGCCGGGCGATACCGGCACCACCGCTCTCGACGCGTTCGAGCCGTGCGGCCAGTTCCTCCAGCAGCGCCGGCAACTCGTCTGGCTGGACGCGATGCTTGCGTGCGATGCCACGCAGCTCGAACAATCGGGCTTCGTCGGCCTCCAGCGCAGCGGGATCGAAGGCCAGCGCCTCGGCGGCGATATCGATCCGTTCCTGCGCCTCCGCACCCTCGGTGATCGCGCGATCGATCGCGGCGAGCGCCTCGCCGAGCGCATCATGGCTCTCGGCGATCCGTTCGAGCACACGCGCGGCCTGGCGGAGCTGGCTGAGCCCACCCTCGGATCCTTCGAGCAATTGCGCGATCGTCTGAAGCTCGCCCGCGACCTTCTCGCCGCGCTGCATCGTCGCGCGACGCCCGGCGAGCTGCTCTTCCTCGCCCACTTCAGGAGCAAGCGCGCGGAGCTCGGTTACGGCGTGATCGAGCCATTCGCGGTCGCGCTCGGCGAGGTCTTGCTCGGCCCGCGCGACGGCAAGGGCGTCCTCCGCCTCGCGCCACGTACGGTGCGCCACGGCGACGGGACCGATGTCGAGCCGCCCGAAGCTGTCGAGCAAGGTCCGGTGGCCGCGCGGATTGAGCAGGCCGCGATCGTCGTGCTGGCCGTGGATCTCGACCAGATGCGGCGCGAGCTCGCGAAGCAGCCCGGCAGAGGCGGGCTGATCGTTGACGAAGGCGCGGCTGCCGCCGTCGGACTTGACGATGCGGCGCACGAGCAACGGCTCTCCCGGCTCCAGATCGAGCCCGTTCTGCGCCATCGCATTGGCGATCGCGCCGCCCGGCAGCGGAGTCTCGAAGCTGGCGGTGACGACCGCCTGCGTCGCCCCCTGGCGCACCAGCCCGCTCTCGCCGCGCGCGCCGAGCGCGAGCCCCAATGCATCGAGCAGGATCGATTTCCCTGCGCCGGTCTCGCCGGTCAGCACGCCCAGACCGATGCCGAACTCCAGGTCCAGCGCCTCGATCAGGACGACATCGCGGATGGAAAGCGCCGTCAGCATGCGCGGCGCCTTATTGCAGGAACGGAGGAAGAACGGAAGCCGCCGCGGGCATCAGCTCGCGGCGGGATTCTGCGCCTTGGCGAGCTTGTCCTGATTCTTCTGCATCAGGTCATACGCGCGCTTGTACCAGTCGGTACCCGGATAATTGGCACCGAGCACCGCCGCGGCCTTCTGCGCTTCCATCGGCACGCCGAGCGCAAGATACGCCTCGGTCAGCCGCAGCAGCGCCTCGGGCACGTGCGTGGTCATCTGGTAATTGTCGACGACGTTGCGGAAGCGCGTCGTCGCGGCGAGCCATTGGCCGCGGCCTTCGTAGAAGCGGCCGATCTCCATTTCCTTGCCCGCAAGGTGATCGCGGACGAGATCCATCTTGAGGCGCGCATCGGCGGCATAGCGGGTATTGGGATAGCGGCGGGTCAGCTCACCGAGCGAATCGAGCGCCTGCTGGGTGATCTTCTGGTCGCGCGTGACGTCGGCGATCTGCTCGTAATAGCTGAGACCGATCAGATAATAGGCATAAGGCGCGTCGCGATTGCCCGGATGGACCGCGAGGAAGCGCTGCGCCGAAGCGATCGACTCCGAATAATCCTGGTTCAGATAATAGCTGAACGCGCCCATCAGCTGCGCGCGGCGCGCCCAGACCGAATAGGGATGCTGGCGCTCGACTTCGTCGAACAATGCGGCGGCGAGCTTGTACTGGCGCTGATCGAGCCGCTGCTTGCCCGCCGAATAGAGCGTGCCGACGTCGCGCGCGACATAGGGAAGGTCGGTCTTCGCGCCCCGCTTGGCGCAGCCTGCGACCGAGAAGGCAAGCACCGGAACGAGGGCGAGCGCGAACGCGCGAGCAAGGGGAGTACGCATATATGGGGGTCTTAGCCGAGCGGTGGGGCGTCAAACAATCCTTTTCGCGGCGCGATTGTGTCATAGGCCGCGGCGGCCGGTGCGGCGGGCGCTTTTTTCGCGGGACCTTCTCCCGCATGGGCGCGTTGCGCTGGTCATTGCGCATCCGAGTATCGGGAAGGAAATTGAGTGACTGCGACGCTTCTCGCCACGCACCGTGTTGAAAAGCCCTGGGGACGCCACACTTTGTGGCCGGGCTTCGCCGATCCGGCGCCCGATCAGGAGCCAGTGGGCGAGATCTGGTTCCAGACGCCCGGCAACGCCGCGCCCGACCTGCTGATCAAATATCTCTTCACCAGCGAGAAATTGTCTGTGCAGGTCCACCCGAACGACGAACAGGCGCGCGCACGCGGATTGCCGCGCGGCAAGGACGAATGCTGGGTGATCCTCGACGCCGAACCCGATTCGACGATCGCGCTGGGGACGAAGGAGCCGGTCGACCGCGAGACGCTGCGCGCCGCGGCGCTCGACGGATCGATCGAGGACCTGCTCGACTGGAAGCCGGTCAAGGCGGGCGACTTCTTCTATTCTGCGTCGGGCACGGTCCACGCGATCGGCGCGGGGATCACGCTGGTCGAAGTGCAGCAGAACAGCGAGACGACCTATCGGCTCTACGATTATGGCCGCCCGCGCGAGCTGCATCTGGAGGACGGCGTCGCCGTATCGGACCCGGTGCCCTATGTGCCGCATCCGATGCCGGGCAAGGTCGCGGACGACCGCGAGATACTGGTCGAAGGGCCCAAATTCGTGCTCGAGCGCTGGCAAGGCGGGCGCCGCGTCTTCACCCTGCCCGCGGGCGTTACCGGCTGGCTGATTCCGCTCGCGGGCGAAGGTGTGGTCGACGGAGTCGCGTTTCACGCCGGGGAATGCGTGACGCTGGAGGGTGAATGCGACCTCCATGCCGAAACGGGAAGCGACCTGCTTTTCGCCTATCCGGGCGCGCGGCGTTTCTGAGCGGGGCGCCACATGGCCCTGACATGAACGCGAGGTAGTTTTGCGTTCACGCAACTCGCCTGCAGGTCGGCACGTTGGTTCGGCACCATAATTAGATAAAAACAGGAGAGCCGAACCATGCGTGTTCTTTTTGCAGCGGCCATTGCCGCCGTCGCGCTTCCGGCCGTTCCGGCCATGGCGCAGACGCCCCGCCAGGAATATCGCGAAAACGTGCGCGACGTGCAGCGCGACTGCAACCGCGAGCTGCGCCGTGCCGACAGCCGCCGCGAATATGATCGCGAGATGCGCGAATGCCGCCGGGAAATGCGGCAGGCGCAGCGCGAATATCGCCGCGACAGCCGCGATTGGCGCCAATATCGCAACTACGACTATAACCGCCTGCCCCGCGGCACGAACGCTTATTATGCCGATCAATATTATCGCGACGGCCGCTATTATCAGGAGCGCCGCCTGAGCCGGAACGACCGGATCTATCGCGGTAACGACGGCCGTTATTATTGCCGCCGCTCGGACGGCACGACCGGCCTGATCGTCGGCGGCGTCGCCGGCGGTTTCCTCGGCAACGCGCTGTCGAACGGCCGCAATGCCACGCTCGGCACGCTGCTCGGCGCAGCCGCCGGCGCTGCGCTGGGCTCGTCGGTCGATCGCGGCCAGGTCCGCTGCCGCTAACGCCTTTGCCACGCAGGCAGGAGAGGGCTCGGTGCTTCGGCACCGGGCCCTTTTCGTTGCGGCGGACAAGGGCGGGCAGCGCGAAAGGTTAGTAAAGGTTAGGCGAAAAACGCTTTCTCGCGGGTATCACTGCCGGCAATGTCAAAGAGCGGCCGGCAAGGCCGACCGCCCGAGGCAAGCAGACGAAATCCTACATTGCAAGAGCCGCCGGTCAGGAAGTGGATTGCGGACGTTTGCTTCTCAATCCTCCCCCGCCAGGGGGAGGTGGCATGCGCAGCATGACGGAGGGGGCGGAAGCAGGTCGCTCTAGCTGAAGTTACGTCGCCCACCTCCCCCTCCGACGCCTTCGGCGCCACCTCCCCCTGGCGGGGGAGGATAAGGCAACGTCCGCACCTGGGTCGAAAGCGGATGACCGCTTCGGGAACCGTGCGTTCCTAGATCAGGCCGCCGGTGAGGAAGAGCCGCACGCCGCTGATCAGCAGCACCAGCAGATTGAGGTTCCTGCCCGTATTGTGGCTGGAGAGCATGCCGATCACCGCGCCGACGAGCGCGATCGGGAAGGCGATCCAGTTCAGCATCGGCACCAGCGGGAACGGAATCACGCCGACCAGCGCGAAGAGCATCGCGAACAGGCCGATCAGGATGGAGACGAGGTTCAGCATGCCGCGAACATGGGGACGGCCAGGTGTGTTGGCAAGCTAAAGCGCATCGCGCCGCTTTCCCAAGCTTTCCTTAACCTTGCTGCGGCATGACGAGGACGCCCAAAGGAGCGCCTTTTCGCAATGTTCCGCACCATCGGTTTCATCCTGTTCGTCTTCCTGCCGCTGGCGCTTGCCGGCTGTGGTGGCGCGGACATGGCCAACAATACGCTGAGCGATGCCGAACTGGGCAATGCCGCCGATCCGGCGCTGACCGGCGCATTGCAGGACCAGATCATGGTCGATCCGCAGCTCGGCGGTCAGGCCAACGGCGACGCGATCCGTCCGCCCAGCCAGCCTTATTCGGGCGGCGTTCCCGACGACGCGGTCGCCGCCAACGGCAGCAAGGTCGACACTGCCGGGCTGCTCAAGACCCCTGCCCCGGTCAGCGGCAAGGAATGCCCCCAGTGCGCCGCGGCCCGCGAATCGGTGACGCTCGCCGGGATCGCCGCGCGCCAGACCAACGCGCGGACCAAAGCCTGTGCAGGCTCGCTCAAATATTCGGCGAGCTGGGCGCAGCGCCTTCCGGCCGACCTGCCGCTCTATCCGCAGGCACGCGTGACCGAGGCTGCGGGCGCCCCGGGAAATTGCGCGCTGCGCGTCGTCAGCTTCTCCGCCGCGCAGCCGATGCAGATCCTGCTCGACTGGTATTACACCAAGGCAGTCCGCGCCGGGTACAGCGCCGAGCATCAGGTGGACGGCGCACAGCACATCCTCGGCGGCGCGCGCGCACGCGACGACGGCGCCTATGTATTGTTCATGACCCCCCGCAAGGACGGCGGCACCGACGTGGACCTGGTCGCCAATAACGGGGTCTGAAACGCCGCGCGCGAACAGCGCGGTTCCCCTGACGGGCATTCCGCGCTACCGGCGCATCATGCCTTCTCTTCTCCTCGTCATGCTCGGCGGCGCGTTCGGCGCCGGCGGCCGACATCTCGTCGGCCGTGCGACGCTCAGCCTGCTCGGCCCGAACTATCCCTGGGGCACGCTCGCCGTGAACCTGCTCGGCGGACTCGCCATGGGCCTGCTCGCCGGCGGCCTCGTCCGGTTCGGCGAGAATGGCGAGCAATGGCGGCTGCTGCTCGGGGTCGGCGTGCTCGGCGGCTTCACGACCTTCTCGGCATTCTCGCTCGACGTGATGAACATGCTTCAGCGCGGCGATTGGGCGATGGGCCTCGGCTATGTCCTCGCCTCGGTGATCGGCGCGGTCGCGGCGCTAGCACTGGGACTCGGCATCGCGAGGGCAGTGGCATGAGCACCGACGTCCGCCAGTTCGTGGTCGCCGCCGATGACGACGGGATCCGGCTCGATCGCTGGTTCAAGCGGCATCTGCCCGACACCAGCTTCAACATCGTCTCGCGCTGGGCCCGCACCGGCCAGCTCCGCGTCGACGGCGCGCGCGCCGACCCGAGCGACCGCGTCGCCACCGGCCAGATGATCCGCGTGCCCCCGGCCGAGCCGGTCAAGGCGAGCGCGGCGAAGCCCAAATCGAACCGCCCGCCGCTCAGCGACGACCAGATCGCCTTCGCGCGCGAGATGGTGATCCACAAGGATTCGCAGGCGATCGTGCTCAACAAGCCGCCGGGCCTCGCGACGCAGGGCGGCACCAAGACCTTCGAGCATGTCGACGGGCTGCTCGACGCGCTCCAGTTCGAGGCCGAGGGGCGCCCCAAATTGGTCCACCGGCTCGACAAGGACACCAGCGGCGCATTGCTGCTGGCGCGCACCAGCCGCGCCGCCGCCTTTTTCTCCAAGCATTTCTCGGGCCGCAGCGCGAAGAAGCTCTATTGGGCGCTCGTCATGGGCGTGCCCGAGATCGAGGACGGGCTGATCGAGCTGCCGATCGGCAAGCAGCCGGGCACCGGCGGCGAGAAGATGCAGGTCGACATGAAGGAAGGCGCGCCCAGCCGCACCCGCTACCGCGTGATCGAGCAGGCGGGCAACCGCACCGCCTGGGTCGAGCTCCAGCCGCTCACCGGGCGCACCCACCAATTGCGCGTCCACATGGCGGCGATCGGCCATCCGATCGTCGGCGACGGCAAATACGGGCTGCAGGAAGCGTTCCTGAGCGGCGGCATCTCGCGAAAGATGCATCTGCACGCTCGGCGCATCCGGATCGATCACCCGGATGAGGGCAAGATCGACGTCACTGCCGAGCTGCCGAAGCATTTTGCCGAATCGATGCACACGCTCGGCTTCGACCTGGCGCTGGGCAACACCGACGCGCTCGACGATCGCCCTCCCCTCAGCCGCGAGCAGAAAAAGGGCCTCGCGCGGGCGCATGCCAAGTCGGTGCGCAAGGAACGGCGGGGCGAGCGGCGCGGCCGCGGCCAGAAGGACTGACATGCACCCCAATCCGGCTTTTCGCTGGGAGGACCGCGAGGCGATGCGGGGCTTCGTCGCGCAGCTCGGCTTCGGCAGCCTGTTCACCGCCACGCCCGACGGGCCGCGCGTCGCGCATGTGCCGGTGGTATGGCTCGACGATGCGACCCTCGGCCTCCACGTCGCGCGCGGCAATGGCATCGCCCGCCACCTCGACGGCGCGACCGGGCTGTTCACTGCGCATGGGCCCGACGCCTATGTCAGCCCCGACTGGTACGGTCTCGGCCCCGATCAGGTGCCGACCTGGAATTATGTCGCCGTCGAACTCGAAGGCCGGCTGGTGAAGATGGACTGCGACGCGCTGGTCGCGCAGGTCGACGCGCTCAGTCACGAGCAGGAGGCTCGGCTCGCGCCCAAGCCCGAATGGACGCGCGCCAAGGTCGATCCTGCGCTGATCGAGAAGATGCTCGGCGCGATCATCGGCTTCCGGCTCGAGGTGCAGGCGTGGCGCGGCACCCGGAAGCTCGGCCAGAACAAGCCCGAGACCGCCCGCCTCGCCGCCGCCGACGCGCTCGACGCGCAGGGCCGCCGCGCCATCGCGCACTGGATGCGGAACCCGTGAACCGCCTCGCGCTCTTCGATTGCGACGGCACGCTCGTCGACAGCCAGGCCAATATCTGCCGGGCGATGGAGGAATGCTTCGCCACGTCGCGGCTCGATCCGCCGCCGCGCGAGGCGATCCGGCGGATCGTCGGGCTGAGCCTGGTGCCGGCGATCGCCCAGTTGCTGCCCGAGGCCGAGGCGCGGCAGCACGAGGCGATGGCCGAGGATTACAAGCGCGCCTTCTTCGCGATGCGAGCGAGCGGTGCGCTCGATCCCGAGCCGCTGTTCGACGGCGTCGCCGACGCGATCGAGACGTTGGACGCCAATGGCTGGCTGCTCGGCGTCGCCACCGGCAAGTCCGATCGCGGGCTCAGGCACATCCTCGAGCATCACGGCCTCTACGATCGCTTCGTCACGCTCCAAACCGCCGATCGCCACCCCTCCAAGCCGCACCCGTCGATGATCGAGACGGCGATGGCCGAGGCGGGCGCTTCGCCGGAAACCACCGCGATGATCGGCGACACCAGCTTCGACATCCTGATGGCGCGCGCGGCGGGTGCGCATGCAGTAGGTGTTGCATGGGGCTACCACACCATGCATGAATTGCTGCAGGCGGGCGCCGGCCATGTCGTCGATCATGCGGCCGCGCTGCCCGCGCATCTGGAGGCCCTATGACCGATGCCGACCGCCTTGCGCAGAAGCGCTATTACATGATCGTCGGAGTCAATTTGCTCGCGACTGCGGGCGCCGTGCTCGGGCTGCTCGTCGCCGGGCGCTCGAACAGCTGGGGAGGCAGCGTGCTCGGCGGCGCGACCCTGCTTTCCTCGCTCTACTTCATGGCCGTGGTGCCGCGCGCGATGGCGCGCCGCTGGCGGACCCCGAAGCCGGAGCAGCCGTGAGGCGATTCTGGAAGGACGTGACGGTCGAGCCCGGCAACGGCATCGCGCTCGACGGCAAGCCGGTGCGCACGCCCGGCCGCGCGCCGCTCGCGTTGCCGACGCCGCAATTGGCCGAGGCGGTGGCCGCGGAATGGCGCACGGTGGGCGAGACGATCGATCCGCGCGCGATGCCGCTGACCGGGCTGGCCAACGCCGCGATCGACCGGATCGCCGCCGATCCCGCCGCCTTCGCCGCGGGGCTCGCGGCCTATGGCGAGAGCGACCTGCTTTATTACCGCGCCGAGGACCCGCCCGAGCTGGTCGCGCGCCAGGAAGCGGCGTGGGACCCGCTGCTGGAGTGGGCGCGCGGGCGCTACGACGTACATTTCGAGCCGACCACCGGCGTGATGCACCGCGCCCAGCCCGAGGCGACCGTGGCCCGGCTCAGCGAGGCGGTGGCTGCGCTCGATCCGTTCCGGCTGGCGGGGCTTTCACCGCTGGTGACAGTCAGCGGGTCGCTGATCGCCGCGCTGGCGCTACTCGAAGGCGCTGCCGACCGCGAGACGGTGTGGCGCGCGGCCCAGATCGACGAGGACTGGCAGGCCGAGCAATGGGGCGAGGACGACCTCGCGACGCGGGCGCGGGATGCGCACCGCGCCGATTTCGAAGCCGGCGCGCGGTTCCTCGACCTGCTCTAGCGCTTACTTCGGCGTTTCGACCTTGACGTCGGCGTCGACCTTCTTGGTGCCGCCGTTGAGCAGTCCCTGCCCGAACAGGAAATAGGCCACCACCAGGATCGCAATGATGCCGACCACCACGGCAATCACGGTGCCCGCACCGCCGCCGCTTTCGACTACGGTCGTCTTGTCGTCCGCCATGTCACGTCCTCCCATCGTTGTCGGGAGGTAACCGGTCACGAAACCCAAGGTTCCTTGCGCTACTTGTTCAGCCCGCGGATGAACCCGATCAGCCCCGTCTGCCGCGAGCGCCGCAGCCGCTCTGCCTTGACGATGGTGTGCACCGACTCGAAGCACTCCTCCACGTCGTCGTTGACCAGCACATAATCATAGCCGTCCCAGTGGCTGACCTCGGCGGTGGCGCGGGCCATGCGGGCGTCGATCACCTCGACCGAATCGGTCGCGCGGCGGATCAGGCGCTCGTGCAGTTCCTTGAGCGACGGCGGCAGGATGAAGGCGCGGACGACGTCGCCGCCGGCGAGCTGGAACAATTGCTGCGCGCCCTGCCAGTCGATGTCGAACAGCACGTCGCGGCCCGCGGCGAGGATCTTGTTCACGCCTTCGCGCGGCGTGCCGTAGCGCTGGTCGAAGACGTGCGCCCATTCCAGAAATTCGTTGTTGGCGACCATCTCGCGGAACTTCTCGAGGTCGACGAAATGATAGTCGACGCCGTCGACTTCGCCCGGGCGCATCGGCCGCGTGGTGTACGACACCGACATTTCGAGGAACGGATCCGCCGCGAGCAGCTTCCGGGCGATCGTCGACTTGCCCGCACCCGAAGGCGACGAAAGGACGAAGAGGACGCCGCGACGGCGGAATTTGTGCGGATCGTTCTCGGTGCGATGGGGCATGGGCGCTACTGGCGTGCGGACTCGCCCCCCGTCAAGTCAGAGCGTCACGTCGGAGCACCGGCCTAGACGGGCGGGTTCGAGCCCTGCGACAGCTTGTAGGCGCCATATGCCACCGCGCCGAGCACCAGCGCGGCGGGCACGATCCGCTTGGTCGCCTTCCAGGTGAGCACGCCTGCGATCGCGCCGAGCGTGCCGCCCTTGCCGTCGCGGCGGTCGATCCTGTTGCCGATCCAGCCTGCAATTGCGTCACCGATCATCGGATACTCCCTCGCTTACATGAGTCGAGGGGTAAGCGGTTGAAACGCTTCCAGGTTCCTCCCCGGATTTGGCTCGGGGAGGAATGGATCAGCGGCCGACCATCGTCTCGGGGCGGACATATTGGTCGAACGTCGCCTCGTCGACCAGGCCCAGCGCGAGCCCGCTCTCCTTGAGCGTCAGGCCTTTCTCATGGGCGTATTTCGCGATCTTGGCCGAATTGTCATAACCGATCACCGGCGCCAGCGCGGTCACCAGCATCAGCGAGCGGCCGACCAGATCGGCGATCTGCTTCTCGTTCGCCTCAGTGCCGTCGACGCAGCGTTCGGCGAAGCTGGTCATGCCCACGGCGAGCAAATGGATCGAGCGCAGCACGTTCGCGCCGATCAGCGGCATGAACACGTTGAGCTCGAAATGGCCCTGCATCCCGCCGACGGTGACTGCCTGGTGGTTGCCGATCACTTGCGCCGCGACCATCGTCAGCGATTCGCACTGGGTCGGGTTGACCTTGCCGGGCATGATCGAGCTGCCGGGCTCGTTGGCGGGCAGCGACAGCTCGCCCAGCCCTGAGCGCGGGCCCGAGCCGAGGAAGCGGATGTCGTTGGCGATCTTGTTGAGCGCCACCGCCAGCGTGTTGAGCGCGCCCGAGAAGAAGACGAGCCCGTCCTTGGCGGCGAGCTGCTCGAACTTGTTGGGTGCGGGCTCGAACGCGGTGCCAGCGATGTCGCTGATCGCCGCGGCCATGTCCTCGGCCCAGCCCTCGGGCGCGTTGAGCCCGGTGCCGACCGCAGTGCCGCCGATCGCGAGCTTGCGGATATTGCCGTTCAGCGCGCCTTCGATCCGCGCCTTGCAGCTGATGAGCTGCGCGGCATAGCCCGAGAATTCCTGACCGAGCGTCAGCGGCGTCGCGTCCTGGGTGTGGGTGCGGCCGATCTTGACGATATGATCCCAGGCTTCGGCCTTGGCGGCCAGCGACGCGGTCAATTGCTCGAGCGCAGGGACCAGCACGTCACGCGTGGCGATCGCCGTCGCGACATGCAGCGCGGTCGGGAAGCTGTCGTTCGAGGACTGGCTCATGTTGACATGGTCGTTGGGGTGCACCGGGCTCTTGCCGCCCTTGCTGCCGGTCAGCACTTCGTTGGCGCGGCCGGCGATCACCTCGTTGACGTTCATGTTGGTCTGGGTGCCGCTGCCGGTCTGCCAGATCACCAGCGGGAACTGATCGTCGAGCTTGCCCGCGACGATCTCCTGCGCCGCGGCCTCGATCGCATCGACGATCTTCGCGTCAAGGCCGTGCTTGCGGTTCACCCGCGCCGCGGCCTGCTTCACGATGGCTTGCGCATGGACGATGCCCAGGGGCATGCGCTCCATCGGCCCGAACGGGAAATTCTCGATCGAGCGCTGGGTCTGGGCGCCCCAATAGCAATCGGCGGGAACTTCGATGGCGCCGATCGAATCGGTTTCAGTGCGGGTCGCGGACAAAGTAAACCTCCAGTGGCCTTTTCGGGCGCTCTAGAGGCAAGTGCTACGGTTCGACAAGCGCCCCAACCGTCACCCCGGCCGAAGTGCCGGGGTCCACGGATCGGCGAAGGAAAAGCAAGAGGCTCAAGGGATTCGACCAGCGGCGCAGTGGACCCCGGCACTTCGGCCGGGGTGACGAGGTAGAACGATGTTCAGCAAAAACCGTCCCGGTGTATCCGGACAGTTTACTTCTTCCGCTTGAAGTCCACCGAGACGACGTTCGATCCGTCGTCCGCGGGCGTCACGGTCGGGCCGTCATTCTCGGCCTCTTCGTGCGGCTCGGGGCCCTCGGGCACGTCCTGCGCCTGGAAGCGGAGCTCGAAATTGACCGCGGGATCGTGGAAACCGGTGATTGCCGAGAAGGGGATGTTGAGGATCGCCGGCACCTGATTGAAGCTCAGCCCGACCGAGAATTTCTCGTCGTCGACCTTGAGGTCCCAGAAGCGATGCTGGAGGACGATCGTCATCTCGTCCGGAAAACGCTCGATCAGCCGCTGCGGGATGTCGACGCCGGGCGCGTGCGTCTTGAACGTGATGTAGAAATGGTGCGCGCCGGGGAGCGCCTGAGTCGCGGCAACCGTCCCAAGCACACGGCCGACCACGGCGCGAAGCGCCTCCTGGACGATCTCGTCATAGGGAATCAGGCTGTCAGGCACGGTACCGGTCATAGGCCTTGGGTAGCGCGTGGAGCCCACGGGTCAAGCGTATGCTGCTTGGCCCCAAGCAAGGCTATTTTGCTTGGGGCCGAGCGGGCGCTATGGGGGCGCGATGCGTATCGCCACGATCAGCCGCAAGACGAGCGAGACCTCGGTCGAGGTCACCGTCAACCTCGACGGCACCGGCGCCTATGCGGTTTCGACCGGCATCGGCTTTTTCGATCACATGCTCGAGCAGCTCAGCCGCCATTCGCTGATCGACATGGACGTGAAGACGGTGGGCGACCTGCACATCGACCAGCACCACACCGTGGAGGATACCGGGCTCGCGATCGGCGAGGCGGTGGCCAAGGCGCTCGGCGACAAGAAGGGCATCCGCCGCTACGCCGATGCGCTTTCGCCGATGGACGAGACGCTGGCGCGGGTCGCGATCGACATCTCGGGCCGGCCCTTCCTCGTCTGGAAGACCGAGTTCAGCCAGAAGCGACTCGGCGAGATGGACACCGAGATGTTCGAACACTGGTTCCACAGCTTCGCCCAGACCGCGGGCGTGACGCTGCACGTCGAGACGCTGTACGGCACCAACAACCACCATATCGCCGAGGCGGCGTTCAAGGGCCTCGCCAGGGCGCTGCGCGAGGCAGTCGAGATCGATCCGCGCAAGGCGGACGCGATTCCCAGCACCAAGGGCTTTCTCTGATGATCATCGTCCTGCTCCGCTACACCGGCGACGTGACGCCGCACCGCGACGCGCATGTCGCGTGGCTGCGCGAGGCGCTGGCCGAGGGCCGGCTGATCACCGCCGGACGCCAGCCCGAGACCGGCGGCGTGCTGATCGCACGCGGCGAACGCAGCGACGTCGAGGCGTGGGCCGCGCAGGATCCGTACCGGCTGGCGGGCGTGGCGACGAACGACTTCGTCGAGTTCACCCCGAGCATGGCGGCGCCGGGGCTGGAGTCGCTGCTGCCGTGAGCGTCGCGCTGATCGACTATGGCGCGGGCAATCTCCATTCGGTCCATAATGCGTTGAAGGCGGCGGGCGCCGAAGGACTCGTCATCACCGCCGATCCCGATGCGGTGGCGCAGGCCGATCGTATCGTGTTGCCCGGCGTCGGCGCCTTCGCTGCCTGCGCCGCAGGATTGCGCGCGATCCCGGGCATGGTGGAAGCGCTGGACCGTCGCGTCCGGCACGACGGTGCGCCGTTTCTCGGTGTCTGCGTCGGCATGCAGCTGATGGCCGATACCGGCGAGGAACATGGCGTCCACCAGGGGCTCGGCTGGATCCCCGGGGTGGTTCGCCCCCTGCTCCCCTCTTCCGACGTCCGCGTCCCGCACATGGGCTGGAACGATGTGATCCCCGCCGCCGATCATCCACTGATCGAAGCCGGCGAGGCCTATTTCCTGCACAGCTTCGCCTTCGATGGCGATTCGGTGCTGGCGACCACCGAGCATGGCGGCACGGTAACCGCCGCAATCGGCCGCGACAATTTCGTCGGCGTCCAGTTCCATCCCGAAAAGAGCCAGCGCTACGGCATCGCGCTGCTGGAGAGGTTCCTCACATGGGCGCCGTAAGTTCTGGCCTGATCGTCTTCCCCGCCATCGATCTCAAGGCCGGGCAAGTCGTCCGCCTCGCCGAGGGCGATATGGACCGCGCCACCGTCTATGGCGACGATCCCGCCGCGCAGGCCGAGATCTTCATGGCTGCCGGCGCCGAATGGCTCCACGTCGTCGATCTCGACGGCGCGTTCGCGGGCGAATCGGTGAATGGCGCGGCGGTTGCGTCGATCCTCGGGCGCTTCGGCGGCAAGGTCCAATTGGGTGGCGGCATCCGCAATCGCGAATCGATCGAGCGCTGGCTCGATCTCGGCGTCGAACGCGTGGTGATCGGCACCGCTGCGCTGGAGAATCCCGATCTGGTCGGCGAAGCGGCGCGTGACAATCCCGGCCGGATCGTCGTCGCCGTCGATGCGCGCGACGGGCTGGTCGCGACGCGCGGCTGGGCCGATGTGTCCGACGTGTCGGTGGTCGATCTCGCCAGCCGCTTCGAGGATGCCGGCGTGGCGGCCCTGCTGTTCACCGATGTCGGCCGCGACGGACTGCTCAAGGGCTGCAATGTCGAGGCGACGGTAGCACTCGCCCGCGCGGTGACGATTCCCGTGATCGCCAGCGGCGGCGTGACCGACATCGGCGACATCCACGCGCTCAAGGGCCATGTCGCGGACGGTGTCGAGGGCGTGATCACCGGGCGGGCGCTGTACGATGGCCGGCTCGATCTCGCCTGGGCGATCGAGGTGGCCAAGGGATGACTTCGCTCTCCTCCCGTTCGTTTCGAGCGAAGTCGAGAAACGGTCACATCTCCCCCGGTTTCGGTTTCTCGACTGCGCTCGAAACGAACGGACTTGGAGTCCTCCCCAGATGACCGTCCGCGCGCGCGTGATCCCCTGTCTCGACGTGGCGAACGGCCGTGTCGTGAAGGGCGTCAACTTCGTCGATTTGATCGATGCCGGCGATCCGGTCGAGCAGGCGCGCGCCTATGACGCCGCCGGCGCGGACGAGCTCTGCTTCCTCGATATCGGCGCGAGCCATGAGGGCCGCGGCACGATGGTCGACGTCGTCCGCCGCACCGCCGAGGTTTGCTTCATGCCGCTCACCGTCGGCGGCGGGGTGCGCAATGTCGAGGATGCGCGCGCGCTGCTGCTCGCGGGCGCCGACAAGGTCGCGGTCAATTCGGCCGCTGTCTCGCGCCCCGAAGTGGTCGCCGAGATCGCCGATCGCATGGGCTCGCAATGCGTCGTCGCCTCGGTCGATGCCCGACGCGTGGGCGAGCGATGGGAAGTATTCACCCATGGCGGGCGCCGCGAAACCGGGATCGACGCAATCGAGCATGCGCTGCGGCTGGCCGAACTCGGCGCCGGCGAGTTGCTCGTCACTTCGATGGACCGCGACGGCACCCGCGACGGCTATGACCTCGAACTGATCCGCGCGATTGCCGACCAGGTGACGGTGCCGGTGGTGGCGAGCGGCGGCGTCGGCAATCTCCGGCATCTCGTCGAAGGCATTCGCGATGGCCATGCCTCGGCAGTCCTCGCCGCATCGATCTTCCACTTCGGCGAGGCGACCATCGCCGAGGCGCATGCCGCGCTGGCAGCGGCGGGGATCCCGGTGCGCAAGTAGCGGATTTAACGCTTCTCCAACTCGCCCGTCCTATACTCGCCCCATGCTCCGCATCGCATTCGTCCTGCTGATCGCCACTCCCGCTTTCGCCGCTGCCCCGCACAGCGGCGTCGCGGGCAGCCGCTCGATGCCCGAGCTTTCGGACCTGGCATTGTTCGCCTGCGCCGCCTTCGCCGTCTGGTTCGTGCGCAATCGGCTGCGCGCGCGCTTCCGCGGCAAAGCGCCGAAGGATTGACAGAGGCGCGTCGGTCCCGCAGCCGGAGCGGCATGGCAGATACTTTCGACGCGCTCGAAGCCGTGATCCGCGAACGCCGCGGCGGCGATCCGGACAGCTCCTATGTCGCCCGGCTGACCGCCCGGGGCCGCGCCAAGATCGCGCAGAAACTGGGCGAGGAAGCCGTCGAGACGGTGATCGCCGCCGTCACCGACGACAAGGCGGGAATCGTCAGCGAGGCCGCCGACCTGATCTTCCACCTCGCGGTGCTGCTCGCCGATGCGGGGCTCAGCCTCGACGACGTCCGCGCCGAGCTCGCCCGCCGCGAAGGCGTGTCGGGCATCGATGAAAAGGCGAGCCGAAATGCCGATTGACGCCACTCTGCCCTATGACGACCAGAACATCTTCGCGAAGATCCTGCGCGGCGAGATTCCGTCGAACAGGGTCTATGAGGACGATTTCGCCCTCGCCTTCCACGACATCAATCCGCAGGCGCCGCAGCACATCCTCGTGATCCCCAAGGGCCCTTATGTCAGCTGGGACGATTTCGCGGCCAAGGCCCCGGACGCCGAGATCGCTGGTTTCGTCCGCGCAGTGGGCCATGTCGCGCGCGCGGCGGGGATGGTGGCGCCGGGCTACCGGCTGCTCGCCAATATCGGGCAGGACGCGCATCAGGAAGTGCCGCACCTCCACGTCCATATCTTCGCCGGGCGCCCGCTGGGGCCGATGCTCGCGCGCTGAGCCGCTGCACTAAGGGATTGCGCACGCGGCTTTTGCGGCTAGGCTCGCGCCTTTCAAATTCGGGGCGGCGCGGAGATTGCGCCGCGAAGGGGACCACTCAATGATATTCGGGCGCGTAAAACCACTCGACGCCATTCTGGCGACGGCAGAGAAGAAATCGCTCCATAGATCGCTCGGCGCCTTCCAGCTCACGATGCTCGGCATCGGCGCGGTGATCGGCACCGGCATCTTCGTTCTCACCGCTGAGGCGACGCAGAAGGCCGGCCCCGGCATGATGCTCTCGTTCGTGATCGCCGGCGCGGTCTGCGCCGTCGCCGCTTTGTGCTATGCGGAAATGGCGGCGATGGTGCCGGTCTCGGGCTCCGCCTATACCTATAGCTACGCCGTGATGGGCGAGCTGGTGGCGTGGATGGTCGGCTGGGCGCTGATCCTCGAATATGCGATCGCCGCGGGCGCCGTCTCGGTCGGCTGGTCGGGCTATTTCATCGGCTGGCTCAATACCAGTTTCAACATATCCGTGCCGCTCGATCTGGTCCGCGGACCTTTCGACGGCGGGATGATCAACGTGCCGGCGATGGTCATCGCGGCGCTGGTCACGGCGCTCCTGGTCAAGGGCACCAAGGAGAGCGCGACGGTCAATGCCGTGCTGGTCGGGGTCAAGATCCTGGCACTGGGGATGTTCGTCATCTTGACCATCCCCGTGATCAAGACCGGTCAGTTCACGCCCTTCGCGCCGCTCGGCTTTGCCGGCATCTCGGGCGCCGCGGCGTCGATCTTCTTTGCCTATGTCGGCTTCGACGCAGTCTCGACCGCGGCCGAGGAAACCAAGAACCCGCAGCGCAACATGCCGATCGGCCTGATCGGCAGCCTCGCGGTCTGCACGATCTTCTATCTGCTCGTCGCAGCGGGCGTCATCGGCACGGTCGGCGCGCAGCCGATGTTCGGCCCGGCCGGCGAAGTGCTTTCGCCGGGTACCCCTGCTTTGTCGCAGGCCTGCGCGGCGGTTCAGGATTCCGCCGTGGTCTGCTCGAAGGAAGCGCTGGCCTGGACGCTCAAGTCGATCGGCTACCCCTTTATCGGCTGGCTGGTCGGCGCTGCGGCGATCATCGCGCTGCCTTCGGTCATCCTGATGATGATGTTCGGCCAGACCCGCGTGTTCTTCGTGATGAGCCGCGACGGGCTGCTCCCGGAATTCTTCTCCAGGGTCCATCCGAAGTTCCACACGCCCCACGTCATCACCATCATCACCGGCATCTTCGTTACTTTGTTCGCCGCTTTCTTCCCGGTCGGGCTGCTCGCAGACGTTTCGAATTCGGGAACATTGTTCGCGTTTGCGGCGGTCTCGATCGCGGTGCTGGTGCTGCGCCGTACGGATCCGACGCGCGTCCGGCCGTTCCGCACTCCGGCGATCATGCTGACGGCGCCGGTGGCGATCATCGGCTGCATCTATTTGTTCTTCAGCCTGTCGACGACGACCATCACGCTCTTCTTCGGCTGGGCAGTGGTCGGGCTGGTGGTCTATTTCGCCTATAGCCGCCGCAAGAGCCATGTCGGCCGCGGGATCATCGAGGTCGCCGAGCACGAGGCTTATGAGGAACTCAAGCCCGAAGTGCCCGGAACGCACTGAGGCTTCCGCGCCAGGCACAAGAAAGGGCCGGAGGAGCGATCCTCCGGCCCTTTTCGTTGGGGCGCCTGACGATTGCCTCGCTGGACGCTGGGGAATCCGGCGCTATGCAATTGGGATGCGAGTGACTGCGTGATGTCGGGAGCGAGTTGAATGAACGATACGGCTTGGCAGACGGGGGGCCCGATCATCGACGGCGGCCCGGTATGGCTCACGGCATCCTTCGTGCTGATCGGCCTCGGCGTGTTGTTCGCGCTGTTCATCCTCGCCTGGGGCACGAGGCTGGCGAAGCGTCGGCAGCAGGCGCGCGAGGCGCTGGACGCGCGCGGCGAACTCCGCGAGTCGGAGACTTCGGTGCGGCAACCGGTCGCGCCGCCGGCGGCACCCGCGCCTCCGCCGATCGCCGACGCGCCGGTAATCGCGGCACCGCCGCCTGCCGAACCGGCTCCCGAGCCCGCGCCGCTGGTCGACGAGCCGATCGCCGCTGCTGCGCCGCTCGATGCCTCGCCCGCCTCGCTCGCGGCCTCGGAGCCCGAATCCGCACCGGCCGGTGCCGACGATTTCACGCGGATGAAGGGCGTTGGGCCCAAGCTGGCCGAACGCCTCAACGCGCTCGGCGTCACCAGCTTCGCGCAGATCGCCGCGCTGACTCCCGAACAGGCCGCCGCGCTCGACGCCGAGCTCGGCACCTTCCAGGGCCGCATCCACCGCGATCGCTGGATCGAGCAGGCCGGCTTCCTCGCCCGCGGCGATACCGCGGGCTACGAAGCGGTGTTCGGGAAGCTCTGACCCCGCCTGGAAATCAGGCGTTCTTGCGCGCCTCGCGCACCAGCAGTTTGTCGATCTTCCGGCCGTCCATATCGACGATCTCGAAGCGCCATCCCTGCTCGGCGAACACTTCGCCTTCGTCGGGCAAATGCTTGAGCACGGCCAGCGCCAAGCCGGCGACGGTGGCGTAGTCGCGGTCCTCGGGCAATTCGATGCCCAGCCGCTCCGCAAGCGCGTCGGCGGGCATCTGGCCCGAGACGAGCAACGATCCGTCTTCGCGCACGATCAGGCTCGGGCTGTCGCCCGGCTCGGCGTCCGAAGCGAAATCCCCGGCGATCGCCGCGAGCAGGTTGGCCGGCGTGACGATACCTTCGAAATGGCCGTATTCGTCGTGGACGAGACCCATCGGCACTTCGGCGCGGCGCAGTGCGCCCAGCGCGTCCATCGCATCGACCTGATCGGGAAGGACGGGCGCGGGGCGCATCAGCCGCCTCAATTCGAGCGGCTCGCCCCGGAACAGGGCCGCGGCGATGTCGCGCGCCTGCACCACGCCGATCACCGAATCGACCGACCCTTCGGCCACCGGCAGCCGGGTGTGCGGCGTCGCCAGCAGCGCATCGCGGATCCCGTCCGCGTCGAGATCGACGTCGAGCCAGTCGACATCGGTGCGCGGCGTCATCACTTCGCGCACCGGCCGATCGGCGAGGCGGACGACGCCCGAGATGATCGAGCGCTCATGCTCCTCGATCACGCCCGATTTGCTCGCCTCGGCGACGATCAGATGGAGCTCCTCCGCCGTTACGCGGTTCTCCGATTCGCGATTCAGGCCGACAAGGCGGAAGATCAGGGCGCTCGACTGATCGAGCAGCCACACCACCGGCGCGGTGATCCGGCTGAGCCACAGCATCGGAATCGCCATCACTGCGGCGATCGGCTCGGGCGAGCGCAATGCGAATTGCTTGGGAACCAGCTCGCCGACCACCAGCGAGGCATAAGTGGTGAGCGCGATCACCAGCGCGATACCCGCGGTATGCGCAGTCTCGGCGGAGAGCCCCAGGCCCTGCAGCCGCTCGGCGACCGGAGTACCCAGGCTCGCGCCTGAATAGGCGCCGGCGACGATGCCGATCAGCGTGATGCCGATCTGCACGGTCGAGAGGAACTTGCCCGGGTCCGCGGCCAGACGGATCGCCGTCGCGGCGCCGCGATTGGTACGCGCAAGCGCCTCGAGGCGGGCGGTGCGGGCGGAGACGATCGCCAGCTCCGACATCGAGAAGATGCCGTTCACGGCGATCAGCACGAGGATGATCGCAACGTCTGTCCAGGGGAAGGGGGCTGGCATGATGCGCCCCCTCCATATCCGCACTAGGCGCCGCTTCACAACCGCTTGCAGTTGCACAACTCGATGCGCAGGCGGAACAACTCGGCCATGTAACGGGTTTCCTCGCCCGAAGCTGTTCCAATCGGGAGGAAATTATGGGCATCGCCAACAAGACCCTGATCGCGGCCGCACTCGCCGCAACCATGCTCACCGCCGCATGCGTCACTGATCCGGTGACCGGCGAGCGCCGCGTATCGAAGGCCGCGATAGGCGGCGTCGGCGGCGCAGTGGGCGGCTACCTGCTCGGCGACCTCGTCGGCGGGCGCCACGATCGCACCGAGAAGATCATCGGCGCGGGCATCGGCGGTCTCGCCGGTGCGGGAATCGGCGCGTATATGGACCGGCAGGAGCAGGAGCTGCGCCGCCGCACCGCGGGCACCGACGTCCGCGTGATCCGCCAGGGCGACGACCTCATCCTCAACATGCCCTCCGGCATCACCTTCGCCACCAACGAATCGAGCATCCAGCCGCAGTTCCGCACGACGCTGGATCAGGTCGCCGACGTGCTCCGGCAGTACAACCAGACCTATGTCGACGTGTACGGCCACACCGATTCGACCGGCAGCGACTCCTACAATCTCGATCTGTCGCAGCGCCGCGCGAGCGCGGTCGCCGACTACCTGACGATGCGTGGCGTGCAGAGCGCCCGGCTGGGCACGCGCGGCTTCGGCGAGAGCCAGCCGATCGCGAGCAACGACACCGAGGAAGGCAAGGCGGCCAATCGCCGCGTCGAGATCAAGCTGGTGCCGATCACCCGGCAGGACGGCGGCTAAACTTTCACCGTTCGCCCTGAGCCTGTCGAAGGGCGTCTTGCCGCAAGCGCTTCGCTTGAGGAGAGTCGTACTTCGACAAGCTCAGCACGAACGGAGGGGTTGAGGCTACGCCCGCCGCTCCCTGAAAAAATCACGCAACAGCGCGCCGGCTTCGGTCTCACCGATGCCCGCATAGATTTCGGGGCGGTGATGGCAGGTGGGTTGCGCGAAGAAGCGCGGGCCATGCTCTACCGCGCCGCCCTTGGGATCGCTCGCGCCGTAATAGAGCCGGGCGATTCGGGAATGGGCGATCGCGCCCGCGCACATCGCGCAGGGCTCCAGCGTCACCCACAGGTCGCAATCCTCGAGCCGCTCGCGGCCGAGGATGCGCGCCGCCTCGCGGATCGCCAGCATCTCGGCATGCGCGGTGGGATCGTGCAGCGTGCGCGGCGCATTGGCGGCGACGGCGAGGATCCTGCCGTCACGAACGATCACTGCCCCCACAGGCACCTCTCCCACCGCGCCGGCCTTTGCCGCTGCATCCAGCGCTGCGCGCATCTGTTCGGGGAGCGGGAACACAGGCACGTGACTAGTGCCCCGTCTCCTTCGGCGAAAGCCCTATGCCGCAGCTGGCTCCCGCCGCTCGTCCCGCAGCACCGTCCAGAGCGCAAACGCGACGCCCGGCAGGAAGCCCAGCACGGTCAGCCCGCACGTGATCAGGAAGTCCCGTCCGGGTCCGCGCGCAAGATAGGCGCCGAGCGGCGGCAGCAGCACTGCCGCGACGATCCGCCCTACATGCATTATTTTGCTGCGGGCGTGGGCGATGCGCCCGGAGCCTGCTTCACTTCGATCGTCGGCAGAACCACCGTCGCGTTCTTCATTTCCACCGTCGGCACTTCGACCGTCTTCGCCGTGTTGCCGATCCCGACGCTGCCTGTCTCGGCGCTGTATTTGGGCAATTGGCCGCCCTCCGCGTGCAGAGTCACGGTAGGCAGGCTCGCGCCCTGCTTCTGGTTGATCCGCAGCATGCCGAACGACATCAATACCACGACTCCGAGGGCGATGAGCCCGATAAGGACCAGAATTGCGCGCATCGTCTTCATCTCCCGGATCGAATCGTTTGCGTAATAACGCCCAACCAGCCATGTGGGTTGCGTGCAGTCGAGCGTTTTCATCGGCGAATCGGTTGACGCACTCCCCCATTCCCGCTATCGGCGCGGCCTTTCCGGCTTATGCCAAGAACCAGGATTTAAAGCGATGTCGCGCATTTGCGAGCTGACCGGCAAGGGCCGGCAGGTGGGACACAATGTCTCCCACGCCAACAACAAGACCAAGCGTACGTTCCTGCCCAATCTGCAGAACGTCACGCTGATGTCGGATACGCTCGGCCGCAGCATCCGCCTGCGCGTCTCGACGCACGGCCTGCGTTCGGTCGAGCATGTCGGCGGTCTCGACAACTGGCTGCTCAAGGCCAGCGACGACGATCTGTCGCTGCGTGCGCGCCGCCTCAAGCGCGAAGTGCGCAAGGCGTCGGCGCCGGCCGAGAAGGCCGCAGCCTAACAATCCTTCGGTGGATCAAGCGTCAGCCCGTTCCCTTCGCGGGGAGCGGGCTTTTCGCTTGCCCAAGAGGGTCCGCACCCCCTCCCCGCAATGGCCAGGATCGCCCGGAGACGGGCGATGGCAAGGAAGATCGCGCAGCGCGGGCTGGTGGCCCGTGCAAGCGGGCTGACGCAGTCCAGCGTTCGTCTCCGGGCGACCGCGAAGCGGCGGGCGGATTTTGGCGCACAGCCACGTCATTCGTCGGTCACGATGAACACCGCATCGCTCCCTCCTCATTCCTCCCTGTGCGCCAAAATCCGCTCCGTCATGGCCATTGCGGGGAGGGGGTGCGGACCCTTAATCCAGCCGGAACTTGAGGAGCAGCGACTGCTCCCAGAATTCGCCGTTATCGTCCGATGCGATCCACACGATCGTGTCCGCGCCCTCCTGCGTGATCGCCAGCGCTTCGAAATTGTCGTGCAGCAGCGGCCGCTCGAAGCTGGCAATCTCGGGACCGCGGACAACGCCGCCCGATCGAACTCCGCGGATATCGATCACGCTGAGCTTTGCAGTGAACAGGCCGGACAGCGACAGGCGGCGATTGAGCACCAGCAGCCGGCCGTCGGGCAGTTCCGCGGCGTCGGTGGGATCATAGCCCTCAGGGGGCACGTAAGCGAAGCTCAACGGAGCGCCTTTGGTCTCGGTGGGATCGCCCGCGAAGCGCAGTACGATACGCGCATCGCGCAATCCCTTTGGACGCGCGGTTTCGCTGAACACGATGAACGCGCCATCCCGCAACCGCACCATCGCTTCCGCGCCGCCGGCGATCGACCAGTCGGCCATAGCGACCGGCTGCACGTTGCGCTCCGGCCGCGCAAGCGTGGCGTCGTAGCGCCAAATCGCGTTGCGATTCTCGAAGCCGACCCACGCCCGGCCCGTGCGGGGATCCCAGGTCAGCGATTCGGAATCGCGATGGCGCTTGATCGCGCCGGTGCCTGGGCCGGGCAGATCGGCGAAGCGTATGTCGCGCGGCTGCCAGTCCGGTCCCATGCGGAAATCGACGATATTGCCGCCATCGCTCAGCAGCGTGAAGCGATCGCCCATCACGCGCATCGCCGAGAAGCCGCCGAACGCGGGATCGCGGCTCGTCAGCGCCAGCCCTCCCAGATACGTGAGTGCCCCCACCCGCACCCGGCCCGGATCCGACGCATCGAGCAGCACTGGCTCTGCCCGGATCTCGGGCCGATCGCCCAGCACCGGCCGCGGCTCGATGCCCGAGGCGGTGGGGGTCAGCATCAGAAGTACGGAAAGTAAGAGAGCGAGGCGCATTGCCTGCGGTCATAGCCGCTCGTCGCGGTGGAACCAGCGGAGAAAGATGAACGCCAGATAACCGGCGCGTTCAGCTGGCGCAAAGGGATCTCGGCTATAGCAGGCGCCGTAGTTTGCGTATCGAGGTCCTCGCGTAGCGTATCGAGGACCGAGGGCCGGCTCCTTCGGGGCCGGCCCGTTTTCGTTCAGGGCATCTCAAAAAATCGCTCGGCACGACGGCGGCAAAGCCGCCGTCCGACGGGTTCGGCCGCGCCTGCGCCCGTCAGTACATATGTTGCCCGCCATTGATCGACAGCGTCGATCCGGTGACGAAGCCCGCCTCGTCCGAGCACAGGAATGCCACGCCGCGCGCGATCTCGCTCGCCTGGCCGAGCCGGCCGACCGGGATCTTCGCGACGATCTTCTCGAGCACGTCGGGCGGAACCGCGGCGACCATGTCGGTATCGATATAGCCCGGCGCAATCGCGTTCACGGTCACGCCTGCGCGCGCGCCTTCCTGCGCCAGCGCCTTGGTGAAGCCGTGGATGCCCGATTTGGCCGCGGCATAGTTCACCTGGCCATATTGCCCGGCCTGTCCGTTGATCGAGCCGATATTGACGATCCGTCCCCATTTGCGGCTGCGCATGCCGGGGAAGGTGGCGTGCGCCATGTTGAAGCATCCGCCCAGATTGATGCGGATCACATCCTCCCACATGTCGCGGCTCATCTTGAGGATCGTGCCGTCGCGCGTCACGCCGGCATTGTTGACCACGACGTCGACCGGGCCCAGTTCCGCCTCGACCTGCGCCACGCCCGTCGCGCACGCGTCGAAATCGCCGACATCCCATTTGTACGCCTTGATGCCGGTGCGTTCGGTGAAGGCCTGCGCCTTCTCCTCATTGCCGGCATAGTTCGCGGCGACCGTCATGCCCGCGTCCTTGAGCGCGAGGCTGATAGCCTCGCCGATACCGCGCGTTCCACCCGTCACGATCGCTACGCGTGCCATTCTCGCATCCTCTCCGTTTTCATTACGCTCACGCTAGGCAGCGTCTGTCCAACCCGCAAGTTCCCGTCCCAATATCTTCTTGAGCATAAGGATCCCGGGATTGCTTGCATTGAGGCAGGGCAGCACCGCGAAATGCGTGCCACCCGCCGCGATGAAGGTTTCGCGCCCGCGGATCGCCAGTTCCTCGAGCGTCTCGACGCAATCGGCGGAGAAGCCGGGCGCGACCAGCGCGATCCGGGTGATCCCCTTGCCCGGGAGCCCCGCCAGCACCGCGTCGGTGGCGGGCTCGAGCCATTTCGCGCGGCCGAAGCGCGATTGGAACGTGACGATCAACTCGCGTCCCAGCGCCTCGCTCAGCAGCCGCGCGGTCTTCTGGCAGTGGCAATGATAGGGATCGCCAAGGTGCAGCGTCCGCTCCGGCATGCCGTGAAAGCTCGCCAGCACCGCCTGCGGCTCGAAATCGAGCGCGGCGAGCGAGGCTTCGATCGATTCCTTCAAGGCCGCGATATGCGCCGGGTCGTCATGATAAGGCGGCAGCGTCCTGAGCGCCGGCTGCCAGCGCATCTTCGCCAGCTCGGCAAAGGCCGCGTCGTTGGCGGTCGCGGTCGTCGCCGCGCAATATTGCGGGTAGAGCGGCGCGATCAGGATGCGTTCGCAGCCCGCTTCCTTGAGCGCATGCAGCCGCTCACCGAGCGCGGGCCGGCCATAGCGCATCGCATGATCGACGATCACGTCGGGCCCGAACGCACCTTGCAGCGCTTCGGCTTGTGCCCGCGTGATCGCGGCGAGCGGCGAGCCGCCTTCCTGCCAGACCTGCTTGTAGGCGTGCGCCGATTTGGCGGGACGCGTGCGCAGGATGACTCCGTGAAGGATCGGCTTCCAGACGAGCTTCGGGATCTCGATGACGCGGGGATCGGAGAGGAACTCGGCGAGATAGCGCCGCACCGCCCCGGCCTCGGGCGCGTCGGGCGTGCCGAGGTTGACGAGCAACACCCCCACCCGGGCCGGCGGGACCTTCGGATGATCGGATGGGAGAATCATTCGATATCCGATAGCAAAGGCAGCCGCCGGAAGCGCACGCCGGTCGCGGCCTGCAGCGCATTGGCGATCGCCGGCGCGACCGGCGGCACCGCGAGTTCGCTCGCGCCCCCTGGCTCCTCGTTGTTGCGGATCAATTCGACGGTGATGTCGGGGCAATCGGCGAGCGCCGGCAGGCGAAGCTCGGTGATGTCGCGAACGTCGGCGACATTCTCGGTGAACCCGGTCGAACTGCCTACGGCGCCGGCCAGCCCGAACAGCAGCCCGCCCTCGATCTGCTGCGTGACGAGATCGGGATTGACCATCCGTCCGCAATCGACCGCCGCCACCAGCCGCTCGACCTTGACGCGGCGATCGGTGGTGAGCTGCGCCTCGGCGAGCACGGCGATATGCGAGCCGCGGAAACTGTGGCACGCGATCCCCTGCCCGCTTCCCGGCTGCCCGCCCTGCCAGCCGCCCAATTGCGCCACGGTCTGCAGGCAGCGCGCCAGCCGCGGCTGTGCCCCAAGCATCGCCATGCGGAACGACAATGCGTCCTGCTCGGCAACGTGCGCGAGTTCGTCGAGGAAGCTCTCGGTGAAGAAGCAGGTATAGCTGTGGGCGCCGGAGCGCCAATAGCCGGTCGGCACGCCGATCTCTGCGGGATGGTGATCGACCGCGAAATTGGGAATGGCATAAGGCGGCACGGCACCTGCGACGGCGCCGGGATCGCTGCCGCTCAGCGCCAGCCCGATGCCCGGAAGCGCGGCGCCGTGAAGCAGCCGCCCGGCAAGCTCGCGCCCGGTGGACGGCGCGGCGATCTTGGCGAGCCAGCCGGTGAGTTGCTTCTGCGGATTGAGCCGCGCGCTGATCCGTCCCGCAGCGGCGGGGCGGAAGCGATCGCGCCGGAAATCCTCGCCACGCGACCAGGTGAGTTGCACCGGGCGCCCGATCCGCATCGCGAGCAACGCCGCCTGCGCCGCAGCGTCGCTTTCGAGCTTCGCCCCGAACGAGCCGCCCGCCATCGTCGGGTGGAGGATCACGGATCCCTCGTCGAGCCCGGCCGCGCGCGCCGCCGCGGCCCGTGCAAGCCCCGGCGCCTGCGTCGGCAGCCACAGGGTCAGCCGGCCCTCGCGGTGCACCGCAGTCGCGGTCATCGGCTCGAGCGGTGCGTGGAGCGCGAGCCCGACGCGATATTCGGCCGAGACCAGTTGCGCGCCGCGGAACTGCGCCGAAAGATCCCCCGCCTCGGCCAGGCGACTGCCCTTTGCGTCGAACGCCGCGCTCAGCGCCTGCTCGATCGTGTCGCTGTTGACGACCGGCTCGGGCGTCCTGAAGCGGGGCCGCATCGCATCGATCGCACGGTCGGCCGCCCACCAGTTATCGGCGACCGCAGCGACCCAGGCATCGGTGGTCACCACCGCGAGCATCCCCGGAATCCTGTTCGCCGCGGCGCGATCGACCTTGACCAGCCCGGCCTCGCCGACCGGCCCCTGCCGGATCGAGGCAAAGACCATGTCGGGCAGACGGATGTCGGCGGCAAAATTGGCGCTGCCGTCCACCTTGGGCGGCGCATCGAGCCGAGGCAAGGGCTGGCCGTGGAGCCGCGGCCCCTCCGCCGTCTGGAGCGGCACGTCGTCGGGCAGGCTCTGATCCGCCGCCTCGGCCGCGAGCGCACCGAAGCCGAGCTTCTGATTGCCCTGATAGACGATGCCGTTGAAGGTGCCGACACTCTTCCAGTCGACGCCCCAGCGTTTCGCCGCAGCCTTGGCCAGCAGCACCCGGGCGGCCGCACCGGCATGACGAAGCTCGCCTTCGAAATTGCGGATCGAAGTCGAGGCGCCGGTGAGCATCAGCCCCGAACGCCGAATGTGTGCGCGGCGCAGCGCTTCCGGGAGCGGGCCCAATGCGGCCTCGAACAACTCCTCCGCCGCCAATGGATTGGCATAGAGCGGATTGAGCGGCGCGGGCTCCACCCCGACCATCTTCCAGTCCGCGCCGAGCTCGTCCGCGATGATCTGCGGCATGGCGGTATAGACCCCCTGCCCCTCCTCGCATTGCGGGACGGCGACAGTGACATGGCCGTCGGTGCCGATCTTGAGCCATGCGCCGAACAGGCTCTCGCCGGACGCGGCGGTGAGGTTGGGGAGATAGGTGCGCGGCCATGCCGCCCAGGCGACGACGAGCCCGACCCCGACGCCGCCGCCGATCAGCAGCGTCCGCCGGTCGAGCTTGCTGCGCGTGCTGGTGTCCACCGCCATCGCGACGCTGTATCGCGCAGCTCCGCGCGACGCCAGTAGCGCGAACCACATCGTCACCCCGGCCCTGTGCCGGGGTCCACCAGGCCAGGAAGGCGAACCCGGCGGCGGTTGGGTGACGGGTGCCGCGAAGCATCGACTTGCTTGCCGTCGTTGCACGGTGGACCCCGGCACAAGGCCGGGGTGACAGCAGGGGCCGAACATCCCCGCTTGGGTTTGCCGCCCGCCTGTTCTATCGCACAGGCACACCAAGCCGGGGATTGATCGACGTGCTGCTCCACCTTCTCGCCGCCGCGAGCGACCATCTCCACTTCAAGGATCTCGGGCTCGATCCGGTCGCGGTCAATCTCGGCTTCTTCCAGATCAAATGGTATTCGCTGGCCTATATCGCCGGCATCCTGATCGGCTGGTGGTACCTGCTCCGGCTGCTCGCCCAGCCGGGAGCGCCGATGGCACGGCGCCACGCCGACGATCTCGTCTTCTACGCCACGCTCGGCATCATCCTCGGCGGGCGGATCGGCTATGTCCTGTTCTACGCGCCTGACATGATCGTGGAATCGCCGCTCCAGGTCTTCCGGCTGTGGGACGGCGGCATGTCCTTCCACGGCGGCGTGATCGGGACGACGATCGCGATCATCCTGCTCGCCCGCCGCCAGGGGCTCGATTGGCTGCGCATTCACGATTATGTCGCCTGCGTCGCGCCGTTCGGACTGTTCTTCGGCCGCCTCGCCAATTTCGTGAACGGCGAACTCTGGGGCAAGCCCACCGATGTTCCCTGGGCGATCGTCTTCCGCAACACGGTACAGACCGGCCTGCCCGAGCCTGCGCGCCATCCGAGCCAGCTCTACGAGGCGGGACTGGAGGGCATCCTGCTCTTCGTCATCCTGTGGTTCTTCTTCTGGCGCACCGACTCGCGCTACCAGCCCGGCAAGCTCGTCGGCATCTTCGTGCTCGGTTATGGCCTGTGCCGCTTCTTCGTCGAATTCTTCCGCGAGCCCGACGCGCAACTCGTCTGGCTGGTCGACGCGACCGGCCTGCACATGGGCCAGTGGCTGTGCATTCCGATGATCGTCGGGGGCATCTATCTGATCGCCACCGCCAATCGCCGCCGCAGGCGCGTCGAGCCGATCGCGGGCTCCGAAAGCGTGGCCTGAGCCATCGCCTCACCGGAATGAACGTGACCGATCCCGATCATCCTCTCGCCGCCACGCCCGGCCAGCGCAGCGACAACGCCGCCGAGCCGGCGCTTGCCGAGCGGCTGGCCCGCGCGATCACGCTCGCCGGGCCGATCCCGCTCTCGCAATTCATGGGATCCGCCAACGCGCATTATTACGCCACCCGCGATCCGCTGGGCGCGCGCGGCGACTTCACCACCGCGCCCGAGATCAGCCAGATGTTCGGTGAGTTGATCGGCCTTTGGCTGGCCGATCTGTGGGACCGCGCCGGGCGCCCCGCCGCGCGCTATGTCGAGCTCGGGCCGGGCCGCGGCACGCTCGCCGCCGATGCGCTGCGCGCGATGGCAAAGGCCGGGCTGACGCCGCCGGTCGACTTCATCGAGACCAGTCCGACACTGCGTGCCGCGCAGGCCGAGCGCGTGCCGGGCGCCGAATGGCATCTGGGCTTCACCGGGCTCGCCGAAGAGGGCCCGCTGCTGATCGTCGCGAACGAATTCTTCGACGCGCTGCCGATCCGCCAGCTCGTCGCTACGAACGAAGGCTGGCGCGAGCGGCTGGTCGCCTGTCAGGACACTCTGTTCCTGCCGATCGCCGGCGACCGCAGCTTCGACATGATCATCCCGCGCGACTTGCTGCAAGCCGCGCCGGGGTCGATCCTCGAGACCTCGCCCGCCAGTGTCGCGGTATTGCGCGGCCTCGCCCAGCGACTCACCACGCAGGGCGGCGCCGCGCTGATCATCGACTATGGCTATGAAGGCCCGGCGATCGGCGACACGCTCCAGGCCGTGCGCGGGCACGCTTATGCCAACCCGTTCGACGAGCCGGGCGAAGCCGATCTCACTGCGCATGTCGATTTCGCGACGCTCAAGGAAGCCGCCGAGACCGAGGGGCTGACCGTCCACGGCCCGGTCACGCAGGGCGCATTTCTCAAGGCTCTCGGCATCGAAGCCCGCACCGAGACGCTTGCCAAGGCCTCGCCCGATCGTGCCGAAGCGCTCGCCATCGACCGCGACCGGCTGACCGGCGACGAGGCGATGGGCGATTTGTTCAAGGTCCTTGCCCTCACTGCCCCGGGCTGGCCCATTCCTGCGGGGTTTGCATGACCGACAAGATGCCTGATCACCCGATATCCTACCGCGACGCCACCCCGGCCGATCTCCCCGCGATCGACGCGCTGTTCCGCGAGAGCTTCACCGCGACCTTCGGCCATCTCTACAGCCCGGAAAATCTCGCGACTTTCCTCGCCAAATTCACGCCCGAAGCGTGGGCGGAGGAATTCGCCACCCCCGGGCTCGCCTTGCGCCTCGCCGAGGACGCCGAAGGGCTGACCGGTTATTGCAAGCTCGGCCCGGTCACTCTCCCCGTGGAACCCGGCCCCGCGCCGATCGAGTTGCGCCAGCTCTATCTGCGCGAGCGCGGCAAGGGCACCGGCGCGGCGCAGGCGCTGATGGACTGGGCGCTTCAGACGGCGCGGGCCCGCGATGCCGCGACCCTGTGGCTGTCGGTCTATATCGAGAATTACCGGGCCAAGCGGTTCTACGAGCGCTACGGCTTCGTCGATCGCGGCCGCTATGTGTTCATGGTCGGCGACCATGAGGACGAGGATCGACTGATGAGCCTCGATCTGTGAGCCCAGATTTATGAATGAGATCGATGTCATTCGCGCCCGCGCGCTCGATGGCGTTTCGCACGGCTTTCTCGGCCGGCGGGGCGGCGTCTCGACCGGCCTGGTAGCCGGGCTCAACGTCGGCACCGGATCGGCCGATGATCCCGACGCAATCGCCGAAAACCGCCGCCGCGCCGGGGAGGCGGTGCTGCCCGGCGGCCGGCTTGTCACCGTCTATCAGGTCCACTCGCCCGACGCCGTCGCGGTGATCGAGCCGTTCGAGGATCGCCTCCGCCCGCGGGCGGACGCGCTCGTCACCGATCGCCCCGGGCTCGCGCTCGGCATCCTCACCGCCGATTGCGCGCCCGTGCTCCTCGCCGATCGCGAAGCCGGCGTCGTCGGCGCCGCGCATGCCGGCTGGAAGGGCGCGATCGGAGGCGTCACCGATTCGACGATCGCATTGATGGAGACTCTCGGCGCCCGGCGCGAACGGATCGCCGCCGCGGTCGGCCCGTGCATCGCTCGCGCCAGCTACGAAGTCGATGCCGGCTTCTTCCGCCGCTTCGCCGAAGAGAATCCCGCCAACGAACGTTTCTTCGCCGACGGCAGACCGGGCCACTACCAGTTCGACCTCGAAGCCTATGTCGCGCACCGCCTCGCCTCGGCCGGCATCCGCACCGTCGAGACGCTCGGGCTCGACACTTATTCGGACGAGAATCGTTTCTACAGCTTCCGTCGGGCGACTCACCGCGGCGAACCCGATTATGGCCGACAGATCGCGATAATTGGTATCAATTGAAACGGCTCTTCGGCTAGGGAACGATCAAACGATACCGATTTGGAGAGCCCGATGACCGACGAAACCGAAGCCGAGCTGACCGGCGCCACCTCGCGCCGCCGTCCCAAGGCGAGCGTCGACAAGGTCGGCGACCGCAAGCTCAAGCCATCGACGATGATGATGGGCCATGGCTATGATCCGGTGCTGTCGGAAGGCTCGCTCAAGCCGCCGATCTTCCTCACCTCGACCTTCGTCTTCCCCAGTGCCGCCGCGGGCAAGCGCCACTTCGAGGGTGTCACCGGCAAGCGGCCGGGCGGGGCCGACGGGCTCGTCTATTCGCGCTTCAACGGCCCCAACCAGGAAATCCTCGAGGATCGCCTCGGCATCTGGGAAGGCGCGGAAGATGCGCTCGCTTTCTCCTCGGGCATGTCGGCGATCGCCACTCTGTTCCTGTCGATGGTCAAGCCTGGGGACACGATCGTCCATTCAGGCCCGCTCTACGCCGCGACCGAGACGCTGATCGCGCGGATCCTCGGTCGTTTCGGCGTTCATTGGCTCGATTTCCCGGCGGGCGCGACCCGTGAGGAAATCGACGCGGTGCTCTCCAAAGCCGCCTCGGGCAATGTCGCTTTGATCTATCTCGAAAGCCCCGCCAACCCGACCAACGCTCTGGTCGACGTCGAGGCGGTCGCCGCCAGCCGCGACGCGATCTTCAAGGGCGCGAAGCCGCCGATCGCGATCGACAATACCTTCCTCGGACCCTTGTGGGCCCAGCCGCTCAGGCAAGGCGCCGACATCGTCGTCTATTCGCTCACCAAATATGCAGGCGGCCATTCGGACCTTGTCGCGGGCGGCGTGCTCGGCTCGAAGGAGCACATCAACACGATCCGGCTGATGCGCAACACGATCGGCACGATCTGCGATCCCAACACTGCGTGGATGCTGCTGCGCAGCCTCGAAACGCTCGAGCTCCGCATGAGCCGCGCCGGCGAGAACGCCGTGAAGGTCTGCGAATTCCTGCGCACGCACCCCAAGGTCGAACATGTCGGCTATCTCGGCTTCCTCGAGGAAGGATCGCGCCAGGCCGACATCTACAAGCGCCACTGCACCGGCGCCGGCTCGACCTTCTCGCTCTATCTGAAGGGCGGCGAGAAGGAGGCGTTCGCGTTCCTCGACGCGCTCAAGATCGCCAAGCTCGCAGTCAGCCTCGGCGGTACCGAGACGCTGGCCAGCCACCCCGCCGGCATGACGCATCTCTCGGTGCCCGAGGCACGCAAACAGGCGCTGGGGATCACCGACAATCTCGTCCGCATCTCGATCGGCGTCGAGGATGCCGACGATCTGATCTCGGACTTCGAGGAAGCGCTGAAGGCAGTCTAGCGTCGGATTCAGCGCGCTTGAATCTGTTCCCCGGCGAAGGCCGGGGCCCAGTTTCGATGGACTTGAGAAGACATCCCGTCCTCGATGGCGACTCGCGACTGGGCCCCGGCCTTCGCCGGGGAACACAAACGCTTCAATGCAGCGGGATAAATTTCTAGTCGGGCCGCGCGATCGCTCTCGCCAGCAACTCGGCCATCGTGCGATGGTCGGTAAGCGACGGATGCCAGTCGCATCCGGTCAGTTCCAGCGCTGGGACCCGCACGGCCTTTGCGCCGGTCGCGGCGGCGACCGCCTCGACATCGGTGAAGAAATTATCCGCGGCCATCAGGAAGATGCGCGCCTGCGGTTGTTGCCCCTTCCGGGCACGGACAAAGGCGACGTACTTCGCCCGATAATCCGCGCGCAGCGCCGCCGCGTCGGCCCAGGCCTCGCCGGGCTTGAGCGGCGTCGAGAAGTCGTTGGTGCCGAGGTTGATGACGATGGTCTGCGGCCGCCATGCGGGATCGGCGGCGGCAGGCGCGGGATCGCCCGGGATCGCGCGATCGTACAGGAAGGGCAGGCTCTCGCCCGGCTTGTGGCCGGCATAGTTGCGCACGATCCCATAGCCCGAATAGGCGATCACGCGATACTCGGCATCCAGCCGCCGCGCCAGCAGCGGCCCGAACGCCTGCTGCGTATCGGTAGTGTCATGGACCTGTGTGCCCGGACATTCGTGCTTGGTCGAGGTGTCGCCATAGCCGACGCTGTGCGAATCGCCGATGAACTCGATCCGGCGCTTTCGCGCGAGTGGCGGCAACGCCGTGCCATTGGTGAAAAAGCCGTAGAAGCTGCTGCTCCCCGACTGGCTTTCGGTCAGCTTCTCGAGGCGAACGACATGCGCGCCTGGCGCAAGTCCGGCGATCTTCACCTCGGTAAGGCCGCGGCTGGTCAATGTCCGGAAGGGCTTGCCGTCGATCTGCACCCGCATGAAATCGCCCCGTGGATCCACACGGACGGTCACGGCGGTGCCCTGAAAGCGCCCCTCGAAATAGACGCCAGGCCACCCGGCACGCATTTCACGCCCCTCGACGGTGACGCGCCCACCCACATGAACCGGCAACATTACCCCTTCGGGTGCCTGCGCGGCGGACAAAGAGAGAGGGGCGAACAGTGCAAGCGCGGCAGTCTTCATCTTGCCACCCTAGGGCGTGGAATACGGCTCGTCAGCCCCGGAACCGCGTGCGATGGGCATCGGGGACGCCCTTCTCGAAGTCCGTGGCCGCCCGTCGACGCCGCTCGAGCAGGCGACCTGGGATCCCCAGGTCAAGGCAGGCAAAGCCTGGTTCGCGCCGATCGTGAGCAAGGAGCGCACCCAGCTCAAGGCGGCATTGATCAAGGCGGCCGAGGGCAAATTGGTCTGCGCCGAGCTGGCAAAGGCGATCTGACGCCTGAGCCCCACAACATACTGGAATTTAATCCAAACCAATCAAGCAATCAGCGGTTCGTCCATCGCCTCGTCGAGCCGGCGCAGATCGCTGCCCCGCGTCTCGCGGCCGAACCACGCCACCAGCCCCAGCGCGATCAGCGTCGGCACCATGATCGCGATCGCGGCCCAGCCCATCGCCGGCACCAGCGCCGTGATCGACAGCAATTGCGCAAGGACCCCGCCCGCCTTGGTGCATGCCGCCACCCAGCCGGTCGCCCGGCCGCGCACGCGCATCGGGAAGCTCTCGGCGGTATAAGGCAACAGGATCGCGATGATCCCGTTTGATCCGACGATCAGCAGCGCCACCGGCAGCACGGGCGATCCGCTGCCGCTCAGCTCTAGCCACATCACACCCACCAGCCCGAGCAAGGTGATGCCGATCACCGTGACGAGCGACCATTTGGTGCTCCATCGGCTGTAGATGAAGGCGCAGACGAACACCGTGGGGAAGGCGATCAACGCCGATGCGGCGAGTAGCTTGCTCGACACCGCGACCGAATAGCCCTTGCTCACCAGATCGGCGGGAAGCCAGAGCAATAGCCCGAAATTGATCAGCCCCCAGGCGAGAGCGGCAATCGACAGCGCGGTAAGCTTGCCGATCAGCTTGGCGCCGGTGAGCGGCACATGCGCCTTCGCGCCCGACTCCGCCGCCTTGGGCGCCGCCACTTTCTTCACGGTCGAGCCGAACCGCGCCATCACCGCCGCGGCCTCGGCGCGACGACCGCGCGCGAGCAGGAACTTGGCCGATTCGGGAATGAACACCCCAAGCAGGACCAGCAGCAGCCCGGTCGGCAGGTTGAGCAGCCACAATATCCGCCATCCGAAGATCGGCTGGAGCAATGCCGATGCGCCGCTCGCCGCGAAATAACCGCCGACCGCGCCGAGCCCGCCGACCAGCACGAGGCTCCAGCCGCGATGCTTGCTCGGCATCATCTCGGCGAGCAGCGCGTAGGTGACCGGCAGCATGCCGCCGGCGGCCGCGCCCATCATGAAGCACATGCCGATATTCCACGCGAGGCTGGGCATCGCGCCGCAGATCGACGTGCCGACGAACATCACCGCCGAAAGCAGGATCGAGGCTTTCCGCCCATAGATGTCGGCGAGCACGCCCCACACCACCGATCCGGTCACCGTGCCCAGCAATGCGAAGAAGGGCACAAGCGACACGGTCGCTTTGGGCACGCCATATTCCATGATCATGCCCGGCACGGTGAACCCCAATGCCGCGGGCTTCATGATGTCGATGATCAATGCGACGACCAGCACCGCCATCAGCCCCCAATGCGCCGGGCTCAGATGCGCGTCCTCGGGCGCCGCGATCTCGAAGCTTTCGCTCGCCGCGCGGTGCGCGGCGACGTCACGCGGAAGCAGGCCGTACGCGGCGACGAGGCAGCCGATGATGATCAGCCCCATGCCGGCGACCATGTCCCAGCCCATCGCCATGCCGGCGAGCATGAAGTGCATGTCGCGGCCCATCATGAACATGGGCACGTGCATCAGCACCCCCGCGGTGACCGCCGCGCAGCCGAGCACGAAGATCCAGGCACCGCGCCGATCGGACAAGACACTGCTCAACTGCACCACCGCACCCCCGAAGTCTTCCCCCGCCCCTTTTGTCTGTGTTAACGCTAACTTCACCAAGCGCCCGGGCAAATCCGGGCATAGAGGAGAGCGACGTGAAGGGCAAAATCGGGCGCCGGCTGTTAAGTGTGTTTCTTCTGGCGAGCGCGGCGGCGCTGGCGCCCCCGATTGCCGCACAAGAGAATATCCGCCTCGACGAGGCCGGCTATTTCGAGGAGCGCGGCGTCAACGTCCTCGTTTTCTCCAACTGGTATGACGGCCTGTTCGCCGATTCGAAGATCAGCGGCGTCGAGATCGTCCAGCAGGGCGAGCGCACCGCGACCAACGGCGATGTCCGCCTCTCCGCCACCCCCGGCCAATGGGACCCGATCGGCCGGATGGTGAAACGCGACGTCGATACGAAGACCGGCACGATCGAGGCGCTGCTCGAATATCCCGAATACAAGTTCCAGTACCGCATCCGCGCCGAGCGTAGGGCGGACGGCGTGCATGTCGCGGTGATCCTCGACCAGCCCTTGCCCGCCGCGCTCGCCGGCAAGGCGGGGTTCAACCTCGAATTCCTGCCCCCGGCCTATTTCCACAAGAGCTTCCTCGCCGACGGCAGGCCCGGCGCCTTCCCGCTCTACCCTGCAGGCGACATGATCGCCGGCGGCGAACGCAACGCCGCGAGCGGACGCGACATCGGCCCCGGCGCCGAACCGCTGCCGATGGCCTCAGGCAAGACCTTGGTATTCGCCCCCGAGGATCCCGCACGCCGCGTCACGGTCCGCGCCGACACCGGCAGCCTCGAACTGTTCGACGGCCGCAACCAGGCGCAGAACGGCTGGTTCGTGCTGCGCAGCCTGCTGCCGGCAGGCAAGACCGGCCGCGTCGTCGAATGGACGCTCAGCCCCAACAGCGTTCCCGGCTGGCTGCGCGATCCGGTGATCGGCCATTCGCAGCTCGGCTACACGCCCGCGCAGGCCAAGACCGCGGTGATCGAGCTCGACGCCAATGCGAAGTCCGCGGGCCCGGCGCGGCTGCTCCGCATCGACGCGACCGGCAACACCACGGTCGCGCTGTCCGCCACGCCCAAAGTCTGGGGTAAATATCTGCGCTACAATTACCTGACCTTCGATTTCAGCAGCGTTCGCCAGCCCGGCCTCTACAGCCTCGAATATGCCGGCAAGCGCACCGCCAGCTTCCGCATCGATCCCGCCATCTACGCCGACGCGTGGCATCCGAGCCTCGACGTCTATCTGCCCGTCCAGATGGATCACATGCTGGTCAACGAGGCCTATCGCGTCTGGCACGGCGACAGCCACCGCGACGATGCGCGGCAAGCCCCGACCGACCACGAGCATGTCGATCTCTACGCCCAAGGTCCCACCACCGACACGAAGTATAAGCCCGGCGAGCACATCCCCGGCCTCAATGTCGGCGGCTGGCTCGACGCGGGCGATTTCGACATCCGCACCCAGACCCAATATGCCGTCGTCCGCACGCTCGTCGGCATCTGGGAGGACCATAAGCCCAGCCGCGACCAGACCCTCGTCGATCAGGACCTCCGCCGCGTCGAGATGCACGTTCCCGATGGCAAACCCGACATCCTCCAGCAGATCGAGCACGGCGTGCGCTATCTCGCCTCGATGTACGACGCGGTCGGCTATGCGGTGCACGGCGTGGTGGAGCCCGATGTCGCGCAATATACCCATCTCGGCGACGCCGCCTCGAAGACCGACGGGCTGGTCTACGATGCCAGTCTCAAATTCGGCGAGCGCAAGGGCGATCGCAGCGGCACCCCCGACGATCGCTGGGTATTCACCAGCAAGTCGAGCGCACTCAATTACGGCTCTGCGGCGGCATTGGCCGCATCGAGCCGCGCGCTGCGCGGGTACGATGACGCGCTCGCCGACAAGGCGCTGAAGATCGCGCGCCAAGTCTGGGCCGAGGAGCATGGCCGCGCCCCCAACACGTTCAGCCACGGCAACACCACCGGCGGCTGGCTGCCCGGCGAGGAGTTCACTGCCGCGGTCGAGCTGCTTGCGACGACGAAGGACCCGCAATATGCCGCGCGGATCGCGGCGCTCTGGCCCGAGATCACGCCGCGCTTCGGCCTATATGCCGAGACGGCGTTGCAGGCGCTCCCGTTCATGGACGCGGCCTATCGCGGCAATGTCGAGGCCGCGGTGCGCAAGCTCAAGGCGAGCAGCACGCCCTTTACCGGCGCCAATCCCTATGGCGTGCCGATCACCACCGGCGGCTGGGCGGGCAATGGCGCGGTGATCCAGACCGGCCTCACCGATTATGCGATCCACAAGGCCTTTCCCGCGCTGAGCGACGGCCAGGGCGTGTTCCGCGCGCTCGATTATCTCCACGGCACGCATCCGGGATCGGACATCTCGTTCGTGTCGGGCGTCGGCACCCGATCGAAGGAAGTCGCCTACGGCAACAACCGCGCCGACTTCTCGTTCATCGCCGGCGGCGTCGTTCCCGGCGCCTTGATCCTCAAGCCCGATTTCCCCGAGAACAGCGAGAATTGGCCGTTCTTTTGGGGCGAGAACGAATATGTCGTGAACATGAGCCCCAGCTATATCGCGCTGGTGCAGGCCGCGATCGACTTGTCGGGCAGGAACTGAAAACCAAAACGTCACCCCGGCCTTGTGCCGGGGTCCACCGTGCGGCGGCGGCTGGACAAGCGGCTCCAGCTTCTCCGCAAGGGGCGCAGTGGACCCCGGCACAAGGCCGGGGTGACGGCCTCGTAAACGGTTGGCACTGTCATCGGGCCATGCTTTAACCCCGCGCCATGCCCAGTAGCTTTCGTCGCGCCTTTGCCGCGCTCGCCGCTTTGTCGCTCACGACGTCTCCCCTCATCGCCCAGACCACGTACGAAAGCGTCGATCCGTTCATCGGCACCGGCGGCGAAGGCCATACCTTCCCCGGCGCCGTCGCGCCGTTCGGGATGGTCCAGCTGAGCCCCGACACCGACACCGGCTGCGTCATCCGCGAATGCTACGGCCACGCCGCGGGCTATCGCCATGACGACCCGACGATCCAGGGCTTCTCGCACACCCATTTCTCGGGCGCCGGCCATTCGGATCTCGGCGATTTCCTCGTCATGCCCGCCGCCGGCGAGAGCGTGCCGCTCGAACCGGGCGACCCGAAGACCCCCGGCTCGGGCTATCGCTCGCGCTTCAGCCACGACACCGAGACCGCGCAGCCGGGCTATTACGGCGTCACCCTCGCCGATTCGGGCATCCGCGCCGAGATGACCGCGGGCATTCGCGTCGGCGTCCATCGCTACGCCTTTCCGGCCGGCGCCCCCGCGCATCTGATCCTCGATCTGCGCAGCGCGCTCTACAATTATCCGGGCAAGACGCTCTGGTCGTCGATCCGCATCCGCCCCGACGGCACCATCACGGGCATGCGCGAGACCCGCGGCTGGGCGCCGGCCCGGAAACTGTTCTTCGCGATGCGCCCCTCGGCGCCGCTGGCCGGCCACGCCTTCCTCAACCGGGAGGAGAAGATCGAGTATAAGGGCTTCCAGGGGCCGGGCCGCGGGCGCGACGATGTCGATCAGCTAGCGGGCCGCGCGCTGGTCGCCCGGCTCGATTTCGGCAAGCTCGACAAGCCGCTCGAATTGAAGGTCGCGATCTCCAGCGTCGACGAAGACAATGCGATCGCCAATCTCGACACCGAGCGCGGCGATTTCGATGCCGTCCGCGCCAAGACCCGGACCGCATGGGAGCAGGCGCTCGGCGCGATCGAGATCGAGGCGCCCGCCGCGACGAAGACGATGGTATCGACCGCGCTCTATCACGCGCTGATGGCGCCGAGCATCTTCTCGGATGCCGACGGCCGTTATCGCGGTCCCGACGATCGGGTCCACAAGGCCGACGGCTTCACTTTCCACTCGACCTTCTCGCTCTGGGATACGTTCCGCGCCGAGCATCCCCTGCTGCTGCTCGTCCAGCCCGAGCGCCGCAATGCCGACTTCGTCCAGTCGCTGCTCGCCAGCCAGAAGGAGAGTCCGTTCGGCATCCTCCCGGTCTGGCAATTCCATGGCCGCGAGACGTGGACGATGATCGGCTATCATGCCGTGCCGGTGATCGCCGACGCGTATCTCAAGGGCGTGCGCGGCTTCGATGCGAACGCCGCGCTCGACGCGATGGTCAAGAGCGCGAGCTATGGCCCCTATGGCGGACTCGATCACTATATGAAGCTCGGCTACGTCCCCATCGACAAGGAGCCCGAAGCCGCCTCCAAGACCGTCGAATATGCCTATGACGACTGGACCATCGCCCGCATGGCCCGCGCGCTCGGCAAGGACGACGTCGCCGCCGCCTTCGAGAAGCGTTCGGCCAACTGGCGCAACAGCTTCGACGCGAAGACCGGCTTTCTCCGCGCCCGCAAGGCCGATGGCAGCTTCCGCACCCCCTTCGATCCCACCGCGATCAACTACGGATCGGATTATACCGAGGGCAACGCCTGGCAATATTCGTGGTTCGTCCCCCACGACCAGGCGGCGATGTTCGCCCTGCTCGGCGGCGACAAGGCTGCAGTCAAGAAGCTCGACGCGATGTTCGACTTCGACAATTCGAAGATCGACTACAGTCATGCCGAGGACATTGCCGGGCTGATCGGCCAGTACATCCACGGCAACGAGCCCAGCCACCACGTCGCCTATCTCTACAATTTCACCGGCCAGCCCTGGCGGACACAGGAGCGGCTGCAGCAGATCGTCGAGAGCCAGTACAAGACCGGCCCCGAAGGCCTTTCGGGCAATGACGATCTCGGCCAGATGTCATCGTGGCTCGTCTTCACGTCGCTCGGCTTCTATCCCGTCGCGCCCGGATCGAACCAATATGTGCTCGGCCGCCCCTTCGTGAACCGCGCCGCGCTGACCCTGCCCAACGGCAAGCGCTTCACGGTGCTCGCGGAAGGTCTGTCGGACGCCAATCGCTATGTCGGCAAGGTCATGCTCAACGGCAAAACGCTGGACCGCAGCTATATCACGCACGATGAACTCACCGCCGGCGGCGAGTTGCGCTTCACGATGCAGGCCCGGCCCAACAAGAGCCGGGCTACTTCTCGCGCGGCACGCCCCTTCTCGACGAGCACCACGCGTTAGGCTGGAGGACGCGAGAATGTCCGCCAATGTGGTTGGCGGCCGTCCCGCGCCGTCAGTGCGCCGGCTTGCCCGACACGATCGCGTCGAATTTGGCCTTGGGCATGTTGATCAGCAGCCCCTTGTTGTTCTTGGCGAGCGACGCGAATTCGACTTCGATCCTGCCGCCCGGGCTGGCAACTACCGCGAAGCCCATGCCGACTCTCTCGATCGAGCCGATCACGACGCCCTTCGAATCGCGCACTTCGCTGCCCGGCGTGACATCCTCCGGGCTTACGGGGACGGGGCGTAGCGATCTGGTCGGACCCGCGGCGCGGCCGGCGACGTCGTTTTGCATCCGGTTGAAGTCGGTGACGCGATCGTCCGGGCCGTGCATTTCGGGCGGCGGCGGGGGCGGCGGCGGGGCGGGATTACCGGACACCTGGGCATGCGCTGCACCCGCAAGTGTCAACGCGGCAGCTATCGCTGCCAATTCGAGCATGCGCATTTCAGCCCCCTCTTCTTTTCGAGGCATGGTATCGCTAACAACCGCCTGCTTGCAATGTAGGATTTCGTCTGCTTGGTCCGCGGTGTCCGACTTATGCCCGGCCGCTCTTTGACTCGTCCGCAACTTGCCTCCTTCTCGCGAAACAATGTTGCGAGATGCGCGACGTTTCCGTGAAAAGAGTCAAATTAAGCGGAACGACTCAGCCGTCGCCGGCGCGCTCGATATCGGCGCCGACGGCCTGAAGCTTCTCCTCGAGCCGCTCGTAACCGCGATCGAGGTGATAGACGCGGTTGACCTGAGTCTCGCCCTCGGCGGCGAGGCCGGCGAGGATCAAGCTCATCGATGCGCGCAGATCGGTCGCCATCACTTGCGCGCCGACCAGCCTGTCGACGCCGCGAACGACGGCGGTGCGTCCGCGCACTTCGATATTCGCCCCCATCCGCGCCAGCTCCGGCACGTGCATGTAGCGATTCTCGAAGATCGTCTCGGTGAGCACGCTGGCGCCGTCGGCCTTGCACAGCATCGCCATGAACTGCGCCTGCATGTCGGTGGCGAAGCCCGGGAACGGCGCGGTCGACAGGGTCAGCGGCTTGATGCCCGTAGGCGCCGCCACGCGGATCGAATCGCGCTTCTCCTCGACGGTCACACCGGCCTCGACCAGCGCGTCGAGCGTCGCGCGCATGTCGCCCGCGGCCGCGCCCACCAGTTCGAGATCGCCGCCGGTGATCGCCGCGGCGCAGGCATAGCTTCCCGCCTCGATGCGATCGGGCATCACGGCATAGGTCGCGCCGTGCAGGCGGTCGACACCTTCGATCGTCAGCGTCTCGCTATGGATCCCGTCGATCCGCGCGCCCATCGCGACGAGCAGGTTGCACAGATCGACGATCTCGGGCTCGCGCGCGGCATTTTCGAGCACGGTAGTGCCCCGCGCCGTCGCCGCCGCCATCAGCGCGTTCTCGGTCGCACCCACCGACACCACCGGGAAGCGGAAGCGCCCGCCCGCGATCCGTCCACCCGGCGCGCTGGCCTTCACATAGCCCGCCGCGACTTCGATCTCGGCGCCCATCGCCTGCAGCGCCTTGAGGTGCAGATCGATCGGACGGTTGCCGATCGCGCAGCCGCCGGGCAGCGACACCGTCGCTTCGCCCGCGCGGCCGAGCAACGGTCCCAGCACGAGGATCGACGCGCGCATCTTCCGGACGATGTCGTAGGGCGCGACCGTCGAGGTCAGCCGTCCGGCACGCGCGGTCATCACCCGGCCGAAATCGTTGGGACGGGTCCCCTCGATCGCCGTAGAGGCGCCCAGCTCATTCAGTAGATGTCCGAAGCTGTCGACGTCCGCGAGGCGTGGCAGGTTTCGCAGCGTGAGGGGCTCATCGGTCAGCAATGCGCAGGGCATCAGCGTGAGCGCGGCGTTTTTCGCGCCCGAAATGGCGATTTTGCCGGAAAGGCGGTTCCCGCCGCGGATGAGAATACGGTCCATGTCCGAGCTTCTAGTCGCTCATGGCGCACGCGCAAGCGCGGCAGTCCGTGAAACCGATTGATCGACTTTAATGCGTTGATTTCACGGCACTGCTTTGGACATCGGGTGGGGGGAATTCAAAAGCGTGTCGGGTAGTTGTTTCGCGGATGTGCTGAGTGGACTCGTCGACCTCACCGAAGGCGAACGGGAGGCGCTCGACAAACTGGAGGATCGCCAGCGGAATGTGCGCCGCGGGGCGGTGCTGCTGCGTGAGAAAGAGGCGAGCAACGAGCTCTTCATCCTCCGCAAGGGGCTGATGATGAGCTATGTGCTGCTCGCCGACGGCAGCAGGCAGATCCTGCGCTTCCTGTTCCCCGGTGACATGCTCGGCGTTTCGAGCGCGGTCTATCAGGAGGCATCCGAGACATTGGCGGCGCTTTCCGATTGCGTCGTCTCGCCGTTCGACCGCGCCGCCTTGTCCGGGATCATGCGCGATCACCCACGGCTCTCGGCGTTGATCCTCGTTTATTGCCAGATCGAACGCGTCGCGCTGACCGACCGGCTCGCCGCTCTCGGCCGGACCAGCGCCAAGGTGCGCGTCGCCGCGTTGCTGCTCGAGCTGCGCAACCGCCTGCGCGCGACCGACACGAGCATCGCCAATGTCTTCGCGCTCGGGCTGACGCAGGAGGAAATCGGCGACGCCACCGGGCTCACCGCAGTCCACGTCAACCGCATGCTCCGCCAGATCGAGGAGGATGGCCTGATCAGTCGCGAAGCCGGACGCGTCACGCTGATCGATGAGCGCGCGCTCGCACGCGCCGCCAATTACGTCGATCGTTATCAGGGGCTGGATTTGAGCTGGCTGCCCGCGCCGCGCAGCTGAGCCCGCTGCGCCGGAGAACGTAGGTGCATCTAACTCGAGAATGCTCCGGTCACGCTTTCTCCAGCGTGCACTGGAGCGGGTGCTGGTTCTGCCGGGCGAAGTCGATAACCTGGCTGACCTTGGTTTCGGCGACTTCGTAGCTGAACACGCCGCATACGCCGACGCCGCGCTGATGGACGTGGAGCATCACGCGCGTCGCCTCCTCCATGTTCATCCGGAAGAAGCGCTGCAGGCACAGCACGACGAACTCCATCGGCGTGTAATCGTCGTTGAGCATCAGCACGCGGTACGGCGTCGGCTTCTTGGTCCGCGTGCGCGTGCGCGTCGCGAGCCCGACCGACGGATCGCGCGTGCTCGTGTCGTCGTCGTCGCCGTTCTCGGCCATCTGGATCATGAATTTTTCGGGGTCGGCCATGTTGCAGTGAAAATATGGGTTAGCCGCAGCAGAGGCAAGGCCGGTGCTGCGCCGTTAATCTTCAAAAAATCCGGCGCTCGGCGCAAAAGAAAGGGGCGACCGCCTTTCGGCAGCCGCCCCATCTACGCGTTTACTGGAGCGCGAAGCGCTCAGGCAGCAGTCTTGACCTTCTCGGCCGCAACCGCGAAGCGGCTCGAAATCGGCTGCGCGGCGTCGCCGGCGAGCTTGAGCACGGCTTCGGTGTTCTTCGAGGCTTCGGCGACATACGAGTCGAACGCGCCACGAACGAAGTCGCTCTGCAGCTTGAAGAATTCGGTCGGCGACTTGACGCTCGCGAACGACTTCAGCGCGGCGGTCGCGCTCTCGAACGACTTGCGGCCATATTCGGCGGCGTCCTGACCGAGGGTCTCGAGGCCCTTGGCTGCGATGCGGCCCGACTCGACGACGGCTTCGAGGTTGCCCTTGGCGAACTCATTGGCCTCCTCGACGAGCTTGGTCGACTTCTCGACGGCAGCCTTGGTGCGATCGTTGAAGTCGGCGAACAAGGCCTGGGCCTTGGCGGTGTTGGTTTCGAAATTGGTAGCCATGGTGATGGTTTCCTTGAAGATGGGTTCCGCGACCGTCTCGGTGACGATCTCGGCTTCGTTGACGGTTTCCGCGGCGGCGGCTTCAGCCTGCTCTGCCGCGATTTCGACGGTCTCGACTACTTCCTGCGACGCTGCTTCCACGGCCGGGACCGGCTCGGGCGCGATCACCGGGGCAATTGCCTCGGCAACAACGACCGGCACGGGCTTCTCAACCTTGGCTGCGACAGCTTGAGCCTTGGGCGCGGCCGGCTTGTTGGCGCGCGCCGCGGGCTTCGGAGCGGCGGGCTTTGCCGGCGCTTTCGGTCCCTTGGTGGCCATGCGAATCGTCCCCTGACTATTGCTGCAATGCAGCATGTAAGGGCTTGTTGCGTGCGATGCAATAGCGATTTTGTGCACTGCACAATAAAGACGTTTACGTTACGGAATGAAGGCTTTTAGCGTGTCCGGACATAGCTCCCGGGCGCATTCTCGATCGCTTTGAGCTTGCCCTTTCCGGGCACACGTGCGCCTTTTGCATCCACCTTGGCGGCGTCGACGCTTTCGATCCATTCCACCCAATCCGGCCACCAGCTCCCCTTGGTTTCCCGGGCGCCCGCCATGAATTCGGCGAGCGTCTCGACCTTTTGGTCGTTGATCCAATATTGGTATTTGCCCGCCGCCGGCGGATTCACCACGCCGGCGATATGCCCCGATCCCGCCAGCACGAACTTGAGCGGGCCCTTGAAGTGATGGGTGATCTTCCAGACGCTTGCCGCAGGCGCGATATGATCCTCGCGGCCGGCCTGGACATAAGTCGGCGTCGTTACTTTGTTCAGATCGACCGGCGTGCCCTCGATCGATAGCAGCCCCGGCACCGCCAATTTGTTGTCGCGGTAAAGATCCGTGAGATAGCTCAGATGCCAGGCCGAGGGCAGGTTGGTGACGTCCGAATTCCAGTGGAGCAGATCGAACGGCACATAGTCCTGCCCCATCAGGTAATTGTTGGTGACATAGTTCCAGATCAGGTCGCGCCCGCGCAGCAGGTTGAAGGTCGCCGCCATATAGCGCCCGTCGAGAAACCCTTCCGCGCCCAGGCTCTTGATCAGGGCGAGCTGGTCGTCGTCGACGAACATCGTCAAATCGCCGGCTTCGGAAAAATCGACCTGCGCCGTGAAGAAGGTCGCGCTCTTGACCTTCTCCGCCTCGCCCCGCGCGGCCAGCACCGCGAGCGTCGCGGCCAGCGTCGTCCCCGCCACGCAATAGCCGATCGCGTGCACGCCCTTGACGCCAAGGAGATCGCGCACCGTATCGATCGCGTCGATCTGACCGCGCTCGACATAGTCGTCCCAGACCACGTCCTTCATGCTCGCGTCCGCTGACTTCCACGAGACGACGAAAACGGTCAGCCCCTGCTCCACTGCCCAGCGGATGAAGCTCTTCTCGGGCGTCAGATCGAGGATGTAGAAACGGTTGATCCAGGGCGGGAAGATGATCAGCGGCGTCTCATGGACCTGTTTGGTCACCGGGGCGTACTGGATCAGCTCGTAGAGCGGCGTGCGCTTGACCACCTTGCCCGGCGTCATCGCCAGGTTCTTGCCCAGCTCGAACGCGCCTTCGGCGGTCTGCGTCATCTGCCCTTTGGCGATGTCCGACAGCATGTTCTGCAGGCCCTTGAGCAGGCTCTCACCCTTGGTCTCGACGATCTTCTCGAGCACCTGCGGATTGGTCGCAGGGAAATTGGTCGGGCTCACCGCGTCGATGAAGCCTCTGGTCGCGAAGCGGATCTGCTCCTTTTGCTTCGGATCCACGCCTTCCAGAGCATCGACGCCCTTCAGCATGTGATCGGCGATCACGAAATAGCTCTGGCGCAGGAAATCGAACACCGGCTCTTCGCGCCATTGCGGCGCCTTGAAGCGCTTGTCGCGCGCCTGTTCGGGCGTCTCCTCGAACGGCGCTGCGTGCTCGGGATCGAGGAAGCGCTGCCACAATTGCATCGTGTCGGCCCAGAAATTGGCGCTCGCGCGCATCTGCGCAGCCGGATCGAACATCGCGCCGATCGCCGGGGCGGCGGGCACCTGCTCCATCAGGTCGATGCCGTGTTCGAGCATCATCTGCTGCGCCTTGCCCAGCACCCACGTCCAGTGCTGGAGGTCCTCGAGGTTCGGAAGCGGAGTCGTGGTATCGGCCATGCGTTCCTCTCCAGCGGCGAGTACGGACCCTTTAGCGCCGACAAGCCAAGACGTCATTCCCGCATCGCACGGAATGGCGTAGGAACGCTCCACGGCGCAATGCAGCGCCCAAATTCGAGAGAGAAGTGGAAATGTCCGAAGAGTTCTACCGCATCAAGCGGCTGCCGCCCTACGTCATCGCCGAAGTGAACGGCATGCGGGCAGCGGCGCGTGCGGCAGGCGAGGACATCATCGATCTCGGCATGGGCAATCCCGATCTGCCGCCACCCGACCATGTCATCGAAAAGCTCTGCGAAGTCGCGCGCAAGCCCGATGCGCACGGTTATTCGCAGTCCAAGGGCATTCCCGGGCTGCGCCGCGCCCAGGCGAATTATTACGGCCGCCGCTTCGGCGTCGAAGTCGATCCCGAGACCGAGGTGGTCGTCACGATGGGATCGAAAGAGGGACTCGCAAGCCTCGCGACCGCGATCACCGCGCCGGGCGACGTGATCCTCGCGCCCAATCCCTCCTATCCGATCCACACCTTCGGCTTCATCATCGCCGGAGCGACGATCCGCGCGGTGCCGACCACGCCGGACGAGCATTATTTCGAGAGCCTCGAGCGCGCGATGAACTTCACCGTGCCGCGTCCGTCGATCCTCGTGGTGAATTATCCGTCGAACCCGACCGCGGAGACGGTCGACCTCGCTTTCTACGAAAGGCTGGTTGCCTGGGCGAGGGAGAACAAGGTCTGGATCATCTCCGACCTCGCTTATTCCGAGCTCTATTATGACGGCAATCCGACCGTCTCGATCCTGCAGGTCAAGGGCGCCAAGGACGTCGCGATCGAGTTCACTTCGCTCAGCAAGACCTATTCGATGGCCGGCTGGCGGATCGGCTTCGCAGTCGGCAACCGCGAACTGATCGCGGCGATGACGCGCGTGAAATCCTATCTCGATTACGGCGCCTTCACCCCGGTCCAGGCGGCGGCCTGCGCCGCGCTCAACGGCCCGCAGGACATCGTCGAGAAGAACCGCCAGCTCTATCACAAGCGTCGCGACGTGCTGGTCGAGAGCTTCGGCCGCGCCGGTTGGGACATACCGAGCCCACGCGCCTCGATGTTCGCCTGGGCGCCGCTGCCCCCGGCGCTCGCGCATCTGGGGAGCCTAGAATTCTCGAAGCAATTGCTCAGCCACGCCAAGGTCGCGGTCGCGCCCGGCGTCGGCTACGGGGAGAATGGCGAGGGCTTCGTCCGCATCGCGATGGTCGAGAACGAGCAGCGCCTGCGTCAGGCGGCGCGCAACGTGCGGAAATATCTGCAGTCGATGGGGGTCAACACGCCCAGCGCCAACGCGGGCTGATCCGTCGCTCGGGGCGGGTTCGCCCGTCCCGTCAGGCGATCTCGCGGTCGAGCAACTCGTTCACATCCAGCCCGAGCAAAGCGATGTGATCGCGCACCCGCGGCCAATGCCCCTTCAGGAAACGCTCGCGCTCGGCGACACGGAGCCGCTCGACTGCGCCGGGCAGCACGAACATACCCACGCCGCGGCGCACCTCGACATAGTCGTCGTCCTGGAAGCTTTGATAGGCCTTGGCGACGGTCAGTGGATTGGCGCCATGCTCGGCGGCGAGCGCGCGGACCGAGGGAAGCTGATCCCCCGCGCGATATTCGCCGCGCAGGATCGCCGCGGCGATGCTGGCGCGGAGCTTGAGGTAAACGGGTGAGTCGTCGTGCTCGAGCGCTGTCATGCTGGCATAATACACTAATTAGCGATCGGGTCCATACCCGGGATTCCACTGGTGTACGATTTCGGACAGTTCACCGCGCGGCCGCTCCTCCAGATCGCGCCCCGGCGTGCCGATGAAGACGAATCCGACGATTCGCTGCGGCGCTTCGCCGAACAGATCGCGCACCTTGTCCGAATAGGCTGCCCAACCGGTCAGCCACCCGCCGACGAATCCGCAAGCATGCGCCGCGTGCAGCAGGTTCATGCACGCCGCCCCCGCCGACAGCTCCTGCTCCCATAAGGGAATCTTGTGTCCGTGCACCGGCGCGGAGAGCACGACGACCAAGGCCGGCGCCTGCGTCACGAATTGCGCCGTAGCTTCCTCGTCGCGCACCGTGCAGTCTGGCTTTTCCGTGCGCTGGATCTCGATCAGCCGTTCCACCAGGGCCGGCCGGGCCGCGTCGGGAACGATCACGAACCGCCACGGCGCGAGCTTGCCGTGATCGGGGGTCCGCGCCGCGATCGCCACCATCTCGCGCAGTTGTTGGGGGCTCGGCCCCGGCGCCACCATGTCGCGCGGCTTGCCCGAACGGCGGGTCTGGAGAAGCGAAAGCGGGGTCGAGAGGTCGTTGAACATGGGGCGCATCTAGGTACCGATCCGCAGCGCGCCAACGGTGATTCGGATCATTCCCGACCTTCTTCGTCATCTCCGCGAAAGCGGGGATGACGCAGTATGGATAGGGCTTAATTTGACTCATTTGGTGGAAACGCAATCAATCACGTAACTTTCTTTCGTTTGCGCCGCGGATTATGAGCGGCATCCACAGAGTCAAAGAGCGACCGAGTTATCGGCCCGCCGAGGCAAGCAGACGAAATCCTACATTGCAAGCGCCCCGGTCTTCCGCGGCGGAACCGGCTGCGCCGAGCGCCGCGCTTTACACCCGCGCCATTCGCTCTAGTCTGGCCGCCCATGCGCCGGGCAAGTCCCGGAAACCGATATAAAAAGGTCGAATTCCCGCATGGTCGAAACCCCCACCGCCGATAGTCCGGCAGAACCCGATATCAGCCACGTAAATCCCGCCGCGGAGAAGACGTGGTTCGGGCACCCGCGCCAGCTGGCGCGCATGTTCAGCACCGAGATGTGGGAGCGCTTCGGCTTCTACGGCATGCGCGCGCTGCTGACGCTCTATCTAACCCAGCATTTCATGTTCGGCGACCGCGAGGCGACGGGCATCTATGGCGGCTTCACGGCCCTCGTCTATCTGACTCCGCTGGTCGGCGGCTATCTCGCCGACCAGTTCCTCGGATCGAAACGCGCAGTGAAGTTCGGTGCGATCGTCATGTCGCTCGGCTATCTGATCCTGTGCTTCGGCGGCCCGACTGCGCGACCGCATGCCCAGATCGACGGCCAGCGCTACGAAGTGTCGATCGGGAAATCGGGCGACCGCGAGGTCCGCTACGTCGTCGACGGCACGCGTAAACTCGAGATCAAGGGCAATGACGACGGCTCGGTCGACCTGCTCGAAAACGGCGCGTCGGTGCGCAAGGTCGCCAAGGGCGGCTTCGAATCCGACGCCGATCGCAGCCCCTTCTACGTGATGATCATGCTGATCGGCCTGTCGATGGTCTGCAGCGGCAACGGCTTCTTCAAGCCCAACATCTCGACAATGGTCGGCGAATTGTACGAAGTCGGCGACCGACGACGCGATGCCGGCTTCACGATCTTCTACATGGGCATCAACATCGGCTCGCTCTTCTCGCAGATCCTCTGCCCGTGGCTCGCCGTGGCATTCGACTGGTGGGCGGGCTTCGGCCTCGCCGCGATCGGCATGATGATCTCGTGGGCGCTGATCCAGTTCAACGGAAACACGCTGGCCGGCTATGGCGAGCCGCCCGCACGGCCGGAGGTCGAGCGGCAGCAATGGTTCATCTATGCCGGCGCGCTGCTGATCGTGCCGGTTTTCTACTTCCTCTATGTCAACCTGATGAACTCGCCCGAGCCCGCGCCGGGTTCCGGCATCGTCGGCTATGTCGCCTCGCTGCCGCTGATGGGCAAGTTCCTGTTCGGCACCTTCCTGCTCTCGGTCCCCGGCATCCTGATCTGGTCGTTCGTCGCGGGCAGCCGCCAGGAATTCCAGATGATGCTCGCGGCGATGACGCTGATCGTCTTCAACGTCGTGTTCTGGACTCTGTTCGAGCAGGCTGGCTCGTCGCTCACCTTGTTCGCCGATCGCAACACCGATCTATCGGTATTCGGATTGTTCAGCATCACCGCGGGCCAGACGCAGTTCTTCAACGCCGCTTTCATCGTGCTGCTCGCGCCGTTCATGTCGATTATGTGGACCGCATTGGCGAAGCGCGGGCTCGAGCCTTCGATCCCGGTCAAGTTCGGGATCGCGCTGATCAGCGTGGCGGTCGGCTTCTTTCTGCTGGTATGGGGCGCCACTTATGCCGATGCGGGTTTCCGTGTCGGGATATGGTGGCTCGCGGGCCTTTATTTCGTCCACAGCTTCGCCGAGCTCTGCATCTCGCCAGTGGGCCTCTCGATGGTCACCAAGCTGTCGATCGCGCGCGTGGTCGGGCTGATGATGGGGGTATGGTTCCTGTCGATCTCCGTGGCGCAATATTTCGCGGGCATGATCGCGCAGATCGCCAGCGTCGATACCGTCGGCGGGCAGGTGACCAACCTCAAGGTGAGCCTCGACACCTATGTCGGCGTGTTCACGCTGATATCGTATTGGGCGATCGGGCTGGGCGTGCTCCTGCTGCTGCTCAGCTGGCCGCTCAAGAAATGGATGCACGGAGTCAAATAGGATGGGGACCGCTGAAGGCGGCTGCCGGTGCGGCGCGGTGCGATACCGCGTCACCGGCGAGCCTGCCGCCACTTCGCACTGCCATTGCAGCGACTGCCGCCGCATGACCGGCGCGCCGACGCTCGCCTGGGCGATCTTTCCCGAGGACAAGGTCGAGATCGTCGCGGGCGAGCCGGCGATCCACGAGACGTCGTCCGGCGTCGAATGGGGCTTCTGCGCGCGCTGCGGCAGCACTCTCACCTATCGCCGCGCGAGCCGCCCGGGGCTGTACGACGTGACCACCGCCACGCTCGACGATCCGGAACTATTTCCGCCGCAAAAGGAGATCTGGACCGGCGAGCGGCTGTCATGGATCCGCTCGAACCCCGAAGTCCCGCACTTCCCGAGGACCGGGGCGAGCTAGATACGAAAAGGGAGAACGTCACCGCTCCCCCTGTTTCTTCGGGCAGTCGAATGCCGTTTTTCAGGCAGCGTTACGGCGCTGCGCAATGAAGAGCGCGATCAGCGAGAACGTCGGGCGATCCTTTGTGAAAGCCCGTGCCGCAATGCAACATAGGACAGCTCTGGTTTGCGGCGGTGTTTCCGGCAAATGCAATGTTCCCGGTAGTGAGTTGCAATAGTTGCAATAGTTGCAATAGTCGCTCGTGCGAGAGGACTCGACGATCAACCCAGAGCGCGTTCGTACACGGCGGTGACATCCGGGCCGAAGGTCGCGAAGACGACCTTCAGGTCGAGATCCGTCGCCGTCGCGACGCGAGCCTCACGCACGGCTATCTCGGTCGCGGCCTCGACCGGATAGCGGTAGACGCCCGTGCTGATGGCAGGAAAGGCGATGCTGCGAATACCGTTCTCGGCGGCGATGGTGAAGCAGCGGCGATAGCAACTCGCCAGCAGTTCCGGCTCGCCGCGATCACCTCCTTGCCAGACAGGACCGACCGTGTGGATCACGTGGCGCGCGGGCAAGCAATAACCGCCCGTCAGCTTGGCATCGCCGGTTTTGCAACCCCCAAGCGCGCGAAGCTTGCGGCATTCCTCGAGCAAACGGGGACCGGCGGCGCGATGGATCGCGCCATCGACACCACCGCCGCCGAGCAGCGAGCTGTTCGCCGCATTGACGATCGCATCGACCGCCAGCGTCGTGATGTCCACCTGAATCGCGCGCAGCCGGTCGCTCACGCCGAAACCCGGTTCGCCACCAGATCGTCGACTACCGCCGGATCGGCGAGCGTGCTGGTATCGCCCAGGCTGGAAACCTCTCCCTCGGCAATCTTCCGCAGGATCCGCCGCATGATTTTGCCTGAGCGCGTCTTGGGCAGCCCCGGCGCGAACTGGAGCGCATCGGGCGTCGCGATCGGCCCGATCTCCGTGCGCACCCAGTTGCGCAGCTCGGTCCGCAGCTCGTCGCTCGCGGTCTCGCCCGCATTGAGCGTCACATAGGCATAAATGCCCTGCCCCTTGATGTCGTGCGGCATGCCGACCACTGCCGCTTCGGCGACCTTTGGGTGCAGCACCAGCGCGCTCTCCACCTCGGCGGTGCCCATGCGGTGACCAGAGACGTTGATCACGTCGTCGACCCGCCCGGTGATCCAGTAATAGCCGTCCTCGTCGCGGCGACAGCCGTCGCCGGTGAAATATTTGCCGCGATAGGTGGTGAAATAGGTCTGGAAGAAGCGCTCCTGATCGCCCCACACGGTGCGCATCTGCCCCGGCCAGCTCCGCGCGATGCAGAGATTCCCTTCGGTCGCCCCGTGTAGCACATTGCCCTCCGCATCGACGATCTGCGGATCGATCCCCGGCAGCGGCAAGGTTGCCGAACCAGGTTTGAGCGCAGTGGCGCCGGGCAGCGGCGTGATCATCTGCCCGCCGGTCTCGGTCTGCCACCAGGTATCGACGATGGGGCAGCGCCCTTCGCCGACCACCTCGTGATACCAACGCCATGCCTCGGGATTGATCGGCTCGCCCACCGTGCCGAGCAGCGTGAGCGATTTGCGCGAGGTCTTCGTCACATAATCGTCGCCCTCGCGCATCAGCGCGCGCAGCGCGGTCGGCGCGGTGTAGAGAATCTCGACCTGGTGCCGGTCCACGACCTGCCAGATGCGCGAGGCATCGGGCCAGTTGGGCACGCCTTCGAACATCAGGGTCGTCGCGCCGTTGGCGAGCGGCCCGTAGACGATATAGCTGTGCCCTGTGACCCAGCCGATATCGGCAGCGCACCAATAAACCTGCCCCGGCCGGTAATCGAAGACGAGCTCGTGCGTGTAACTTGCCCAGAGCAGGTAGCCCGCGCTGCTGTGGAGCACGCCCTTGGGCTTGCCGGTCGAGCCCGAGGTATAGAGGATGAACAGCGGATCCTCGGCGCCCATCGGCTCGGCCGGGCATTCCGCGGAAACCCGCGCCGCGGCCTCGTGATACCAGACGTCGCGGCCCGGCTGCATCGCCACGTCGCCGCCGGTTGCCTTGACGACGATCACTTTCTCCATCGACCGGGCATGCGCCTGCGCCGCATCGACATTGGCCTTGAGCGGCACTCGCTTGCCGCCGCGGCGGCCTTCGTCGGCCGTGATCACGACCTTGCTGTCGCAATCGGTGATCCGCCCCGCCAGCGCTTCCGGAGAAAATCCGCCGAACACCACCGAATGGATCGCGCCGATCCGCGCGCAGGCGAGCAATGCGAACGCCGCTTCGGGAATCATCGGCATGTAGATGGTGACACGGTCGCCCTTCTGGACGCCCTCGGCCTTCAGCACATTCGCGAAGCGGCAGACCTCTTCGTATAGCTGGAGATACGTGTATCGCCGCGGCGCTTCCGAGGGATCGTCGGGTTCCCAAAGGATCGCCACTGCATTGCCGCGGCTGGCGAGATGCCGGTCGACGCAGTTCGCCGCAACGTTCAACTTGCCGTCGGCGAACCAGCTGATGTGGAAATCCTCCTCGTCGAACGACCAGTCGCCAGCGATCTCAGGGCGCTTCACCCAATCGAGCCGCTTCGCCTGCTCGAGCCAGAAGCTTCCCGGATCGGCGAGGCTGCGGCCGTACAGCTTCGCATATCCCTCCGCATCGACGCGCGCCTTGCGCGCCCATTCTTCGGTTACGGGGTACAGGCTGTCGCTCGTCAAGGGGCCGCTCCTGGCTGATTGTTCGACCCTCCTTGTCCTCAAGCAACCCCGCCGCGCAAGCCGCAGATTTCGTTACGACACCGCTCCGAGCCGTAGTTTTTCCGGGGCTGCGACAAACTGCGACATAATTTCGGTGGAACCGATTGTCGCTGCCAGCCATCTTGCCCCAATGGCACGACGCCCAATCGCCTTGACGCTCGCCTTCGCGCTGCCGCTCGCCGCGTGCGCGGTGGGTCCCGATTATCGCCCGCGCACTGCAACCGAGCTCGGCGTGCCCGAAGCCTATTCGGTGCCCGCCGATCAGCGCGCCCATGAGGACCTGGCCCGCTGGTGGGAGAAGTTCGACGATCCCCAGCTTGCCGCGATCGTTCGGCGCGCGCAGGCCGCCAACCTCGATATCGCCCAGTCGGTGACCCGGCTTCGTCAGGCGCGCGAATCGCTGATCCAGCGGCGTGCCTCGCTGTTCCCGAGCGTCAGCGCCTCGGCCGGCGCATCGCGCAGCGAATCGCTTCGCGGCGGCACGACCACCACCACGCTTCCCGACGGCAGCGTTACTTCTTTCTCGACCGGCGGGCGCAACAGCTTCTCTCTGGGCGCGGACGCGAACTATCAGGTCGATCTGTTCGGCGGCGTGCGCCGCGGCGTCGAATCCGCCCGCGCCGGGTATCAAGCGGCGGGCTTCGATTATGCGACGGTGCTGATCTCGATCGAGGCGGAAACCGCGCGCAACTATGTCCTCGCGCGCGCCGCACAGGCCCAATTGGCCAATGCGCGCCAGTCGCTCGCGCTGCAGGACGACAATCTCCAGATCGCCCAGTGGCGCGTGCAGGCGGGACTGGTCTCGACGATCGATCAGGAGCAGGCGCGCGCGTCGCGGGCCCAGGCCGCCGCGTCGATCCCCAATCTCGAAGCCAGCTATAACGGCTTCGTCTCGCGCCTCGGCGTGCTCACCGGCCAGGCGCCGGGCGCGCTCAAGGCCGAACTCGAAGCCGTGAAGCCGATCCCGCGCGGCCCCGCAAGCGTCGCTGCCGGCATCCCCGCCGAGACGTTGCGTCAGCGTCCCGACATCCGCTCGGCCGAGCGCAATCTCGCTTCGGCGACCGCGCAGATCGGCGTCGCGACGGCGCAGCTCTACCCCTCGCTCGGCATCGGCGGCAGCATCGATGCCGGATCGAGCGCGCTCAGCTCGATCTTCGACGTGATCACCGGCCGGCTCTTCGCCAATATCGCGCAAACGATCTTCGACGCTGGCCGCACGCGCAGCCAAACGCGTTCGGCGCAAGCCGCCGCGGATGGCGCGTTCCTTTCGTACAAGCAGACCGTGCTCACTGCGCTGGAGGACATTGAGAATTCGATCGTGGCACTGCAGGCGGCGCAACGCCGCGAGACCGAGTTCCGCATCGCACTCGAGGCGGCGAACAACCAGGCGATCCTCGCGCGGATGCAATATCGCTCGGGCCTCACCGATTTCACGACTCTCAACCAGGCCGAGGCGTCGTTGCTCTCGGCGCAGAACGGCCTGGTGGGCGCACAATCCGATCAATCGACGGCGCTGATCCAGCTCTATCTGTCGCTCGGCGGCGGCTGGGACAGCAGCATCACTCCCGAGGCTCCGGCGCGGACCTCGGCGACCACAGGCGGCACCGCGGATGGCAACTGATCCCAACAAGAATCTCGACGAGTTCCTCGGCACGCCCGCCCGGCCCTGGTGGCGGCGCTGGCTGAAGTGGATCATCATCGGCGCAGTCGTCCTCCTCGCCGTATTCGCGCTGTCCCGTTTCTTCTTCGGCGGCGCCACCGCCACGCAATATTCGACCGAGGAAGCGGCACGCGGCAATCTGACCGTCACCGTCTCCGCCACCGGCAAGCTCGCCCCGACCAATCAGGTCCAGGTCGGCTCCGAGCTTTCGGGCCTGGTCGAGACGGTCAGCGTCGACGTCAACGATCGCGTCATCAAGGGCCAGCCGCTCGCAGTTCTCGACACTTCGCGCCTCGACGATTCGATCGCCCAGAGCCAGGCGGCACTGAACGCCAATGTCGCACAAGTGGCGCAGGCGCAGGCCACCGTCGCCGAATCGCGCGCGCAGCTCCAACGACTCGAAGAGGTCAGCCGGCTGTCGGGCGGGCGCGTTCCCGCCAAAGTCGAGATGGAACAGGCGCGCGCCGCCGCCGCCCGCGCGGTGGCCGCGGTCAAGGTAGCCGAAGCGAATGTCGTATCCGCCCGCGCGGCGCTCTCGTCGAACCAAACGCAGCGCTTCAAGGCAGTGATCCGCTCGCCGGTGAACGGTGTCGTGCTCGCCCGCCAGATCGACGCGGGCCAGACCGTCGCCGCCTCGTTCAACACGCCGACCTTGTTCGTGATCGCCGAGGATCTCTCGGCGATGGAGCTGCAGGTCGCGATCGACGAGGCCGATGTCGGCTCGGTCAAGCAGGGCCAGCTGGCGAGCTTCACGGTCGATGCCTTCCCGGGCAAGACCTTCCCCGCGACGATCACGCGCGTCGACCTCGGCTCGAACCTCTCGGCCCAGTCGGCGACAAGTTCGAGCTCGAGCAGCGCGACCACCCAATCGCAGGTCGTCTCCTATGCGGCCACGTTGAGCGTCGCCAATGCCGACCAGCAGCTCCGGCCCGGCATGACCGCGACAGCCGAAATCATCACGAAGGCAAAGCCCAACGTGCTGCTCGTGCCCAACGCGGCGCTGCGCTTCCGGCCGGGCGCGGGCGGCCAGGCCGCAAGCGGCGGCCAGGGCGGCATCGCCGGCGCGCTCGTTCCGCGCGGTCGGCGTGGCGGTGCCGGCGGCGGCGCGCAGAAATCCGCGACGATGAGCCGCGGCGCGCAGCAGGCCGTCTATATCCTCGGCGCGGATGGCCAGCCCCAGCCGGTGCAGGTCACCACCGGCGACACCGACGGCACCGTCACCGAAATCACCGGCGGCGACCTGAAGCCCGGCATGAAGGTGATCACCGGCCAGCTAGCTTCCGAGAGCGGCGCTAGCCAGCGCCGCCAGGGATCCGGGCAACGGCGCCAGGGCGGCGGCAATCGCGCGCAAGGCAGTGCGGGAGGCCAGAGTGGCGGCCAGTGACTCACCGATCATCCAGCTACGCGGCGTCACCAAGATCTATGGCGAGGGTCAGAGCGCGTTCCGGGCACTGAAAGGTATCGATGTCGACATCGCGGCGGGCGATTTCGTCGCGGTGATGGGCCCTTCCGGCTCGGGCAAGTCGACGATGATGAACATCCTCGGCTGCCTCGACGTGCCGAGCGGTGGCGCGTTCCTGTTCAAGGACGTGCACGTCGAGCGGATGGATCGCGACCAGCGCGCACTGCTCCGCAGGAAATATTTCGGCTTCGTATTCCAGGGCTTCAACCTGCTTGCGCGCACCTCGGCGCTCGAGAATGTCGAGCTGCCTTTGCTCTATCGCGGCGATCCAAAGAAGGAGCGGCGCGAGGCGGCGATGGCCGCGCTCGACAAGGTGGGGCTCAAGGAGTGGTGGGATCACACCCCCGCCGAGCTTTCGGGCGGCCAGCAGCAGCGCGTCGCGATCGCCCGCGCGATCGTCACCAATCCCGACGTCCTCCTCGCCGACGAACCTACCGGCAATCTCGATTCGGAGCGCTCGATCGAGATCATGAAGCTCCTCGCCGACCTCAACCGGACCAGCGGGATCACCGTGCTGATGGTGACGCATGAGCCCGACATGGCTGCGTTCGCGCGCACGATCATCCACTTCAAGGACGGGCTGGTCGAACGCATCGACAACCATGCGCACGAGCCCGCCTGATGTTCGGCACGACCTTCATCCTCGCGATCCGTTCGATCTTCCGCCACAAGCTCCGTTCGTTCCTGACGACGCTCGGCATCATCATCGGTGTTGCCGCAGTGGTAGCGATGGTCACGCTCGGCAAGGCGACCACCAAGGCCGCGCAGCAACAGGTGGCGAGCCTGGGCACCAACGTCCTCCAGATCCGCCCCGGCCAGGGCTTCGGCCGCGGCGGCGGCGGGCCGCGTCCCCCCGACTTCAAGGAAGCGGACGTCGAGGCGATCGCGCGGCAGGTCGCCGGCGTCAATGCAGTCGCCCCGCAGGCGCAATCGACCGCGACGGTGATCTATCAGGGCGCCAATTGGTCGACGACGATCAACGGCACCACCAATGCCTTCTTCCAGGTCCAGCCCTGGCCGCTGGTATCGGGACGAATCTTCACGCGCGCCGAGGAACAGGCCGGCAAGGCCGTGTGCATCATCGGCAATACCATCCGCACCAACCTGTTCCGCGGCGGCGAGGCGGTGGGCGACCGGCTGCGCGTCAACGGCATTTCGTGCGACGTGATCGGCATCCTGTCGACACGCGGCCAGGGTGGGTTCGGCGATCAGGACGACGTGATCATCATGCCGATCAAGCAGGTCCAGCGCCGCTTCACCGGCAATCGTGACATCCGGCTGATGCTGGTCGGTGTCGATCCCGCTTATGACGGCGCGCAAGTCCAGGAATCGATCAAGCAGGTGCTGCGCGAACGACGCGCCATCACCGGCGGCAAGGAAGATGATTTCAACATCTTCGACACCGCCCAGATCAGCCAGACGCTGACGGGCATCACCACTTTGCTCACCCAGATCGTCACTGCGGTGGCCGCGATCAGCCTCGTCGTCGGCGGCATCGGCATCATGAACATCATGCTCGTCTCGGTCACCGAGCGCACCCGCGAGATCGGCATCCGCCTCGCGATCGGGGCCGTCGCCAGCGAAGTGCTGATGCAGTTCCTGATGGAGGCCGTGGTGCTCTCGTGCCTGGGCGGATTGGTCGGGCTGGTCGTCGCCCAGCTCGTGGTGGTCGGCCTCGCGCCGCTGATGCAGGTCGAATGGATATTCGAGCCGCAGATCAACGTGATCGCCTTTCTGGTATCGGCACTGATCGGCGTGGTGTTCGGCTATTTCCCCGCACGCCGCGCCGCGAGCCTCAACCCGATCGACGCCCTGCGCCACGAGTAGGTCCGGCTACTTTCCGTCGGTCTTCAGTCCGTAGAGCTGGCGCAGTTCCTCCAGATCCGCCCGGGTATCGACATCGGCCAGCTCCGCCGGGCTGGTCACGACATGGTGCCCGCGCCGAATCAATTGCCGCGCGCCCTCGTCGCCCTCGAGATCGAGCAGCCGGTCGAACAAATGGCTCCCGAACAATGCCGGCGGACAGGGTTGCGCACCGTTGCTCGACGCTACGACCGTATCGAGCCCGTCTGCGGCATCGAACAGCCGGTAGATATGCGCGGCCGTCACGCGCGGCATGTCCGCCAGCGCCACCAGCACCGCATCGGCACCCGCTTCTTTCGCGGCCATCACCCCGTGGCATAGCGAACGCGCCTGACCGAGCGACGGATCGGGATTCTCCTCGACGCGATAGCCCAGCGCCGCGAAATCGAGGCTGGTGTCCGAGACCACTGCGATCCGCGTGAGGAAGGGCACGTTCTCGAGCGCAGTCACGACATGATAGGCCAGCGGCTTGTCGAGGAACGGCTCGGCGAGCTTGTCGCCGTCGAAGCGGCGCGAGCGCCCCGCGGCGAGCAGCACCAGAGCGGTCCGTTCAGGCGTCAGCATGGAAGCTCCTTACCATCGCGGCGGCGATCGAAAGCGCGATCTCGGCGGGTCCGATGCTGCCGATATCGATCCCCGCAGGGCCGTCGATCCGGGCAAGCTCCGCCACCGCCACCCCCGCGGCCGCCAGCCGCTCCAGCCGCGCGGCGTGGCTCCGGCGCGAGCCGAGCGCCGCGACATAGCCGGTCGGATGCGCGAGCGCGGCGACCAATGCCGGATCGTCGATCTTGGGATCATGGCTGAGCGTCACCACCGCGGTGGCGGGATCGGGTTTCAGCGCGGTCACGGCCTCATCGGGCCAGCGGTCGTCGAGAGTCACGCCGGGAAAACGCTCGGGCGTCAAAAATCTCCCCCGCGGATCGATCACATGCGTGAAGATTCCCAGCTCGCGCGCCAGCCCGGCCAGCCGCTGCGCGATCTCGACGGCGCCGACGATCACCAGGCGGCGCGGCGGATCGTAGCGATTGACGAAATCGCCCAGGGATCCGGGCGTGCTGCGGCCCGTGGCGAGATCAGTCGCCACGTCAAAGCCGACACCGTCAGCCCGCGCGCGCTCGATCGCCTCGAACAATTGCGGATCGAATCCCTCGGCGGATACGGGCTGCACCAGCACGGCGATTTCGCCGCCGCACGGCAGCCCGACTTCCCACGCCGCGGAATCGGCCACGCCATAGGTCTTCACGACAGCGGGCGCGCCGGCGATGACGTCCTCCGCCGTCGCGAGAATGTCGTTCTCGACGCATCCCCCCGAGACCGAGCCCTCGAAACGGCCGTCTTCACGCACCAGCATATGGCTGCCGCGCGGCCGCGGCGCCGAGCCCCAGGTCGAGACCACGGTGGCGATCGCCATCCTGCTCCCCGCCCAGGCGCGCGCGGCCGCCAGCACGCTGTCATTTTCCGCCACGCTTCGCCTCGCTCCCGTCACATCCGCGCATTAACGCCTGGCCCGTGGAAAGTTTCGTGGCAAGATCGCTGGCAGTTGTCGCGTTGCTGCTGGCGCAGGGATGCGTCGGCGTGCAGGAGAGAGGCATGGCAACCGGGCCCGCCACACGACCGATCGTCATCGCGCACCGCGGCGCCAGCGGCGAACGCCCCGAGCACACGCTCCTTTCGTACGAGCTGGCGATCGAGCAGGGCGCCGATTTCATCGAACCCGATCTGGTGCCGACGAAGGACGGCGTGCTCGTCGCCCGCCACGAGAACGAGATTTCGGGCACCACCGACGTCGCCGCGCATCCCGAATTCGCGGCACGCAAGACGACGAAGACGATCGACGGCGCACCCGTGACCGGCTGGTTCACCGAGGATTTCACACTCGCCGAACTCAAGACGCTCCGCGCGAAGGAGCGTCTGCCCCAGCTCCGTCCCGGCAACACGCGCTATGACGGTCAGGCCGAGATCCCGACATTCGACGAGATCATCGCGCTCGCCAAAAAGGCATCGCGCGAGTCCGGCCGCACGATCGGCATCTATCCCGAAACCAAGCATCCGAGCTATTTCGCGTCGATCGGCTTGCCGCTCGAGGAACGGCTGGTGACGAAACTGCGCGAAGCCGGCTGGGACCGTGCCGACGCGCCGGTCTTCATCCAGTCGTTCGAAGTCGCCAATCTGAAGAAACTCAAGACGATGACGCGCGTACCGCTCATCCAGCTGATGAGCGCGAGCGGCGCCCCGGCCGATGGCGCCGAGCCGAGTTATGCGGCGATGGCGACTCCGAAAGGGCTGAAGCACGTTGCCGAATATGCCGCCGGCATCGGCCCCGAGCGGACGATGATCCTGCCCGCTTCCGGCCCGGCCACCAGCCTCGTCGCCGATGCCCACGCCGCTGGCCTCGAGGTACATCCCTGGACCTTCCGCGCCGAGAATTTCTTCCTGCTCCCCGCATACCGATCCCCTGGCGGCCCCGCCGAACATGGTCGGCTCGCCGAGGAAATCGTGTATTTCATCGGACTTGGCGTGGACGGATTATTCAGCGATTACCCATATATAGCTGTATCAGCGCGTGCGTCGGTTTCCGCTTCGCCCGCCCATCGAAGGTAAGACCCATGCGCAAGTTGCTCTTTCCGATCATCGCCCTGCTGCCTCTTCTCTCGGGCGGCTGTGTCGCCAAGACCGCGTGGAACGTCGCCACGCTGCCGGTCAAGGCGGGTAGCCAGGCAGTCGACTGGACCACGACCAGCCAGGAAGAATCCGACCGCAACTACGGCAAGAAGATGCGCGAGAAGGAAGCCCGGGAAGGCAAGGAGCGCCGCAAGCGCGAGAAGGAATGCCAGAAGAACCCCGACGCCTGCCAGTATGACGGCTATCGCGCCTCGGATCCTGACTGACCGCCGAGCACCTGCGCCACCGCGCGCAGCACGTCGGGCTTCATCTGCACCCATAAGTGACTGCTGCTGACTTCGATCGCACGTCCCTCCGAACCCTCGGGCTCGCGGCAGATCAGTCCGTTCACCAGTCCGTCGCTATGGCTCCAGATCGCAGTCGCGGGCACCGGCAACGGCTGCGCCGCCTCCTCCAGCCGCGCGTTCAGCGCCGGGTCGTCGATCTTCTCGCCGGTCAGCCATTCGAACGGACGCCAGACATTGGTGCAGGTCGGCGGCCCGGCGAAAGGCGAGCTGATCGTGATCACTTCGCGCACCAGCTCAGGGTGCCGATGCGCCGCGACGCGCGCCATGATCCCGCCGAGCGATATGCCGACCAGCGTGATCTTGTCGCCGGTCTCCGCATGCAGCGCGGCGATCCGCTCCATCAGCCGCTCGCCCTCGGGCCCGATCGCACGCACGCCGAGGTTGCGGCCGAGATCCCAGCCTTCGGCGCGATAGCCGAGCCGGTTGAGATAGCGCCGCATCACGAAGGTCGAGCGATCCGAATTGGTCAGCCCGGGCAGCAATATCACCGGGCGGCCATCGCCGGGAGGCACCTCCTCCAGCGTCTTCCATTCGCGGATCAGCCTGCCCAGCCCCCATGCCGCGCGCGGCGCTTCGGAAAGCAGTGCCAATGCCGGCGGCGGAACGGTATTCGAACTCGGTATCGCCAGCTTCAAAGCCATTGCATCACTCCAAAGGCGAAGGGCGTCCATGCCCCCATCCGCACACCGGCGGTACGCAGGCCGCCCGCGCTCCATTCATTACAGGTCCTCAACGCACTGTAGCCGCCACGGGCTGCATAGAAAGCGTCATGCCCGCCATAGCCACGTACCGGGGATCCCGCCGCGAAAGTGCCGCGTATATGGGCGACGAGCCGAGCATATTCCTCCGCCCGCAACACCAGCCGCCGGATCTTCGCGCCCGGCCGCGGCTCGGGCACCGCCGAGGCATGCACCACCGTGGGCCCCATGCCCGCCAGCGCCAGCGCGACACGGAGCGGATTCAGGTCCCACCAGGTCGGCGTGTTGAGATAGAAATCGCGATCGCCCCAGCCGAACATCAGCATCGGCTGCGCGGCCTGCGCCGGATCGGCGAAATGCTCTGGACGTACGAGATCGGCAAAGTCCCGCGCCGGGAGCACCAGATCGGTATGTATGCCATTGTCGGCGACATAGATCGTCACGCCCTGCGTCGGCGGCTTCCAGTCGCGATTGGCGGGGATGGCGCTTCCCACCAGTCCCGCGGCGAGGTAGCATAGGATCACCGCGCCCAAAGCGAACAACACCCTCCGAGTCCAGCGCGCCGCCCGTACGAGGCCATTTCGTATCATTTGTAACAATGCTAGACCGGTTCCGATGACAAAGGACACCCACGTGCTGGAGCGCCCCCCCGAAGGCGCCGCGTCCGACTGGACGATACCGCAGAACTGGCAGGCGTACACTGCCGAGGAACACGCGACCTGGGACACGCTGTTCGAGCGCCAGGCCAAGCTTCTTCCCGGCCGTGCGTCGCAGGCATATCTCAGGGGACTCGACGCGCTGCGCCTTTCGGAATCGGGCATTCCCAATTTCGAGGAATTGTCCGAGCGACTGATGAAGCTCACGGGCTGGCAGGTCGTCGCAGTGCCGGGTCTCGTCCCTGATGAAGTGTTCTTCGATCACATGGCCAATCGCCGCTTCGTCGCCGGCAACTTCATCCGCCGCCCCGATCAGCTCGATTATCTTCAGGAGCCCGACGTCTTCCACGACGTGTTCGGCCATGTGCCGATGCTCGCCGACCCGGTCTTCGCCGATTATCTCGCGGCCTATGGTCGCGGCGGCGTCCGGGCGATGGAGCTAGGCGCGCTCAAGCAACTCGGCCGGCTTTATTGGTACACGGTCGAGTTCGGGCTGGTGCAGGAGGCCGAGGGGCTGCGCATCTATGGCGCGGGAATCGTCTCGAGCTCGGCCGAGAGCCGCTTCGCTCTCGACGATCCGAGCCCCAATCGCATCGGCTTCGATCTTCGCCGGGTGATGCGCACCGACTATCGGATCGACGATTTCCAGCAGAATTATTTCGTCATCCCCAGCTTCGACGAACTGCTGCGCGTCACTATCGAGACCGACTTTGCCCCGCTCTACGAAGAGATATTGCCGCTACCCGACATCCCCATCGCCGAGATCCTGCCGGAAGACGAGGTGATCACGCGCGGCACGCAGGAATATGCGCGCGCCAAGGGCTAATTCCAGCTTCCTGGTGCTCCGACAAAGGCCGGAGCACAGAGGTCAAATATCGAGCGCCCAGCCGTCGCGGCCCTTGGGGTCGGGCGGTGAAGCGGGAACATAGCGCACCTCGCCGGCGGTCAGCCGCAGGATCGTCCAGTCGCCGCGGCGGTCGACTTCCTCCAGTGTGCAGCCGCACGCCGCAAAGGCGGCCACCACCTGCTCGCGCTGCGTCTCGAGCAGCCCCGCGAGCACGATCGTCGCGCGCGCATCGGCGATCGCGGCGAGTTCGGGCGCCATCGATACCAAGGGCCCGGCGAGGATGTTGGCTATCACCAGATCGTACGGCGCGAGCGCAATGATCGCGTCGCTGAGCGCGCCATCGGCGACGATCAGTTCCAGTCCCTCGATATGGTTGTCGACGGCGTTGATACGCGTGACGTCGATCGCGGCGGGATCGATGTCGGTCGCGACGATCTTGGCGTCGGGCCAGAGGTGCGCGGCCGCGAAGGCCAGCAGGCCGGTGCCGGTGCCCACGTCGATGACGCTGGCGAAGTCACGGTCCGCCATCGCGTCGAGCATCCTGAGGCACCCCGACGTGGTGGCATGATGCCCGGTCCCGAACGCCCGTCCCGCATCGATCAGGAATGCGCGACCGCCCTCCGGCGCCTCGACCGGATGCGCGCTGGTATGGACGACGAACCGACCCTCGTGGATCGGCTCCAGCCCTTCCTGGCTCATCGCCACCCAATCCTCGGCGGTGAGCGCCTCGATCACCGGCGCGACACCCGCCGCGCTCGGCGCCAGCGCGCGCAGCGCGTCGAGCATCGCCGCGTCGGGCTCGTTCTCCATATAGGCATCGAGCCGCCAGCGCTCGACATCGTCCTCCACTTCTTCCGTGGTCATCAACACCGCATCGAGAGCGAACTCGCCGGCGTCGATCGCCTCGGCTTCCGCGCGGGTGCACGGCAGCGTCACCTTCCAGCTGTCGACCGATTCAACGGACATAGCTGGCTCCATTGATGTCGAGAACCGCGCCGGTCATCGAGGGCGGCGCCTCGAGCGCACAGAAACGGGCGAGCTTCGCGACCTCTTCAGGATCGGCAACGCGGCCGAGCGGGATGTCGGCGAGCAATTTGTCGCCGCCGCGGCTCGCCAGATAGTCCTCGGCCATGCCGGTCATGGTAAAGCCCGGGCAGATCGCGAAGGCGAGGATGCCCTGGCTCGCATAGCCCCGCGCGATGCTCTTGGTCATGCCGACCATGCCCGCCTTGGACGCGGCATAGTGCCAGTGCGCCGGGCTATCGCCGCGATACGCGGCCCGGCTGGCGATATTGACGATGCGTCCCGGCAGGCCCTCCGCCTGCCAGTGACGCACCGCGAGGCGGCACAATTCGGCCGAGGCAGTGAGATTGACGCGCATCGTCCGCTCCCAGCCCGCGACCCAATCGTCATGGTCGAGTTCGAGCGGAGTGGCTTCGAAGATCCCGGCATTGTTGATCAGCACGTCGATCCGCCCATCGAGCGCATCGAGCGACTTTCGCCACAGAGCCTGCGGCGCGGCGGGATCGTTGAAGTCGGCGGACATGCCGCCGCGCCTGCTCTGGCCGACGAGGCGCGTTCCCTCGCCCGAAAGCGACTGCGCGATGGCCGCGCCTATTCCGCGGCTCGCGCCGGTAAGTAGGATATGGGTCATGGCCTCCGCCCTAGCCCGAAGGCCGGGGCGGCGCCAATATTAGGCGGCGACCGAGCTGGAGAAGGTCTCGGCGGCGGCGCGGAGCTCGTTGAGGCGGTCGTCCACTTCGGCGACATCGTGCTGGAGCGTGTCGATCTCGCTGGTCACGGTCTTGGTGTCCTCGCGGATCGCACCGATCGTCGCCGACATCGAATCGGCGGCGAGAGCGGTCTCGTCGACCGCGGCGGTGATCGCGGTCACGGTCTGCGCCTGGACTTCCATCGCGGTGCGGATGCGATTGGCGCTCTCCTGCACTTCGTTGACCGTCGAGCGGATCGACGCGTTGGTTTCCACGGTCGACCTGGTCGCCGACTGGATCGACGCGATCTTGGCGGCGATGTCGTCGGTGGCGCGCGCCGTCTGGCTGGCGAGGCTCTTCACTTCCTGCGCGACGACCGCAAAGCCGCGGCCGGCGTCACCGGCACGCGCGGCTTCGATCGTGGCGTTGAGCGCGAGCAGATTGGTCTGCCCGGCAATGTCACGGATCAGCCCGAGGATTGATTCGATCGACTTGGCGTGGTCGGAGAGCGTCTCGGACATGCCGACGGCGGCACCCGCCTGGCCCGAAGCGCGGGTGGCGATATCGGCCGCCGACTCGACTTCGACGCGCGCATCCTCGATCGCACGGATCAGGCCTGCGGCGGTCTGCGCCGCCTCGCGCATCGCCACGGCCGACTGCTCGGCCGCGGCCGCGACTTCGCTCGCCTTGCCCAGCATGCCGCGCGCCGAGCTCGACGCGCCCTGCGCCTGAATGCGGATGCGGTTGCCGAGCGCAGTGGCCCCTTCGATCGATTCGCTGATGCTGGCACGGAAGCGTGCCGAACTGTCGCGCCGCTCCTCGCTGACCTGGGCGGCATCGGTCGCGCCGAGATGACCGGCCATCAGATCGGCCTCGGCCATCGCCAGCCGCTGGACCACGTCGCAGAAGCGGCCGAGCCGATCGGCATCGGTGACCTTGTCGCGCAGCACGGCCATGGTCGCGCTGTGCGCATAAGCGAAGGATGCCAGCACGGCCGGAAGCGGCACGCCGCCCTGATAGGTTTGCGCGGCATAGCCGCACGCCATTTCGACCCATTCCTCGGTGAAGGGGTTGCCGAACTTCAACCGGGCGTAACGGGCGCCGAGCTGGACCTGCTCCTCGAAGGCGCGCGGCTCCTCGAAGACGCTGCGCATCGGCGCGCTGGCCGGCATTTCGAGGAAATGCTTCCAGAATGCGCGCGCGACATCTTCGTGATGCCCCTCGAGCAGTTCGCTGATCTCGGCACAGGCCGGCAGCACCGCCCCGTCCCAGTCATAGACCTGCCGATGCTCCTCGACCGAGCGGGTTCCCCCGCTCCAGCGTCCCGGTTCGCGCCGTCCCACCATCATCTTCTCTCCTATGCCGCGACTTTCGATACGAAGTCGCTGGCACTGCCCTTCAGGCTGCCGAGCTGGCTATCGAGGGCGGCGAAGCCCTGACCCACCCGGTCGATTTCGGAAGCCACAGCTTCGGTATCCTCGCGGATCGCGCCGATCGTCGCCGACATCGAATCGGCAGCGAGCGCGGTCTCGTCGACCGCGGCGGTGATCGCCGTCACGGTCTGCGCCTGGACCTCCATCGCGGTGCGGATGCGGTTGGCGCTTTCCTGCACTTCGCTCACTGTCTCGCGGATCGAGGCGTTGGTCTCGACCGTGCTGCGAGTCGCCGACTGGATCGACGCGATCTTGGCGGCGATGTCGTCCGTGGCGCGCGCCGTCTGGTTGGCGAGGCTCTTCACTTCCTGCGCCACCACCGCGAAGCCACGTCCGGCATCGCCGGCACGCGCGGCTTCGATCGTCGCATTCAATGCGAGCAGATTGGTCTGCCCGGCAATGTCGCGGATCAGGCCGAGGATCGATTCGATCGACTTGGCGTGATCGGAGAGCATTTCGGACATGCCGACCGCGGCACCCGCCTGGCTCGAAGCCCGTGTCGCGATGTCCGCGGCGGCCTCGACTTCCATACGGGCGTCCTCGATCGCACGGATCAGGCCTGCGGCGGTCTGCGCCGCCTCGCGCATCGCCACTGCCGATTGCTCGGCCGCGGCGGCGACTTCGCTTGCCTTGCCCAGCATGCCGCGCGCCGATGCCGACGTATGCACGGCCTGAACCCGAAGCTGATCGCCCTCACGCGAAGCATGCTCGACGGTCATGCCGATCGAGTCGCGGAATTCGGCGGCGAGCCGGTCGCGTGCCCGCTGCGAGCTGTGCTCGCGATACATGTTGTAGATCTCGACGGTGATGTCGCCCTCGAGCGCGGAAAGCCGCATCAGCGTATCGATCAACGCGGCGAGCCGGCTATTGTCCGCGCCGAGACGGCGCATCAGCACCTGCAGTGCAGCGCGATCGCTGGCGCTGATCATCGACAGCAAGGCCATCGGCGGCACATCGGCGTCATAAGCCGCGGCAACCGAGCGCTCGATCGATTCGACCCAGGCACTGCCCTGCAGATCGAGGAAACGGTTCTTGAGGAAGACCACGCCGACGTCGATCATCTTGGCGGTGTCGTCGGTCGCCCAGCTGCGCTCGTCCGCGAAGCAATGGAGCCATTGCTGCCAATAGGCTTCGGACACCGAATGGATTTCGGGCTCCAGCGTTTCCCACGCTTCGCGGCTCGAACGTGCGAGCGATCCCTCGACGTCGAACACGCGCAGGCGTGCGCGAATGTCGATCCTGGCGCTCATCGTGCCGGGTGCCGGCAGGTCCTTGGTCGATGCCACAGTCACAGGGTCCCCTTGCGTGGCCGCGAGGAACTGGCGGCCATTCGCACCGGCTATGGCGCAAGATTGGTTAAAGGGGGGTTAGGACCCGCCTCGGGTTCGCGCATCCGGCTTGCATCCGTTGCACTGCGTACTAAGGAAGCGGCGTCGACCCGAAAGGAATGCTCTTGGCCAACGTCCGCAACCCCGCGCGACCGCTCTCGCCGCATCTATCGATCTGGAAATGGGGGCCGTCCATGGCGGTTTCGATCGTCCATCGCGTCACCGGCTCCGGCATGGCGACCGTGGGGACGATCCTGCTCGTCTGGTGGCTGAGTGCAATGGCTTCGGGAGCAGCGGCCTATGCCGCGTTCCTCGACCTGTTCACGGTCAGCTCGGGCAAGCTCAACGTGGCTGGCTATGTCGTCGGCATCGGGCTGACCCTGAGCTTCTTCCAGCACATGGCGTCGGGCGTGCGACACCTGTTCCTCGATGCCGGCGCGAATTTCGAGCTCGGCGCCAACAAGCGTTCGGCGCTGGCGACCTTCGCCTTCGCGATCGTCGCCACTGGCATTTTCTGGGTGGTCCTGCTGGAGAAGAGCAATGGGTGACGGCACCGAAATCGGCCGCGTCCGCGGGCTGGGTTCCGCGCATGAGGGCGCCGACGCGTGGTGGCATCACAAGATCAGCGCGGGATCGAATCTGGTCCTGGTCCTGTGGTTCCTGATCTCGCTCGCCTTGTTGCCGGCTTATGATTACGCGACGATCACCGGTTGGCTCGCCCAGCCCCTGGCCGCAGTGCCGCTGATCCTGCTCGTCGTCAGCGTCTTCTATCATTTCCATCACGGCCTCACCGTGGTGATCGAGGATTATCAGCACGATCACACCCGCTTCGTGCTGCTGGTCCTGCTGAAATATTTCACCATCGCCACCGCCACGCTCGCGATCTTCTCGATCCTCAAGGTCGCCTTCACTGCCACTGCCGGAGCCGCGCTCTGATGCCTGCTGCCTACAAGATCATCGATCACACCTATGACGCCGTCGTGGTCGGCGCCGGCGGTTCGGGCCTGCGCGCGACGATGGGCTGCGCCGAGGCGGGGCTGAAGACGGCGTGCATCACCAAGGTGTTCCCGACGCGCAGCCACACCGTGGCCGCACAGGGCGGTATCGCGGCGAGCCTCGGCAACAACACGCCCGATCACTGGCAATGGCACATGTTCGACACCGTCAAGGGCTCGGACTGGCTCGGCGACCAAGACGCGATCGAATATATGGTCCGCGAGGCGCCCGCCGCGGTCTATGAGCTCGAGCATGCCGGCGTGCCGTTCAGCCGCAACGACAATGGCACGATCTACCAGCGCCCGTTCGGGGGCCACATGCAGAATATGGGCGAAGGCCCGCCGGTCCAGCGCACCTGCGCCGCGGCCGACCGCACCGGCCACGCCATGCTCCACGCGCTCTACCAGCAGAGCCTGAAGTACGACGCCGACTTCTACGTCGAATATTTCGCGCTCGACCTGATCATGGAGAACGGCGCCTGCCGCGGCGTCATCGCTTTGTGCATGGAAGACGGCAGCATCCACCGCTTCCGCAGCCACGCCGTGGTGCTCGCCACCGGCGGCGGCGGTCGCGTCTACCAGTCGGCGACCTCGGCCCACACCTGCACCGGCGACGGCAACGGCATGGCGCTCCGCGCCGGCATCGCGCTGCAGGACATGGAATTCGTCCAGTTCCACCCGACCGGCATCTACGGCGCCGGCGTGCTGATCACCGAAGGCGCGCGCGGCGAAGGCGGCTACCTCACCAACTCCGAGGGCGAGCGCTTCATGGAGCGCTATGCCCCCTCCGCGAAGGACCTCGCCTCGCGCGACGTCGTCGCCCGCTCGATGGCGATGGAAATCCGCGAGGGCCGCGGCGTCGGCAAGGAGAAGGATCACATCTTCCTTCACCTCAACCATATCGACCCGAAGATCCTGCACGAGCGGCTTCCGGGCATCACCGAGACCGGCAAGATCTTCGCCGGCGTCGACCTGACTCGCCAGCCGCTGCCGGTGGTCCCGACCGTCCACTATAATATGGGCGGCATCCCGACCAATTATCACGGCGAGGTCGTCCACAATAAGGACGGCAACCCGGACAGCGTCGTCCCCGGCCTGTTCGCAGTCGGCGAGGCGGCCTGCGTCTCGGTCCACGGCGCCAACCGCCTCGGCTCGAACTCGCTGATCGACCTCGTCGTGTTCGGCCGCGCCACCGGCCTGCGCCTCAAGGAGATCGTCAAGCCCAACACGAAGCATGACGAGCTGCCCAAGGGCTCGGAGGAGTTCTCGCTCACCCGGCTCGACCATTTCCGCAATGCCAAGGGGGCGCAGCCCACTGCGCAGGTCCGCGCCGACATGCAGAAGACGATGCAGCGCCACTGCGCGGTGTTCCGCGACAGCGCGTTGCTCGCCGAGGGCATCACCCACATGGGTGCGGTCTATCAGAGCTTCCAGGACGTCGGCATCTCGGACCGCTCGCTGATCTGGAACACCGATCTGGTCGAGACGCTGGAGCTCGACAATCTGATCGGCCAGGCGGTGGTGACGATCCAATGCGCCGCCAACCGCAAGGAAAGCCGCGGCGCCCACATGCACGAGGACTTCCCCAACCGCGACGACGCGAACTGGATGAAGCACACCGTCGCGACGTTCGAAGGCTGGGGCGGCAAGGGCGGCGGCGTCGCGATCGACTACCGACCGGTCCACGATTACACGCTCACCGACGAGATCGAATACATCAAGCCGAAGAAGCGGGTGTATTAGAGCCGATCGACATCCAGAATTTTGGTGCGATTCCCATACCCGCCGTCACCCCGGCCGAAGTGCCGGGGTCCACTCAGCCTCACCGGCAGTGCTCAAGGCTCTTGCGCAGCCCTTGCCTCCCGGTGGACCCCGGCACTTCGGCCGGGGTGACGGTTGCGGGGAGGGCCAACCGCATTCCCCAGTGGTGAATGTCGATCGGTCCTAGGTAGGCCAGATCGTCCCGCTCGACCGGACAACGTCGAAGAGGTCGGGCGGGTGACGTGCCGCGCGCAATTTCCTGTGCGGTCCTCCCACCGCCTTGACAGCTTCCGCCGCCGCCCCAGATTGAGACCCTGTTCGGCGGAAGGGGTGGCTGATGCGATTGCCTGTCGGTCTGCGCGGATTCGCGCGCGTGCTCGCGGTGCTGCTCCTGCCGGTGGCGATCACCGCCTCGGCCTCGGGCCAGTCGGGAAGCCGACAAAGCTATCGCCCGCCCCAGCACACCACCGATTGGCCGAGGCTGGCCGATGACGGGGGTGCGCTCGGCCCGCATCTCGAACGTGGCCGTTCGGCGCAGTGGGAGTCCGACCAGCAGCGCAAGCTCGCCGCCGCGCTGGCTGCACTCCAGCCACAGCGCAGGGGCGTGATCGATGCCTATGTCGTTTCGGCCGCGCTCGACAGCGATCCGGTGTTCGGGCGCGAGGCTCGCGAGGCGGGCAAGGTGCTGGCGCGCCGTTACGACGCCGCCGGGCGCAGCATCGTGCTCGCCGGGACCAACGGCCGCGCGCCCAGCACGCTGGCGATGGGCACGCCGCGCTCGCTCGCCTTGGCGCTGACGCGCGCCGCCGAGGTAATGGACAAAAGCGAGGACGTGCTCGTCCTCTATCTCACCAGCCACGGCGCGCCGGTCGGCATCGCCTATCATGACGGCGACGAGGGATTTGGGCTGATCACGCCGCGTCGCTTCGCCGCCTTTCTCGACCAGCTCGGGATCAGAAAGCGCGTGTTGATCCTCAGCGCCTGCTATTCGGGCATTTTCGTCTCCACGCTGTCGAACGACGACACCGCCCTGCTCACCGCCGCATCCTCGGATCGCACGTCGTTCGGCTGCCGCGCCGAGAATGACTGGACCTTTTTCGGCGACGCGTTGATCAACCATGCGCTCCGCAAGCCTCAGCCGCTCGACGATGCGCTCATCGAGGCGCGCGAGACGATCAGCGGCTGGGAAACGACCGGCGACCTTCCCCCGTCCAATCCGCAGGCGACAATCGGCGAAGGCGTGGAGGCATGGCTCGTCCCCCTCGAGGCGCGCATGCCCAAGGTGGCGACCGCCCCGGTCGGCGCCCCGGCGACCGACGCGTTCAAGCCCTGACAAGGAACCGCAAGCGCCAGCGGTGGTTGCGCAAGCGATGCCCAACCCCTCCGAGAACCGCGCGACGCGTTACCCCCTGCTCAGCCGGCCGCATATCTCGCTCCACGGCCTGGTCGACCATGCGATGTACGAGAGCTTCCGCCGGCAGCTCGGCGAGGCCCCGCCCGAAGGATCGTTGGTCGTCGCGATCTCGACCCTCGGCGGCGATCCCGAAGTCGCCCGGCTGATGGGCGACGAGCTCCGTTTGCTGCGCGACTATACGGGCCGCGAGACGCTCTTTCTCGGCAAGGTCGCAGTCTATTCGGCCGGTGCCACCTTCATGGCGAGCTTCCCGGTCGACAAGCGCTTCCTCACGCGCGGCACCCGGATCATGATCCACGAACGGATCCTCACCAAGACGGTGAACATTTCGGGCCCGCTCGAGAGCGTCGTCGCCGGATTGAAGGCCAATCTCCACGAAGTCGAGGAATCGGTGCGCATCGAGGAAGAAGGCTTTCGCGACCTCGTCGCCGGATCGAAGATCGCGTTCGACGAGGTCCGGAAGCGCGCACCTTCGAACTGGTACATCGAGGCCGAGGAGGCGCGCGACCTCGGCCTCGTGCTGGATGTGATCTGACGAATAAGCGATGGCGGCTTACGCCGTCGCGCCGCCATCGATATCGATCGTCGTGCCGGTGATGAACGACGATTCGTCGCTCGCCAGGAACGACGCCAGCGCCGCGACTTCCTCCGCGCGGCCATAACGTCCCAAGGGGATGTTCGGCAGCATGATCTTGGCCATGTCGCCGTCGGCCGGGTTCATGTCGGTATCGATCGGCCCGGGCTGGATCACATTGACCAGGATGCCGCGCGGCGCGAGATCGCGCGCCCAGCCGCGCGCCAGGCCCTGCACCGCCGACTTGCTGGCGCCGTAACTGGCCATTCCGGCTATCATCGACACATCGCCCGATACGCTGCCCACGATCACGACCCGGCCGCCATCGGAGAGATGCGGCACCGCCGCCACCGTGCCCGCGGCCACGCCGTCGACATTGACCGCGAACACCCGGCGGAAGTCCTCATACCCACCCTGATCGACAGGCGTGCCGCCAAAGACCCCGGCATTGTGGACCAGGATGTCGATCCCGCCCAACGTGTCGGCCGCCTGGTTCACCGCGGCAGTCACCGCAGCGGCGTCGCCTGCGTCGGCCTGCACCGCCAGCCCCTTCACGCCTTCACCTTCGATCGCCTTGACGGTCGCGGCGGCGGCCTCGTGATTGCCGGCATAAGTGATGACGACGTCGGCGCCGTCCGCGGCCAGCCGCCTGGCGATCGCCGCGCCGATCCCGCGCGATCCGCCGGTCACCAGCGCGCGCTTGCCTGCGAGTTTCTTCGACATGTTCCAAATCTCCGGTCCCCAGCCGATCGCTTCGCCGGCTGCCGGGACGAAGCGGAACTTGGGGAGCGGCAAGGATAGTTCAATATTCCCGAATTATGGAAACGACAAAGTGTTTCTATATCGGAGGCATGGATCGCTTGGTGCACCCCGACCTCAAGGACGTGAGCCTCGCGGCGGCGCTGCACGCGCTCGCCGATCCGGTGCGGCTCGACATCGTCGCCAAGCTCGTCGAATGCCCCTGCCTCAATGCCAGCACCGCCTGCGCGCAGGGGACGCCCAAGAGCACGATCTCCAATCATCTGAACGTGCTCCGTGCCGCGGGGCTGATCGAGACTTCGATCGAGGGGCGCGAGCGCATCAATCGCCTGCGCTGCACCGATTTCGACACGCGCTTTCCCGGGCTGCTCGCTTCGGTGCTCGCCAACAAAGCTTGACGCGCACGCATCCTACGGGGTTGCGCTGCGTTTGCGAAAGGCATAGCCCGCGCAGCGAACACCGTCGCTCAAGGACTCCGAGGAATGGCCGACTTTCGCCTGCCCAAGAACAGCCGCATCACCAAGGGCAAGGACCACAAGGCCGACGCGTCCGCGAAGCGCGTCAAGAAGTTCAAGATCTATCGCTACGACCCGGATTCGGGCGAGAACCCGCGCTACGACAATTTCGAAGTCGATCTCGACGCCTGCGGGCCGATGGTCCTCGACGCGCTCATCAAGATCAAGTCCGAGCAGGACAGCTCGCTGACCTTCCGCCGCTCGTGCCGCGAAGGCATTTGCGGCTCGTGCTCGATGAACATGGATGGGCGCAACGGCCTCGCCTGCACCACTGCGATCGAGGACATCAAGGGCGATATCCGCATCACGCCCTTGCCGCACATGGACGTGATCAAAGACCTCGTCCCCGATTTCACGCACTTCTACGCGCAATATGCCTCGATCAAGCCGTGGCTGCAGACGGTGTCGACCACGCCTTCGGGCAAGGAGCGTCTCCAGAGCCCCGAGCAGCGCGACAAGCTCGACGGCCTGTACGAATGCATCCTGTGCGCCTGCTGCTCGACCAGCTGCCCGAGCTATTGGTGGAACAGCGACAAGTTCCTCGGCCCGGCGATCCTGCTCCAGGCCTATCGCTGGCTCGCCGACAGCCGCGACGAGATGACCGGCGAGCGGCTCGACCAGCTCGAGGATCCGTTCCGCCTCTATCGCTGCCACACGATCATGAACTGCGCGAACGTGTGCCCGAAGGGTCTGAACCCGGCCAAGGCGATCGCCGAGATCAAGAAGATGGAAGCCGAGCGGGCGCTTTGAGCGAATTCGTCGAGCAGCATTTCCGCTACGACGACGATCCCGATCTGCCGGGCTGGAAGCGCTGGCAGATGCTCGACCAGGGGCGATTCAACGGCTTTATCGGCGCGCTGTCGGTCAAGCGCGACGGCAAGGTGGCGCGGGTGCGCACGACCTTTCGCCACGAGCATTCGAACCTGCGCGACCACATCCATGGCGGCGCGCTCGCCGGCTTCATCGACATGGCGCTGTTCGCCGCCGGACGCAGCTTCGGCGTGCTCAGCGGCCCGGCATCGACATTGGACATGTCGATCCAATTCATCACCGGCGGCGCGATCGGCGTGCCCACCGAAGCGCATATCGAATTGCTCCGCGAGACCGGCCGGCTGCTCTTCCTGCGCGGCGTGGTGGTGCAGGACGAAGTGATGGTCGCCAGCTTCCTCGGCACGATCCGGAAGCCTTCGGCCAAGTGAGCAAAGTCCTCGCCCGCTACAACGCGCTGGTCGCCGCGGGCGAGCTTCGCGCCGACGCCGAACAGGCCGCCGCCGCGGAGCGGCTCGATCGGCTCGCGCAGGAACTCGAGGCGGTTCCCAAAAAGGGCAGCATCCTGTGGCGCGCACTCGGCCGCGCCCCCGAACCAGCACGCGGCGTGTATCTGTGGGGCGGCGTCGGTCGCGGCAAGTCGATGCTGATGGACCTGCTGTTCGACTGCGTCGACATCCGCCGCAAGCGCCGCGTCCATTTCCACGAATTCATGCTCGAAGTGCATCAGCGCCTCAATGTGGAGCGCCAGAAGAACACCGCAGACCCGGTGGTCGCCGTCGCAGATGCACTGGCCGACGACATCCGGCTGCTCGCCTTCGACGAGATGGTGGTCAACAACCCCGCCGATGCGATGATCCTGTCGCGGCTGTTCACCGAGATGATGGGTCATGGCCTCACGGTCGTCGCCACGTCGAACCGCGCGCCGGCAGCGCTCTACAAGGACGGGCTCAACCGCCAGCTCTTCCTGCCCTTCATCGCCCTGATCGAGGCGAAGATGGACGTGCTGACGCTCAACGGCCCGGTCGACTACCGGCTCGATCGCCTCGGCAGCATGGACACCTGGCTCGTCCCCAACGGCACGCAAGCCACCGCTCAGCTCTCCGCCGCATTCTTCCGCCTCACCGACTATCCGGTCGAGGATGCCGCGCGCGTCCCGTCCTGCGATCTGCCGGTGCAGGGCGGGCGCGAGATCCATGTGCCGCGATGCGTGAAGGGCGTCGCAGTCTTCTCGTTCAAGCGGCTGTGCGGCGAAGCGCGCGGCGCGCCCGATTATCTCGCGATCGCCCACCGCTTCCACACCGTCATCCTCGTCGGCATCCCCCGCCTCGGCCCCGAGAATCGCAACGAGGCCGCGCGCTTCGTCACGCTGATCGACGCGCTCTACGAAAATCGAGTGAAGCTGCTCGCCGCGGCGGATGCGCAACCCGATGACCTCTACATCGCCGGCGACGGCGCGTTCGAATTCGAACGCACCGCCTCGCGGCTCCACGAAATGGCCTCGGACGAATATCTGGCCGAGGGTCACGGCGAGCATTAGGCTAGCGGTGCGGAGCATTTCCAGCAGGGCTGGAGCCGCAAGGGCCTGATCCCGGAAACCGGCGCGCGCAAACAGGCGTTCACTGTGCTCGCGGAGCAATATCGCCGACGCGCCGGGTCGCAGCGCTGACCTGCAGCGGCGTGCGGCCACGTTTATTGCAGTTGCGAATTAGTTGCAAAGATAATCCCTGATCCTTGCGAGACTCGGGTTGCGGCGGCTCTATTATGGGCCTAAGCCGCCCCCGTTTTCGCAGGCGCACGACTGCGTCTGCGGCTGCTCGACTACGCTGAGGAGATTCCATGGCCCGCAAGAAGATCGCGCTGATCGGCGCCGGTAACATCGGCGGTACGCTCGCGCACCTCGCCGCACTCAAGGGTCTGGGCGACATCGTCCTGTTCGACGTGGTCGAAGGCGTGCCGCAGGGCAAGGCGCTCGATCTCAGCCAGTGCGGCCCGGTCGAGGGCTTCGACGCGAAGATCATCGGCTCGAACGATTATGCCGACATCGCCGGCGCCGACGTGATCATCGTCACTGCCGGTGTCGCCCGCAAGCCCGGCATGAGCCGCGACGATCTGCTCGGCATCAACTTGAAGGTGATGAAGGCGGTCGGCGAAGGCATCGCCGCCAACGCTCCCGACGCCTTCGTGATCTGCATCACCAACCCGCTCGATGCGATGGTCTGGGCGCTGCGCGAATTCTCGGGCCTGCCGCACCAGAAGGTCGTCGGCATGGCGGGCGTGCTGGACTCGGCGCGCTTCAGCCACTTCCTCGCCGACGAGTTCAAGGTCTCGGTCAAGGACGTCACCAGCTTCGTGCTCGGCGGCCACGGCGACACGATGGTCCCGGTGATCGAATATTCGACCGTCTCGGGCATTCCCGTCCCCGATCTGATCGAGATGGGCTTCTCGACGAAGGAGCGCATCGACGCGATCGTCCAGCGCACCCGTTCGGGCGGCGGCGAGATCGTCGGCCTGCTCAAGACCGGCTCGGCTTTCTACGCCCCCGCCACTTCGGGCATCGCGATGGCGGAGAGCTATCTCTACGACCAGAAGCGCGTCCTGCCCGCGGCGGCGCACCTGACCGGCCAGTACGGCGTCGACGATCTCTATGTCGGCGTACCGGTGATCATCGGCGCCGGCGGCGTCGAGAAGGTCGTCGAGATCAAGCTGGGCGACGAAGCCAAGGCCAACCTCCAGGTCTCGGTCGACGCGGTCAAGGAACTGCTCGTCGCCTGCAAGGCCATCGACGAGAGCCTGAACTAATCGGAATGGAATGAACTGAACCCACCCCGGCGAAGGCCGGGGCCCAGTTGCGGAGCAGCCGCGATGGAAGACAAAGGCTATGTCTACATCATGGCGAGCGAGCGGAATGGAACGCTCTACCTCGGCTCCGCATTCGATCTCGCGAAGCGCGTATGAGAGCATCGCAACGAGGTCGCCGAGGGGTTCACGAAGAAATACGGGTGCAAATTGCTCGTCTGGTACGAGCCGCACGCAAGTCTGGAATCCGCGCGCAGGCGCGAACGGCAAATGAAGGAATGGAAGCGAGCCTGGAAGTTGCGGGAAATCGAAGGGATGCCCCCCGAATGGGACGACCTCTACGATCGTATCGCGACACCTTGAACGTTTCCGAACTGGGCCCCGGCCTTCGCCGGGGTGAACAGGTTTAGAAGGAACGGCGGACCCAATGAGCATCCTCGTCGACAAGAACACCAAGGTCATCACCCAGGGCATGACCGGGGAGACCGGCAGCTTCCACACCAAGGCGGCGCTGGAATATGGCACGCAGATGGTCGGCGGCGTCACGCCGGGCAAGGGCGGCACCGAGCATCTCGAGCTTCCCGTCTACAACACCGTCGCCGAAGCCAAGTCGAAGACCGGCGCCGATGCGTCGGTGATCTACGTGCCGCCGCCCTTCGCCGCGGACTCGATCCTCGAGGCGATCGACGCCGAGATCCCGCTGATCGTCACGATCACCGAAGGCATTCCGGTGCTCGACATGGTCAAGGTCAAGCGCGCGCTGTCGGGCTCGAAGTCGCGGCTGATCGGCCCGAACTGCCCCGGCGTGCTCACCCCCGGCGAGTGCAAGATCGGCATCATGCCCGGCAGCATCTTCTCCAAGGGCTCGGTCGGCGTCGTCTCGCGCTCGGGCACGCTGACCTATGAGGCGGTGTTCCAGACCACCAACGCCGGCCTCGGCCAGACCACCGCAGTCGGCATCGGCGGCGATCCGGTCAACGGCACCAACTTCATCGACGTGCTCGAACTCTTCCTCGCGGACGAAGCGACCAAGTCGATCATCATGATCGGCGAGATCGGCGGCGACGCCGAGGAGCAGGCCGCGCAGTTCCTGATCGACGAGGCGAAGCGCGGCCGCAAGAAGCCGATGGCGGGCTTCATCGCGGGCCGCACCGCGCCTCCGGGCCGCCGCATGGGCCATGCCGGTGCGATCGTGTCGGGCGGCAAGGGCGATGCCGAGAGCAAGATCGCCGCGATGGAAGCCGCCGGCATCCGCGTCTCGCCCAGCCCGTCCGAGCTCGGCTCGACGCTGGTCGAAGTGCTCAAGGGGTAAATTGCATCGTTCGCACGCCTATATGAGGATGTGAGCGCTACCACGGAACGGAATTGACCATGGGCTATGAGGGCCTCGACTTCGACGACATCGCCGGCGGCGTGAGCCCCGCCTTCGTCGAGACATTGTACCGCCGCTACAAGAGCGATCCGAATTCGATCGAACCGGGCTGGCGGCAATGGTTCGAGGGTCTCGAGAACACCGCCCAAGGTCCGAGCTGGGCCAATCCGCGCTGGCCGCTGAGCGAGACCGACGCGCTGACCGCCGGCCTCGATCCTACCCAGATGGAGCCCGCGCCGAAGCCGACCAAGCCAGGCGCGGCGCCCAAGCCCGCCGCCGCCGCGGCGCCGTCGCAGGACGATATCGTCAAGGCCGCCGGCGATTCGATCCGCGCGATGCTGCTCATCCGCACCTATCGCGTGCGCGGCCACCTCGCCGCCAATCTCGATCCGCTCGGCCTCGCGCGGCAGGACCTGCCCGAGGATCTGCGCACCGAATATCACGGCTTCCCCGACAGCGATCTCGATCGCCCGATCTATCTGGGTGGCGTGCTCGGGCTCCAATTCGCCACGGTCCGCGAGATCATCGACATCCTGCGCGCCAATTATTGCGGCAATGTCGGCCTCGAATACATGCACATCGCCGATGTCGAGGAGCGCCGCTTCCTCCAGGAGCGGATGGAGGGCAAGGACAAGGCCATCCAGTTCACGCCCGACGGCAAGAAGGCGATCCTCTCCAAGGTGATCGAAGCCGAGCAATGGGAACGCTTCCTCGGCAAGAAATATGTTGGCACCAAGCGCTTCGGGCTCGACGGCGGCGAAGCGATGATCCCCGCGCTCGAGGCGGTGATCAAATATGGCGGCCAGCTCGGCATCCGCGAGATCGTCTATGGCATGGCGCATCGTGGCCGCCTCAACGTCCTCGCCAACGTGATGTCGAAGCCGTTCCGCGTGATCTTCCACGAATTCGGCGGCGGTTCGGCCAATCCCGACGACGTCGCCGGATCGGGCGACGTGAAATATCACCTCGGCACCAGCACCGATCGCGAGTTTGACGGGATCAGCGTCCACATGTCGCTGGTCGCCAACCCGTCGCACCTCGAGGCGGTTGACCCGGTCGTCCTCGGCAAGGTCCGCGCGCTGCAGACGCTGCGCAGCGATCTCGCCGAGCACGAGCAGGTCCTTCCCGTCCTCATCCATGGCGACGCCGCGATGGCGGGCCAGGGCATCGTCTGGGAGTGCCTCGGCTTCTCGGGCATCCGCGGCTACAATACCGGCGGCTGCATCCATTTCGTCATCAACAACCAGATCGGCTTCACGACGAGCCCGCAATTCGCGCGCTCGTCGCCCTATCCATCGGACGTCGCCAAGGGCGTCCAGGCGCCGATCCTCCACGTCAACGGCGACGATCCCGAGGCAGTCACTTTCGCGTGCAAGGTCGCGATCGAATTCCGCCAGAAGTTCAGGCGCGACGTCGTGATCGACATGTGGTGCTATCGCCGCTTCGGCCACAACGAAGGCGACGAGCCGAGCTTCACCCAGCCTTTGATGTACGCCAAGATCAAGCAGCACCCGCCGGTCAGCGAAGTCTATGCGAAGCGCCTGGCGGCCGAGGGCGTCGCCGATCAGGCGTTCGTCGACGAGAAGACGCATCAGTTCACCACGTTGCTCGAAGGCGAGTTCGAGGCGGGCAAGTCGTATCTGCCCAACAAGGCGGACTGGTTCGCCGGCCGCTGGTCGGGGCTCGGCGCCCCCGCCGATGCCGAGACCGCGCGCCGCAGCGTCGACACCGGCATCGAGAAGAAATTGTTCGACAGCCTCGGCCGTACGCTGACCGAAATCCCCGAGGGTCTCGATATCCACAAGACGCTCGGTCGCGTGCTCGACGCCAAGCGCGAGATGTTCAAATCGGGCGAGAATTTCGACTGGGCGACCGGCGAGGCACTCGCGTTCGGCTCGCTGCTCTCCGAAGGTTTCGGCGTCCGCCTGTCGGGGCAGGATTCGGGCCGCGGCACCTTCAGCCAACGCCACGCCGTCTGGGTGGATCAGAAGACCGAAGCCAAATACATCCCGCTCTCGACGATCCCGCATGGCAATTTCGAAGTGCTCGACAGCCCGCTCTCCGAGTACGGCGTGCTCGGCTTCGAGTACGGCTATGCCTCGGCCGATCCCAAGGCATTGGTGCTGTGGGAGGCGCAGTTCGGCGATTTCGTCAACGGCGCGCAGATCATGATCGACCAGTTCATCGCGTCGGGCGAAGCCAAGTGGCTGCGCGCCAACGGGCTCGTGATGCTGCTGCCGCACGGCTATGAAGGCCAGGGCCCCGAGCACAGCTCGGCGCGTCCCGAGCGCTTCCTCCAGCTCTGCGCGCAGGACAATATGCAGGTGGTCAACATCACCACTCCGGCGAACTATTTCCACCTGCTCCGCCGCCAGATGCACCGCAACTTCCGCAAACCTCTGGTGCAGATGACGCCGAAGTCGCTGCTGCGCCACAAGCTCGCGGTGTCGAAGACCGAGGACTTCCTCGGCGACAGCCACTTCAAGCGCATCCTCTCCGATCCCTCGGCCCCGGCCGACGCCGACGTGAAGCGCCTCGTGCTCTGCACCGGCAAGGTCGCCTATGACCTGATCGAGGCGCGCGATGCGGCGGGCGACAAGAACACCGCGATCGTCCGCATCGAGCAGCTCTATCCCTTCCCGGGCGAGCCGCTCACTGCGCGCCTCAAGAAGATGACGAATGTCGAGGAAGTGGTCTGGGCGCAGGAAGAGCCGAAGAACAACGGCTATTGGTTCTTCGTCGAGCCGTTCATCGAGCAGTGCCTGGTCGATGCGGGCGTCAAGCCGCAGCGCCCGCGTTATGCCGGCCGCGCCGCGGCGGCATCGCCGGCGACGGGCCTGATGAAGCGTCACACCGCCGAGCAGGGGGCGCTCGTCGCCGAAGCGCTCGGCCACAATGTCCGCGAAGAGATTCGCCGGACGCGCAAGTCCTAACGAGGTAGAGAAAATGGCAGACGTTAAAGTCCCGGTCCTCGGCGAATCGATCACCGAAGCGACGCTCGGCGAGTGGCTCAAGAACCCCGGCGACCCGGTCAAGCTCGACGAGCCGATCGCGAGCCTCGAGACCGACAAGGTCTCGGTCGAGGTTCCCTCGCCCGTCGCGGGCGTGATGGGGGATCAACTCGTCAAGGTCGGCGACACCGTCGCGGTCGACGCGGTGATTGCGACGGTCGGTGAAGGCGGCGGCGCGGCCGCATCGCCCAGCCCCGCACCGGCACCTGCCGAAGCGGCGCCGGCGCCCGCTCCCGCCGCTGCTCCGGCGCCTGCTGCGGGCGATGCCGCCGCAGCGCTTTCGCCCTCCGTGCGCCGCGCCGTGCTCGAAACCGGCGTCGATCCCTCGACCGTGCAGGGCACCGGCAAGGATGGCCGCCTGACCAAGGACGACGTCGTCGCCGCCGCAGCCGCCAAGCCCGCAGCCGCGCCGGCACCCACGACACCTGTCGCAGCTCCCGCCGCGTCGGGCGGCCGCAAGGAAGAGCGCGTCCGCATGACGCGCCTGCGCCAGACCGTCGCCAAGCGCCTCAAGGAAGCGCAGAACACCGCCGCGATGCTGACGACGTTCAACGACGTCGACATGACCGAAGTCATCGCCGCGCGGACGAAGTACAAGGATCTGTTCGAGAAGAAGCACGGCGTCCGCCTGGGCTTCATGGGCTTCTTCGTGAAGGCCGCCGTCCAGGCGTTGCGCGACATCCCGTCGGTCAACGCGTCGATCGACGGCGAGGAGATCGTCTATCACGATTATGCCGACATCTCGGTCGCAGTCTCCGCGCCCCAGGGTCTCGTCGTCCCGGTGATCCGCGACGCGCAGGACCTGTCGGTCGCCGGCATCGAGAAGACGATCGGCGATTTCGGCAAGCGCGCCAAGGAAGGCACGCTCAAGATGGAAGAGATGAAGGGCGGCACCTTCACCATCTCCAACGGCGGCGTGTTCGGCTCGCTGATGTCCACTCCGATCATCAACCCGCCCCAGTCGGCAGTGCTCGGCCTCCACCGCATCGAGGACCGCCCGGTGGTCCGCGATGGCCAGGTCGTCGTCCGCCCGATGATGTATCTGGCGCTGTCGTACGATCACCGCCTGATCGACGGCCGCGAGGCAGTCACTTTCCTCGTCGCGCTCAAGAACGCGATCGAGGACCCGACCCGCCTGCTGATCGACTTGTGAGAACGCACCAGTGCTCCTGCGAAAGCAGGAGCCCAGGGTAACTGGAGTACACCACTTGCAACCCTAGGCTCCTGCTTCCGCAGGAGCACTTGGACAGGAGGCAGATACGAAATCCGGCTGTGTCTATCTGATGGCGAGCGCACGCAACGGAACGCTCTATCTGGGCGTCACCAGCGATCTGCCGGTACGGACCTGCCAGCACCGCAACGGTCTCGTAGATGGCTTCTCCAAGGAACATGGCTGCAAGCTCCTCGTCTGGTACGAGGCATATGACGATCTGGACGCGGCCCGCCTTCGCGAGCTGCAGATGAAAAAATGGAAGCGGGCTTGGAAGATCGAACTGATCGAACAACATAACCCGCAGTGGAAAGATTTGTACGAGACGTTGTTCTGACTTCCTGTGCTCCTGCCAAAGCAGGAGCCCAGAGCCAAAAGCGACGCGCTCGATAACCCTGGGCTCCTGCTTTCGCAGGAGCACGAGTGGAGCAAGTAGATGGCTGAATACGACTTCGACGTCCTCGTGATCGGCTCCGGCCCCGGCGGTTACGTCGCCGCGATCCGCGCCGCGCAGCTTGGTCTGCGCACCGGCTGCGTCGAGAGCCGCGAGACTTTGGGCGGCACTTGCCTCAATGTCGGCTGCATCCCGTCCAAGGCTTTGCTCAACGCCTCCGAGCTCTTCCACGAAGCCGCCTCGGGCGCGCTCGCCAAGCACGGCGTCAAGCTCGGCAGTGTCGAGCTCGACCTCCCCGCGATGATGGCCGACAAGGACAAGGCCGTGAAGGGCCTGACCGGCGGCGTCGAATTCCTGTTCAAGAAGAACAAGGTCGAGTGGGTGAAGGGCCTCGGCACCTTCGTCGACGCACACACCGTGCAGGTCGGCGACCGCAAGGTCACCGCGAAGAACGTGGTCATCGCCACCGGCTCGTCGGTCACGCCGCTCCCTGGCGTCGAAATCGACCAGAAGACCGTCGTCGATTCGACCGGCGCAATCGCGCTGGAGAAGGTCCCCGAGCATCTCGTCGTCATCGGCGGCGGCGTGATCGGGCTCGAATTGGGGTCGGTCTGGCAGCGCCTCGGCGCCAGGGTCACCGTGGTCGAGTTCCTCGACCAGCTCCTCCCCGGCATGGACGGCGAAGTCCGCAAGGAAGCCGCGAAGATCTTCAAGAAGCAGGGCATGGAGATCAAGCTCTCGACCAAGGTCACCGGCGTGCAGGTCAACGGCGGCAAGGCGACCGTGATCGTCGAGCCCGCCGCCGGCGGCACTGCCGAGACGATCGAGGCCGACGCCGTGCTCGTCTCGATCGGCCGCAAGCCCAACACCGACGGTCTCGGCCTCGACAAGATCGGCCTCGCCACCAACCAGCGCGGCCAGATCGAGACCGACCACAGCTTCCGTACTGCCGTGGACGGCGTCTGGGCGATCGGCGACGTCATCCCCGGCCCGATGCTCGCGCACAAGGCCGAGGACGAGGGCATCGCGGTCGCCGAGAACATCGCCGGCCTCACCGGCATCGTGAACCACGATGTCATCCCGAGCGTGGTCTACACGCATCCCGAGATCGCCGGCGTCGGCCTCACCGAGGAGCAAGCCAAGGAAAAGGGCGAGATCAAGGTCGGCAAGTTCCCGATGGCAGGCAACAGCCGCGCCAAGGCGATCGACGACACCGTCGGCTGGGTGAAGGTCATCGCCGATGCGAAGACCGATCGCGTGCTCGGCGCGTGGATCATCACTTCGGTCGCCGGCACGATGATCGCGCAGGTCGCACAGGCGATGGAGTTCGGCGCGACCTCCGAAGACATCGCCTATACCTGCCATGCCCACCCCACGCACAGCGAGGCGATCAAGGAAGCCGCGATGGCCGTGCTGGGCAAGCCGATCCACGTCTGAGGCGGGTCATGCCGCGGACGCATCTCCCGGATGTGCTTCGCGGCTTGCCTCGGCCGCGGCCTCGGTGACGCTTCGGCGGTATCGCACCGCTGGCGGGCGTGCGCCGTGCGCCCGGAGCAAGTGCCGGACCGCGGGCCGTGCGCCGGCGATGAAGACCGCCGCCCCGTTTCGTGCCGCACGCCGCGCGAAGCCCGCGATGCTCGCCGCGGCGCTCGAATCGGCCAGCGGCACTGCCGACATGTCGATCACATGCGCACTCGGCTGCTCGCCGATCCGGTCGAGCGCCGCCCCCACTGCCCCCGCCGCGCCGAAGAAGAAGGCGCCCGAGATGCGATAGACCGCTATCGTCGAATCGGTCGAAAGCGCCGCGTCATAGCCGTCGTCGCTGTCCGCGCGGTCTTCCTCGATCAGCGGTAGACCGGTCTCGACTTCCACCGATTGCGCCATGCGGTGGAGGAACAGCAACGTCCCGATACCGAAGCCCACCAATATGCCTTCGGTCAGATCGCGGAACACCACGAGCAGGAACGTCGCGAGCAGCACCACCGCGTCACCCCGCGAGGCGCGCAGCAGCACCGCGAACTCGTGCATCTCAGCCATGTTCCACGCGACCACCGCCAGCACTGCGGCAAGCGCTGGGAGCGGGATATAGCTGGCGAGCGGCGCGGCCAGCGCCATGAAGCCCAACAGGAACAGCGCATGAAGCATGCCGGAAACCGGCCCGCGCGCACCTGCCCGCACATTGGTGGCAGTGCGCGCGATCGTCCCCGTCACGCAGATCCCGCCGAACAGCGCCGATCCGATGTTCGCCACGCCCTGCGCCACCAATTCGCAGTTCGACCGGTGCCGCCGCCCGGTCATGCCGTCGGCCACTACCGCCGACAACAGGCTCTCGATGCCCCCGAGCAGCGCGAAGGACAGCGCCGAGGGCAGCACCGCAACGATCCGTGCGGGCGAAATATCGGGCAGTGTCGGCGCGGGCAACGCGCGCGGGATCCCGCCAAAGCGCGATCCGATCGTCTCCACCGGCAGCCCGAGCAGTGCCGTCGCGATTGCCGCTGCCACCACCGCGATCAGGAAACCCGGCCAATGCGGCCGCAACCGTCGCAGGATCATGATCAGCGTGACTGCGCCCAGCGCCACGGCAACCGCGGCCGCGTTGACAGTCGGCAGCGCACTCCCCAGCGCCGTCAGCTTGGGGACGATCGGCCCAGGCTCGGGTCCCGCCAGCCTCACCCCCAACAGGTCCTTGAACTGGCTCGCAAGGATGATCCCTGCGACCCCGGCAGTGAAGCCCACCGTCACCGGATAGGGGATGTATTTGATGAAGGTGCCGAGCCGCAGCAGCCCGATCGCCACCAGGATCAGGCCCGACAGCAGCGTCGCCAGGATGAGCCCGTCGATGCCGTGCTGCATCCCCGTCGCGGCGACGAGCACGATGAACGCCCCCGCCGGCCCGCCGATCTGAAAGCGGCTGCCCCCCAGCGCCGAGACCAGGAATCCGCCGACGATCGCGGCATAGAGTCCGCGCTCCGGCCCCACGCCCGACGCGATGGCGATCGCCATCGACAGCGGCAGCGCCACGATCGCGACGGTGAGCCCCGCCACGGCGTCGGCCTTGAGCGTGGCGGCGCCATAGCCCTCGCGCAGCACCGTAATCAGCTTGGGTGTGTAAAGCTCGCCGAACGCCGCCTTGCCGGTCATTTCGCGCTCGGCTCCCGGAAGCGCACGCCGCGCCCGCCCTGCGGACTGGGGGTGCCTTCGCCGATCAGAACGATGCCCGCGCGGTCGAATGCCTCGATCACCTTGGTCAGCGTGTCGACTACGCCGCGCACATTGCCTTCGCTCGCCTCCATCCGCTGGATGGTGGGCAGCGACACGCCGGACATTTCGGCAAGCTGGCGCTGGTCGATTCCGAGCAGCGCCCGCGCGGCGCGCATCTGAGCGGCAGTGATCATCCGCGACTCCTTCGCCGCAGATGTAAATTCCTTGGAATATGATGTCTAGAACATCAGTTATACCGCAAAATACTTATGTACGGACCGGCGAACCTTTGACGGTCGCTCTCCGGTCGAGCAGTGCAAACCATAGCGCCAGCGTTGCCGCCGCCAGCCCCGCGAACCAGAAGGCATGGATGCCCAGCATCGCTTCGGCGCTAGTGCCCATCACCGCCCCCGCGGCGAACACCGCGACCAGTGCGAGCTGCCGCGCCCAGCCCCATCGATCCGGGTCCCCCATCAGCGCACCTGCGAGATCCTCCGCCATGCGCACCATCGTCGCCGTCAACGGCATCGCGCCTTCGCGGTGGAACAACAGATGGACCATTCCCATTGCAGTCGCGAGCAGCAGCAGCGCGCTCATGCCGGAGACTTTCCAGGCAATCGCCGCCGCGGCGAGCAACATCATACTCGCCGCAGCCATCACTGCGCCGCGCGCCCGCGCGCCCGTAGCCCGCGCCAGCACGCTCGCGAGGATCGTACCGCTCATCAGGCTCAGGATCAGTCCGCCGGCGATCATCGCTTCGCGGCCGACGCCCGTGCCGATTCCGGCTGCGAACCGCGTCGCATTGCCGCTCGCAAAGGCGACGAAGAACCCGCCGGCGTGCATGAAGGCGAGCGCATCGACATAGCCGGTGACCGCGGCGAGGCAGAGAAGCGCAATGGCGATCGGGGTTTCGCTGTGTTGCATCCTGAACTTCCGTGACCGGTGCTGGGCTGTTCTAATGCCGCAGCGGGACCCTTGCCACCACCTGATGTTTGACGACGCCGCTGCAACGCTTTGCGCTGAACCGTCGCGCCGCCGCTTGAGGCGGCGTCCGCGCAGGAGTATCGTCGGGGCTCGGGAGAGGGGCCCTGGAACAGATCAATCGACGCGTGATTCGCGTGCAGCGCCGTTACGATACCACGATCGACCGGGCGGGGATCGCGCTCGGCGCGGGCAGCGCGCTGGCCGGCGTGATCGTGCTCGTTTTGCTGCTGCTCGGCGGTCAGCGCGAACCGCTCAACCTGCTTGGCGGCTGGTTGATCGGCGGCATCTTCTCCGGACTGGCGATCACTGCGGTGGGCGGCCCGGTCTGGCTGGTGATGCACGTCGCCGGCCGGCGCCGGGCCTGGCATGCGGCGCTGGTCGGCGCAGTGATCGCGATGGTGATCTTCGTCGGCGCGCAGACCTATGGCTTCGGAATGTTGGACATGCCAGAGATGGACGGCCGCACCTGGCTGTTCCGCTGGCTGAGCGCGATGGCATCGAGCGTGCTCCTCGCGGGGCTGGCGGCGGTGATCGCGGTGATCATGTGGCGGATCGCCTATCGCCGGAACGAAGGCTGAGCCGGACGGGGCAGTGCCTTACCGCGTTCAGCCCTTCGCCTGCGGCGCGCACTCGCCGACGCGCGTGCCCGTGGAGCGCATCCGCAGCAGTGAGTAGCCCGGCTGGCCCTTGGTGCCGGTGCGGTTCTCGGTCACCACATCGAAGCCGGTGGCCGAAGTGGTGCCGTTGATCAGCAGCGTCGTACCCGCTTCGCTGGCCTTCTTGCTGCACTGGATCTCGGCATCGACCTTGCCACCTTTCGAGACATAGCGGACGAAGGTACACGCGCCGGCGGCCTGTTCCAGCTTGGCGATGTCGAACGGCTTCAATTGCTCGGCTGTCTTGCATTCGGTCGCATTGCGCTCGACGCTCTTGGCGAGTTCGAGCTGCTTCGCGTTGTCGGCGCCGGGACCGACATCGACTGCCTCGATGCGAAGCTCGGCCTTCCACAGCCCCGGCTTGACCGCGGTCTTGGGTGCCGCTGCCTTGATCAGCCTGGAGACCTGCTCGGTCTTCGCGTTGGTCACTTCGATCTCGCCGGTCTCGGCCGCGTGCTTCTCCTCGGCGGATTGGCATCCTGCCAGCGCAAGGGCGACGGTTCCGAGGACGATGGTGGCGCGCATGTGGAGATTCCCTTTGGTTCTGCGCGGACTGAAAGCCGAATTGGCGTCGCTTGGCAATGCGCCCATGCGGCGTACGGCCGAGTGCCGGATGCAATAGACGTCTACCGAACCGGTTGCCAGCGGAGTGGTTTCGGGAGGTAGGCTCTGAAAGCCGACATTCCCTCATCATCGGCGAAGGTCCGCTTTTGACCTGCGGCAGACGATCTTTGCTGCCGCCGCCGCGGGGCCTCGAATGACCGGTCTACGGCAGGGAAAGTTCGGGAGGCTTGCGCTTCCTGCGCGATCAGGTTAGACACTGAACTATATGGTTCAGTATGCAAGCCCTCCTCTCGATCTCTCGTTCGCGGCGCTGTCCGATGCGACTCGCCGCGGGATCATCGATCAGCTTGGGCGAGGGGACGCGTCGATCACCAGTCTCGCGGATAAGTTCCGGATGACGCTGACCGGCATGAAGAAGCACGTTCAGGTTCTCGAACGGGCGGGGCTCGTCGTCACGCAGAAGGTCGGGCGGGTGAGAACCTGCAAGCTTGGGAAACGTGGCCTCACGGCGGAGGCCGAGTGGATCGAGGCGCACCGCAAGCTCTTCGAGGCCCGCTTCGACGCTTTGGACGAAATCATCGGCGAATTGAAACAGGAGGAAAACGATGGATCAGCAGGTTAACAGCGCAGGGGTTGCGCGGAACCGCACGTCAGTCGAGCGCAAAGGGGATCGCGAACTCGTCGCAACGCGGACATTCGATGCGCCGCCGAGCATGGTTTACAAGGCATGGAGCCAGGCTGAGCTGTTCCAGCGCTGGTGGGTGCCGAAATCGGCACCCGGCATTTCGCTGGTATCATGCGATATGGACGTCCGTACCGGCGGCAAATATCGACTGGAATTCGGCGCCGGCGGTTCGGATACGATGGCCTTTTACGGCAAGTATCTCGACGTGGTGCCGAACGAGCGCATCGTCTGGACCAACGACGAGGGCGAAGAGGGCGCGATCACGACCGTGACCTTCGAGGACCAGGGCGGGAAGACGCTGCTGACTTTCCACGAAGCCTATCCGTCCAGCGAAGCGCTCGAGGAAGCACTGCAGGGCTCGGCGGCCGGATTGCCGGAGCAGTTGGAGCAGCTCGACGAATTGCTTTCCAGCATAAGCGTATAGCGCGGGTCGGCCGGAGCCGGGCGCGTGGGGACGGCATTGGAGTTGGGCGGGAGCTGGGTTACCTCGCTTTGGCATGAGCTATCAATCCGTACAAGCCGATCTCTCCGCACGCGCTCCGGATCTGCCGATTATCGAAGTCGAGCGAAGCACGGCCACGGTGGGAGAGGCTGCGGAAGCGCTGGGCGTAATGCCCGGCCAGATAGCCAAGACACTGGCGCTACGCATCAACGGCCGGGTGGTGCTGCTGGTGACGCGCGGGGACACCCGGCTGGACAATCAGAAGACCAAATCGGCGTTTGGCGACAGGCCTCGCATGCTGGATCCGGACGAAACGCTTGCGATCACCGGTCACCCGATCGGCGGCGTTTGCCCCTTTGGACTTGCAACCCCGCTGCCGATCTATTGCGACGTCAGCCTTCGTGCCTTCGCGATCGTCTTTCCTGCGGCGGGGTCGCTCAACAGCTCGATCAGGGTCGCGCCAGACCGCCTCGCGACGCTGATCGATGCGGAATGGGTGGATATCTGCCGTCTTCCCGCCGACAGCTGAGCACTACGACCCTCCCTCCTTTCGCGGGGGCTGGTAAAATAGGATTTGATCTGCTTTTGTTCCGACGATGGACGGGCGGCTCGATCTTCTTTCTCTCCGCTGTGTCGCTTCGGCGCCGCGCCTCTGCCGCGCGAGTGTCGCGAATCCGGCGCGTACTCGGCGCGTAGCGGGCGCGAACCTGCCGCGCAGGTGGCGCATGGCCGCCGCGTATCGGGCGCATGGATGCCGCGTGGGTGCCGCGTCGCAGGCGCGTCGTGGGCGCGTTCCCGGCGCAAACCTGCCGCTCCCGCCTGAAAATCCGCTATCGCGTAAACTTGATCAGTCACCCAGGCTATAATTGCGTCCTCTGATAAAGGCCCCATATCCCAGCCATGCCGATCCAGATCCGCACCTCCCTCGCCGAGCCCGACACCGGCGACAGCTTCGTCCCGCATCGGCCGAATCGCCCCGAGAAGAGCGAGGGCGGCAAGGCGTTCAAGCTGGTCAGCGACTATCAGCCGTCGGGCGATCAGCGCTTCGCGATCCCCGAATTGGTCGAGCAGGCGCGCGCCGGCGAGCGCGATCAGGTGCTGCTCGGGGTCACCGGATCGGGCAAGACCTACACGATGGCCAAGGTGATCGAGGAGCTCCAGCGCCCGGCGCTGATCCTCGCCCCAAACAAGATCCTCGCCGCGCAGCTCTATGGCGAGTTCAAGAGCTTCTTTCCCGACAACGCCGTCGAATATTTTGTCAGCTATTACGATTACTACCAGCCCGAGGCCTATGTCCCCCGCTCGGACACGTACATCGAGAAGGAAAGCTCGGTGAACGAGGCGATCGACCGGATGCGGCATTCGGCGACGCGGTCGCTGCTCGAACGCGACGACGTCATCATCGTCGCCTCGGTCTCGTGCCTCTACGGCATCGGCTCGGTCGAGACCTATTCGGCGATGATCTTCGACTTGAAGAAGGGTCAGGTCCAGGATCAGCGCGAGATCATCCGCAAGCTCGTCGCGCTCCAGTACAAGCGCAACGATCAGGCGTTCGCGCGCGGCAATTTCCGGGTGCGCGGCGACAGCCTCGAGATCTTCCCGTCGCACTATGAGGACAGCGCCTGGCGCGTCTCGTTCTTCGGCGACGAGATCGAGGAGATCACTGAGTTCGACCCGCTGACCGGCAGCAAGGTGGCGTCGCTCGACTATGTCCGCGTCTTCGCCAATTCGCACTATGTGACGCCTGGCCCGACGATGAAGCAGGCGATGGAGGCCATCAAGCACGAGCTCGCCGAGCGGCTCAAGGAGCTCGAGGCCGAGGGGAAACTGCTCGAACATCAGCGGCTCGAGCAGCGCACCAATTTCGATCTCGAGATGATCGCAGCGACCGGCTCCTGCGCGGGCATCGAGAATTACAGCCGTTTCCTCACCGGCCGCCTGCCCGGCGAGCCGCCGCCCACTCTGTTCGAATATCTGCCCGAGAATGCCTTGCTCTTCGTCGATGAGAGCCACCAGACGATCGGCCAGATCAACGGCATGTCGCGCGGCGACCACAAGCGCAAGATCACGCTGGCGGAATATGGCTTCCGCCTGCCCTCGGCGATCGACAACCGGCCCTTGCGGTTCAACGAATGGGACGCGATGCGCCCCCAGACCACCTATGTCTCGGCGACGCCGGGCGGGTGGGAGATGGAGCAGGCGGGCGGCGTGTTCGTCGAGCAGGTGATCCGCCCCACCGGGCTGATCGACCCGCCGGTCGAGATCAAGCCGGTCGAGGAGCAGGTCCAGGACCTCATCCAGGAATGCAAGGCGACTGCGGCCAAGGGCTATCGGACGCTGGTGACCACGCTCACCAAGCGCATGGCCGAGGATCTCACCGAATACATGCACGAGGCAGGACTGAAGGTCCGCTATATGCATTCGGATACCGAGACGCTCGAACGCATCGAGCTGATCCGCGATCTCCGCATGGGCGTGTACGACGTGCTCGTAGGGATCAATCTGCTGCGCGAGGGGCTCGATATCCCCGAATGCGGCCTCGTCGCGATCCTCGATGCCGACAAGGAAGGATTTCTGCGTTCGGAGACTTCGCTGATCCAGACGATCGGCCGCGCCGCGCGCAATGTCGAAGGCCGCGTGATCCTCTATGCCGATCGCATGACCGGCAGCATGGAGCGCGCGCTCGCCGAGACCGGGCGTCGCCGCGAGAAGCAGCACGCCTATAATATCGAGCACGGCATCACGCCCGAGACGATCAAGCGCAACATCGGCGACATCATCGCGCATGTGGCGTCGAAGGACGGGGTGACGGTCGAGATCGATGCAGACCGGCCGCATATGGTCGGCCACAATCTGCGCGGCTATATCGAGGAACTTGAGAAGAAGATGCGCGATGCCGCCGCCAATCTCGAATTCGAGGAGGCGGGGCGGCTGCGCGACGAGATCCGTGCGCTCGAGGCAGAGGAGCTCGGCCTGCCGGCAAGCGAGCACAAGGCGCCGATCATGGGGCGCAGCAACGAAGGCAAGCCGGGTACGCGCAAGACCCGCTACGGCAAGCAGAGCAAAACGCGGTTCGGGGGCGCGCGGGCGCGATGACCACCCGCAGAAATGGTAAGTAAAATGTGCAAATATGCATCCGTAATGAATCCTGATCGGGGACTCTACGGACTTACGGTCCGCGCAATATTGTGCTTTTGACTTGGTCCGGATCAAGGGGACCGTAGGCGTGATTCAGGAGCTTTGCGCAGAACATCGAGCGCTTGAGGCGCAGGCCGCGCAACTCCTCGCGATCGTGTCCGCCGCAACGCCCGATACCGCTGCCGTCGCCGCGATGCGCTGGCGAATGGCGCAGGCGCTGTTCGATCATTGCAACCGCGAGGATTGGCTGATCTACGATCGGCTGCTCTTCTCGGGCGACGCGATCGCGACGCAGGTCGCATGGCTCTATCGGCAGGAACATGGCCTGCTCGGGCCGGCTTTCGCCAGTTATGTCGCTGCCTGGCCGGTCGGCCGCATCACGCAGGAATGGGAACATTTCCGCGCCGAAACCCGTATCCTGATGGCCGACCTCGCCGAGCGGATCGCGCGCGAGGAAGAGGTGCTCTACGCTCACGCAGAGCGTATCATCGCGCGCCAACGGGCCGCCGCCTGATCGCGGTTGAGGCTGCAGGGGACTTCCCCCATAAGGCGCGGCATGCGTCGCTCGTTCGTGCTTGCCAGCGTCTCCGCTATGGCCCTGCTGCTCGCTGGCTGCGTTGCGCCCAGCCAGCCCCCGCCTCGGCCCGCGCCGCCGGTCGCCCTTCCCACGCCCGCCCCGGCTCCCGCCCCGTCGCCACCGCCGCCGCTGGTCAGTGCGGATTGGCGCGATTGGCCGCTCACTCCGGGCAATTGGAGCTATCGCACCGATGCACAGGGCAGCATCGCGTCTTTCGGCGTGTCGGGCCTGGCACCCGAATTCACACTTCGCTGCGATCGTGCTCGCAGCCGCATCGTCCTGACGCGCAACGGCCAGACCTCGGCACCGACCCTCACCATCCGCACTACCAGCGTTGCTCGGACTCTCCCTGTCAGCCCTGCCACGACGGGCGCGGCCGCTGATCTTGCGGCACGCGACGCGTTGATCGACGCAATAGGCTATAGCCGCGGCCGTTTCGTTGTGCAGGGCGGTGGCGCACCGGCGTTGGTCGTGCCCGCCTGGGCCGAAATCCTGCGTGTGGCGGAGGATTGCCGCGGCTGAGTCGCATCGCGACGCGCGTGCGGCGAACCACAGAACTCTAAGAATCGCACCATCTGCAATGCATTACAAGACTTGTTCTGCGACTCGCGATGATTCAAGATTCGTCCGTGGCGGCAAGCCACGCTCGTTCTTCAACTTGCGAAAGGAGGTGATCCGATGTCTCATGGTTCAGCAATGGGGTCGGTTCAGTTCGTTCGGGAGACGCGCCGCTGAGCTGAAGGCGCGGGCGGAAGTCCTCCGTCCGTAGGGCAAGCGGGAGGTATTCTCCTCCAAACAACGCTCGCCAGCCATCGGCACAGCGGCCCGCATGGTCTCCCGGGTTGGAACGCTCCGACCGCTGACCATGTCGGAGGTCGCCGGGTCCCTGATGGGCCCCGGCGGCCTCTTTCATTTTAGGCGAAAGAATATCCGCGCTAGGAGTATAGCGCGCTCGCCGCCTGTCGTGCGCGAGCATTTCGAATACGAGCGATCATGGCCATGAAATTCGCTTGGCCCGCGCATCGAACGACCTCGATAGGTTGCCTGGCTCGAAACGTGCGATCAGGATTGGGCCATTGCCGCGGCCGCGGCCCGATCGCCGAAGCGCGGGTCGGCCAGCGCTGCCTGTGCTTCCGCCCGTGCCTCTGGCTTGCGGCCGAGGTCGGCATAAACCTGCGCCAGGTGCCAGCGCAGCCCGGCATGGCGCGGCGCGAGCATCACCGCCTTTTGCAGCAGCTCTACCGCTGCCGCCGCATCGCCGCTCCGATAGAGCGCCCAGCCATAAGCGTCTGCCGCCGCCGGATTGGACGGGGCGAGGGCATAGGCCGCTTCGCCGAAATCCGCCGCCGCCTCGAATTCCTCGACGCCGGCATAGGCACTCGCGAGATCGGTGTTGAGTGCGGCATCGCCGTCGCCGACGCGGGTGCGCAGCAGCTCGAACGTGTCGATCGCCGATTCATAGTCGCCTGCGGCAAGCTGCCACTGGCCCGAAAGGCGCAACGCCGCGGCATTGACGGGGTTCTGTGACAGGAACAGCGCGAGCACCTTGGCGGCATCCGCGCGCTGACCGGCGCGGTCGAATGCTTCTATCAGCCGTAGCATCGCCGGTTCGTCAAAGCGCAAGCCGGCGGCACGACGATAGGCGGCGACGGCATCGGCCGGCCGGTTCATCAGCATCAGCGTGTCGCCGAGGATCAAATGCGCGGCCGGCGCGCCGGGATGGCGCGCGGCAAGGTCCTGCGCCCTGGCAAGGGCGCCGGCCTTGTCGCCCTGGCCGATCAACGCGCGGATCAGCGGCACCGTTGTGGTGGGGTCGCCAGGACGTTGGGCCGCATCGCCGGCGAGCACTGCGGTGCTGTCGTCGGCAGCGAACACGCCCGCGTCGTTGCGCGCGGGATAGGCGGCGCGATCGAAAAGCTGCGCCGCGGTCGCGCGGTCGCCGATCCGCTCGAAACCACGCGCCGCCAAGGTCAATGCATAGCTGTCAGCGTCGCCGCGCGCGATCACCGGGCGCAGCAGATCGATCGCGTTGCGCGCACTGTCGGTGCGCAGCAATGCGACGGCGAGCAGCTTGCGTGCCGCGATGTTCATCGGTTGGTTGGCTACGAGGGGTTTCAGTTTCTCCATCGCTTGTTCGTAGTCGGCGGCCTCGATGTCGAGCGCTCCGCCGAGCAGCAGCGCCGCGGGAACCTGCGAAAGACCCGGGCCCGCGCGTTCGATCAGTCCACGCGCGAGATCGCCATTGCCTGCGCGCGCCGCGATCACTGCCTGCAGATAGAGCGCCTGCGCGCTGCCGGGGCGCGCCGCCAGCGCCCGTCGCGTCGCCGCCAGCGAGTCGCGCGTCCGCCCGACATCGCCCAGCGTCGCAGCATATTCGATCAGCGCCTCATGGTTGGTCGGATCGCGCTTGAGCGCCGCCTCGAACCACGGCAGCGCCGCGACCAGCCCGAATTGGCTGCGCACCATCTCGCCGCGCAGCATCAGCGCGTCGAGACTACCGCCGTCGAGCTTCACCGCTTCCTCGGAAGCGCGGATCGCACCGAGCTGGTCGCCGGCATTGAGCTTCAGCCGGCCGACGTCGGTCCACACATCGGCGTCGCGCGGCGCCCCGCGCGCCGCTTCCTCCAGCGCCGCGAACGCCTCGGGCAGCTTGCCGAGCGAGGCGAGCGCGCGGGCGCGGATGCGCAGAACATAGATGCGGTTTGCCGGTTCGGCCTTGTCCGCTTCGGCGAGCGCCTTTTCTTCCGCGCCCTGGAGCAGCAGTGCATGTGCGCGTAGATGCGCGACCTGCTTCGGCTTGTAGCCGGCATCGATTGCGCGTTGCAGCTCGGCCTCCGCCCCGACGCCGTCTTCGAGCGCCAGCATGGCCCTGGCGAGTGTCAGGTGCGCCTGCGCATTGCCTGGATCGGCGCGGACGGCGGAGAGCGCCGCTTCGCGTGCAGCGCTGGCGTTGTGCGCATCGAGCAGCTTGTTGCCGCGTTCGACCGCCTGCTCCGCCGCAGCCGGATCGCGCCGCGTCGAAGAGGTCATGAACCACGCCGCGAGCACCAATGCGAACGCCCCGATCGCACCACCGATCACGATCAGTCGGCGGAACACGGGCTTGCGTCGCGACGAGCGGGAGCGCTTACGGCTGGAGGTCATAGGCCTTCATCAGGTCATAGAGAGTAGGGCGGCTTATCCCGAGCAGCCGCGCCGTGCCGGAGATATTGCCTTCGGCACGGGCGAGCGCGTGGCGGATCGCTTTGCGGTCCGCGAGCTCGCGTACGGCCTTGAGGTTGATCGGGATGACGTCGGCTTTGTCCTCGAGGTCGAGATCGGCGGCGGTGACCATCTTTCCTTCGGCCATGATCGCGGCGCGCTTCACCCGGTTTTCGAGTTCGCGGACATTGCCCGGCCAGCCCCAAGCGTCGATAGCCGCGAGCGCGTCGGGGGCGAAGCTTCGCGCCCCGGTCTGCATCGCAGCCGCGTATTTGGTGAGGAAGTGCCGCGCGAGCAGCCCCGCGTCGCCTGGACGTTCGGCGAGACTGGGGATGCGGATGACGATTTCGGCAAGGCGGTAATAGAGGTCCTCGCGGAAGCGCCCTTCGGCGACCATCGCGTCGAGATCCTGGTGTGTCGCGCATACGACGCGAGTGTCGACCGCGATCGGCTTGCGACTGCCTATCCGCTCGATCACGCGCTCCTGCAGGAAACGCAGCAATTTGACCTGCAAGGGGAGAGGCACGTCGCCGATCTCGTCGAGGAACAGCGTGCCGCCCTGCGCCAGCTCGATCTTGCCTTCGGTGGTCTTTACTGCGCCGGTGAAGGCGCCCTTTTCGTGTCCGAACAGCTCGCTTTCGAGCAGAGTCTCCGGAATTGCCGCGCAGTTGATCGCGACGAAGGCACCGCTCTTGCGGGGGCTCGCATCGTGGACTCCGCGGGCGAGGAGCTCCTTGCCGGTGCCGCTGGCGCCGAGCAACATCACCGATACGTCGGCGCCGGCAACGCGCTCGATCGTGCGGGTCACCTTGAGCATCTCGGGCGCGCCGGTGATCATCCCCCCCAGCACCGCGCCGGCTTCGGCGCGGTCGGCGAGGCGACGGTTCTCTGCCTCCAGTGCGTGGACGTGGAAAGCGCGCGCCACGATCAGGCCCAATGCATCGATATCGATCGGCTTCTGATAAAAGTCCCAGGCGCCGAGGGAGATCGCCCTGAGCATCGATTCATGCGCGCCGTGCCCGGACGCCACGATCACCTTGGTGTCGGAGCGGAGCTGGAGGATCGTCTCGAGCGCCGCAAAGCCCTCGGTCGTGCCGTCGGGGTCGGGTGGCAGGCCGAGATCGAGCGTCACCACTTGAGGCTCTTCGGCGCGGATGACGGCGATGGCCTCCTCGCGATTTGCGGCGGTGTGGATCTCATAGCCTTCATAGGCCCAGCGCAATTGACGCTGCAGCCCGGCATCGTCCTCGACGATCAGCAGCTTCTTCATCTCGGTCATGCGGCACGCTCCTGGCGGAGATCGGAGGCATGTGCGGCTTTGAGCACCACGCGGAAGCGCGTCCCCTGGCCTTCGCGCGACGCGACTTCGATCCGTCCGTCCATCGCCGCGGCGAGTTGGCGCGCCTCGAACGCGCCGATGCCGAAGCCGCCGGGTTTCGAGGAAACGAACGGCTTGAACAATTTGTCGCGCACGAAGGCGGGCGACATGCCGCAGCCCTGATCGATCACGTCGATCGTCACATTGAGCCCGTCCGCGCCTATTGCGATCGTTACCGGCGCATCGGTCGCGCTGGCGTCGATCGCGTTCTGGACCAGATGGCCCAGCAGTTGCTCAAGTCCCACCGGATCCGCATGCACGATCGCATTGGAAATACCGGAGATATGCACCGGATGTTGCCGAGCGCGTCTCGTCGCCGCACGCTGAACCACGGGCTGGACCTCGATCGCATGCGGCGCCTCGCTCCGTCCGCGATGATGCTGCGAAAGCCGAGCGAGCAATGCGTTCATCCGTTCCGCCGAGTCCTTGAGCGTTGCCACCATGTCCGCCCGGAACTCCGGCTTGTCGGCATGCCGCTCGGCATTGCGCGCGGTGAGCGTGAGCTGGCTCACCAGATTCTTGATGTCGTGAAGAATGAACGCGAAGCGCCGGTTGAACTCGTCGAAGCGCTGCGCCTCGGCGAGCGCTCCCTGCGCGCGCGCCTCGGCGAGATAGCTCGCCACCTGCCGGCCTGCGACCTTGAGCAGGTCGAAATCCTCCCAGTCAAGTTCGCGGTCGAGTGGCGGGCGCGCGAGCAGGATCGCGCCGGCGAGGCTGCCCAGATGCGGCAGTGGCACCAGCACCCAGGCGTCGGCGATGTCGAGCATCCAGTCCGGAACCGGTGCTGCATCGGGACTGTGCGGGTCGTTGCGGATGCCGTCGAGCTCGATGATCCGCCCGGTGGCGGCGAGATGGCCGGCGAGCGGCGCATCGCTGGTGGCGGGAAACAGCCCGCGGTCCCAGTTCCAGCTGGCACCGGGGCCGAAGCCGGCACCGTCGGGCACCAGCAGCAGACCGGCGGGAGAGTCGGTCAGGTCGGCAATCGCCTTGACGATGCGCTCGTCGAGCGGCGTGGCGCCGTCCGGCGCGCCCAGCGTTTCGGTGAAGCGCATCCACTCGGCGCGATAATCATAGCGATGACGGAAGAAATGCTTGGCGAGCTTGACCTTGATCCAGGCGCGTAGCCACCCGTTGGAGACGAGGGTGAGGATTGCAGCGGTCGAGCCGAGAACGAATGCGGTCTGGAATATCCGCGCGTTCTCGCCACCGATCGTGGCGATGGCACTCGTCGCGAGAGCGAGCAGCGCGAAATAGGCGCCGATCGCGACCAACGATAGCGATTGATAGGCGACGGCGCGCGAAACCTGGACGTTCAGCTCGCCTTTGCGCTGGAGCGCAGTGATCATCGCCAGCGCCACTGCGATCATCGCCACGCCGCGCGCGGCGATCGATTGCGGCTGCGGCTGGGCGCCGACATATTCGGTGCAGCAGAGCGCGAACTCCGCGATCCACATCCCCGCCAATGCGATCACGATCCAGCGCAACCCGCCTCCGGCGGCGGGGTTGAGTGCTGAATAGAGTGCCTGAGCCAGCACAAGAGCGGCGACGGCGACGAGCATACGGAGCAGCAGCGCCGCGCTGCCGATCTGCCCGGCGGCATCGGGCGCACCGGCGCTTGCGGCGATGTGAAGTGCCAGCGCACCTCCGCTGACAAGCGCCACTACTCCATAGACTGTGCCCAATGCGAGCGGCGGGCGATCATTGGCGTCGCGTTGGTGCAACGTGATCATGAAGCCGAGCCAGGCAAGGTTCCGAAGCGTCTCGACGATCCGCGTCACCATTTCACCGCCGCCGATGCCTGCGACCGCCAAAGCCCAGAGCGATGTCAGCCCCAGCGCCAGCGCCAGTGGACGACGCGGCAAGCCGCTCGTCGGGGCGCGGATCGTCCACAATGTGACGCCGCCGAAGAGCAAAGCCGCCAGCGCGTGGCTCCACAGGATCAGCGTTGCGGTCATCAGCGTGCGCCTGCGGGGAACAGCACGACACGGATCGTCTGCAGCAGGATCAGCAGGTCGAGAAAGGGCGAATAGTTCTTGGCGTAGAACAGATCGTATTCGAGCTTCTGGCGCGAATCCTCGATCGACGCGCCATAGGGGTAGTTGATCTGCGCCCAGCCGGTGATTCCCGGCTTCACCATATGACGCTCGGCATAATAAGGCAGCTTCTGCTCGAGATCCTCGACGAACTGGGGGCGTTCGGGGCGAGGGCCGACGAAGCTCATCTCGCCCTTGAGCACGCTCCAGCACTGCGGCAGCTCGTCGATGCGCAGCTTGCGGATGACTCGTCCGATCCGGGTGATGCGCGGGTCGTCCTTCTCGGCCCAGACCGCCTTGCCGCCGACCTCGGCGTCCTGGCGCATCGAGCGCAGCTTGATGACATCGAAGCCGACGCCGTAGAGCCCGACGCGGCGTTGGCGGTAGAAAGCCGGACCCTTGCTCTCGAGCCGAATCGCAATCGCAGTTACGAGCACCAGCGGTAGCGTCAGGACCAACAGCAAAAGGCTGGCGCCGATATCGAACAGTCGCTTGAAAGCGCTCGACACCATCCGGCCCGAAGAAAAGCCGTCGGAGAAGATCAGCCAGCTCGGATTGACACTGTCGAGATCGACGCGACCGGTCTCGCGCTCGAGGAAGGTCGAGATCTCGTTGACATGGACGCCGGTGGTCTTGACCCGCAGCAGGTCCTTGAGCGGCAGCGCATTGCGCCGCTCCTCGAGCGCGAGCACGACTTCGCTCGCATTGAGCAGGACGACATGGTCGGCGAGATTGTAGATCGCGTCGCGGGCGATCGCCTCCGGGATAACGCGATTGGCTTCGCTCATCGATACATAGCCGACGACGGCGAAACCTGCGCCGGGCCCTTTCGACAGCACCTTCAGGCGTGCCGCGCGCGGACCCGCTCCCAGCACGACGATGCGTCGCTTGAACACCTGGCTCCCCAGAGTCTTGCCGAGCAGAACACGCAGGAAAATCAGCAGCAAGACCGACAGGACCATCGCGTAAAGCAGGTTGGAGCGCCAGAAGCTGATCTGGGGAATCATGAAATAAAGGACGCTCAGGGCGATCACGCCCAGCGAGATCGCCACGATCAGCCGCGCCATGGCATAGCGCAGCGACTGGAGCGCATCGGCGCCATAAACGCCGACGGCGACCATCGCGACTTCGATGAAGGCGGCATAGCCGAACAGCTGGGGTGCGCGCGTGGTCATCGGCAAGGCGGCCATGCCGACTTGATGCGCGCGCAGAATCCAGCCGAGCTCGCCTGCCGCCACCAGCAGGACGACATCCAGTAGGCCGAGCAGAAGCACGGCATTGGGCACGTAATGCTTGAACAGGCGGATCATGGTGCGCTCACCACTATCTGCTAAGTGTAAACAAACCCGACACGCGTTGCGGCGCGCACGAAAGTGTCGGAAACAGCGAAGGCCACGGAAACCGTTTCGTCCGCACATCGTTTAATCGCGCGGGGTAAGTACCTATATCTAAGGCTTAATCAGGGAACCATTTGTCATGCCGGAAGTGAAACCGATCATTCCCGTGATCCTGTCGGGAGGATCGGGGACCCGGCTGTGGCCACTGTCCATCCCTGAACAACCCAAGCAACTCCTGCCGCTGACCGCTGAGGAGACGATGCTGCAATTGACCGCGCGACGCACCATGGGCGAGCGTTTCGCCCGCCCGATCGTCGTCGCAAACGCCTTTCATGCCGATCAGATCGAAGAACAGCTCGCCGCTGTCGAGGTGGAAACGCAGGCGCTGATCCTCGAGCCGACAGGGCGCAACACCGCGCCTGCCATCGCGCTCGCGGCGATCGCCGCAGGCGGCGGCAATGCTCCGATACTCGTGATGCCGTCGGACCATGTCATCGCTGATGTCGACGCCTTTCGTACGGCGATCCATGCGGCGCTGCCCCTTGTGCAGGAGGGATGGCTGGTCACCTTCGGGATCGCGCCGGATGCGCCGGAGACCGGCTATGGCTGGATCAAGGTCGGGGAGGCGCTTGCGGAGGGCGTGCATCGCGTCGACCGGTTCGTGGAGAAGCCGCCGCGCGACAAGGCGGAAGAGATGCTCGCGTCGGGCGATCACGCCTGGAACGGCGGTATCTTCCTGTTCCGCGCCGACATGTATCTGGGAGCGCTGAGCGTCTTCGCGCCCGCCATGCTGGTCGCTGCGCAGCGGGCGATGGAAAAGGCACGACGCGAGGGCAAGCGCATATGGCCCGATGCCGGGGAGTTCGCGCAGTCTCCGTCGGATTCGATCGACTATGCGGTGATGGAGAAGGCGCCGCGCGTGGCGGTGGTCCCGGTCGCGATGGGCTGGAGCGACGTCGGTAGCTGGGATGCGCTCCACGCGATCAGCGAATGCGACGCGCACGGCAATGTCAGCCGCGGCGATGTCATCATGATCGATGCGGAGAACTGCCTCGTCCGCAGCGAAGCGGGCAAGCGCATCGCGCTGGTCGGGGTGCAGGATCTGATCGTAGTGGCGGCGGGAGACGATATCCTCGTTCTCCCGCGCGGACGCAGCCAGGACATCAGGAAGATCATCGAGGCGATGAAGCGGTGAGGGCTGGCGAGCGCGGCGCCTGGCCGCGCTCGCTCTGTCGTCAGACGAGCAGTGCTTCGGCCTGATCGAGCGTGTCCTTGAAAGTCGCGATCAGCGCCTGGTACGGCGCGGGCGACGCCATATCGAGCCCCGCGCGCTTCAAGATGTCGACCGGATAATCCGAGCCGCCGGCCTTGAGCACCGACAAATAATTGTCGCGCTCCTTCGCGCCGCCCTTGAGGATCGACTGCGCGAAATACGTCGCCGCGGCTATGCAGGTCGCGTACTGATAGACGTAGAAGCTGTTGTAGAAGTGCGGGATGAACGCCCATTCGTTCCCGTAAGCCGGGTCGAGGCCCATGTTCGGACCGTGATAGCGCTTGAGCAGGTCGAAATAGACTTGGGTGAACTTCTTGCCTGACAGGCCTTCGCCCGCTTCGGCGAGATCGTGCGCCTTCAATTCGAACTCGGCGAACATCGTCTGGCGATAGAAGGTGCCGCGGAAATTCTCCATCTGCTGGCCGAGATAGAAGAGCTTCTCTTCCTTGGTCTTGGCGTTCTTCAGCATGTACGCGACCAGCAATTGCTCGTTGGCGGTCGAGGCGATCTCGGCGAGGAAGATCGGATAATCGGCCTTCTCGAACGGTTGCGTCGAATTGGCGAGCAGCGAATGCAGCGCATGCCCCCATTCGTGCGCATAGGTGCTCATCCCGTCATATTTCTCGGAGAGATTGAGCAGCAGATAGGGATGCACGTCGAACGCGCCGGGGTTCATATAGGCGCCGGGACGCTTGCCCTGACGCGGCCATGGATCCATCCACTTCGCGGCGGTCGCCTTGGCCATGCGGGATTGGTAGTCGGGGCCGAGCGGCTTGACTGCTTCGAGCGTCAGCGTGCGCATCTGTTCGAGCGTGAAGGGGCGATCGAGCGACACCAACGGCGGGTAGATGTCGTAATATGCGATGTCGGGGAGCTTGAGCATCCGCCGCCGCAAGTCGAAATAGCGGTGGAGCTGGGGCAGGCCCTGGTTCGCTTCGGCGACCAGCGTGCGATAGACGGTCTCGGGCACGTTGTTGCCGGAGAGCGCCGCGGCGAGCGCGGTCGGGTACTTGCGTGCCTTGGCGATGAAGATGTCGCTCTTGACCTGCGCATTATAGGTCGCGCCGAACGAGTTCTGAAACTTGCCATGCGCGCCCCAGAACGCGTCGAACACCGCCTTGCGATCGGCGCGATTGGGGGCGTCGCGGTTGAGCGTATAGCCTTGGCTGTCGAGCCGGACTTCCTTGCCGTCCGAAAGCTTGATCGTCGGCCAGGGGATATCCGACGAGCGGAGCTGCCCCGAGATATCGCCGGGCGCCTGGAGCGGCGCGGTCGCGCTCGCCAGGATTGCCTCGCCCTCGGGAGAGAGCGTGTGCGGCGCCTGGCGGACGATATTGGCGAGATAGAAGTCGAAGCGCGTCTTGAGCGTGGAGTTTGCGGCGATAAAGCCGTCGATCTTGGCCTTGCCGACGGTTAGAATCTCGGGAGAGAACCAGGCAGTGGCTTCGCCGAACGCCGTATAGAGGTCGATCGCCTGCGCCTGCTTCTCCTGCCAGGTGGCGACGCGGACGTCCTCGTCGGCCTTGAGGCTGACATAGACATAGACCCGCGCAATCGTGCGGCCGAGATCGGATTGGAGGGTCAGGGCTTCCGCGAGCGTCGCGGCGCTCTCGCCGAGGCGGCCCTTATATTTGGAGATGCCCGGAAGCGCGGCGAGCGCACTTTTGCGCGCTGCGTCCCAGGCGGCGTCGCTGGGGTAGATTTCAGTCAGATCCCAGGCGGCACCGGCGGTGGTCTGCGCCGCATCCTGTGCCCAGGCGGGCATTGCAGTGGCGAGCGTAGCGAACGCGCCGGCGGTCAGCGCCTCGCGGCGGGATAGTTCGGTCATTAAGGCTTCCCCCGGAAGAAGCGCCGGTAGGCTCGACGCGAGGTTGGAAGCCGTCAATCTGTCGCGCTTTTTCCCACAAGGAAAGCGCTTTGTTGGTTTAGGGGGCCAACACACCCCGGCCGGCGGCGCCGCGGCGAACGTCGCGATATTCGGCGCGCGAGATCACCACCCAGTCGCGCTTGGCCCGGCGACGCATCGGCGTGCCGCAGAACCGGCATTTGCTGACGAAAGGCTCGTCGTTTCCGGCACGTTCGATATGTTTTTCCGAACGCTCGTGCTTGCCGCCGAAACAACGCGACCGCCCCGCAAACCAATTGAACACTTACGCAATCCCCACGCGATTCACGCTGCCAAGTTCCTGATCTCGATCAGGAAATCAAGACCCTGTCGTCGCGTTGTCATCAAGGTTCATCGCAAAAGCAGAAGGGCCGGGTTTCCCCGGCCCTTCGCATTTCCGACCTGAACGGAAGGACTTAGAAGTCCATGCCGCCCATGCCGCCCATGCCGCCGCCCATGGCGGGCATGGCGGGCTTGTCTTCCGGCAGCTCGCTCACCGCCGCTTCGGTGGTGATGAGCAGGCCGGCGACCGAGGCCGCATCCTGGAGCGCGGTGCGAACGACCTTGGTCGGGTCGATCACGCCGGCCGAAACCAGGTTCTCATAGGTCTCGGTCTGGGCGTTGAAGCCGAGGTTCGCGTCATTGCCGTCGAGCAGCTTGCCCGAGATCACCGCACCGTCATGACCGGCATTCTGCGCGATCTGGCGGACCGGCGCGTAGAGCGCCTTGCGGATGATGTCGATGCCGCGGGTCTGGTCGTCATTGGCGCCCTTGAGGCCTTCGATCGCCTTGGTCGCGTAGAGGAGAGCGGTACCGCCACCGGGGACGATGCCTTCCTCGACGGCAGCGCGGGTCGCGTGCAGCGCGTCGTCGACGCGGTCCTTGCGCTCCTTGACTTCGACTTCCGAAGCGCCGCCGACCTTGATCACGGCAACGCCGCCGGCGAGCTTGGCGAGACGCTCCTGGAGCTTCTCGCGGTCATAATCGCTGGTGGTGTTCTCGATCTGCTGGCGGATCGCGTCGGTGCGGCCCTTGATCGCATCGGCTTCACCCGCACCGTCGACGATGGTGGTGTTGTCCTTGTCGATCGAGACGCGCTTGGCGGTGCCGAGCATGCCGAGCGTGACGCTCTCGAGCTTGATGCCGAGATCTTCCGAGATGACTTCGCCCTTGGTGAGGATCGCGATGTCCTCGAGCATCGCCTTGCGGCGATCGCCGAAGCCCGGCGCCTTGACGGCCGCGACCTTGAGGCCGCCGCGCAGCTTGTTGACGACGAGCGTGGCCAGAGCCTCGCCCTCGATGTCCTCGGCGATGATCAGCAGCGGACGGCCCGACTGGACGACGGCTTCCAGGATCGGAAGCATCGCCTGCAGGTTCGACAGCTTCTTCTCGTGGATCAGGATGTACGGATCGTTGAGTTCGACCGTCATCTTGTCCGGGTTGGTGATGAAGTAAGGCGACAGATAGCCGCGGTCGAACTGCATGCCCTCGACGACGTCGAGCTCGAATTCGAGACCCTTCGCTTCCTCGACGGTGATCACGCCTTCCTTGCCGACCTTGTCCATCGCCTCGGCGATCTTCTCGCCGACGACGGTGTCGCCATTGGCCGAGATGATGCCGACCTGGGCGATCTCGTTGGTGCCGGCGACCGGCTTCGAGCGCGACTTGATGTCCTCGACGACCTTGGTGACGGCGAGATCGATGCCGCGCTTGAGGTCCATCGGGTTCATGCCGGCCGCGACCGACTTCATGCCTTCGCGAACGATCGCCTGGGCGAGAACGGTGGCGGTGGTGGTGCCGTCACCGGCGAGGTCGTTCGTCTTCGACGCGACTTCGCGGATCATCTGCGCGCCCATGTTCTCGAACTTGTCCTTGAGTTCGATTTCCTTGGCGACGGTGACGCCGTCCTTCGTGATGCGCGGCGCACCGAACGACTTGTCGATGACGACGTTGCGGCCCTTGGGGCCCAAAGTCACCTTGACTGCGTCGGCGAGGATATCGACGCCGCGCAGGATGCGCTCACGTGCGTCGCGGCTGAATTTAACGTCCTTGGCTGCCATGTTGGCTTACCTTTCGAATTGGAAAGTTAGAAAAGGTTAGGCGAACGCAGGGTTCAGCCGACGATTCCGAGGATGTCGGATTCCTTCATGATGAGGAGATCCTCACCATTGACCTTGACCTCGGTGCCCGACCATTTGCCGAACAGGATGCGGTCGCCGGCCTTGACGTCGAGCGGCGTGACCTTGCCGTCCTCGCTCTTGGCGCCGGTGCCGGCGGCGACGACTTCGCCTTCCTGCGGCTTTTCCTTGGCGGTGTCGGGGATGATGATCCCGCCGGCGGTCTTTTCCTCGGCCTCGACGCGGCGGACGAGCACGCGGTCATGCAACGGACGGAAGTTCATTGCGCTGCGATCCTTTGTCAGATTGAACAAGTTTTAGCACTCACATTTGGCGAGTGCTAACGACGGGGGATATGCGTAGGCGAAACGGATTCGTCAACGGGTTTGGGACGGAATCTTTCGTCGGACGGATCAAGCGGCCACGTGCTCCGGCGAAGGCCGGCGCGCCGGGGGTTCAAGGACATCGCCGGCCGCCAGCGCTCCGGCCTTCGCCGGAGCACGGAAAGGGTCAGCCTCGGGTGGCGAGGAGGCGCTGGAGCGCGGCGCCTACGCTCGGGAAGGTCTCGTTGACGTCGCTCGAGACCTTGTCGCGGAGCACCGGCGCGCTGCCGTCGAGATTGACGGTGAACAGGTCGATATCGGTTTCGCCGAGCACCAGATACGCCTCGTGCCCGGGCCCTTCGCGCCATAGCTTGTTCGCCGCGATGAGACCCTGCCAGAAACCGCCGGGGCCGGGGTTCGCCTCGCTCTGCCAGCTGCCGTAGAGAACGAGGCCATCGAAATCGACGCCGTCCGAGCGGCGCAGCAGCGCAGCATAATCATCGGGCAAGGTTGCTCCGAATTCGCGCTGGAGCGCTGCGCGCAGCGCCGCGATTCGCGCCTCGTCGGCGCCCGGCTGGACGATTTCGCCGACCGCCACCTGCGCGTCGCGCGCCGCCACTATCACTGCATCCATGCCATCGTCTCCGGCCATCGGCGTTCAGCGTCCCGTGCGATCCTTCACGGCGTTGGAGGATAGACGAAGCCGCGGGGTATCGGGAAGTCTATCTGACGGCTCTGACCGACCGTGAGATCTCCGACCAAGGCGCGCTGCGCGTTGGTGAGCGCGAGATGGTGCGGATCGTTCTTGATCAGCACGAGATTATCGAAGCTGTTGGTGCCGCCATCGTCGAGCGGCAGCTTGTGGTGGACCTGCCAGCCCTGCGGCACGCGGCCCGAAGCGATGCGGTCGATCGCGGCCTGATCGAGCCCGGCGCGGCGCAGCGCATCGACCTTGGCCGGATCGCTCGCCAGATCGCGGAGGAAGTCCCCGCGCACCTTCGAATCGAAGGTGTTGCGGAGCGCCTGATATTCGACGCGGTCGCGCTTCACATAGTTCGTCGGCACGGCATCGACGCCGCGCAGCTCGACGGTCTGGCCGCGCACCGTGCCGCGATAGACGCCTTCGTCGGCCTGCCGCGCGCTTGCACCGAAGAATTCGTCGAGCTGACCCTTCATGCGGCCGATCGCATCGCGCGCACTGGAGGGAAGCGCGTCGATCGCGCCCTGCGGGATCGCATCGACTGCGTTCTTGACCTGGCGAAGGGCGGGCTCGAGCGCGCCACGCAGCGCCGGATTGGTGGCGACGGCCGATACGGCATCGCTGACGGTCTGTGCCCATTTGCCGACCTTGCCCGCCTTGGCGGCGTCCCCGAGATAGGGAAGCATTCCGGCGGCCGAGAGCACGCCGTTGACCGCGTGGCCGCCGGCTGCGCCAAAATCGCCCGAGAAGAGCGATCCGATCGCGCGGCCCGCCGAAATGACCGTATTGCCGCCGTCCGAAAAGGGTGTCGGCTCGATGATGCCGGTAATGTCGAGCGCGAGCTGGGTGAGATCGAGCCCGAGCTCGACGGGATTGGGCGCGGTATCGTTCGCGGCGGCCGGCGGCGTGGCGCCCGCGGTATCGCCGTCCAGTGCGCGGGCGAGATCGCCGCGTTCGACGGGAGACAGGTTGCGATCGATCTCCGCCTCGACCCAGCCGGCGGCTTCGGGATTCTCCTGCCGCACGCGTTCGACGCTGGCGGCAAGGCCCGGCACATCGACGCCGCCGCCGGGCAGCCGGTTCGCGCTGATCGCGAGCTGGGCCTGCGTGGCGAGTTGCGGACTCGGCGGACCGATCGGATTGTCTGTGCCGCTAGAGCGGGCGGGATCGACCATGACGGGGTCTCCGTGGCTTGCGCTTCGTTCCTTAGCCGGCGCCCGCATATTGGGCTGTAATCGATTCGCTTACGCGGCATCCCGGGCGGCCGTGCCGCGGCGAAAATCCCTCACGGGAACTTGCGTTGCCGGGTGCCCGGAACCGGCGTATGATCCTCTCTGCCGGGGATATCGAAGGAGCGCGTCATGACTGTCGCTCGTATCGAAGCTGCCGAGCGCCCTGCGGAGGCGCATGACGTCCGCACCATCACCCCCGCAGACCTGCGCGACGCGCTTCGCCAGGGCTGGGCGGACTTTGCCGAGCATCGCGGCGATCTGATCTTCGTCGGCATCATCTATCCGGCGGTGGGTTTTCTGGCGGCGGTGATCGCATTGGGCGGGCCGCTCATACCCTTGTTCTTCCCGCTCGCCGCCGGCCTCAGCCTGCTCGGGCCGGTCGCGGCGTCGGGCTTCTACGAGCTGGCGCGGCGGCGTGAGCAAGGGCTGCCCTCCGGCTGGTCGCATTTCTTCGACGTGGTGCGGCGCCCGTCCTTCGATGCGTTCATGGCGGTGACGGGGTTGCTGCTGCTGATCTTCTTCGCGTGGCTGGTGGTCGCGATGACGCTCTACACCGCGCTGATGGGTCCGGCGCCCGAGAGCATTGCGACTTTCGTCACGCGCCTGTTCACGACGCCCGAGGGCTGGACGCTGATCGTGCTGGGCAATCTCGCCGGACTCGCCTTCGCGGCTCTGGTGCTGACCGTCAGCGTGGTGGCGATGCCGATGCTGGTCGACAAGGACGTCGACGCGCGGACTGCGATCCATACGTCGCGGATGGCGGTAATGGCGAACAAAAGCGTGATGCTGCGCTGGGGCGTGATCGTCGCGGCATTGCTGGTGGCCGGATCGATCCCGTTCTTCGTCGGACTGGCGGTGGTGCTGCCGGTGCTCGGCTATGCGACCTGGCATCTCTACACCAAAACCGTGGTGCGCTGATCGCTTCTGTGTTGCATCGATAATACACGCGCCGTTTACTCGCCCGGCGCCATCCGGTAGCAGGAAGGCGCAATGAAGGAGCGGCACAGGTGAGACTGGTTCGGGGCGCGTGGAAGATTCTGGTCGGTATCAAGGACTTCCTTGTCCTGGTGCTGATGCTGCTGTTCTTCGCCGGGCTGTTCACCATCCTGTCGTACAAGCCGAACAAGGCGGCGATCCATGACGGGGCGCTGGTTCTCGCGCTTGACGGGACGATCGTCGAGCAGCCCGAACAGCCTGACCCGTTCGCGCGCTTCAGCGGCGGCGAGAGGCTGCAGCAGCACCGGCTGCGCGACGTGCTCCGCGCGCTCGAGGCTGCGCGCACCGATGACCGCGTCAAGGCAGTGGTGCTCGATCTCGACCGGTTCATGGGCGGTTATCCGGCGACGATCACCGAAGTCGCCGACGCGGTGGGCAAGGTGCGCGCGGGCGGCAAGAAGGTGCTCGCTTATGCCACCGGCTATACCGACGACGGCTATGCGCTCGCCGCCAATGCCAGCGAGATCTGGGTCAATCCGCTGGGCGGCACGCTGTTCGCCGGGCCGGGGGGCACGCAGATCTATTACAAGGGGCTGATGGACAAGCTCGGCGTCAATGCGCACGTCTACAAGGTCGGCAAGTTCAAGTCGGCGGTCGAGCCCTATATCCGCAGCGACATGTCGCCCGAGGCGCGCGAGGCCAATCAGGCGCTGTACGGCGCGATCTTCAGCCAATGGCAGGAAGGCGTGACCAAGGCGCGGCCCAAGGCGCGGATCGCCGATTATCTGGGCAAGCCCGACGAAGTCGTGGTCGGCGCGAAGGGCGACATCGCGGCAGCGAACCTGGCGTACGGGCTGGTCGACAAGGTCGGCGACCGGCTCGCTTTCGGCAAGCGCGTCGCCGAGATCGTCGGCGCGCCTTCGGGCAAGCCGGCGGGCAATTTCAAGGCGATCAAGCTCGCCGACTGGGTCGCGGCCAATCCGGCACCGAGCGGCGGCGACGCGATCGGGGTGATCACCGTCGCGGGCGAGATCGTCGACGGCAAGGCCGGGCCGGGGACCGCAGGCGGCGACACGGTGAGCGCATTGCTGCTCAAGGGGCTGGCCGAGAAGAAATTGAAGGCTCTGGTATTGCGCGTCGATTCGCCGGGCGGATCGGCGATGGCATCCGAGCAGATCCGCCAGGCGGTGCTCCAGGCCAAGGCGCAGGGGCTGCCGGTGGTGGTCTCGATGGGCAGCCTCGCGGCGAGCGGCGGCTATTGGGTGTCGACCGCGGGCGACACGATCTTTGCCGAGCCGAGCACGATCACCGGATCGATCGGAATCTTCGGGGTGCTGCCTTCGTTCGAGAACAGCCTCGCCAAGATCGGCGTGACCAGCGACGGCGTGCGCACGACGCCGCTCAGCGGCCAGCCCGACGTGATGGGCGGGATCAACCCGGCCACCGATCGCATCCTGCAGGCGGCGATCGAGGCGGGCTATGGGCGCTTCGTCAACCTCGTCGCGCAATCGCGCAAGCTGACGCCGCAGCGCGTCGACGAGATCGGGCAAGGCCGGGTGTGGATCGGCGGTGTCGCGCACCAGTTGAAGCTGGTCGACCGGTTCGGCGGGATCGATGCCGCGATCGCCGAGGCGGCTACGCGCGCGAAGCTCGATCCGAAGAATGTCCATGCCGTGTATCTGGAGAAGGAGCCCGACGCGTGGACGCGCTTCCTCAACGATGTGCTGGCGGGGGGCGACGATGACGATCGCGACTGGGCCGATCAGCCTGCGGGCGCCGATCTTTACGGCCGGATCGCCGCCGAACGCCGCGCGCTGCTCGGCCAGGCGCTGGGCGATGCGCGGCGGCTCGCAATGGGCGGGTCGGTGCAGGCGCGCTGCCTCGAATGCGCGGCGATGGGGCCGGCAATGGTCCGTGCCGAGGACCGCAGCCTGCTCGGCCTGCTGATCGCGAGGATCGGCCTGTGATCGCGATCCGCGCAGCCACGCCTGAAGACGCGACGTCGATCGCCGCGATCTACGCGCCGCATGTGCTCACCGGCACCGCATCGTTCGAGATCGACCCGCCCGACGCGCGGGCGATACGGACGCGGATGGCGTCGAGCGATGGGCTCTATCCCTGGATGGTCGCCACCAACGGCGATGCCGATGGCGGGGTGATCGGCTATGCCTATGCCAGCAAGTTCCGCGACCGCCCGGCCTATCGCTATGTCTGCGAGAGCTCGATCTACCTGACCGACGCGTCGAGCGGCTCGGGGGTGGGCCGCCTCCTGTACGGGGCGCTGGTCACCACGTTGCGGGCGCAGGGGTTCGTGCATGCGATTGGCGCGATCACACTCCCCAACGACCGTTCGATCAAGCTGCACGAGGCGGTCGGGTTCCGTCGGGCGGGCGTATATCGCGAAGTCGGCTTCAAGCACGGCCAGTGGATCGATGTCGGCTTCTGGCAGGTCCAGCTCAACGAGCCGGTCGTACCGCCGGTCGAGCCGAAGAAGTTCAGCGACGTGGGCGTCGTCCGGCCGACCTAGCGTTGCCCGCGATAGGCCGGGAGCGCCAGCTTCCACACGATCGCCGCTGCCCTTAGCGCAAAGCCCGCGGCGGCGGCGATCAGGCCGGCGGCAAGCGGCGTGAGGCCGGCGAGGCTCAGCCCGACATAGACCGTGGAGGCGAGCGCCGCCGCTGTCACGTAGAGCTCGGGGCGCATCAGGATCGAGGGTTCGCCGACCAGCACGTCGCGGATGATGCCGCCGACGCACGCGGTCATCACGCCCATCAGTGCCGCGGGGATCGGCGGGATGCCGTAGCTGATCGCCTTGGCGGCGCCGAACGCGGCATAAGCGGCGAGCCCGAAGGCATCGAGCCAGTCGAAGGTGCGATCGCTCCACCAGCGCTGCGGAGTCAGCCACACCGCCACTGCGACGGTGAGGATCAGCGCCGGCACCTTGGCGTCGTGCACCCAGAAGACCGGCGCGCCGATCAGCAGGTCGCGCACCGTGCCGCCGCCGACCCCGGTGATCAGCGCGAAGAAGGCGGCGGTGACGAAGGTCTGGCCGCGCCGTGTGGCCGATAGGGCGCCGGTCGCGGCGAACACGGCGATGCCACACATGTCGAGCCAGGGGAGGATCGGGCCGAGATGCTCGGCGACCTGGATTTGCATGGCGGCTTTGTCTAGCGTCGCAGCGGTGGCGTCAAACATCGTTCGACGCCGATCATGTCGGGATGCGGCGGCGGCGCTGCCAGCGCGGGCACTTCCACCGGCACGCCGATCGCGACGGGAGCGAAACGCGCCGGATCGCTGCCGGCGCAGCGCATCATCGCATCGAGCATGCGCGGCGGCGTGTCATAGCCTTCGCGCGAAAGGCGGAAGGTGCCCCAGTGGATCGGCAACGCGAAAGGCCGCCCGAGCCCGTCCCACACGCGGATCGCGTCGCGGGGGCCGATATGGCTGCCGCTCGCCATCTGCCCCTCCTCGAAACGAAAGGCGCCGATCGGGATCGCGGCGAAACGGATCGGGCCGAGCGCCGCGGCCTCGGCAGGCCATTTGCCGTCGCCCAGCCCGGTATCGCCGGCGAAGAAGAAATTGCCGCCGGGAAGCCGGACCACGAAGCTCGACCATAGCGCGCGATTGCGGTCGCTGAACCAGCGGCTGCTCCAATGGTGATTGCGCGTCACCGTCACGTCGACATCGGGCCGGATCGCGAGACGCCCGCCCCAGTCGAACGCGCGCGCAGGCACGCCGGCCTGGCCGATGACGCTGTCATTGCCGAGGCTGGTGACGATGATGGGGCGATCGCGTTGCCACAGCCGCCGGAGAGTCTGCAGGTCCAAATGGTCGTAATGGTTGTGGCTGACGAGGACGAGGTCGATCCTCGGCAGGTCTTCGAAGCGGATGCCGGGTGCGGCGACGCGTCGCGGGCCGAAGCCGAGCGGACCGGCGCGGTCGCTCCACACGGGATCGGTGAGGATGTTGAGGCCGTTGGTCTGCACCAGCAGGGTGGCGTGGCCGATCCATGTGGCGTGCATCGCCGCGCCTTCGACGCGCGCGGCGGGCTTCGCTGGCCGCACTGCGACGCGTTCGGGCCAGGCCGGCTGGCCGGGGTCGCCGAAGAGTCGCCGCGCGAGGAAGCCGATGCGGCTGCCGCTCGCGGGCAAGCGATCGTCGTCGCCATCGGGATTGAAGAAATGCGCGCCGTCGAAATGCGCCGTGGCCGGTCCGCGATAATAGATGCGGTCGAGAAAGTGCGGCAGCACGATGAGGTCCAGACAGAGGAGAACGGTGGTCCACAACAGCCCGGTCAGGGCAAGCTTGAGCAGGCGCATTCGCCCTTCTTGCGGGGGCCGCGCGCGCGATCAAGCTTGATCGGCGGCGCCCGCCTCCCCTAACCGATACGCCATGACATCCGATCTGCCCCGGACCGAGGAAGAAGCCGCCGCCGAGCTCGAGCGGCTCGCCACCGAGATCGCGCATCACAACCGGCTCTATCACGCGGACGACGCGCCCGAGATCAGCGACGCAGAATTCGACACGCTGATGCGGCGGAATCAGGCGATCGAAGCCGAATTCCCCCATCTCGTCCGCGGCGACTCACCCTCCCGGAAAGTGGGCGCCGCGCCTTCGGGGCATCTCGCCAAGGTGGCGCATGCGCGGCAGATGTTCAGCCTCGACAATGGTTTCTCGGACGAGGATGTCGGCGAATTCCTCAGGCGGGTGCGGCGCTTCCTCAACCTGTCGGCGGACGAACCGATCGCGCTGACCGCCGAACCCAAGATCGACGGGCTTTCGTGCTCGCTGCGCTACGAGCGGGGCCGGCTGGTCCAGGCGCTCACGCGCGGCGACGGTCAGATCGGCGAGGACGTCACGGCCAATGTGCGGACGATCCGCGACATCCCGCAGGAGATTCCCGGCGCGCCCGACATCTTCGAAGTGCGCGGCGAGGTCTATATGGCCAAGAGCGACTTCACGGCGCTCAACGCCCGGCTGCTCGCCGAGGCGGAGGAAAGCGGCAAGGAAGCGCGCCAGTTCGCCAATCCGCGCAATGCCGCCGCGGGCTCGCTGCGCCAGAAGGACGCGTCGGTCACCGCCTCGCGGCCCTTGCGCTTCCTCGCCTGGGGCTGGGGCGAAGTCGCCTCTCTGCCCGGCGAGACGCAGTCGGCGGTGATCGCGGCGATCCGGGCAATGGGTTTCCCGGTCTCCGATCTGTTCGTCGGTCCGGTCGATCTCGACGCGGCGCTCGCGCAATATAAAAGGATCGAGGCCCGGCGCGCCGATCTGCCCTTCGACATCGACGGCGTCGTCTACAAGATCGACCGGCTCGACTGGCAGACGCGGCTGGGTTTCGTCGGACGCGCGCCGCGCTGGGGGCTGGCGCACAAATTCCCCGCCGAGCGCGCGCAGACGACGCTCAACGATATCGAGATCCAGGTGGGGCGCACCGGCAAGCTGACGCCGGTCGCCAAGCTGGAGCCGGTGACGGTGGGCGGCGTGGTGGTCCGCAACGCGACTCTGCACAATGCCGACGAGATCGCGCGGCTGGGCGTGCGTCCCGGGGACCGGGTGGTGCTCCAGCGGGCGGGGGACGTGATTCCGCAGATCGTCGAGAACCTCACGCGCGACGAGGAGCGTCCGGCCTGGAGCTTCCCGGACCATTGCCCGCGCTGCAATTCGGAGGCGGTCGCCGAGGAAGGCGAAGTCGATGTCCGCTGCACCGGCGGATTGATCTGCCCGGCGCAGCGGCTCGAGCGGCTCAAGCATTTCGTCAGCCGCGGGGCGCTCGATATCGAGGGGCTGGGCGAGAAGACATTGGTCGAATTGCTCGACCTCGGCTGGATCACCGAGCCGGCCGACATCTTCCGGCTGGCGCCGCATCGCGAGGAATTGCTGCAGCGGGAAGGCTGGCAGGAAAAGTCCGTCGACGCCCTGCTCGCCGCGATCGAGGCCAAGCGCGCGCCCGACGCCGCGCGACTGCTGTTCGGGCTCGGCATTCGCCATATCGGCGCGATCACCGCGCGCGACCTGCTCAAGCGCTATGCGACGCTCGCCGCGATCCGGTCGCTGGCCATGGAGATCATCGCGCTCCGGGATGCCATGCCCGTCGCAATCGGCGAGAGCGAGCAGAAACACCGTGCGCGCCTCGACAAGGCGATTACCGAGCATATCGGAGTCGAGAATGTCGGCGGCGCCGTCGGGCAGGCCTTGGCCGACTTCTTCCACGAGCCGCACAATGTGGCGCTGTGGGAGGATTTGCTGGCCGAAGTCTCGCCGCCGCCCTTCATCGTCGAGACGCGGGCTTCCGAAGTCTCGGGCATGACTCTCGTATTCACCGGCAGTCTCGAGTCGCTGAGTCGCGACGAGGCCAAGTCGCAGGCCGAATCGCTGGGCGCGCGAGTCGCCGGTTCGGTGTCGGCGAAGACGAATCTGGTGATTGCCGGGCCGGGCGCGGGATCGAAGCTCAAAAAGGCCGCGGAGCTCGGAATTCGCGTTATTTCCGAGGAGGATTGGGCCAAAATCGTCGCCGAAGCCGAGTGACTTTTTTGCAACGCAGCAAATGAATCAACTGTTACCAACAGCTTGCCCGGCTCATGCCGATTGACTGTCATCGGTTGGACATAAATGAATTCCATGGGCAGCGGCGACGGTACACCGCACCGCGTGATTAGTGCATTCAGGGCACACCGAAGGGGACTTTCTTAAAATGCGCACCAAGCTTTTTGCTGGCGTGGCTTTCGCCGCGCTCCTGATTCCGGCGAGCGCCTATGCGCAGTCGACCGGCACGATCGACTTCGAAGAAGGCAGCGAAGAGATCGTCGTCACCGGCACGCGGACGCAGAACGGCGTGAACGGCATCGTGGTTCCCGATACCACGAAGACCCGCGGCGTGCTGAACCAGGAATTCATCCAGCGCCAGGCGCCGGGCCAATCGGTCAACGACCTGATCAACCAGCTTCCAGGCGTCAGCTACACCAACAACGATCCCTTCGGTTCGTCGGGCGGCTCGCTCAACATCCGCGGCTTCGAAGGCACCCGCATCAGCCAGACCTTCGACGGCATTCCGCTCAACGATTCGGGCAACTACGCGATCTACGGCAACCAGCAGCTGGATCCCGAGCTGATCGAGCAGGTCAACGTCAACATGGGCACCACCGACGTGGACAGCCCGACCGCCGGCGCCACCGGATCGACGGTGAACTATCGCACGCGCAATCCCAGCGAGGATTTCGGCGTCAAGCTGATCGGCTCGGTCGGCGACTTCGACTTCTTCCGCATCTTCGGCCTGGTCGATACCGGCACCTTCACGTCGTTCGGCACCCGCGCGTGGCTCTCGGCGAGCTCGGCGCGCAACCATTCGCCGTTCAACGACCGCGCGCAGGTCGAGAAGCAGCAGTATAACGCCAAGCTCTATCAGCCGCTGGGCGATAACGGCGACTTCATCGCGATCTCCGGCCACTGGAATGAGAACCGCAACAACTTCCAGGGCTCGGTGCCGCTGCGCACCGATCTTCGGCAGCTGAACTCGGCGACCGGCGCCGACCTCGGCGCGCGCAATGTCGGCCCGAATACCAGTGATCGCTTCCCGATCACGAATGACGAGCGCGAATATTCCGTGCCGCTCTGCCAGATCACCAATACCGCCCGTCCCGGCATCGCCGACACCGCGAACAGCTGCGGCTCGGTCTTCGACGAGCGCTTCAATCCGTCGAACACCGGCAATATCCGCATCAATTCGCGCTTCACGCTCGCCGAAGGCCTCGTCTTCGCCGCCGATCCTTACTACCAGTACACCAAGGCCAATGGCGGCGGCACCACCGTCGGCCAGGAAGCGCGTCGTGACGTCAATCCGACCGGCGGGGCCGCGAATTGCAACACCACGCCCAATGGCGCGGCGGTGAGCTGCCAGGTCGGCTATATCGGCGGCGTTCCCTATTTCGGCCGCGACCTGAACGGCGACGGCGATCTGCTCGACACCGTCCGCCTGCTTACGCCGAGCCAGACGCAGACCCATCGCATCGGCGTGATCTCGTCGCTGCGCTACACGGTCGCGCCGGGCCAGACCGTGCGCGTCGCCTATACCTATGATCGCGCACGCCATCGCCAGACGGGCGAGACGGGCTTCCTGCAGTATAACGGCAAGCCCTTCGACGTCTTCCCGGTCAACGATCCGGTCCTCGACGTGAACGGCCGCGCGCTGCAGAAGCGCGACCGCCTGTCCTTCGCCATCCTGCATCAATTCGCTGCGCAATATAATGGCGAGTTCTTCGACGGCACCCTTCGCGTCGATGCGGGCATCAGCGTCAAGTTCCTGCGCCGGAACCTGAACAACTATTGCGCCACTTCGAGCGCGGCGGGCTTCGTCGAGTGCTTCGGCTCGGACAGCGCGGCGCAGGCCGCATGGCTCGCGGCGAACCCGACGCAGACCGTGCCTTACGCCGCGGGTGTCGACGGCGCGACCTGCCCGCCCAACCCGACGCCGGCGACCAACTGCACCTTCCCGACCCAGGGACCGCAGCAGCGCATCGTCGATTACAAGCGTGCCCTGCCGAACATCGGCTACGTCGCCGACATCACCGACAAGCTCTCGATGTACGGCAATTTCTCGCAGAGCATCCAGGTGCCGGGTACGGACAATCTGTACAACTCGTTCTTCTATCCGGTGACCGCCGATCAGGCGAACCCGAAGCCCGAGACCACCGACAACCTGGAAACCGGCCTGCGCTATCGCTCGTCGAAGGTCCAGGCACAGGTCGCGGCCTGGTACACCAACTACAAGAACCGGCTCGCTTCGTCCTACGACGCCGAGCTCGACAAGACGGTGTACCGCAACCTCGGCAAGGTGAAGCGTTTCGGTTTCGACGGGACGATCGCCTATCGCCCGATCAACGAGCTGAGCGTCTATGCCTTCGGTTCGTATCTCGACTCGGAGATCGAGGACAATGTGGTCGCCGGCCGCACCGCGGCGGGGACGCCGATCTATGCTCCCACCAAGGGCAAGCGTGAATCGAACGCCCCGGTCTATACCTTCGGCGGCGGTGCGCAGGCGACTTTGGGCTTCGCCGACTTCGGCTTCAACGTGAAGCGTACCGGCCCGCGCTACATCTACGACACCAACGAGCCGGTGCAGCAGATCGTCGCCTACACCGCGGCGAACAGTCCGACCGGCGTTGCGCAGACCCGCACGATCCAGGTCTTCGGCAACAAGGTTCCGGCCTATACGCTCGTCGACTTCAACGCGCGCATCCCGCTCGGCTGGGCTGGTCTCAACGACAAGACCTACTTCCAGCTGAACGTCCTCAACGCGTTCGACAAGCTGTGGGTCAGCTCGCTCAACAGCGGCAACGGCGCGCTGAACCAGGGACCGACCTTCAACCCGGGAACGGGCGCGGTCACCGGGTACGGCAACGCGCCGAACTCGCAAATCGGCTATCCGCGCACCTTCATGGGTTCGCTGGTGGTGGGCTTCTAAGCCCAACCTGCCGACGGCAAAGACGAAGCCGCCGCTCCAGCGATGGAGCGGCGGTTTTCGTTTGTGGGAAGCGGCGGCGCGGCGGTCTGGAGTCCGTCCTCAATTCCCGTCATCCCGGAAGCCAATTTTCTCCAAATCGGTGATTTGGTCAGAAAATTGAGCTGTCCGGGATCCACCGGGAGGCAATGGCCGGTGGAGAGGTGGATCCCGGACAGTAAGGCTTTCCTACCGAAAACCTGTCGGTTTCCGGGAAAGCCTAACTTCCGGGATGACGGTAACTTCGGGTCCCTAGCCCGGGATCGCAGAGACTTCCAGAATTTCGATCGCTTCCGTACGACCATTGAAATCGACGCGCTCGCCCTCTTCCGCACCGAGCAGCGCATGGGCGAGCGGCGCCGAGAACGCGAGGCGATCGGCATGCGGATCGGCCTCGTCATGGCCGACCAGATCGATCACCCGCTCCTTGCCCGCCAGCCGGATGCGCACGCGCGATCCGATGCCGACCACGCCCTGCTCGGGCGGCGGGGCGACCTCGGCGGTGGTCCGGCGGGTGTTCCAGTAGCGCAACTCACGCCTGAGAACCTCGCGCGGCTCCTCCGCGGTCTCGGCGGCGATCGCCGCTTCGAGCTCGACCACCTTCGCCTCGATCGCCGCGAGTCCGCGCGCCGTGACCAGATTGGGGCCGGCCGGCAACGGGATCTCGAACTTCGGTTCCTTATGTTCCTCGTCGCTTTCGCGGCGGAAGGCGACACTCATCGTTGCGGCAATTCCTCTAGCGTGGATGATATCTTCCAAAGATCCACGGCGCCTTCGGTTGCATGGGTATCGATTTCGGCTAGCTCTGCGGCGCTGAAGCCGAGATTGTTCACGGCATCGAGCGAATCGTCGAGCTGCTCGACAGTCCGCGCGCCGACCAGTGCCGAGGTCACGCGCGGATCGCGCAGCACCCAGGCGATCGCCATCTGCGCGAGCGTCTGGCCGCGGCGTTCGGCAATGGCGTTGAGCGCGCGGATGCGGGCGAGATTCTCGTCCGACAACAGTCCCTGGTTGAGCGAGCCGCCTTTGGCCGCGCGGGCATCCTCGGGAACCCCCTTCAGATATTTCGACGTCAGCATGCCCTGCGCCAGCGGCGAGAAGGCTATGCAACCGGTGCCGAGATCGTCGAGCGTATCGAGCAAATCACTCTCGATCCAGCGATTGAGCATCGAATAGCTCGGCTGGTGAATGAGCAACGGCACCTTGTATTCGGCGAGGATCGCCGCGGCCCGCCGGGTCAGCTCGGGCGAGTAGGACGATATCCCGACATAGAGCGCCTTGCCCTGCCGGTGGATGTGCGCGAGCGCGCCCATCGTCTCCTCGAGCGGCGTCTTGGGATCGACGCGGTGCGAATAGAAGATGTCGACATAATCGAGCCCCATCCGCTTCAGGCTCTGGTCGCACGAGGCGATGAGGTATTTGCGGCTGCCGCCGACATCGCCATAGGGCCCCGGCCACATGTCCCAGCCCGCCTTGGTCGAGACGATCAGCTCGTCGCGGTGCGCGGCGAAATCGGTCGCCATGACGCGCCCGAAATTCTCCTCCGCCGAGCCGTAAGGCGGGCCGTAATTGTTCGCGAGATCGAAATGGGTGACGCCGCGATCGAACGCGCGGCGCAGCATGGCGCGGCCGGTCTCGAACACATCGGTGCCGCCGAAATTCTGCCAGAGGCCGAGGCTGATCGCCGGCAGATCGAGCCCCGAGCGCCCGCAGCGGCGATACGGCATGCGACCGTCGTAGCGCGCCGGGTCCGCGGTCCAGGGCTGTGGATAGGGCATGGTCTCTCTCCGATGGTGTCGGACAGCGCCCTATGCGCCAGCGCTCAGACGGTAAAGCTCTCGCCGCAGCCGCACGCGCCCTTGGCGTTGGGGTTCTCGAACGTGAAGCCCGCGGCGAAATCGTCCTCGACCCAGTCCATCGTCGAGCCGACGAGGTAGAGCACCGAGGCGCCGTCGACATAGAAGGTGCCGCCGGGGGTCTCGATCTTCTCGTCGAAGGGCGCCGCTTCGCGGACATAATCGACCGAATAAGCCAGCCCCGAGCAGCCGCGACGCGGCGTCGAGAGCTTGACGCCGATCGTGCCCTCGGGCGCTTTGGCCATCAGCTCGGCGATGCGCGCCTCGGCACGTTCGGTGAGGTTGAGCGCGGCGGGGCGGGTGCGGATCTTCGTTTCGGTCATCACTTCTTCCTTCAAGCCCCTCCGGGGGGGGGGGGGGGGGGGGGTGGGGCCTGTCCGCGAGCATTTACTCGGTGAGACATCCCCCACCCCTTGCCCCTCCCCTGAAGGGGAGGGGTTACAAGTTACAGCATCCCCAGCTCGAGTTTGGCGTCGTCGGTCATCTTCTGCGGATCCCAGGGCGGATCCCAGACGAGGTTGACTTCGGCATGGCCGACGCCGGGCACCGACCCTACGCGCAACTCGACTTCGCCCGGCATCGATTCCGCTACCGGGCAATGCGGCGTGGTGAGCGTCATCGTCACGGCGGCATGGCCGTCCGACGTGATGTCGACGCCGTAGATCAGACCGAGATCGTAGATGTTCACCGGGATCTCGGGATCGTAGATCTCCTTGAGCGCCTGGATCACCGACTCGTACAGCTCGCCGCCGGGTTCGCCGGCCGGATGCGGCTCGGGCTTCTGCTGAAGGAAACCGGTCAGGTAGTCGCGTTTGCGTTCGAAAGTCTCGTGGACACCGCCGGCCGATCCCTCGGCCGGCGCATCAAAGGCGTCGACGCGCGCTTTGGGCGGCGCATCGACGGCGTCGACTTCCTCCACCGCGATCTTGCGTTCCTCGTTCACCCGAAAATCCTCGTCACGCGTTCGATACCCTTGACCAAAGCGGCGATGTCGGCCGCTCCATTATACACTCCGAAGCTCGCCCGGGCCGTCGCCGGCACGCCCAGCGCGTCCATCAAAGGCTGGGCGCAATGGTGGCCGGCGCGGATCGCGACATTGCCTTCATCCAAGATGGTGGCGACGTCGTGCGGATGCACCCCCTCGACTGCGAAACTGACGATGCCGGCGCTGTCTTCGGGTCCGAACAGCCGGACGCTGTTGAGCTGCGACAGCGCCTCGCGCGCCTGGCGGACCAGGGCAGTCTCGTGCGCGTGGATCCGATCCAGACCGATGCTCTCGACATAATCGACCGCGGCGTGCAGCCCGACCACGCCGACGATGTGCGGCGTCCCCGCCTCGAACCGGCCCGGCGGCGGCGCGTAGGTAGTCTTCGCGAAGGTGACGCGATCGATCATCGATCCGCCGCCCTGATAAGGCGGCATCGCGTCGAGCAGCTCATAGCGGCCCCAGAGCACGCCGATCCCGGTGGGCCCGTAGAGCTTGTGGCCCGAGAAGACGTAGAAGTCGCAGCCGATCGCGGCGACGTCGACGGCCATGCGCGGCACGGCCTGGCAGCCGTCGAGCAGGATCTTCGCCCCGACCGAATGCGCGATCTGGCAAGCGCGCTTCGCGTCGAGCACCGAGCCGAGCACGTTCGAGACGTGCGCGAGTGCGACGAGCTTGTGCGCCGGCGTGATCATCGCCGCCATCGCATCGAGATCCACGCGCTGGTCGGCGGTGAGCGGGATCACGTCGATGATCGCGCCGACCTTCTCGGCAACCATCTGCCAGGGCACGATGTTCGAATGGTGCTCGAGCGTCGAGAGCAGGATGCGATCGCCGGCCTTGAGTTGCGTCCCCGCCCAGCACTGGGCGACGAGGTTGATCCCTTCGGTCGCGCCGCGGACGAAGATCGTTTCCCGGGCCTCGCCATGGATGAACTTCGCGACTCGCTCGCGCGCCGCCTCGAACGCCAGCGTCATGTCGGCCGAGCGCTGGTACACCCCGCGATGCACGGTGGCATAGGTCTCGCCATAGCCGCGGTTGATCGCGTCGAGCACCGGCTTCGGCTTCTGCGAGGTGGCGGCAGTGTCGAGATAGGCCCAGCCCGCCGGGATCGCCGGGAAATCGGCGAGGACATCGAGCGGGCGAGTGTCGGTTGTCACGCTCACAGCGCAGCCTCCAGCCATTTGTCGGCATCCGCCACAAACGCATCGCGCACGGCCTCCTCGCCGATCCGCGACATCGCGTCGGCGACGAACGCGCGGGTGAGCAGCGCCTTGGCGCGCGGCGCGGGGATGCCGCGGCTCTGGAGGTAGAACAATGCGCGCTGGTCGAGCTCGCCCACCGTCGCGCCGTGCGCACATTTCACGTCGTCGGCGAAGATCTCGAGCTCGGGCTTGAGGTTCACCGTCGCGGCGCGTTCGAGCAGCAGCCCGCGCAGCGATTGCTCACCGTCGGTCTGCTGCGCATCGCGTGCGACTTCGACGCGCGCCGCGAGGCTCACGGTCGAGCGGTTCGCCGCGACGGCGCGCCACACTTGCCGCGACGTGCCTTCGATCGCTTCGTGGCGAACCGCGACCGCGGCTTCCTGCTTTTGCGTGCCCGAAGTGAGCAGCGCGCCGCCCATCTCGGCGAAGGCACCCTTGCCGGTGAGCGTCAGCGCGCCGTCGATCCGGCTGCCCATCCCGCCGGCACCGAGGAAGATCGAGACGAGGCTCGCAGCCTCGCCGATCTCGGCCTCGTCGCGCAACGAGACGAAACCGTCGGCCTGGAGCAGCCGCACCGAGCGCATCAGCCGGGCGCCCCGGGCGAGCGCGATCTGGGTAAGCCGGTTGGCCCAGCCCGATCCCGCATAGGTCTCGACCATTGTGGCGACCGCATCCTCGGCCAAAGCGATCCGCGCGGGCACGTGGCTCTCGCCGCCCGAGCCGAGATGGACGATCTGGATGCCGGTCAGCGCCGCTTGCGGATCGAGCGACAGGACCCAGCCCTCGCCTTCGGCCATGCCGCCCAGCGGATGCGCGGTCTCCGGCGCGAAGCGGGCGACCTTGACCGGGCCGGGGCGGCTGTGCGCGGGCTCGAACACGCCGTCGACGAACAACAGACGCGGGCCCTCGATATCGAGGAACAGATCGGCGGGCTTGATCCCGACGTCACGCGGTTCGGCGTCGGCAGCGGCCCGCAGCGCCGCCATGTCCGCCCAGCGCCACTCCTCCAGTCGGGGAGAGGGAAGTTCGAGCGTGGTCACGCCGCCACCGTTCCATAGCCTTCGCGCTCGAGCTGCTGCGCGAGCTCGGGGCCGCCGGTGCGCGTGATGCGTCCGGCCTCGAGAACATGGACGAAATCGGGCTGCACATAATCGAGCAGCCGCTGGTAGTGGGTGATCAGCAGCACCGCCTTGTCGGGCGCGCGCATGATCCGGTTGATCCCCTCGCCAACCGCCTTGAGCGCATCGATGTCGAGGCCCGAATCGGTCTCGTCGAGGATCGCGAGCTTGGGCCCGATGATGCCCATCTGGACCATTTCGTTGCGCTTCTTCTCGCCACCCGAGAAGCCGACATTTACCGGGCGCTTGAGCATCTCCTGGTCCATGCCGAGCGCATCGGCCTGCGCGCGGGCGAGCTTGAGGAACTCGCCACCCGAAAGCGGCGCCTCGCCCCGCGCGCGGCGCTGGCTGTTGAGCGCCTCGCGCAGGAACTGGACGTTGGAGATGCCGGGGATCTCGACCGGATATTGGAAGCCGAGGAACAGGCCCGCCGCGGCACGCTCATGCGCTTCCATTTCGAGCAGATCGGCACCGTCGAAAGTCACGCTTCCGCCGGTCGGCTCGTATCCCGGGCGGCCGCCCAGCACATAGCCGAGCGTCGACTTGCCCGCGCCGTTGGGCCCCATGATCGCGTGGACCTCGCCTGCATTCACGGTGAGGCTGAGCCCCTTGAGGATTTCCTTGCCGTCGATTTCGGCGCGGAGATTGTCGATCTTGAGCATCATGGTCCTATTGGTTGGCATTCGCGCCGAATTGATCGTTGATGATCTTGGTCATCTGCGTCTGGGTGCAGGCCTGGATCGCCTTGTGGCTGCGGTCGGGCTCGCGCGAGCAGGCGGCTACCGTCTCGCAGGTCAGCCGGTCGAAATTCTCGTCGCCGCTCGACTGGGCGATCGCACACGCACGGACGCGGCGCTTCGAATCGAGCTGGACGCTGACCTGGAGCGGGCGCGCACGACCGGTGACGACGATGTCCTCGCCGATCACGTCCTGGCTCCCAAGCAAGGCGAGGCCGAGCGCGAGGATCACAGCGGCACCGTCAGCAGCTTGACCGACTTCAGCGGCTCCGGCGCATTATAGGCATCGACCCGGCTGCCGTCGGGGAGTTCCCAGATGATCTTGTATTGCTTGGGCTGGACGATCGCCGCGGCGATATCCGCCTCGATTGCGTCGAGCGTGGTCCGCATCCGGCCCCACCAGCGCGCATTCACCGGGCGATCGCCGAGCATCACCCGGCCTTGCGTGAAATCGCCCTCGGTGAATTCGCGGCAGCCCTTCGTCGCTTCGGCCACCTTGGCCGCGCGCGCCGCTTCCGCCGCCGGCGCGACGCCGACCTGCCGGACGATACAGCGAGCATGGCGCGTGGCGATGCCGATCTGCGGCGTGTCCTCGACGACGACGCCGCCCGCGCTCTGGGCAGCGGCAAGCGCGAACAACATTCCGAACATCATTGCGATACTCCCGGGGGCCCGAACACCGGCCCCGATCCCCCTGCCCGCGCGATGCTTGCACGGCGCCGACTGCGCATAAAGCTCATTCGCCGGCCTCCTTCGCCGGCCCGAAATGGACGACCGGACCGTCCGAGGGCGGCTTGGGCAACGGCGGCAGCTTGACGCGCTGGCGCTCGGTCTCGCGGCTCGGTTCGGAGAGGCCCAGCGGACCGGCCTGACCCGGCGCGAGCGTCGGCTTCGGATCGGTGAGCTTGGGCAGCGTGAAGGCACGCGGCACCCCGGCACCTTCGGGACGCGCCTCGCCCGGCGTCGCGGCCGATGCCAGTTCGAGGAAAGTCATCGCGCGGCAATCGGTCACTTCGTCCGCGGTCTTGGCATAGCAGACCGGCGTCGCCTGGCAGGCACTTGTGTCGCGCTTCTGGCTGCCGCTGGAGACCATGATCCGGCAATTGCGCAGCTTGCCGTCGGCGCCCTTGTCGAACAGCATCGTCGTGAGCCCAAACTGCGCACGCACGACGATCTCTTCCTCCTGCCCCTCGGCAGGAGGTGGCGCGGCAGGCACGTCCTGCGCGAGAAGGAGGAGAGCGAAGGGGATCATCGGGCCACGATTTCAAGCCCCTCCCCTTCAGGGGAGGGGTTGGGGTGGGGGCTGTTCCATCGGCTGGGTGCGGCATTCACCGCAGATGCGATGACGCGCATCACCCCTTCTATGTTCGCCATCACGTCAAGGTTGGTCACGCGCACGACGTGATAGCCATGCTCCCCAAGCCAATCGTCACGCAACCGATCCTTCGTGCCGTCGTGCGTGTCGCCATCGACTTCGACGATAAGACCGGACTGCGGGCACAGGAAATCGGCGATGAACGGTCCGATCACTGCCTGTCGACGGAACTTATGCCCCGCGAGCTGCGAATTCGACAGGTGGCGCCACAGCCGCTTCTCGGGCTCGGTCGGATTGCGGCGCATTTCGGCGGCGCGCTTCTGAAGCCATTGGATCCGCTCGATGGACAGCCCCCACCCCAAACCCCTCCCCTGAAGGGGAGGGGCTTTTTTGTTCCAGCCCTTGTCCAAAGGGTGGCTCACCCGACCGAGCCCTCCAGCGAGATCCCCAGCAATTTCTGCGCTTCCACCGCGAATTCCATCGGCAGCTGCTTGAGCACTTCGCGCGCGAAGCCGTTGACGATCAGCGCCACCGCGGCCTCCTGGTCGAGTCCGCGCTGCATCGCGTAGAACAGCTGGTCCTCGCTGATCTTCGACGTGGTCGCCTCGTGCTCGATCTGCGCACTGGGGTTCTTCACTTCGATATAGGGCACGGTGTGCGCGCCGCACTGGTCGCCGAGGAGCAGGCTGTCGCACTGGGTGAAGTTGCGGACATTCTCGGCGCCCGCCTGGACGAGCACCTTGCCGCGATAGGTATTGTCGCTGCGGCCGGCGCTGATGCCCTTCGACACGATCGTCGAGCGCGTGTTCTTGCCGAGATGGAGCATCTTGGTGCCGGTATCGGCCTGCTGGCGGCCGTTGGTGACCGCGACCGAATAGAATTCGCCGACCGAGCCGTCGCCCTGCAGGATGCACGAGGGGTATTTCCAGGTGATCGCGCTGCCGGTCTCGACCTGGGTCCAGCTGACTTTCGAGTTCGTCCCCGCGCACAAAGCGCGCTTGGTCACGAAATTGAAGATGCCGCCCTTGCCGTTCTCGTCGCCGGGATACCAGTTCTGCACGGTCGAATATTTGATCTCGGCATCGTCGAGCGCCACCAGCTCGACCACTGCCGCGTGGAGCTGGTTCTCGTCGCGCATCGGCGCAGTGCAGCCTTCGAGATAGGAGACGTAGCTCCCCTTGTCGGCGACGATCAGGGTACGCTCGAACTGGCCGGTATTCTCGGCATTGATGCGGAAATAGGTGCTCAGCTCCATCGGGCAGCGCACGCCCTCGGGCACGTAGACGAAGGTGCCGTCGGAGAAGACCGCGGAATTCAATGCCGAGAAGAAATTGTCGCGCTGGGGCACGACCTTGCCGAGCCACTTCTTCACCAGCTCGGGATATTCGCGGATCGCTTCCGAGATCGACAGGAAGATGACCCCCGCGGCCTTCAATTCCTCGCGGAAGGTGGTCGCGACCGAGACGCTGTCGAACACCGCGTCGACCGCGACTTTCCGCGCGCCCTCGACGCCGGCGAGAACCTTCTGCTCCTCGATCGGGATGCCGAGCTTCTCATAGACGCGCAGGATCTCGGGATCGAGCTCGTCGAGGCTGCCGATCGTCTTCTTCGCCTTCGGCTCGGCGTAATAATAGGCGTCCTGATAGTCGATGTGCGGGATCTGCAGCTTCGCCCATTGCGGAAGCTCCATCTCCTGCCACATGCGGAACGCCTTCAGGCGCCAGTCGAGCATCCATTCGGGCTCGTTCTTCTTGGCCGAGATGTAGCGGACGGTGTCTTCGCTCAGCCCCTTGGGCGCGAACTCCTGCTCGATGTCGGAGGAGAACCCCCATTCGTATTTCTTGTTCGCGGCGGCGAGCGCCTCGGCATTCTTCGTGGCCATGTTACACCTGTTCCCCGGCAAGCGCCGGGACCCGGTCAGCGGACTCGGGATGCTGCGCCCCGGCCGGAGCCGGAGCAGCGGAAAGTTGGGAGAGCGTGATGCCCGCGAGCGCGCCCTTTACGGCGCCGTTGACGGCATTCCAATGCGGTTTGACGCGGCACGCGCCCTCGACCGCGCAATCATGCTTGCCATTGTCGACACACGCCGTGAGTGCGATCGGGCCCTCGATCGCCTCGACGATGTCGGCGACGGTGATCGCCGCGGGGGGCCGCGCGAGGCGGAAGCCGCCGCCGGTGCCGCGCGCGCTCTCGATCAGCCCGGCGGCGGCGAGCTTGCTCACCAGCTTCTGCACGGTCGGGAGCGGCAGTCCGGTCTCTTCGGCGAGCGACGTCGCGTTCAAGCGGCACGACGCGCCGCAATGGCGCGCGGCGGCGGCCATCATCACTACGGCATAGTCGGCAAGGCTCGAAAGACGCATTTACTCGCAATCGGAACGATTCTATCCGATTGCAGATGGGCCTAGTTGCCGCGAAGGTCAACCGGCTCGGGGATCACATCCGGCAGGAAGTGCAATTCCTCGTTCTTCAGCGTCAGCGCCAGCGTCGGATCGCTGCTCCCGCGCAGGCTGGTAGGCGTGTAGCCGGTGAAATGCTTGATCTCGTTGATCATGTGCGACTGATCGGAGAAGGGCCCGAGCACGTCGCTGAGCGGCGCGCCCTGGAAGATCTGCATCGCCGCCCGGATCGCGCGGAACTTGCGCTTGAGCTTGGTCGGCGGCCCGCCGAAATATTCGAGGCACAGGCGCTGGACCTGGCGTTCGCCGAGCCCGCTGGTCTCCTCGATCGTGGCATAGAGCGCGTCGATCGTCGGATCCTCGCTCGCCGCCCATTCGCGCACCCGGCTGAGAAAGGGGAAATGCGGCTCGGGAACCGGCTTCACTTCCTCCTGCCGCATGATCAGCTGCGGCGCGATCGCCCCGATCATGTCGTCGAGCTCGGTCATATCACGCAGCTGCTCGAGCAATCTCGGCGCGCGCTCGCAGAACAATTTCTCGCCGTCGATGATGTGATCGGTGACCTTGTGCGCGGGAATGCCGATCAGCGCCTTCCAGCCGATCGCGCGCAGGACGACGCCGAAACAGAGCACGGGCCCGCGCATCCGATAGCTGGCCGCGGCGGTGCCGGGGCCGGCGACCATGATCGGCTTGAGCGGTTCGACATGCCCGTCGGGGAAGGTCATTTCGCCCTCGCCCCGGATCAGAAAGCGGATATGGCCGATATCGACGCGTTCGGGCCCTTCGAGCTCGCCCTCGCCGGCGCGGAAAAGATAATAGGAATCGACATGCGGAAGCAGCCGACCCTTGGCCGGCTTCATTTTGATCGTCACCGCCGGCGCATTCTCAGCGCCCATGTCGGTAACGATGGGTTTTCTTATGGTTGCACCCCGCATTTACGACTCGAGCCCCCATCCCGAGAATCTGTGTCTGCTGGGCGTCTATAGCGGGTGCGGGGCCCGGATAAAAGTGGCCCGACCGGTTACCCAGCCGGGCCAGTGGAAAGGGTTCCCCCCGTTGAAGCGGAAACCCCTCGGGTCGCAACGCCTGACTAGCCCACCCGTAGGACTACGTATTGGACGGATTCGACACATCCGAAGGGTTTAACGTTACATCCGAAGTTTTTGACGTTCGGCCTTCTCGATGCGAAGGCGAGCGCCATGGCCTATCCGTTCCGATCCGCTTTGTTCGCGCTGGACCCCGAAACCGCGCACCGCGCCACGATCGCCGCTTTGCGGGCGTGGGGAAGTATCGGTGCTCCCTTCGCGGCAAAATCCGTATTGGATGAATCGCTTCGCGTGCGGCTCGCCGGGATCGACTTCCCCAATCCGGTTGGGCTCGCGGCGGGGCTCGACAAGAATGCCGAGGCAGTGCCGGGGCTGCTCGGGCTCGGCTTCGGCGCGGTCGAGGTGGGAACGCTGACCCCGCGTCCGCAGCCGGGCAATCCCAAGCCGCGGCTGTTCCGGCTCGTCGAGGACGAAGCGGTGATCAACCGGATGGGGTTCAACAATGACGGCATCGATGCCGCGCTCGCGCGGGTCGGCACGTTGAAGCGGCGCGCGGGGGTGCTCGGCATCAATGTCGGCGCCAACAAGGATTCGGCCGACCGCGTTACGGATTATGCCGAAGGCGTCCGCAAGGCCGCGCCGCATGCCGATTACATCACGATCAACGTCAGCTCGCCCAACACGCCGGGCTTGCGCGATCTCCAGTCGCGCCCGGCGCTCGATGAATTGCTCGCCGCCTGCGACGCGGCACGCGACAAAACGCCCCTGTTCCTCAAGATCGCACCCGATCTCGACCGCGCGGGTGTCGAAGGCGCGATCCGGGCGGCGATGGACAATCGCATCGATGCGCTGATCGTATCGAACACCACCATCTCGCGGCCCGGGAGCCTGCGCTCCAGCTTCGCGACCGAGACGGGTGGGCTTTCGGGCGCGCCGCTGCGCGAGCTGGCACGCGCGAAACTGGTCGAGGCGCGCGAGGCGAGCGGCGGCGCGCTGCCGTTGATCTCCGCCGGCGGGATCGACAGTGCCGACGAGACGAAGCGCCGCCTCGATGCGGGCGCAGTGCTGGTGCAGATCTATAGCGCGCTGGTCTACAAGGGTCCGGGTCTGGTCCACGACATCCTTGCCGGGATGCGCTGACGTAGCGTCTTTGCCGTCCGGCCAAAGCCCGCTACGGCTGGCACAATGAAGAAACTGGTCGCGCTGCTGATAGCCCTGTTCGTGCCCTTCGCCGCCATGGCGCAGGGGGTCGTGAGTGCCGCCGATCCGCGCGCCGCGGCGGCGGGAGTCGAGATCCTCCGCAAGGGCGGGACCGCCACCGACGCGGCGATCGCGACGATGCTGGCCTTGAACGTGGTCGAGCCGCAAAGTGCGGGCATCGGCGGCGGCGCCTTCTTCGTCCAGTATGATGCGAAGAAAAAGGCGACCACCACGGTCGATGGCCGCGAGGCGGCGCCGATGGCAGCCGATCCGCGCTGGTTCTTCGGCCCAGACGGCAAGCCGCTCAGCCACTCCGACGCCGTGCCCGGCGGCCGCAGCGTCGGGGTGCCGGGTACGCTGCGCGCGATGGCGCTGGCGCATCAGCGCGGCGGGAAGCTGCCCTGGGCGGCCCTGTTCGCGCCCGCGATCCGGCTGGCGCGCGACGGCTTCGTCGTCTCGCCGCGCCTCAACAATGCGCTCAATTCCTATGCCCGCCATGTCGATCCGGCCGTCCGCGCGATCTATGCCGGCGCCGACGGCAAGCCGCTGGCGGCGGGCGCGACTGCGCGCAATCCCGATCAGGCGGCCTTGCTGGAGCGCGTCGCCAAGCTCGGTCCCGACAGTTTCTATGTCGGTCCGCAGGCACGGAAGCTCGTCGATACGGTCAACAACGCCCCGCGCAATCCGTCGAAGATGACCCTCGGCGATCTCGCCTCCTATACCGCGAAGGAGCGGCCGGTGCTGTGCGGCAGCTATCGCAAGCACAGGATCTGCTCGATGGGCCCGCCCTCGTCGGGCGGCATCGCAGTGCTGATGATCCTCAAGCAGCTCGAGCGTTTCGACATGGCGAAGCTCGGCAAGGACTCGCCCGTCGCCTGGCATCTTTTCGCCGAGAGCTCGCGGCTCGCTTATGCCGATCGCGACATGTATCTCGGCGATCCCGATTTCGTGGAGATCCCGCTCAAGGGGTTGCTCGATCCGAAATATATCGCCCGCCGTTCCGCTCTGATCAGCGCGACCACGAGCATGACCAACGTCACCGCCGGCACGCCTCCGGGGGCACCGGCGCGGATCCGCGCGCCGACCAGCGAAGTGCCGGGCACGACCTCACTCTCGGTCGCTGACGGCGCGGGCAACGTCGCGCAGGTGACGACGACGATCGAGGGGGGATTCGGCTCGGGGCTGGCGGTCGACGGCACGATGCTCAACAACGAACTCACCGATTTCGACATCGTTCCGGTGAAGGACGGCTATCTGGTCGCCAATCGTGTCGAGGGCGGCAAGCGCCCACGCAGCTCAATGGCACCTTCGATCGTTTATGCCCCGAACGGCGAAGTGCGCCTCGCGGTCGGCGCGGCGGGCGGATCGACGATCATCGCGCAGGTCGCCAAGGCGATCATCGGTGTCGTCGACTGGAAACTCCCGGCGCAGGATTCGATTGCGCTCGGACTGATCTATGCGCCGGGTCAGGTCGCAGTGATCGAGAAGGGCACCGAGCGCGAAGCGATGATCCCGGCGCTCGAGGCGCTGGGTGAGAAAGTGCAGGCGGCGCAGCTCGGGCTCAAGGCCAACGCCATCGAGCGCGTCGGCGGACGCTGGACCGGCGGGGCCGATCCGCGCAGCGAAGGCGTTGTGATGGCTCAGGACGGCAGCGTGAGCGAGATCCGGCGTGTGGGGCCCCGCCCCAACCGTCCATCCGAATAAGCGGGACGCCGCACCAAGCGGCGCCCAAGGGGAGAATGATGCGAAAGCTCGAACGGTTCGACAATCTGGTTCAGATGTTCTTTTCCCGGGCGCGGGAGAAGGGCGACAAGCCGTTCCTCTGGCACAAGGCCGACGGCGCATGGCAGCCGACGAGCTGGGCCGAGGCGGCGCGCCGGGTCGCCAGCCTCGCCACCGCGCTGCAGGCGCTGGGGCTGAAGAACGGCGATCGCGTGATGCTGGTCTCCGAGAACCGGCCGGAATTCTGCATCACCGATCTCGCGATCATGGCCGCGGGCTGCGTGACGGTGCCGACCTACACCACCAACACCGAGCGCGATCACCAGCACATCATCGAGAATTCGGGCGCCTGTGCGATCGTGGTCTCGAACACCAAGCTCGCCAGGACGCTGCTTCCCGCCGCGCTCCGCTCGTCCTCGGCACGGATGGTGATCGGAATCGACGAGGTCCGCGTCGGGCAATCGGGGACGATGGACTTCCACGACTGGAAGGACCTGATCGCCCGCCACCCCGTCGACCCCGATGCCTTCGCCGCCAAAGTGGACTTCAAGCGCGAGGACCTGGCCTGCCTGATCTACACCAGCGGCACCGGCGGTTCCCCGCGCGGCGTGATGCAGCATCACGGGGCGATCCTGCACAATGTAGACGGCTGCTGCACGATCATCTCGGAGGATTTCGGCTGGGAGGACGAAGTGTTCCTCTCGTTCCTGCCTCTCTCCCACGCTTATGAGCATACCGGCGGGCAGCATTTCCCGATCGGGCTGGGCGCCGAGATCTATTATTCCGAAGGACTGGAGAAGCTCGCCTCGAACATCGAGGAAGTCCGGCCGACGATCATGGTGGTGGTACCGCGGCTGTTCGAAGTGCTGCGCACGCGGATCAGCAAGGCGGTCGAGAAGCAGGGCAGGCTATCGGCCTATCTGCTCGACCGCGCCGTCGCGATCGGCGGCAAGCGCGCGGCGGGCGGCGTGCCGATCCAGGACCAGCCGATGAACCTGATCCTCAAGGCGACCTTGCTGCCCAAGATCTCGAAGCGCTTCGGCGGGCGGATGAAGGCGATGGTCTCAGGCGGCGCGCCGCTCAACCCGGAGGTCGGCATCTTCTTCCAGTCGCTCGGCCTGACCTTTCTCCAGGGCTATGGCCAGACCGAGGCGGCGCCGGTGATCTCGTGCAACCGGCCGAGCGCGGGCCTCAAGATGGACACGGTGGGTCCGCCGCTCGCGGGCGTCGAGGTCAAGATCGCCGAGGACGGCGAAATCCTCGTCCGCGGCGAGCTGGTCATGCACGGCTATTGGCGTAACGACGAGGAGACGAAGCGCGTCCTGAAGGAGGGCTGGCTCCATACCGGCGATATCGGCCTGATCGACGAGAAGGGCCGGATCAAGATCACCGACCGCAAGAAGGACATCATCGTCAACGACAAGGGCGACAACGTCTCGCCGCAGAAGGTGGAGGGGATGCTGACCCTCCAGCCCGAGATCGTCCAGGCGATGATCGCCGGCGACAAGAAACCCTATATGACCGCAGTGATCGTCCCCGATCCCGAATGGACCGCCGAATGGTGCGCGCACACCGCGACGCCGTGCCACTTCAAGGATTTGGCACATGATCCCGACTTCAAGGCGGCGCTGGGCCACGCGGTCGAGCGCGTGAACAAGGATCTTTCGGTGATCGAGCGCGTGCGAAAATTCATCGTCGCCGACGAACCGTTCACGATCGAGAACGAGCAACTGACACCCAGCCTGAAGATCCGCCGCCACGTGCTGAAGCAAGTGTACGGGGAAAGGCTCGACGCGCTGTATTGAGGCATCGTTTTCCCCTCCTTTTAGGGAGGGGTCAGGGGTGGGTAAGAAAAGGCCGGGCTCGATGCCCGGGCTTTTCTTTTTGACGAGATGCTGTGGAAGGGCTCGCTATCGCTCGCACCCACCCCCAGCCCTCCCTTGCAGGGAGGGGAGCATTAGGAGCATTAGAGGTCCGCCTACTTCGCCCCAGCTTCGGGCACCACGATCATCGTCCAGTCCTTGTCCGGGCGGAGATATTTGGCGGCAAGCGCCTGGACCTCGGCGGGCGAAGTCGTCGCGATGTCGCGGGCCAGCGTATTGACCGCCGCGATCCGCGCGGGATCATAGGATCCGCCCTCGACCAGCCGCATCCAGAACATGTTGCCGCTCGACTGGCGAATGAGCTGCTGCTTGATCGGCGTCAGCGCGCGATCGAGTTCGTCGGCGTCGACCGGCTTGGCGATCAGGTCGGCGGCGATCCCGCGCGCGAGCTCGAAGAAGAAATCGGTCTTGTCGGGCGGGACCATGCCCAATGCGATCAGCTTGCCGCCCGATGCGAGCCCGAGCGGCCACTGGCTGGCGACGTTGGGCGAATAGCTCACGCCCGCCTGGCTGCGGAGCTGATCGATCAGCCTGTCTCGGAAGATGGCGGCAAGCACGTCGAGCTTGCGGCTCTCGGTGATGCCGGCGCTGCCGCCGCCGGTGGGCCAGGCGATCACCGCGGCGGCCTGCTCGGCCTTGCCGGTGTGCGTGCGCACGACCGGCTTGTCGACATGCGCCGGGAAAGTGACCGCCGGCGCAGGCGCGGTGCCGGCGGGCCGCGGCTTCATCGCGCCGAAGGTCTCGCCGACTGCCTTGATCGTCGCTTCGGAATCCATGTCGCCGAACACTTCGACTTCGATCGGACCGCTGGCGAGCAACGGTTCCCACAATTTGCGGAAGCTCGCCGGGGTGGTCGCCTCGATCGCCTCGCGCGCAGGAATGCCCCAGCGCGGATCGTTCGAATGGAGCAGCCGCTCGAGATCACGGCCGAGCACCGCGTCGGGCGACGAGGAGAGGCCGGCATAGCCCGAGAGCATCGCGGTCTTGGCGCGGATCACCGGGTTCGGATCCCAGGCGGGCGCCGCGAGCTTGGCCGCGAACAGGCGCAGCTGATCGGGAAGATCTTCCTTGTTGGTCTGGCCGGCGAAGCGGAAAGCATCGGAATCCACATCGAAATCGAAGCCCATCTGGCGCCTGCCGATCAGCGCATCGAGCTCTTCCTGCCCGAACCTGCCGACCCCGCCCGCAACCAATGCCATGTCGCCTGCCCAGGCCGGGCTCGGGCGATCGGCGGGCAGGCCGTTGAGGCCGCGCCCGAAGCGGACATTGACATAGACCTTGCCGACTTCGGACGAATCCTTGCGCATCAGCAGATTGACGCCGTTGGCGAAGACGACCTTCTCGATATCGAGTTCGGCCAGAGCCGGCGTGCGGCTGACCACCTTGCCGGGCGCGCCCAGCTTCGGAAGCTGGGCGAAAGTGACGTTGCCGAGCGCCTTGCGCTTTGCGCCATTGGCGACGACGTCGGCCGCGAGCGCCGCGGAAACCTTGGTCACCAGCTGCGGATCGGGGGTGTGGGTATTGACCAATGCGCGCACCGCAGTGCCCTGGAACACGCGCTTCGACGCTGCCTGTACGGTTTCAGGGGTGAACATCTTCGCGGTCACGGCCGACTTGAAGATGTCGTACGATGCCTCGGGGGTGGTCACCGTCTCGTTGATGTCGACTGCCTCGACCAGATCGTCGGCGAGCTTCATCCCCGATTCGACCGGCGCGGTGGAGATGCGCTGTTTCATCGACGATTCGATCTCGGCGACTTCGCGGTCGATCTCGGCCTGAGTGGGCGCGATGGTCTGCGCATCGGCGATCACGCCGCGCACGTCGCGCAGCGCCGTCTCCCAATCGGCGCCGACCGGCATGACGTTGACGGTGGTGACGTTGGCCGAGCGCGCGACGTCGCTCAAATCCGCGCCGGCGGCGACGAAGCTGCCGCCCGAGCGCGCTTTCGATTCGAGCCGCCGGTTGATGATCCGGATCGCGACGAGATCGATCATGCGCTTCTGGTTGAAGATCACCGTGTCCGAAAACACCGTCCAGGGCCGCACGACCGCCATCATCGCGAGCGGCGGGACCGCCGGCTCGACGATGCTCGCGGCGACCGGCTGGCCTTCGACAGGCTTGCCGAAGTCGGGGGCCTGCGGAGTCGGACCCGCCACCTTCCACGCCTCGAAATGCTTTTGCACCATGGCTTCGAGCACGGCGGGATCCATGTCGCCGATGACGATCACCACGGCCTTTTCGGGGCGGTACCAGCGATCGTGGAACGCCTTGACCGACTCGGGCGTCGCCGCAGCCAACGCCGCGGTGGTGCCGATCGGCTTGCGATTGGCGACCGGCTGGCCGGCAAACATCAGCCCCAGCATCGCATCCTGGAGGCGCTCCTGCGCGCCCGGCTGCTCGCGCGCCTCGGCCATCACCACCGGACGCTCGGCATTGAGCGAGACCTGCGTGATCGCCGGTGCCGACATCATTCCGACGAGGATCTTGAAGCTCTCGTCCAGTCCCTGCGGCGTCGCGGTCGGCAGATCGAGCTTGTACACCGTCTGGGTGAAGGTGGTGCTCGCGTTCGAATCCGACCCGAAGGTCACGCCGAGCCGCTGCCAGATCCGCTTCGATTCGCCGTCGGGCACGAAAGTCGATCCGCGGAACGAAAGGTGCTCGAGAAGATGCGCGAAGCCGCGCTCGCTCTCCTGCTCGTTCAGCGAGCCCGCGTCGATCCGCACGCGCACCGAGACCTGGCCCGGCGGCACGCCGTTCTTGCGCACCGCATAGCGCAGGCCGTTCGAAAGCCGCCCGAATTTCCAGGCATCGTCATGGACGAGGTCGCTGCCCTTGTAGAGCCACGGATCGTCCGCGGTCTGGACTGGCCGGGGGGCGGTCTGTGCCTGGACCGGAAAGACCGGAACCAGCGTGAAGAGCGCGAGCGAGGCGAGGAGCGGAGACCGCAGGAAACGAAGCATGGACACCCATCTAGTGGCGAACCGCCGCGCATGCCACCTTGGACCTTTCGCCCAGGTGTACGGCTTTGCGGCATGCGATATGCGATGTGCGCCGGCGATTGAACCGCAACGCCGTGCATCCCACCTAAGTGCTTGAAGGAGCGACAATGCGTACCGATCATGCCAAGGCCTGGAACGAGTTCCGGCGGATGATGCTGTGGATCGCATTGGCCGGAGTGCTGATGGTCGCCGGCGCGCTCTGGTATCTCTCAATCAACGACGCACTCTATCTCTCGGCGATTCTCGCGACGATCGGGGGTGTATTTCTCTCCACCTTGCTCGGCTGCGGATTGTTCGCCGCCGCCTTCTTCAGCGACAAGAGCGGCCACGATGCCGATGTGAGCAGCGCGACACACCACGACGCTGACTGATTGTCCGCGCGAAACCTTTCGTTTCCCGCCCGCCGCTTGATCCGCGGGCGCCCAGGCGCCACATGACGTTCATGCTGATCGAGACCGAAGCCACGCCCAACCCGGCGACGCTCAAATTCCTCCCCGGACGCACGGTGATGGACGCGGGCACGCGCGACTTCGCCACCCCCGAGGACGCCGAAGCCTCGCCGCTCGCCAGCGCATTGTTCGCGTTCGGCGACGTGACCGGCGTGTTCTTCGGCCGTGACTTCATTTCGGTCACTGCGGGCCCCGGCGTCGACTGGCGTGATCTCAAGCCTGACGTGCTGGGAATCCTGCTCGATCATTTCTCGGCGAACATGCCTTTGTTCAACCCCGGCACCGCCGCCGGCTTCTCGGTTCCGCCCGAAAGCGCCGATTTCGGCGACAATCCCGAGGATGCCGAGATCGTCGCGCAGATCCGCGAGCTGATCGAGACGCGCATCCGCCCCGCGGTCGCCAATGACGGCGGCGACATCGTCTATCGCGGCTTCGACGCGGGCAAGGTCTATCTCCAGATGCAGGGCGCCTGCTCGGGCTGCCCCTCCTCGACCGCGACGCTGAAGAACGGCATCGAGCAATTGCTCAAATATTACGTTCCCGAAGTCACCGAAGTCCGCGCGATCTAGCGCCGCGCTCCCGCTGAAAGGATTTGCACATGGGCCGTCCCCTCGATGATGCGGGGCTGGATACGATCTTTCGTACCGCGCGCACCTATAACGGCTATGACGACACGCCGGTCACCGAGGCGGACATCCGCCGCATCTACGATCTGGTGAAGATGGGTCCGACCTCTGCCAACCAGCAGGCCGCGCGCTTCGTCTGGCTGACGAGCCAGGAGAGCAAGGACAAGCTCGCCGATCTTTCGAGCAACACCAACGCCGCCAAGATCCGCAAGGCGCCCGCCGCAGTGATCATCGCGATGGACCTCGCATTCAACGAGCATCTCCCCTGGCTCTTCCCGCACGCGCCGACCGCGAAAGACTGGTTCCCCGACGACGCGGCGCGCTACACCCAGGCCTTCCGCAACTCCTCACTGCAGGGCGCCTATTTCATCATCGCGGCGCGCGCGCTGGGTTTCGATACGGGTCCGATGTCGGGATTCGACAACGCCAAGGTTGACGCAGCCTTTTTCAGCGATCAGCCCAATGTGAAATCCAACTTCATCTCGACATTGGGCCATGGCGACCCCTCCACCATCTTCGAACGACTTCCCCGTCCCGAGTTCGACCAGTTCAACCGCGTCGTCTGACGCGTTGACCACGCTCGTCATCGAAACCGCGACCGCCGCCTGTTCGGTGGCGCTGCTGCGCGGAAGCGAAGTGCTGGCGAGCGCACACGAAGTCGTTGGGCGCGGCCATGCCGAGCGGCTGGTGCCGATGATCGGCGCACTGCCCGGGCAGGGCCGCGCAGCCCGGATCCTCGTCGATGTCGGCCCGGGCAGCTTTACCGGCGTACGCGTGGGGCTCGCCGCCGCGCTGGGGCTCGCGATCGGCTGGAAAGCGGAAGTCTTCGGCTATTCGTCGCTCGCATTGCTCGCCGCAGCGGGTTTCGAAGCACATCCGGAATGTACCGCGCTTGCCGTGATTCTCGAAGGGGGGCACGGTGAAGTCTTCATGCAATCGTTCACGGCGTCGCCGCTCTCGTCCGAAGGTCCGCTCCAGTCGCTGATACCCTCCGCGGCGCTCGCGGCACTTGGAGATCGTCGTGCGATCGGCAGCGGGGTCCGCCGTCTGGCGGCACTGGACGCGGGACTCGACAGGGTCGAGGCACTCCCCTGCGCGGGGGACGCCCGGCTGCTCCCGCCTCAATTCACGGCCCTCCCCGCACGCCCGATCTACGGCCGCGCACCCGACGCCAGGACGCTTGCGGAGCGCGGTCTTGCATGAGCGGCACGCTCAACATCACCGAGTTGCGCGAAGGCGGATCGCAGGACCTGACCGAAGTCATCCGCATCATGCAGGATGCCTTTGATCCGCGCTTCGGCGAGGCATGGACCAGCGCGCAATGCCTGGGAATGCTTTCGCTTCCCGGCGTATGGCTGGTGATCGCCAGCATCGACGGCAGCGACGCGGGCTTCGCGCTGGCGCGATCGACGCTCGACGAGGCCGAGTTGCTGCTGCTGGCGACGCGTCCCGCCGCGCGCCGCCGCGGCGTGGCCGGGGCACTGCTCCGTGCAGTCATCGCCGAAGCGCATAATCGCGGAGTCGTCCGGCTCCATCTGGAGGTACGCGCGGGAAACGATGCCGTCCGGCTATACCGCCGCGAAGGTTTCGAGAAGGTCGGCGAGCGCAGGAACTATTATAGAGGTAAGACGGGGTTGGCGTTTGACGCTCATACGTACGCTCGCAAGCTTCCGTGATTTTTTTCGTAACTGAAGGTTAATGACTTGCCTTTGGTTTGTAATGGTCCGATAGGGCCCTCGCAGGCGACATTTATAGTCGTCGATAATTTGGGTCGAAGGGAACATCATGGACGGTTCAGCTGACATTCAGGAAACGCTCATCACGCTCACCGCGGATATTGTCGCGGCGCATGTGAGCAACAATAGCGTTGCAGTTTCCGATCTTCCGGTGCTTATTCAGAATGTTCACGGTGCGTTGACTGGCCTTGGCCGCGCCGCTGTGGAGCCCGAAGTAAAGCAAGAGCCGGCAGTTTCGATCCGTTCTTCAATCAAGCCCGACTTCATCGTTTGCCTCGAAGACGGCAAGAAGCTCAAAATGCTCAAGCGCCACTTGATGACGCACTATCAGATGACTCCGGAACAGTATCGCGCCAAGTGGAATCTTCCGGCCGATTATCCGATGGTCGCTCCGAACTATGCCGAGCAGCGCCGCACGCTCGCCAAGAAGATCGGCCTGGGCACCAAGCGCCGCAAGCGCTGAGCCTTTACCGCCTTCGACGAGGGTGGGAATCAAACGCCGGCCCGGGAACCTCCCGGGCCGGCGTTTTGCTGCCCTCTTCCCCCTTGCGCGCATTGCCGTTACATCAGCGCCATGCCGCGGAAAATCGATCTCGAAGCCCTGTGCCACGAAAAAGGCCTGCGCATCACCGAACAGCGAAAGGTGATTGCGCGCGTTCTCTCCGATGCCGAAGACCATCCCGATGTCGAGAAGGTCTATGAACGCGCCTCGGCGATCGATCCGGGCATTTCGATCGCCACGGTCTATCGCACCGTGCGCCTGTTCGAAGAGGCCGGCATCCTCGACCGCCACGATTTCGGCGACGGCCGCGCACGCTACGAGCCCGCGCCCGAAGCGCATCACGACCATCTGATCGACGTCGAATCGGGCAAGGTGATCGAGTTCGTCGACCCCGAACTCGAATTGCTCCAGAAGCAGATCGCCGAACGGCTGGGCTTCCGCCTCGTCGATCACCGCATGGAACTCTACGGCGTCGCGCTCGACCGGAAGAATTGAAGCGATGAACCCGCGGCGCGCGGAGGCCGCGGAGGGCGCCACTACCCGGCTGACTCTTTCCGAAAAAGCGCGGATGTGGGGCCGCGTCGCTTTGCTGCTGCTCGCGGTGCTCACCCATGTGCCGATGTATTATCTGTGGCGGCTGCTGCGCCTGCCCATGCCCTGGCCGCGCTGGTTCCTCGGCCACGCCGCGCGCATCGCCGGCGCGCGCGTCGTCAAGATCGGCACGCCGCTCAAGCGCGACGTCTTCTACGTCTCGAACCATCTGAGCTGGATCGACATCCTCGCATTGGGCGGGGCGAGCGGCACTGCGTTCGTCGCCAAGGCCGAGATCGGCGCCGCCCCCGTGGTCGGCTGGCTCGCCGGAATGAACCGCACCGTCTATGTCAAACGCGAGAACCGGCTGGGCGTGGCCGAGCAGATCAACCAGTTGCGTGACGCGCTCGCCGGCAATTGGGCGATCACGATCTTCCCCGAAGGCACCACCACCGACGGCAAGTCGCTGCTGCCGTTCAAGACGCCGATGCTACGCGTGCTCGAGCCGCCGCCGCCGGGGCGTGATGGTGCAGCCGGTACTGCTCGATTATGGCGATGCCGGCGAGGAGATAGGCTGGATCGGGCAGGAACGCGGGCTCAACAACGCCCGCCGCATCCTTGCACGCAAGGGCAGCTTCGAACTGAAGGTCCATTTCCTCGAACCGTTCGATCCGCGCGACTTCGCCGGCCGCAAGGCGATCGCCGCGGAAAGCCGCCGCCGGATCGAGGAGGCGCTGGTCGCGGCGCTCGGCCACCCGCTGCGCCCGTTCCGCTACGCCGAAGAGGCGATCGGGTATCGGGCCGTTCCTCCCCGGCACGGGGAGGGGGACCAGCCGAAGGCTGGTGGAGGGGGGTCGCCCCAAGCGACATAGTTTGCGGCACGCCCCCTCCGCCACGCCTCGCGCGGTCCCCTCCCCTTTCAGGGGAGGATCAAGCCAGCTATAGCCCCACCCCAAATGAAACCGACCCCGAAAACCTTCCACGTCAAGTCGTTCGGCTGCCAGATGAACGTCTATGACGGCGAGCGCATGGGCGAGCTGATGGCCGCGCAGGGCATGACGCCGACCGACGACGCCAATGCCGCCGACCTCGTCGTGCTCAACACCTGCCACATCCGCGAAAAGGCGACCGAGAAGGTCTATTCGGACATCGGGCGCCTCCGGAAGCACGGCAAGGACCCGATGATCGCGGTCGCCGGCTGCGTCGCGCAGGCCGAGGGCGCCGAGATCGTCAGCCGTGCCAAGGTGGACGTCGTCGTCGGCCCGCAGGCCTATCACAATCTGCCCCGGCTGGTCGCCGACGCCGCTTCGGGCAAGGCCGCGCTCGACACCGACATGCCCGCCACCGCCAAATTCGGCGCGCTGCCCGCGCGGCGAAAGGTGAGTCCGTCGGCCTTCCTCACCGTGCAGGAAGGCTGCGACAAGTTCTGCACCTATTGCGTGGTGCCCTATACCCGCGGTGCCGAAATCAGCCGCCCCTTCGACGCGATCGTCGACGAGGCCAAGGCGCTGGTCGATGCCGGCGCGCGCGAGATCACCCTGCTCGGCCAGAACGTCAATGCGTGGGACGACGAAGCGGGCAACGGCCTGCACGGCCTGATCCGCGCGCTCGACCGGATCGAGGGGCTGCACCGCATCCGCTACACCACCAGCCATCCCAACGACATGCGCGAAGGGCTGATCCGCGCGCATGCCGAGGTCGAAAAATTGATGCCGTATCTGCACCTGCCGGTGCAGGCCGGCAGCGACCGCATCCTCAAGGCGATGAACCGCAGCCACAGCCGCGCATCCTATCTCGCCTTGCTCGAACGCGTTCGCGCCGCACGGCCGGACATCGCGCTGTCGGGCGATTTCATCGTCGGCTTCCCCGGCGAGACGGAAGCGGACTTCGCCGATACGCTCAGCCTGATCGACGAAGTGCGCTACGCTGCGAGCTTCAGCTTCAAATACAGCCCCCGCCCCGGCACACCCGCCGCCGAGATGACCGACGGGTTCGTGCCGGAGCCGGTGATGGACGAGCGTCTCCAGCGGCTGCAAGCAGCGATCGCGCGCGACCAGGCAGCCTTCAACGCCACGACGCTGGGCAAGACCTGCAATGTGCTGATCGAGCGCAAGGGCAAGCTCCCCGGCCAGATGCTCGGCAAGTCGCCCTGGCTGCAATCGGTCCATCTGATGACCGATGCGCAGATCGGTGATCTGATCGAAGTCGAGATCGTCCGCGCTGATCCCAATTCGCTGGCGGGCGTGGAAAGGGTGCGGGCTGCGGCCTGAGGCCGAAACACTACCGGCCCGTATACCGACACGCGCGACCGACGCTAGGCGGCGCTAGGCTTGGGTCGCAGTCGCCCCAGAGCGTCTATAACCTTCACGCGCTGGCCGGGCGTCCCCGCGTACTCCGTTGTGGAGCGACGGCCGTCTTGACCCGTGACGGTCACCGTAAAGCGGCGGTTCAATGCGTCAGTCCAGAATCGCGCCTTCGCCTCTGCGAATTCAGCTACGGACACCCCAGCTTTCGAACACAGACTGGCGAACGCGTCCCGATAGAGCGCGACCGACCCAGTGAGTGAGGTCGACGGCTCCCCTTCGATGACGGTGCCCTGCAGGAAATCCACTGTTATCGCGCCTCCGGGAGAGCGCTGGGCTTCTCCGTAAACATCCATCTCGTAGTGCCCGATCATCAGCCCGATGCCGCTCCCAAGGGAGTCAGCGACGTTGTGGACAATGGCCCGCAGTTCCGCATGCTTCATGCCGACAGGCTACAATGACCTATGTCCGCTTTCCACCCATAGCAGACGCCGGCCGGCACCGGCTCGACCGTTGCTCCAACGCAACGCACGCGCACTTTGCGTCCTCCGTCGACATTCCCCCTGTCCACCGTGCCGCGCACCTGTCACACTTGCCGGGCAATGCGTCGTGGAACCTCCGCACCTCGTCCCGGTTTCGCCCTTGAGGGTCGCTTTTACCCCGCGCGCAGGAACGATCGCATGTCGCGCGCGCCGCACCTCTTCACTCCCTCGCCTGAAAGGACCGCATGAGCCGTAAGCCCGTCCCCGCCCAATCCGGTGAACGCTCCCGGGTCGAGGTCACGTTCGACAAGCCCCAGCTCCTGCCGCAGCTCTTCGGCGAATATGATTCGAACATCCTCGCGCTCGAGGAACGGCTGGGCGTTTATATCCACGCCCGCGGCCAGCGCGTCGTGATCGAAGGCTCCGCCGAGGCAGTCGCGCATGCCCGCGAAGTGCTCCAGGAGCTCCAGGCCCGCGTGATCCGCGGCGAGGACATCGACACCGGGCTGATCGACGCCGTGATCGCGATGTCGAGCGAGCCGATGTTCACCGGCATCGTCAAGGCGGACGCGCCCGGCGGCGGCCCGCCCCCGTCGATCATGATCCGCACGCGCAAGAAAACGATCGTGCCGCGCTCGGTCGCGCAGACGCATTACATGCGCGAGCTCGTCTCGAACGACATGATCTTCGCATTGGGGCCGGCAGGCACCGGCAAGACCTATCTCGCGGTGGCGCAGGCAGTGGCGCAGCTGATCACCGGCAGCGTCCAGCGGCTGATCCTGTCACGCCCCGCGGTCGAGGCGGGCGAGCGGCTGGGCTTCCTGCCCGGCGACATGAAGGAGAAGGTCGATCCCTATCTCCGTCCGATCTACGACGCGCTCTATGATTGCCTGCCCGCCGAACAGGTCGAGCGGCGGATCGCATCGGGCGAGATCGAGATCGCGCCGATCGCCTTCATGCGCGGGCGCACGCTGGCGGACGCGTTCGTGATCCTCGACGAGGCGCAGAACACCACGCCGGCGCAGATGAAGATGTTCCTCACCCGCTTCGGCGCGAACAGCCGGATGGTGATCTGCGGCGATCCGAAGCAAGTCGACTTGCCCGGCGGCCCGCCCGCATCGGGCCTGACCGACGCGATCGGCCGACTGGAAGGCGTCGACGGCATCGCCTTCTCGTGGTTCAGCGCCGCCGACGTGGTCCGCCACCCGATCGTCGGGCGCATCGTCCAGGCCTATGAGGGGCCGGATGCTTAACGTCCTTTCTTCTCCCCTCCCTGCAAGGGAGGGGGTCAAGGGGTGGGTCCAGCGGCAGGCGGGCTCGATGCCCGGCTGTCGCTTTTTGCCGAGCCGGTGCGGTGGGCTCGCTGCGCTCGCACCCACCCCCAGCCCCTCCCTTGCAGGGAGGGGAGCGGCACATGCTTGACGTCGCAGCCCTGCGCGAAACCCCCTGGCCGGAAGGCGATTGGGAGACACTCGCCTTCCGCGCCGCCGAAGCCGCACTGGCCGAGACTCCGTTCGGCGAGTGGCTCGACTGGCCCGCGGTGATCGAAATCGCCGTCCGGCTGGCGAGCGACGACGAAGTCCGCACGCTCAACCGCCAATATCGCCAGAAGGACAAGCCGACCAACGTGCTGTCCTTCCCGATGGTGCAGCCCGACCTGCTCGAAACCGTCACCCAGAACAGCGACGACGGCGAGGTCATCCTCGGCGACATCATCCTCGCGCATGGCATATGCGCCACCGAGGCGGAGGAGCGCGGCATATCGGTCGAGGATCATGCCAGCCACCTGATTGTCCATGGGGTGCTGCATCTGCTAGGCTATGACCATATGGGAGACGCCGAGGCCGAGGCGATGGAAGAGATGGAGCGCGCCGCGCTCGCCAATCTCGGCCTGCACGATCCGTACCCCGTACGCGAGGACTGAACACGAACATGCCCGAGGGCCCTAGTACCGGACACAGTACCGGCACCCGCGAGTCCACTCATGAAAGCGGCGGCATATGGCGGGGAATCCGCACATTGCTGTTCGGCGACGAGCAGGAAGAAACGCTGCGCGACCGCATCGAGGATGCGATCGACGAGCATGAGGACGAAGGCGGCAAGACGCCCGCCGGCGATCTCGCGCCGATCGAGCGCCAGATGCTCAAGAACCTCCTCCATTTCGGCGAGCGCGACGCGGGCGATGTCGGCGTGCCGCGCGCCGACATCATCGCCGTAGAGGAAACCACCAGCTTCGCTGGTCTGGTCCAGTTGTTCGCGGAGGCCGGGCACAGCCGGCTGCCGGTGTATCGCGACGAGCTCGATACGATCATCGGCATGGTCCATATCAAGGATGTGTTCGCGATCCTCGCGACGGGTGCCGCGCATCCGCCGAGCATCGCCGGGCTGATCCGCCAGCCGGTCTATGTACCGCAATCGATGGGCGTGCTCGACCTGCTCGCGCAGATGCGCGCGAACCGCACCCACCTCGCCATCGTCGTCGACGAATATTCGGGGACCGAGGGGCTGATCACGATCGAGGACCTGATCGAGGAAATCGTCGGCGAGATCGAGGACGAGCATGACGAGGCGCCGGCCGCATTGCTCGTGCCGATCGAGGGGGGCGGCTGGGACGCCGATGCCCGCGCCGAGCTCGAGGACGTCGCCGAGACCGTCGATCCGCGGCTCGGTGAAGTCGATGAGGATATCGACACGCTGGGCGGGCTCGCCTTCGTGCTCGCGGGGCATGTCCCCCAGCCGGGCGAATGCCTGATCCACGACAGCGGCTGGAAGCTCGAAGTGGTCGCCGCCGATTCGCGCAAAGTCACCCGGCTGCGCCTCCATCCGCCCAAGAAGCGCGTCGAGACCGAGGACTGAACCTATGCTGAAGCGCATCCTCATCGTGCTCGCGCTGCTGGTCGTACTAGCGATCGGCGGCTGGTACTGGATCAGCCAGCCCGACAAGGCACGGCTCAGCGAGCAGGCGGTCACCGGCAAGACGCCGCAGCTCACCGAGACGCGCTCGGAAAGCTTCCCCACGGTTGGCATCGCCAAGCCCGTGGGCTGGGCCGGCGGCGCGAAGCCGGTTCCGGCCGCGGGCCTCCAGGTCGCCGCCTTCGCCGACAAGCTCGAACATCCGCGCTGGCTCTATCGCCTTCCCAATGGCGACGTCCTCGTCGCCGAGACCAATTCGCCACCGCGCAAGGGCGGCGGGATCACCGGCTGGGTGATGGGGCTGTTGCTCGGCCAGGCCGGCGCCGATGTGCCCTCGCCCAACCGTATCACCTTGCTGCGTGACACCAATGCGGACGGCGTCGCCGACCAGCGTTCGGTGCTGCTCACCGGGCTCAATTCGCCCACCGGCATGGCACTGGTCGGCAACTGGCTCTATGTCGCCAATACCGACGCACTGGTCCGCTTTCCCTTCACGCCCGGCCAGACCCGGATCACCGCGAAGCCCGAGAAGATCGTCGGGCTGCCCGGCGGCGGAAACCATTGGGCACGCAATGTCGTCGCCGCGCCCGACGGCAAGACCTTGTTCGTCGGCGTCGGCTCTTCCTCCAACATAGCCGAAAACGGTCTCGAGGCCGAAGGCGCGATCTATGCCGGCGGGCCGCGCGCCGATTTCGCCAAGGACGGCCGCGCGCTGATCCTGCAGGTGTTCCCCGACACGAAGGAGGCCCGGGTCTATGCCTGGGGGCTGCGCAATCCCAACGGCATGGCGTTCGAGCCTAGCACCGGCGCGCTGTGGACCGTGGTCAACGAGCGCGACATGCTCGGATCGGACATGCCGCCCGATTATCTGACCCAGGTCGATTTCGGCGCCTTCTATGGCTGGCCGTGGAATTACTGGGGCGGCTATGTCGACAAGCGCGTCACGCCCGAGCGCCCCGATTTGCGCGAGTACAGCAAGCGCCCCGATTTCGCGCTCGGCGCGCACGTCGCTCCACTCGGCCTGACCTTCGCCAGCGACGCAAAGCTCGGCGGCAATTGGACGAATGGCGCGTTCATCGGGTTGCACGGCTCGTGGAACCGCGAGCCCAAGTCCGGCTATAAAGTGGTCTATGTCCCGTTCGGCGGCGACGGCTTCCCGGCAAAGGGCACGAAGCCCATCGACCTGCTCACCGGCTTCCTCGCCCCCGACGGCAAGACCACGCACGGCCGCCCGGTCGGCGTCATCACCGACGCGAGCGGCGGGCTGCTGGTGGCCGACGATGTGGGGAACGTGATCTGGCGGGTGAGCGCCAAATAGCGCTCATTTGAGCAGCTTGGTGCCCTTTTCGGCGAGCTTCTCCCGCACCTTAGACGCGAACAGCGCGAGCATCGGCGGCAAGTCGACTTCGGCATGGACGCGGTTGTCGAACACCTGAAGCCTGCTCGCCACCTGCTGCCCCATCGCGCTTACCGTGAAGTGGAGCGTATCGCCTTCCCAGCGCTGCTCGACATGCCCGCCTCCCGGCACGATCTCGGCAATCTTGCTCACGCCGCCCGCAATCCGCGCGCGGGCAACGTCGCGGCCCAATTTGTGCGGGATATCGACGACGACCGGGTCAGCCATCAGCGTGCAAACAGTTCGGCATCATCGCCAAACGCCTTGAATTCGAGTGCGTTGCCGCTGGGATCGCGAAAGAACATCGTGGCCTGTTCGCCGACCTGGCCCCTGAAGCGGACCTGCGGCGCGATCCCGAAGGGAATGCCGGCGGCCTCGACCCGCGCCGCGAGCGCCTCCCAGTCGGGCATCGTCAGCACCACCCCGAAGTGCGGCACGGGCACGTTGTGGCCATCTACTTCGTTGGCGACCGCCACCGGCTTCGCAGCGGGATCCAGATGCGCGACGATCTGGTGGCCGAACAGGTCGAAGTCGATCCATTGTTCCGAGGAGCGCCCCTCCGGGCAGCCGAGCACGCCGCCGTAGAAGGCGCGTGCCGCCGCGAGGTCGCGGACCGGGAAAGCGAGGTGGAAGGGACGGAGCGTCATGGCCTCCCTTTAACTCGCCTCCCCCAACCCGTCACCCCGGCCGAAATGCCGGGGTCCACTGCTCAGCAACGGAGAGACAAGAGGCTCGTGCTTCTCCTCAAGCCTCACGGTGGACCCCGGCACGAGGCCGGGGTGACGAGAGAGGGAGTAGATCCTCCCACCCCTCCCCCTTGCCCAAAGGATCGGCTAAGTCCCACGCCGATGCTTTCCCGTCCCTTGCTCGTCGCCCTGATCGCCGGCCTCGTCTCCGTCACGGGCTTCGCACCGCTGAACCTGTGGCCGATCACGCTGGTCGCCGTCGCGGTCCTGCTCTGGCTGAGCTGGACGGCGCCGACGCTCAAGGCGGTGCTGCTGCGCGGCTGGGTGTTCGGCGTGGGCCACTTCACCGTCGGCAACAACTGGATCCAGCACGCCTTCGATTATCAGGACAAGATGCCGCCCGCGCTCGGCTATTTCGCCGTGGTGTTGCTGGCCCTGTACCTCGCGGTCTACCCCGCCTTCGCAATGGGGCTGGCGTGGCGCTTCGCGCGCGCGGTCAGGCGCCGCGACGATGGCACCGGCCCCGATCTCGCGTTCGTGCTTGCGGCAGCGGGATCGTGGATCGTCACCGAATATCTGCGCGGCGTGCTGTTCACCGGATATCCGTGGAACCCGCTCGGCGTGATCTGGCTGCCGACGTTGATGGCTCAGTTGGCGGCATGGGTTGGGACCTATGCGCTGTCGGGAGTTGCCGTGCTGGCCGCTGGCCTGTTTCTCACGGTGCCGCGCAAACATATCTGGCTTCTGACTGTCGTGCTCACGGTGCTGGCAACCGCGCCGGCGGGCTTGATGCCGCCCTCCACCCCCGATCCGGCCGCCCCTCACGTCCGCGTCGTGCAGCCCAATATCGGGCAGGAGGGCGTCGGCGACCCCGACTATCCCGAGCGCGTGCTGGTCAAGTTGCTCGACTGGAGCGGCCGCCAGGGCGAAGCCCCGCGGCTGATCGTCTGGCCCGAGGGAACGGTCAATTATTATGTCGAGGACGGCTATCCCGACACGCGCTTCTATGGCCGCGCCGATCCGCTCTGGGTACGCACGCGGATTGCCGCGAAGCTCGGGCCCAGGGACGCCGCCCTGATCGGGGGCACGGCCCTGTTCTTCGGCAATAATGGTCGAGTGAACGGTGCAGGCAATTCGGTATGGTCGATCGATCCCGCCGGTACGCTCGGCCAGCGCTACGACAAGGCGCACCTCGTCCCTTATGGCGAATATCTGCCGATGCGGACGTTGCTCGCCCCGCTCGGGCTCGCGCGCCTCGTGATGGGCGAAGTCGATTTCGTGCCCGGCCCCGGCCCGCGCTCGATCGAAATTCCGGGCTTCGGCAAGGCAGGGATCCAGATCTGCTACGAGATCATCTTCTCCGGCCAGGTCGTCGATCGCCGCAACCGCCCCGATTTCATCTTCAACCCGTCGAACGACGCATGGTTCGGCAAATGGGGTCCGCCACAGCATCTGGCGCAAGCACGGCTGCGCGCGATCGAGGAGGGGCTGCCGATCCTGCGTTCGACTCCGACCGGCATCTCGGCGGTGATCGACGCGCGCGGCCGCGTGCTCGAATCGATTCCGCACGGGCAGGAGGGCGCGATCGAACTCGCTCTGCCGCGTCCGCTGCCGCCGACCTTGTTCGCGCGCTTCGGCAACTGGCTCGCCTTTCTCGTCGCCGGCACATTGTATCTGTTCGCGATTGCGTTCCGTCGGTGGGGCCGCTAGGGGCAAGATATAAGGAAAGCTTTATATGGGCATGGCAACGGCCCGGCTTCCTTCCCACGATTTGAGGAAAACCATGCGTTCCAATTATCTCTTCACGTCCGAATCGGTTTCGGAAGGCCATCCCGACAAGGTCTCCGACCAGATTTCCGACGCCATCGTCGATCTGTTCCTCTCGAAGGATCCCGAGGCCCGCATCGCCTGCGAGACGCTCACCACCACCCAGCTCGTGGTCCTTGCCGGCGAGATCCGCGGCAAGGGGATCATGGACGAGGCCGGCAACTGGGCACCGGGCGTGCAGGAAGAGGTCGAGAAGACCGTCCGCGATACGGTCAAGCGCATCGGCTATGAGCAGGACGGCTTCCACTGGGAGACGCTGCGCTTCGAGAACAACCTCCACCCGCAGTCCGCGCACATCGCGCAGGGCGTGGACGCTTCGGGCAACAAGGACGAAGGCGCGGGCGATCAGGGCATCATGTTCGGCTATGCGGCCGACGACACGCCCGATCTGATGCCGGCGACGCTCTATTACAGCCACAAGATCCTCGAGCGCATGGCCGCCGATCGCCATTCGGGCGCGGCGCCGTTCCTCGAGCCCGACGCCAAGAGCCAGGTCACGCTCCGCTACGAAGGCAGCAAGCCCGTAGCGGCCACCGCGATCGTCGTGTCGACCCAGCATGGCAAGGGCTATGACGAAGGCGACAAGGAAGCCGAGCTCCACGCTTATGTGAAGAAGGTCGTCGCCGACATTCTTCCCGCCGAGCTGCTTTCGGACGAGACGGTCTATCACATCAACCCGACCGGCAGCTTCGAGATCGGCGGACCCGATGGCGACGCCGGCCTGACCGGGCGCAAGATCATCGTCGACACGTACGGTGGCGCGGCCCCGCACGGCGGCGGTGCCTTTTCGGGCAAGGACCCGACCAAGGTCGATCGCTCGGCGGCGTACATCACCCGCTATCTGGCGAAGAACATCGTCGCGGCGGGCCTCGCCCAGCGCTGCACGATCCAGCTCGCTTATGCGATCGGCGTGTCGAAGCCGCTGTCGCTTTATGTCGACACGCACGGCACCGGCACCGTCGGCGACGACAAGATCGAGGAAGCGATCCTGGGACTGGCCAAGCTGGGCGGGCTCACCCCGCGCGGCATCCGCACCCATCTCGGCCTCAACAAGCCAATCTATCAGAAGACCGCGGCCTACGGCCACTTTGGCCGCAAGGCAGAAGGCGATTTCTTCCCCTGGGAGAAGACCGACCTCGTCGAGGATCTGAAGGCCGCCCTGGCCTGATCCGCGCCGGCAACGGACACGCAAGGGCCGGGGGAGCAATTCCCCGGCCCTTTTCGTACCCCGCCCGCCACATCTAGGGATAAGTACGGAGGCCCTCCTAAAGGCTGGGGTAACTGCATTTCTTCACTAGATGTGGGAGGTACAGGAACCGCATGGTGGATTTGCAGCCGGTGACATCCGAATTGGAGCACAAGCCCGTGTCCGACTCGGGCCTTACAATCGCCTTTCAGCCGATCGCCGATCTCTCGGGAAATCGGGTCTATGCCTATGAGGCGATCGTGTGCGGCCGTAACGGCGAGACTTCGGCGGAGATCTACGGATCGCTCGAGGGTGAAGCGCGCGCCACGTTCGGCCAGCGCTGCGCGGCGGCGGCCATTCGCCTGTCGATGGCGGCGGGACTGGGCACCAGCGGCGCGCGCCTTCTCATCCCCCTTCAGGCCGCCGGAATTGGCGCGCCGGCCGAGCATCTAGAACCGATCCTGCGCGTCGCGCGCATGGCGGGCCTCATTCCCGAACGCCTGATCTTCGGTCTCGAAGGCTATCAGCAACTCAAAGGCAGCGAACTCGCCGCGATCATCGACGTGCACCGCAAGCTGGGGCCGTTGACGGCATTCGTCGGACTCGGACCGGGCCATTCGGGGCTTGCGCTGTGCGGCCGCTATCTTCCCGAGCTGGTGAAGCTCGAATCGGAGCTCGTCAGCGCCATCGCCAGCAGCTGGTCGCGCCGCCTCGTCCTCGAAGATCTCGCGCCGCGCATCCGCAGCCTCGGCCTAAAGGTGATCGCCACCGGCGTCGATAGCGAGCCCGTGCTCCAGCGCCTCCGCGGCTTCGGCATCCATCTCGTGCAGGGCGATGAGATCGCCAGCCCGGCGATTCGCGCCCTCCCCAATCCGTCGCTCCGCCGCGCCGCCTGATTCACTCCGACGCTGCGTGCGTCAGCCGACGCATCGCAGCGTTCGCCTCAGCCTCCGAAACCAACCTGGGACCGCGACTCGCGGAATCTCCGAAGCATTCGCGCGGAACCCAGGAGAATCCCTATGGGTGGGAATCCAATGCGGCGACGCACGGAGTGGGCGGCGCGCGCGTTAACCAATATTTCAGCTTCCGAAGAGGAGCTCGCATGACCGACGCCAACCCCACGATGTCCCCCGTCACGCTCAACTGTGCCGATCCGCGCCTCGATCTCCGCATCGGCTTCCAGCCGATGATCGCAAAGGGGACCAGCAACCCCTTCGCCTGGCAGGCCGTCGCCACGGGCATCGGCGGCCGCAGCTTCGCTGCCCTCTCGGCAACGCTCCTTCCCGAGCAGCGCCCCGCTCTGGAGGCGCGCCGCATCACGCGCAGTCTCGAGCGCGCCGCCGCGCTCCGCGTCCATGGCGGCGAAACGCTGATCGCCATTCCGCTCGGCGCCGCCGCCGGACTCGCCGAGCCGCTGCTTTCGCATCTCTTCCGCGCCGCGCTCGCGCAGGGCATCGCCACCGACCGGCTGGTGATCGAGATCAACGCCGACGAACGCGGCGATCTGAGCCACGCCGTCGCGCTCGCCGACGCATGTACGCGCCGCGGCCTGTCGGTTACACTCGACGGCTTCGCCGCAGGCCCGATCGCACTCAAGCTGCTTGCCCGCTTCACGCCGCGCTTCATCAAGCTCGATCCCTCGCTCGTCCACGGAATCGATGCCAGCGTCTCGCGCCGGCTGATGGCCGAGGGCGTGATGCGGCTGGCGCGCGGCATGGGCGTCACCGTCATCGCCCGGGGTGCCGAGCGTCGCGGCGAGCATGAGGCACTCGTGGCGATGGGCGTGCGTCACTTCCAGGTCGAGACCGCGTCGCTGCCCCGGGGAGACCTGCCGCGCCGCGAACCGCGCAATCCGGTCAGCGCGGCCACCCACCGCCGCCTCGCGCATCACAACCGCGCGGTCTTCCCACTCCGCACGGCGCGCACTACCGAGATGGCAATCGCGCTCTAGGTTGCGCCGCGCGGTGGCGGCGCTAACAGGCGGCATGCCCGATCCCGTCACTATCCGCCGCCTCTATGGACGTTCCAAGGGGCACAAGTTGCGCGAAGGCCAAGCCGCCCTCCTCGAGGAGATGCTGCCCAGGGTCAGCGTCCCCGATCACGGCCCGCTCGACGCCGCCCGGCTATTTGGCGACAGCCGCCCGCTCGAGTTCGAGATCGGCTTCGGCGGCGGCGAGCATCTCGCCGGCCAGGCACGGATGCGCCCCGATCACGGCTTTGTCGGCTGCGAGCCTTTTCTCAACGGCGTGGTCAGCGCGCTCAACCATATCCGCGACGACGCGCTCGGCAATGTCCGGCTGCACATGGGCGACGCGCTGGAAGTGCTCGAGCGGCTTCCCGACGCCAGCCTGAGCCGAGTCTATCTGCTCCATCCCGACCCCTGGCCCAAGGCGCGCCATGCCAAAAGGCGCATGGTCAACAACGGCCCGCTCGAAATGATCGCGGCCAAGCTCAAGCCCGGCTGCGAGTTTCGCCTCGGCACCGACGATCCAACATATTGCCGCTGGGCGATGATGGTGATGAACCAGCGCCGCGACTTCGCGTGGCAGGCGGAGAGCGCCGCAGACTTCCTCACCCGTCCGGCCGATTGGCCCGAGACCCGCTACGAGCGCAAGGCGCGCCGCAAGGGACACGAGGTCTGGTACTTCCGCTATTTGCGGATCTGAGACCCTAGAGGTCCAGCTCGATCCATACCGGCGCGTGATCGCTGGTCTTCTCCCAGCCGCGGACATGTGCGTCGACCTCCGCCGCCCTCAATTTCTTCGCGGCGGGCGCGTTGAGCAGGAGATGGTCGATACGCAGCCCGGCATTGCGGGAATACGCGTTCCGGAAATAGTCCCAGAAAGTGTAGATCGTCTCGTCCGGATGCATCGTCCGCAACGCGTCGGTCCAGCCCTGATCGAGCATTCGGAAAAAGGCGGCGCGAACCTCGGGTGCGAACAGCGCGTCGTCGAGCCAGCGCTCAGGCTTGTAGACGTCGCGGTCGGTTGGCATCACGTTATAGTCGCCGGCGATCACCACCGGTGCGTCCATGCGGATCAAGATCGCGGCGTGCTCGATCAGCCGGTCGAACCAGCGGAGCTTGTAGTCGAATTTCGGCCCCGGCCGCGGGTTGCCGTTGGGGAGATAGAGCCCACCTACCAGCACGCCGCCGATCGCGGCCTCGATATATCTGCTGTGGCTGTCGTCAGGATCTCCAGGCAGCCCGCGCCGCGTCTCGACCGGATCGCAGCCCCGGGCCAGGATCGCCACGCCGTTCCAGCTCTTCTGGCCGTGCCAAATCGCGCCATAGCCCAAGTCCCGGATCGCCGCTTCCGGGAATTTCTCGTCGGGCGCTTTCAATTCCTGCAGGCACACCACGTCGGGCGCGCTCTCGGCGAGCCAACGCAGCAGCACCGGCAGGCGTCCGTTGACGCCATTCACGTTGTACGTCGCGATCCGCAAGCCACATCCTCCTCGCCCGACAAGACATGTGGCGGGCAAAGGGTTCCCATTCCGCCGGTTGACCCGCCTCGCGCCCACGCTTAGGGGGCGGCTGCGTGGGTCCGTAGCTCAGTTGGTAGAGCAAGCGACTTTTAATCGAGAGGTCCCGGGTTCGAATCCCGGCGGACCCACCAAGGAAGTGTGACGCAGCATCATAACTGCGCCGCGGCAGCTGGGCATCCCCGGAGCGGATGGAATCAGGTCGGCCGAACCTCATATCGATGCACGCCGGCCCCGATGACAATCGCCTTGTCGGGTCGACCGTCCAACGACGCTGGTTTTGCCGACGACGACGAAGGGAGTATCAATTCAGCGACGGCACCAGCCGGCACATGCGCCTCGCGTCGCGGTTCCCGTAAACGCCTTGCTGGTCAGCTGCGCCTCGCCGGGCTTTTTGGGGCCAACGTCGAACCAGTCTCCCAGCCCGAAATCGACCAGCCCATCGACCGCGCGGCTTTCGAGATAGCGGGTGTAGCGCTCCATCGCGGCGTAATTGTCGGCGAGGATCGTCGCGTTGCCGTAGAAGCGATAGGCCGCCCAAGGCGCCAGCACCATCGACCCCCATTCCCGGTGAATCGCGGAACCTCGTGCTGTCACACAGCGGCGTCACGATGCTTCCGCGCTCACCCTTTCGGAGCATTTCATCCACCACCTTCAGGCACGCAATCAGATTAATGCCCGTTGATCCGCCCACGTTGCCTCCCAGTATCTGGGATAGCGCGTGCATTGCGCCGATCGAAGCTGCATCGTTCGCCACGATCATGCGGTCCATCACACCCGGCACGAAACTTGACCACCCATGCCGACGTCATCAATCCGGATCTGCTCACCTTGGTCCGGACCTGATAGGAATGCGGCGGCGGGCCTCATCCCTGCCGCCGGCCAGACAGAGAGGGCGCATGACGTCGTGTATTCATAGCGCAACGATCAACGACGTAACCCCCAGCGCGCGGGGCTGCGAGGAATGCCTGAAGATTGGCAGCCCATGGCTGCACCTCCGCATCTGCCGAACCTGCGGCCATGTCGGCTGCTGCGACCAGTCTCCCCATCGCCATGCCACCGCGCATTTCCACGCCACGCGTCACCCGATCATCGAAGGCTACGATCCGCCCGAGGGCTGGGGCTGGTGCTATGTCGACGAAGTCGAGATCGACTTGCCGGACCAGACGCCGCAACGCGGGCCCATCCCGCGGTTCTATTGAGACGAAGGCCGCGCGCAGTTCGCGGATTTTATTGTAGTTGGCGCAGGCCGGGCGATTGTCCAGAAGACGGTTCCAGGCGAGCGGCGAAAGGGTAGGCGTCATGTCGAAGCAGCGTTCGGACAAGCCCGAGATCAAGCCCTTCGCGGGCCCGGCGGGCGGCTGGGGCTCGGTGCGTTCGCTCGCCGAGATCCTGCCGCGCGAGCGCGTCACGCCCGATGCGCTGCTCCAGCTCGCGCGCCAGAACAAGCCCCATGGCTTCATGTGCACCAGTTGCGCCTGGCCCAAGCCCGCCGATCACCATCCCGCCGAATTCTGCGAGGAAGGCGCGAAGGCGACCGCGTGGGAACTGACCACGCTGCGCACCACGCCGGAATTCTTCGCGCAGCATACGCTGACCGAGCTGCGCGACTGGAAGGACTATGACCTCGAGCAGCACGGCCGACTGACCCATCCGCTTCGCTACGATGCAGCCACCGACAAATATGTCGCGTGCAGCTGGGAGGAGGCGTTCGACGCCATCGGAACGGCTCTGCGCCCGCTCGACCCCAAATCGGTCGCTTTCTACTCGTCGGGCCGCACCTGCCTCGAGGCATCGTACATGTACGGGCTGATGGCGCGGATGTTCGGCAATCAGAACCTGCCCGACAGTTCGAACATGTGCCACGAATCGACTTCGGTCGGGCTCAAGGCGGCGATCGGCGTGCCGGTCGGGACGACGCGGCTCAAGGATTTCGAGGCTTGCGACGCGATCTTCTTCTTCGGCCAGAATGTCGGATCCAACGCGCCGCGGATGCTCCACGACCTGCGCAGCGCGCGCAAGCGCGGCGTGGAAATCATCACCTTCAATCCGCTCAGGGAACGCGGACTCGAACGCTTTACCAATCCGCAGAGCCCGATCGAGATGCTGACCGGCGGCGAGACGCAGATCTCGACCCAATATCATCAGGTGAAGGCCGGCGGCGATATCGCCGCGATGCTGGGGATCGCCAAATTCGTGATCGAATGGGACGACGCCGCGCTCGCAGTGGGCGACCCACCGGTCCTCGATCACGACTTCATCGCGCAGCACACGCATGACTTCCGCGCCTTCGCCGATGCGGCGCGCGCCGCCGAATGGGCCGATATCGAACGCGAGTCCGGACTCGAGCGGTCGGCGCTGGAGCAGGCGGCACGGGTCTACGCGAAGGCCAAGGCCGTGCTCGCCATCTACGGCATGGGGCTGACCCAGCATGTGAAGGGCGTCGAGAATGTCCGCATGGTGGTCAATCTGCTGCTGTTGCGCGGCAATATCGGCAGACCCGGCGCGGGCCCGACGCCGGTGCGCGGCCATTCGAACGTCCAGGGCCAGCGCACCGTCGGCATCACCGAGAAGACCGAACTGGTGCCCGTCGACAGGCTGAAGGAACTGTACGGCTTCGATCCGCCGACCGAAAAGGGGCTCGACACTGTCGAGACCTGTCGCGGCGTGATCGACGGATCGGTGAAGGCAGTGATCGGCCTCGGCGGCAATTTCCTGCGTGCAGTGCCCGAGACCGCGGCGATGGAGGAAGCCTGGCCGCGCCTCGATCTGTCGGTCCAGATCGCGACCAAGCTCAATCGAAACCACCTCTTCGCCGGCAAGATCACCTATCTGCTTCCCTGCCTCGGCCGGATCGAGGAGGATGTTCAGGAGACCGGACCACAGGCGGTCTCGACCGAGGATTCGACCAGCTGCATCCACGGCTCGCGCGGCAAATCGAGGCCTGCGAGCCCTCATCTCCTGTCCGAGCCGCGCATCGTCGCAGAGATCGCCAAGCGCATCCTGCCGCCCAATCCGCGCGTCGATTGGGACAATTGGGTCGCCGATTATGGGCGGATCCGCGATGCGATCGAGGCGACGTACCCGGCGATCTTCAGGGGCTATAACAAGCGCCTGTTCACGCCCGGCGGCTTCTGGAAAGGCAACAAGGCGGCCGAACGCGTCTGGCAGACGCCGAGCGGCAAGGCCGAGTTCCTCGCGCCGACCGGGCTGAGCGCGACGGGGTTCGCCGACGCGGAAGGACGCTTCCGGCTGATGACCCTGCGCTCGAACGACCAGTTCAACACGACGATCTATGGCTATCACGATCGCTTCCGCGGCGTGAAAGGCACCCGCGACGTGCTGTTCATCAACCGCGAGGACATGGCCGCTACAGGCGTTTCCGAAGGCCAGATCGTTGCATTGGAGAGTGACGCGGGAGACGGCAAGCTGCGCCGCCGCGAGGGCCTGATCGTCACCCCCTACGACATCCCGCGTGGTTGCCTCGGCGCTTATTATCCGGAAGCGAACGTGCTGATGCCGGTCGAGCATCATGCCGAGCAGAGCCATGTTCCCGCGGCCAAATCGGTACCCGTGCGGATTCGGATTTGACCGCTGCGCGGACTCTCGCATTCGCACGGATCGGCGCCGATGGCGGTGCCGATGTGGAAAGGCGCGCGATCGCCGAGGAAGTGCCGGTGGCGATCGAGTGCAATGGCCTTGGTTATGCCGTGCTGATGGCCAGCCCCGACGACCTGCTCGACCTCGGTTATGGCTTCGCGCTGACCGAGCGGCTGATCGACGAGGCCGGCGACATGCTCGACGCCGAAGTGCATGCGCTCGAACACGGCCTGATCCTGCGCCTCACCTTGTCGCAGCGCGCGGCGATCCGCGTGTCGGACCGGGTCCGCCATCGCACTGCCGATTCCTCCTGCGGATTATGCGGGATCGAGAGTCTCGAACAGGCGATGCGCCCGCTGCCGCCGCGGTCAGCGCACTGGGCGGGTGAGGACCAGGCGGTATTCGCTGCGCTGCAGGCACTCGAGAAGACGCAGCCACTCGGCGTTGCGACACGCGCGGTGCACGCGGCCGCCGCCTGCACCGAGGCCGGTTCCATCCGCCTCGTGCGGGAGGATGTCGGCCGCCACAACGCCTTCGACAAGCTCATCGGAGCGATGCTGCGCGAAGGGCTGTCCTGGGATCACGGCTTCGCCTTGCTCACTTCGCGTTGTTCGTACGAGCTGGTGGAGAAAGCCGCTTTATCGGATTGCCCCATGCTCGCCACGATCTCCGCTCCGACCGCCCTCGCACTGGCGCGCGCCCGGACGGCCGGGCTCGAATTGCGGGTGCTCACCCGCCCAGACGCCCTGCTGCGGCCGATCGCATGAAACTGCTCGGTGCCATCCTCGCCGGCGGCCGCTCGCGCCGCTTCGGCAGCGACAAGGCCGAGGCCATGCTCGACGGACGGACGCTTCTCGCGCATGTCGCGGACGCGCTCCGTCCGCAATGCGATGCCCTTGTCCTCTGCGGCCGAACGCATCGCGAAATGGCCTCTCTGGAAGATCGCCCACGTGCCGGTCTCGGTCCGCTCGGCGGCTTATGCGCAGCCTTGGCATATGGGCAGCGGGCGGGTTTTGCGGCAGTGCTCAGTGCGCCCTGTGACTCCCCGGACCTGCCGCGCAACCTTCATGATCGGCTGTCGGGGGTCTCGGGACCCGCCTATGTCGCCGATCTTCCGGTGGTCGGCCTCTGGCCCTGCGCGCTGGCGGAGGCACTGCATTCATGGCTTCAGGCGAACAATGATCGTTCGCTCAACGCCTGGGCGCGTGCGGTGTCAGCGACCCCCGTCGAAATCGCGCATCAGCTGGGCAACATCAACACGCGCGATGACCTGATGGCATTCGAACGGCGAGATATATTCCTTCATTGAGGCTGGCTGAATGGATGTTCGCGAACGCATCCCGCATAATCGTATATGCGAGTGCGAAAATATGCACCCGATCGGCACAGGCTTGATCAACAAGCAAGCGCCCAAACTGCCGGTAACAGAAACGCCCCACCAGCTGGCATCGGATAGAAGGGTGCAGAGATCACCTCAGAATCGCCCACATTTTCATTGGTCAGGCGAGTATATCGCTCAAATCGGGGAACCGGGCCTTTAGGCATCGAATATATCAACAGGGAAGGCGACCCGCGCAGCCATGCTATCGAAGAATGATCAACTATCGATCCATCCTCCGAAACTTGGCCAATCCAAGCGTCGACACGGATCAACCGATGACATCGCGCATCTCCCGAATCGCAAATCGCCTTGGACAGCTTCGACGGGTTGCGGCTGCGGATGGATGATCGGATCGATTCCGCGGCTGGTACACGGTTCCTCGCCGGAAGCGTTGGAATCGTGAAACCGGCAAGGGATCGCCGCAGTGCATGCGGCGATCCCCTGGTCTTCGAAGGCCGCAATCAGAACTTGGCGCGGACGCCGAAATTCACCGTGCGCCCGAAGGTGTGGATTTCGGTGAATTCACTGCGGGTTCCGGCAAAGGACACCTGGCGCTGATCGAGCAGGTTCACCGCCTGGACGAAGAGCTCGATATTCGGCTTCACCCGGTAGCTGGCGCCCAGGTCGACGATGCCGAAACCCTTCTGATAATAAGCGACGACATCCTCGGCGGTGGGAAGCGAGGTGACCAACGCCCCGGCATCGGTGATATAGTCGCTGCGATAGGTATAGCTGAGATTGATCTCGAACGGTCCGGTCTCGAAGAACGGCGTGATCGAGTAGCTGACATCGGAAACGCCCTGAATGCCCGCGGTCTGCAGGCCGACACCGGCCCGGTTGAGCTCGAGCTTCGTCGTGGCGAAAGTCGCCGTCGCGGTCACACCCAAGCCGAAGGGCAGCTTGTTGGTGTAGCCGAACTCGACGCCCGAGATCCTGGCATCGCCGACATTGGTGGGCGTGGCGACCAGGATATCCACCGGCAACGTCGATCCGTCCTTTACGGCGAAGGCCAACGTGCGCGTCTCGAAGTCGGATGCGACATAGTCGCTGATGTCCTTGTGGAAGGCAGCAGCCGTGAACGCGCCGAACTTGTTGAAATACCATTCGAACGAGACGTCGAAATTCCATGAGGTGTAAGGGCGCAGATTGGGATTGCCCGCCGTGGCCTGCAGGTTGATCGTCGGGTCCGCCAGTGCGGCGGCGCCCTGGTTGTAGATGCTCGTCACGGTCGCGCTGTTGGTGTTGATCGAGTTGCGTAGCTCTGAAAGCGACGGTCGCGTCATCGTCTTCGCCACGCCGAGCCGCAGCTGCACATTGTCGGCGAACTTCAGCATCGCATTCGCGCTGGGCAGCCATTCAGCATAGCTCGCGCGCGTGGTCGTCGGGGTGACATCGGTGGTCACGCCGCCCTTGCCATCGGGAACCGGCGACACGGTGGTACCGCGCACGTCGGTGCGGGTGCGCACATAGCGCAGGCCGAGATTGCCGGTGAGCGGAACGCCGCCCGCGTTCGCCTCGAAATCGAGGCGGCCATAGCCGGCCGCGATCTTCTCGCCGATCCGATAGGAGTTCTGAAGGTCGGCAGCGGTAGGCGCCAAATCATAGGCACTCGGGTTCACGCCGTCGAATTCGCTGCCCAGCATATAGTTCCGGTTGAACAGGCCCCAATCGACATTCGCCCAAGCCTGACGGTTGACGATCGACTGGTCGAACGCGTTGGACGGCACCGGATAGCGCAGAAAGGCATCGGTTCGCGCCGCACCCGGCCGTAACGCGGCGCTGTTCCGGTCGCGGCGCTGATAGTCGCGGTAACGATCCGAATATTGCCCGCCGAAGCGCAATCCTGTGAAGGTGAAGCCGCCGATGCCGAGATCGAGGTCGCGCCCGACGTTGAGGATGGCAGTCTTGTCCTCATCCTTCGAATTGATCGGGCGCACCGCGAAGCTCTCGAACACCATGCCCGATGCGTTGGTCAGATCTAGATCGGTGAAGAGCGAATTGACCTTGCCGTCCTTCAGCACATCGTTGCTGAAGTCGAAGGTGAGGTTGCCACCCGCGGCGTTAGGAGTGCGATATTGCACGCGCTGGATCGGCGTATCGAGATCGCTGGTCGCGCGCGCATAGCTGAAGCGCGGCTCGATCCGCCAGCCTGCCAGATCGAGCTTCACTGTACCGTTCAGCTGCAAATTCTGGTGCGACTGGTCCATATATTCGGCATAGTTGCGGATCCGCGCACCGCGGATCGTGCCCGCCAGCAGCCGCCCCTCCCTCACCACAGCCGTCGCCGGATCCAGCCGCGCGATCTGGCTCGGGATGTAATAGGTCAGGCGCCGTTCGGTCGTCTCGTTGTTGAACTGCGAAAAGAGACCGTCCAGTTTGACCTCGATCCCGGGCGCTGGGCGCCATTGCAGGCCGGCCACGGCGCTGATCCGCTCGCGATTTTCCAGCTCGAGATAGGGCTGGGCGTCGCCGGGCGCGCGAATCGTGCCAAACCCCGGGACCGGGGTGTCCTGCCAGCCGAGACGCAGGCGATCGAACTGCACGTTGCGCTTCGTGTAGGAAACGCCGGCGAGCACGCCGAAAGTATGCGCGCCGTTGCGCCAGCCGGCGGAGATCGAGCCGTTGGGCTGGAGCTTGTCAGTGCGCTCTTCATAGCCGCCATAGAGGCTGGCCGCGACGAAGGACTTGCGGTCGAGCGGCTTGATCAGGCGGATATCGACGGAAGAGCCGATCCCGCTCTCGATCAGATCGGCGGTCGGCGACTTGGTGACGACGACGCTGTCGATCAGCGTAGCCGGCAGCACCTGAAGCCGGAACTGGCGGCCCGACTGGCCCGAATTGCGGATATTCTCGTTGTACGCCAGCGGCATGCCGTCGAACGTCACCGCCTGGAAGTTGGGGCCAAGCCCACGCACGCTGATGAACTGGCCTTCGCCAGCTTCGCGGACGATCGTCACGCCGGGAACGCGCTGCAGCGCCTCGGCGATATTGAATGCGGGCAGCTTGCCGATATCCGCGGCAACCACGGCGTCAGAGATCGAATCCGCATTGCGCTTCACGTCGAGCGCCCGCTCGACGCCGTCGGAGAAGTTGGCGGTGACGACGATTTCCTCGTCCTCGTCAGGCTCTTCGCTCGCGCTGGTCGGCGTTTGCCGGGCGGCTGCGGTCTGCGCGCGTACGATCAGGGCGCCCGATCCGTCCCGCACCACTGTCAACGGCTTGCCGGCGATCAGCCGGCGGAGCGCCGTCTCGGCGTCGAACTGGCCCGAAAGCGCCGGCGCCCTCAATTGGGCCACGGCGTCGCGAGTGAACAGGATGTCGCTGCCACTCTGGCGCGCCAGCTGCTCCAGCGCACGGTCCATCGGCTGTGCGGCGATCGTGATGCGAACCCGGCGCGCGTTGCCCTGCGCCTCTGCGGTCGTCGCCATGGCGAGTGCGGAAAGCGTGAGCGCGAGCGCCGCCGATCGGCAAAGCTGCCGCTTTAGACTGGTCATGATTTCAGTACCCCGTGCCGCGCTCCTCGCGAGCGCCCGGATCCTCGACGACCGCGGGCAGGATTTCCCCACCCCATCCGCGAAAATTATTTTCCGCTGGCCGCCGTAATACGGATGGCCTCGCCGTCCGAGGACGCGCGGACCGGCAGCAGCAGCGCGAGAGACCGGGCAAACGCTTCCGGATCGCCCACGCGATAGACCCCGCTCACGCGCATCGCCGCGGCCTGTGGATCGGCGATCACCAATGCCCGTGTCGTATAGCGGTTCATCTCGATCGCCGCATTAGCGAGTGTCTCGTCCCGGAAGGCGAGCCGGCCGCTCTGCCAGGCGATCAGGTCGTCGAGCTCCGGCCGGTCGAGCTTGTCCGGCCGCCCGGTCCCCATTGCGATACGGCTACCGGGGGAAAGCGACACGGGGGCCCCCGGGGCGTCGATCCGCGCGCTGCCCTGGATCGCGGTCAACGCCACTGCATCGCCATCGCGGCGCAGATCGAGACGGCCGGCCTGCGCAATCGCGCGTCGTGCTCCCATTTCGATCACGAACGGACGGGAATCGGCAGCGATATCCAGGTCCGCTCGCCCCATGCCGAGCGACAGCATGCGTACATCGCTGCGGGTCCGGAAGCGGATCCGCGTATCGGTATCGAGCATCACCCGGCTGCCGTCTTCCAGCATCAACCGGCGTTGTTCGCCGATCCCGGTCTCGTAGACACCGGCATGCGCCTCCCGCCAACCAAAGGTCGTGGCACCCGCAACGATCACTGCCCCGCCTCCCGCCAATATCATGCGGCGCGACATGCGCGGACGATCGGGCTCGGCAGCCAGAGGCCGATTGCGCAAGCCGCCAACGGCGTCCCAGATCGCAGAGGCACGTTCGAACGCGTCCTGGTGCGAAGGATCGGCCTTGAGCCACCCCCGAAACTCCGCCTCGTCTTCGGGCGCGCGATCGTCCGCGTGCAGTCGCGCCAGCCACTCTCCCGCCTGCCGGTTGGCATTTTCCGGCTCACTGCGGAAGATCACGTCACCAATTCTCCATCCAATCGGTCAGATGCGCCATCGCCCGGGCGATATGTTTCTCGACGGCGCTCTGACTGATCCCGAGATCCTGCGCGATCTCTCGATATTTACGGCCCTCCAGCCGGTGCATCAAGAAAATCTCGCGCGTGCGGGGGCTCAGTTGCGCCACGCCTCCCCTCAGGCGTTCGAGGCGATGGCGGACTATCAATATCTCGTCCTGCAGTGGGCGGAGATCCGCGATGGCTTCTGCGGCGACAGCGGCGTCCGTCACCAGGGTCGCGCCGATGCGTCGCTCGCGGCGATATGCGTCCAGGCCGCGGTTGACGGCGCTGCGCGCCAGGAGCGCAGCGGGGTTCTCCACCTGCGTCTGCCGCACCGCAATCCCGATCCAGGCATCGTGGAGAAGGTCCTCCGCGTCGTCGCGACGCGTCATGCGCGCTATCTGATCGCGCAGCCGAGCCCAACCGGATCCCAGCACTCCCTCGCAGGCGATCTTGCTCACTCTCATGGTAAGTCAGCTAGGAACCGGCGAATACGGTTTGATGACATCTCCGGGTCGCGCGGATGACGGCCATCGAAAAGCGACGGCAGGGCCGGTTACGAATTCAGGGACATCAAACGGACGATGTCCAATATGGGCGAGTGCCCCCTCTCGATTATCGATTTAAGAACCGCGAAAGGTTTATGTGGGGCGAAACGGATAGCGACAACAAACTCCACTTCTGCTTCGCTACCGCTTGCTCTTGCTGAAAAATGGCATCGTGGCGGCCTGCTTCATCCAGGAAGCAATTTGGAGTTCGTCGATATCATCTACCGACGCCAGCTCCACTCCCCGTGCGGACTTGCCCATACCGATCGGCGTGACCGGCGGTGCAGGCAGCAGCTCCGCACCGCGTATAAACATCAGTTTCACGTGACCAACGAAGGCGCCGGACGAAAAGCACCAACCGCCGCCCACGCCGTAATACGCCATCCCCCACTTCACCGCGCGTCGGAGGCCCGGCAACGCTTCGGCAGCCAAGGCATCGATGCGCTCGGCAACATTGCGCTGCGGTTGGGGTAAAGTGGCAATATATGCGAACACCGGCTCGTCGCCCTCCGCCGCTTTCGCAGCACTTGCCTTACCTGTCATGGCTACCAGGAGCTGCGCCTCGCCTTCGCGGTTCGCGAACTTATCTACGGGCATTCCACTCTCCCCTTTCGAACGACGCCTCAGCTTTCGCGGGTCTACGCGCCGATCGAGGAATCCACTATAGCCGGTCCACCCCAGTCTATACTCGCAGACCGCCTGAATGACCGGGCGATTTTGAAGCCGCCAGGACGAAGTTCGAAATCCCTGAGAGGGGACGCGCATGCCGCGACCAGCGGCGATCACGCCGTCGAGTGGAAACAAATTCACCGGCGCTACCGGGGTTGTCACATAGGAGATCGTTTCGTCATCGTTACGTCATCGCACGGACCCCGGGAAGTCATTGCTGCACTGCAATGCGGCGCGACACCATTCGGGGAAATCGATCATGAACCGTTCTGTAATCGCGCTGCTCACCTCCGTTGCGAGCGTCACGCTCGTGCCTGCGCTCGCGCATGCTCAGGAGGCCGCTCCGGTCAACGAGAAAACGGCCGCGGATGGCGAGGTAGAGAACGGTGCAGACATCGTCGTCTATGGTTTCGGCGAGACGCGCCAGATGCAGACCGTCAGCGAGGCGGACATCGCGCTGCTCACCCCGGGCACGACTCCGCTCAAGGCGATCCAGAAGCTGCCCGGCGTCAACTTCCAGTCGTCGGATGCGTTCGGCGCCTATGAATGGTCGAGCCGTATCTCGCTGCGCGGGTTCAACCAGAACCAGCTCGGCTTCACGCTGGACGGCGTGCCGCTCGGCGACATGACCTATGGCAATTACAACGGCCTGCACATCAGCCGCGCGATCATCTCGGAGAATCTCGGCGCGGTGACCGTCAGCCAGGGCGCGGGCAATCTCTCGACCGCATCGGTCAGCAATCTCGGCGGCACACTGATGTTCACCTCGCGCGATCCTTCGCGTGAGATGGCCGTGGCGGCATCGGGCACCTATGGCAGCGACGACACCTACCGCGGCTTCGTGCGGCTCGAGAGCGGTGACATGGGCGGCGTGCGCGGCGCGATCAGCTATGGCTATCTCAATACCGGCAAATGGAAGGGCGACGGCGAGCAGCGCCAGCACCAGGTCAACGCAAAGCTCGTCGCCGATGTCGGCGATGGGCGCATCACGGCCTTCGTCAATTTCTCCGACCGGCGCGAAAACGACTATCAGGACATGTCCGCCGAGATGATCGGGCGGCTGGGGCGCGACTGGGACAATTTCGCTTCGGATTGGAAGACCGCCTATGCCGTCGCCGCAATCGCCAACAATCAGGCGTGGCAGGCAGCGGGTAGCATTGGTACGCGGCCGTTCCCGACCTATGGCTTCACTTTTCCGGCGCCGGTCGGGACGCTCGACGACGCCTATTACGATGCGGCCGGCCTGCGTCGCGACTGGCTGACCGGCGTGACGTTCGAGACGCCGCTGAACGAAAAGGTCCGCGTCAAGCTGCAGGGCTATTACCACAACAACCACGGCCAGGGCTTGTGGTGGACGCCCTATACCCCGACGCCGGGCGGCGCGCCGATGTCGGTCCGCACCACCGAATATGACATGGATCGGCTCGGCGCGATCACCAGCCTCGTCGCCGAACTGGGCGCGAACACCGTCGAAATCGGCGGCTGGTATGAGAATAACGACTTCCGGCAGGCGCGCCGCTTCTACGGATTGGCGAATACGCTGTCGGGCTCGTCGCGCGACAGCCTGCAGTTCCAGCACGATCCCTTCTTCACGCAATGGGACTATGACTATGGGACCGAGATCCTCCAATATCATGTGATGGACCGAGTGGATCTCGGCGCGTTCACCCTCTCGGGCGGGTGGAAGGGCGTGCGCGTCAGCAACCGCGCCAATGCGATCGTCGCGGGACCGCTCTCCTCCGGGCGCATCGCCTCGCAAGACTGGTTCCTGCCGCAAGTCGGCGTCCTGTTCCGCGTCACCGACAATGCCGAGCTGTTCGCCAACTATACCGAGAATTTCCGGCCGTTCGTCTCCGCCGGCACGTCCGGGCTGTTCGCGACCAGCCCGGCCAGCTTCGTCGCGAGCGTCGACGACCTTCGGCCCGAGCGTTCGAAGACGATCGAAGGCGGCGGCCGCTTCCGCTCGGTTAGCTTCCAGGGCGTGCTTGCCGGCTATCATGTCGACTTCAGCGATCGCCAGCTCGGGGTCCAGGTCGGCGCGCCGATCGAAGGGCGCCCTTCCGAACTGCAGAATGTCGGCTCGGTGCGGTCCTGGGGTGTCGAGGCATCGGGCACGCTGACCCTCATGCGCGGCCTCTCGGCGACGGCTTCCTATGCCTACAACCACTCGACCTATCGCGACGACGTGCTCAACGGCGTGACGATCATCCCGCTGGAGGGCAAGACCGTCGTGGATAGCCCGCGGCACATCGCCTCGGGGGAAGTCGCCTATGATGGCGAGCTGTTCTTTGGCCGCGTCGGCGCCAATTACATGTCGAAGCGCTACTACAGCTATCTCAACGACGTGTCAGTCGACGGGCGCGTCGTCGTCGACGCCAGCATCGGCATCAAGGTTCCGGCCGGCGTCGGCTTCCTGTCGGGCTTCGCGCTCGAAGCCTCGGTGACCAACCTGCTCGACAGGGATTATATCGGCACGGTGGGTTCGGGCGGTTATGGCAATAGCGGCGACGGCCAGACGCTGCTGCCGGCCGCGCCGCGCCAGCTGTTCGTAACGCTACGGAAGGGCTTCTGACGCATGAGGGGAGAGCTGGGCTGATTTTCGGACATCTGCGTTGGTGGTGAGTTTTGGGACTGTCCGGATCGCGGCACCCATGGCACCATCGGAAAACCGCTTGCATGGGCGACCACAAGCCCGATGGAACCAGGGAGAGCTGCGGTGAAGACAATGGCTCGAGCCTTCACGATCGGCGCGACATCATTGCTGCTTGCCGTCTCGTCAGGCATCGCCGCCGCTTCCGCGCAGACGAGCCGTGCTGAACCAGCCGATCCGTCTGGATTTTCGAGCGGCGCAGATGTCCAGGTCCAGCTACGCCAGATGCTCGCCGAGATGAAACCGGAGCAAGGGTTCATGTGGCGCCCCTTGGTCCGCGACGGTGCGACGGTGGCGGCGATCGAAATATGGAAGAAACCAGGCCGCCCCGCTGTTCACCCCGCCGAGGCGGAATACGCAATCGTGCTGGAAGGTTCAGGCACGCTTGTTTCGGGCGGCACCCTGGCCGATTCAAAGGTCAGCAATGCCAATTTGGTTGAGGGAAGCCGAATCGAGGGCGGCGCGACAAGGCCACTTGGTCCGGGCGACGTCCTCCTGATTCCCGCAGGCGTACCTCACTGGTTCGGGATCACCGGCGACCGGCTGGTCCTGCTGGGAATCAAATTGCCCGGTGCGAAATGACCGATCCGGCGCGACCGCATTGGCGACTCTCAATAATCTAAACGGCCGTTTCCAGGATGCACTCCGATCGTTTTGAACGACCGCTTTCGGATGCAATCAACTCATTCGAACTGACGTGCTCCCCAAAACTCCTCCAGTCATAACTGGAGTCCGGGGTTGTGATCGTGCCCTTGCGGGCGGATCTGCACAAGCTTCCTGGCGCGTCGAGAAGGGCAGACCCACCCGCTTCAAGCCGGCACGACCAGGTTAAATCTCGCCAAACGAACGCTTTGTTATTTACGGTGGATATCAACTTCTGTAATCTCAACTTGGGTGGGAAATTCATATTCTACTCGAGTCGCGTTCTTGTAGCGGGAGATACTCTCGAGGGGGCTAGGATGCGAAGAATTCTCATTGTCTGTCTTGCGCTTTTCTCTGCCGGATGCGCCGAACGGGGCATGATCGGCCTCGGCGACAAATCGGCCGTCGAAACACCGGTTTATGGCGCCAACAAAGTCTGGTTCATGAAACCGGATGAGACGACGACTGGCGCCATTGACGGTAATCGCTATTCGGACTTGGTCGACGCCTATCAGATAGCGGCAGAACTAAAATCCGATGGACGGCTGACCGGCCTCCGCCGCTCGATTCAAAATCGGCAACCGCTGAGTATTGTCGTTTCAGGCGCCTATGTTCCGGCAACCCTGAAACAGTGCAACGGCCGCTTGAGTGATTTCATCTTCGGATCCGATGGAAGGGACATTGCCGTCCTGCTCGATATCACCAGCGGGGAAAGCGAACTTTCGACCATTGCGGTCTGGTACCAGCGCGGCGTGAAGCCTGACTCGCTGCTCAACTTCAACAACCTGCTCGTTTACAGCAACGACGCGTGGGACGCCAAATTCGCGCCGCTCTTCCGTCTGCGATTGGTCGACGTGTCCTCGGAGAGGAATACCGCGGTTCGCGAAATGCTCGACAGAGCCAATTCCACAGGCGCCTCACTCTCGGGCCTCGCGGGAGCGCCCGGCGCGGGCCCTTTGCTTGCGCTGGCCACGCAAGCGGCGCAATCGGTCTTGGCCAATGAGAAGAACAAAACGCTCGTCGATTTCACGTTTCAATTATACGGCGGACATCTGCTGGCGGAGTCCGGCGGCGTGCCGCTCGGAGTCCTGCAGACGGGCGGGCTCGTCGTCTCGGCGGTACCCTGCAATCAATCGGTGACCTATTGGGAAAATCCGCTTAAGTTCGACCATCGCACTGCCAGGATCCGCAAGGGAGCGAGCATCGAGGCCGTGCCCTATCTTTTCGCGACAGTGATCGGCGCCGACCTGGCAGTCCCCCAGATCGTGCGCGACCGCTCATCTGCGATCATGCAGCGGCTGACTGATCCCCAGGTCGCGCAACGCGAGATCGGCGAAGCGACTCGCGATGCAACCCGTCTCGAGCAATCACTCGAAGCGCTCAGTGTCCGGGAGCGCTTCCGGCGCGCGCCATCGGTCGAGTCATTCAAGACATTAGTGACGGCAACCAAAGGGCAATGGTCGTCGATGGACCTCAGCCTGCAGCTGTTCTTCCTCAACGCGTTCTATCAGGTGACCGGACGAACGCTCGACACGGCAGCGGCCTATGAAACTTGGCTGGACAACTGCCCGGGCGCTACTTTCAACACGGAATCGATGAAATTCTCGATCGACGATTCCATCGGGACCGATCGCAAGAAATGCTGGCCCTGAGGATCTGTGCGATCGCGCTGGTCCTCGCCGCCGGTGGCTGCATGTCACTGCCGAGAGGAATGGCTTATATGGATGACGGCTCCGTCATGCTCAATTTCGAGCCATCGGTAGCGCTCGGCGCAATCGCGGCCGACGCCGATGTCGGCGACTATATCAACCGTGTCGGGCAGGAAGCTGAATCCGAAGGCGGTCCGCACGGTGTGACCTACATGGTGAATGCCATGCCGCAGCGGCTCGTGCGGGTGATGCGCACAAAGAATGGGCGCGCCATGACCTTCTATTACACGGTGGTTGAAATACCCTCGGGAGCGAACCGGCGCCTTCAGCTGCAGCCTGTCGTCGCATGGCAGGACAGCCTCGGCGGCGACAGATTGAATGCCGTAGCGGTCGCCGACGCCGCGCCGGTGCTGAAGCTCATGAAGGAAGATTTCGAGCGGTTCGCGACAAAAGTGCGACCGGCTATTCCGTGAGCGGCCGGACACGCTCGTCATTCGCCAGTCGGCCGAAACCAACTTCGAGGCGCCGTTCCTCTATCTGCTGTTCGGACAGGATCGCGCTCCGTTGACCGACACCGGCGCAGGGGACTCGAGATCCGCCCGACAGTCGATCGGATAATTGACTCGTACGCCCTTACACGCCTTCCATTTCCCTCCTGGCGGCCCCGCTAGCTCTTGCGAGCCCGGAGGCTTCGCGTCCTGCCGTCGCCGACAGTCTGCCCTTTCGGACAAAATTGAACGTCCGCTAGCTACCAATAGCGGTCGGTTAGACGGAGCATAGGCTAACGGCGGCTTTTTGGGAGCTGTCGACATGTTGGCGGCGCTATTCGACATGCTGGAACTCGTCCGGGCGCACATTGCGGGCAGTTCGCTGGCCGATGACCTCAGGTGCGCGCTGGCGCATCTCGATCAGATCACCGACGAGCAGTGCAGATCGACTGCCGCAGGCAGTTCGGCCAGACCCAAGGACCCCTTTGCCCGACACGTCCGGAACGCCTTCAGAAAGAAACAAGGCTGAGATAGATTCACAACATAGATAATATAACCAAAGTTATACTTGGATAGCATCTTATATCTCTAGTTTCATACTAGGCCATATTCTTACCACAAATCCGTAAACATCTTATTTACTATTGGGTTAACTCCAAACATAATTTGCACATGCCTCTCGCTCGAACTTCGAGTCGCCGACGGGAGACGATGAGCACACAAAAAAATAGGAGTGGACCATGATTCCGATCTTTCGAGCCTCTGCCAGCGCGATTGTCGCGCTCGCAGTCTCTGTCGCCCCGATTCCGGCATTCGCCGCGGTCACCCTTGTCGATCCGACGCCGGCGGCCGATCCCGGGCAGGTTGTTCTTCCCGGAATGCAGGCGACGTGCGACGCCGCGGCAATGGCGCACGACACCGATGGTGCAGGCGGCGACATCTGGTCCGGCCAGGTGGTGCTCGGCCCGGTGACGTGGGTTGCCGGACCTGTGGAAACCGGCACCCACTCGATCACCGACGCGATTGCAGGCACCCTCGTCGGCGCCGGCACCTTTACCCCGGGACATGTCGAAATTCTTGGCGACCCGTATCGCAACGGCGGCAGCGTCAACATGTTCGGGATCAAGCAGGCCGTTGGCGGCCATTATAGCGCCAGCACCTATGATTTCATGGGAACGTTCAAGACGACGTACGCCCATGCGTTCAGCTGCGACATCTTCAAGGCGCTCTATCATCCCGCCGTGGACATTTTCCATCCGGCAGTCGGCATTTACGTGATCGCCGGCGACTTCGGCGATTCCGAGGATGCGATCCGGGGCAATTGCGCCGCCTTCACCAAGCAAGGCGAAGATCCGCTGAACCTCCCGACCTGGTGGGGCGACCCGTTCCATGGCGGCAGCGACGCCAATCCGCACTGCATGTTCCAGGGCACCCCGGCTTACACCGAGCATCACGATGCCTATAATGATCCGCCCGCGTTGCAGGGCAACGAGGCGCAAACCGCGATCAACGTCGACCAGACCAATGTGCTCCGCGCGCATGAAGATGCCGGCGAAGGCTTCGACACCAGCGCGACGCTGATCATCGGCCAGGTCGTGGTCTGCATCTCGCCGAGCAAGACGGGCACGAAGCTGCCGGGCGCCTGGGCCAAGCAGAACGGCTATACCGGCGATAAGTGCACGACCGAGTGGTATAATGGTGGTGCGACTGTCGGGGTTCCGAACCTCAATGACGGCAGCCACAATTGGGTCACGGTTCCGGTGGTCTGATTTTGCCGGCTTACTGACTCGAAAAGCCCCGCCAGATAACACTGGCGGGGCTTTGGATTCCGGCGGTGACCTGGGCGGATCGACATTTGCTGCTGACACAGAGATCGCATGCCCGCCCGGCTGCGCCTCAAAATACTTTGCGAAGTCCGATCGTGATCACGCGCCCCAGCGGGTTCAGCAGATAGGGCTGATACCGTATCGGCGTCAGGCCGTTGCCATCACGAACCCGCTGCTTGGAATCGAGCAAATTGGTCACCGCCAGGGACAGGCGCGCGCCTTTCAGAACCGCGTTGCCCGGCGCCAGCGTGCCAAGATCCGCGAAGAGCCGCATATCGACATTGGTCTGCGCGGAAAAAAAGAGGTCGCTTGGCGATGGCGTTTCGGCCGATCTGATCAGCGTTTCGCTGCGCCAGGTACCGTAAAGCTGCATCCCCACACCCCGACCGGCGAGATTGGCCGAAACCCGTACGGTGTGCCGAGGCAAGCCTCCGCCATATCCAGTCGCTCCCCCGGCCAGCAAATCGATCTCGGGCAGGCCGAGCTGGGCGCGACGCACGCTGCGGAGGATCCAGTTGTGCTCGATGCTGAAATTGAAGCGCGGCCGGCCGTCGAAGGAAAAAGCGCCGTCGGAATCGCTTCTCGAGCCGGCCGCGCGTTCCCGGCTGGGCTTTCCGAGCGAACCATGAAAGTCGATCCGCGAGTGCAATTGGTCGCTATTGTCGTACGCAAAGGCGACCGGCCGGCTGTCGACGAGCGTCAGAATGCCGTTGGCGTCGCGAACGAAGCGATCGGGAAATGCCGTCTGGACCTGCGCGTTGACGGGAGGGAGCGTCGACTGAAGATTTGTGGTTCGCCGGCTGGAATATTCGGCGGTCAGGATAAGATTGGCGTTGTCGAAGGGCAGATAGGTGCCTCCGACCGACCAAATTCTGCGCCTGGCAACGGGCAAATCGGGGTTGCCCCCGGTGATGTAGCGGACCTGGACCGTCTGTCCGGTGACAAAGTCGAAAATACGGTAATTTTCATAGACGACTTGCGGGTCGCTGAGTGTCTGGGCCGAAGGCGCTTGCCGTTGCATGTCGAACGAGCCGCGGAAATTCAGCGATCTGTCCGGTTGCCACGCCAGGCCGACGCCGAAATCCTCGACGGTCCCGATTCGGTTGAACCTGCGGATCGCGCCGTTGAGGTCGAGCTCCAGATTGCCGATTGGCGACTTGTCGCCGAGGAGGGGAATTTGGAGGTTGCCTGAAAGTGCCGCTTCGTTTCGCGTAAATCCCGTCGCGTTCGGTACCGACAGGAACTCCCACTTCGCGTCGAGCCGGTCCGTCCGTACCGTCGCCGTCATCGCGGCGCGCATCGCGCCCGCCGGCAATTCCAAAACCCGCCCGGAGAGCGTGGCCCGCAGGGACGCATTGTCGCTGCGCGAATGCGAAAAATTACGCCGGAGCCCTGTCAGGTCGGCGGGCAATGCTCCGAACGGATTGACCGTGCCGGCGCTGATCGCGGCCTGGAGCGGGATCGGATCGAAAGCCGCCTGGCTATCGGTCCTGGCGGCGAGGTGTTGCCAATTTCCGGCAACGCGCAAATTCCAGCCGCCGATCGGCGTCGTGAAATCGCCGCCAAGTTCGAGATTGGCGTTGTGGCCCTGCTGGCGCAGCGCATCGCCCACGTAGCGCGCGATCCTGACATCGCGTGTGAACGGCGAAAACGGCGTACCGGCCGGCAGCAATAGCGACACGCCCGCAAGGCCCGACTGCGAGTCCGTGTTCGCCCATTCCGCGCGCGCGTTGAGCGAGAGCGCCGTCTTTCCCCATTGCCGCGCAATGTTGCCATTCACCGAGAAGGTACGCTTGCCGGCAGCAAGCGTGCGAAAATCACGAACATCGGTAAAATTGGGTCGGTTGCCATTGGCTGCCAACGCAGCCAGGGTCGGCGCCGCATTGCCGGCTGGAATCGGCGCGACAGTGACTATTTGCCCCGCCAGCGCGCTCAGCGCCGGATCGATCTCCGTTCCCGGGATCGCAGACGCGAAAATATTGCCGCGAGCGTCATAGGGTGCCGTCAATGGCTCGCTGACGATGTCGCGGTCGCTTTCAAACAGCGGATCGACGCGTTCGCTGCGGAAAACCAGGCTGTCGCGGTTGCCGTCCTTCAGCCGCAACAAGTTGATTTCGGCTTTGTAGCTTCGCCCCGCGCCGGCAGTCGCGAAAGTCCCCTCGGCATTTCCGGTGACCTGCCGGTGGTTATTCTTGAGCACCACGTTGATCACTCGCCGGGTTGGACGTTCGCCCAGTCGCCCAGCCACGCGTTGCGGCAACACCTGGATCTTGCGAATTGCCTCGGTCGGGAGGTCGTTTATCGTGTTCAGACCGGTGGTTTCCCGGCCATTGATCAAGACCACGGGACCTTCACCGGACGTATCGGCCGCGCCACCCACCTGATCGAGCAGATCGCCGACGCTGTTGGCGCCGTACGCTGCAATATCTCCTTCGTTGAGTTCGTTTTCCGGAGGGACACCTGGCAACACACCCAGCCGGCGGCCGTAAACGACGATCTCATCAGCGGTTTGCGGCTGCTGATCCTGAGGGCCATCCGTCTCGTCCGCCCTTGCCGGCTGCATGGCCACGAGCCAAAGAGGAAGGCAAAATGTCGTCCTGAGATACCGCGGGCGCCCCATAATTGAAATCTACCAAAGCGTAGATGATTCAACAAGATATATATTGCCCGTGAGATATACGTAGTCGGCGTTACTGATGTCGTTTCGGCACAGAATCCCGGCATGCCAAATTATGACGCGCGCATTGGATCATATAACTAAGGTTATACCTTTTCACTTAAAGATAGACCACACCAACTGGCACTAGATTACCTGTTCAACCGATCTAATGACACCTCGAGCGCACCGATAACGAAGCCCCCTTGCCGTTTTGCATCTGGGACACCGAAACCAATACGCAGGAGTGCACCTCTGCTGGATCAAGCGGGGACAGTGACAGCTCCGACGGTGCTGCCGATCCAGCGACAGGAAACGGACTAGAACAGCTCCCAATTCGTGTCGGGATCGGCATCTCCGGTCTCGAGGAACCAAGCGATCGCGCGATGCGCCTCGGCAGAGGACACGAACCGTTCCGCGGGAAGCTCGATCCGCTCGCCCCCCCACCATATCAGCCCGGGCCCTGGCCCGGCGGGAACGGCCGCGGTCGCATAAATGCGGCTGCGATCGGTATATTCGAGCAACAGGTAATAACCGAGCGCGGGATCCAGCGAGAGATACAGCGTCTGATCGAGCTTGCCCGCGCGATAGGTGAATGCCGACATGCCCGTGACACCGTTCCAGAATTCGGGATCGGCAGTCTCGATCAGATAGGCCAGCCGCGCGCCCTCCGGCACGATGTTCTCAACGGTGCCGCCGTGCGAGAAGCTGATCATCGCCGCCGCGGCCGATAGATGTCAGGGCCCCAGCCCCGCTCCTGCTCGTAATGATACACGCGAAGCTCCTTGATGCCGAAATAGGCAGCGACTGCATCGAGATTACCCTTGCACGATTCGCACGTCGTGCGATCCACGAACAGCTCGACCACGTCCGGAAATGTGCCCAGCTCGCGATGGGCAAGATACAATGCTTCGAATTCGGCATGGGTGAAATGCTGACGTTTGTTGGCATCTGCCGGGCTGGTGGAGGCCAGTCCGAGATGCTGCAGGATTGCAAGCATCGCCGCGCGATCGGCCGAGGTCATCGTCGGCCCATCCTTGAGCTTCATCGTCGAATTCGTCCCCGCGAAATGCTCGTCGCCGACACGCGCCACGGCTACGGTGCCGGTGTCGCCCTTGCCCCCAATATAGGGACCCACGCCCTGCTCGACGCGATAGTCGCGCAGCCGCTGGAACTCACTCTGGAGCTCGCCATCGACGCGAATCGGAATGACAGGCAATTCTCCGCCGGTCATCGGGTCGCGCAGGCGGAACAACGTGCCGAATTCGAGCGGCACGAAAGTGGGGATCGCCTTGGCCGGATTGCTGCTGGTGAACTTGACCTCGGCCAGCCCATTGGTGACTGCCACAACGGTGCCTTCGCCATAGTCCGGATGGATCACGCGCGTGCCCAACTCCAGTTGCTCGGTCGGCTGGATCGGGGGGTGTCGGGGATCGAGCAGATCGACATGGGGGCCAATGGGCAGGTCGCCCGAAGCATGGCGATCACCGGGTTCGTAGCCGAGCATCTCGGTCGTGCCGCGCGCGACGCCCGTCAGGTCCTGCCGCACGCTCGACCGCGCAACGCCGCCGAGAAGCCACGGGAAAGTCTCGCCAAGCCGAGCACGCGCCTGCGGGTCGAGCCCCTTTTTGCGAAGCTGCTGTTCGATATGCGATTCGAACTCGACGGCGCTCGTTTTGCGGAAATTGGCCAGCAGCGGGCCGACCAGATGGCTCTCGGTACGCACCAGATGCAGGATCAGCGGCGATTCGAGCATGAAGCGCTGCAGCCGCGCCTCCGCGGCCGGCGTTAGGCCGGGCACCGTCGGCAACCCGATCTGGTGCAGCTCGGCGAGATGCTCGACCGTCACCCGGAAGGGCGCGCCGACGAACTCGCTGAGGAACGTCAGGCGACGGGTCAGATTCTCGAATTGGCTAGCGCCGCCGCGCACCTCGCGCAGCGCTCGGCGCTCGCGCTGCAGGATCTGTTGGCGCTCGGCCTGAGTGCGCGCGGACAGATATTCCACGATCAGCCCGTGCTGCGGTTCCATCGCATCGAACAGGCCGCGCAGCTTTTCTTGCACTTCGGGGCTGGGTGTCATGGCGATCGCGCGCTCGATCGCCTGACGTGCACGCCCTTGCGGCGTGTCGGCAATATGCAAAGGGTTCTGGGAAAGCTGCTCGGGCGATCCGGGAATGAGCGGCGGCGGTGACGGTGCGGCCACCGCCACGGCCGGCGCTACCGCGGCATGGACGAGCGCGGACTCTTCGGCACTCGGAGTTTCGGTAAGCGGCTTGGCCGTGACCGGCACCTCATCGGCAGTGCGCACCGCCAGAGCGCCTTCCTCGTCCACTCCTGCGCCCGCGCCGGCGCGGCGGAAGCCGAGCTGCGCATTCATGATGTCCATGATGTGCTGGCTGCGGATCGCCTGTTGGTTGCCCGAGCCGGTGCCGGTGGTGAACGGCCCGCCGAGCTCGCCGAGCACCAGATGCGGCGCGGCCAGTTCGGGGCGGCCGGTCTGCGCCGCGAGATGTTGCAGAAAACCTTCGAAAACCACCCCGCGGTTCGCACTGGCATCCATCACCCCGAACGCCTGCTGGCGCCGCGTGAAGTCATAGCCGGGCCCGCCCGGCATCATGCGCGGATCGCCGAACTCGTTGAAATGCTCGACCACATAGCGCTCCCACAGCGCGCGATGGGCTCCGCCGGGAGTGACGTCGACGGTCGGGCCGAAATCCCGGCCGCGCAGCATGAAGGGAAACACTTCGCCGCGCGGCGGGTCCATATGTGCGCGGCTCCGTTTGACTGCATAGGCCTCGGCCGCCTCCACACGCGTCGTCGTGTAGAAAGCGCGCCCGAAATCGTCGCTGGAGCCGCCCTGGATGTGCGAATATTGGATGCCGTGCTCGCGGATCAGCGCGCCGCGGGTGACGGCGCCCGAACCCGGCGTGACACCAGGAGCGCCGTGGAGGAGCAGGATCAGCGGCTCGTCCTTCGCCAGCGTACCCATCGCTATCATATGTTCTCGGGTCGCGGCGATCACCGTGTCGGCGAGCAGCTGCCGGATCGGCTCGGACAGGCTGAGGTCGTTCATCAACAAGTGCAGCCGCGCCATCGAATCCGGCTCACCGACCAGCCCGAGATCGCGGACCATCCGCCGCGACCGAGTCTCGGTGGCGTCGAGCCGGGTGCCGGCATGCGCGATCTCGGGGTCTGTCGACCCCGCCGCGCGCAGGCCCGCAAGGTGCATACGCTGCTGGTCGTTGAGCCCGAGCTGCTCGCCCAGCGCGCGGATCACCGGGCGATCGGCATCGGTGAGTGCCGTCTCGGTCGAACCGCGCTCCAGCGCGCGGCGGGGGCCGGCGGGATCAAGCGCGTCGTGATCGGCAGTGCGCACCGCCGTGCCGCCGGCGGCGGCACGTGCATCGTCGCCAGTCAGCTTGACCATCGCGCGATGATAATCGCCGAGCGTGGCGAAATGCTCGGTGACCCGCACTCCGGTCACCGGATCGGGATAATTGACCCAGAGCGGCCCCTTGGGATGACCGGGGGTGACGCCGAAATCGGTGAAATTGGGCGTGCCGTTGTCATCGAAATGGATCCGCGACGAACGCGCGCCGAAGCCCATGATCTCGGATTCGACGAGGACCACCTGCATGTCGCCACCGATCGCGCTGGGCATGCGCCGCGACAGCCGTGTGCCGCTTTCGCCCGGCCGGTTGGGGTGGAAATGCTCCTGCAGGATCCAAGGCCGCCGCCCGCGTACCAGCCCACCTTGCCCTACCATCCGGCCCTGCGCGCCGACCCCGGTCATCTCGCCGTCCGGCCGGATAGCGGTGACCGCTCGGGGTCCCCCCTGGATCACGACATATTCGTTGGTGTCGGGATTATGGTAGATCGCCGCCTCGCGCGTCGGGTCGGCGGCGAGCAGGCGGCGAAAATTGGCCTCGGCGCCGGCATAATTAGTGGGATCGGGATGCACGATCACCGTGCCTTCGGTGACGCGGCCGATCAGGTTCGGATCGGCGGTGCTCAAGTCGATCTGGACATGCGTGGCGACGAGCGGATTATCGTTGGCCGCGACTGCCCGGCGCGGCGCCTTGCCATCGTCGTCCATAGTGCGGACGGCGAGTTCCTCCTCAGGCGCGGCGCCGCGACGGCGAGCAGGCGCGCCTTGTTGTTCCTCTGGCGGTGCGCGGCTGGGCGGGTGCATGCCCGCCTCATCTTCCGGCGGGGCACGGCTGGGTGGGTGAACCCCCGCTTCCTCCGGCGGCGCGCGCGACGGCGGGCGGCCTCCGGGCATTCCCTCGGGCGGCATTCCGGACTCGCGCCAGCGCTGCAGCCGCGCGCTCGAATCGGCGGCGTGTTCGAACGTGCCTTCGAGAAAGCTCTGGATCCCGCCCTGCGCCGCCGCGCCCCAGATCTCGTCGGCAGCCTGCGCGCTGGTCCCTTCGTAGCGGCCCTGACGACGGTCATAATTGATTTCGGACCAGCGCGACGCGGCATTGCCGATTCCGCCGCCCAGCGTGCGGCCAAGCAGCCGGGTGCCGAAATTCTCGCTCCACGCCTGGCCGCGCATTCCGCCGAAGCGCGTGGCGACGTCCCCCACGCGGCCGCGCCGAAGCGCCTCGCTCGTGCCCGACAGCCGCCCGAGCCCGCCTGCCCCCAAGCTGACTGCCCGCGAAGTCAGCCCCGTGGCGAGACTGCTCATCACCCCACCGCCGAAGCCACGCTCGGCTCCGCGCCCGATATTGGAGAGCCATTCACCGCGGTCCCAGGCGCGATCGTCGAACGCAGCGGTGCCGGCGCCGCTGAATGCGCCCGCCGCACCGCCGATCACCACTTCCTCCGCCAGGGTCACGGTGCGGAAGCCCGCGGTCGAGATCAGCCTCGAGCCCAGCGCGCCGCGGAGCGCGCCCATCCCGCCGGCGCGCGCGATGTTGAGCCCCGAGGCGAGCCCCGCAGTTGCCGCCTGCACCACCGCCAGTCCAAAATCGCGCCCGGCATCCTCATAGCCGTAGCGCCCACCCTTGATCGCCCAGCTCGCCGCCATGCCGAGCACGCCGGCACCCAAAGTGGTCAGCACCGGGATCCAGAACGACGCCGCCGCGCCACCGGTCAATGCGGTGGAGAGCACCGCCGCGGCGACGACCAGCGCCGTGGTGATGGCGTTGGCGATATTGTCGGTGGCGGTGCGATACGCCTGGGCGTTCGACTGGTTGGTCGCCATCAGCGCGCTGAACCCCACCACGCTGTCGCCCTCGGCGGGGGCGAAATTGCCGCGCTCGTCGAAGCGCCCGGCACGTACCATCACGCCCTCGCGATTGCGGAAACGCAGATTGCCGCGTGCATCGAAGTCGCTGACATGCTCGGCGTCGCCTTCGCTGACTCCCATCACGCGCATCAGCCGATTGTGCGATGCCTCGAGCCGGCGATACTCCTCGCGGGCGAGCAGTTGCCCCGCCCAACCGGCATTGTCGAGCTGAAGCCTCGACGTCATCCGGCTGACTTCGGCGCGCTCGCGCGGATTGCGCGGCTGGCCCATCGCGAGGACCTGCATCTCGATCCGGTCGTCGCCTGATAATTCGGTGAAATAGTCGTCCGAATGCTCGAACAACCCGAGCCGTTCGTACAGGCCGGGGGTGTGGGTTCGGTCATATTCGGCGACCGCAGCCTGGATCTGGTCGCGGCTCATCCGCCCGAAGGTGCTGCGCAGCAGGCCCTCGTCGGTACCCCAGCGGTCGACGGCGTGCTCGAAGGCAAGCGCGGCCACAGTCGGATCGGTGAGCCCGCGGGTAACTTGCGATTCGATCAGCCGCCCCTCGCGCTCGTCGCTCGCGCCGCGTCGCAGCCGTCCGCCCAGATCGGCGCGAATCTCGGTCAGGGTCCGCCCGGTGTCGCGCCCGCCATTGCGATAGCGATCCCATACCCGGTACATCTCGGCCTCGCGCGCCTGGGCGCGTTCGAGCCGGCTCGGTTCGGCCGCGGGATCGCGCGGATGCGACATTCGCGAATTGGGATCGTCGGGATTGCCCATGTCGTCGTTGAGCTCGGGATCGTCGAGCGCGCGCTCGACTCGCTCGCGATTCGCCCCGCCCGGCCGGCTGTCCTCGACCGCGAGCTGCATGGCGCGAGTATCGGCGGTGCCTGCCCCGGTGCGCGCCAGCGTGGTCAGCAAATCGACCTGCTCCGTACGCAGCGAGGCGGTGTAGAGATAGTCGCCGTCGCTATAGGTGCGCTCCCGGCTCGCCAGTTCGCGCAGCCATGCCTCGCCTCCCGCCGCGCCGTCGGCGCGCACCGCGCCGTCATTGCCGAGCCGCGAGACGGTATTCGCCCATGCGGCTCGACGCCTCGCCTCGCCTGCTTCGGCGCTCTCGAACTCGCCGGTGGCGGTGAGATTGAAATCGCGTGCGCCTTCGAGCCGGCTCGTCCCCGCCTGGCGCGCAAAGCGTTCCATCGCGTCGAAGGCATTGTCGCCGCCGCGCGTGGCATTCTCGTCGAGCGCAGTCGTCACTGCCGCCTCGGTCCGCACCGCGCGCGCCGCCGCGACACGATCGGCGGCGTTGGTCTCGTCGGCGGTGCGCAGCAGCTGGAACATCCGCCGATCGGCGCCTTCCAGGTCGTTTTCGACCGAATCCATGATCTCGGCGGCGCCGGGCAATCCGCGCATTGCCGCCATGTCGGCAGGGCTGAGCGACGTCATCGCCGCCTGGACCTGATCGGCGTTGTTGGTCCATTCGGTTGCCGCCTGGATCTCGGCCAGCGCCCCCGCCGCGCGGTTTCCGAGCAGGTAATTATACACTGCGTCGCCGCTGTAGACCCGCGAGCTCACGCCGGTCAGCAGATTGCCGAAGCTCATATACGTGGCGACGTCGTCCCACAGATTGCCGGGGCGGACCTCGTTATAATATTTGATCACGGCCTGGCCGCGGCGATAGGTGAGCCCGCGCACCAGATCGAGCGTCTGCTCCGGATTTTGCCCGAGCAGCGTCATTTGGGTCATCAGCCCGTCGCCGCGGCGGGTGACGTCGCCGACCACGCTCTCGGCGATCGAGCGAGTCAGGTCGAAGATCTGCTGCTCGCTCTCCGGCGCGGCGGTGTAGTCGTCGGAAAGGTCGACGAATTCCTTGGGGCTCGATCCGGTCCCGGCGGGCGGCTGCGGACTCGTCGAGGCAGCCGGCGGGGTGCTGGCATTGGCTTCGCCGGTGCTGCCGGGGCCCGGCGTCCCCATATAGGCTGCGACTGCCTGTGCCTGCGCGTCGCGCAGCGCCGACCACAAGGCATTCTCCATCGTATCGAGCTCGGCCTTGGCCGGAATCGGGAAATTGTCGATCGACTGTGCCACCGGATCGGCCATCCGCCGCAGCGACTGGTCGAGCGCGAGGATCTGGGCAAACATCTGCGCGCCCGAGCCGCGCGCCGACTCGCGCAGCTGGCCATTGAGCTGTGCAATGCCCTTGTCCGCGCCTGCCGCGATCTGTGCCCCGCGCGTCGCGAATTGGCGGCGCATCCGCTCCGCCGCGCCGCCCGACTGGCCGAGCCGGGCGTCCACGGCTTCTCGCTGGAGGCGGCGGGTCCGCTCGCCCGATTCGATCACGAAGCGCGCGAAATTGTCCGGCGGCTGGGTGCGCTGCGCCGCGATCTGCTCGTGCAGTGCAAGGATCGCCGCACCTTGCCCGCTGGCGAGGCTGGTGAAGCCCCTCCACTGGCTGTCGCCGGCGCGGGCCATACTCGTTCGCTGTCCCTCGGCTGCCCGTGTCGACTGGCTGACGATTTGCTCGCGGCTGCGGCGATGGCGGTCGACCAGCCCGAGCTCGACCGAATTGCGGCTGCGGCGCACGCCGTCCGCCGAGTTGCGCTCGGTCGAGTCGACTTGCTTGATCGCATTGTCGCGCATCCGTGCGATTTGCGCCGGCGCCTGGCCGAGCCGATCGACATAGCCTTGAAACGGCTGAAACGCCTGCGTTGCGGCATTCTGGAAATTCGTATGCGCGGTGTTGAGATTGTCGGCGAACACTGCCGTGCCGTCGGTGAACGCAGTTGCGCGATTGCCGGCGCGCACCGGGATCGCGACGTCGATATCCTCATTCTCCGCCGCCTGCATCTGCGGCGCCTGATCGGCGTAATCGGCGGCGGTGTTGGGGGCATGGCCGAGCGAGGGATCGGCCTGCAGCCCGCTGAACGCGGCCGAGGCAGCCGCGCCCGCGACGTCGACTGCAGTGAGATAGTCGCCGAGCGTCACTTCAACGGCCTGTGCCGCTTCGCGCGCGGCGGTCATCCGCGCCTGGATCGCCGCGCGCCGCGCCGCCACCGTGCCCATCGCCCGCCGCGCTGCGACGCGGATCATCGCACGGGCATTGTCCGCCTGCAGTCCCAGCCGGAACACCGCGTCGGACTCGGCTTGGTCGAGGTCCGAGCGCGCGTCGGCCAAGGTGTCGCGCAACTTATCCAGCGAATCGTCGAGCTGGCGCTGCGCATCCGCCTGGAGGTCGGCATAAAGCGAGCGGAGCCGCTCATGCTCGTTGCGGCCTGCGGCGACGACCTCGTCATAACTGCGCGCCGCCGCCGCCGCGGCTTCCTCGAACGCGATCGGATAGCGCCGCACTGCCGGCGACATGTCCTGGGTTCCGCCATCGGGCACCACCGAGAGACCGTGCGGCATCGCCAGCGGCGACGGCGTGGCGGTGCGCTCGAGCGGCTGGCGGCTGATCTGGACCTGGTCGTTGGCGGGCGGCGGTATCGGCAACGGCACGAACGGCGGCTCGGCCCGCGGCTCCGGTGCATGTCCTCCCGCGCGACGACCGCCGGCGACCGTGCGCCCCGCTCCGCCGCCGCCGCGCGCGGCAGCCGCGCCCCCCGGCCCAGCGGGTGCCGCCGCGGCCTCGCCCGGCGCCGTTGCGGATGCCGTCGCGCCGTCCGTCGCAGTGCTGTCGGCAGGCGCGGTCGCAGGATCGTTTGGGGTGCCGGCACCGCCGGTAGTGCCAGTGGGCGGCGCGGGCCGGGCCGTCGGCGCGGTCGGCCGCGTGCCCGTCGGCGGCATGACGATCGGCGTGGCTGCCACGCTCGACATCAGCGGTGCCGTGGGCGGCGCGACGCTCGCCAGGTCGTCAGCCGAACACACCATTGCGCTATAGGAAGTGAACGCGCTCGACGCGGGGTCGACATAAGCCGGGCTACTCATCGGTCCGCCGCTCATCGCCGGGCTGGTGCTGCGCGCCGCCGCGGCCCGCGCGTCACGTGCCGCGCGGCGCTCCTCCGGAGTCGAGCGCGCAGAAGGCATCGCGTCGAGCCGGTGCGGCACCCGCGGCGCGGGCGGCGGACGCACCGCGCGCGCGGTGGCCGTGGCTACCATGGCAGCGGCGGCGCCGAGCGCCCGAGCTTGCCATATTCCTCCTCAGCGGCGCGCGCGAGATCGGCGGCGACCAGCGGACGCCCGGCTCTGCGCGCGCGCGTCGCCGCGCCGAGCACGACGTTGCGGATATGCCCCCCGGCGAGGTCGATCGTCACCGAAAGCAGGTCGAACTCTTCGGCCGTCACATCATGCCGATCCCCAAGATGCGTCTCCCACAATGCCCGCCGGGCCGATGCCCCCGGCAACGGGAATTCGAGGATTGCATCGAGCCTGCGCACGAACGCGGGATCGAAGCGATCGCGGCTGTTGGTCGCGAGCACCGCGACGCCATCGAAATCCTCGATCCGCTGGAGCAGATAATTGGTCTGGGCATTGGCGAAGCGATCATGCGAGTCGCCAACATCGGTGCGGGCGCCGAACAGCGAATCCGCTTCGTCAAAGAACAGCACGACATCGGCATGCTGCGCAGCATCGAGCACGCTGGAAAGGTTCTTCTCGGTCTCGCCAATCCACTTGCTGGTCATCGCCGCAAGGTCCACTCGGTAGAGCGGCAGCCCGACACGGCGTGCGATCCAGTGCACCGCGAGCGTCTTGCCAGTGCCCGATTCACCGGTGAACAGCGCGCGCACGCCGGGCCGGTAGCGTGCGCGCAGCGAGCTTCCCAGGCCTTCGGACAGCTGGTCGCGCAGCCGGATGCGGTCGATCAGCAGTTCGAGCCCTTCGCCCAGCTCGGGCGGCACTACCAGATCCTCGCGCGCGACTTGCGCCGATGAGCGCCGCGCGAGCGAGTCGAGCTGGCTCGCCCCGGCATCGGCAGCGGCGACGAGATCGGCCCAGCCCGGAGCGTCGCCTCCGAGCAGGGCCATGCGTTCGGCGACTTCAGCAATACGTCCCGCGCCCTGGCGATAGGTGACGGCAGCCTGCTCAGCCAGGGCGGCCTCGACTCCACCCGCTTGCCACAAGGCCACGCGCTCGGTGCGCTCGGGCAGGGGCAGTGCCCATTCGGTCGAAGGCAAGGGCGCCTCGATCACGCCTTCCATCCCGGCAAGCAGCAGCAACGGCCCATCCCAGACCCCGAAATCCTCGACACGGCAGCGCTCGCCCGGCCCAAGCGCGCGGCGCAACACCGGTAGGCTGTTGGAAGCCGCCAGCCAGCAGACATGTTGCGCGACGTGCTGCTGCTCGCCCAGCACTACTGGCGCGAGCGCGAGCGTCTGGCCGATCAGCGCGGCGATCGCCTCGCTTTCGCGCAAGCTCGGCGAGCGAAGCACGAGCAAAGCCGGCTCGGCGCGCGCCGCGATCCGCGCGGCACGTGCCTGCGCTTCGGCGACGAGTGCTTCGGGCAGTGCCGTGCGTCCGATCCGCAGTGGATGGATACCGTCGGGTTCGAGGCACCCGCCACCCAATGCAGCGACCAGCGCCAGCGGCATGCCGATGCTGCGCTCGGCGAGTGGCGCCGCTTCGTCGCCCAGGGCGAGCAAGCCGATCCGCGCGACGGGGCCGCTGGCAAGCGTGACGCAATCGAGCCCGAATGCCGCGAAGATCGTGGCGAGAAACCCGGCAAGCGGGCGTGCGCTGCCGACCGGATTCTGCGCCTGCGCGACCAGCCGGGCGATCCCAGCGTCGGTCTCGACTGCGAGCACCAGCGTGGCCGCGAGCAATTCGCCGTCGCTCAGGCCGAAGCGATCGGCCAAGGCGCAAAGCTTGGCGTCGGCTTCCGCAGGCGCGCCGCGGATCGATGCGAGGAGTGAGGTTTCGGAAACCGCGGGGCCGGGCGCACCCTTCGCGCCGCATATGCTGCGCAGCATATGGAGCGCGAGCGCGCGCAGGCTGCGCATCTCGGAAGGCAGGGGCGCGGTCATGGTTCGCCCTGCTTCGCGTAAAGATAGCGGACGCTGAGCCCGAGCCAGTCGGTCCAGCCTGGGTCGATGTCGAGCGCGTGGCGCCGCAACCGCAGGTCGACCGACTCGGGATCGAAGCCGATCACCAGCCGCTCTTCCGTCTGGCGCAGCCAGCCCGGACGGCACACGACTTCATGAAGGCGGATGCGCGCACGGCGCCACAGATGGAAATCGAGCGCGACTCGCCAAGGTCGGGCGAAATCGGGATCGCCGGGAACACAATCGACAAACGGTAGCAAAGCCGGGTCTTCGGGATTGACACCGAAATGCCGACCGATCGCGCGGATCAGTCGCCGCCCGCCATCGGCCGCGGCGAGATCGGGATGGTCGGTCAGCCATTCGCGAAAGCCCATTCGGATCAACACCGGCACCACCAGCCACAAGCCTGCGAAGGGGCTTGTGGCTTCATCGAACAAGCGCGAGACCGAAGGCGGTGCGACAAGCGGCTCGCCTTCCAATGCCCGCGTCTGCACCGGATCTGGCATGGCGGCCGCGCACCCCGCAGCGTCCGCCTCTCCTGCCGGCGGCGCCTCTGCCTGCTGCGTCGTTGCCGGGGTGGCAGCCTCGGCGACTTTCGACCCGGCAGCCCCGCGCGCGATCGACGCCGTAGGACCGCGGCCGGTCTCGAGCAGGACGACATAGCTGCGCACTGCCTCCGCGAGCTGCTGTGGCGCCAGCCGCAATGCCGGGCTTCCACGCAACAGCAACCGTTCAAGCAGCCGGCGCGCTATTGGCGCTCCCGGACCGATTTGCAGGGCCAACCGCTCGATCGCGGCCACGAGCCGCTCGGGCAAGGCTTCCCGAACAGCCAGAACCGGCGCGTTAGCGAAGCGTTGCGCCACCAAGGGATCGCCCCCAGCAGCCGCAGCAGCAGCCTCCGCCGCCCGGTCCGCATCCGCGACGGCGTTGGTCTCCGCGAGTGGAAGTCGGACCGGCCCCGCCGCCATCTGCTCCGTCGCGACAAGCAACAAATCGATCCCGCCTTCGGCAACGACAGCCTCCACCAGCGCGACGGGCTCGATCGCTCCGCGCCCGGCCAATGCCTCCCGGAGCGCTGCTGCCAGCCACTCGCGCGCCGGCTCGCCTTGCCAGTCGGGCACGGCCAGTCGCCAGTACCAGGCCACCGGGCGGCGACCGGCGATCAGTTCGCGCGCGAGCAGCCGCCACGCCTCGCCGTGACTGGCGAACCACACGCAATTGGAGTCGCCCGCGTTGCTCTCGCCACCGTGACGTCGCCCCTGTGTCGCAAGGTCCCAGGCCTGGCGGAATTGCGCGCTGCGCCGGTCGGGCCGTTGCTCGGGCCGCGTACGCCCCAGCGCCACGCGGCGGATCAACACCAGCCGCTCGTCGTCGGGCCACGAGGTGCGGATCCCGTCCTCGATCGCGAACCGGGCCAAGGCCGCGCGATCGGGCGGCCCGCGAAGCCTCAGCCGCGCGATTGCGACGCCCATCGCCTCAACCGGTCACGAGATGGAAACGCAAATCGTTGGTCAGCGAAACCAAGCCGCCCAGGTTCTGCGTCATCACTGCCATCGCATGCCCGTCGACGATATCGTCGATCACAGCGCGCGAGACGATGCGGTCGTTGCGGTCGCGGATCACTGCGATCATGCCCTTGCGGATACGCGTGATGTCGAGCGCCAGCTGGAAGCGCGTCCCGAGCACCGCAGGCGCAGGCGCGACCAGCCGGGCCGGGATGATCGCGTCGACGGGGGCGTGCGCACTCATCAGCAATGCGATTCGCACCAGCTCGTTGATCGCGTTGACCGCTTCCTGTTGCGAGCGGTCGATCCGCGCGAACAACCAGTCGACAAAGCCCTGCAGCGTCCGCCGGTCGGCCAAGGGCACTTCGGGCCATCCGGGCAGCCCGGCAAGCGAAGAGAGCGGCGCGGGCCGGTCGAATTCGGACAGAATCTCGGCCCAGCCCAGCCGGATTACCGGCGCGACTTCGGCAAAGGCCGCGTGCAGACAAGCGGCAACCTGCCCGATCGCTTCCATCTCGCTCGTCGCCATGCGCGTCAGCGTCGGCTGGCGATGCCGCCCGTCGATCAAGTCGCCGAGGCTCGCCGTCTGCTGGATCTGAACATGTGTCTGCGCGAGCGAGAGCGCAGTGATCCGGCTATAGTCGATCTGCGTGATCAGCGTTCGGCGATCCTGCACCACGCGCTGCTGCGCGATGAACGCCTGTTGTACGCCGAACATGATCCGCGTGGTCGGGACGAAGGTACGCGCGAAGATCGGCAGCATCGCGCGATAACGCATCGCTTCGATGGCGGCGCGCGCCGCTTCCAGCCGGTCGATCCGCGCCACTTCGGTGGCGATCGCTGGGAACCATTTGACCGGCGCGTCGCGCAGCAGCTCGACATAGTCGTCGAGTTCTTCGGGCACGTCGGGATGTTCGCGGCGGCAGGCGATGACCGGATCGGGGGCCAGCCCCGAGGCCATCTCCAGCACCGGGGCGGAGTCGCGGTAATCGGCCTCGCGCACCCGGCGCCAGGCGATCACCGAGACATGCGTCTCCAGCACGGCGCTGCGCCGCGCGTTGACCGCCGCCACCCGCGCCAGTTCCTCGGCATAAAGCTGCTGCGCGACCGCGACGTCGTGGCGCGCTTCCTCGACTTCGACATCGACGCTGCGCAGCCACGCCGCAGCCTGGTTCGCTTGCGCCAGAACGACGTTGCGAAGTGCTTCGATGCTGTCGCGCAGATCCTCGAACAGCGCGATTCGCCCCTCGACCATCCGCATGATCCCGATGCTGTTGTCGATCGCCTTCACCGCCGCCGTGAAATAGGACGATTCGTCCTTTTTCTCGGGCAGCGTGTCCATGTCGACGACTTGCGAGATGCCGTTGCCGTTCCTGGGCGGATTGAGCACGTCGTCCAGCGTGACGAAGACCGGATCATCGTCTGTGCTCGCCGCCGTCCGAAAGCCCGGCATCGGCAAGTCGCCGAGCGCGATGCCGCGCGGGCGCGAATTGGCAGCAGTCGCGATGAGCGAGGCCAGCGTCCCGATCACAGCCGCCTTGCTCGCGATCGCATAATCGAGCGCCATCGCCGAAGCCGACGGCTTGATCCGTTCGGCGACGCTGAGCGTGCGCTCGACCAGCCCCGCCACCGGTCGCGAACCGCGGATGTCGGCGGGTTCGTAGCGATTGCTGGTCAGCGCGATATTGGCGAGGCCGATACTCGTCGGCGGGGCGATAGTGGTAGGCGCGCGGAACATCGGGGCATTGATCGGCAGTATCGAAAGCGGTGTCGAAAACGCCGTCGCGGAGGGGGAAGCCAGTGTCGACGAGGAGAGCAGGCCGGCCGCGGTGCTGGTCAACGTCCGTTCACGCGTCTCGGCTGTCGCCTTGGCCGTTGTCGGGGTCAAGGAAGGCGATGCGATGTTGAGCGTCATGAATTGCGGCGCGAACGACGCCGCAAACAATTGGCTGTTCGCGGCGGCGGGTTTCGCAGCGGTAAGCGATTCGGTCCCAGAATCGGACCCTGAGGGCGTAGGCGTGGCCGGCTCGAACGCCTTGATGCGATCGAGGAAATTGGCGATGCCCACGCTGGTCGCGCGCGCGCTTTCGTCGCGCGCCGAGAGATCGGCCAATGTCGGAGAGGTCACCAGCCGCGAGGCGGCATCCGCGCCGAGCATATATTGGCGGACGCGGTAGATGTCCGAACGGGCCCTGATAAAGCCGAGATCGATCGCATCGTTGGTCGCGTCGAGCCGCGCGCGGATTTGGCCGAGAAATGCGTCGAGCCCCAGTTCCTCGAGCTGGGCGAAATCCTGTTTCAGGAAGTCTTGCGTCCACTGATCCCGGAACGGATCGAGCGCCGCGACTTCGCGAACGCCATTGGCTTCGACGGTCCCGAAATCCCCGACGACAATATCCTCGCGTCCGGGCACCACCGTCCATGGCCAGCCCCCGGTCGGATTGGTCTGGCCAGCCGTACCGGAGAACAATGCCGAGCCGGCAGGTGCGTCGTCGGCGATGAAGGTGGCGAGATTGCCACTGGCGTCGGTCGTGCCGAAAGGCCCCCATTCGACTTGGCCACCGCGCTGGCCGAACTCGACGCCGTTGACTGCGAAGCCTTCGAGCCCGCCACCGCTCACATCCCACGCCTGCGATGCGGGGACTTCGAGCCGCGTCCAGCGGCCGACCGGCGGCAGCGCGCCGCCTTTGAACAGATTGCCGAAAAGCCCGTCGGCTGCGCCCCAGAATACGCCTTTGCTGAAATTGGCCAAGAATTCGGGACTCGTCGCCTCGCCGAGTCGAAGCGACAGTCCGGTGAGATTGGCCGCGGAGTGAATCCGCACCCACACCCACACAATGTCGCTCTTCGCGACCGGCAGCGATGCCGCCGCGCCAGACATGGTATGCAGCCGCACCGTCGCTCCCGCCTCGTCGAAGCGTCGCGTGCGTGTGCATTCGACCGGCGGCTGATCGCCTGGGTCGGGGCTGTCCTCGCCTATCGGCAGGTCGGCCGCCGGCCAGCGCACCGGCTGGCCCGAAATCGCCTCGTTGAGCCGGTCGAGCCGGCGGCGGCCGATCTCGCGAGTCGCCAGCCAGCGCGCGCGATCGGCGGCGAATGCCGCCATAGTGGTGGCGAAGCGCGGGTCGGCGGTTTCGATCTCGAGCAGGCGCGGCTCATAGACCGTGTCAGGCACCGGCACGAGCAACTCGACTCGATCGGGCGCGCTGCGGTTGTAACTGGCGAGCGCCGCCGCCTCGCGAATCGCCAGATCGAGGTTGCTCTGCGGCACCGGGATGGCCGAAAGCGCGAAGCTGCCCGGGAAGAAGGTCTGGCGCCGGAGCACGGGATCGAACAGATCGCGCGGGAGCAGCCCAACCGGGGGCAGCCGCACGAATGTATCGCGCAGCAGCACTTCGTCGAACGACGGCTGCTCGACCAATTGGCCGACGAACTGGTCGATCCGCGCCTGCCACAGCCGCGGGTCGCCGGTCATCGGCACCAAAGGCGTGCGATTGCCCGGTGTGCCGCCAGTGCGCACCACGCTGAACCGGTCGACAAAGCCCAGCGACCAGTCCGGATTGAAACCGATCGTGGCGAGCGGCACGCCCCATGCGTCCCAGGGATGCATGTCGTCTTCGCCGAACAATTTCTCATTGTCGAACGCGGCATAAGCCAGGCGATTGCGCTGCGCCTTGTCGTAGCTGGGCAGCGCGTAATCGGGACTGCCGTCGGTCGCAGTGACTTCGCCTGGCCACAGGAACAAGGCGAGCTGCGCGCCATCGATGCGCTGCAAGTCGACATAGGCGTCGTCGCGCGCATCGGGCGGGCAGGCATCCATCGGCCGGCCGAGGATCGTCGCGGTCACCGGCCGCGCGACGAGCACCGCGACATGCGGCAATAGCGCACTGCGCGCACTCGCGGCGAGCCCGCCGAGGTTGCGGCCAATGCGGCGCGGCAGCACCGGCCGCAGCCGATCGCTCCCCACCGGCGACGAAACGGCCAGCACATCGGGATCCTCGTCGTCCTCGATCGCATCAGCATGGTCGACACGCAGGATCACCGGCAAGTCTGCAAGCTTTACGCGGCGCGCGCTGCCGATGCTGACGTCCTCGCCCGACACCGCGATCGCGATCCCCGGCGAAACGATCAGCTGTGCGACCTCGGGCGCCGCCCCGATCGCGCCGGGCTCGGCGGTTACTTCGAGCCCCGAGACGCTGCCCGGCGCGAGCGACAGGCCATAGAGCCGCTGCATTCCCGAGCGCACGTCCTGTTCGGCAGTGAGCGCCTTGTCCGACACCGCGCGCCCGGCGAAAGGATGCATCCGCCGCCGCCAGACATTGGGCAGGTCGGGCCGGAGCGGCGGATCGCAGCCGATGACATGCTCATCGGCGAACGAACGATCGATGCGCTGGGTGACTTCCATGTGCCGTCCTCCGCTCAGCTCGTCGCCGCACCATTGGTCAGCGCACTGTCGATCGCACCGACATCCTTGGCGTTGACTGCGCTGCCGATCGCCGCCGCCAGATCGGGCAAGGCGCTCGCCGCCAGCGTGCGGAATGCGCTGTCGAGCAACAGCGCACGCTCACTCTCGCCGATCCACACAGCCTGGGCCGCGCTCGGCCAGCTCTCGCCGAGCTGCGCCTGCAGCCGCGCCAACCCCTCGCCCAATCGCGGATCGCTATAATCCTGCGCGACATCCATCACTTCGCCGTCGCCGAGCACGATGTCGTTGGCGGCCGCCAGCGCAGTGAGATTGCCCGTCGAAACGGCCAGCGCCAGCCGGTTGAGGCCGCTGCGCGCCATCGCCAGATCGGCGCTGGCGGGCTGCGCGATCCCGGCCACCGCAGGGTTGATCGTGGCCGCGCGCAATGCCAGCGCGGCAGCGGCGGGAACCAGCGACGGCGCCGCCTCGGCTTCGGCCGCCTCCTCCTTCTTGGTCAACGTCGCGGTGGGCGCCGCGGCCATCGCCCTGCTCAGCGACGGCCCTGCAGTGAGCACGCTCGCGTCGAGCAATGTCGGCCGCAGCAACACCGGCGGCTGGACAATGATCGGCGGGGTCTCGCCGGGGGCGGGCTTGGGAGACGAGTCGCCGGTCGGGGTCGGAGCCGGGGTCGAGGTCGGCGCCGGATCGGTCTTCGGCAGGTCCGCCTTGGTCGGGATCGCCTTGATCACGGCTTCGAGGTCGGCGATCACCGAGGCGGTGAGGATGTCGGAACCCGACACCGCCCGTCCGCCGAGCAGCGCCATCACCCGCGCGGTGCCGAGCGCCGTCGCCCGCGCATTGATCGATGCAAAGCGCTTCTCGAGTCTGAGCCGCTTGAGTGTCTGCGACACCAGCCCGGCGACGATCACGTCGTCGCCGCTGATCGAAACGCCGTTGAGCGCGGCACCGTCATACGCGATCGCGCGGCGGCGCGTGTACCACAGCAAGGGCGGGCGGCCGTTGGTGGTCGGCAATGCGGCAATGGCTTCCTGCCACGCGGCGTGCCAAGCCTGCATGGTCAGTGCCTCCGCCTGCGCCCGCGCCTCGGCCTCGGCATCGCGCACCGCCGCCTCGGCGCGCTTGACGCGCTTGGCAATCAGGCTCGACAGCATGTCGAACGCCGGCTTGGACGCCGCCGCCGCCGGATCGGCCAGCGCCGGGATGCGCGTTTTGGGCAGCGCATTTTCGAAGCGTTGGAAGCGCGCGCGCGTTACCGGAACCATCACCAATATCCCGGTCGCGTCGATCTCCTCGGCGGTCGCCTCGAGATCGATCGGCGGCAGCGACAGCGATTCCTCGACCAACGCACCAATCTCGTCGACCGGCACGAAGGCGATGTCGACATCCACGGTCGGCGGGAAATAGAATTGGCGAAAGCCGAAATTGTCCGGCTGAATCGCCGCAGCGGGCAATTGCCCGGCGGGCGGCAGCGCCGCGAAGGCCTGCGCCGCCGGGAAGACCGGCGGCATCGAACGCGCACGCAGCTCATCGAGTACGTCGCCCAGGTGCGTGCGATGCTGGAGCACATGCGCCTCGGCGATCGCGCGCGGGCGGCCGCCCAGCGCGACCTGCACCCCCGAATCCGCGCCGGTCTCGCGCCGAACCATCGCCATATCTATCCAGCGGATCGTGCCGCGATCGAGCCCGATCAGCGCGAGCGGCAGTGCGTCCTGCGACACGCCGGCAGGCTTGCCGAGGAAGATCTGCTTGGCCACTGCGCGCCGCGCGGCGCCGAGCGTCGCCGCGCCGCTATGATCCGGGTACGGAATCAGCGTGATCGCCGTCGCCTCGATGATATCTCCATCCTCGACCGTGCGCTGCCCGGTGATGCTGCGCGGATAGGCGGCGATCGGATTGGCCGTGAACTCGACGGCGCGCAGTGCGAGCACGAACATCCCGCTGCGCCGCCCGAGCGGCACTCGCGGCTCGGCCGAAAGCCCCAGCGCGGCGTCGAGTTGGCGCGTCACCGGCATGTCGAGGATCGGCACGTCCTGGCGCTTGCCGAGCATGACGACGTCGCCCGAAGGCGTGAGCCCCACCCCCGCCTGGATCCGCACCGATTGGCCGCGGACGCTGGAGGCGACCGCGACCTGCAGTCCGCTGATCACCCCGGCGCCGCTCGCGCGCGCCATGTCGGCCTGGCGCTGGCGGACATAATCCTGGTCGCGGGTGAGGTCGGCACCGGTGAGGAAGCGGCCGTCGAAATAGCGCGGCCGCCGCCGCAGTCCGTCGAGGATCAGCGGACCGCCGGAGAGATCGTCTTCCAGCGAATCGCGCGAGACGGTGCCGCTGCCGGCGAGGCGCGCGGCTTCGACACTGTCCGCCACTTCGATGATCGAGCGGCCGCTTGCCTTGGCGAGTTCGGTCATGATCAGTTCCTCTCAAGGTTCGACGAGCGCCCCGGCGGCGGGCGCGCGACCGCTCCATTTGCCGGGCAGGAAGATGAAGGGGCGGACACGGTTGTCGACCGAGGGGCGCGCGGCATCGAGTACCGGGCGGACGCTCGACGGCGCATCGGCGGCAAGCTGCACCGGGATCGCCACGCGGGCGAGCAAGACCGCCGACAGATCGGTGCCGGCGACCTGCTCGGCGAGCGGGTCGAGCTCTTCGTCGCCCGCGCCGGTCAGTCCGGTATCCCAGGAGCCGAGCACTGCGTTGAGCTTGTCGTCGCGGCTCGCGGCGGCATCGGGCCAGTGATTGGTCGGGCTCGGGATCGGATCGGCTTCGGCGCGCAGCACCAGCTCGAGCTGCGGCTCCTCGGCGAGCCGCGCCGGGACCAGGGCGTCAAGCGCATCGAACGGCCCCGAGGCGACGCTCGGCGTCATTCCGCGTGCGCAGTCCTTGGCCGAAAGGAATATGTCGGCGACGATTGCGACAGGAAAGCCGACATTGGGCGCGCGGTGTACTGCGGTGCGCAGCTTGCCGGTCTCCTGCGCCGCGAACCAGTTGGCGAGACGGATGCAATAGGGCTCGCCCAATTCGATCAGCCGGCCGTAACGGTCGAGCGCGACGCCGGGCTCGATACGCAGCTCGAGATCATTGTCGCCGGCTCTGGGCGCGCGTACGCGCAGCCCGGCGATCGTGCCGAAACCAGCGATATGGCGCAGTGCCATTGCGAGGCGGCCGCGATGATAGGTCTGCTCGTCCTGGAAATCCTCCGCCTGGAGCAACACCCCGGTCGCGTAATTGACGCGTTCGGGCCTCAGCGGAGCTGCCAGGGGATCGGTGGCGAGGAGCGTGCTCATCGGCGATTCCTATTTGGGCTTGATATTTCGTAGGTTCAGATTGCGCAGCACCGTCGGTTTGAGTGTCAGGCTCTCGGGGTCGGGTGCGCGGGTCGGCGGCGTCGTGGTATCCGGGGCGGGCTTGGCGACGCTCACCACCAGATCGACCGGCGCGCTGGCATTGCCGCTGTCGTCGGTCACGACGAGCTGGAACACGTGCCGCCCCGGATCGAGCACATTCTCCACCACAACCGAGGGCTGCGACGTGGAGAAAGCCTTACCGGGCGCGAGCGTGACCATCGCGGTTACGCCGGATCCATCGTGAAGCGATATTCCTTGATCTTGCCGGTGGCGTCCTGGGAACGCGCGGCCGACAGGATGAAGCTGGCACCCGGCGCCACGATCGGCGTGGTGATGATGTTGCCGCTCTTGTCGACCAGATCGAGCACCGCGGTCGGGCGGTCGGTATCCTGCACGATGATGTCGATCGACACCTTGTCGGACTCGTTGCCGCTATCGTCGACCACGGTGAGGATGAAAGTGTGCTTGCCCACCGGAAGCGGGCTCGCCGCGCTCACGTCGACGCTGACCACCGGATCCTGCTGGACCACCGGCACATTGGGTTTGAACGTCGCCATTGTCGTTGCTCCTCAATCGTTCCACGTCCAGATGTGGCGGGTAATGTTGCTGCCGGGCGCGCCCTTCGATCCGATCGCGCTCAGCACGAAGCGTTGCCCGGCGCTGACCACGCTCGGTCCGCTGATCCGCGCGGTCGGACGGATCGACACCGGCCCGTCGGCGCGCGGGTCGAGCCCGCCCGAACCCGCGACGAAATCGCCCTCGCCGACGATCGAGCGGCCCAGCCGCACCGCTTCGAAGGGCTCGGGCTGATCGAGCCACGAATCGATACCGACCAGGGACGCAGCACCGACGATCAACGGCCGGCGTGCCTGATGCATGCTCGCCTCGACATGCGCCGGAACCGCGGCTTCGATCACATCCTTCAAGCGCGCCATTTCGTTACGGTCCTTCACCCCGCGGACCAGGACGAGCACGCGGTGCGCGAGCCGCGCGTAGAATTGTTGCACTGCCTGGGTATCGCCGCTCCGCGCGCGATCAATCTCGGGCCTGAACAAGGAGAGCAGTTCCTGCCGCGCGACATCGCCGAGGATCAGCGTGTCGCCGACGAAGCTGTTGCCCGATTGAATCAGGCCGAGCGTCAACGGGTCCTCCTCCTCGTTGAGGTCGGTACCGAGGATCGTCGCAAAGGTGCGACGCAGGCGGAAACCCTCGACCACCACGATGCTGCCGCGCGTCACCGCGCCGCCCGTGAGCATCGTACACGAACCGCCCTGGGCCATGCCGAGCGCCAACGCGCGCGTCGCCGTGTCGCCGACCGTGGCGACGGCAAGTGCGCCCGGCGCGGGAGCACGATCATCGGGATGGATCCGCGCGCCCTGATAGAGGCGTCCGCCCGTGCCCAGCTCCAGCGCGGCGAGCAGCCCGCCCAACGTTCCGTTGAGTGCCGCGGTATAGGGCGCCGCGAGCAAGGCTTGGCGCGAGCGCTCGGCGCTGTCGGCGGGATCGATTGCAACGCCGATCCACCTGCCGATCCACGGCAACGCGCTCGCGGGCGCCGCTGCGGGATCAGTCAGCAGCCACGATCCGGCGATACGCCCTTCGGTTTCGGTCAGCACGCCTTCGTAGAGGTGCAGCATCCGCTCGAGAAAGTCGTTGGGCGTCGCCGGTCCCGCCGCCGCCGCATCCGGGCCGCTGAGCGGCTCGCGATAAAAGGCCGGCAGGTACTGGTCCCGCCATGACAAACGGTTGGCATAGACGCGCAGCGCGGCGAGCTCGGGCGTCGCCTGACTATCGCCTTCGAGCGTGACGTGCAGCCATAGATAGCGGCCGGTGACGCGGCGCACTTTGCGGCCGGTCTGTTGCAGCAACACGGTCCACAGTCCGGCGCGATTGGGCCGGGGAATGCAGCCCAGCGCGCTTTCGGCGAAGGGCACTTCGCTCCGCTGCGACACCCAGCTGGCGTTGGGAATGCCTTCGGCGCGCGCTGGGGCGATGCGATGCGGCGCCCAGCCCGGCGCCTGTGCCTCGCCCGGAAGCTTGGGCGGCGTGCGGCCTTCAGTAGCCAGCGCGTTGACCGTAATCGCGCCGCCATCGGGCACCGCCGCATCGGCATAGAGCCGATGCCACACGCACCCCGGCCTCCCGGCATCGATGGGCCCGATCATCACCGATCCACTGCGCGCAAATTTGGTGCCGGAAAGCGCGCGGAGCGGGCGCTCGACGGTCGCCACACCCGCCTCCGGATCGGCTAGATAACGCGGCACAGGAGCGAGGCTGTTGGCGAACTTCGCTTCGCTAGGGTTGATCAACGGATGAATTTGGCCGCTCGGTGTCGTGACAACATCGGGCGTCGGCGCGCCCTCGATCGGGTAGAGGAAAGCCTGGCGCGCCGGCCTGTTGTTGTCGCCGGCCAGCACCGCGACCCGATCCTCGCCCACCCAGGCGAGCGAATAAGGGTAGCGCAGCCCCTCCAGCCGAAAGCGCCGCGCAAAGGCATTACCTTCGAGCGTGAGGATGCTGGCGTCCTCGCCCGGTTCCCATGCCAGCAAGGCGAGCTTGCCGCCGACGGAAGCCGCCATCGCTACTATTTCATACTCGCTCCCCAGCGGCGCAGCCCGCGCGCGGATCAGCCGAGGCGGATTGCGATTGGGCTCGACCGGGTCGAACCGTGTCGGATCTGCGTCGCGCAAGCCGGCAAACTGCAGAGGATAGCCCCGCGCCCGCCCCAACCGCCGGTGAAGCTTGTCGAACACCCAAACGCCGCCGCCGGCCATCGGCGCGATCAGATCCGCGCGAAAATCATCGCGCGCGATCCGAGCCGGGCGCCAGCGGTCGCGCAAGTCGCGCCAGGTGAGCGCACCGTCGCGGGCGATGTAGAGCACATCGTCGTCACCCAGCGCCAGATCACTCGCGCCGATCATGCTCGCCGGTTCGTCATAAGGCGGATCGAGATGGGGCGGGAACAGCTGGATCGTTCCCGGCGCGAAGCCCGAAGCCTGCACCGTCTTGCTGGTGCCGTCCCACCATGCAAAGCCGCCGAGCTGATCGGCGACCGGCGACGGCGCCGATGCCTGGGCGCGTGACCAGGTCTCGACTTCGGCCAACGCCGGCGCGGGCTGCCGCTCGGAGAGCAGGACGTGGCCGAACGCGTCCTTGAAATGGAGGCGGTCCGCGATGAAGGGGGGCTTGGCCGAAGGCGCCAGACCGAAGTCCGCGCGGCCGGCAAGCTCCCACATCGGCAGGCCGTTGACGTCCATCAGCACAGCTCCGGTACGACGGGAATGGCGAGACCGCCGGCGCCGCTGCCCGCGCCCTCGGCGCCCGGCGGCAGACTGGTCGACGAAGTGCTGCCGACGCCCACCGAGAGCATCGCCAACTCGGGCAATTGCCAAGGCGAGAGCGTGATCAGCCCGCGCCCGGTGCGATCCTCGGCAACTGGCACCCAATTGCGCCCGCGCGTCGACCGTTGGAACAGCCGCACCGGCGCGACGCTGCGTACCCCCGGTACCCGCGCGATCGCGGTTTCGATCAGTCGGTCGTCGAGCGCGCGGCCCAGCGGCCAACCCTGGCCGTCAGGGCCGCCGGGCGCGAGCGGCCAGAGATGGCGGCGAATCACTTCGGAAACCATGTCGAGCACTGCGTCGCGCTGGTTCGAATCGACCAGCTCGACCGCCGCGGTGACGCCCACCGGCACATATTCGGGGGCGATGACGTAGAGCTCTGTGGCGAGCGGCCGGCGCGAATCGAGCCACGAATAGACGCTTTCGAGCATCGTTCGGTCGGCGCGCGGGCACGGTTTCGCCGTGCCGGCGCGTTGCGGCACGACCATGACCGAAACCACTCCCGGAATGTCCCCCCGCCGCTGTTGCGGCTTGAACCGTTCGAGCACTTCGACTCGCGCCACTGGCACTCCCGGGGTACGCAACGCGAGTTCCTTAATGTCGCTTTTGGTCACGGCGCGGCCGCCGTGCCGTATCATCGCCGGGATACGCGCCTCGGCCTCCTCGATCCGTTCGGCGTCGATTCCGCCGGTCAGCGGCAGCGGCTGATTGAGCTTGAGCTTGGGCGCCCCGGCTGGCGCGGCGAGGCCCTTGAGCGCGCCTGGCGGGATATTGCCTTGCGACCCGCCGCCGGCGCGCATCGTCACCACCTGTATGGCGCGGCCCGGCGCCGGCACCGCGCCGCGCACACCGCTGCCGAAGCGGATCACTCCGGCTTCGCTGTCGAGACTGTAGACGCGCTCGCCGCGTCCCGCCGCCTCCACGTCGGGGACCTGGCGCCAGGGGCGCATCCCCTCTTCCTCCTCGACCTCGATGATCAGGCTGGCCGGATCGACCGAGTTCGTGCCGAGCGGATAGCTCTGGCCCGAGCTGCCGGTGCCGCGGCCGATCTGCTGCCGGCCGAGCGTCTGCATCTGCTCGACCATGCCGGCATTGGCGCCGGCCCAAGAGAGCTTGAACGAGGTCAGGCGCGCTTCTGGCAGCGGGCGGAGGCGTAGCCAGGCGACGATGCGGCCCGCCGTCGCCGGATCATCGATCCGCGGCGGACGATCACCGATGCCGGCATTGATATCGGCCAGCACGTCGTTGGTCGGCACGGCGAAATCATCGGCTCCCGGCAGCAGCACCCGCGTGGTGCCCGGGCGGATCAGCCCGCCGGTGCCGTCGGCGAGGATTTCGAGCGGGACATACTGATCGCCGCCGCCCTGCCCTGTGCAAATTTCCCACACGCAGGGTATCGGCGCGCGCGCCGAAATCGCCTCGAGCGTGCCGGGCATGGTGATCGCCGGCGCCAGCCCGAGGGTCAGCGCGACACGGCGATTGTCGTCGCCTCCGCCCAGCATCTTGGTCACCTTCTGGACTAGGGCGGCGTCGGGGGTCGCAGCTAGCAACGCCATCCATAGGCAGCCATCGATGCTGTCATGGACGAAATCGCGCCCCGCGGGCTCGGCCGCGCCGTCGACGAACACAGGGGTGGTGATATAGGCAGTCGGGGTGCCCGGCGCGGTGTAGAGCTGGCGCAGATCAGCGACGAGATCCGCGAGCCCCGCGCTCTCGCGCGCGTCAGGCCGGCGCTTGAGATAGCAGCGCCCCGTCACCGGCTGGACGCTGAGCTCGGCGAGCAACTCGAAATTCACCGGTTTGGCTATCGCCGAACGCATCGGCAGTACCACCCCGGTGCTCGCCAGCGGATCGTCGATGACCACTTCGACCAGCCCGCCCGCCGGCTCGGCGGCGCGCATCTGCTGGCCAAGCAGGCGCAGGAAGGCGAGCCGCTGGCGTTCGGGAATCAGATTGGCGCGATAGAGGATGGTATCCCCCAGCCAAGCGAACAGATCGACCAAGGTCCGCCCCGGATCGCCTTCGCGCGCGTCGGTCCATTCGGGGGTGTGCGCCGGGATACGGCGAACCAGATCGGCGACGAGATCGTCGAAGCTGCGATCGTCTAGGGCGGGAGGGCGGATGGGCATCAGGCACTCCCCACGGGGACGCGCGCCGCGATCTGCCCGGACGAGCCGGTCGCGCGAATGCGGTACGCGATGGTGACGATCAGCTCGCGCGGATCGTCGGCGGCGACCGCCGAGACTCGATCGAGCAGGATACGCGGCTCCCAGGCGCCGACCGCCGCGGCGATCTGCGCCTGGATGCGCGCGCGCACTTCGGTGGTGTTTGCCTGATGGATCAGCTCTTCGAGCCCCGCCCCGAATTCCGGGCGCATCAATTGCTCGCCGGGCGCGGTGCGCAGCACACATTCGATGCGCTGACGGATCGACGCTTCGAGATCGGGCCAACCGAGCCGCCCGTCGCCATCGGGCACCGGCATTAGCGGCCAGCCGATCGCCGGACGGATGTCAGCGCCGCGCGAGGAGGTGAGGATCGGCCCGCTCATGTGTCGCTCTCCTCGGGCGGCGCCGGCATTGGGATCGGCAGGCAGATCTTTATGAACATCATCCAGCGGAGAAACAGGTCGAATAGCCCGAGGAAGATGTTGAGTACGATGAACGCGCACAGAGTGATGATCGGGATCGAGAAGCTGCAGATGAAGCCGAGCGACGGACCGCTGGTCTTGCCGTCGCCGTCGGCGAGCTTTTTCAAGTCGCCGTTGAGCATGTTGGCGATCGCCGGCGGCATCTCGAAAGATACGTTGGGCTTGACCCTTTTGAGCTGCGACATGTCGGGCAGCTTGATCTTGACGCCTGGCCCGTCGCCGTCCCACCACGGCAGCACGCGGAAGCGCTCGCTGGCCGCGCTCCACACCAGTTTCTCCGCACAGCCTTCATGCCCGCGCACGCGGACAAACCCGCGCACCACGAACTGATCGGTTACGACCTCGAACTTGCCGGGGGAGCCGGCGAGATCGGCATGCCGCCGCGATAGGCAATTGAGCGCTGCCTGAGTCAGCCGATTGCCAAGATTGGTGTCGATCCGAGGCCATTCGAGCGGCATCTTGAGCGCGTCGTTAGCATTGGGCTCGCGATCGATCAGGATCTTCACTGCCTTGGTGGCGAAGGTCGCGGCGTCGGTGCTGCTGGTGACGCGATTGCCACTCTTGGTCAGCGGAAGGGGGATCGTCTTCAACAGCGCCATCATCGCGCGCGCCTCGGCGCTGGTCCCGAAGGCGTCGAGTTCGACGCTCAATTGCTGGAGGAAGATGCCGAGCGCGTTGATCTGTCCCTGGTCGGCAGGCCGCGCAGTGCCGTCTGGGCGCTTGCCCGCGGGCTCGAGCGCATTCCACTTGCGGCGGAGCGCCTGCCCGGGACGCGGCAAGCTGGTCGGCGCCCGCGGCTTGAGGAATTCGGAGAGATGCCCGACCAGGTCGATGCGCGCCTGACCCGACATGCCGGCATAATTGATCGGCGTCGGCGGTGCCGAGCTGCGCGTGCTGTCGCCGACCGGGATCACTCCGAACAGGATTGTCCGTCCGAGCTTCGCGCAGATATCGGGCGGAACGAGATGCAACGGCAGCACGTCTTCGTGGAATTGCGGCTTGACCCTGCGCGCGGCGACCAGCGCGCGCGCGGCGCGATTGGCGGCGTGGAACGCCTGATCACCGCGTACCCCGGGGTCGGCATCGGGATCGGGGATCAAGGTCCAGCCGGCGATCGAACGTGGCGCCTTCATCCAGCCGTCCCAGCGACTGCCATGGACGCGGCGGATCACCATGCCCTTGTCGGCGAGCTTCTTCGGGTCGATCCGCGGCGAGCCCGGCTGGCGGCAGAATACTTCGAACAGCACGATCTGCGCCTTGCGATGCGTCGGCAGACCGAGTTCGAGCACGTGATCGCTCTGGCCGCGGCGCACACCGTGCATAGCCGCCAGCGTGGTCCGCCAGTCGTCGGCGGAGAGCTGATCGAACAAGGCCTCGACGAAATTATCGATCGGCGCGGTGGCGATCAGCGTGGTTGCGCCACCGCCGCCGAGCGGCCGAATCACGATGTCATGCGCCTGTTGCGGCGGCAGCTGGCGCGCCAGACGGCGCGCCACCGCGGGGTGCGGGCGCGTCGGCGCAGGGAGGAGCGTGGGCGTCACCATACATTCCCCGCGCCTGGCGAGTAGCTCGACGATACCACGGAGCTGGCGATCAGCGTGTTGCACTGCACCGTGCCCGAAAAGGTCGCCATGCTGGTGTTGACGCTCACCGAACTGGCAGTGACTGTGACGGTCGACGCCTGGACCTCGCATTGCGACGATGTCTGGATCGACACGCCCGACGTACTCATCTCGAACGTGTTGCCGGCGACTTCGAGCTTGATCGAGCCACCGGCCTGATCGGTCAGCGTCGCCCTGGCACCGGCGGGCGTCTCGATTTCGACCATTTCCTGACCCGCGGATTCCTCGACGATCGCGATGCGCGTGCCGTTCTTGCCGCAGATCGCCCAGCGATCGACGGCGTTGCCCGGCAAAGTCTCGGGGATACCGGTCGCGCCGTTCCACAAGGTGCCGATCACGATCGGGTTGGTGGTGTCGCCGGCGAGGAACTGGACGATCACTTCGCAGCCCACATCGGGAATGAAGAAGGCACCGTAATTATCCCCGGCGAAGGGCACCGCGACGCGCGCCCAGATCGGCGCCTCGCCTTCGGGATCGGCCGACAGCAACTGGACCTGCACCCGCGACTGGGACTGCGGGTCCTGCACCGAGACAACCTTGGCTATATGCGCGCCCGAAAGCCATTGCGCCGGCGCGGGGAAGAGCCCCACGGGGTTCATGCCGGGTCTCCCAGATAGGCACATTCGGCCTCAAAATCGGTGCGGTAGCCGTCGCTGCGGTCATAATGGTGTACTGCGCGGGTGACGGCATATTGATTGGCGAAGCGCGGGTTGAGCCCGGCGAGTTCGACCCAGCTGCCGACGCGCAGCTGCCCATTGCCCTGCGCGGTACCGAAGGCGCGGACGAAGGCCCGGGCACGGCGCTCGCATTCGGTTTGCGCGATCGCCTGCGCATCGCCGCTGGTCATCGGCCCGAATCGACCGAGATGGAGGCTGACGCGCGAGAATTTGGCCGAGAGCGTGTCGGCGCCGCTTTTGCCAGCACCAGGGCCGTACCCCCCCGCCGGCTTAGTCTCGTTGACCGCGTCGCCGCTCTTCGGATCGAAGCTGGCGATGCGGATTTCACTCACTTGCTCGGAAATGTCGGCAGTAACTCGGCAGGCGAGCAAGGTCGAACCCGCCTGCAGCGGCACAAGCGTGCGGCGGTCCTTGCCCTTGCGCCCGACCTGCAGCTTGGCGGCGACGATCTGCATGTCGCAATCGAAGCGATCGAGGATGCGGCGCAGGAAAGCGAGATCGGTCTCGTCGGTTTGCAGCCAGTCGCGCGCAATGGTGTCAACGCCATCGCGGACCTCCGGGGCGAGGCCGTAATCGCGGGCGATTGCCTTGACGACATCGCCCAGCGCCTGCTGTTCGAACAGCCTGGTCTTGCGCTTGCGGCGAAGCGGGAACAGCCGGTCCTCGGCGAGCACCGTGAGCAAGGGTGGCGCATTCTCGCGGATCTCAGCCTCGAGCCCGGTGATCTGGCCATCGAAGATTTCCGCCGCGCCGCGTTCGGCTGGGCCGGCGAACAAACGGATCCCGGCACCCAAATCAAGCGGTGAGCCGCTGCCCGAGGCAAAGGTCACCGTGCCATCGGCGACTCCAGCCGCGTCGATCACCACCAGCTCGAGGCTGGTCATCCCGCCTGGCCCCTCGATCATGCGGAACCGTTCCAGGTTCGGCGCGATCGACGGATAGTCCATCCCGCCGATTTCCAGCGTCGGCACGAAGCTCAGCAGGCTCTGGGGGTCGTCGAGCGCCATGTCAGTCCGCCCACAGCCGCTCGATGCGGTGCTGCCGGCGCCGCATCGCATGTTCGAGCCGGTCCATGTCGACGTCGCGCGCCAGCCCGGCCGCAGCGCCGCCGCTCGCGGACGCGGGTGCGGGCGCGGCGGCTGCAGCCACTTCGCTCGTCATCTCTTCCACGATCACGCCCATCTCGAACCCTTCAGAAGAATGTCACGCTGCGGCTGGAGTAGCTTTCGGCGACCACCGCCCCGCCGCCGACGAGCCGCCCGGTCACGTCGAAGCTCGAGCTCGACGTCACCATCGGCCGCGGCGGTGGGAGCAGGCGCTCCGGCTGGTAACTTGAGCTCCAGCTCGTCGTCTTCGACATGCCAAGCCCGGCAAAGGCACCCTCGTCCGCGCGCATGCCCGCCGAGGACCCGCCGAAGCTGGTCGTCGAGCTTCCGCTCGAACGCGTGGTGCCGTCGAAGCCAGTGAAGCTGCTATTGGTGTCGGTCTGGGTGACGCCATCGAACCCGGTCACGCTGGTGGTGGTCGAGCTGAACAAACCCCCGCCGCCCTCGCTCGTGCCGCCAAGCCCGCCGCTCATCGACAGGCCTGCGCCGCCCATGCTCGAACCCATGCCGAACGACGCGCCCGCGCCGAAACCGGCCGTGGCACCGGCCCCTGCCGAGAAGCCCGCGCCTGCTGAAAAGCCGGCCCCCGCCGAGAAGCCCGCGCCGCCGCCCATCCCCGCCGCCATGCCGACTCCGACGCTGCCGCCGATCCCGGCCGAAGCGCTGAGCCCCGCCGAAGCGCCCATGCCAAAGCCGATTGACACGCCCGCGCTGACCCCGCCCGACATCGAGAAGCCGGCGGCGGCGGACAAGTTGACGCCGGCTCCGGCCATCGCGGTGGCCCCGCCGCCGGCACGCATATTCTCGACTCCGTTGAACGCCGCCAGCGCGCGGCCGGCTTTGGGATCACCGGCACGCGTGGCGGCTGCAGTCAGGCTGGCGAATTTGGGCTCGGCGGGAAGCACGATCACGTCGGGCGGGGTAAAGGCCGGATCGGAGGCGCTGAAATAACTCGCCGTCTTGCTCTTATAGTCGAAGAAGGCCTTGCCGTCGCCCTTGATGCTGAGCTGGATCGTGGCGCGTAACGGCACGCCGTCCGACGACCAATAATCAAGCGTCTCGGTCAGCGACTCGATGACCCCGGTGTAGGACGCGGTGCCCCAATGGAAAGTAATCTTGGGCAGGCTGAGATTGGCCTCGTCCCTGTTTCCGCCGCTGTTTGCCGGTTTGGGCGTGCCCTTGCCGGTGGTGGCGGGGATCGCCGTTGCGAAGCTGCGCAGCTCCTTCACCTTGTCGCGAACGTCGGTGCCATCTTCGGTGGTGTCGAAGATCAGTTCGACGTCGAGCTTGGCGGTGGTGGCGCGGGCATGCTGCTCGGGCGGATCCTCGCCGAACTGGTTGGTCAGCGTGACACGCAGCGACGCGGGATTGAACTGCACGTTGAACCGCACGTTGAAGTTCGTGTCGGATCCCGGCCCGGTGAAATAGGCGGCGTTGGCTGCCGGCGTGTCGCTCATGCGAGGACTCCCGACATTTCCAGGCCTTCATGCACGAGGTGCAATTCCTCGACCGCGACATCGGTGCCCTTGGCATTGAGGTCGCCGACGCGGAACTTGACCGGCATCGCATTGCGCAGCCGCCAGCCAAAGGCGATCGCGGGCTCGGGCAATTTCTTCGAGTCCATCACCCGCTGAGTCTCTTCACCGGCGCGGACCAGCCCGATCAAGACATGGCCACGATTGGCCTTGACCGGCCTTCCGTCGATCGGGACGCTGCCGCCCCGTGCCTCGGCATCGGCACCAGTGAACACCGACCACCAGCGCCACAGCAATTGGGTGCGGATAATGCCGCGCTTGAGCACCACCGTCCCGAAGGTCACCGGGCCGGCGCGCATCGTCGTGCCGTAATTATGGCCGCCGACCTTGATGACCTTGTGCTCCATCACCGCCTCGATCCCCGAGACTTCGGAGAAGCTGCCGACGAGCCCGGCATTGGTCGTGCCCCATGGCGCGAAGCTCGATCCCTCGACTGGATCCACGGCGAGGTGGAACGCAAAATTGCCGTAGGGGACTCGGTTTTCCTCGGCGAGGTCCTTGCTCCAGCTCAGGGGCATCAGGCTGCCTCCCGCGTCGCTTCGGACGCCGCCTCGATCAATTGCAGGACCACGGAGACGCGCTCGATCGGCTGCGCCGGCAGGAAGCTCAGCGTCGCGATAACGCGACCATTGTCGATATCTGCCTGTGTCATGGTGCCGGCGTCGCAGTTGACGGTGAAAGCCTCGTCGCGGCTGCGCCCGGCAAAGGCGCCGAGCGCGCGCAGCGAATCGCACAGTGCCTCGAGCGCGGCGCGCATCCGTCCCCATAGGATCGGGCCCGACGGTTCGAACACCAGATCGTCGCCGAGGGTGCGCGACGCGCGCAACAAGATGCCCATCAGCCGCGAGGTGCCGCCGGGGCGCCAAGCGCGCTGCGGCGCCATCGAACTGTCGCTGAACAATTCGATCCGCCCGCGGCGCACGGCGAACAACGACAGCCGGTCGCCGAGCCAGTCGGCCTTGCCAGGAACGCCGCGAGCGAGGTCGCTCGAGCCGATTTCGGGAACGAGCGCAGTCACGGTCCGCAGCGGCTCGCCGGCGGCGCTGCGGAACGCGCCGCGCTGGATCGCGGAGCGCGCGATCACTGCCGCCAACGCGCCTTCGGGGCTTTCCAGAGCTTCGGGCAGATCGACTGAATCGCGTGTCGCGATCCACGGATAAGCGAGCTGCAGCCGCGCATTGCCGACCGCGCCGTCGTCGAGCAGCCGCAGCTTCGGGCCGGCGAGGTCGGGCCGGTCGAGCAAAGCGAGCGGCCAGCATTCCTCGCCGTCGCTGAACCCGCCTTCCGCGACGAAAGGTAAAGGCATTGCCGATACCAAGGTCAAGTCGCGGCGGTGGGCGGGCCCCTTTGGCCGGCCGAGCAAGTCGAGCGCGAAGCGGATCGCCCGCGACCAAGTCGCATAGCCTTCCGCATCCAGCCGTGGGGCGAGCAGAGCGGGCCGCGCTACGCGTGCTTCGGGGGTGAGCTCGGGCGCGGCAGGAGCGCAGGGTTTGAAGACTTCGGGCGGCCCCGGTGGCTCCTGTGGCGGCGGTGCCTGGCGCGGCGCGCCGGCGCACAAATCGATCAGGTCGGGCAGCAGCAACAGCGCCGCATCCTCGACGGCATAAGCGACTGCCGCGCCGGTCCAGGTTGCGGGATCGGCGGGGTCGCTGGGAGAGCCTAGCCCGCTCAGTCCGGCGAGGAGTGGCTGGCGCAGCGCAGCGTCGGCGGGCTTGGTGGTCTTCCAGGCGAGTAGCAGCCTCTTGGCCTTGGTGAAGGCCTCGGGCCCCGCGGCGGCATCGTCGAGCGCGATCGGATCGCCGGTCCGCACGACATAGGCCTTTGCGCCGCCCTCGGCGAAGAAGCGCTTGACGGCGAGGCCCAGCGGGCATGGAACCATCTGGTCCGAACCGGGGCCCATCGGGCGCCGGTCCCAGGCATAAAGCGCATCGAACTCGGACCAGCTCTCGACCGGCACCGGCAGCCCCAGCAGGCTGTCCATCCGCGCCGCCGCCGCCTTGAACACCCCCGTCGGCGTCCAGCCGTCGGCCTCCAGCGCCCCGCGCACTCCAGCCGGCAGCGCCGCCGACCGCCGGGCGACGCAGCCGACGAAAACGGCGACATCGGCGCGCGACGACAGACCCGGCGCCTGGGGCCGGCTCGCGGTGAAAGTGATGCCGGGCAACGGCATGAGAAGGCTCCCGCTCGCTCGCTGTTATTCGGTGACGAATTCCAAGTCTTCGATCGCGACCACCAGTTCCTCCATCGCGACGTCGCTGCCTCCCTTGGCGGCGAGCGTGGGCCCGGTGAACTTCATCGGCCGCGCGTTGATCAGCTTCCACCGCAGCACGGCGTTGCGCTGCTCGTCCTGCAAGGTGATCATCACGGTGCGCTTGTGCGTGGGATCGACGCGGGTGATGCGGATCCAGTCCCAGAAGTTGACTTGGCCCATGATGCCGCGCTTGAGCGTGACGTCGCCCGCCTTGTGCATCCCCGGTATCTTGCGCACCCGGTTCTCTTTATCGTTGCCCTGGCGGTATTCCATGAGCGTGATCTCGGTGCCGATCCCCGACACGTCGGAGAAGCCGCCAAGGGCGGTATTGGCAGCCTCGTTGCCATCGAATTCGACGATGAAATTATAGGCGCCGAAGGGTGTTTCGCGTGCCATCGGGTTCACTCCTTATCCGCGGGCATCGGCCGTTTTCTGGCCGATGCGGAAGATGACGAATTCGGCGGGTTTGATCGCGGCGACGCCGACCAGACAGATCAGACGGCCGTTATCCAAGTCGTTCTGAGTCATCGTCGTGCGATCGCAGCGGACGAAGAACGCTTCCTTGGGGCTGGCGCCGAGCAGCGCCCCCGAGACCCATTCATTGTACAGAAAGTCCGAGACCGTGGTGCGCACATTGGCCCACAGAGCCTCTCCGTTCGGCTCGAACACGGCCCATTGGGTGCCCCGGTCTATCGACGCCTCCAGATACAGGAAGTATCTGCGGATATTGACGTATTTCCACTCGGGATCGGAGCTGGTGGTGCGCGCGCCCCACACCCGGATGCCGCGCCCCGACAATGCCCGGATGCAATTGATGCCAAGCGGATTGAGCACTTCCTGCTCGCCGAAGCGAACGTCGCGCTGCAGCGCCAGCGCGCCGGTCACCGTCTCGTTGGCGGGCGCTTTCCACACGCCGCGCTGGACGTCGTTGCGGGCATAGATGCCGCACACCGCGCCCGAAGGCGGCACGTCGATCAGTGAAGGCTGGCTGGGATCGGTCGCCGCGAGCGGATTGGCGATCGTGATCCACGGGTAATAAAGCGCGGCATATTTGCTGTCGATCAGGCTCTTGAGCGATTTCACGCTCGGATCGGCAGTGACTTCGAGCCCGGGTGGGGTATCGAGCACGGCGATGCGATAGGCGCGGCGCGCCTCGGCATGACCGATCAGGCTTTGATTGACCGCGGCAGGAAGCGGCGCCGCGAAGCTCGATGCGCCAGGCGCCGCGACGATCGAGACATCCTCGAGCGCGAGCAGCGAATCCAGCGCCGTCGCGTAATCGGCGGCGCTCGGACCGCCCGTTCCGTCGCTGCCGCCAGTGAGCGAGACTACGCGAACGCCGTCGGTAGCGGTGTTCATCAGCGCAGCACGGGCTTCGGCCGCGCTCGCCCCGGTGCCAACATCGAGCGTGATCGGATTGGTCAGTGCGTCGCTTGCCGAAGCCGGCTTGGCGCCGAGCACGGCGTTGAGGAAGCGCGGATGCTTGGGATGCACGCCGAGCCCGCCCGCTTCATAAACCGGGCCGGTCGGATCCTCGACCAGCACGCTATAGCTCAGGATCGAGCAGGCGTCGTCGGTCGCCGCGATCACGTCCGTCGTGCCGACCACGAACATGTCGGTGCCGACGAGGACCAAGGTACCGGCGGGCTGCTTGAGCGCGAGTTTCTTGGTCGTCGGCAGTGCGCTTTCGACGATGGTCACGCGGAAATTGGCGTCGCTGCCCGCGATCTTGGCGCCGGCGGCGGTGCGCGCCGAAAGCGTCAGCTTCTTGGCGGCGGCGGGAGTACCCGAATTGAGCACGACCCCGGCGCCGGCCGCCGCCGCCGCGCCGAGGATGCGCGCGACATAGAGCCGCCCGCCGCCATTGTTGAAAAATGCCTGCGCAGCGAGCGCAAGGTAATTGCGCGCCGCATTGCCGCCGATGGTGAGGTCGTCGACTCCACCATAATATCGTTCATAGTCGGCAAAGCTGGTCAGCAGCGGCGGTGTCGGATCGCTGGGCGCAAGGCTGACCGGGCCGCGCGCTGTCATGCCGACGAACGCGCAGGTGCTGGTTCCCACACCTTCGATCGATTTGGCGCGGAAGCTCGTCTCTTCTACGAACACCGCTGGTGCAAGATATTCGGGCATTAGCGTGCCTCCTTCCGAGTGCGGTTCGGGCGAATCATGGCGCCGTCCAGGTCAGCGCGAGGGAAAACTGGCGGCCTGCCGCGATGCGGAGAGCCGTGCCGCTCGGGAAATTCGCCGGCAGCGCCGCGGCAAGCGCATCGGGATCGGGATGGCCGGCGGTCCGCGTCGCTGCGTCGCGCGCTGCTGTGGGCATATCAGCCGGGGCGTGGAACAAGGCGGCCGCCGGATCGGCGTCAACGATCACGCGCGCGGCGATATCGCGGTCGACCGTTGCGCCGGCGCCGGCGAAGCTCAGCGGCAGCACTGGGAACAAGAGGACCGCCTCGCCGCGAGCGTCGGTGAGCCCACGCGCCGCGAACAGGCCGTTGTCGGTCTGCGCGCGGACCAGTGCGTGCTCGACTGCTCGCCCGTCGTCCGAGCGCTTGACCGAGACGCGCAACACCACGGCGCTGCCGATCGGTTGCGCAGTGGCGGCAGGCAGTAATTCGATCGCCACAGGCTGGAACAGCGAACCGGTCTGGTTCAAGTGCGCCGGATCGGCATCGCGTGGCAGCTGCAATTTATATCGTCGCGGTAGATAGGCGCGGCTTGCCGGGGTACAATCGAGCTGGATCGGCGCGGCGGCGTGCGCCGGCGCGCTGTCGAAGGTGGCGGCATAAGTCTCGAAGCCCTTGGCCGCGGTCAGTGCGTAGCGGCCGCCCCCCTTGGGCACGATCTGCACGCCGTCGCCCCGTATCTGCACCGGTCCGTCGACGGCCCGGCCATAGCCATCGACAAAGGCGAGCAAGGCGAGTCCGCGCCGATCGAGGAGATCGGGGGCAAGCATCATCGTCACAGCGCCGGCTCCGCGATCGGATCGCCATCGGCAAACGAGAAGCGGCTGGCCGCGACCGGCGGCGCATCGACGGTCGGCCGGTAACCGATCCGGATAACGCGCGCCTTGTAGAGCGCCGACAGATGATGTTTGAGTTTGAGCGCTTCCCACAAACGGAACAGCCGCTCGGGATCCGAATCGTCCGGCACGATCTGAACACTCTCACCGCGCGACCAAGTCGCGCCGCCGAGCAATTGGCCCTGATCGAGGATCGGATAGCGATCGAGTTCGAGCATCGCCCAACTGAGCAATGCCTGCTCCTCGAGCGTCGTCGTCGACCAGCAGGCGAGTAGATAAGAGAGTTCGAGCGAAATCCCGGCGCCTTGCGAAGGATCGCCCATTGGACCGCGCCCGATCACGCTGTCCGAGCGGCCGACATGATAGCAAGTGAGCGACAGTCCTCCGGTAGGCGGAGAGGCGCCGGTCAGTTTCGACAGCGGGACGTGCGCGATTTCCGCAGCCGCCGGCACCGGATCGAGCCGACCCTCGGCCTGAAGCAACGAACGCCGTGCGCGCAGCACTGCCACGATCGACTCGCCGACCAGATTGACCGCGCCGAGCTCAGCCATGCGCGCCGCCCGCGATCGTGCCGAACTGCTGCTGATAGCGATCGATCGCGCCGCCGATCTCGCGTTGCATCGTCAACAGATAGTCGGGGCTGCTGACCAGACGGACCTGATGCGTCGGCACCTGGCTCCCTGGCTGGATCTGGCTCAGATCGATGCGCACATCGGACAGACTGACGGCAAGCTGCAGGTGATTGACGTAGAGGCGGGCAAGGGGCGCTGGTGCCGCGGGCGCGCCGCGTGCCTCCTCATCCTTGCCCTCACTCATCCCCTATCTCCCGCGCTCCCTGCGCAGCCGCCGCATCGCAACAGCCGTGCCAATCGGGGAATATGTGCAGGTTCAGCGGGTTAGTGCGGCGGGCCAATGCGCCGCGGCGGCAGGATGTGACGGTGCACCGTCACTTGCCGTGACAGGTGTTACGCTGGCGAAAACGCCGGCACATCGTCCAGGCGGGCGCGCTCGAGCCGGCGATACAGTGTCATCCGCGAGCAATTGAGCATGCGCGCCGCCTCGGCCTTCTTGCCATTGGCGCGCGCGAGTGCACGCAGCAGCGTCTCGCGTTCGGTGCCCGGCGGAAAGCTGTCGCCCGACGGCACCGGGCCGACGCCGATCGTCGGTGGAAGATCGTCGACATCGAGCCGCTCGGGATCCATCGCGACGACGACGGCGTGCTCGAGCGCATTGCGCATCTCGCGGACATTGCCCGGCCAGCCATGACCTTCGAGCGCAGCGAGCAAGCTCTTGCTCAAGGAGGGCACCGCAACGCCGATCTCCGCGCAGATACGCTCGAGCAGTGCGCGCGCGATCGGAACGATGTCTTCGCGCCGATCGCGTAGCGGTGGGATCAGCAGCTGAATCACCGCGAGGCGATAATAGAGGTCGGCGCGGAAATTGCCTTTCTCGACTTCGCTGGCGAGATCGCGATTGGTCGCTGCGACGACGCGGACGTCGACCCGCACGGCCTTGGTCGATCCGAGCGGAAAGACTTCACCCGATTCGAGCGAGCGCAGAATCTTGGCCTGCGCGCCGGCGCTGAGCTCGCCGACTTCGTCGAGGAACAACGTGCCCTTGTCGGCGAGCCGGAACTTGCCCGGATGCGCGTGATTGGCCGAGGAAAACGCGCCCTTTTCATAGCCAAACAATTCGCCCTCGATCAGCGTCTCGGGGATCGCCGCGCAATTGACCGCGACAAGCGGCGCCTTGGCGCGATTGCTGCTGCGGTGGAGCATCAGCGCGACGACTTCCTTGCCGGTGCCAGTCTCGCCCTGGATCAAAGTGGTGCTGCTCGGGCCCCGCAAGCGGCGGATCATGCCGCGTATGTGCTCGATTGCGCGGCTTTGGCCGACAAGGTCTTGTGGCTCGGGCGCGGCGACGCCCGCACCCTTTGCCATGGCGAGCGGTTCGCGAAGGTCTTCCATGCCGTCCCCCAAGAACTCTACCAGGTGCGACAACGGAGAATCGCGCGGGACTCGCATGGTCCGCGTCAGGTCCGTTGCGGCAACCCTAGATGCGAAAGTGCGACTTGGCTTGGATGGACTCGACAACGCGTGGCCATCGATAGGGAAAGTACCTCAATGGCAGACATGATACAACGCGTCGGTTTGGAGTCTACCTCTGCAGGTAGAATTAAATTATCATCATAGATGATATACTCCGATTCATCGCGTTAAAGCGTAATAATAAAGAAGCATAACTCTGAGCATAATCCTGCGGGGCAGCTCCACTCATATCGCTTCGCCATTGATTAAAATAGCGAGTTTACTTGAACTTACAGCACATTATGGCCAATTGCGTTCGCCAATTTTTCCGGAATCTTCATGTACTCCTCATCTCCCGGCTCCTTGTGGTGTCATATAATCCAGGGCAGATGCTCGCCCCGAACCAAGGTCAGGACCCATGGATATGAACGGCGCGATCTGATTCAGGCTCCGCGAGGAGATGAAGATGCGCGATCTGTATTGGCTGACGGGCGAGCAATGGTTCGGCATCGGCGGCATCGTTCTTCTGGCGCTTGACGAATGGCTTCACATAAGCGGGCGGGATCAACCGGACCTCGTGCCCGATCGCCACAAACCCCCGTGCCCAATGGTGCGCCCCGCTGCGCGCTTCCATCGCGATCAAACAGCGCGGCTACTGCCCAATAAAGTCCAGCAGCTTGCTCCGGCTCAGCATTGGCTGAATATCTGCTTCACGCTCGCATTCACGCCGTGCGCGTGGAAGACAGCCTTCGCGATATCCAACCCGATCGTGATAACCTCCGACACGGAGGCCTCCCTCAGCGATGCTCGACACCTCCACTCTGGCACACCAGGGCCGTCGGGTGCGTCCCCCCATCCGCTTTGGGCGTCAATGGTCGAAAGCATACCGTGTGCGGCGTCCGAAAGGCCGAATAACGGGGAGAGCCGTGCACGGCCCTCCCCGGAAACCGTAAGTGATTACCTCGGTCACGTGACGGATATCTGCGATTTTAATGAACCTCGGATGAGCACCAACCTAGGGTGTTTTCCCCACAGGGAAGCCCCCGCGCTCAGCGCGATTCCCGAGCGCAGCACGCCGCCCTCGGTGCTTCGAAAAGTCGGAAGACGGTCACGGCAAGCACTGCGATCCCGCCGCCGGTGATCATGAACGCCGCGGCATAACCGGAGGTCGTCGCAAGGGCGCCGAGGGCGAAACCGCCGAGGCCAAGTCCAGCATCGTAAGCGGCATTCCACAATGCGCTTGCGCCATCGACCTGGCTCGCCGTCGCGCGGGCGAGCAATTGTGCGAGGCTGGCGGTCTGCAGGATCCCGAACGCGATACCGCTGAGCAGCATTCCCCCGAGCACCGCGATATCGCCCGGGAACGCGAGCATGAGGATCGCGCAGGCCGCCAGCGCGATGCCCAGCATCATCGCGCCTTGCGGGCCATGGCGATCGACCATCCGTCCCGAACCCCAGCGGGCGATCGCGGATGCCAGGCCCTGCAGCAGCAAGGCCAGCATGATCGTGCCCATACCCAGCTCGGAATGCGCCAGCGGCAGGAAGGTGACGGTCGCGCCGATCACGATCGCGCCGAGTGCGAGCGCGGTGGTCGGCCAGGCGGCGGCGCGCAACGCCGGCAGGCCATGTGCGTGGGCAGCCGTCTCTGGATCCCCGCCGCGGCGCGGTAAAAAGGCGATGCAGACGATGCCGGCCAGCGTCAGCACGGCAGCGGCAGCTCCGATCGCCACCGATCCGAATTGGGCCAAAGCCCAGGGCCCGAGCGGTACACACAAGATCGCCGGGATCGCCGAAGCCGCGCCGTAAATACCCATGGCCTCTGCCCGCCGCGTCGGCGGCGCGAGCGTGGCGGCGAGCCCGCACGCCGCGACCAGCAGGACTCCGAGTCCGAGGCCGCGCGCCGCGCAGCTCAGCAGCACCACCGAAATATTGCCGGAGAAACTGGTAAGCGACGGAACGGCCAGCACCAGGAGCGCCAATAACATCGCCCGGCCGCGACCGAACCGCGCGATGATCCGGGGGGCAAAAAGCTCCCCTGCGATCGTGGTGGCCATCAGCGCGCTCGTCGCCAATCCTGCGGCGAAGTCCCCGCCGAGGGCAGCGATGTGCGCGGGCACGGCCGAGAGCAGCAGATAGAAGCCGCTCATCGCCGCTATCATCAACCCGGAAAGGGCAAGCGTGGCCGATGTGAGGATCGGTTCGTCAGGGGCGGCGCCTGCCGGCGCATCAAGAGCGATCATGGCCATTTTCTCTCTCCAGCATGGATGCCCATCGGCTGTACCGTGCTACTGGACCTAAAAAAATTACCAGTTTTCGGAGAAAATTACTGACCAGTTCGGCATCCGACCTGCCCCTCTCACTCGATCGCGACGCGGCCGAGAGTCTGGGGTCGCAGCTGCGCCGGAGGCTGCTCGAGGCGATCCGTTCAGGCGCCTTGCGCCGCGGCGTCCGCCTTCCTTCGACGCGAGCACTCGCCGGGCAACTCGGCGTCTCGCGTCCGCTCGTGGTCGACGCCTATGCTCAGCTTGCCGCGGAAGGCTATCTTGCCTTGCGGCAGGGCGCCCGGCCCATGGTGATCGTCGATCGCAGCAGCGCGCCCGGCCCCGACGCGCAGGACGTACCGGCCGCGGATTCGATCCGTTTCGACCTCCGCCCCGCCATGCCCGATGTCGGCATGTTTCCCCGCAAGGCGTGGATGCGGGCGATCCGGACCGTGCTCAACAACCTTCCGGCAAGCGATCTCGGCTATGGCGATTTGCGCGGCAGCCCGGTCCTGCGCCGGGCGCTGGCCGATTATTTGGGACGCGTACGCGGTGTGATTGCCGACCCGTCCCGCATCTTCGTCACCAGCGGTTTCGCGGAAGGCCGGGCGCTGACCTGCGCTGCCTTTTACGCGCGTGGCGCGCGGCGCCTTGCTGTCGAAGATCCGAGTTACAGCGAATGGAGCTCGGTGGACAGATCCGGGCTCTCGCGCCTGCCGATACCGGTCGACGCGCACGGCATGCGGGTTGAGGCACTCGCCGGATCGGGGGCCGAGGCCGTGTTCGTCACCCCGTCTCACCAGTTTCCGATCGGCGGCGTTCTGAGTGCCGAACGGCGGCAATATCTGGTGCGATGGCTGCGCGAGCGCGATGCCCTGGCGCTGGAGGACGATTACGACGCCGAATTCCGATACGATCAGGCACCGGTGGGCGCGCTCCAGGGCCTTGCGCCGGACCGGATCGTCTATGCGGGAACCGCCAGCAAGACATTGGCGCCTGCGCTCCGCCTGGGATGGCTCGTCGTCCCGCCTGATCTCGTCGGCCCGATGAACGCCGAACTGCGCCGCTGGAGCGAGGGTCCGCCGCGGATCGATCAGGATGCGCTTGCAGAGCTGATCGGATCGGGGGCCTATGACCGGCAATTGCGCAGGATGCGGCGTCTGTACCGCGATCGCCGCAATCACCTGCTGACGCGGCTCCGCGAAGCATTGCCCGGGCTAAAGGTGGAAGGCGCAGCCGCCGGTCTTCACGTCACCTTGCAGCTTCCGCAGGACGTGGACGCGGGCGGTGAGGCGGCGATCCTCGCGGCCTTGCTGCGCCGTGGTTTCGCCACCGAGGGACTCGGACGATACAGCGCGACCGCAGCCGGTCCGCGACGATTGTTCCTTGGCTATGGCCGGATATCGGAGAGCGGCATCGATCACAGCGTCAGGATCCTAAGCGAGATCCTCGCCGGTCGGCCGATGCGTGGCGCCTCGTGAGGAACCGGGTGGCCCGGGCAGGAAGGCACGGTGACCTGCGGATGGACGGCTCCGGGAATCCCGTGCGGTGTCATCCAGCTGCCCGAGACATTAAACCGTTCTGCAACGGCTGCGCCGCCAAACCGCAATAGCGCCACCCTATTGGCGGCTCCGCCGGCCATCTGGCCCGGGGGAGAAACCAAAAAATGTCGCGCTATTCACGCCTGCTTTGGGCGACCTTGCCGTTCACCATGTTCGCACTGGGCCTGGCCCCCTCCGCGCGCGCGCAGACCGCGGGCGCCGCCGCCGCCGATGACACGGCGTCCAGCCCGGCGGACGTGCAGAGCGACAGCGACGAGGATATCGTCGTCACCGGCTCTTATGCGCGCAGCCTCGCCGCGGCGACCGAGACCAAACGCCAGGCCGCCTATGGCGTCGACTCGATCAACTCGACCGATATCGGCAAATTCCCCACCCAGAACGTCGCCGAGGCGCTGCAACTCGTCACCGGCGTGGCGATCACCCGGCCGCGCGGCGAAGGGCTCTATGTCAGCGTGCGCGGGCTCGGGCCGCAATTCCAGAGCACGATGCTCAACGGCCGCAGCGTCGCGATCAACGACCTGATCGAGAACGGCGGCGCCAATGGCCGCCAGTTCCGCTTCGAGATGCTGCCCGCCGAGTTCGTGTCGCAGATCGATGTGGTCAAGACGCCGACCGCCGACATGACCGAGGGCGCGCTGGGCGGCAATATCGACGTCAAGACCTTCCACCCGCTCGACGTCGGCACCAAGACCACGCTCAACCTGCGCGGCACCTACACCACGATGACCGAGAAGGTGAAGCCGAACGCCACCGCGATCACCAGCTACAAGTCGGAGGACGGCACCTTCGGGCTACTCGCCGGCGCGCAATATTGGTCGAAGGCGGTGCGCAACGACCGCTGGTACAATAACGGCTGGATCCTGAACCGGTTCACCGCTCCCGCTGCCGGCGGGCTTCCGACAGGCCTGTACACCCCGATCCGCACGCGTCCGACGATCGAGACCGAGAATCGCGAGCGCTATTCGGGGCTGATCTCCGCGCAGTGGCGCCCCTCGGACGAGCTCGAGACGACGCTCGACGTGCTCGGCACAAGGCTCGACGTCGCCTATGACGAGTTCGGCCTCGACATCTATCCCGACGATCCCGGCGTTTCGGTCGTGCCCGGATCGGTCAAGGTCGAGGGGAACACCGTGGTCGCGGCGACGATCAACAATGTGCGCTTCATGGGCACGCGCGAATACAGCCTCAACCGCCACGACCTGCTCAGCGTCGGATTGAAGCAGAGCTGGAAGCCCGAGGGCTGGGACGTCACGGCGAACGTCAACTGGTCGTACGCGCACAGCTTCCACCCGAGCTATGCCGAAGGCACGGTGCGCAGCCGCATCCAGTTCAACGCGCCGCTGACCTATGACGCTTCGGGCGGGTACAAGGTGATCCCGACATTCACTACCCCGGTCGACCCGACCAACCCGGCCAATTTCCGACTATATCCGTTCAACATCGCGCCGAAGAACAGCAAGGACTGGGACTGGTATGCGCGCCTCGACGTCGGCCATTCGATGGACGGCTTCCTGAGCAGGATCGCGGCGGGCGGCGAGTATCATTGGCGCAAGCGCGATTATGCGCGGCGCGATTTCACGGTCGATCCGGGCACCGTGCCGGTTCCACTGAACAGCTTCGCGCCGAACGGCTATGAGACGATCCCGTATGACGATTTCCTGAGCGGCGTCCCGGGCAATGCGCCGCGCACCTGGATCGTGCCGATCACCAGCGTCTTCTACGACAAATTGTTCACCCCCGCGGTGGCCAATGCGCCGCTTTCGAACGGCGACAAGCGCGCGTCTTATGTGGTGACGGAGAAGACCGCGAGCGGCTATGTCCGCGCTGACTACGCCATCGGTGCAAGCATCACCGGTAATATCGGGGTTCGTTATGTGCACACCGATCAGGTGTCGAGCGGCACGCTGATCCTTGGCAGTACGCCGACTCCGGCAAGCTTCCCCAAGACCTTCAACAATTGGCTGCCCAGCTTCAACCTGCGCGCCGAACTGAGCCCGACCCTCGTCGCGCGCCTCGCCGCCAGCCGCGTGCTGACCCGGCCGAACGTCACGCAAAGCTCGCCGCAGATCAGCGTCTCGACCGACGCGGCGACCGGCAGCGGCGGCAACCCCGACCTGGTCCCGTTCGTCGCCACCCAGTTCGACGGCTCGCTGGAATGGTATTTCAGCCGCAAGGGCTCGCTGACCGGTGCGCTGTTCTACAAGGCGATGGACGATTACATCACCGCCCAGAACGTCTATGTCGAAATCCCGGGCCGGGGGCAGATCCTGCTGAGCACGCAGGTCAACGGCGGTGACGCCAAGGTCTATGGCGCGGAAGCTGCGTACAACCAGGTGTTCACCTTCCTGCCCAAGCCTTTCGACGGGCTCGGCATCCAGGCATCGTACACGCATACGTCGGTCGAATCGAACTACACCGCGGGCTCCCGGAGCATCAAGGACCAGCTGATCGGGCTTTCGAAGAACAGCTTCAACCTGGTCGGCTTCTACGACAACGGTCCGCTCTCGGCTCGGCTGTCTTATACGTGGCGGGACAAATATCTGGCGGGCACCGGCAGCACCACCAACACCCCGAGCTATGTCGATGCGTTCGGCTCGCTCGACGGCAACCTGTCGGTCAGGGTGACCGACAAGACCACGGTGAGCCTCGAGGGGATCAACCTCGCCGGCGCGCGTCAATATAGCTACAGCGACGATCCGATCCGCTACAATGAGATCCATTATTGGGGCCGGACGATCCTGTTCGGCGTGCGGACGGAGTTCTGATGATCAAGGGGCTTCTCACCGTCGCTGCGCTGGCCTTGGCCGGCGCGGCGGCGACCCCGCCGGCGATGAACGACGTGCAGGTCATCGGCTCGCACAACAGCTTCAAGGCGCGGATCCCGGCGGCGGTGATGGCGAAGCTGCGCGCGATGGAGCCGAAGAGCGCCGAGGGGCTCGATTATTACCATGTGCCGCTGCGCCGGCAGCTCGACGCGAGCGTCCGTCAACTCGAGATCGACGTCTTCGCCGATCCCGAAGGCGGGCGCTACGCCGATCCCAAGGGCGAAGCCTGGGCAAAGGCGGCAGGCGAGCATACCGGCTTCGATCGCGCGGCGATGCTCAAGCCGGGGTTCAAGGTCTTTCACATCCCCGATATCGACTATCTGAGCACGTGCGCGACGCTGGTCGGCTGCCTCGGCGAGGTCGACCGCTGGTCGCGCGCGCATCCCGATCATCTGCCGATCATGATCACGATCAACGCCGCCGATACGCCCTCTGGCCGCCCGGGGATCACCGTGCCCTTGCCGCTCGACGACAAGCGCCTTCTCGACGCGCTGGACGGCGAGATCCGCTCGGTGCTGCCGGGCAAGCGCCTGATCACGCCCGACGAAGTGCGCGGGGCGGCGCCGACACTGCGCGAAGCGGTGCGCAGCCGCGGCTGGCCGGCGCTGTCGGCGGCGCGCGGCCGCATCTATGTCCTGCTCGACGTGCGCGCCGCCGTGTCCGACGTCTATCGCGCCGGACATCCGTCGCTGGCCGGGCGCACGATGTTCGGCTGGTATCCCGACGACCAGCCCGAAGCGGCGATCCAGATCGTGCAGGACCCGCTCGTCGACGGCGAACGCATCCGGCGCTGGGTGGCGGAGGGAATGATCGTGCGGACCCGCACCGACGCCAACACGGTCGAGGCGCGCGCCCACGATCTCGCCAAGGCGCGCGCTGCCATGGCGAGCGGCGCGCAGGCCGTCAGCACCGATTATTATCCCGGCGCGCCCGACCCGCTGCATCTCGGTTTCGTGGTGACGCTGCCCGGGCAGGCAATGGCGCGGTGCAGCCCTGCGCGAATCTCCGCCGGCTGCCGGCTCCGTCCCTGATCCGAGCGGCCGGCGAAGGTCTGTAACGAGCGATTATCTGGTCGCGCTCCATCCCAGCGCGCGCATCATGATCTCGAAAAGCCGCGTGTTGGGCAGGAAGCCCCGAACCTTTTCCGATCCGGGTCCGGACGCGGCAGCGACGACCTCCTCGCCGGTATGGGTATCCTCCACGGCGATCGGGGATTCCTTGTCTTCGGCCGCACCGGTGAACTGACTGGCAAAGGGCGTCGCGCGGACGCCGCCGCGCATCTTGAGCCCGAAGCTGTGGTCGGCGACGAACAGGATCAGCGTGTCTTCGCCGGCGATGGCGCTGACGCGACGGACGAGGTCGTCCATCTCGACGGCGTGCCTGAGCCCCTTTTGGGGATCGTCGGTGTGCATGTCCCATTCGACCATCAGGAAATAGCCTTTGCCGTTTCGGCTGAGGCTCGCGATCGCGCCCTCGACGGCCGGTATCGCCGCGAAATCCTCATCCCGCAGGACCGCGGCGCGCCTGGTGTCGCGCGTCACGGCAGCCGGATCGCCGCCGAAGCGATAGCCGGCCCCCGCGAAGGCGATCGCCGGGGTCGTGCCGAGCTTGGCGAAAGAGGCATTCGCATCCGCGAGGCCCTTTCCGATGAGGATGTCGACTCCGTTTCCGAACCGGGGCGCGAGCAATTGCCGGAAGATCTCGTCCTTGCTGGAACGTGCCGCGACATGCGCGTAGCAAGCGGCGGGCGTCGCGTCCCAGATCGCCATATTGGTGACGACCCCCGTCGAGAGACCGCGTTCTTCGGCATATTCGAGCAAAGTCTTCACCCGCGTGACCGCCGATCCGTCGGCCGAGGGTATGACCGATACCATCCCGTTATTGGTCTTGTGGCCAGTGACGATCGCAGTCATCCCCGCGGCCGAGTCCGTCACCCATCGGTTGAGCGAGGAGGTGTCGGACAGCGCGATGTTCGGCATCGATTGGATGAACAGCGATTGCGGGCGGTCGTGCGCGAGGATCCCTGCCGCACTCAGGGTCGGCAGGCCGCCCGCGTCACCCAGCAGGATGATCACGTTGCGGGCGGGCCGTGCATTTGCGGGCAGGGTGCCGGCGACCGCCAGCCAGCCGAGCGCGAGAACAATCGAGACTTTCGGAACGCCGGGAAAACGCATGTGAGGTGCCTCGTCTGTTCGTGTCGCCTCGCCAGCTATGGGGGCAGCTTTGCGGATTTGTGACGGCATGGTTCGCGGCGAAGTCACTCGCCTTCGAGTTCGTCGAGGATCGGGCATTCCGGCCGTGCATCGCCATGGCAGCGGCGCGCGAGATCGAGCAGGGTCGCGCGCATTGCCTCGAGCGCCCGGGCCTTCTCGCCAAGCTCCGCCGCACGCGCCTCGGCCAGCTCCTTGACCTCGCTGCTCGAACGGTTCCGGTCCGACCAGAGGCCGAGCAGCGTCTCGATCTCGGCGATGGGAAAGCCGAGGTCGCGTGCGTTGGCAATGAACCGGAGCCGATGAACGTCGGCCTCCGAATAATCGCGATAGCCGCTGTCGCGCCTGGGCGGGACCGGGATCAGCCCGATCTTCTCGTAATGGCGGATCATCCGTTGCGAAACGCCGCTCGCCTTCGAGGCGTGGCCGATATTCATAGCTGGGTCCGATTGAGCCGCAGCGCGTTGCCGACCACGCTGGCCGACGACAGCGCCATCGCCGCCGCGGCGATGATCGGCGATAGGAGGATGCCGAAGAAGGGGTAGAGTATCCCCGCCGCGACCGGCACGCCCGCCGCATTGTAGACGAAGGCGAAGAACAGGTTCTGGCGGATATTGGACATGGTGGCCTGGCTCAGCCGCCGCGCGCGGACGATCCCGCCAAGGTCGCCCTTGAGGAGCGTCACGCCGGCGCTCTCGATGGCCACGTCGGTGCCCGAGCCCATCGCGATGCCCACGTCCGCCGCGGCGAGCGCGGGCGCGTCGTTCACACCGTCTCCCGCCATCGCAACGACTTGGCCCTCGCGCTTCAACCGCTCGACGACCGCGCTCTTTTGATCGGGAAGCACCTCGGCCTCGACTGCATCGATGCCGAGCTTGCGCGCCACGGCCTCGGCCGTGGTCCGATTGTCACCGGTCAGCATCACCACCTTGATGCCGGCGGCGCGGAGCCCCGCAAGCGCCTCGGGCGTGGTCGCCTTGATCGGATCGGCGATGGCGAGCACGCCCGCGACACGGCAGTCGACGCCGACGAAGATCGCGGTCGCCCCGTCGCGGCGCAGCTCGTCCGCCGCCTGCTCCATCGCGGTCAGGTCGATGCCGCCCTCACGCATGATGCGGGCGTTGCCGAGCGTCACATGGCGGCCTTCGACGGTGCCGATCGCGCCCTTGCCGGTCGGCGCGTCGAAATCCGACACCGCCGGAATCGTGACCCCCCGCTCGGTCGCGGCGACGACGACCGCCAGAGCCAGCGGATGCTCGGACGCGCGCTCGACCGCCGCTGCGAGGCGCAGCACTTCGGCTTCCTCGAAACCCCGGGCAGTGACGATCCGAGTGACCCTAGGCCTGCCTTCGGTAAGCGTTCCCGTCTTGTCGACGACCAGCGTCTCGACCCTTTCGAGCCGTTCGAGCGCCTCGGCATTCTTGATCAGAACGCCGAGCCCGGCCCCGCGCCCGACCCCCACCATGATCGACATCGGCGTGGCGAGCCCGAGTGCGCAGGGGCAGGCGATGATCAGGACCGCCACAGCCGCGATCAGCCCATGGGCCAAACGTGGCTCGGGTCCCCAGATTCCCCAGGCGATAAACGCAGCGACGGCAACCGCAAGCACTGCAGGGACGAACCAGCCTGCGACCTGGTCGGCGAGCCGCTGGATCGGCGCGCGAGAGCGCTGCGCTTCGGCGACCATCTGAACGATGCGCGCGAGCATCGTGTCGCGGCCGATCCGCTCGGCCCGGATCACGAGTGCGCCGCTCTGATTGAGCGTGCCGCCGATGACGCTGGCACCGGCCTGCTTGGCGACGGGCATGGATTCGCCGGTCACCATCGATTCATCCACCGCCGAGCGGCCCTCCTCGATCGTGCCGTCGACGGGCATTTTCTCGCCCGGCCGCACGCGCAGCCGGTCGCCGACGGCGATCAGGTCCAGCGTGACTTCCTCGTCATGCCCGTCGGCCGCGATCCGGCGTGCGGTTTTGGGTGCGAGGTTGAGCAGCGCCTTGATCGCGCCGGAGGTACGCTCGCGCGCACGCAGCTCCAGAACCTGACCGAGCAGTACCAGAACCGTGATCACCGCCGCCGCCTCGAAATAGACCGCGACGATTCCGTCCTCGCGGAAAGCGGCCGGGAAGATGCCGGGCGCAAGCGTCGCGATCATGCTGTAGCCCCAGGCCACGCCGGTCCCCATGGCGATCAGCGTGAACATGTTGAGGTTACGGGTCTTCAACGACATCCAGCCGCGCTCGAAGAAGGGCCAGCCGCCCCACAGCACCACCGGCGTCGCCAGCAACAGCTGAAGCCAGGTCGACGAACGTTCCGGCACGAGATGATGGAGCGTCGGGAAGAGATGGCCGCCCATCTCGAGGATGAGGACCGGAATCGCGAGCGCGAGGCTGATCCGGAAGCGACGCGTCATGTCGACGAGCTCGGCGCTCGGTCCAGCGTCGGCGCTCGCGATTTCGGGTTCGAGCGCCATGCCGCAAATCGGGCAGGCGCCCGGATGATCCTGACGCACCTCGGGGTGCATCGGACAGGTCCAGATTGTCCCCGGCGGTACCGCTTCGGGCTCGGCACCGGCCGCCCTCCGTTTTCCGGCGTGATTGTGGCAGTGGCCATGGTCATGGCTGGCATGTGCGTCGTGGCTGTTCATATCGGTTCCTCCAACGCCGCTCCGGATAAGGTCTGACATCATGTCAGGGTCAAGCGCCGATTTCGGACGGCACCCGCATGTCCTGCCGTCACCCCGTCGCGGGTGGCGCGAGCGTCCCGAGCCATGCGACCAGTGCGAGCACGGCGAGCGCGCATCCGGTCTCCATTGCCAGGCTGCGGCGAAGCGCGTTCAGCGCGGCGACATGGTCTGCCCGGGCTAGCGCGCGTTCGAACGCCGGCACGAGCCTGAAGCGATTGGTGGCGGCCAGCGCCGCCATCGCCCCGAACAGCAGGAGCTTCGCGATAAGGAGCTGGCCGTAGAGCGTGGCTGGAAGCCTGATGACATGGGCGGGCCCGACCAATATCCAGCCGTTGATCAGACCCGACGCGACGATCACCGCGACCATGATCGTGCCCGTGGTCGAGAAGCCTGCCAGCACACGGTGCGACAGGATCAGATGGTCGCGATCGATCAGCCCGCGCCGCCGGAACACGAGGAGCAGCAACGCGATCAAGGCGCCCGTCCACGCGCCCGCCGCCAGAAGATGGGCGATGTCCGCGGCCAGATGGAGCCACCCGGTTGCGCCGTCGTCCATCGCGCCGTGGCCCGCCCAGGCGAGGCTCACGAGTGCGACCGCCCCTGCCAGCGCTGCGCCCGTCAGCGCGGCGACCGGCCGGTTGCGCCCGACGAGCGCGAAAGCGAGCGCGAGGATCAGTGCCGCGATGCGCACGAGCCACGCGGTGCCGACGCCGGTTCCGGCCAGGATCATTTCGACCGATTCGCGATCGATCGAAGCCAAAGGCACGCCGGCCATGCCCGCGGCGAGCACAGCGAGACCGAGCACGGAGAAGAGCAGGCCGAGCAGCGCCGCGCCGGCAATCAACGGCCGGAATGCGATTCCGGCGCCCGACCTCCGCTCTTCACCGCGAAGCGCGTAGAGGCCGAATGCTGCGAGCCCGAACAAGGCTCCCAGATCGAAATAGAGCGCGAACCGGACCGCGATGCCGATCGCGTCCATGGCCTATCGGATCTCGAAGCTGTAATTGCCCTGCACCCGATGGGTATCGGCCGAGACCACGTGCCAGTCGACGCGGTAGCTGCCCTTGGGCAGCGGCTTGGCGAAGGTCACCACCAGCGTCTTGCCATTCTCGGCAAGGCCCGCCTTGCCCGGCAGGCGCGTGGGTCCGTGCATCTTCATGCCGGGCATGCCGGTCATCACCACTTCGGCGCCCGAAAATTGCGGTACCAGCCGCTCCGAGAAGACCAGCTGAACCCGGGCGGTCGGCGCTGCCGCGGTATTCGCCGCAGGCGTCGCCGCGAGCAGCCTGGGATGGGCAGAAGCAGGCAGCGCCGCGATCAGCGCCGCAATCGCGAGAAGAGGGGCAATGCGCATTTGAATCGACACTCCGGGGACACCAGCCGCTTGCCGGTTTACCTCTATACGCACGACCGCAGCGCACCCCTCATCGCCGCCGCGGCCCGGTTCCGATCCGCGCCTGCGCCAGAATCCGCGAGGGATCGGCGCCGCTTTTGCGTAGAGAGAGTGGATAAGGCGCGGAGCGGCGATATGAACAAGGCATTGGACGAAGCATTGGGAAGGCTGGCGGCCGCCCCGCCGCATCCCGGCCTCACGACGATCGAGGACGGAGTATTCGCACGCGTCCGCGAGGAAGCGGCGTTCGCCGGACAAGCATCGCAACGGCTGCGCGCCGGCGTGGTCGCAGGCCTGGCCGCGCTCGGGCTAGGGATCGCCGCGGGCAGCCCGGTCATCGCCTCGCCCTCGTCGGAAGCGCTGTCGCCCTTCGGGCCGGCGAGCCCGCTCGCCCCGTCGACGCTGCTGGCAGGCGACCGGTGAGGCCCGGGCGCTGGACGATCGGCATCGCGCTGATCGCCTTCCTCGCAGGTGTGGCCGGCGTGTTCACTGGCCGTATGCTGATCCCGGCGCGGGCACCGGCGTCCGAGCTGCACGAGGTGCTGCACCATCAGCTGAAGCTCGATGCCGATCAGGCGGCACGGCTCGAGGCGATCGAGCGGCAATTCGCGATCCGGCGCCACGCGCTCGAACTCGAGCTGCGCGCGGCCAATGCGCGGCTTGCCGACGCCATTCAGGCCGAGCATGGCAATGGACCGCGCGTCGTCGCCGCGGTCGACGGGTCGCATACGGCGATGGGCGAGCTCCAGAAGGCGACGCTCGCGCACGTCTTCGCGATGCGGCAGATCCTGCGCCCGGATCAGGCGGAGAGATTCGATCGGGCAGTGGTGAAGGCGCTGACCGCCGACGCGCGGTGAGCCTCGACCTGTCTCTTCTCGATGACGGCGAGCTGGCGGCATTGACCCTTGGCGGGCGGCAGGCGGCCTATGCCGAGATCATGCGCCGCCACCGCGACGCGCTCTACCGCCTCATCCTCGGCAATATCGCCGATCCCGAGGAAGCGCTGGACCTCGTCCAGGAGACGTTCGTCGCCGCGTATCGGGCTTTGAGCAGATACGATCGCGTGCGTCCGATGCGCGGGTGGCTTTCGACCATCGCGCTCAACAAGTGCCGCGACTGGCGGCGCCGCCGCGCGGTCAGGCGGATGTTCGCATTCGCCCTCCCGCTCGATGCCGGGAGCGCCGTGCCGGAGGATCACGCACTTCCGGATACCCAGGCGGCGGACCGCGCCGAAATCCGCCGTGTCGCCGCGGCGATCGCCGAGCTTCCCGCCGCCTTGCGCGAACCGCTGGTGCTGCGCGCGGTCGAGGACATGAGCCAGGCGGAGACTGCGGCCATCCTCGGCATCACCGAAAAGGCAGTCGAAACCCGGGTGCGCCGCGCCCGCGCCAGGCTTTCCGAACAGCTGAAGCGGAGCGGCTTCGGTCCGTCTTGACTCTGACACGATGTCAAACCCCATCCGGGCTGGCGCGAAAAAGATACGGGGCGTGAGGGCATCGCCGCAGACGCGCGTATCGCAATCATAGGCTCAGGCCCGTCACGGGGACACACATGAAGAACAGGATCGATCGCCGCCAGATGCTTCGCGGCGCCGCGCTGGCAGGAGGCGGCCTGGCATTGTCAGGCTGGCTGCCGGCCTGGGCACAGACGGTTTCGCCGGGGATCGTGCGGCCGCTGCCGACGCTCTCGGGAAGCGACATCACGCTCAGGATCGCACGCCAGAGGCTGGTCGTCGACGGCCGCAGTTCCGGCGCGATCGGTATCAACGATACGGTGCCGGCGCCGCTTCTGCGGCTGCGGGAGGGGCAGACGGTGCGGCTGAACGTCGTCAACGAGCTCGACGAGGACAGCTCGATCCACTGGCATGGCCTCCTCGTGCCCGCTCAGTTCGACGGCGTTCCCGGCGTCTCATTCCCCGGCATCAAGCCGCACTCGAATTATCTCTACGAGTTCCCGATCAGGCAGAGCGGCACGTATTGGTATCACAGCCATTCGGGGTTTCAGGAGCAGCTCGGCCTTTACGGACCGATCGTGATCGATCCCGCCGACTCCGATCCCGTCCGGTCGGACCGCGAGCATGTCCTCGTGCTCGCGGACCATAGCGCGCTTTCGCCGGATACGCTCTTCCGGCGGATCAAGGTCGATCCGGGCCATTTCAACTTCCAGCGCCAGACGCTCGCCGGCCTGCTCGCGGGCCGTGACCAGCCCCTGAAGGAGCGGCTCGACTGGGGCGGCATGCGGATGGACCCGACCGACATTTCCGACGTGACCGGCGCAGTCTACACCTATGTCGTCAACGGCCACGGCCCACGCGACAACTGGACCGCACTGTTCAGGCCGGGCGAGCGCGTGCGGCTGCGCATCATCAACGCCTCGGCGATGACCAATTTCAACGTACGGATTCCGGGCCTCAGGTTATCGATCGTCCAAGCCGACGGCCAGAACGTCCGTCCGGTCGAAGTGGAGGAGTTCCAGATCGGTGTCGCCGAGACCTATGATGCGATCGTCACACCGGCGGAGGACAAGGCCTATACGATCGTCGCAGAGGCGATCGATCGCTCCGGAATGGCGCGCGCGACGCTGGCGCCGCGTGCCGGAATGGCGGGCGAGGTGCCGCCGCTTCGCAAACGCCCGCTCGCGACGATGAAGGACATGGGCATGGACCATGGCGCCATGCCGGGGATGGACCACGGATCGATGGCGGGCATGGATCACGGCGCCGCGGCCGAACCGTCCGGCCAGCAGCCGGCTACCGACATGGGTGCGATGAAGATGCGGGACTTCTCCAATGCGTCCCAGGTAAGGAAAGGGCCCGGCGTGCAGACGATCGCGCCGATGCCGATGGATCGCACCGGCGAGCCCGGCCAGGGCCTCGAGGACGTCGGCCACAAGGTGCTGGTCTACAGGAACCTGATGGCGCTCGATCGCAACCCGGACGTCCGCGCGCCCTCGCGCAGCATCGACATCCACCTGACCGGAAACATGGAGCGGTTCATGTGGTCGTTCGACGGCGAGAAGATGTCGGACAAACATGAGCCGATCCCGTTCACCGAAGGCGAGCGGGTTCGCGTGAACCTCATCAACGACACGATGATGAGCCACCCGATCCACATCCACGGGCACTTCTTCGAGCTGGTGACCGGGCACGGCGATCATGCCCCCCGCAAGCACACGGTGATCGTCCAGCCCGGCGGAAAGGTGACGTGGGACTTCACTGCCGACGCGGTCGGCGACTGGGCGTTCCACTGCCACCTGCTCTACCACATGGAGGCGGGCATGATGCGCATCGTCAGCGTGCGGCCGAAGGGAGACGGGGCATGAACCGGCTGGTCGTGGCGCTCGCGGCATCCAGCGCGCTGACACTTGCCCAGCCGGCGCGCGCGCAGGATCATTCGCAGCATCAGGGCATGAACATGCCCTGCATGCAGACGCCTCCGACGACGAAGCCGGCAGCCAAGAAGCCCGCGAAAAAACCGGCGGCCAAACGTCCGGCAAGCCGGCCGGCTGCACGACCGGCGCGGCCTGCGGCCAGGCCTGCACCGCAGCCGGCAAAGCCCGCGCAAGGCATGGAAGGCATGGACCATAGGACGATGCCCGGCATGGACATGGCGCCGCCCGCCGCGCAGCCGATGCCGGACATGGACATGCAGGATCACAGCCAGCACGGCGCTGCGGCGCAGGCCCATGGCGGCATGGAGATGACCGGGACGGCACTCCCCGCCGGCGATGCATCCGCGCCGCTCCCGCCGATAGACCATTATGCCGACCGGCAGTTCCCGCCCGAGGAGATGGCGCGTGCCCGCGCGCAGATGATGCGCGAGCAGGGCGGCCGGACCTTCTCCCAAATCATGTTCAACCTCGCCGAATATCGAGCGCAGCAGGGGCGCGACGGCTATCGCTGGGACGGTGAAGCGTGGATCGGCGGCGACATCGACCGTCTCTGGCTCAAGTCCGAAGGCGAAGGCGTGTTCGGCGACCGACTCGACAGCGCCGAAGTCCAGGCGCTCTACAGCCGCGCGATCGGCCCCTATTTCAACGTGCAGGCCGGCGTCCGCCACGATTTCGGGCCCGGACCGGACCGAAGCTATGCGACAATCGGGTTTGAGGGACTGGCGCCGTACTGGTTCGAAGTCGAGGGCGCGCTGTTCCTGAGCGACAAGGGAGACCTGCTCGGGCGGCTCGAAGGCTATTACGACCAGCGCATCACCCAGCGGCTGATCCTCCAACCACGGGTGGAGTTCAACCTGTCGGCGCAGGACGTGCCCGAGAACCGCGTCGGTTCGGGACTGAGCGACGCAGAGCTCGGCCTCCGGCTCCGCTATGAAGTGACACGCCGGTTCGCGCCCTATGTCGGCATCTCTCATGAGGCGAAGACCGGCCGGACCGCCGATTTCGCACGCGCCGAGGGCGAGGATCCCACCACGACCAGCCTCGTTGCCGGCGTGCGGCTCTGGTTCTGAGCCACCATTGGCATCGCCGGCCTGAATGAGGCACACAGCCCCTGATGGCGGAGGGGGGAGAAGATTCGGACGCCAGGCTGGTTGCCGCGGCTGTGAGCGGCGATCGAGCCGCGTTCGCGACGCTGCTCGACCGGCACTATAACCGCATCCACGCCCTCGCCTGGCAACTCACCGGATCGCGCGCCGATGCCGACGATGTCGCGCAGGACGTGTGCTGCGTGCTCGTCGAGAAGCTCGCCATGTTTCGCGGTGAGGCGAAGTTCAGCACCTGGCTGTGCGGCATCGTGTTCAATGCCTGCCGCGATCTGCAGCGCCGGCGTCGATCGTTTCGCGGGCTGACCGAACGTTTGGCGGTCGTCGCCGGCCTCACGCGCGGACCTGACGGGCGCGACCTGCACGACGCGATCTGGGTGCGGAGCGCGATCGCGCGGCTCAAACCGGCCTATCGCGACGCCGTGGTGCTGGTGGCGGGCCAGCAGCTCAGCCATGCCGAGGCTGCGGAAATTCTCGGCGTAGCCGAGGCGACGATATCGTGGCGGATGCACGAGGTGCGGCGGATGCTCGGATCGGAAGGCGACGGCGCCTGAAAATATTTTTGGCCGGCTCCCAAGGAAATCCGGCCGGGCGGCGTCCCAGTGACAGGCGGGCAATTCTGCACCGCTTTCGCCAGGGAGTGTCTCATGCCCCGCAATAGTCTTCTGATCGCCGGTGGGCTCTCCGCCATGCTGCTCGCCTCCTGCACCCGAACCGCCGTCGAAGAGGCCGCCGCGCCCGCGCCGGCGGAGGAAGTCGTCGTCACCGGAACCAGGACGCCCGGTTCCGCCGCCGAGCAGCGCGCCCGCACCGCCGACATGGCCCAATATGCTGCCTCGGAACCGATGCCCTCCCCGGCACCGCCCCCGCCACCGGTGATGGCAATGGCGCCGGTCGGGAGCCTGGCGAAACGGGCTTTTATGGCGTCATCCGATCGCCGCGTCGCGCTGCCCGGCTATTATCAGGACGTCGGCCGCGACAAATTCACGACCGTCGCGGAGAACCCGTTCAAGGTCGCGCGCGAAGAGCCGGTCTCGACCTTCTCGATCGACGTCGACACGGCCTCCTATTCGTTCGTGCGCGCCTCGCTCACCGGCAACGCCCTGCCTCAGCCCGCGGCGGTGCGGACCGAGGAGATGATCAACTATTTCCCCTATGATTATGCCGCGGCGCGTTCGGCCGATCAGCCGTTCAGCACCAATGTCGCGGTGTTCCCGAGCCCTTGGACCGAGGGCCGCAAGCTCGTCCGCATCGGCATCCGCGGCTATGAGATCCAGCGCGCCACCCGCCCCCGCGCGAACCTCGTCTTCCTGATCGACACTTCGGGTTCGATGAACGCGCCCAACAAGCTGCCGCTCGTCAAGCAATCGCTGTCGATGCTGCTCGACCAGTTGAACGGCAACGATCGCGTCGCGATCGTCACCTATGCGGGCAGCGCCGGCACTGCGCTCGAGCCGACTCCGGCAAGCGACAAGGGCAAGATCCTCGCGGTGCTCGAGCGGCTCGGCGCGGGCGGCAGCACCGCCGGCGCCGAGGGCATCCGACAGGCCTATGCACTGGCCGAGCAGAATCTCGATCCGCAGGGCGTCAACCGCGTGATCCTCGCGACCGACGGCGACTTCAACGTCGGCATCACCAGCCAGGACGAGCTCAAGGGCTTTGTCGAGCGCGAGCGCGGCAAGGGGGTGTTCCTGTCGGTGCTCGGCTTCGGCATGGGCAATTACAACGACGCGCTGATGCAGACGCTCGCCCAGAACGGCAACGGCGCCGCCGCCTATATCGACACGGTCGGCGAGGCGCGGAAGGCGCTGGTCGACGAGGCGACGTCGACCTTGTTCCCGATCGCCAAGGACGTGAAGATCCAGGTCGAGTTCAACCCCGCCGCCATCGCCGAGTATCGGTTGATCGGATACGAGACGCGGATGCTCGCGCGCGAGGATTTCGAGAACGACAAGGTCGATGCCGGCGATGTCGGATCGGGACAGACCGTCACTGCGCTCTACGAAATCGTGCCGATGGGCGGCCCGCGCGCGATAGGCGACCTGCGTTATTCGACTCCGGCCGCACAGCGGCAGACCGGGCTGGGCAGCGAATACGGCTTCGTGAAGATCCGCTACAAGACGCCCAAGTCGACCACCAGCCGGCTGATCTCGACTCCGATCAATCGCGCGGTCGAGGTCCGCCGCTTCGAGGATGCGCCGCGGGATGCGCGCTTTGCCACCGGAGTGGCGGGTTTCGCCGAGCTGCTGCGCGGCGGCAAATATAGCGGCACGATGACTTATGACGACGTGCTGCGGATCGCGCTGGCGGCCCGCGGCGACGACGGTTTCGGCTATCGCTCGGAGTTCGTCCAGCTCGTCCGCCAGGCCAAGACCGCCGCTTCGCTCGCGCGGCTGGAGCGCTGACACCGTGCGGCGGCGATCCCGCATCGCCGCCGCACGGCTCTCACCGGCCAACGCGCATTCGACCCGCCCGCAATTGCAGCTATAAGGTCGGCAGATGCCGCTTTCCGTTCCCTGTCGTCGATCGTTCGATTCCCGCATGTTCGCGGGCAGGGGCTTCTGAATGGCAGGCGACGAAGACCTCTCGGCGCTGCTGCCCGAGCCGCCGCCGCCGCGCAACACCCGGCGCGATGCCGCGATCGAGGCGGCAATGCTGCGTTTCGACGGCGGCGGACCGGCCCCCGCGGCGCCACCACGCCCGGCAAGGCCCGCATCGCGCTGGTCGCTGCTCGGTCGACCGCAATTCGGGGCATTGCTCACTGCCGCCCTGGTCGGCGTGATCGCGGTACCGATCTGGCTGTCGAACGGCGACCAGATCGCACCCAAAAGCCAGCCGACCCAACCGGCAGCGCGAGAAGCGGCGCCGACAGGATCGCCGGCCCTGCCGGCACCGGCTGCACAGCCGTCCCCTGCGCAAATCGCCCGGGCGGAAATTCCGCTCGCCAGTCCCTCGTCGCCTGCGCGAGAGCGTGGCAGCCGGGCGGCGAAACCGGGCGCCATGGGCCAGGTCGCCGAGATGGCGGTGGAACTCCCGCCTCCGCCGACGGAATCCATGCCGGCCCCGGCCGCGCCCCCGCCGCCTCCGCCGCCCGCGCCTGAACCCGCGCCCGCGCCGGCCCAGATGGCGGCGCGCACCGCAGAGGTGCAGGACGAAGCCGTCGTCGTCACGGCCTCGCGAATGGCGCCTCGCGGTTTCGCCCAACGTGCGGAAGCCAAGCGCGTTCGTTCGATCGCCAAGGCCGCCGAGAATGGCGCGTGGGATGCCTGCACGGTGCGCGACTCCGCGCAGAACCTCTCCGCCTGCAAAAAGCTGGTCGATCCAGCCGCCCGCGGTCGCAATGGCCGCGTCGCGGCGCACGTCGCCGACGGGCTGTCGGCAGCGTGGCACGGCGACAACGACGCCGCTATCGCCGCATTCGATCGCGCGATCGCTCAATCGCCCGGGCTCGCTTTCGCCTGGCTCAACCGCGGCCTCGCCCGGGAGCGCAAGGGGGACACCGGCAAGGCGCTCGCCGATCTGGACAAAGCGGTGCGGCTCGCCCCCAATGTCGCGCGCAATTATTATCAGCGCAGCCTGTTTCTCGGCAGGCAAGGCGAAACCAGGCGTGCCCGCGAAGACTGGGAGCGCGCGACCCGGCTCGATCCACGCCTCGAGAATAGCGACGAATAACGCCGCCGTCGTGCCCGGCCCAACCGTAGCATAAAGCGACAAAGGCTATTGATACTTTATATCATCGCCGTTACCGCAACGCAGCACATCCTGGAGTTCGGGGATCTTTTCATGCTGCGTAGCCTTCTGCTTGCCACCGCCACTTTCATCGCGCTGCCGGCTCATGCCGAAGAGACGCCATCGAGCCCCGTGACTTCGGACACATCCGCCGATGCCCCGGATCCCGACGCGCAGGACCATGATCAGCCCAATCAAGAGATCGTCGTCACCGGCACGCGCGCCCGCGCCACTGCCGACGTGCTCGGCGGCACCGCGATTCTCGCGGCGGAGGAACTAACCCGCGAAATGCGCCCGACGATCGGCGAGACGCTCGCCTCGCAGCCCGGCGTCTCGGCGACGTCCTTTGGCCCCAATGCCTCGCGGCCGGTCCTGCGCGGCTTCACCGGCGATCGCGCGCGGCTGCTGATCGACGGGATCGGCAGCATCGACGTGTCGAACACGTCGGCGGATCACGCAGCGATCATCAACCCGCTCACCGCCGATCGCATCGAGGTCCTGCGCGGTCCCTCTGCCTTGCTGTTCAGCCCCTCGTCGATCGGCGGCGTGGTCAATGTCATCGACAGTCGCATCCCGCGCCGCGTGCCCGAGAGCCCGCTCCACGCCGACGGGATCGCGACTTATGGCAGCGCGTCCGACGAGCGCTCGGCCTCGGGCGCCGTCGACGTGCCGGTCGCGGGCAAGCTCGTCGTCCATGCCGATGGCAGCTATACCAAGACCGGCGACATGCGCAGCGGCGGCTATGTGCTGACTCCCGAACTGCGCGCGCAGGCCGCGGCGAGCGCCGATCCCGACATCCAGGCGCCGGCCGGTCTCAAGGGCGAAGTTCCCAACACCGCGGCACGCACCTGGGACATTGCCGCCGGCGCGGCGATCGTCGACGACCGCGGCAGCCTGGGCTTCTCGGTCTCGCGCTACGACAGCCTCTACGGCGTGCCGATCCGCTATTCGCTCGATCCGGCGATCGAGGCCGAAGCGGTCCGGCTGCATGCCAAGCAGACGCGCTTCGACGTGCGCGGCGACATCACCACCGAGACCGCAGGTATCCACCAGATCCGCCTGCGCCTCGCCGCCGCCGACTATCAGCACAGCGAGATCGAGAACACCGGCGAAGTCGGCACGACCTTTTACAGCCAAGGCCTCGAGGGGCGGCTCGAACTGGTCCAGGAGACGCATGGCGAATGGGAAGGCGTGACCGGCGGGCAATTCTCGACCCGCAACACGCGCATCGTCGGCGAGGAGAAGTTCCTGCCGCGCACCGAGAGCAGCCAGGTTGGGCTGTTCACGCTCCAGTCGCTCGATTTCGGCGCACTCAAGGCCGAAGCGGCGCTGCGCTACGAGCATAACAGCCTGCGCGCGCAGGCGGATGCCGATATCGGCAACCCCTTGCTCGACCGCAGCTTCGACAGCCTCTCCGCCTCGCTCGGCGCCAGCTATGCGCTTGCCAGCCATCTGCGGCTCGGCATCAACGTCTCGCGCAGCGAACGCGCGCCGACGCAGGAGGAATTGTTCGCCAACGGCCCGCACGCCGGCACGCAGGCGTTCGAGATCGGCAATCCCGATTTCACCACCGAGAAAGCGTGGGGCATCGAAGGCACGCTCAAGGGTTCGGGCGACGGCTGGAGCCTGTCGGCCGCAGCCTATTACAACTGGTTCAAGGACTATATCTACGACGCGCCAACCGGCGCGATCGAGGACGATCTGCCGGTGTTCCAGTACAACCAGGCCGATGCCCGTTATTACGGCTTCGAAGTCGAGGGCTCCGCGCGGCTCGCCCAGCTCGGCAATTTCGCGATCAACGCCGATGCGCTCGCCGATTACGTCCACGCCGATATCGTCGATCAGGGCCCGGTGCCCCGCATCCCGCCGCTCCGCATGATGGGCGGGCTCGAAGCGCAATCGGATGCGCTGACCGGCCGGGTCGAAGTCGAGCACAGCTTCGAGCAGGATCGCGTCACCGATTTCGAGACGCCGACCAGCGGCTTCACTTTGGTCAACGCCTCGGTCTCGTGGAAGCCGTTCGGCGCGGGCTCGAACACCAGCCTGATGCTCTCGGCGAACAACATCTTCGATGTCGAGGCGCGCCGCCACACCAGCGTGCTCAAGGATTATGCCCCGCTCGCCGGCCGCGACCTGCGTGCGACGCTGCGGGTGCAACTCTGATCCTGTTCCGGCATTAGGAGGCGGATGGAAGGTCCGCCCCCCGAATCCGTGGTCGAACTGAAGCCCGAGACTGCGGCATCGCGCCGCATCCCCTGGCCGATCTTCGCGCTGGGCGCAGTGGCATTGTTGCTGCTGGGCCTGATCGGATTCGGCCGTGAAGTGATGGAAGGTGACGCGGCTGAACTCGACCACGCGATCATGCTGGCGATGCGGGTGCCCGGACACCCGGAACAGCCGCTGGGCCCGCACTGGCTCCCCTCGGCGGTGCGCGACGTGACTGCGCTCGGCAGCTCGACCATATTGACGATGGTGGTGCTGGTCACCGCCGCGTTCCTCGCGCTGAAGGGGCGGTTCCGCTCGGCCGCGCTTGTCGTCGCCGCGACGACACTGGGCGCACTCGCCGTGACTCTGGTCAAGGTGCTGATCGCCCGGTCACGCCCCGATCTCGTCCAGCAACTGATGCAGGAAGCGTCGAGCAGTTTCCCGAGCGGCCACGCCGCCAACAGTGCGATCGTCTATCTGACGCTCGCCGCCCTGCTCTTCCCGGTGGTGCGCGGCTGGCGGATGCGCGGCTTCGTGCTCGCCGTCGCGATGCTGCTGGTCGGGCTGATCGGCATCAGCCGCGTCTATCTCGGCGTCCACTGGCCCAGCGACGTCCTCGCGGGCTGGGCGTTCGGCAGCTGCTGGGCGCTGCTCTGGTGGGGGATCGAGCTCAAGCTGTTTGCGAAGCGCCCCTAGCGCTCCCCCAACTTACGCTCCCAGGCAAGCGCGTCCTTGACGATCCCCTCGAGGTCGTCGTGCTTCGGGCGCCACGGCAAGGTGCTCAGGATCTTGCTGTTGTCGGCGACAAGTGCATCCGGATCGCCCGCGCGACGGCCCTCTAGCCGGCGCTCGATCTTGCGGTTGGTCACGCGATCGACCGCGTCGAGCACCTGCAGCACCGAAAAGCCGCGGCCGTACCCCGCGTTCATCGTGTGGCTTTCCTCGGGCCGCGCGATCAGCAGGTCGAGTGCGTCGACATGTGCGGCGGCGAGATCGGTGACATGGATATAGTCGCGCACCCCGGTGCCGTCTTCGGTCGCGAAGTCGGTGCCGAACACCGACACCGTGTCACGCTTGCCCGTCGCCGCCTCGGCCGCGATCTTGATCAGGTGCGTGGCACCTGCGGTCGACTGGCCGGAGCGGCCCTGCGGATCGGCGCCGGCGACGTTGAAGTAACGCAGCGCGCAATAATTGATCGGATGCGCCGCGGCGACGTCGCGCAGCATGAACTCGGTCATCAGCTTCGACATGCCGTACGGATTGATCGGCACCTTCGGGCTGTCCTCCGAAACCGGCACCTTCTCGGGAATGCCATAGGTGGCAGCCGTCGAGGAGAAGATGAAATGCTTAACCCCGCTCGCCACCGCGCTCTCGATCAGCGAGCGGCTCGCGACCGTGTTGTTGCGGTAATATTTGAGCGGATCGGACACCGATTCCGGCACCACCACCGAGCCGGCGAAGTGCATCACTGCGACCACGCCTTCGTCGCGCATCGTCGCGCGGATGGTCGCTTCGTCCTCGATATTCGCCACGACCAATTTCGCGCGCTTGTCGACGGCCCAGTCGAAGCCGGTGACGAGATTGTCGACCACCACGACCTTCCATCCCGCATCGAGCAGCGCCAGCACCGCGTGGCTGCCGATATAGCCCGCACCGCCCGTCACCAGCACCGTACCGTCGCGCATGCCAATCTCCCTTTGTCGCGCCTCGCCTAGAGGGGCGATTGCGCTGCGCCAAGCCCCACCTATCTTGGGCGCGACAAGGAGAATGAAATGACAGTCGAAACCGCGACGCTCGCCGGCGGATGCTTCTGGTGCACCGAGGCGGTGTTCAACGACGTGATCGGCGTGAGCAAGGTCGAGAGCGGCTATATCGGCGGCACCGTCCCCAACCCCACCTACAAGCAGGTGTGCGGCGGCGACACCGGCCATGCCGAGGCGATCCGGGTGACCTTCGACACCGATCAGATCAGCTATGGCGAGTTGCTCGACGTCTTCCTTGGGACGCACGACCCGACCCAGCTCAACCGCCAGGGCAACGATGTCGGCACCCAATATCGCTCGGCGATCTTCCCGCATTCGGAAGCGCAGAAGGTCGAGGCCGAAGCGGCGATCGATCGCGCCCGCCCCGATTGGCCGGCACCGATCGTCACGACGATCGAGCCGCTGGGCGAATGGTATCCCGCCGAGGATTACCATCAGGAATATTGGCAGGGCGAGGGTCAGCGTAACCCCTATTGCCTCGCCGTGATCCCGCCCAAGCTGCGGAAGCTCCGCAAGAGCTTCGCCAACCGGCTGAAGGAAGGCGCCGCGGCGTAACCGAAATCCTCCCCCGCAAAGCGGGGGAGGAACCGGATTATCCCGGGAGCGCTTCGCCTTCGATCGGCGGGCGCTTCGCGGCCTCGGCGCCGAGCAGCTTGTAGACGATCCCGCCGAGGATGCCGCCTGCGATCGGCGCGACCCAGAACAACCAGAGCTGCTGGAGCGCGATCCCGCCCTCGAGCAGAGCCGGCCCGGTCGAGCGCGCCGGGTTCACCGAAGTGTTGGTCACCGGGATCGAGATCAGGTGGATCAGCGTCAGCCCGAGCCCGATCGCGATCGGCGCGAAACCGGCCGGCGCGCGGCTGTCGGTCGATCCCATGATCACCAGCAGGAACATGAAGGTGAGCACCACTTCGATCGCCAGCCCGGCGTGGAAGGCATAATGGCCCGGCGAATGCTCGCCGAAACCGTTCGAGGCGAGCCCGCCGGCATAATTCGGCGCGCCGCTGGCAATATACCAGAGCAAGGCGGCTGCGATGACCGCCCCGATCACCTGTGCGATCACGTAGAGGGGAATGTCCTTCGCCGGGAAGCGGCCCCCGGCCCAGAGGCCGAAGGTGACCGCCGGATTGAGGTGGCAACCCGAGATATGGCCGATCGAATAGGCCATGGTGAGCACCGTGAGGCCGAAGGCGAGGCTCACGCCCACCAGCCCGATGCCGACGTCCGGAAAGGCCGCGGCAAGCACGGCGCTGCCGCATCCGCCGAAGACGAGCCAGAAGGTACCGATCAATTCGGCAAGCCCGCGCTGCACATTACTCATGAATTTTCTCCCGCTGTTTTTGCTTCCACTTCAAACACTTGGGAACATACCCTGAAGTGTAGCTCCACGCGGGCGAAAGTAAAGTAAAGCGAAGTAACGCTCAGCGCGGATGCGCGGCCCGGCGCAACCGATCGTTGATCGCGACGCCGATGCCGCTCTCGGGGATCGGCGCCACTGCAATCGCGGCGGCCGGCGCCGCATCGGCGCGGTGGAGCGCGTCGAACAGATTGGCCGCGGCTTCGACGAGATCGCCGCTGGCGGAGAGCGTATCGTCGCCGGTGACATCGCCGAAACCAATCAGCCATTCGCCTTTCTGCCCGATCATCGCCCCCAACCGCAGCGGCTTGGCCGGCGCATAATGGCTGGCGAGTTGGCCAGGCGCCGTTACACCTTCACCGTTCCCCGGCGGAGGCCGGGGCCCAGTCTCGAGCTGCGTGGCAACTTGGCCCCGGCCTTCGCCGGGGAACAAATCGGCTTGGGTCAATGGCCCCGGCCGTAGAATCCGGCCGTCCATCACGATCGTCGATTCCACTCCCGCCGGCGTCGCGCCATCGTCGATCACCAGCGGGATCCGCCCCGCCAGGCTCGCCGCGACATGCGCCGCACGCGTCGGGGATATCGACCCACTCGCATTAGCCGAAGGCGCCGCCAGCGGCTTGCCCGTAGCTGCGAGCAGCGCCTGCATCGCACGGTGATCGGGCACCCGGATCGCGATGGTGTCGAGCCCCGCAGTGACTAGAGCGGCGATTCCCGCATCGGCGCGGACCGGAAGCACCAGCGTCAGCGGCCCCGGCCAGAAGCGCGTCGCGAGATCACGCGCCGCCGCATCGAACACCGCGATACGCTCCGCCGCCGCGAAATCGGGAACATGCACGATCAGCGGGTTGAAGCTCGGCCGCCCCTTGGCCGCGTAAATCCCCGCCACCGCGCGCGAATCGGTGGCATCGGCGGCAAGCCCATAGACCGTCTCGGTGGGCGCCGCGACGCAGCCGCCGGCGCGAATCAACGCCGCAGCTTCGGCGATCGCGGCCGCGCCGTAGGGTAAGATGCGGGGATTTGTCGGGCTCACGCGAGGGGGGCTATAGCGCGGGAAACGAGACGACAAGAGAGGCACGATGTTCACCCCCGCCACCGCCGAGCAGCGCTTCGTCCTCGAGCATATCGTCGGCCTCGCCGAGATCAGTCCCGAGGCGGCTGAAATGACCGACGCAGTGCTCGAAGGCGCGGGCCAGTTCGCTGCGGGCGAATGGGCGCCGCTCGAACGTCTGGGCGACACCGACGGGCCGAAATGGAGCGAGAACGGCGTGACGATGCCGGCTGGCTTTGCCGAAGCCTACAGGGCCTATGTCGAGGGCGGCTGGGGCACGATCGGCTCGCCGGCCGAGTTCGGCGGCCAAGGCCTGCCGGTGAGCCTGTCGATCGCAGTGCTCGAAACGCTCGGCACCGCGAACATGGGCTTCGCGCTCGCCCCGATCCTCACCGTCGGCGCGATCGAGGCGTTGACGCATCACGGCACGCCCGAGCAGCAGGCGCTCTATCTGCCGAGGCTCGCGACCGGCGAATGGACCGGCACGATGAACCTCACCGAGCCGCAGGCGGGCAGCGACGTGGGGGCGCTCAAGTCGAAAGCCGAGCCGGTCGGCGACGGCACATACCGGATCAAGGGCACCAAGATCTTCATTTCGTTCGGCGATCACGACATGGCCGACAACATCGTCCACCTCGTCCTCGCGCGCACCCCCGATGCGCCTGCCGGGACCAAGGGCCTCTCGCTCTTCCTCGTCCCCAAATACCGGCTCGATGCGGAAGGCAATCCGGGCGCGTTTAACGACGTCCGCGTCGTCTCGATCGAGCACAAGATGGGTCTCCATGCCTCCCCCACCTGCGTGCTCAGCTTCGGCGACCGTGACGATTGCATTGGCGAACTGATCGGCGGCGAAATGGGCGGGATCCGCGCGATGTTCACGATGATGAACAATGCCCGCCTCAATGTCGGCCTGCAGGGCGTGCAGATCGCCGAGCGCGCCACCCAGCGCGCCGTCGCTTATGCTCGCGAACGCGTCCAGGGAGTCCGCGCCGGCGCCCCCGCCGCGATCGTCGAGCACCCCGATGTCCGCCGCATGCTGCTCCGCATGAAGGCGCAGACCCAGGCGGCGCGCGCATTGGTCTATTACGCCTTCGGCCAGCTCGACCGCAGCCATGCCGGCGATGCCGCGGCAAAGGCGCGAGTCGAATTGCTCACGCCGCTTGCCAAGGCGCACGGCACCGATCTGGGCAACGAAGTCGCCAGCCTCGGCCTGCAGGTCCATGGCGGGATGGGCTATATCGAGGAGACCGGCGCCGCCCAGCATTTCCGCGACGCGCGGATCACCCCGATCTACGAAGGCACCAACGGCATCCAGGCCGCCGACCTGGTCGGCCGGAAATTGAGCATGGACAATGGCGGCACGCTGTTCGGCTTGCTCGCCGAAATGCGCGGCGATGCCGAGGATGCCGAACTGCTCCGCCTGATCGACGCCTGCGAGGAAGTCGCCCGCAATTTGCTCGCATCCGAGACCGACGACCGGCTCGCGGCGAGCTATCCTTTCCTGACGATGCTGTCGGTGGCGGTATGCGGCTGGCTGATGGAGGAAAGCGGCCGCATCGCCGCGCGCAGCGAGGGCGACCCGGCCTTCCGCAAGATGAAGCAGGCCGTCGCGCGCTTCTATGTCGCACAGATCGTCCCCGAGGCGATGGGCCTCAAGGCCGCGGCAATGGCACCGGCGGACGTCCTCTATTCGATTGATGCGGACGCCTTCGCCGCCTGACATCCCATCGTCACCCCGGACTTGTTCCGGGATCCACTGTGCGGTTGGGCGAGGCGATAGCGCCTCTAGTCTGTCGCGTGCGGATCGGTGGACCCCGGCACTTCGGCCGGGGTGACAGCGGGTTGCTTGTGCCCGCTGCGCCGCCACAGCCCATGCAGCATCCGCCCCACCAGCGCCGGCAGTCCCGGCCGCACGAACAGCCAGTCGCGGATCGCCGGGCCGCGCTCGGCACCGATCACGCGCTTGTAGCCGCTGTCGCCGGCGCCCCAGTCGACGGTCGTGATGCCGTCCTCGATGCCGCGGACGAGATTGCGGTAGTAAAGCAGCTTGCCCGGCGAATGCTTGGCAAACGCCGGATCATAGCTGTTGGCGATCGCGTATTTGAGCGCGCCGGCGTTGAGATCGAACGAGAAGGCGGCAGGCTCGCCGTCGACGCGCAGCATCGCCGCCCACATCATCGCCGCGACCACCGGATCCGCCGAAGCTGCGCGCCAGAAGCCGCCATGCCCCTCGGCAGTGAACTTGGCGTCCGATCCGTCGGTCCGCGCCGCGATCCAGCTCTTCGTCTCGATCCCGGCGAGCGCGTCGAAGGCCGCTTCGTCCCAGCCCGCACCCGAGACGAAGCTCCAGTCGAGCGCACCATGACTGCCGAGATGCTTCTCATGGAAACGATTTTTCCGAAGCGTCGAGTTGCGCGGCCAGGTGCCTTCGGCCTGCAGCGCGGCGATATCGAGCAGGAAGCTCTCGGCGACGAAGCGGTCGAGCACCGCCCAGCCCCGTGCCCGCGCCGCGGCCTTGAGCAATTCCAGCCCGGGATCGCCGTCATAGACCGGCCCGAGCCGCAGCGCGTTCGCCTCCCGCGCGAGCCGCGCCAGCAGGGCCTCGCCCACCTCGACCCCGGCGTCGTCGCGCACCGGGAAACTGCGGAACGGCCAATAGCAACCAGGCACGCTCGCCAGCCCCAGCCATGCGGGACCTGCCGTCACAATCGGCAGCGCCACCGCGGGGTCGCCTTCACGCGCCACGGTCAGCGTCCGCGCCGCGCCGCCATAGGCACGCAGCGCAGCGGCAAACCAGCCATAACGCAGGAAGCGGTGCGAGGGCGCAGCGCCTGCGGCCACCTGGTCGATCCCCGCCGCGAGTCCGTCGACGCACTCGACCGCCAGCATCGGCGGCAGGCGCGTGAATTCATCGAGCGGCATCGGCTTGGTCATCCCGCATTTCTACGCCCGCATCGGTTACCAACCGGTAGAAATCCGTAAGCGGCTTCACTCCGGCGCGCGAGCCCGTCATAAACGGCGCATGATGGAAGGCCCCTATCTCTCCACCGTCGCCGACACGATCCAGAGCGCGATCGCTCCCGTGTTCCTGCTCGCCGGCATCGGCGCGATCCTCAACGTGATGGTCGGGCGACTCGCGCGCATCGTCGATCGCGCGCGCAACATCGAGGAAATCCACCCGCGCTCGACCGGGCCCGAGCACGACCGCCACGTCTGGGAGCTGCGGCTGATCGACAAGCGCATCTCGGTGATCAACATGGCGATCTTCCTGTGCGTCTCCAGCGCGCTCGCCACTTGCTTCGTGGTGGCGCTGATGTTCGTCTCGCGGTTGTTCGGCCTCCATGTCGGGGCGATCGTCGCCGTCGCCTTCGTCGTCTCGATGCTGCTGCTGATGACGTGCCTGATCTACTTCCTGATCGAAGTGCGGATGTCGCTCGGCGCGATCCATGTCCGCGAGGAATTGCTCGAGCTCGACAGCAAATAGGCGCGCTTCACTTCAGTTTTTGCGGCCCCAGATCGGCGGGCGCGCTCGACAGATAGCGCGGCACGACCCGGGCACGCGTCGCCTGCTCATAGGCGTAACCCGCCTTGAGCAGCAGTCCGTCCGATTCGGCCATGCCGATGAACGACAGCCCCGCGGGAAGCCCGTCGACCAGCCCCATCGGCACCGTCAGATGCGGATAGCCCGAGACCGCAGGGAGCTCGCTCGCCGACGGACCGTCGAAATGGTCGCCATGCGCGGGATCGCTGAGCCACGGCGTGCCATAGGTCGGCGTCACGAGGAGCCGCGCATCCGCCGCCTTTAGCATCGCATCGATCCCCTCGACTCCGGCCAGCCGCAGCGATTTGGCGCGCGCGCCGAGATATTCGGCGTCCTTCGTGCCACGCGTCTTCTCCGCCCTGATGAAGCCGTCCTGCCCGAAGAACGGCATCTCGGCGGCCTTGTTCGCTTCGTTGAACGCAATCGCATCGGCGATCGTGCGGACCTTCACCGATGCCGGCGTGGTCGCGAGATAGGCGGCGAGATCGTCCTTGAGCTCGGTGTAGAGCACTTCGGCCTCGGCATCGCCGAATCCCTTCAGCTCGGGCAGCTTCACTTCGACCAGAATCGCGCCCGCCGCGCGCAGCTCGTCCAGTGCCTTGTCGAACCGCGCCGCGAGATCCTGGTCCATGTCGGGCTTCCAATAGCCGACACGCATGCCCTTGAGCGCATCCGCCGACAGACCGGCGGCATAGTTGGCCAGATAATTGTCGGCATCCATCGTCGCCGGATCCTCGGGATCCTTGCCGACCATCGCCGAGTACAGGATCGCGACGTCCCTGACGCTGCGCCCCATCGGCCCCGGCGTGTCCTGGCTATGGCTGATCGGCACGACATGGGTGCGGCTGACCATGCCGAGGGTGGGCTTCAATCCGACCAGCCCGTTCATCGCCGAGGGGCACACCACCGATCCGTCGGTTTCGGTCCCGACCGCGACTGCGGCGAGGCTCGCCGCCACCGCCGCCCCCGATCCGCTCGACGATCCGCAGGCGGTGCGGTCGAGCGCATACGGATTTTTCACCAGCCCGCCGACCGCGCTCCACCCGCTCATCGAATTGTTCGAACGGATGTTCGCCCATTCGCTCAAATTGGTCTTGCCGAGGATCACCGCGCCCTTTGCCCGCAGTCGCGCTACGACCGGCGCGTCGCGCCGCGTCCAGTTGTCAACCAGCGCAAGGCTGCCCGCGGTGGTCGGCAGCTCGATCGTGTCGATATTGTCCTTGATCAGCACCGGAATGCCGTCGAGCGGCCCGAGCAGCTTGCCCGCCTTGCGCCGCGCGTCGCTCGCCTGCGCCTGTTCCATCGCATTGGGCGAGATTGCGATCACCGATCGCAGCGTCGGTCCCTTGCGGTCGATCGCCTCGATCCGGTCGAGATAGGCTTGGGTCAGCCGCGCACTGCTCCACTTCCCCGACGCCAGCATCGCCTGCAGCTCATCGATCGATTTCTCGACCACAGCGGACGATCTGGAAGGCGCGGCTTCCTGCGCGGTTACCGGAAGCGCCGAAACCAAAGCCGCAACCGCCAGCAAATGCCGCATCTTCGCCCCCAAATCGCCGATTCCGGGGCGAAGCTATGCGAAGCTTACTCCAAGCGCCAGTCGAAGCTGGCCGGTCGGGCGCGGTCGCTCAGTCGCCGCGCACGATCGTCAGATGCACGGCATTCTCGCCCGCCTCCTGCTTGGCGATTCGATAGCCGAGCGCGTCGAGGTCGAGCCCCGCGAACAAGGCCTCGCCTTTGCCGAGCAGCACCGGTGCCACCGGGATGTGCAGCTCGTCGATCGCCCGCGCGGCCAGATATTCGCGGATCGTTTCCACCCCGCCGCCGATCCGGATATCACGATCGCCTGCAGCGGCGCGCGCCTGTTCGAGCGCGCTCCCGATCCCGTCGGTGACGAAGTGGAACACGGTGCCGCCTTCCATCTCGATCGACGGCCGCGCGTGGTGCGTCAGCACGAAGACGGGAACATGATAGGGCGGGTTGTCGCCCCACCAGCCCTTCCAGTCATGGTCGGGCCATTCGCCGCGCACCGGGCCGAACATGTTGCGGCCCATGATCCACGCGCCGAGCCCCGCCATGCTCCGTGCCGCATAGCTTTCATCCACACCGGTCGAGCCGCCCTCCTGTCCGAACATCGTCCGGAAGGTGCGGGTCTCGAAAGCCCAGCCGTGCAGTTCCTCGCCGCGCCGGCCGAGCGGATCCTCCACGCTTTGATCCGTCCCCGCGCCATATCCGTCGGCCGAGACGCTGAATGCACTTACGCGAACCTTCGACATTGTCCTTCTCCGTCTGCTTGCGTTTTGCAACCAGTTGCGAGTTACGCAAACCGATTGTATATTGCAAGCGGTTTTTTTGGAGATCCATATGGAAGAGCCGCGTTCGGGCTGTCCGATCAATCTCGCGATCGAGGTGCTCGGCGATCGCTGGAGCCTCGTGATCATCCGCGACATGATGTTCGGCAATCGCCGTCATTTCCGCGTGCTGCTGCGCGAGTCGATGGAGGGGATCGCCTCGAACATCCTCGCCGATCGCTTGAAACGGCTCGAGGCGGCGGGGCTGGTCAGCCGCGCCGACGATCCCAGCCACAAGCAGAAGACGCTCTACAGCCTCACCGAAAAGGCGATCCAGCTCTTGCCGCTGCTGGTGGCGATGGGCGCCTGGGGCCGCGCGCATCTGCCGGCCAAGCCCGAACTCGTGATCCGCAACCAATTGCTCGAGGAAGGCGGCCCGGCGATGTGGGAGCAGTTCATGGACGAGCTCCGCACGACGCATCTCGGCGCCGCGCCCCGATCGGGTCCTTCGGTCGCCAAGCGGCTGGAGGCGGCATATCGCGAACTGGCGGGGTAGGGTCGGCATTCAGATTCCCCTCCCTGCAAGGGAGGGAGTTTCTTTGGCCGAGGTCGAAGCGATCCGGAAATTGTGCTGCGTTGAACCCGCTGGATCGAACTCCACCGCACCACCACCCATTGTGTCCACCGATTCCTCCCCCGGAATATTTTTTCGGTTCGCGCTGTGTTCTCTTGCCTTTGCGGGACCCGAGGATTGACCATGCGTCGCGGGCTGCAGCGCGCTTCGGCCGTCCGTGAGTCGAGTCATTTTAGCGACGAATCGTTTGGTTAACGCGTGATTTAACCCCTTGTGCCGGGACTCGGTTTGGCACAATCTGTAGTGGTAGGACTGAGGGGCAGGCTCAACTACTGGTAGAACCGCAACCGCATACCCATATGCGGAACAGGCTCTGCTGTGCCCGGCCGCCGGCGACGAGTACACTTTTTGTTCTCGTGCCGCGCCGTGTCGATGCTAGGATCGACAAGCCGCCCCCGAGTCGCGCCGAGGCCTCCCGGAAGGAGGCGCGTGCAAGGGTATAAGGGGTCGGATGACATGGAATTCAGAGACACGGAAAATAGCGTGAACGACACCGTCGCCGAAGCCACGATTGCCGCCGGGACCAAGGCGAAGCCGCGCAAGTCCGCCAAGGACCAGGATACGCGCGCCGTCGCGCCGCAGCTCTACACGCTCGAAGTCGATCATTCGCGCGACGCGCTGCTCACCGAGTTCGGCAAGGAGACGCTCAAGGATCGCTATCTCCTCCCCGGCGAGACCTATCAGGATCTCTTCGTCCGCGTCGCCTCGGCCTATGCCGACGATGCCGCGCACGCCCAGCGCATCTACGATTACATCTCGAAGCTCTGGTTCATGCCGGCCACCCCGGTTCTCTCGAACGGCGGCACCGGGCGCGGCCTGCCGATTTCGTGCTTCCTCAATTCGGTGCCCGACAGCCTCGGCGGGATCGTCGACACGTGGAACGAGAATGTCTGGCTCGCCTCGCGTGGCGGCGGCATCGGCACCTATTGGGGCAATGTCCGCGGCATCGGCGAGCCGGTCGGCCTCAACGGCAAGACCAGCGGCATCATCCCCTTCGTCCGCGTGATGGATTCGCTGACCCTCGCGATCTCGCAGGGGTCGCTGCGCCGCGGTTCGGCCGCCTGCTATCTCGATATCTCGCACCCCGAGATCGAGGAGTTCCTCGAGATCCGCAAACCCTCGGGCGACTTCAACCGCAAGGCGCTGAACCTCCACCACGGCGTGCTCATTCCCGACGCGTTCATGGAGGCCGTGCGCGACGGCGCCGAATGGACGCTGCGCAGCCCCAAGGACCAGTCCGAGCGCGGCAAGGTCGATGCCCGCGCGCTCTTCCAGAAACTGGTCGAAACCCGCTTGGCCACGGGCGAGCCGTACATCGTGTTCGCCGATCACGTGAATTCGAACATGCCCAAGCATCACCGCGATCTGGGCCTCAAGGTCTCGACTTCGAACCTGTGCTCCGAGATCACCCTGCCCACCGGCAAGGACCATCTCGGCAATGAGCGCACCGCGGTCTGCTGCCTCTCGTCGCTCAACCTCGAGAATTGGGATCAGTGGAAGGACGCCAAGGGCTTCATCGAGGACGTGATGCGCTTCCTCGACAACGTCTTGCAGGACTATATCGACCGCGCCGAGCCCGGCATGGAGAAGGCCGCTTATTCGGCTAGCCGCGAGCGTTCGGTGGGCTTGGGCGTGATGGGCTATCACTCCTTCCTCCAGGCGCGCGGCCTCGCTTTCGAAGGCGCGATGGCGAAGTCGTGGAACCTCAAGATGTTCAAGCACATCAAGGCGCAGGTCGACGAGGCTTCGATGCAGCTCGCGGTCGAGCGTGGGCCGTGCCCCGACGCCGCCGAGATGGGCGTGATGGAACGCTTCAGCTGCAAGATGGCGATCGCGCCGACTGCGTCGATCTCGATCATCTGCGGCGGCACCAGCGCGTGCATCGAGCCGATCCCGGCGAACATCTACACCCACAAGACGCTGTCGGGCAGCTTCTCGGTCAAGAATCCGTATCTGGAGAAGCTCCTCAGCGAGAAGAGCAAGAATTCGGAAGGCGTGTGGAGCTCGATCCTCGAGCAGGGCGGCAGCGTCCAGCACCTCGACTTCCTGAGCCAGGAAGAGAAAGACTGCTACAAGACGTCGTTCGAGATCGACCAGCGCTGGCTGCTCGAGCTCGCCGCCGATCGCACGCCCTATATCGACCAGTCGGCCTCGCTGAACCTGTTCATCCCGGCCGATGTCGAGAAATGGGACCTGCTGATGCTCCACTTCCGCGCGTGGGAGCTGGGCATCAAGTCGCTTTACTATCTCCGCTCCAAGTCGGTGCAACGCGCCGGCTTCGCGGGCGGCGTCGAGGCCGACAACACGATCGACCTGCGCGAGATCCAGGTCGAATCGAAGGATTACGACGAATGCCTGGCGTGCCAGTGAGGTGGCGGAGCTAGCCCGCCCTGAAAACCCCTCTCCCCTTGTGGGAGAGGGAGGGGCCCGCGCCGCGCAGCGGCGTGGGAGGGGGAGGGGGAATGTGGATGGTCTGACCAAGCGCCAGCTGCTTCCCGCCGTCACCGTCTTTCGTTCGCGCGAATTGCGCCGGAACGCCGGACCCGTCGAAAGGGCTCTGAAGGCCGCACTCCGCCGTGCCTTGCCCGCAGCAGGATTCCGGCATCAGGTCCCGATGGGCCCGTATCACGCCGATTTCTGCTCGCACTCCGCGAAGCTGATCGTCGAAGTGGATGACGCCACCCACGCCGAGCGGCGCGCGCACGACGAGACGCGCACCCGCTTCCTCAACGCGGAAGGCTATCGTGTGCTGCGTTTCTGGAACAATGATGTGATGGGCAATATCGAAGGCGGGCTTGCCGAGATCGCCCGGAACCTGCCGTCCGAGTTGCGGGGCAGCTTCGCGTGATGCGTCCCCCTCACCCTTCCCACGCCTTCGGCGCGGGCCCCTTCCCCCTCCCACAAGGGGAGAGGGGGGTGGTCGCCCTCAATTCCCTCTCCCCCTGTGGGAGAGGGAGGGAGGCGCGTAGCGCCGGAAGGGTGAGGGGGACTCGCGTCCGTTCAGCCCTCTTCTTCCTCGAACAGCACTGCGTTCGCCGCGGTGGCGCTGAGCCGCACCTGGTCGCCCTCGACATCGGCGACGAGGCCGATCGAGATGTAGTGGTGATGCCCGGCATGGCTGCCCTCGGCGCCTTCGATATCAGCGCTCGAATCCTTCTTGGTCAGCTTGATGCGGTCGCCATCGACATGGTCGACGGTGCCGACATGGACGCCGTCGGCGCCGATGACTTCCATATGTTCCCTGATTGCACTCGCGTCGGCCATGGGATCACTCCTTGGGTTGGTTCGGCTCGGCAACGCATGAGCGCCGCGAACGATGCAGGAGATAGGAAATGATCCGCATGCGTAACAGTGCCGCGCTCGCCGCGCCGATGCTGCTCGCCGCCTGCGCGACACAAGTGAGCGCCGGCGTATCCCCGCAGGCACCCGGCTTCCTGCTCGGGCTGTGGCACGGCTTCATCTTCCCGGTCGCCTGGTTCCTGTCGCTGATCCTGCCCGACATCGCCATCTATGCCGTGCCCAACAATGGCGGCTGGTACGATTTCGGCTATTTCCTCGGGATCGTGGTGTTCGGCGTCGGCGCCAATCGGGGCCGGAAAGTCGTCTATCGCGACCGCATCGTCCGCGAGCGCCACACCACGGTGATCGACCACGAATGACGCGCAGCCTCGCCTTGATGGCCGGACTGGCCGGGGCCGCGGGCGCCGCGGGGCTGACGACTTTGCTGCGTCCGTCACTCGCCCGCCGCGCGCTGCGCCTGCCCGACGCGGAGGCGACCGGCTATGCCCTGCGCATCGCCGGCATGATGCTGTTCGCATTGGGCCTGTTCCTCGGCGGCTTCGCGGCCGTCGCTACGATGGCGGGTGCGGCATGAGTCTCCATATCACCTATGCGCTCACCACATTGCTTTGCGCATGCGCCTTCCTCTGGGCGCTTAGGAGGGCGCGAAAGACCGACCTCCCTTATCCGCCGCGTTATCCTTGGATTACCCCGTCGCAACGCAAGCTCGAGCTGTTCACGCTCAATCAGGCGGGCCGTATCGCGCTGGTTCTGATCCCCGTAATCTGGCTTGTCCAAACGGCTGCCTACATCGCCATCAATCTCAAGTTCGTCTCGGAGTAATCCCATGCCTCTTCTCGAAGCCCGCAAGACCTACAAGCCGTTCGAATATCCGTGGGCGTACGAGTTCTGGAAGCGCCAGCAGCAGATCCACTGGATGCCGGAGGAAGTGCCGCTCGGCGAGGATTGCCGCGACTGGGCGCAGAAGCTCACCGATCACGAGCGCAACCTGCTCACCCAGATCTTCCGCTTCTTCACGCAGGCCGATATCGAGGTGCAGGATTGCTACCACGAGAAATACGGCCGCGTGTTCAAGCCGGTCGAGGTCAAGATGATGCTCGCCGCCTTCTCCAACATGGAGACGGTGCACATCGCGGCATACAGCCACCTGCTCGACACGATCGGCATGCCCGAGAGCGAATATGGCATGTTCCTCGAATATGCCGAGATGAAGGACAAGCACGACTATCTGCAGAAGTTCGGCGTCGACAATGACGAGGACATCGCCAAGACGCTCGCGATGTTCGGCGGCTTCACCGAGGGGCTCCAGCTTTTCGCCAGCTTCGCGATGCTGATGAACTTCCCGCGCTTCAACAAGATGAAGGGCATGGGCCAGATCGTCTCGTGGTCGGTGCGCGACGAGAGCCTGCACTGCGAAGGCATCATCCGCCTGTTCCACGCCTTCACCCGCGAGCGCGACTGTCTGACCAAATCGGTCAAGTCCGACATCATGGACATGTGCCAGACCACCGTCCGCCTCGAGGACGCGTTCATCGACCTCGCCTTCGAGCACGGCCCGGTGACCGGCATGACCCCCAAGGAGATCAAGAAGTATATCCGCTACATCGCCGACTGGCGGCTGGGCCAGCTCGGCCTCAAGCCGATCTACATGATCGACGAACACCCCCTCCCCTGGCTCGCCCCTTTGCTCAACGGCGTCGAGCACGCCAATTTCTTCGAACAGCGCGCGACGGAATATTCGAAGGGCGCGACGCGGGGGAACTGGAACGAAGTCTGGGACTCGTTCGACAAGCGGCAGAAGGCGAAGATTGAGAAGCCAGCAAATGAGGACGCGAGCGAAAGCGGGGACATGTTCTCAAAGGCAGGAATCGCAGCAGAATAACTCGGTGGCTGGACACTGATCTTTGTCTGTCTATGTTGTCCCCTCGCTATGGGGAGGGGACAATGTTTCCATATACTCAGAACGTCGGAACCTTGATTGCCGTCATTAAAGCGATCGGTTCGCACGGCGTTCCAGACAAATTCACTACGAAAGAGCTTCCCGTTTGGGGATACAAGAGCAGCAATGACCGCCCCGTCATCGGCGTTTTAAAGCATATCGGTTTTATAGACGGATCGGGAGTTCCGCAGCAGCTTTGGAAGGATGCCCGCACCAACCCTCAGTTAGCAACAGCGCGCGGTACAAAGAACGGCTATGCAGAGCTTTTCAAAACCTTCCCTGATGCAAACAGAAAAGACGCCGAAGCTCTAACGAATTTTTTCAAGGCAAAAACCACTGTCGGCGATGCCGTCGTGAAGCAGATGGTTTCCACTTTTCGAAGTCTTGCTCAATTTGGTGATTTCGAATCACTTGACGATAATCAGGTGAACGAAATCGAAGACCAGAGCAACGGCGCCCAACAAAACGCCAGATCCATCGTGTCTCGTCAAATAAGCGGCGTTGGCGGTATGACGATCAATTTGAATGTTGAGTTGACCCTTCCTACGGCTGCCACCGGCGAGGTTTACGATAAGTTCTTTGCAGCCATGAAAAAGCATCTTATCGATGCCTCAAAATGAAATACAAATTTGGGCCGGTAGGATTTCCCTATTTGAGGCGGAGGCGCATGAAATATTCGGTAGCCTTGAATCGTCTGCAAGCAGAAAAATCACATTAGATGAGAGCTACACTTCTCTAAACGGCCTTACTCTTCGCCAAGATGAGATTTTTCGCCAGGGCCTGAGATGTGTCGAAAATGGGCTCTTCCGAGCGGCGCATGTGATGGCTTGGGCGGGTATGGCGGATTGCTTACAGGCGCTCGTTGCGAGTGACGGCTTCGTCTTACTCAACGCCGCTCGCCCCAAATGGAAAGTCCTCTCAGTTGAACAGATGGCGGAGAACTACACTGAACACGCGCTCATAGAAGCGCTGGGGGCGATGAAGGTCTTTACGAAGGCGGAAACAAAGGCGCTTTTTGGAATGTTATCCAAGCGAAACGAATGCGCACATCCGGGGGATTACTTTCCCTCCTTTAACGAAACTCTAGGGTATATATCCGAAATATTCTCAAGACTTAGAGCAGTGACGTCCCGTCATCCGAACTTTCAACTCTAAAGGGAACTACCGGAGAATGCGTTATATCGTCACGCGGCCTCGGCTAGGAGGTAACGTGCCGCCGTCACCGCCAGTGGCTCCAGCCCCAGCCCCACCGCAAGGTCGTTCCACGCCGGGTTCTTCCGCTCGATCATCCACCTCCACTCGCGCCGCCAGCGCAGGCGCCCCTCAAGCGCTCTCGCCCCGCCGCACCGTGGATCCCGGAACAAGTCCGGGATGACGATGGGAGAGTGGTGAGCAGCGGCCCCAAGCCCACACCGTCACCCCGACCTTGTGCCGGGGTCCACTGCGCCGCACGTCACACCGCCAGCGGCTCCAACCCCAGCCCCACCGCAAGGTCATTCCACGCCGGGTTCTGCCGCTCGATCAGATTGCGCTTCCATTCGCGCCGCCAGCGCTTGAGCTGCTTCTCGCGCGCGATGGCGCCTTCCATCGAGTCCCCGACTTCGAAATAGACCAGCCGGTAGATGCCGTACTTCCTGGTGTGCCCGTCGAACGTGCCTTCGCGGTGCTGCAACAAGCGGCCGATCAGGTTCGACGTCACGCCGACGTACAGCGCACCGTTATAGCCGCTCGCGAGGATGTAGACGCAGGGGATGCCGTCGATCATCAGCCGTGCAGCCTGCCGCCCGGTGGACCCCGGCACAAGCCTGTCCTGAGCGCCTGCCTTGCAGGCAGTCGAAGGGGCCGGGGGACGGGAGCGGGGGGAGACCGCACCGATCCGGATGCGCTTGCGCCGCGGCCGGCAAGGGCGTGCGCTTCCGGCAATATGCCGACACGGGCTCCGCCCGCCCCAAGAGACCCGAGCATTTGCCAGCCGACCCCATTAGTGTATTACATTCACAATACACCACAAGCGAGGTCCGCCATGCTCCCCCTCCTCCTATCGATCGCCCTCGCGCAGGAAGCGCCCGTCACGCTCCCCGAAGGTCCCGCGCTGCGCGAAGCCATCCACGCCGCCGACACCGAATTCTTCCATGTCTTCTTCGACCAGTGCGATCCCGCCCGGGTCGCGGCGATGGTGGTTCCCGATTTCGAGATGTACCATGATCGCGCCGGCGTGACGGGCAAGGACCGCAAGGACTTCGTCGATCGCTACGCCAGGGATTGCGAGGCCAAGAAGGCGCCCGATGCGTGGCGCCTCCGCCGCGAACTGGTCCTCGACTCGCTCGACGTCCAGCCCGTCCCCGGCTTCGGCGCGATCGAGGAAGGCGACCATCTCTTCTACGAACGCAAGGGCGACGGCCCCGAGAAGCTCAGCGGCAAGGCCCATTTCGTCCAGCTCTGGAAGCTCACGCCCGGCGGCTGGCAGCTCGCCCGCGTGTTCAGCTATTCGCACCGCCCCGCGCGATAAGCGGGCGCGCTCACACCTGGATCGCCACTTCCACCAGATCGCCTTCGGCCACCCCCGCCTTGCGCCGCACCTCGGCTTTGACTGGCAGCAGATAGCCGCCGCTCGCCTTGTGCGGGAATACCGAGGTTTCGAGCGCTACCCCGTCGATCGACGCACGCACTCGCACCGATCCGAACCCGCGCGCGCCGCCCATCGCGCGCAGCTCGAACGCGCGCGCACGGATCGCGTCGGCCGCCGCGCCGGTGATCGTCACGAAATACCAGCTCGCCTTGGCGGGCGGCTCGGGCGCCCAGCGCCACAGCTCAGTTTCCAGCACCAGCGGCGCGTCCTCGGTCATCGCCGTGCGCCGCGCCGCGCCGCGAGCTGCCGCACGCTGAACCCGCTCACCGGATCGTGCCAGTCCGCCGCCACCGCCAGCAGCGGCCGCAGCACGAAATCGCGCTCCCGGAACGCGGCATGCGGCACGGTCAGCCCCTTCTGCCCCCAAGCGCCTTCGGACCACAGGATGATGTCGAGGTCGATCACCCGCGCCGCCCAGCTCCGCCCGCGCCGTCGGCCGAACGCGCGCTCGATCGCCTTCAATCGCGCGAGCAATTCCGGCGGCTCCTCGTCGCTCTCGATCAGCGCGACGGCATTGGCGAAGCGGCGTTTCGACGGCCCCAGCGGCGGGGTGCGCAGCACCGGCGACACCGCGACCACCCCGCCCAGGGCCGCGAGCGCCGCGGCCAGCTCGGCCTCGGGGCTGCCATGGCGCCCCCTGCGGTTGGAACCCAGCGCGATGGCGTAGCTTGTTGTCGGCACGGCACAGGGCCTATCGCGGCGTCGTGCCCACGCCAAGCCCCTCCCGTACCGCGATTGCATATCCGGCTCGGAACGCAGATGGCCTTCCGGAACCGCCGACTCCTTACCTGCCTGACGGCGTCAGAGCGTCGCCTCGCCGACATTCGTGCGCACGAATCGCGAGCGGCCGAACGACTTGAGCATGGCTCGCAGCGGCGGTTCTCCGGCACGGACAATCGCCCAGGACAGCGTCAACATCACGACGAGCGCGACAGCGGCGGCCGGCCAGTATCCCGCGCCAAGATGGAGGAAGCCTCCGATCAGTATCGCGCCCAGCTCCTGGTGGAGTAGATATAGCGGATAGGTAATCAACCCGGCCATCGTGGACACCGAGGGACTTATATGGCGCTCGAGCTGCGGCTGAAGGCGCTCGGCGAACAATATCGGCAAAAGGCAGAGCGTGAACAAGAGCAGCGGAGGGGCATATGCCAAGCGGTCGCCATTGATTACGATCCGATGGGCATCGATCTCCATCACCCCCGCGACGCAAATGGGAATGAAATAGACCAATCGGAACGACCGCCATCCCAGTCGCTGTCGTGTTCGGATCAGCATTCCGAGTGCGAAGAAACAACCATGCGGCAGAAGCGTCAGCTGCGCGATTCGTTGGGTCGCCGATGGAACTTCGACATAGAGCGAGGCACCCCAATAGGCGGCGCTCGCCAGGCCGAGCAGCACACCGACCCGTTCAATCCGTTCGAGGGTGGATCCTCCGATCAGCGACAGCGCGATAAGCAGGTAGAAGTTTACTTCGAGAGCCAGCGTCCAGTAGCTCGGATCGATGCCGAACATCGGCCAGAAAAGAATTGATCCAGACCATTGCGCTACGACGACTCCAGCCGGGAGCGTATTGAAAGCGATCATTGCAGCCGCGGTGATGGTGGCGCAGATCCAGGCGCTCGGCACCAGGCGCAAGAGACGCCGGCCGGCGAATGACGCGGCACCTGAAGCCTCGGCGGACCACGCAATTACGAAACCCGACACGACGAAAAACAACTCTACGCCGATCCACCCAGAGTTCACGAAAGGGGACCACCCCGCATCGACCGGCATTCCCTCGAGCAGCGCACGCCCCCCGGGCGGTGGAGAATAAGCGAAACCGTTTCCCCAATGAAAGGCGAGCACCAACAGTGCGCAGCCGAAGCGCAGCAGATCCAATGCAATGAGATTGCCTGAGCGCCGGTGAGACATCGCGCGCAATTTTACCGATGATAGCTAACAAATCCTGTAGATTGCCGCGGCGGCCGAATATTCAGGCCCCGACGCAAAAGGATTCTCACAGTCCTGGACCGCGAAAGTCGCATTGAGACGAAAGGTCATGACGCCCGACATGGGCATCAGTGACGGAGCTGGATCCGCACGATCAGGCCGGGTACGGCGTCCTCCAGTTCGACCGTGCCGCCATGCAGATGGGCGACCGCCTGGACCAGCGACAGGCCGAGGCCTGCCCCGGATCCCCCACGCGCTGCGTCCAGGCGACCAAAACGGCGCAGCGCCTCGTGCCGCAGCGCAGGGGGTATTCCAGTCCCCTGGTCCCGGACCGTAATCGTCGCCATTTCGCTTCCGGCGGCGAGTTCGAGCGTGATCGTGCCGTCTCCGTATTTGACTGCGTTGTCGATCAGATTGCCGACGGCCTGCGCGAGCAATTGGCGATGCGCAAGCCAGCTGATGGCCACCGGTGCGTCGACGATTATGGTCCGGCCATGATCCTCGACCAGCGGCGCATAAATCTCTGCGATCGTGGTCAACAGTGGAACAAGGTCTATTCTGGTAAAGCTTTCGCGGCCGATGCCCGCCTCGGCGCGGCTGATGCTCAAGGCAGTTTCCACCAATGCGGTGAGGCGCTCGCCTTCAGCCAGCGCCCGCGCGGCGGCTTCCTGTGCTGCCGGTTCGCGTACTTCGCGCGCAACTTGCTCCAGAGCGACGCGCAGGCGCGTCAGCGGTGATTTGAGGTCATGCGCGAGGCCGTCCGTGGCGATCTTGAGCTCGGTGATCAGCGAAGTGACTCGATCGAGCGTATGGTTGACCTCTTCCCCCAGGATGCTGAAAGCGTCGCCGGACCGGTCGTCGGGCACCCTGCGCCCCAGATCGCCGTCGCGCACTTCGCGAAAGGTCCGGATCGTGCCCTCGAGGCGGGCAACGATCAATCGCGCCGCCAGCCAGGCCGCGAGTGCCGCCATGATCAGCGCGAGCGCAAGCGCCAGCGCGCTGGTTTCTCCCAGGAGGTCGAGAAGCTGGCGCTCGCTTTCGACTCCGATCCCGGTCAGTAGGCCCTCGCCTCCAGACAAGTGCGTGGTCCGCACGAGCATGGTCTCGGGGGCGATGTGGCCGATGCGGTAGAGCTGGATCTCCGCGTAACCGCCCGATGTCGGCACGCTGGGAGGCCAGGCGGCGAGATTGCCCGCAACGGTACGGCCGGAACCATCGACGAGCAGCATGACGGCGTTGCGCGTGATCGCTCCCGTCTCACGCGCTTCGATTGCGCGCGCGAGCACCGGTGCTCCGCCGCGGGTGTAGGTTGCGAGCAGATCGTCGCGAAGGGTCTCGGCTGCGGCGGCGGCAGCCTGGTCGCTGCGTCCGCGCAGCACGGCGCCGACCGCCGCCAGCAGGATCGCCGCCGCCACGATCTGGCAGAGGAAGACGAGCGCCGCGAACCGGAAGGTGGTCGAGCGCCATATCATGGCGCCGCGCCGAGGCGGTATCCCGCACCTCGCACGGTGTGGAGCAGCGGCGGCACGGCCCCTTCATCGACCTTCTTGCGCAGGCGGCTGAGATGAACGTCGACCACGTTGGTACCCGGGTCGAAATGATAGTCCCAAACGCCTTCGAGCAGCATGGTGCGACTCACCACCTGGTCGACATGGCGAAGCAGGAACTCGAGCAGCCTGAACTCGCGGGGCTGGAGCTCGATGGTCCGTCCGGCGCGGCGAACCCGCCGTGCAAGCAGGTCCATCTCCAGATCGTCGCACCGCAGCACCGTCTCAGGCGCGGCAGCCGGCGTGCCGCGCCGGATCAGCAGGCGGATGCGCGCAAGAAGCTCCGCAAAGGCGAAGGGCTTGCCGAGATAATCGTCCGATCCGCTGGTTAGTCCCTCGATACGGTCCTCGGCTGAACCGAGCGCCGACAGCACGATGACCGGCGTCTCCACTCCCGCGCTGCGCATCGCGCCGAGAACCGCCATCCCGTCGAGCCCAGGCAGCATCCGGTCGAGCACGATGCAGGCGTAAGACCCGTCCGTCGCATGGAAGAGGCCGTCCCGGCCATTATCGGCGCGGTCGACCACGAACCCCTCCTCCGCAAGGCCCTTGACGATGTACTTCGCAGTCGCGTCGTCGTCCTCGACGACAAGGATTTTATGTCCCACCTGTTCAGCTCCGGTGCGATGTGACGGTCAAGGGCAGCGTGTGACCGGCGCGGCGTACATGCAAGAGCACGGAATGATGTGTCGCGAGCGCATGCTCGACATCCCTCTTCGAACGCGCGGCCCGGCTGCCCACCGCCTCGATGCGATCGCCGACCCGCAATCCCGCATGCTCGGCCTCGCCGCCCGAACGGAGGCTGTCGACGAGGAGCGGCCCCGCAGCGGAGGCCGGCACGAGGGTAGCCCCTAGCGAATCCTCCCCACCGGTTTGATGCCGATAACCGACTTGCCTAGACAGCAACACCGCGGCGATTCCCGCCAACACGACGATCGCCAGCATCAGCGATCGGAGCGACCGCATGCCGTTCATCGTTCTAACCCCGGCGGAAACTCCCGCCGCGATATCATGAGAATATGTTCGAGGCGCTGTGCGACGGCCATGTGCTCGATTCCTTGGCGACCGCCTCCTGACTAGCGTACCACGCTTCTCGCGCGGGTTGGGAACGGATGAACTTTTGCTCATCTTTCCTTCAGCCCAGGGTTCGCCGACGGCGGCTAGACGGGAGCGATGCCGCCAGGGAACGCGCCCGAGATGAACGATTCCCCCGTCCCGAACGACAGCCTTTCTGCGCTCGACGAACGGACGTGCCGGCTCATCTGTCCCGTCGCAGCGGCAATGGTCGGGGTATGCCTCACCGGCATCAGCCTGTTGCGCGTCGCCACGGCGGTGCGCCGCCAGGGCACTATCGCCGACGATCTGCTGTCGATCGACGCCGTGCTGTTCCTCTCGGCGACGCTCGCATCTTATTTCGCGCTCCGCGTTCAGTCGCATGCGCGCCTTCATTGGCTCGAGCGGATAGCCGACCGGGCCTTCATCGCCGCGATGCTGCTCCTCACGCTCGCCTGCTTCGTGATCACTTATGCGCTCAGCCGCTGAGCGCGGCCGACCGCCACATTACCAATTCTTCAGCCAACGCTGAAGTCGCGGCAATCCGGGCGAGGATAAGGGTCGGGCTCCTGACGGAGAAAACCGCATGCACAAGCCAGGGATCATGACCGCGTTGGCGGCGATACTCGCATCGACCAGCATCGCCACGGCCCAGCCGGCAAGCTCGCCGCAAGGCTTGTGGCTCAATCCGCACGGGTCCGTCGCGGTACGCACGGGCGCTTGCGGCGACAAGATCTGCGGGTGGATCGTCTGGGCGAGCGATGAAGCGCGGAAAGACGCCAAGGAGAATGGCGTCGACTCGCTTGTCGGCACCGAACTCCTCGAAAATTACCGGCCGTATCGCGCCGGGAGCTGGTCCGGCACCGTCTTCGTGCCCGACATGGGACGCCGCTTCTCCTCCGAGATCGACGCGATCTCGCCCACCCGGCTCAAGGTCAAAGGGTGTATCCTCGGCGGGCTGATCTGCAAGTCACAGGTCTGGAGCCGGATCGAGCGCCTGCCCCAATGAGCCGGCTGCGCATCCTGTTGGAGCGGTATCGCGGGCCGATCAGAGTCGCGATGGTGCTCCTGTTGATCGCACTCGGCTTCGCCGCGCTCGAGGCGCTGACCCGCGAAATTCATTATGCCGATGTTCGCGCCGCCGCCCGGGCATTGTCGGCAAGACAGGTCGTGCTTGCCCTCGCCCTTTCCGCCGGCAGCTATCTGGCGCTCACCTTTTACGACGTGCTCGCACTCAGGGTGATAGGCCGGGCGCTTCCGTGGCGCACCGCGGCGCTCGCGTCCTTCACGAGCTACACGCTCAGCCACAATCTCGGGCTTTCCCTGCTGACCGGTGGATCCGCCCGATACCGCGTCTACACTGCGGCGGGGCTCGACGGGATGGACGTCGCCCGTGTCGTCGCTCTCGCCAGCGCCACTTTCTGGGCGGGCGTGGTTACTGTCGCGGGGGCGGCGCTGTTGAGCAGTGCCGGGGGCGTGACGATCGCCAGCCTGACGCTTGGCGCGACGCAGGCGCATCTGGCCGGCGCCTTCGTCCTGCTCCTCGTCGCTGCGCTGATGGCGACCTTGAGCCTGGTTCGCCCTTCCCTCTCGCTCTTCGGCTTGCGCCTCCCTGTGCCGCGCCCTTCGCAGCTCGCTGCCCAGATCGGCATTGCCCTGATCGACATCACCTTCGCCAGCGCGGCGCTCCTCGTCCTGATCCCTGGCGCTGGACCTGCCCTGCTTCCAGCCTTCGTCCTCGCTTATTCGCTCGCCATCATCGCGGCGGTCCTCACGCATGTGCCCGGCGGGATCGGCGTGTTCGAGGCGGTGGTCCTCGCGATGGTGCCGAGTGATCGCGCGGCATTGTTCGCGGCCCTGATCGCCTATCGCCTGATCTACTATCTGCTGCCGCTGGCCGTGGCGGTGCTGCTGCTCGCCTGGCATGAAGGCACGCGGCATCGCCGCGTCGGACAGCTGTTCGCCAGCGTCCGAACGCTGGCGAACAGCGCGTCGCCGCTGGTTCTCGGTGCCGCCACGTTCCTTGGGGGGGCCATGCTGTTGCTCTCGGGATCGTTGCCGGCGCTGCAGGCGCGGATGGGCGCGCTCGCCGGCATCCTGCCCCTTCCGTTCATCGAAGCGAGCCACGTCGCCGCGAGCCTGGCCGGCACGGGCCTCCTGCTCCTCGCGCCGGGGCTTTGCCGGCGGCTCGACGGCGCCTTTCACGCCACTCGCTTGCTGCTCCTGGCGGGGGCTCTGTTCTCGCTCGCCAAGGGGATCGATTATGAGGAGGCCTTTGTCTGCCTCGCGCTTGCGGGCCTGCTGCAATGGACGCGCGGCGCCTTCTATCGACGCACGGCATTGACTCAGCAGCCCCTCACTGCGGGCTGGCTGGCTTCGGTGGCGGTCATGGTCGCGCTGTCCGTCTGGGCGGGTCTCTTTGCCTATCGCAACATCGCTTATGCTGACGATCTCTGGTGGCATTTCGCCCTTGACGGCGATGCACCGCGATTCCTCCGCGCCACGGTCGGGATGGGCGTGGTGCTCGCGGGCGCGGCGGTCTGGAGACTCCTCTCGCCGGCGCACGGCCATGCCGGCGAAATATCGGCCGATCAGGACATGGGCACGATCTGCGCCATCCTCGCCTCGGCCACGCGCACCGAAGCGATGCTCGCTTTGACGGGGGACAAGCGCTTCCTCGTTTCACGGCAACGTGACGCCTTCCTCATGTATCAGGTCAAGGGCACCAGCTGGATCGTGATGGGCGATCCCGTCGGCGCGCAGGAGGCATGGGCCGAATTGCTCTGGGCATTGCGCGACCTCGCCGATCGCCAGCAGGGCCGCCTGTTGCTGTACGAAGTTTCGCCCGAGACGCTCGACATCGCCATCGGCCTGGGCCTCCAGATCATCAAATATGGCGAGGAGGCGATCGTCGACCTCGCCGGTTTCGAGATCGCGACGCCGCGCCTGCGCAGTGCTCGCCGTTCGGAACACGCGGCCGCGAACGCGGGAGCCCGGTTTCAAATCGTCCCGGCCGCTGCCGTGCCGATCATCCTCGACGAACTCGCGATGATCTCGGACGAGTGGGTCCGGAGCAAGAAGCATCGTGAGAAGAGCTTCAGCCTCGGCCGTTTCGATCGGACTTATCTGGCCAATTTCGATATCGGCCTCGTCACCGTCGAGGGCAGGATCGTCGCCTTCGCCAATCTTTGGCTGACGCAAGGCAAGCAGGAAGCCTCGGTCGACCTCATGCGGTATCGCGACGACGCGCCGAAAGGCACGATGGACTTTCTGTTCGTGAACCTGATGCAATGGGCGAAGGATCGCGGCTATCAACGGTTCACGCTCGGCATGGCGCCGCTTGCCGGAATCGACGGGCGGCGGCTCGCCCCCGCCTGGGCGAAAGTGGCGGCGCTCGTCTTCCACCACGGAGAGCGTTTCTACGGCTTCCGAGGCCTGCACGGATATAAGGAGAAGTTCGCGCCCGTCTGGGAGCCGCGCTATGTCGCCGGACCGCACGGCATGGGGCTGATCCAGGCGCTGCGGGACCTGTCACGCCTGATCGGCCAGGAGAGCGCCCCGCCGCGGATCGCAGCCATCGTCCCGGAAAATACCCCGATCCAGGCAACCCACGCGCTCAAGGAGCCGGTGCCGTGTTGATAGGTCGCTCAGGGCGCCGGGCGAAATCGCGCTGGTGGCGCCTACTCGGAATCGGCGCGTTGGTTTGCATCGTCCTGGTGGGGCTCGGCCTCGCGGCGCCGGCGCTGCATCTTCTCGATGGGCAGCCCCTACGCATGTTCGGCACCGGCCGGCAGCATCCGCGCGTGGCCGCGGTCTATTTTTCCGGAGACATGGGCCTCGGCTTCGGCATGGGACCGAGGGTAGCGCCTGCGCTGGCTGCGCGCGGCATTCCGGTGCTCGGAGTTAGCTCGTCGGTCAACTTCGCCACGCATCGCACCCGCGCCGAAGTGGACGCGATCCTGTCGGACGCGATCCGCGCCGCCATCGCACGGACCGGCGCAAGCAGAATCGTGCTGATCGGCCAGTCGTTCGGTGCCGACATGGTCGCGACCGCCGCGCCCGATCTGCCGGCCGATCTTCGCGCGCGGGTCGCCGCCATCACCTTGGTGGTGCCGGCGCAGACGGTCTTCTTTCGGGCCGACCCGACCGGACTTACCTATCTCGGCACTCCCGACGCACGCCCCGCACCCGCGATGCGCGCGCTCGCCTGGGCACCGATCATCTGCATCTATGGTGTGCTCGAGTCCGACAGCCTCTGTCCCGCCCTCAACGGCACCGCGCGCGTAATCGCGCTGCCCGGCGGTCATTTCCTCCACCGGGACGACAAGCGGCTCGTCAAGACCATGGTCGATGCCCTGCATGCCGCCGATCCGGGGATCATTGGCTGACGCGCGCTATTCCGCATCACGGCACGCTCGGATCGCGCGAACATGACGAGAATTTAAGCTCGCTCCCAGTCCCGCGACATCTTCGGGAGGATAGGGACGGCGCATCATCCGACGCTCATGGGAAGGCAAGGCATGCGTCCGCCCGTTTTTTTCGACCCCACCGGCCGCCGCAGCCGCTGGTCAAAGCGCACGCTCGCCGCGTTGATCGCTTTGGTGCTCGTCGGCGCGGTGGCGTTCGCGACGACGCTCATCGCCGTACCGCAGGGGCGCGCACTCACTCTTCCGATTTCGCAGCCCCACGCTGCGCGCCTGGGCGGGGCGCACGGTCGTCACGGCCTGGGGGCCTGGTTGCCGACCTTCGTCTCGAAAGACCCGCACACGCCGCTCAATATCGGCTTCTATGTGCCCGGCGACGATGCGAGCATCGCCTCGTTACGGCGTAACATCGGCTCGCTCGACTGGGTCGTACCGGCGGTCGTCACCGTGGCCGGCCCTGATCACGCGATAAAGATCGAGAACGACCCGCAATTCGACGGGGCGATCCGCGCGGCCCGCACACCGCCGAAGATTCTCCCGATGGTGCAGAATTTCAGTGGCAACGCGTGGGACGGCGTCGGCGCCGCGGCGCTGCTTCGCGATGCCGTGCACCGCCGCGCCCTGGCCGCCAGTCTCGCCCGGATGGTCGCCGAACGCCAGGACGCGGGACTTGTCGTGGATTTCGAGACGCTGCCGCGAAGCGCGATGAGCGACTATCTGCGCTTCCTCCGCGAGCTCCGCACCGCGCTGCCCGCAGGGGCGCAACTCGCGATCACGGTGCCCGCGGAGGACGAGAACTGGCCGCTCCCTGCCCTCGCACATGTCGCCGACCGGCTGATCTTCATGGCCTATGACCAGCATTGGGAGGGGGGCGAGCCGGGCCCGATCGCCGCGCAGGACTGGTTCGTCCGCCAGGTCGAGACGGCTCGGCGCGCAGTGGGCGCGGAGAAGCTCGTCGTCGCGCTCGGCAGCTATGCCTATGACTGGCATGGCGGCCACACCGATGCCCACACCGATGCATTGTCGATCGAGGAGGCATGGCTCGCCGCGCATGACGGCGAAGCGCCGATCACTTTCGATCGCTCCAGCGGCAATGCCGGATTCGCCTATGACGAGGATGGGCAACGCCACAATATCTGGATGATGGACGCCGCCACCAGCTGGAACCAGCTCCAGGCGCTGGAGCGGCTCGGTATCGACGACGTCGCGCTTTGGCGGCTGGGTAGCGAGGATCCGGGTTTCTGGTCCGATCTCCACGCCTTCCGCAGAGGCGGCATGCCCGACCTCTCGACCCCCCGCTCGCTGTTGAACACGGATGTCGAGGGCTCGGGCGAGATCCTGCGGATCAGCGCGACGCCGACCGACGGCCACCGCACCGTGGCGGTGGACGCGCAGAAGATGATCCGTGACGAGCGGTATCTGGCGGTCCCCACGCCCTATGTCGTCCAGCGCACCGGCGGCGCGGAACCGAAGCTGCTGGCACTGACCTTCGACGACGGTCCGGATCCGGTCTGGACACCCCGCATCCTCGACACGCTCGAGGCCGCGCACGTGCCGGCGACATTCTTCGTCATTGGCGAGAATGCGCTGGAGCATCCCGATCTGCTCCGGCGCATGATCGCCGACGGCGACGAAATCGGCAATCACACTTATACGCATCCCGATCTGGCCAATGCCGGCGCGGCGCAGACGCGACTGGAACTCAATTCGACCCAGCGGCTTGTGGAGGCCTATACCGGGCACAGCATGACGCTGTTCCGCGCGCCCTATTTCGGGGACGCCGAGCCGACCACGGCCGACGAGCTCGGCCCGGCGCTGGAGGCGCAGAAAGCGGGCTATACGGTGGTGGGGCTGCACGTCGATCCGAACGACTGGCAGCGCCCCGGCGTGGGCGCGATCGCGGATCAGGTCCTTGCCCAGGTTCATGCCGCGACGCCCGCGAATTCGGCGAATGTCGTCCTGCTGCACGACGGCGGCGGGGACCGCAGCCAGACACTGGCCGCATTGCCCCGGATCATCGCGACGCTGAAGGCGCAAGGCTATCGCTTCGTTCCGGCTTCGCAACTCGCCGGCATCCCGCTGGCACAGGCCATGCCTCCGGTAACGGGCAGCGACTTGTTCGCGGTGCGCACCGATGTGGCGATCTTCCTGCTCCTCGCGGCCCTGGCGGCGGGGCTCGGCTGGCTCTTCTATGTCGCGATCGCGCTCGGCATCGCCCGCGCGGTGGTGATGGCCGGCCTCGCATGGTTTCAGAGCAGCCGGCGCCGGCAAGCACCGCCCGTTTTCGAACCCGGCGTATCGGTGATCATACCGGCATATAATGAGGAACGGGTGATCGCCGATGCCGTCGCGCGCGTGCTCGCCAGCGACTATCCGGCATTGAAGGTCATCGTCGCCGACGACGGATCGAGCGACCGCACCAGCGAGATCGTCCGTGCCCGCTTCGGCGAGGATTCGAGAGTGACGCTTCTCACGCTGCGTAACGGCGGCAAGGCGGCGGCGCTCAACCGCGCGCTGCGCGAGGCGACCGGGGAAGTGATCATCGCGCTCGATGCCGACACCCAGTTCGAGCCGGCGACCATCCGGCGGCTCGCCCGCTGGTTCGCCGATCCCGCCATCGGCGCCGTGGCGGGGGATGCGCGGGTCGGCAACCGGGTCAATCTCGTCACGCGCTGGCAGGCCGTCGAATATATCACGGCGCAGAATCTCGAACGCCGCGCCCTTGCCGGTTTCGACGCCATCACGGTCGTGCCCGGCGCGGTCGGCGCGTGGCGCCGTGCCGCGATCGAGTCCGTCGGCGGCTATCCCGAGGATACGCTCGCGGAGGACCAGGATCTCACGATCGCGGTGCAGCGGGCGGGCTGGCGGGTCACCTACGACCCGACGGCCGTCGCCTGGACCGAGGCGCCGGAGACCTTCAGGGCACTGGCCAGACAGCGCTATCGCTGGGCGTTCGGGACGTTGCAATGCCTATGGAAGCACCGTGCGATCCTGCGCACGCGCGAGCCCTCGGGACTGGCGCTGGTGGGATTGCCCCAGGCATGGCTGTTCCAGATCGTCTTCGCCGCGATCTCGCCGCTCATCGACGGGGCCCTGATCCTGTCGATCGCCGGCACGGCGCTGCGCCTTCAGCAGCATGGCTGGGCGCAGACGAGCGGCGATCTCGGCACGATGGCGCTCTACTGGCTGGCTTTCACTGGGGTCGACATATTGTGCGGCTGGCTCGCTTATGCGCTCGACGGCAGTCGTGCGAAATATCCGCCGCATCTGCTAGTCGCGCAGCGGTTCGTCTATCGGCAGATCATGTATTGGGTGGTCGTGCGCGCGATCGCCTCGGCAATCGGAGGCTGGGTGGTGGGCTGGGGCAAGCTCGAGCGAACCGGCAATGTCACGGGCGATCTGGCGGTCGGTGCGAGCTGATCCGGGCGAGCGTCCCTTTCCGAGCCAATCCCCGTTGGAACGGTGCGGGTTCGTTCGCGACTGCCGCCTATTGCTGCGGATCCGGGTGCGCTTTGGCCCAGTCCAGTGCGCCCTGCAGGGTGGTCACCCAGACCTCTTTGCGGTGGGCGGCGAGCCAGGCGATCAGCTCGCGGTGCGCGGCGTCGGAGACCTGCAGATAGTCGCCGCCGACGCCGTGGAACAGATAGACCGCCATGCCGCCGCCGGCTGCCTCCTCCTTGGCGAACTCGATTAGCTGCGCGCCCGTGACTCCTTCGGGAAACCCGCGCGAGGGCACGTGCATCGGATCGATCCGGCCGACGTCGGCGCGAAGATCGTCGGGCGAGGTGTAGACCCCGCGCGCGTAGGTCACCAGCTTCGCGGCCCGGAGCGCCTCGAGATAGTCGACGCCGCCCGCCATGGTCTGGCCGCACGGCGACGCGAACCCGTGGGTCGGCTTGCCGTCCAGCGCGGTCAGAAGGACGTTCTGCTGCTCGATCTCCTTCAGCATGCTCGCCGGCGTATATGCCTCGGATGTGTAGCGGGGGTCGGCGGAGAATTTGGAGGCGGGGCAGGGATGGAAGAGGGTGTGGTTGGCGAGTTCGTGGCCCTCCGCGCCCACGGCACGCCAGCGCGGAACGGCCGACACCTTCAGGCCGGAGAGGAAAAAGGTCGCCTTGAATCTGGCCGCGTCCAGCGCCGGCACGGCGTTGTCTAGCTGGGAGTCCAGCGCATCGTCATAGGTCAGCACCACTGCTGCCTTGGCCCCTCCTGGCCATTTCGTCGCCGATGCGGCCGGCACGGCGCAGAGCAGGCTCAGAGCGAGCGCCAGAAATGTCTTCATCGTCATCGCCCCACCCTTTCCGTCGCATACGGCGTCATTTTGATGCTGCTACCGGTCACACGACGGACGCGCAACAAGCGCGCTGCGCACGCACGAAGGGGTTGCCGTTCAGCGCCTCATCTCCGCTCAGTGCCCACGACTTCAGCTTCCGGTCCAATGCGACATTGCCGGTCGGCGTGCCGTGGCTGTCGGGGATTTCGTCGAAAATGGTCGTCCGTTCATTGCAGCGTCAGGCGCGCAGTCGTAGCGTACCGGGCTGGAAGTTGCCGGGGATGGGAATCGGATGCACGTGCGGACCTTGATGCTGTGGGTGGCGACGGCTGCGCTCGGGTTCGGCGCGGCGCCGGCTTCCGCCCAGATCACCACGATCGATCCCAACACCGCGATCGATTCGGACCTGAAGACGCCGCCCCCACCACCGGTGGAGGGCGATCCGCAGCCCTTGGACCCGGGTGCCTATCAGGAAACGCCCCGCAACGATGCGCCGGTCGATCCGCAGCCCGTCCAGATACCGCCTCCCGCCGGGACCGGCAGCGCCGCCAACGCGCGTACGCAGGCCACCAACACCTATCAGCGCGACGATCTGATCGGCGCGGCCGAGGGCGTGTTCGGCAAGGGCGCGTCGGGACTGGCCGGCATCATCGAGAACATCCTCAAGGACCAGGGCGAACCCAATGCCTATATCGCCGGGCGAGAGGCGGGCGGCGCGGTCGGCGTAGGCCTGCGCTACGGCTCGGGCGAATTGTTCCACAAGGTCGAGGGCCAGCGGAAGGTCTATTGGACCGGCCCGTCGATCGGTTTCGACATCGGCGGCGATGCCAACAAGGTCTTCGTGCTGGTCTACAATCTCTACGACAGCCAGGAGCTCTACAAGCGCTTTCCCGCCGGCGAGGGCCGCGTCTATTTCGTCGGCGGCTTCTCGGCGAGCTATATGCGCCGCGGCGACGTGGTGCTGATCCCGGTCCGGCTCGGCGTCGGCTGGCGGCTCGGCGTCAATGCCGGCTATATGAAGTTCAGCGAAAAGCAGCGCTGGTTGCCCTTCTGACCTCCAGGGGCGCCGCTTCTCTCACGGCTTAGGAACGAACGCCCGAAACTCGCGTTTTTCCCGCTGTGTCGGGCCGTCATCGGGTCCCGTGGGGAGCCTATGACGACGATTGCGGATTCAGGCGAGGCGAGTGCAAACCGGTTCGAGATGCTCGTCCAGAGCGTCACCGACTATGCGATCTACATGCTCGATACCGCTGGGAACGTGGCGACCTGGAACACAGGCGCGCAGCTGGTCAAGGGGTATGCCAAGGACGAGATCATCGGCCAGCATTTCTCGCGTTTCTACACCGATGAGGACCGCACCGCGGGGATACCCGCACTGGCGCTCCGCACCGCCGAGCGCGAGGGGCGCTTCGAGGCCGAAGGCTGGCGCGTGCGCAAGGATGGCACGCGTTTCTGGGCGAACGTCGTCATCGATCCGATCCGCCAGCCGGACGGCAGTTTGATCGGCTTCGCCAAGGTCACGCGCGATCTCACGCACCGCCGCGCCGCCGACGAAGCCTTGCGCCGAAGCGAGGAGCGCTTCCGCCTGCTGGTCCAGAGCGTCACCGATTATGCGATCTACATGCTCGACATCAACGGCCATGTCGCGAGCTGGAACGCAGGTGCCGAGCGTTTCAAGGGCTATACGGCCGACGAGATCATCGGCGAGCATTTCTCCCGCTTCTACACCGAAGAGGACCGCGAAGCCGGCGTCCCGCGCCGGGCGCTCGAAACGGCGACGAACCACGGCCGGTTCGAAGCCGAGGGTTGGCGATTGCGCAAGGACGGCACGCGTTTCTGGGCAAGCGTCGTGATCGATCCGGTCCGCGATTCGAGCGGTGGACTGATCGGTTTCGCCAAGGTCACTCGCGATCTCACCGAGCGGCGCCAGTCGCAGCTCGCGCTCGAACAGGCACAGGAAGCGTTTTTCCAGTCGCAAAAGATGGAAGCGATCGGCCAGCTGACCGGGGGCGTGGCGCACGATTTCAACAATTTGCTCGCCGCGATCGTCGGCAGCCTCGATCTCGCCCGCCGCAAGATGGCCGACGGCGCCGACATTTCGCGCTTCCTGGACAACGCCATGAAGGCCGCCGAGCGCGGCGCGACACTCACCCAGCGCATGCTCGCCTTCGCCCGCAAGCAGGAGCTTGCGCTCGAGACCGTCGATCCCGTCGCGCTGGTCCGCGGCATGGCCGAATTGCTCCAGCGCACGATCGGCGGCGGCGTTCGCATCGACACCGAGTTCCCGCTGGTCGTCCCGCATGTCCACGCCGATCCCGCGCAGCTCGAGCTCGCGCTGATCAACCTGGCGGTGAATGCCCGCGACGCGATGCCCGAGGGCGGTCGCATCGTCATCGCTGCGCGCGAGGAGCATGTCGTGTCCGGCGGCGGGCTGAAGCCCGGCGCCTATGTCTGCCTGTCGGTCATCGACGACGGGCAGGGCATGGACGCGGAGACGCTCGCGCGCGCCACCGAACCCTTTTACACCACGAAGGGCGTCGGCAAGGGCACCGGCCTCGGCCTGTCGATGGTGCACGGCTTTGCCGAGCAATGCGGCGGCAAGCTGACGCTGCGCAGCAGCGTCGGCGAGGGAACGACGGCCGAACTCTGGCTGCCGGTATCCCAGGACGATGCGCCGAGGGACCGGGCGGATGCGGCTTCCGAGCAACCCGCCGCGACCATGGACAAGCTGGTGGTGCTGGCGGTCGACGACGACGCGCTGGTGCTCACCAATACCGCGGCGATGCTCGAGGATGCCGGGCATCGCGCGCTTCTGGCGTCATCGGGCAGGGCCGCGCTCCAGTTGCTGAGCGAAGGCCATGTCGACTTGCTGATCACCGATTTCGCTATGCCCGAGATGACCGGCGCGCAGCTCGCCGAAGCGGCGCAGGCGGGTTGGCCCGGACTGCCGGTCCTGCTCGTCTCGGGCTATGCCGAATTGCCCGACGGCATCGCGGAAGACCTACCGCGCCTCGCCAAGCCGTTCGGCCAGGACCAGCTCCTGCGCGGCATCGCCCGGACCATGGCGGCGAACCGTCCGGCCGCTGAAGTGCTCAAATTCCCGGGACGCAGGCGGCGTTAAACGGTCGTGGACTTCTCGACCGTGCTATCCCAGACTTCGATTATGCTCGTTTACGCAATATTGGCGCTGCTGGCGGTCAACCTCTGGACGATGCTGCGCTTCTATCAGGACAAACAGCGCGCAATTGCAGGCAAGCGCCGGATTCCGGAAGCAGACCTGCTCGCACTGGCCTTTATCGGCGGCACGCCCGCTGCCTTCACTGCGCGCCACCTCTTTCGCCACAAGACCCGCAAACAGCCCTTCTCGACCTGGCTGTGGCTGATCGCGATGATCCAGCTCGGCGTTGCGATCGGGTTCGCGATCTAGAAGCCGAACCGCCGCCTCCGCCGGGCCGGCGGTTCCTCGGGCTCCCGCTGCACCATCCAGCTGTGGTTCTCGACGATCAATGCAGGGACCGGCCGCCCGCTTCTATCGCGCGAGGGGTGGAAGCGGAAGCGCTGCTCGATCAGCCGGCAGGTCGTGGCATCCAGCTCGGCGCTGCCGCTCGAATGCGTGATCGTGCATTCGCGAACGCGGCCGTCGGTCCAGACGAGATAGCGAACCCCCACCGTGCCGCCGATGCCGGCTTCCGCGGCGCCCTCGGGATAGTCCGAATCGCGGAGCTCGCCACGCACTTGCTGCGGCGGGATTTCCGCACCCCCGTCGCCGCTGCCGTCGCCCTCGCCGCCGCTGCCACGGCCATTCCCTTCGCCGCCGCTACCGGTGCCGGGACCGCGCACATCGGCATTGCCCGCCGTCGGCGCGCTGCCGATTCCCGCAATGGGCGCCGCGATCACCGGCGGGGGAATCGGGAGCGGCACCACCGGCGTCGGCGCCACCACTTCGGTCGGTTCCGACCGCAAATTGGGCGGCGACGCCGCCCCTTCGCGGCGATGGCTCGGATTGCGGTGCGGCACGATCTTCTCGCGCGGCGGAGGAGGGGGTTCGGGCCCGACCTCGAAGATCTGGAGCGCTTCCTCGGGGGATTTGCCGCTGCCGATCGCGAGCCCCGCCACCAGCGCATAACCGAGCGCGGCGGTCAGCATGGCAGCGCCCGCTGCAGCCCTGCCCCGCTCCGCTCGGGTCGATCGCACAAAGGTCATGGTCGCAAACGCCAGCCTCGTCAGGAAATATGCGTTCCCAACAGCATAGACCTCATGAACGTGCGCTGGCGGTCAAAGGATGCACCGGCGCGATCGGCCGGGATCAGCCGAACTCGACTGCCTCGAACCGCACCGGCGCGCCGATTGCCGCATTGGCGAGCTGGCCTTCCCACATCACCCGGTTGCCGCGAATGATCGTGCCCAGCGGCTTGCCCGTCAGCGCCATGCCCGTGAACGGCGACCAGCCGCACCGCGAGGCGAGCCAGCTCTCCTCCACGGTCCAGCGCGCCTTCAGGTCGACGATCGTGAAGTCGGCGTCATAGCCGACCGCTATGCGTCCCTTGCCGACGATGCCGAAGATCCGCTGCGGTCCCGCGCTCGTCATGTCGATCAGCCGCTGCAAGGTCAGCCGCCCCTCGGCGACATGGTTGAGCATCAGCGGCAGCAGCGTCTGCACTCCCGGCATGCCGCTCGGACTCGCCGGATATTCCTTCGCCTTCTCCTCGCGCGTGTGCGGCGCATGGTCCGATCCGATCACGTCGGGAACGCCCTGGTTCAGCCAGCGCCACAGCCCGTCGCGATGCGCGCCCGATCGGATCGGCGGGTTCATCTGGGCAAAGGTGCCGAGCCGCGGATAGGCGTCCTCGCCCGCCAGCGTCAGATGCTGCGGCGTCACTTCGCAGGTCGCGATGTCCTTGTTCCTGCCCAGCAGCTCCAGCTCGGCGGGCGTCGTCACGTGGAGCACATGGATCCGGCGCTTCGCCTCGCGCGCGAGCCGCAGGATGCGCTGCGTCGCGAGCAATGCGCTCTCGTCGTCGCGCCACACCGGGTGCGAGGCGGGATCGCCGGCGACGCGCGCGTCCAGCCGCGCGTTCATCCGCGCCTCGTCCTCGGCATGGATCGCCACGCGGCGCTTGCCCGAAGCCAGCACCCGCGCCAGTTCCGAATCCTCGGCGACCAGCAGGTCGCCGGTCGAGGCGCCCATGAAGATCTTCACGCCCGCCGTGCCCGGCAGCCGCTCGAGCTCCTTGAGCTGCGGCGCATTGGCCGCGGTGGCGCCGACGTAGAAGGCATGGTCGCACCACATGCGATCCCGGGCGCGCGCGAGCTTGTCGGCAATGGCTTCGGCGCTATCGGTATTGGGCTTGGTGTTCGGCATCTCGAACACCGCGGTCACGCCGCCGAGCACCGCCGATCGGCTGCCGCTCTCGAGATCTTCCTTGGCCTCGAGCCCCGGCTCGCGGAAATGCACCTGGCTGTCGATCACGCCCGGCAGCACGTCGAGCCCGGTGCAGTCCACCGTCTCGCCGGCATCGCCGACATCGCCGATCGCCACGATGCGGCCTCCGGAGACACCGACCTCCACTTCGGCCGGCCCGCCGGGCAAATGCACTCGCCCGCCTGTGAGTTTGAGATCGACCTTCGTCATATCGCCTCTTCCGTCGCGCGTGCCCGGCTCCTACCTGTTCCCCATGAACGAAACCAGCCCCGGAACATGGCTATCCGATCGCGCATTGCTGCGCGTCGGCGGCGAAGACGTGCGCGGCTTCCTGCAAGGACTGCTCACGCAGGATTTGGCCGACGTGAAGCCGGGCGCGCCCAAATGGTCGGGCCTGCTCACTGCGCAGGGCAAGGCGCTGTTCGATTTCATCCTGTGGGACGACGGCGAGGCGATCGTGATCGACTGCGAGGCCGGCCAGCGCGATGCGCTCGCCCGCCGCCTCACCCTCTACCGGCTCCGCCGCCCGATCGCGATCGAGCCGATCGAAGGCGGCGTCCATTGGAGCCCCGACGGCACCGAAGGCGTGCCCGATCCGCGCCTCCCCGAACTCGGTCGTCGCTGGCTCGGCCCCGCGGCCGGCGATCCGGCGACGGGCTGGCCGATGCATCGCCTCCACCTCGGCGTGACCGAGGGCGCCGCCGAGCTCGGCCAGGACAAGACACTGTGGCTCGAATGCAACGCCGCCGAGCTGGGCGGCGTGAGCTTCACCAAGGGCTGTTATGTCGGCCAGGAGAATACCGCGCGGATGCACTATCGCGCCAAGGTCAATCGCCGGCTGGTCGTCGCGCCGATCGGCGAGGCCGGCGATCGCACGCGGGCGACCTGGCCGGATCTGGGACTGATGATCGAGCTGCGCCGCGTCGAGGCTCTGGGCGACGCGATCGTTCCCGATTGGCTTCGCGCGGCACTCCACGAGCAGCCCGGGGCATCGTCCCTCTGATTGCGCCGGAATAATATCCGCGAGATCAGCTCACGTCGGGCGGCGGCGTCCGGAACAGTCCGCGTGCGATGAATCCGACCAGGCCGATCGCCGCCACCGCAGTGCTGCCGACGAGCGTGGCGAGGATCTCCACCGGCAGATCGAAGCCGCGAACCCGGAAACCGGCCGCGACCACCATCAACGCCACCGTCACCGAGTAGATTTCGAGATACAGCAGGATGCGGCCCGCATAGGTTTTCCGCATCGCCCGGTCAGCCTTGACGTTCTTGATCTGCGATCGCGCCAGCCGGTTGCGCAGCCGCAGCGCCTCGAGCTCTTCATTCTCGAGCATGTCGTTGAGGTCGGGCCGCAGCTTGGCCTCGACCAATGCCGCACCCGCATCGATCGCGTCGAGCGTCGGATCAGGCAGCTTGGCGGGCGGCAAGGTCAAGGAAATACTGCCGGATCTGCTCGGAGGTGATCTCATGGAAGCGCCCGCCGCCTTCGGCATAGACATGGGTCCAGGGCGTATCGGGCTCGTGCGTCAGCGCCGAGAGTTTGAAGGCGTGGAAGCGCCCATAGCTTTGATAGACCCGGTCGATGATCGCACGCTCGTCGTCGTTCAGCCGCGCGCGCGCCGGGGCACTGGCGGTCTCGTCGTCGAGCATCCCCGGGAGATATTCGCCATTCAGGATCTCTCGCGTGACCGGCGCGCGGCCATAGGTCCGCAGCGCCTCCCACAAGTCGCGATAGACCGGCCCATAGTCCCACGCCTGCGGATCGTCATGGGTGAGTTTCTCGCCGTTGATCGCCAGGTTCCAGCCGTGCGCGATGTAGACGAGCTTCTGGAGCTGCATCTGGGTGAGCGCGCGTTTCTCCGCCGCGGCCCGGCGGATGAATTCGTTGGCGATTTCGGCGGACCAGGCGGTCATCTGCGTTCCTCTTGGATCCGATCCATATAGGAACTCGTTCCAGAACGGAAATAGAGCCGCCCCTAGGCAAGCTTCAGTGTGACTGGGGTAGATCGATCTTAACGGCATGCGATTGCATCGGCATCGTTAGAAGCAGCACAGCCGAGATGGCAGCCGCTGCTGCCCACGCGTAACGCTTTGCCCTGAAGCCCCGAACCGCTTGCACGGCGCAATAAACCGCAACAGCCGCGAGCGCAGTCGTCCAGAACCAGCCCGATGTGCTCATCACTGCTCCAGCAATAGCTTATGCTTGAAAGAAAAAGGGAGGCCGGTTTCCCGACCTCCCCAATCTTTTGCCGTTCCGAAGAACCAGCGTGGCTTACTGACCCGAACCCGGGCCGTACATGATTTCCACGCGGCGGTTCTGCAGTTCGCGGACACCGTCTGCGGTCTCGACGCGCGGGCGGCTTTCGCCGAACGCTTCGGTCGAGATGACGCCTTCGGAGACGCCGCGGCCCGTGAAATAGGCCTTAACCGAGTCGGCACGACGCTGCGAGAGACCCACGTTGTAGGTTGCAGGACCCGAACGGTCGGCGTGGCCGGCCAGCATGACCTGCGAGTTACCGCAGTTCTGATAGTTGCTGATGGCGTTGTCGAGGATGCTCGCGGCCTCCGGCGTGATGTCCGACTTATCCCAGTCGAAGAACACGATGTACGGTCCGGGGGTGCACTGCACCGCCGGCGGCGGCGGAGCGGGCTCGGGAGCCGGTGCGGGCATCGGTTCCGGCGCCGGTGCGGGCGGCGGAGCGACGGGCTCGGGCTCGGGAGCACCGAAGTTGAACACCAGGCCGCCCATGATGCTGTGCGACCGGAAACGGCCGTACCAGGGGCGACCGGCAACGTCGACGAGCTCGGCACCCGGTGCGTTGAAGAAGCGATACTTCAGCGACACGTCGATATTGTCGGAGATCGGAGCGCGGACGCCCGCGATCGCCTGCCAGGCGACGACGGTATCCGAATCGTCGAGGAAGTCGCCGTTGGTGTTCAGCCCAACGCGGCTCTTGACCCGCGCAACGCCGAGGCCGGGGCCGACAAAGCCCTGCACGCCATCGTCGTCACCGAAGTCCCACAGCGCATTGACCATGAAGCTCAGCGCCGAGTCACGGCCGCCGGCAAAGTCATAGGTGCCGCCCGGTACGAAGACCGTACCGCCCGCAGCAGTCATCGCCGGAAGCGTGGTCGTCGAGCGAAGGCCCGTCACGTTGGCGGCGCGATAGCCGACTTCCGCCTCGAGGCGAACCGGACCGAGGTCGTAGCCGACCGTACCGCCGACGTCGAAACCGGCGCGATGGTCAGTGGTGACGCTGTCGATCGCAGAGCCGACGTCCCAATCAATGTCTTCGACCAGCATGGCGCCGCCCTCGACACCCACGTACCACGCATCGTCGCGTGCAAGTGCGGGCGTGCTGAGCGCGGTCGTCGCTAGTGCCAGAGTTACGGCAAGCTTCCGCATATTAATCCCCTTTCAAAGTTGTCACTACGGACAGCGACAAACTCACTACCGAAACGAAAGTTTCTGCGCAAGCTCACAAAACCGGCACTGTTGCATCAACGTCACAGTTTCAACCTCCCTCGATCAAACCATGTGCCCGCAATGCGTCCAGCACCGAAGCTATCGCTGTCCGTGCCTCGGCATCAACCGTCGACCCCCCGGAGGGTTCCGCGATGGCAGCCTCCCTTGGACCAACCACTTGGTCTCCCTCGATAAATAATTTCCCGTGAAGCTCGCCCAGGCGCCATGCGCCGCCCGTGAACAGCGCGACGCTCCCGGTCGAGCCGACCCAAAGCTGCGTTCCCTCGCGCGGCCGCACAAAAAGCCAGCCCGAGCTGGTCCAGCCGGCGATCTCGTGCGCATGGCCGGCCCAGGCGCCGCCGGGAGCGTTGCCGACGATCCAGCAATCGCCCGGATTCGGATCCACCGGCGGCACGTCCAGCGCCGCGGCGGCCACCGCGCCCTGCACCGCGATATCGAGAAGCGCGATAGCCTCGTTGACGAGCATCTCTTTCTGCGCCTGCCCCGGTTGCAACAGCGGCAGCGCGAGCCGCGGCGTATGCATGTCACTCATCCATTCTCTCCCGATCAAGCCAGTTCGAGCATCGCCGGACGCGACAGGCCATGCGCCCCGATCTGCCGGACGACGATCTCCGTCGCCGCGACCCGCTCTCCGGCGCTCAGCGCAATTCGCGGCTCGAGCATTTCCACGACCTGTGGCCCTTCGGCGCGCAGGATCGTCACCTGATAGCGCTCGCTTTCCTCGCCCAGCGGCGCGTCGACGCCATCGATCCAGTCCCAGCCGAGCCGGCTGCGTCGCATCCAGCGAACCTCCGCGCTCCCGTCGGGAAGATCGTCGATGCGCAGATGCACCGGCGCCGGCGGCACGATCGAGACGCCGGTCATCGCCGCCGCGGCTTCAGCCGCATCCTCGTCTCCCACGCCCTGGGCGAGCACGCGCGCGCTGGTCCCCACCACCTGCATCGGCAGGTCGAGCGTCGCCAACGCCTCCGGTTCGAGCAGCACGAAGCGATCGCCCGCCATTTGCCCGCCGATCGCACTTTCGGTCCCGCGGCGCCCGCGCCAGAGGCCCTCCAGTCGCCAGCGTCGCCCGCCCAGCGGCACCGCATGCGCGAACTGGAGCAATTCCTCGCCCACCATCGCCAGGTTCGTCCCCGCCGCCAATGCGACGGTATCGGCGTCGTGCAGCAGCATCGCGCCGTTCGTGAGCTCGACCACCAGCGTGTTCACGCGATCCTCGAGATGGCTCGGGGCCATGCCGGGCGGCGTCACGACATGGCCCAGCACCGCCGGCGCCGCCGTCGCTCCCGCGGGCGACCAGCTCGCGCCATCGTCGGTACTGATCAGCAACGCGGCGCTCCGCCACCCCGGCCCGGTCCCCGCCGCGGCGATCGCCAGCCGTGGCGTCGTCGCCAGCATTCCCAGCGGCGGCAGTTCGAACACATGGACCACCGTCTCGCCCGTCGCGAGATCGGGCGCGGGCAACACGCGCCCGCCGCTCGCCTCGGCACTCGGCGCGCCCGGCGTCACCGCGACGCATTCGAGCAGCACCACCATGTTCTCGAGCCGCCAGCGCTCGACGCGCCACGTCCCCGGCGCGCCCGCGATCGTGACACGCTCGCCCGGGCGCACCTCCAGCGATCCCCAGGGCAATGCCACGGTGCGCCGCTCGCGTTCCATGTCGAGGCGCATCAGTGCCGCCTCGGCGATCGTCTTGGCGCTGGCCGCGTCGATCGCCGCGGCAAGCTCCATCCGCGCCTCGCGCACCCCGGCACCCGGCCGCATCGCGCGCTGCACGCCGGCCTGATAGTCGCGTCCCGGCTCGTAATAAGCCAGCGTCAGCGCGCGCGGCGCGGTGTCGGCGGCGGCGATGTCGCGACGCCCCCGGCCGTGCTCCTCGCCCGCGCCCATGTCCGCCAGTTCCACCGCGGCGCCATCACCGTGCAGCAACGCCAGCTTGCCCGCATCGGCGCGAAACCATCCGCCCGCCGCGCCCGCCAATGTCTCGATCACCGCCCGCGCGCTCGCGCCCGAGGCGGCGAAACCCGCCAGCGCGGCCGTGGCTTCGTCGGCGACCAGCACGTCACCCGCCAGCGCCTGCGCTATCGCACCGGCAGCCTGCGGCCCCGAATCCGCGATCACTTCGAAGCTCAGCGAGGGAATGCGGTTGCCGAAATCGCCGAGTTCGAGATCCTCGAACACCGCATAGGCGATCCCGCGATGCGCGGGCGCCATCCCGATCCCCTCGGCCGCGGCGATCAGCGGGTCGGGCGCCTGATCCTCGGTTCCCGGATGCACGCGAAACCCGGTTCGCGCCTTGAAGTCTCCGGCGGCGCCGCGCAGCAATTTGCCGTCCGCCCAGATCCGCCCGATGCCCAGGATCGGCCGTGCCGACAGCGCCACTGCGAACGACGCGGTATAGCTGTAGCTGGTCGTGCTCGGCCGCCCCTTGCCGTTGCTCTGCGTCGCGCGGTGCTCGATCAGGTCGATCGCCCAGATCACCGATCCCGCCACGCGCATCGTCCCGAAGATCTTCGGGATCTGCGTGCCGTAGGAGGATGTCTGGACGCGCAGCTCGCTCAGCCGCGGCCCTTCGCGCCCCTTCGGCTTGAACAGCACTTCGCGGTCGACCACGCCGCCCAGCAGCCCGCCGATCGCCCCGCCCACCGGCCCGCCGATCAGGCTGCCGGCGACCGTCAACACGATTGTCGCCATGTCAGTCTCCCGTCGCCGGACGCCAGCGGCCGATCACCGGCCAGGGCAGTTCGGGCCGCTCCACCACGCGCCGCAGCCGCGCGTCGGCATGGATGATTCCCGCCTCCGCCTGGATCGCGAAATGCAGCTGCCCCGGGCCCGCCCTGAAGAGCAGCAGGTCGCCCGGCCGCGGCTCGGCCGCCGGCACCAGCCCGAGCACCTCGATCGCAACACGCACCCGCACGGCATCGCCGCTCCGCAGCGTATAGCCGCTCGGCACCCGCCCCTCGAACCCCTCCGCCCGCAGCGCCAGCGCCGCCAGCCCGACGCAATCGAGCCCCTCGGCGCTCCGCCCGTGCAGCCGGAACCGTACGCCCAGCGCCGCCCGCGCCGCCGCGACGGCGCGCTCGCCCGGCATCATCCGCCCGGATACCGCGTCAGGAGGTCGATCCCCGGCAGCCAGGGCTCGCCGCGAAAGTTCACGGCATTGCCGAACCGGCCCGCGCAGGTCGCAAGGCTCTTGTCGCACCCCTCGACCAATTCGACCAAAGCCCCCGCGCCCGCAAAGCGCGGCGGCCGCCGCAGCGTCACCGTCGCGCCGTCCGATCGCGCGATCGCATCCTCCAGCCCCGAATTGCCCCCGCCGAACCAGCGCAGCCGCCCGCCGCCCCAGCCGTTGGCCACCGGCTCGCTCGCATCGAGCGTCACCACCGATCCCGCCACCGCCGTCACCCGCGCGAACCGTCGCCGCCCCGCCATCGCCACACGGCAGCGCCGATCGCCCAGTTCGGCGCGGCATTCGGGCGAAGTCTCCTCGACCACCGGCCGCTCGAGCATCTCGGAGAGCCCGCGCAACTCCGCGGTCAGCGTCCCGCCGCGCGTCTCGACCGCGCCGATCGTCCCTTCGCCCAGCGCCACCATCGCGCCCGGCGCCGACCAGTCGGTCGCGAACAGCGTCACCCGAGCCCCGTCCCAGCGCCCGGCGAGCAGGTCCGCCTCGCCGATCGCCGCGCTCGTCAGCGCGCCGGTCACGTCCATGCTGTCGGCATCGAGGTTCGCGCTGCGGCTGATCGCGCTCGGCATCATCCCTGGCGCCGCGCGATAGACGAGACCGTCGATTTCCAGGTCGCGATCATGCGCGGTGATTCCGATCGTCACCCCGTCGCGCCGCTCGACTCGCCAGCACAGAGCCAGCGTCGTGCATTCGCCATCCAGCCAGCTCATTCGCGCACCTCGACCAGCGGCACCGAAGCCGCTGCCCCCGCAAGATAGGTCGCCCGGCTGACATTGAGCCGGTCCTCCGCGAACCGCACCGGTACGTCGAAGTCGAAGCTCGCCGTCACCACCGCGCCTGCGGCCGGCGCCGCATCGAGGGTCACCACACCCCGTTCGCCCAGCGTGAAGTCCTCGGTCGCCAGCCCGTCCACTGCCAGGCGCACGCTGCCGCGCACCGGCCGGGTGATCCGCCGCGTCACGTCGCCATAGCGCCGCACCAATTGGAACCGCGCCTCCGCGCCGTCGCCCACCCCGAGCACTTCGTCCCCGCCCGATGCATCGAACGGATCGCGCAGCCGGAAGCCGCGTGCCGGTCCCATCCGCGCGCGGAAGAACCCGATCAGCGCGGCGATGTCGGCCTCGGATCGCACCCCCGGCCCGACATCGTAGCGCATCCGCGCCTCGGCCCATTCGGCATTGCGGTTCTCGCGCCCGCCCGCGCTGGTCACGACCGCCGTCGAGACCTCGGGCGCCACTTCGGCCTCGCGCCCCAAAGCGAGCGGAAACAGCACGTCGTCGAACGCGTCCACAGCATCCTCCCCATCGAAATGCACGAAGCCGTCGCGCAGCACCTGCGGCAGCGCCCAGACGAACGTCGCCGGCACGCCGCGCTTTCGCCCGCGCTCCGCCGCCGCCGCGATCGGCCGCCACTGCGCCTTGTCCGCCGGGTTCAGCACGAACCCCGCCAGATAATGCTGGTCCGCCGCGGCATAACCGAGCCGCGCCTCGGCCAGCGCAATGCCCCGGGCGCTCGCCGCTTCGTTCCCCGCCGCCGCCCAGTCATAATCCTCGAGCTGGAGCACATCGAACGCCGGCGCCGCCCAGCCGGTCGGCAAATTGGCGCGCTGGAGCTCGGGCGCCGCCGCATCGAGCACCGTGGGCAGATAAGCGAGCAGCAGCACCTCCGCCCCCGGCGCCCAGCGCACCACGTCGCGCAGCGCCAAAGTCGATGCCGCCAGCAAGGCCCCCGCCGCATCGAGCACTGCGGTATCGACCGTCCCCCGCACATTCTGCTCGGGCGGATCGTCCAGCTCGGCCCTCGCCGCATCGTCGTGGATGCACAGCCGCCCGTCGGGCATCACCCACCACCACGGCTCGCCGACCTGGAATTTCACCGCCAGCCCCGCGGCCTGCGCGATGCCCACGAACGCCAGCGCCACCACGCGCAGATAATACATCGCCCCCGAATGTGCGGGGGAGAGCAATGCCGAGGGCGGGGTCCACCCGGTCAGCCCCGGCGATCCGTCGGCCGCGCGCTGCTTCCAGTCGTTCCAGCAATGCTGGTCGAGCAGTTCGTACGAGAGCGACCAGATCACCTCATAACCGAGCGCCCTGGCCCGCCGCGCGAAGTCGCCATGCCACGCCGCACACGCCACGTTGAGCGTGCCTCCCGCCAGGCTGACATAATAGCCGCCCGAATTGAGCTCGAGCCGGAAATAATGGCTCATCCCGACATAATGCAGGATGCTCCCGCGATAGCCGAGCTGGAGCGCGTTGCGCAGCACCCGCGCGGGCGTCAGATGATAGCAATCGTCATAGCCGTTGGCGATCCGCAGCCCGTGCTCGGGCAGCACCACATCGCCCACGCTGAGCACCGATCCCGGCCCCTCGCATGCAATCCCGCTGATCTCGACCCAGGCCTCGGCCGGCGCCGCCAGCGCCGCATCGGCTGCGGTGTATCCCGCCGGCACCAGCGAGACGAACATCCGGTCGACATCCCCCGCGAACACCGGATCCGCCTCGCCGGGCAGCATGAAACCGCCGTCGACATTTGCGAAATCGATCGCGACGATCGCGTCCTCGGGCACTCCGCTCGCATAATTCCACAGCCGCACATACCAGGCCCGCGGATTCCCCATGGCGTCGCGACCCTCGATCGTCAGCACCGGCCCGTTCACCGCGTCGAGCGCCAGCACCCCCGCCGACCGCCAGCGAAACCGCAACCGGCACCCGCGAAAGTCGCGATCGGTCTCGTAGCGGAGCAGCGGATGGTCGTACCGGTCCTCCGCCTCCCAGATCAGCCCGGCGAGATCGTCCTGCCGATAGAAGACCGCATCGACGCGCAGCGCATCGGGCGCCGTCGTCACCACGCTCGCCATCATCGGCCGCGGAAAATTGACCGTCCAGTAAGCCGGGTCGAAGCGCGAGAGCACCCCCTCCGCCTGCCCGCCCCGCTCGGACGCCAGCCAATGCGCCATGGTCTATCCCCTCTGTGCCCGCGCCCTTCACGACGGCTTGTCATCTGTTACGGTGCGGACATGTTCGCCCATTGCCCTTCGCCGCATGGCTAAACTGCCCGTCCGCGAAGACGGATGGGAGCAGGCGCTTCTCGTCCGCGTACGCGAAATGCTCGCCGATACGGCAGCGCGGCATTCGCTCCGCCTCGAATGGAGCGAGGACGCCCCTGTCGAGCTCTCCTGCACCTTGCCGCAGCAGCCCGGCCTCGATTTCGAATTATGGTTCGCGTTCAGCCACGATGAACTGACGCTCGGCACCACTGGCGACGCCTGGTTCGCCGACATCTTCCCCCTCGACGATCCGGAAGCCTGGCAACGGACCTGCGACGCCGTCGACGGCCTGATCACCGGAGAATCGCGCGTGCTTCTCTATCGCGCGATCGGCAGGAAAAACGGCTATTGGTCGGCCCTGCAGCTGCGCCAGGGAAACAGATGGCGCAACATCTCGACCGGGATCGGCTGTGCTTTTCCCCCTGTCATCCGGCAGACGATCCTCCGCAACGGTCATGCCAAAGCGACCGGCCATGCGCGGCCGGCATGGGGCAGTCTCCTTTTGCTCATCCTGCTGGCGGGGCTAGCGGCGCGCTATCTTCTCTGATCGATCCGCTCACTCCACCCCCGCCAGCGCCGCCTTCACCGCACGCGCCACTTGCCGGCTCGACTGCGCCAGCGCCCGCGGCGCCTCGCCCGGCCCGGCGTTCACCGTGATCGCCACCCGCACCTCGCGCGGCCCCGCCGCCACCTGCGCCGCCACCTGCCCCGCACTCGACGGCACGAACAATTCCGGCCCGCGCTCGCCGACCCAATAAGGCCGCCCGGGACTCACCGGCCCGCCCGTCGCGCGCCCCGGCGATCCGCCGAACAGCCCGAGGATCGTGCCCAGCAATCCGCCGCCGCTCGCCCCGCCGCCGCCCAGCGACCCCAGTCCCTGGTGCAACGCCGACGCCGCGATCTCGCCGAGCACGCCCAGCGCCATCACGCGCAAATCCTCGAACCCCAATTTGCCGGTCTTCACCGCCCGCAGCAGCGCGCCTTCGATCGCGCGCCCGGCGCGGTCGGCGCCTGCCTCCAGCGGTCCCTCGATCTGTCCGCGCATCTCCGCCACGTCGCGCGCGAAGCCGCGCGTGTCGGCACGCACGCTGACGATCAGCCGTTCGATCTCTTCATCCATCGGGAAAAAGCTCCTTGAGCCGCGCGAGCTCGCCATCGCCGAGCGGCGCCGCATCCTCGCCCGCCAGCGCCCGCACCAGCGCGCCCAGCTCGGCCGGCGTAGCGTTCCAGAAAGTCCCGGGCGTCCAGCCGAACGCCACCCCCGCCGCGCCGCTCAGCCGCAGCGCCGCCTCCGCGAAGCGCATCACCGCCCCGCCAATATCTGCCCGATCAGCATTTTGAGCGTCGGCATGTTCGCCGCCAGCCCGCGCGCGGTCACGCCCTCGGCAAAGGCATCGCGGCTCAATCCCTCGGGCCGCTCGCGCAGGCAATGCCAGAACAACGCCACCATCTCGCTCAGCGCCAGCCGCCCGTCCGCGGCACGCTCGACCAGGGCGAACAACGGACCCAGCTCCCCCTCCGCCGCCACCAGCGCCGAAAAGCTCGGCCGCAACACCAGCACCTCGCCGGCAATCCGCAACTCGGCCTCGCCGCGTACAGGATTGGCCCCGCTCATGCCGACACCACCGGCCCGGAACTCTCCAGGCTCAGCGTGTAGCTGCGCTCGCCGTTGAAATCCCCGGCATAGTCCAGCCGCGTGACCAGGAACCGCCCGGTCATGCTCTCGCCGCTCTCGAAGCTCAGCCGGTAATCGTCGATCGCGCCCGACAGCGCATTGGTCTTCACCCGCGCTTCCGCCGCCGATCCCGTGAACACCCCGGCGCCCGACACGCTCACCGAGCGCACGCCCGCGCCCGACAGCAATTCGCGCCACCCGCCCGAATCCTTGCTGGTGATCACCACTGCCTCGCCATTGACGCTGAGCTGCGTCGTCCGCAGCCCCGCCACCGTGGTGAAGCTCACCGGCGATCCGCCATTCCCCACCTTGAGCAGGAACGCGCTACCCTTCTCCGCCGCCATGTCATTTCTCCTTGCATGTGCTCCTGCGAAAGCAGGAGCATTGGATTGCGAGCCCCCCTCCGTTCGCTTCGAGCGAAGTCGAGAAGCATTCGCCCGACAGCCGTTTCTCGACTTCGCTCGAAACGAACGGTGAGGAAAAACCGACCGCCTAGTTCGCCTGCAGCATCCGCACCCGGAACTCGACGACCGCCGCGCACAGCGCCGGCCCCTCGCGGAAGATCCGGCTGCGCACGAACGCCAGGCTGGCGATCCGCCACCCCTCGCCCAGCTCGCGCGGCAGCCCGGCCACCGCCGCCGTGGCGTGGTCGGCCAGCGCGCGCAGCCGCGCGCGGTCCTCGCCCGCCTCGAACAGCCCGACCGCCAGCCGGCCCTCGCGCCCCATCATGTCCTTGGTGCCCCAGTCGACGAGCACCGGATCCTCGACCACCGCAAAGGGCCGCACCGCGCGCGCCGGCGGCGCGTCGAACACGCCGTTGATCGCGATTCCCAGTCCCGGATGCGCGCCGAGCACTGCCTCGACTGCCTCGGTCAACACCGCATGTGCGCTCATCGCAACAACCCTCCCAGCCAGCGGAGCGCCGGATCGCGCAGCCAGCGCCGCCCGAGCCCGCGTCCCGAAATCACCACGCGCCCCGGCTCGGCCTCGACCGATACGCCCGGCAGCTTTTCCCGCGCCGCATCCGCCAGCCGCGCCGCGGCGCGTGCGGAGGCACGCGCGCCGATCGCCTCGGCCCGCGCCTCGAATCCCTCCATCATGCCGATCGCCGCGCGCTCTCGAGCCGCATCCGCCGCCACGGCCGCCACAGGGCCGCGACCGCCGCCGGCGGCGCTCCGCCGCTCGCCCGCGCTTCGAAGAGATGCGCCGCCAGCAGCACCACGCCCTGCGTCAGCGGCACCGGCAGCCCGCTCCACTCCGCGGCAAGGCCCGCCGCATAGCCGACCCGCAGCCGACCCGCCGCGATCGCCGCGCTGCCGCGCACCCAGCCTTCGCCGGCCGCGTCGATGTCGATCGCATAGGTGTCGGCAGGCAAAGCGAATCCGTTGTCCGAAAGGTTCAGTCCCTCGACGCGATCGATCGTCATCACAGGCGCGCCGACGAGCCGTTGCCACGCGGCATGCGCGGGCAACGTATCGGTCCACATCCGCGCGATCAGCGCCTGGCCGGTAAACGCCTCGCACAAGGCCAGCGCGGTCGCGGCATGCGTCTCGAGCAATGCGTCCTCGGCCGTGCCCGGGATCCGTAAATGAAGCTTGGCGGCATCGCGCGCTGCGGCGATCGCCGCCGCCGGAAAGGGCGGAGCAAGCATAAGTGTCTCCCCATCGAATTTTGGCCAAAACTCCCTCGCCCCCGAAGGGGGAGAGGGTTGCGCAGACTTGGGTCCGCTTCTTCAGCGGGCCCTAGTCGGAGCTGGGTGAGGGGGTGCGGCCGCTGGGCGGCCGCGCGGAGCTTCGCTCCGCTCTACCCCTCACCAAGCTGCGCTAGGCAGCAAACTGCCAAGCTTCGCTATCCTCTCCCCTATCAAGGGGAGAGGAACAACAAGGCCTCACGAAGCCGCGAACTTGAGCAGCTTGATCGCCTCGGAGTTGCTCACCATCCCCCCCACGCGCTTGGTCGCGTAGAAATGCACGAACGGCTTGTTGCTGTACGGATCGCGCAGCACCTGCGTCTCGCCGCGCTCGGCGATCAGGTATCCCGCCTTGAAGTTGCCGAACGCGATCGACAGCGAATTGGCCGCGATGTCGGGCATGTCCTCGGCCTCGACCACCGGATAGCCGAGCAAGGTCGCCGGCTGCCCCACCGCCAGGCTCGGCGTCCACAGGAACGCTCCGTCGACGGTCTTGAACTTGCGGATCTTCGCCAGCGTCGCGCTGTTCATCACCCAGCTCGCGCCCTGCCGATACGGCGCACGCAGGCTCTGGACCAGATCGATCAGCTTGTCCTCGGGGTTCGTCGCGAACGCGCCCGCGGCGCCGCTCGCGATATATTGCAGCGTCCCGAACGGCCGCGTCGCATCCCCCGTCGAAGCCGTCGCCGCCGCGAGGAAGCCCTTGGGCTTGTTGGTCCCGTTGCCGTTGACGAACGCCGATCCTTCCGCCGCGGCGAATTCGCGCGCGATCTCCTGCGCCAGCCATTCCTCGACGTCGAACGCCGCGTCGTCGAGCATCGCCTGGCTCGCCGCCGGATTGGCGTAGAGGTCGCCGCTCGGCGGGGCGACTTCGTTGAAGGTCGGCGTCGCGGTCTCGGTGCGCGCCGCGGTCTCCGCTGCCCAGCCCGATGCGATCCCGCCGCTGGCCACCAGCTTGCGGTATCCGCTCGATCCCACCTTCACGACATTGGCGATCGCGCGAATGGGCGAGACCGATTTGAGCGTCGCGTCGATGCGGGCATCGATCTCCTCGGGCACGGCATAGCCGCCCGCGGCATCGCTCGTCCCCGACATCGCCTTCATCTCCACGCCGCCGCTGCCGGCGCGCAGGAACCCCTCGAACGCCGCGCTGCCCAGCGGCCTTCCGCCCGCCAGCATCGGCCGCACCGGCGGCAATCCCGCCGCTTCCACAGCCTCGAAGCTCGCCTCGAGGCCGTCCGCTTTCACTTCGATCATGTCCGTCTCCCACAAAAAGAAACCCCTCCCGCCAACTGCGAAAGGGGCACACCCGACTCTCCTGAATCTTCCCAGACTGGGCTGTATCGGCATTCAAAATCCTCCCCCGCCAGGGGGAGGTGTCGCCGAAGGCGACGGAGGGGGAGGTAAGCGACGTCCTCTCTATCTAGCGCAGTGCTTCCGCCCCCTCCGTCACGCTGCGCGTGCCACCTCCCCCTGGCGGGGGAGGATCTGGAAGGCCTCGCCCACCTGAATGTCGATGTCCCTAGCCCCCGGCCACCGCATGCACGCGCGCCAGCGGCTGCATCGGACTCGAGACCAGGCTCACTTCGAGCAGTTCGAGCCCCCTGATCTCGCGCCGCGGCCCGTCACGGGCCTCGGTCACGCGATATCCGAACGAGAGGCCGGTCACGGCGCCCTTCGCCACTGCCTCGGCGAGCGCCGGCGCCGCGACGCGCCCGATCACGCGCAGACCGCGCTTGTCCTCGGCCAGTTGCTCGATCTCGCCCACCGGCTTGCCCGAATGCTGCCACAAGAGCGGCACCGGCCGCGCCAGCCGGAACGCCCCCCGGCGCACCACGTCGCCGCCGCGATCGGGCACGTCGAACACCGCGGCATAGCCTGCGAAGCGCACCGCCCTGTCCTGAGCATGTCGAAGGATCATTTCAGCCACCCGGGGAACCCCAGTTTCACTGCCAGCCCGACCAGCACCAATGCCGCGAGCATCCGCCCGGCCCAGGAAAACGCCGCCTTCAATGCCGATCGCTTGGCGTCGCGCCAGGCGCTCAGCAATTCGCGCAGCTCGGCCATGTCCTTCGCCGCGCCGACATCCTCCAGCCCCAGCCGCGCCAGCGCCCGCTGCGCGCTCAGCTCGCCCGCTTCCTCGGCGATTGCCCGCAGAGTCGCGGTATCGGCGCCGTCTTCCTTCGCCTGCTCGATCAGTTGCGCGAGCACCGTTTCGTTACGCATCACATTTCTCCCGATTGCCGCGCCGCACGCCGTCGCCTAGGCCATGGCCATGCGCCGCCGGCTCTTTCCCTTGTTCGTCCTGTTGCTGGTCGTCCTCGCCGCGCTGCTCGCGTGGCTCTGGTGGTCGGACTATGTTCTGATCGACAGATGTCTCGACGTCGGCGGCGCGTGGGATCGAACCACGCGCACCTGCACGCTCACCGTCACGACAATCCGACCATAAACCGTTTCTCCTCGTCGGTGAGGAAATCGGCCGCGCTCACCTGGCGCCACAGCCGCTCGCGATCCTCGGCCAGCGCCGTCACCCGGTCGAGGTCGACCGCCAGCGCCGCATCCGGAAACCAGCCCGTGAGCGCCTGTGCCAGCCCCGCGAGGATCGTCTCCGCCACCGGCAGGATCGCCAGTCGCCACAAAGCCCGGTTGGCCTCACGATAATTGGCGAAGGCGGTGTCGCCCGGCAGTCCCATCAGCATCGGCGGCACGCCGAACGCGAGCGCGATCTCGCGCGCCGCCGCCGCCTTCAGCCCCATGAAGTCCATGTCGGCCGGCGTCATGCTCATCGCCTGCCATTTGAGGCCGCCCTCGAGCAGCATCGGCCGCCCCGCATTGGCCGCCCCCGCGAACGCCGCCTCGAGCTCACTTTTGATCCGCGCGAACTGGTCGGGGCTCAGCACCCCGCCGTCGCTCACGTCATAGACCAGGGCTCCCGAGGGCCGCGCCGCATTGTCGAGCAATGCCTTGTTCCAGCGCGTCGCGGCATTGTGGATCGCCACCGCCCCCGCCGCCGCGCCGAGGCACCCCAGCCCGTAATGGTCGTCGACTGGATTGAACGCCTTGATGTGCGCCACTGCCGGGCGCCCGCCGGCATCCTCCGCCGCAAGCCGGCTGACATGCTCGCCCACCCGGTAGCGATACGCCACCGGCCAGCCCCCGGCATCGGCCTCCACCGTCACTCGCTCGGGCCTGAGCGCGAACAGCTCCCGCACCTGCCCCGCGCTGTCGCAGAGGATCTGCACATAGGCATTGCCGTGCAGCAGCAATTGCGCCGCGACGGTCTCGATCAGCGTCTGCCCGCCCGAGCGCGCGCTCGCCAGTGCCGCCAGCGCCGGGTCGCTCGCCTTGAGCGGCGCCGATCCCACGCCTTCGCTCACCAATTTCACCGCGCGCTGCGCCACCGGATTGTGGCAATAGCCTTCGCGCACCTGCGCCTCGTAGCTGCGCGGCCATTCGCCGAGGCTGGTGATGCTCCCGCCACGCGCCAGCGCCGGCCGCACGCCATCGCGCGCGGACTTGCGTCCGAACCATTTCATGCCCGTCTCCTGATGATTGCGCGAACCGTTAAACTCCCCTCCCTGCAAGGGAGGGGCTGGGGGTGGGTGCGACCCCGGCGAAGGCCGGGGGAGCCCAACGATGCACGTGGAATAAAGAAAAGGCCGGGCATCGAGCCCGACCTTTTCTACCCACCCCTGACCCCTCCCTTCCAGGGAGGGGAATATCTGCGCCCTACCGCTTGGTCCCGAACCAGATCACGTGCCGCGGCCCCTTGCCGTTGCTCCGCGCCTTCACGCCGACTTCCTCCACCGCGAACCCCGCATCGCGCAGCCGCCGCGTAAAGGCAGCGTCCGGCGCCGCCGACCACACCGCCAGCACCCCGCCGGTCCGCAGCGCCGCCTTCGCCGCCGCCAGTCCGCGCATCGAATAGAGCCCGTCATTGCCCGGCCGGGTCAGCCCGTCCGGCCCGTTGTCGACATCGAGCAGGATCGCATCGTAACTGCCGCGCGCGTGCCGGATCATCGCGCCGACATCGTCGAGCACCACGTCCACCCGCCGGTCGTCCAGGCACCCCGCGGCCAGCGCGGCCATCGGCCCGCGCGCCCAGTCGATGATCTTGGGCACCAGTTCGCTCACGGTCACCCGCGCATCCGCATCCAGCCGCTTCAGCGCCGCGCGCAAGGTGAACCCCATCCCGTATCCACCGATCAGCAGATGCGGCGCCGGCACGCGCAGCCGGTCGATCGTCATCTCGGCGAGCGCTTCTTCCGACCCGCTCATCCGGCTGTTCATCAGCTCGTTGCGATCGAGCACGATCATGAAGTCGCTGCCCCGCCGAAACAGCCGCAGCGGATCCCCGCCGGGCACTTCGGCCGTATCGATCAGTTCGCGCGGTACCATGCCGCTCGCTATCCGCGCTGTCCGGCCGCCGCACAAGCTCCCATCGACCTTCGAGCCCCCAATCCTCCCCCGCCAGGGGGAGGTGGCGCCGAAGGCGACGGAGGGGGAGGGTAGCGACTAGCTCTCCCTTCCATCCCGACGATCGATCGCGATCGCGATGATCTGGCGAACCACCCCTTCGAGGTTCGTCAGCACCTCCTTCGCCGGATAGCGCAGGACTCGCACACCCTGCGACACGAGCCACACGTCACGAACAGCGTCGCGTGCCGGACGATCGCCTCGTGCATGCGCTTCGCCATCCACCTCAATGGCCAGCCTTGCCGGCGCACAATAGAAATCGAGGATATAGTCACCGGCCGAGTGTTGCTTGCGAAAGCGCAAGCCTTCCGAATTTCGACGCAGTGCTAGCCACAGGCCTATCTCCGGCGGGGTCATCTCCTTGCGCAAGCGCCTGGCATTGCGACGCCCGCTTCCGGAACCCTCGAGACGCATCGCCGTCCTCCCCCTCCGTCGCCTTCGGCGCCACCTCCCCCTTGCGGGGGAGGATTATGCGGGATCAACCGTCCGCTAACCACTATAGGTCGTATCGACATTCAATCCTCCCCCGCCAGGGGGGAGGTGGCATGCGCAGCATGACGAAGGGGGAGGAAGCACGCCGGCAAGTGGGTGGCTTACCGTCCCCTCCGTCGCCTCCGGCGCCACCTTCCCCCCGCCAGGGGAGGGTTGCCCCTCTCACATCAGCGTAACCCGCGCCGCGCCGCGTTTCCCCAGCATCAGTTCGGTCATCGCCCAGACCAGCGCATCCGCCCGGTCCGGCGAGCGGCCCGGCCCCTCATAGCCGCCGCCCGCCTGCAGCCCGCACAATTCGTTCTCCAGCTCGGGGAACGCCCCCGCATGCCGAACCTTGCCCGCCTCGTAGAGCGTCGCCACCGGCTCCGCCCGGGCGTCTTTCCCGCGCGAGGCATGAACCAGCTTGACCGGCAGTCCGGTATCGGCGCCGCGCAGCACGCTCGCCACCATCTCGCCGCCCTGGTTCTTCTCCGCCACCACCCGGTCGGCCCCATGCCGCGCCGCGCACGCCGCGACGGCGCGCGCCCAGCCCTCGGGCGAAACCCCCGAGACGGTGGCATCCTCGATCACATAGCCATGGCCGTCGCGCCCCAGCCCGGTCGCGACGATTCCGCACGCGTCGCCCCCGGCGCTCGCCGGCGGATCGACACCGATCACCACGCGCACCAGCTCGGGCGCCACCTCGGCACGCGCCCGCTCGATCAGCCCGCGCGTCCACAGGGCACCCTCGGCATCCTCGAGCAATTCGCCGTCCAGCTCCTGCCGCCCCAGCCGCGTGCCCGCATAGGTCTCGAGCATCGCCTCGACGAAGCGCTCCGGCAGATGCGGATTGTCGCGCGTCCGCCCGCGGATCACCGCCGCCGCCTTGTCCGCCAGCCGCTCCACGCGCCGCATCAGCTCGGTCGGTCGCGGCGTGGTGGTCACCAGCACGCGCGGCGCGCTCCCCAGCCGCAATCCCAGCATCAGATTGTCCCAGGCGGCATCGCCGCGCCGTCCCCATTTGCCCGTCTCGTCGCACCACGCCGCGTGATGCTCGGGCCCGCGCAACGCCTCGGGCGCCGCCGCCGAATACACGAAAGCCGTCGCGCCCGATGCGAAGCGCACTTCGCCGCGCGTGCGGTTCCACTCGATCGCCTCGCCGCTGCGCGCAACCGCGAGCAGCCCGCTCGGTCCTTCGACCATCACCCGACGCACGTCTTCGGCGTTCCCGCCGACCAGCGCAAAGCGCCCCTTGGGCTCGCGCCGCGCCAGCCCGCTCAGCCATTCGGCGCCGGCGCGGGTCTTGCCGAAGCCGCGCCCCGCCTGGATCAGCCACACCAGAGGATCGCCGCCCGGATCGAGCTGTCCGGCATGCGCCCAGATCGGAAAGCGCTCGAACCATTCCACGCACTGCACGTCGCTCAGCCGCGCCAGCACCTGCGCCCGCTGCCTGGCCGGCAGGCGAATGAATGCCCGGAGCAGCGCCATGTCGTCGGGATGCGCCGTCTCAGGCGTCATCGGACTTGCCCAATCGTTTCTCCGCCGCCGCGATCGCCTTGGCCAGGGCGGCGTTGGTTTCCTCCCGCGTCGGCATCTGCCGCTGCTTGCCGCGCGCACCCGGCCACCTGTGTCGCGAGGCGCGGTGATGCTTGAGCAATTCCATCGCCTTGGCGAAGTCGAAGCCCGGCAAGCTCTCGATCTCGGTTTCGGCGCGCTCCGGATCGGCGGGCTCGAGCGGGACGCCCGCCCCGCCATGTTCGAGCGCCATCGCCTCGAGCCGGTCATATCCCGCCTCGAGTGCCTCGCGCCACTGCGCCACGAACTGCGGATCCTTCGCGCGGTGGGCATAGACGCTGCTCAGGGTGATCTCGGCAAAGGCGGCGGCGCGCGTGACGTTGCAGGTAAGCGCCAGCGCATCGAGGAACCGCTGCCGCCGCGCCGGCGTGAAATGCCGCCGGCCCGGCTTGCGCTGCTGCCGCTGCCCGTCACGGTTGCCCATGATCAGATCGTCCATCCTGTTTCTCCCGAAACGAAAAGGGGCCGGCGCGCCCTCCGGCGCCCAGCCCTTCCAGAGACCCCAAGGCCCCACTCGTCATTCTTCGCTGTTCGCTATCGGCAGCGTATCGTGGTCCACACACCCGCGGCCGCGTTGCGCGCCATGGGTTCAGCCTCAGCACGCACGCCGGAACGCACGCCGCAACGCCGGGCCTATCTGCTTCGGGATGCGGAAAAGAGAACCGGAGTGGCGAAGAGGGATCCAAGCCACTCCGGTACCGAGACCCCCGGCAAGCCCATCATGCATGCCTTCAGCGGGGAAACAAACCAGCAATGTTACTTAGCGCACGTCAGGCGGACCATAGTCCCCCATGCGGAACCCCACGGTCCCAAACGCGAAGGCCGGCGCGCCCACCGGCACCCGACCCTTCCAGAGGCCCGAAGGCCCCGACTCGCAATTCATCAGCGTGCACTACATGTGCCATATCAACGTGACGATGTCAATAGAAAAGTGCCTATTTGGTTATACCCCTTATTCCCGGCGATGTTGCCTGCCGCCGCCGCTTCGGGCATGGGCGACGCCGCATGCGCCGATTGCTTCCCTGGGTCTTCTGGGCCGCCTTCGCCTTCACCTTCGTCATGGCGGCGCTGCCGCATCCGCCGCGGCTTCCGTTCGATCCGCTCGACAAGGTTCAGCACGCCGCCGCGTTCACGGCGCTCACCGCGCTCGCCTGCGCGGCCTGGCCGGCGATGTCGCGGCTGCGGCTGCTGATCGTCCTTTCGGGGTTCGGCGCGCTGATCGAGATCGTCCAGGCGATCCCCGCACTCCACCGCGACTCGGACTGGCGCGACTGGGTGGCCGATACGGTCGCGATTCTGGTCACGCTCGCAATCGTCGCTTTTGTCGAGCGCCACGCTCGCGGGCGTCAAATGGCAGCGGCGACCTTGCGGAACGGTACGTCGCGCCGCCAATAGGTCAGCGCGCGCCACGCCCATTCGATCGGGCCATATTGGAAATATCGCAGCCACCAATGCGCGAGCACCAGCTGCGCGGCGATCGCGCCGATCCCGACCCACAGCCGCGTCAGCTGGTCCCAGTCGTCGTACAGGCCCAGCCCGAAGCCGTAGAAGATCGGCACGAACACCAGCGACTGGAGGATGTAGAGCGTCAGCGTCGTCCGCCCCACCGCGGCGAGCGGGCGGATCGCGGCGCGCGCCGGGCTCTGGAAGAGCGCCAGCAGCACCAGCAGCCACATTGCGGTACCCGAAAGCTCGAACCAGCTGCCGAGCAGATAGGAGAGCAGCCGATCGGCCGCCTCGCCGTGATGCTGCGCGGCGAACCAGGCCTTGATGCCGTCGCGCGCGAAATAGAGCGTCAGCGTCGCCGTCGCGGCGACTGCCAGTGCGATCCGGCGCGCGCGCACGAAGTCGCCCAGCCGCGCGAAGAAGCCGATCCGTCCCAGCACCATGCCGACCAGATACAGGCCGAGGATCTGGGTGAATCGCCCCGATTCGATCATGAACCACCATTTGGGCAGCTGGCCGGTCCACAAATTGGCGCGGAAATGTTCGGCGAGGTCGCCGTGCAGATAGACCGCCATCGCCGGGTCCGAGAAATGATGCGGCGGCTGGTTGGCCCAGTCTGCCCCGGACATCGCCGCCGCCAGCTGGACGAGCTGGATCGGATTGACGAAGCACAGGCTCGCGATCGCGATCAGCAGCCGGTTGCTGCGCACGCGGTGGAAGGCGAGCAGCAGGAAGCCCATCAGCGCGAGCAGCTGGATGATGTCGCCGCGATAGATCATCGCGTGGACGAAGCCGATGCCGAACAAAACGGTCAGCCGCCACGCGAAGCGCGCCGTGAAGTCCACGCCGCGCCGCGCCGCGCGGTCCATCAAAATGAAGAAGCTGAATCCGAAGCACAATGCGAGCAGCGAGAAGCTCTTGCCCATGAACAGCAGGTAGACCGTGTCCGAGATCGGGCCGGTCTTCGGGTCGGCCCAATAGAGCTCGTAGCTCTCGATCATGTGGACCAGGAACAAGGCGAGCAGGGCGAAACCCCGCACGATATCGACCGATTCCAGCCGCGCGTCGCTGGCCCTGGCGGCCGTGATGTCGTGCATGCGTGCTCCCGTTTTCTGAGCGACTTAGCGGCCGCGGCCCCGAAATCAACGTGCCCTCCGCGCTTTGCCGCCCGATCTTTACCGGTTGTTGGGGATGGGGCGCCTAGCGTTCGGTATGTTCGGGGGCCTGAAGAACTGCCTGCTGGCGCTTGCCGCGTGCGTCGCGCTTTGGTGCGGCACGCCCGCACATGCGCAGGCGGGCGTCGCCGGTGCGCCGCTCCGGATCTGCGTGTTGCGCGATACCGGCGGAATGGATCCGGCCGCGCTGATCCGCCAGCCGGGCCGCTTCGATTGCGCCACGCCGCAGCACGCATTCGGTCCGGGCAATTACTGGGCGATTTCCGAAGACATAAACCAGCGCTCGCGATCGCGGCTGCCGCTCAATGTCCGCCTCGCCAGCCTGTGGCAGCAGGGGCTCACGCTCCACGTCCTCTATAGCGACGGCAGCATCCGCTCGCAGGCCACCGATGCGCGCGGGGTTACGCCGTATATCCAGCTCGGCGCGGTTGTCGAACAGCCGCTGCCGCGCCTGCAGGCCAGGGTCGTCCGGCTGATGTGGCATGTCGAGGGCGCGGCCAACCTGCGCGGCATCCTGCTCGGCGCGCGCCTGTCCACCGGCCAGGAAAGCGAACACGCCAATTTATCGATGGCCGCGCTCTATGCGGGCTTCGCCGGCCTCGCGATCGCGCTGATCATCTATAATCTCGCTTTGTGGGGCGCGCTGCGCCATCGCTTCCAGCTTTATTACTGCCTGATGGTCGGGCTGCTGCTCGCCTACACCTTCTCCTCCTCGGGCGCACTCGCCTGGGCCTGGCCCGAGATCGCCAACAACACCCGGCTGCGGATCAATTATCTGCTGGTCGGCAGCACCGGGGCCGCCGCCCTGATCTTCGCGCGCAGCTTCTTCGAGGAGCGCATCTTCGCCGGCTGGCTCGGCCGTTATGCGACTTGGGTCGGTGTGGCGCTGAGCGGCACCGGGTTGCTCTATTTCCTCACCGCGCCTTTCGCGATCCACGCGCTCGATCTCGCCTTCACCTGCGCGTTCATCGCATTGTCCGCGGCGGTGGTGCCGGTGCTGTGGCGCGCGTGGCGGCTGAGGAGCAATTATCTCTGGCTGTTCGCCATCGCCTGGGGCACGCCGCTTTTGACTTCGGTGCTGCGCGCGCTCGCCAACCTCCATGTGCTGCCGTGGAGCTTCTGGATCGACAATTCGACGATCCTCGCGATGATCGTCGAGGCGATCGCTTCCTCGCTCGCGGTCGCCTATCGCATCCGGCTGCTGCGCGACGAGCGCGACGATGCGATCGAGCGCGAAGTGATGATGCGCCGCCTCGCCGATACCGATCCGCTCACCGGGCTGCTCAATCGCCGCGCCTTCCTCCACCAGGCGATCGGCCGCCAGGGCGAGCAGTTGCTGCTGATCATCGACCTCGACCACTTCAAGCGCGTCAACGAGACGCTCGGCCATGACGGCGGCGACGAAGTCCTCCGCGTCTTCGCCCGGATGCTGCGGACCTCGGTGCCCCAGGGCACGCTCGTCGCGCGCATCGGCGGCGAGGAATTCGCGATCCTCACGCCCGTCGAAGCGCCGATCGAGCCCGAGGCGCTGCTCGTCCGGCTCCGCCAGATGCGCATGCCGTTCGATGTCCAGGTCACTGCCAGCATCGGCACGTGCCGCGGCACGCTCGCCAGCGAAGTCGACTGGAAGGCGCTGTACCGGGTGGCCGACGCGGCGCTGTTCGATGCCAAGTCGGCGGGGCGCGATCGCGTCCGCCACGCCCTGCGCGACGCCGCCTGATCGCTTGCCGCAGCGCCCGGCCGGGCTTATGCTTACACCAATGTCAATGACTGATCCCGAGCAGATCTGGCGTACCGCGTACAATCATCCAGGCAAATGGGACGATGTCTTCCCGCCCGCATCGATGGTCGAGCTTTTCGAGGCGAGCGCCGCGGCGCATCCGCACGCGCCGCTCCTCGATTTCATGGGCCGGAAATACAGCTACGCCGAGACCCTCGACGGCGCCAATCGCGTCGCCTGCGGGCTGAAGGCACTCGGCTATGGCCGGGGTGACCGGATCGGGCTCTTCCTGCCCAATGTCCCGCATTATGTCGCGGCCTATTACGGCATCCTCATGCTGGGCGCGACCGCGGTCAATTTCTCGCCGCTTTATTCGGTCGAGGAGCTATCCGCGCAGGTCGCCGATTCGGGGACGAAGCTGCTCTTCACGCTGTCCGCCTCGGCGTTGCTCCCCACCGCCCTGAAAGTGCTCGAGGCGAGCGCGCTCGAGCGGCTGGTGGTGGGATCGGTGGCGGGCGCGTTGCCGCCCGCCAAATCGCTATTCTATCGCTGGTTCAGGGCGAAGGAAGTCGCGCCCCGCCCCCACGATCCCCGCATTCTCGCTTTCTCGAAGCTGATCGCCAATCCGGGCAGCTGCGATCGCGTGACGATCGATCCCGAACGCGATCTCGCGCTGATCCAATATACCGGCGGCACCACCGGCACGCCCAAGGGCGCGATGCTCACGCATCAGAATCTCTCGGCCAACGCGCGGCAGGTCGCGCGGCTCGATCCCGAAATGGGCAAGACGCACGACAGGATCCTCGGCGTGCTTCCTTTCTTCCACGTCTTCGCCAATACCTGCGTGCTCAATCGCACCGTGCTCACCGGCGGCGAGATCGTGATGCTCCCGCGCTTCAACGCCAAGCAGGCGCTCGCCGAGCTTCGCCGCACGCACCCGCGTTCGCTCCCCGGCGTTCCCACCATGTACCAGGCGCTGCTCGATGCGCCGGGAATGAAACCCTCCGATTTCGCCAGCCTGCGCTATTGCGTCTCGGGCGGCGCGCCGCTCCCGGCCCAACTCAAGGAGGAATGGGAGCGCATCACCGGCGCACGCGTGATCGAGGGTTATGGCCTGTCCGAAAGCTCGGGGGTGGTCTCCACCAATCCCTATGACGGCCCCAACAAGCCCGGCACGATCGGCCAGCCGCTCGCCGGCACGCGCGTCCGCCTCGTCGACAAGGAGGATCCGACGCGCCCGCCGCCCCCCGGCGAGCCCGGCGAGATCGTCGTCTCGGGTCCCCAGATCATGAAGGGCTATTGGAACCGCCCCGAGGCCGATGCCGAGGTATTCGTCGACGATCCCTTCGGCGAAGCTCAGGGCGGGCACTGGCTGCGCACCGGCGATGTCGGCACGATCGACGCGGACGGCTATATCCGCATCGTCGATCGGCTGAAGGACATGATCGCGGTGGGCGGCTTCAAGGTTTTCCCCAGCCAGATCGAGGCGGTTCTCTATCGCCACCCCGCGGTCAAGGAAGCGCTCGTGATCGGCCTGCCCGACGCCTATCATGGCGAGCTGCCCCACGCCTATGTCGTGCTCGACGGGGATGCCGCGCCCATCTCGGGCACCGAGCTCAGCCTCTGGCTCAACGCCCAGCTCGGCAAGCACGAGCGCGTCTCGGAAGTGGTGGTGCGCGAAAGCCTGCCCAAGACGATGATCGGCAAACTGAGCCGCAAGGACCTGCTCGCCGAAGTAACGGCATCCTAATATGGCGGAATCGAAGTTCGCTTCATTACCGTCACCCCGGGTCAAGTCCGGGATGACGAAATCAATGTGGCGAACTTCAGTTCCAGGTGACTAGTATCCTCCCCCTAAGCGGGGGAGGATTCGGCGAATGGAATCCCGCCGTTGCGGCCTTCCGCCACGAGGACTAGGCTCCCGATCAGGAGGTCGCCATGCCGCTGCCCCGTCTCATACCGTTGGCGCTACTCGCTTTGACCGCTGCCGCACCGGCCGGGCAGCGCATCGACGTCGCGCTCTCCAATTTCGCCATCACGCCCGCGACGATCCAGCTGACGCACGGCCAGCATTATGTCCTGCACCTGTCGAGCAAGGGCGGCCACAGCTTCGCGGCCAAGGCCTTCTTCACCACCGTGACCATGCCCCCCGCCGATCGCGCGCGCATAAAGGACGGCAAGATCGAGCTGAAAGGCGGCGAAAGCGTCGACCTTCATTTCACTGCCCCGGGCCCCGGCACCTGGCCGTTCAAATGCACCCACTTCCTTCACGCGAGCTTCGGCATGACCGGCAAGTTCGTGGTGCGCTGAGGCCGCCCGCCTCTCTACCTCGTCACCCCGGACTTGTTCCGGGGTCCGCCGGGAGACAAGGGCAGGGCAAGAGGCTCTTGCTCAGCCGGCGAGGCCAAGTGGACCCCGGAACAAGTCCGGGGTGACGAAGGGATTGTGGAAATCGCTCACGCCTCAATCCCCCGCCTGCACGTCCTTCCCGTACATCACCGCCTTCAGATTCATGAACTCGTGCATGCCCCAGGGGCCCAGCTCGCGCCCGTGCCCCGACAGCTTGACGCCTCCGAACGGCGCCGCCGGCGTCGAGGCGAGCAGCGAATTCACTGCCGTCATCCCAGCCTGGATATCCCGCGCGAACCGCTCGATCTCGGCCTCGTCCTGCGTCCACACTGCCGAACCCAGCCCGTAAGGAACGTCGTTGGCCAGCGCGATCGCCGCGTCGATATCGCCGGCCTTGTACACCGCCGCCACCGGCCCGAAGATTTCCTCTTTCGCGACATCGCTCTCCGGATCGAGCCCCACCAGCACCCCCGGCGTCATCCACGCGCCTTCGCGGTCGATCTTCTCGGCGCCGAACAGCAAGGTCGCCCCCGCGGCCTTCGCCCGCTCGACCTGCTCCAGCACCGTGTCGCGCTGCGCCTCGCTGGAGAGCGGCCCCATCACCGTGCCCGCATCCATCGGATCGCCGATCTTCACGGCTCTCATCCCCGCCGAGAATTTCTCGAGAAACGCATCATACACTTCCGCATGCACGATCATCCTTTTGGCGCAGATGCAGCTCTGCCCGGCATTCTGGACGCGCGCGGTCACGGCGGTCTTGGCCGCCAGATCGAGATCGGCCGAAGGCATCACGATCAGCGGATCCGATCCGCCCAGCTCGAGCACCACTTTCTTGAGGGCCTTTCCCGCCGCCTGCGCGACCTTGGCGCCGGCGCCTTCGCTGCCGGTCAGCGTCACCGCCACCACGCGCTTGTCGGCAATGATGTCCGAAACCTTGTCGGACTTGATCGCGAGATTCTGGAACAACCCGTCGGGCGCGCCCGCCGCGCTGGCGAGCTGCTGCATCAGCGCTCCACAGCCTTGCACGCTCGACGCGTGCTTCAGCAGCGCGACATTGCCCGCCATGATCGTCGGCGCGAGGAAACGGACCACCTGCCAATAGGGGAAGTTCCACGGCATCACCGCAAGCACCGGCCCCATCGGCAGCCAGCGCGCCACTGCGCGGCCGGTCGCCGTCGTCACTTCGGTCGGTTCCAGATAGCCGGGGCCATGCTCGGCATAATGCCGGAAGCCCGAGATGCATTTCTCGACCTCGGCGATTCCGCCGGTGATCGTCTTGCCCATTTCCTTCACCGCGGTTTCGGCGAGATGCTGCTTGTTGGCCTCCCATTGGTCGGCGATTCGCCCGAGCAATGCGGTCCGCTGCTCGATCGGCGAATTGCGCCACGACTGGAAACAGGTCTGCGCGCGGCTCAGCGCCAGTTCCACGCCGTCCGCGTCGAGTTCCCTGAAACTTTCACCGGCCTCGCCGGTCGCAGGGTTGATGCTGGTGAACATGGGCGCTTCTCCTTGCCTGTTCCCCTCCCTGCAAGGGAGGGGTTAGGGGTGGGTGGCGCCGGTCGGGGCTCGATGCCCCGATCGGCGCGCTCAAGGAGAACGTAGGAAGGGCTCGCTGCGCTCGCCACCCACCCCCTGCCCCTCCCTTGCAGGGAGGGGAGTAGGCGGTTGCAATCCCAGCCCGCCCTGCCGCATAGCGGGCGCATGGCAGACGAAGCGCAAATCTCCGAACTCTCGTTCGAGGAGGCCCTCAAGGAGCTCGAACGAATCGTCATGCGGCTGGAAAGCGGCGACGCGCAGCTCCAGGAAGCGATCGACCTTTACGAGCGCGGCGACCAGCTTCGCAGTCAATGCGCTGCCCGACTCGACGCCGCGCAGGCGCGCATCGAGGCGATCCGTACCGACACGCAGGGCCGCGCCGCCGGCACCGCTCCCTTCGCCGCCGGCTGACCGGGTGGCGAGCGTGGCCGATGCGTCCCTCGCGCTCCAATCGGCGCTAAGACAGGTCTCCACCGAGATCGATCGCCAGTTCGATCTGCTGCTGGCGATCCCCGACGATCCCCGCCGGGACCTCTATCGCGCGATGCGCCACGCCGCGATCGGCGGGGGCAAGCGGCTCCGGCCTTTGCTCGTATTCGGCACCGCGAGCCTTTTCGGAGTCAACCGCACCACCATCGCCCGCGTCGCGACCGCGCTCGAGTGCATCCATGTCTATTCGCTGATCCACGACGATCTGCCGGCGATGGACGATGACGACATGCGCCGCGGCAAGCCGACGGTGCACAAGGCGTTCGACGAGGCGACTGCGATTCTCGCCGGCGATTGCCTTCACGCGCTCGCCTTCGAGATCCTGGCCGACAATGCGACGCATCCCGATCCGTTCGTGCGCGTGGAGCTGGTCGGCGCGCTCGCGCATGCCTCGGGCCCGTCGGGCATGGCGGGCGGGCAGATGATGGATCTGGAGGCCACGAAAGCGAGCTTCGATCTTCCCACGGTCACGCGGCTGCAGGCGATGAAGACCGGCGCGCTGATCGGCTGCGCGGTCGAGAGCGGCGCGATCCTCGGCCGCTTGCCGCCCGAAGGCCGCACGGGCCTGCGCGGCTATGCCCGCGATCTCGGCCTCGCCTTCCAGATCGCCGACGACATCCTCGATGCCGAGGGCGACGAAGCGCTCACCGGCAAGAAGCTCCGCAAGGACGCGGCGGCGGGCAAGGAGACCTTCCTCACGCTGCTCGGGCTCGATCGCGCGCGCGCGCAGGCGCGGCTGCTGGTCGATCAAGCGGTCGCGCATTTGAAACCCTATGGCCCCGAGGCCGATCTGCTGCGCGACATCGCGCGCTACACGCTGGAGAGGGATCGATGACCGTCCGCACCGGAGTCTATCCCGGCACTTTCGACCCTATCACCCGCGGCCATATGGACATCATCCGCCGCGGCGCGAAACTGGTCGACCGGCTGGTGATCGGGGTGACCACCAATCCCTCCAAGTCCCCGATGTTCACGATCGACGAGCGCATGGCGATGGTCGAGCGGGAAACTGCCGGGATCGATGGCGAGATCCACGTCGTCAGCTTCGATTCGCTGCTCATGGACTTCGCCGAGCGTGAAGGCGCGAGCATGATCGTCCGCGGCCTGCGCGCCGTCGCCGATTTCGAGTACGAATATCAGATGGCGGGGATGAACCAGCAACTGAACGACCGCGTCGAGACGGTCTTCCTGATGGCCGACGTCTCGCTCCAGCCGATCGCCAGCCGCCTGGTCAAGGAGATCGCCTTATATGGCGGCGCGATCCGCAAGTTCGTCAGCCCCGCGGTCGAGGCCGACGTCGCCCGCCGGGTCTCGGAGATCGGCCGCAAGGGCAGTTGAGCGCGGCCTTTCCGCCGCCACAGAGTTGTTCTAGACCCTTTGCCGACAAGAGAATCCTGGGGATGTTGATGCGTTTCGTTGCCGCTTTGGCCGCTGCTGCCGCCATGTTGATTGCCGTGCCCGCCGCTGCCCAGAAAGGCCCGGCCGCCAAACCCGAGGTCGAGACGTTCAAGGGCGTCGCCGCCGACCCGAAGGCCAGTGTCGCCACCGCCGTCGGTGCCGACCCGGAGAACACCTGGGTCCTCGATCTCTCGACCGGCGGCCGCGTCATGATCCGGCTGCGCCCCGACGTCGCCCCGAAGATGGTGACGCAGGTCAAGACGCTCACGCGCCGCAAATTCTATGACGGCATCATCTTCCACCGCGTGATCGACGGCCCCGAGAACATGGCGCAGGGCGGCGATCCGACCGGCACCGGCACCGGCGAGTCCGATCTTCCGGACGTGCCCGCCGAGTTCAACAACCTGCCCCACGTCCGCGGCGCGGTCTCGGCTGCGCGCACGCAGGACGTGAACAGCGCCAACAGCCAGTTCTTCATCATGTTCGGCCCGCGGCTCGGCTTCGACCATGATTATACCGTGTTCGGCCGCGTCGTCGAAGGCATGCAGTGGGTCGACAAGATCGAACGTGGCGAGCCGCCCGCGAACCCGACGCGCATCCTCCATGCCTATATCGCCGCGGACAATCCGCCGCCCTACCAGGCCGCACCGGTCGCCGCGCCGGCGCTGCCGGAGGGCGAGACCAAGGTCACGCTGCCTCAATAAGTGAACGTCGACCTTTTCGATTTCGAGCTGCCGGGCGAGCGGATCGCGCTCCGACCGGCGAGCCCGCGCGACTCCGCGCGCCTGCTGGTTCTGGACGGGGCGGAGACGCGCGATGCGACCGTGCGCGATCTGCCCTCGTTCCTGCGCCGCGGTGACCTGCTCGTGTTCAACGACACCCGTGTCATCCCCGCCCAGCTCGAGGGATTGCGCGGCGAAGCGCGGATCGGCGCGACGCTTCACAAGCGCGAGGGGCCGCGCCGCTGGCGCGCCTTCGTCCGCAACGCCCGGCGGCTGCGCGAAGGCGACAGCGTCGATTTCGGCCAGGGCGTGACGGCGCGCGCCTCGGATCGCGCCGAGGACGGCAGCCTCGCGCTCGACTTCGCCGGCGACGAGCCGGTCGAATTGCTGCTGGCACGCTGCGGCCGCATGCCGCTGCCGCCTTATATCGCCTCGAAGCGCCCCACCGACGCCCGCGACGCCGACGATTACCAGACGATGTTCGCGAGCGAGCCCGGCGCCGTCGCCGCGCCCACCGCCGCGCTGCATTTCACCCCTGCGCTGCTCGCGGCGCTCGATGCTGCCGGGATCGGCCACGCGACACTGACGCTCCATGTCGGCGCGGGCACCTTCCTGCCGGTCAAGGCCGAGGACACCGCCGCGCACAGGATGCACGCCGAATGGGGCCGGATCGATGCCGCGACCGCCGACCGGCTCAACGCCGTCCGCGCCGCGGGCGGCCGGGTGATCGCGGTCGGCACCACCAGCCTGCGCTTGATCGAGAGCGCCGCCGACCCAGACGGCGTGATCCGCCCGTTCGAAGGCGATACCGCGATCTTCATCACCCCCGGCTACCGGTTCAAGGGGATCGACGGCCTCGTCACCAACTTCCACTTGCCGCGCTCGACTCTGTTCATGCTGGTATCGGCGCTGATGGGGCTGGAGCGGATGCAGGCAGCCTACGCCCATGCCATCGACAAGCAGTATCGTTTCTATAGCTATGGCGATGCCAGCCTGTTGCTGCCCTGACGGAAGGACGATGATGCGCCTGTTCCTGCTGCTCGCCGCGTTCGTCGCCGGCCCCGCTCTCGCCCAGCAAGCGCGGCCGGCGCAGGTCACGCCGGTCGTTCCCGGTCCGCAGGCCCAGCCCGCCGCCACCGTGATGGCCGAACCGGTCGCGATGATGATCGCCGCATTCGACCGCGACGGCGATGCCCTGGTCAGCCGCGCCGAGTTCGACGCCGGGCTCCGCCACAGCTTCGACAGTATCGACACCCGCAAGACCGGCGCGCTCGGCTATATCGCCTTTTCGGACTGGTCCGAGCGCTGGCTCGGCGATCGCAACACGCTGCCCAGCCCGTTCGAGACCGATCGCGACGGCGACAACCGCATCACCTGGGACGAACTCGCCGCGCGCTTCGCACTCCTCTTCACCCGGTTCGACACCAACAAGGACGGGTCGCTCTCGCGCAGCGAGCTGCTGACGCTGCGCCCGCAGATGTTCGATCGCGACCGGCGCGGACGCCCCATGAACGCGCCCGCGAAGCCTCCGCGCAATTGAGGTCCTAGCATCTCATGCGTTTGCGCGGTTAAACGAGCCTAATGGCGGGACACCACGACCATCACCATGCCCATGGGCCGGCCGATTTCGGCCGCGCCTTTGCAATCGGGACGATCCTCAATCTCGGCTTCGTCCTCATCGAGGGCGCCGCCGGGTTCCTCACCGATTCGGTCGCGTTGCTCGCCGATGCCGGTCACAATCTCTCCGACGTTCTCGGGCTGCTCGTCGCCTGGGCAGGCATGGAACTCGCCAAGCGACCCGCCTCGAAACGCTTCACTTATGGCCTGCGCGGCAGTTCGATCCTCGCCGCGCTGACCAATTCGGTGCTGCTGCTCGTCGCCGTCGGCGCCATCGCCTGGGAGGCGATCGGCCGTTTCTCGGATCCGCCGGTGATCGCTGGCGGGACGGTGATGATCGTCGCCGGCCTCGGCATCGTCGTCAACCTGTCGACCGCGTTGCTGTTCGCGCGCGGGCGCAAGAGCGACATCAACATCCGCGGCGCCTATCTCCACATGGCGGCCGACGCCGCGGTCTCCGCCGGCGTGGTGATCGGCGGCGGGCTCATCCTTCTGACCGGCTCGGAATGGATCGACCCCGCGGTCAGCCTGGTGATCGTCGCGGTCATTTTGTGGAGCACATGGGGCCTGGCACGCGAGTCGCTGACGATGGTCCTCCAGGCGGTGCCCGACGGGATCGACGCGGACGCCGTCCGGAACACCCTGGCAAACCTGCCCGGCGTCGCGCGCGTCCACGATCTCCACATCTGGCCGATGAGCACGACCGAGGCGGCATTGACTGCGCATCTGGTGATGCCCGGCGGCCATCCTGGCGATGCGTTCCTGATCGACCTGCAGCACCGCCTCGCGCACGATTTCCGGATCGATCACACTACGGTCCAGATCGAGCTGGACGAAGGCGCGGAATGCCGGATGCATGGGCACGCGCATGGCTGAGGCGACACGCGCAGACGGCGTGCAGACGCCGCCGATCCGGCTGGTGATCTTCGATTTCGACGGAACTTTATCCGACAGCGGCGACTGGTTCCTGTCGGTGGTCGACCAGCTCGCACGGCGTTTCAATTTCCGTACGGTCGCGCCCGATCAGGTCGAGATGCTGCGCCACAAGAGCTCGCGCGAAGTGATCGACTTCCTCGGCATCTCGCGCTGGAAGATGCCGCTGATCGCGCGCCATTTGCGCAAGCTCGTGGGCCGCAACGCGCATGAGATCGAGCTCTTCCCCGGCACGCCCGATCTGCTCGAGCGGTTGGCGGACACCGGCGTCAAGATCGCGCTGGTCACGTCGAACTCCGAAGCCAATGCGCGAAAAATCCTCGGCGAGGAGCATGCCGCGCGTATCGATTTCTATGCCTGCGGCTCGTCGCTGTTCGGCAAGGCGCCCAAGTTCCGCCGCGTGCTCAAGAAAATGGGCATTCCCGCTGCCCAGGCGTTGGCGATCGGCGACGAGACTCGCGACGTCGATGCCGCGCGCGAAGTCGGTATGCGCGCAGGCTCGGTGCTGTGGGGCTATGCCAGCGAAACGGTGCTGACCGCGCTTCAGCCCGACGCCTTGTTCCGCGAGCCGCAGGACATCCTCGACTATGTCGCCGCGCATCGCTGAGCGCGGAAGGTTAGGTTGAGAACCCATACAAGCTGTTGATTTGACTAACGGGATGTCCCCATTTCGTCATCCCCGCGAAAGCGGGGATGACACATTTTGAATATGAGTCCGGATCCCTAGCCGAGATGCACCGCGAGCCACACGGTCGCGCGGTCCCTGGCCGTCCAGGTCACCCAATGCTTCTGTCCCGCCGCGATCAGCAGGTGATCGCCGGGGCCCAGCTTCACCTCGGTCGAATCCTCGATCCGCATCCCCGCCGCGCCTTCGAGGAGCAGCACCCATTCGTCGGCATCCTGCACCATCGGCGCGTCCTCGGGCGTCGCCTGCCCGCGCGAGACGATCCGCTCGACACGAATGCCCGGGCGCGCCAGCAATTCGGTGAATGCCTCGGCGCGCTTCGCGGCGGGCAGCTTTGCCAGCAAGTTCTCGATCTTCACCTTGAAGCGCGGCTTCGGCCTCGGCTTCGGAGCCGCTTTCGGTTCGGGCCCGGGCTTGCGGCGCGCCTTCACCGAGCCGGCCGACTTGCTCCACGCATTGCTCGCCGCGCCGCGAAGATAGTCCTCTATCTCCTCGTCGCTCGCCTGGAGCCCGTCGTCGCCGATTCCGAACACGGGTTCGCCGGCCGCGTCGTGCAGACCATATTTGCCGAAGTCGCCACCCGGCTTGCGCCGCCGGGAGCTCACCAGCTTCAATCCGCGATGCGCCGCCATCTCGCGCAGCTTCTCGGTGGTTTCGTTGGGCATGGCGTTAACTCCAACTCCTTCTCCCCTTGTGGGAGAAGGAAGGGGCCCGCTGCGAAGCAGTGGGAAGGATGAGGGGGACGTCCGGTGAGACACATTCCCCCTCACCCTTCCGCCGATTTCATCGGCTCCCTCCCTCTCCCACAAGGGGAGAGGGAACTAGACACCAATCCCACGTCACGCCAAGGGCAACGCCCATGTCCCCTCCCCGTTTCCAGTTCACCATCCACGCCACCGACGGCAAGGCACGGCTCGGCACGATCGCGATGCAGCGCGGCGAAATCCGCACCCCCGCCTTCATGCCGGTCGGCACCGCCGCCACGGTCAAGGCAGTCAAGCCGCAGGACGTTCGCGCCTCGGGCGCCGATATCCTGCTCGGCAACACCTATCATCTGATGCTGCGCCCCACCGCCGAGCGCGTCCACAAGCTCGGCGGGCTGCACAAGTTCATGGGCTGGGACCGGCCGATCCTCACCGATTCGGGCGGCTATCAGGTGATGAGCCTGTCCGAGCTGACCAAGCGCAGCGAGGAAGGCATCGTCTTCAAGTCGCATCTCGACGGCTCGCGCCACATGCTCAGCCCCGAACGTTCGATGGAGATCCAGCGGCTGCTCGGCTCGAACATCGTCATGGCGTTCGACGAGCTCGTGCCCACCACGTCGACGCGCGACGTGCAGGCGGCGGCGATGGAGCGCTCGATGCGCTGGGCGAAGCGCTCGCGCGCGGGGTTCGATGCGGGCGGTGCGCATGCCGAAAACAACGCGCTGTTCGGCATCCAGCAAGGCGCTCTCGACGAAGGACTGCGCAAGGCGAGCGCCGACGCATTGCTCGACATCGGCTTCGACGGCTACGCGATCGGCGGCCTCGCCGTCGGCGAGGGGCAGGAAGCGATGTTCGGCGTGCTCGATTACGCGCCGGGCCAGCTCGATGCCGCCAGGCCCCGGTACCTGATGGGCGTGGGCAAGCCCGATGATATCGTCGGTGCGGTCGAGCGCGGAGTCGACATGTTCGATTGCGTCCTCCCCACCCGGTCGGGCCGCACCGGGCAGGCCTTCACCCGCACCGGCCCGATCAACATCCGCAATGCGAAGTTCGGCGAGGACGAGGGACCGCTCGATCCCACCTGCGCCTGCCCGACCTGCACGGGTTGGAGCCGGGCCTATATCCACCATCTCGTCCGCGCGGGCGAAATCCTCGGCGCGATGCTGATGACCGAGCATAATCTCTGGTTCTACCAGCAGCTCATGGCCGATCTGCGCGCGGCGATCGGCGAGGGTCGGCTGGCGGCGTTCGCCGACGACTTCCGCGCGCGCTATCGCGCGGCCGAGGCCCTGAAGCCTTGACTTAACCATCTTCTGTTCCGTCGCGGGACGGGGTGAAATCGAAGGGCGTTTCGTTCAGCTTTTCGCGATATATGCGCTGCCTTCCGGGCCCTCAGGGGCTTCCATGAGGCAGTGCATTTGTTCTGGCGGCGGTTCACCCGAGTACAGGCACGAGGGTTGACGGCGGGGGCCTTGGTCTCGCTGGTCGGGGCCGGATTCTCGGCGCAGGCGCTCAGCCCCGAGCTGCGCACCACCTCCGCCGAGCCTGCCGTCAGCGGCTATGAGGCCGACGATCATTTCCCCGGCGCCGCTTATTATACCGCCGTTTCCGACGAAGCCGCTGCGGCGACGGGCACGACCGGCACGATCGCGCTCCCCGATCTGCCCGTGCCCGAAAATGCCGTGATCGATTCGTCGATCCAGCCTGCGGCCCCGTTCCAACTCGCCGGAAGCGCAGTCGATCAGGCGCGCGCGCTCCAGTGCCTGACCACCGCCATCTACTATGAAGCGGCGAGCGAGCCCGACGACGGACAGCGCGCCGTCGCACAGGTCGTGCTCAATCGCGTGCGGCACCCGGCGTTTCCCGCCACGGTTTGCGGCGTCGTGTTCCAGGGCTCGGAAAAACGCGGCTGCCAGTTCAGCTTCGCCTGCGACGGCGCGATGGCGCGGCAGCCCTCGCGAGTCGGCTGGGCGCGCGCGGCGCGGGTGGCCGGGGCGGCGCTCGCCGGCAGCGTGTTCGCGCCGGTCGGCATGGCGACGCACTACCACACCTATGCCGTCACGCCGTCGTGGAACCGCAGCCTGGTGATGACCGGTGTGTTCGGCGCGCATTTCTTCCATCGCTGGAAGGGCTGGTGGGGCATGGCCGCCGCATTCCGCCAATCCTATCAGGGCGGCGAACCCTTGCCGGCGCCGCATGCGAGCGCGGCTGCGGCGATCGCCGCGGTGCAGCCGTTGCCCCGGCCCGCCGCCACCTCCCGGCCGGTCAGCGAGACGATCCAGCCGGCGCATGCCGAAAGCGGCATGCCGATTGCCGATTATGCCGCGTCCTCGCCGGACTCGCAGATCCTCGACAAGTGGAAGGACAGCGGCAAGCCTTTGCGCTGAATCGGACATGTGTCCCGGATTGAGGCTGTGGTGTTCGGGAAACCGTTTGCGCGCGTCCCGGAACGGCTCCTAGTCTGGGCGCATGAAGAAGCCCGTCAGCCCGGAAGAGTTCGGCGACATCATCGAGACGATGATCGAGACGCAGGCGCTGCTCACTTCCTCCATCTATGTCGATCTGGTGAATTTCGGCCTGCTCGAAGCCGATGCCGCCGCTCGCCGGCTGCAATCCCTCGGCAATCTCACCGCCACCCCCCTCCACCGCCACCCCGAAGTCGCTGCCGCGCTGGGCGATCGCCTGCGCAGCTATGCCGAGGGCTTCGAACGCGCGCATCGCGCCGGCACCCGGGTTCAGCTCCGCCTTGTGAACGGAGGCAGAAACTGAACCTCAAGCCCGCTGCCGATCCCCCGCTCCGGCCTGATCGGCGGTGCCTGCCCGGTTGCGGCAGAATTCGGACTTGAGGGCCCAGCCCTGGCCGCGCACCGAATGGATGAAATCGCGACCGCCGCTGGCTAGTTTGAGCTTCTGGCGAAGATTGGAGACGAACACATCGATCGTCCCCATGGCCGCCTGTTCGGCCGCATCGGCATAAAGCGCCTGATGGATGTTTCCGCGTGAAACTGGCTGTGGCATCGCCTGCCAGAGCAGGTCGAGCACGTGCTTCTCCGACTCAGTCAATCCTACCTGCCGCCGCCCGACACGATACTGGTTGTCCTCCGGCCGATAGACCAGCGAATTGAAATAGTCGTTGCGCAGCTCGCGCGGCTTCGCGCCCTTCTCCAATGCAGAGAGGACAAGGCCGACCAGTTCCTCGCGATGCGAGTCGAGCACGGCCTCGAGCGCAGGGGCCTCTCCCGCCGCAGGCGCGTCCTGAGTTAGCTCCGATGCCCGCCGGACCAGATCCAGGGCGTCATCCACCGCGCGGCGGCTCTCGATGAGCCGCGCTTCCGCGTCGCGCAATAATCTGGCCAGCGAGTTGCCCTCAGCGCCCATGCCGCGATCCGGATGCACATACGCTGTCGACTGCCGGAAATGCAGTGACGCCGATCGGTGCCGGGTGTTGGCCGGGCGTTGTCATAGTTACGCGAAGCATAAAAGAGCCACTATACGTTATGGTGCGTTGACACGATCAGATGCATCCGAGCATCGTTTCACCCGAGACATTCAACCAATCTTTGCGCAAGCGCAACCATCGATGTCTCTTATTATCACAATAATTTATAATTAATTCTTTAATAACCGCGCCTGTCTACGCATATTATAGTTAATTTTTGGTTAATTACTGACGCACGGGATTAGCGTTGATCTTGACTATCGGCTGCCGCTTGGAGCCAAGCCGCTAGGAGGGCCGCTTGCTACGCCCGCGCTCCGGGCGTAGCCCTCCGCCATGACCGACTCGACACCCGCACTCGACTATGTCGAGATCCATATCGACGACAGCCTCGATCGACTGTTCGCGCTGATGCGCGTACAATCGATCTCCACCGATCCGGCTTACGCTGAACAGTGCCGCGTCGCCGCGCAATTGCTCGTCGACGAACTGACCGGCCTCGGCTTCGAGGCGCGTGTCGCACCGACCGAGGGCCATCCGATGGTAGTCGCGCATCATGACGGCGACGGCCCGCACGTGCTGTTCTATGGCCATTATGACGTCCAGCCGGTCGATCCGCTTGGCCTGTGGAAGCGCGATCCATTCGACCCCGTGCTCGAGACACGCAGCGACGGCACTAAAGCGATCGTCGGCCGCGGCGCATCGGACGACAAGGGCCAGCTGCGCACCTTCATCGAAGCATGCCGTGCGTGGAAGGAGACTGAGGGACACCTTCCTGTTCGCGTCACTATCCTGTTCGAAGGTGAGGAAGAATCGGGGTCCGAAAGCCTCGAACCCTTCCTCCGTGCCAATGCCGCGGAGCTAAAGGCCGATTTCGCGCTGATCTGCGATACTTCGATGTGGGATACCGCGACCCCCGGCCTCACCATCGGCCTGCGCGGCATGGCGGGCGGACAGGTGACCGTGCGCGGACCCTCGCGCGACCTTCACTCGGGGTTGTACGGCGGCCCGGCACGCAATCCGATCCAGGTGCTCACCAACATCCTCGCCGACCTCAAGGACGCCGACGGCCATGTCACGCTGCCCGGCTTCTACGACGGCGTTCATCCCTTGAGCGACGATGTCCAGAAGAGCTGGGACGCACTCGGCTTCGACGCCGGCGAATTCCTCGGCGACGTCGGCCTCAGCGTCCCCGCGGGCGAGAAGGGCGTCGGCGTGCTCGAGCAGAGCTGGGCGCGGCCGACCGCCGAGATCAACGGCATCTGGGGCGGCTATACCGGCGAAGGCTTCAAGACCGTGATCCCCGCCGAAGCACATGCCAAGGTTAGCTTCCGCCTGGTCGGCGATCAGGATCCCGACAAGGTCTGGGCGGCATTCGAGGAGCATGTCCGCTCGCGTCTCCCCGCCGACTGCTCCGCCGAGTTCAACGTCCGCGGCGGATCGAAGGCGATCAGCCTCGCCAGCGACAGCCCGCCGCTCGCCGCCACCCGCGCCGCGCTCGACGCCGAATGGGGCAAGTCGGCGCTGCTCGCCAGCGGCGGTTCGATCCCGGTGGTCAATTCGATCCGCTCGATCCTCGGCATGGACAGTGTCATGGTCGGCTTCGCGCTCAACGACGACAATATCCATTCGCCCAACGAGAAATACGACCTCAACAGCTTCCACAAGGGCATCCGTTCGTGGGTGCGGATCCTCGGGCGGCTTGGAGCGATGGAATCGGCGAGGCAAACCGAGACGGCTTGAGTCATGGTTGACAGTGCCGGGTCCGAAGCCGGATAGGCGGCCCATGGTTCCCCTTTCGTTCGGCGGTCACGAATTCGAGGCGCTCGCCGAAGGCGCGCTATATTGGCCCGCCCGGCGGGCGCTGCTCGTCGCCGATCTCCATTTCGAGAAAGGGAGCTGGTTCGCCAGCAAGGGGCAGATGCTGCCGCCTTATGATTCGCTGGCGACGCTTACCGATCTGTCGGCGCTGGTGACACGCACCGGCGCGCAGGAACTCTGGTGTCTCGGCGACAGCTTCCATGATTCGGCGGGGTGCGAGCGGCTTCCCGCCGATGCGCGCGCGCTTCTCACCGGACTTACCGCGCGGCTCGACTGGCGCTGGATCACCGGCAACCATGATTCGCTGCTGATCGATCATTGCGGAGGAACGATCCTCAAAGAAGCCGAGGTCGACGGCCTCATCCTTCGCCACGAAGCCGAGCGGGACGAGATACGCCCTGAGCTGTCCGGCCATTTCCACCCCAAATTGCGGATCAGCATCCGCGGCCGCCAGGTTTCGCGCCGCTGCTTCGTCGCCACCGCCACCAAGCTGATCCTGCCCGCGTTCGGCACGCTCACCGGCGGACTCGACGCGCATCATCCCGAGATCGTCCGCGCAGTGGGGCATGGCGCGCAAGCGCTCGTCCCACTCGACGACCGCCTGCTGCGCTTTCCGCTCGCCGCCTAGGAGATTAATCCAGCCGCGTTGAAACACTTGTGTTCCCCGGCGGAGGCCGGGGCCCAGTCGCGAGGCGCGCCGTTGAGGAAGGGATGCCTTCTCAAGTCCATCGGAACTGGGCCCCGGCCTTCGCCGGGGAACAGATTCAAAACGGGCGGAATCCCTCCCTAGTTTTTCCGGATCGTCCCCGAACACGTCATGGGCCCGGACCCACGCAGCGTGCATTCGGGCTTGCCGGAGATGGCGATTCCGCCGCTACCCATCGCCATGGCCTGCGCAGTATAGCGGACGTTGATGCGGATATTGCCGCTGCTGTCCGAAGTCAGCCGCGCATCGCCGGCGGTAAGCCCGGCGGCATCGATCGAGCCCGCGCCCGAGTTGCGCAGCATCGCGCGCGCCGTGGTACCCCCCAGCGTCATCGCCCCGGCGCCGGTAAGGCTGGCATTGAGATCGTCGGCCTTGATCGCCGCGACATCGAGGCTGCCCGACCCGGTCAGCGTCAGATCGATGCGTCCGCCGCGCATCTGTGCCACCCGAACCCGCGCGCCGCCTGCGAGCATCACGCTACGCAATGCCAGTACCGAGACGCGGATCTTGGGCAAGCCCTTCTCGCTCGTCGAGGAAAGCGGTCCCGCGCTTATAACCATCGTGTCGCCATTGACCCGCACGTCAACCTGCTCGAGCGATCCGCGCTCGCCGCTCGCCACAGCGCGCGGCGAGCCGGTCACGACCTCGACTTCGAACGGCCCGTCGACGCGCAGCCGCTCGAAGCTGCCGACCATGAAGCTGCGCTCCGGCGCCGGCGCCGCGGCGGTGAGCGACAGAAGCGGGGCGAGGAGCAGCGATCGCATTTTGCGACAGTCGCTCCCCGCGCCCCTTCAGGCAAGGCTTAGCTGCAATGCGCCTCACCCGAGCCGACCGCGTTCACCGAGCATTTGGCGCCGCCGCCCAGTTCGGCATCGCCCGAACCGACGATCGAGACCGAGGCCGGGCCTTTCACTGTTCCGAGGACATTGCCGGAGCCGGCGATCGAGACATCTGCGCTGGCGGCGGTCAGGCGCTTCGCGTCAATGTCGCCCGAGCCGGCGATCGACGCGGAGAGCTTCGACGCAGTTCCCGCGACACTGAGATCACCCGATCCGGCGATCGACAGCTCGGCCGCGTTGGCGCGAAGGTCCGCTACGGTAAGGTTGCCCGAGCCGGCGATCGCGCCATCGAAATCGCCCTCACCCCGCTGCGCCGTCAGATTGCCCGAGCCCTTCACCGCCGCCGAGATGAGTTTGGGCATCACGACATGGACCCGCGCACCATGGTCATTGCCGAACCATTGCTCCTTCGAATCCTTGCGCCCGACCCGCAATGTGCCGTCGACGACGCGGATGTCGAGCTTGTCGAGAACCTTGGGATCGCCCTCGGCGGTCACTGCGAAGTTCTGGCCTGCCTTGACATCGACATCGTCCGGCCCCCGCAGCTCGACACCGGTAAAGCCGTTTGCGGCGAAGCTGCGCGAGGCGCCCGTGCCGCTTGCCTGAACGGCCTCACCCTTTTTCTCCCAGTTCGACTGGCACGCGGCCAGCGGCAACAATGCGATCATCAGCAACATACGCATTTCCTTCTCCCGAACTCGTGTGTTGGTTGCGCAATACACCATGTGCCGGCAAAGGAAAAGGGGCGGCCGTTGCCGGTCCGCCCCTTCTAAAGTCGCGAAGGTCGCGACACCGACGCGCGCGCGTCAGGCCGGGACCTTGTCCTTGTTCCAGATCGCCGCGGACTTGCGCAGGATCTCGAGGATCTTCTCGAGCGCAGTCGGCTCGTCGACCTCTTCCATCGCGGCGAGCTCACGCGCGAGGCGCGAGGCGGCCGCTTCGAAGATCTGACGCTCCGAATAGCTCTGCTCGGGCTGGTCGTCGGCGCGGAACAGGTCACGGACCACTTCGGCGATCGACACGAGGTCGCCCGAATTGATCTTCGCTTCATATTCCTGCGCGCGGCGCGACCACATGGTGCGCTTGACCTTGGGCTTGCCCTTCAGCGTCTCGAGCGCTTCCTTGAGCGTCTTGTCGCTCGAAAGCTTGCGCATGCCGACGCTCTCGGCCTTGTTGGTGGGCACGCGGAGCGTCATCTTCTCTTTTTCGAAACGCAGGACATAGAGTTCGAGCTGCATGCCTGCAATTTCCTGCTTCTGCAGCTCGATCACACGGCCAACGCCGTGCTTGGGGTAAACGACATAATCGCCGACATCGAAGGACAGCGCCTTTGCAGCCATGTGCGAGGAACCTTTCCGTGAATAAACTCGCCCCGAACGTTGCGGCATTGGCCCGGCGGCGCTAGGGCGTCGGGCAAGCGGCTTCGGGACTAACTCGTATGCTCTCCGGGCGGAAAGCGCGTAAACGCTTCCGTCACAGCCTGTTTAACACGGTTGCAATAAAATTACCAGCCGCCCGTCAGCGCTGACGCACATTTATGTGCACTGCGGCGAAGATTTGCGATCAGTCGCGCCGCACGAGCAGGGCGAGGCTGGATTTTCGAGCTCCGGAGGGCGGCCGGATCAGCTCCCGGTGCCGGGTTCGGCTGAGAAATACTTGTCGAACTTGCCTTCCTGGCCCTTCATCGCATCGGCATCGGCGGGAACGTCGCCCTTCTGGGTGATGTTGGGCCATTCCTCGGAATAGGTGCGATTGAGCTCCAGCCATTTTTCGAGACCGTTCTCGGTATCGGGCAGGATCGCCTCGGCCGGGCATTCGGGCTCGCAGACGCCGCAGTCGATGCACTCGCTGGGATTGATGACGAGCATGTTCTCGCCTTCGTAGAAGCAATCGACCGGGCACACTTCGACACAGTCCATGTACTTGCACCGGATGCAGGCGTCGGTGACGACATAGGTCATGGCAGGTCGGCTCCCCTGAGCGGCAAAAGGTCTGAACTCGCGCCCCTGCTATGCCTCGGATTCTGCGGCGTCAACGTTTCTGGGCGCTTGGGTTTCTAGACGGGTATAAAGCTCAGCTGCCTCCGCCGGCGGGCCACGCCGCTTCGGCAACGCCTCGACACGCAAGGCCAGCACTTTGCCGAAGAGCGGGAAGACGATGATCGATCCGATCCGCACCGGGGCCGACGAACGCTCGATCCGTCGCCCGTCGAGCCGGAGCGTACCCTTCTCGGCGATCGCCTGCGCCGCGCTGCGAGACTTGGCCAGCCGGGCGAACCACAGGAAGCGGTCGAGCCGGATGCTCGCGCCGTCAACCACTGCGCAATCCAGCGAGCACAGCAAATGCATTATCGGTCGGCGCGGCCTTCGGCTTGGCGACTGGAGTCAGCCCCTGCCAGATCCAGAGCTGGGGCTCGCTCTCGCGTGCCCTGGCGGTCTTGAAGCCGAGCTGCGCCATCAGCCGTGCCAGCGTCTCGGGCGTGAGGCCGATCGAGGTCGCCAGAGCGGGATCGGGCACGAAGGGTTTCCGCCCCTGCCGCGCGTCATGTGCCGCGCGGGCGATCCGCTCGACCAGGTCGACGCGCACCGCCTGCGCACCCAGCGGGCGGAAGCCATGCGCGAGGTCTGCGCCCGGCGCATTGCGGGGCAATACCGTCGATCCTTCGGGCGGCGCCTCGGCCAGTGCCATCAGCTCACGCCTCCATCGCGCCGCAGCAGGCTTGAGCAGTGTCGGCGCGAACAGGTCGAGCGTGCCGATGGTGATGCCGATCGCGCGCAAACGCTTTCGCGCATCGGCGTCGAGGCCTTCGACCAGCGCGGCGGCCGCGCGGCGCGGGAGCAGCCCGCCGGCGTCGAGCAGCGCGTTTGCGAGCGCACGCAAAGATCCGCCCGCTTCGGGGTCGCGGCATGTTGCGTCGAGCTTGGCGAGGACCGGGAGATGGCGGGTGATCTGGGCGGCGAACCACGCTTCCAGCCGCGCCTGGATTGCGGTGCGGGCCTGCGGATCGAGGACGTCGAGCGCGCGGTCGAGCACGATCCTGGGGCGGACGCGATTGGTGCCGGGCTTGAGCGTGGCAACCGGATGACCCCGCCATTCCACGCCTCTCTCCGGCGAAGGCCGAGGAACAAGAGTAAGCTCGTGATCGGGCGCCTCGATCAGCGCCTCGCCGCGCTTGCGATATTCGCCGGCCAGCCGCTTCTCCGCAGCCGCGAGCAGCATGCGCTTGTCGGCGGCACGGGCATCAGGCTGCACGGTGAAGCGGAAGCCTTCGAGCGTGCCGAGCGGATGCTCCTCGACGCTGACCTCGCCCTCGGGCCCGATCGTCACCGGCAGGTTCGAAGCATCCGCACCGATCTGGCGGAGCAGCACGGTGGTGCGCTTGTCGACGAAACGCTGGGTCAGGCTGGCGTGGAGCGCATCGGACAATTTCTCCTCGATCGCCCGGGTGCGCTCGGCCCAATGGATCGGATCCTGCAGCCAATCGGCACGGTGCGCGATATAGGCCCAGCTCCGCGCCGCGGCGATCCGCCCGGCGAGCGTCTCGACATCGCCGCTTATATTGTCGAGCCGCTGGATCTCGTCGGCGAACCATTGGTGCGGGACATGACCATTGGCTTCGGAGAGATGCCCGAACAGCCGCCCGACGAAGCGCGCGTGCGGATCGACGCCGAGCTTGCGGAAATCGGGCAGGCCGCACGCCGCCCAGAGCCGTGCCACCATCTGTGGCGAGCGCACGCGCGCGCGGACCCAATCTTCCTCCGCCAGCCGCTTGAGTACCGCGAGGTCGACTGCCTCGGGCGCCGCACGCAGCACTTCCTCGTGCGGCTTCGCCTCGAGGCTGGCGACCAGCGCGTCGATGCTGGCGAAATCGGGTTCGCCTTCGCGCCAGTAGAGATATTCGAGCCGCGGCACCTTGTGCGCTTCGAGCGCCAGCACTTCCTCGGGAGTGAAGGCGCTCGGGCCCTCATCGTGGAGCGCACCGAAGGTCCCGTCCTTCTGGTGACGACCCGCGCGGCCGGCGATCTGCGCCATCTCGGCCACGGTGAGGCGGCGCTGGCGCCGGCCGTCGAACTTGGAGAGGCTGGCGAAGGCGACATGGTTCACATCCATGTTCAGCCCCATGCCGATCGCGTCGGTGGCGACGAGATAGTCGACCTCCCCCGCCTGGAACATCGCGACCTGGGCGTTGCGGGTGCGGGGAGAGAGCGCGCCCATCACCACCGCCGCGCCGCCACGCAGCCGCCGGAGCGCTTCTGCCACGGCGTACACTTCCTCGGCGGAGAAGGCGACGATCGCCGAGCGGCGGGGAAGGCGCGAGAGCTTCTTCGCGCCGGCATAGCTCAATGTCGAAAAGCGCGGGCGGCCGATGATCTCGGCGTCCGGGACCAGGCTCTTGAGCATCGGCTTCAGCGAATCCGACCCCAGGATCATCGTCTCGGCATAGCCGCGTGCGCGCAGCAGGCGATCGGTGAAGACATGGCCGCGCTCGGGATCGGCGCCCAGTTGCGCCTCGTCGAGGCCCACGAACGCGACTTCCCTCTCCAGCGGCATGCTCTCGGCGGTGCACAGCAGCCATTTCGCCTTGGGAGGAAGAATCTTCTCCTCGCCGGTGATCAGCCCGACCGACTCCACGCCTTTCAGCCGGACGACGCGGTCATAGATCTCGCGCGCAAGCAGGCGCAGCGGGAAGCCGATCATGCCGCTGGCATGGCCGCACATCCGCTCGACCGCGAGGTGGGTCTTCCCGGTATTGGTGGGGCCGAGCACCGCAGTGACCGGCGAACGCGCGAACTGGCTCATGTCGCTGACCAACATCGTTCCGAGTCAGCCCTTAAGCAACACCCCCTGATTGCAAAGGTCCCTTAACCATGTTGATTTATCGGGACATTCAAACATGGGGTTCCCTTTGTCCCGGCCCTTGCACAGGTCGGCGCAGCCAAGGGAACGGAATGGGCTGCTTAATTTGACTTTAAACGCTCTCTTCCACAGTGATCCAGTGTTCGCCGGGGGTGGCGACATTTTCGACGACGGGGTTTTCGGGGGGCATCGCGCCTTGTTCCTGCGTAACGATCATGGCCTGGAGCTCGGTGGCGGCGGCATCGTCACGCCTGCACTCGCCCTGCCCGGCACCGCCCTCAGCACCAAACTCAAGCGCCGCGTCTTCGCCGACCTGGATCTGGCGCCCGATCTCGGCGCGCGGATCGGCTCGCTCACCTGGTATCGCGGCGTCGCCACTTGCATCGGGCTGTGCGCGCTGACCGTGCTGCTCGCGCCCGGCTTCGAAACCCCCATCTACGGCACCGTCGCGCCGGCGCTCACCGGCGCCGAATGGGACGCGGCTCGCGCACAGGCGATCACCCCGCTCGCTCAGGGCGCGACCAGCGGCTACCGCGTCGCCGCGACACGGCTCGTCTCACCGCTGACCGACACGCCCGAACGCCCGATGATCGAAGGCACCGCCAAACTCGCATTCGGCGAGGCGCTGGTTTCGGTTCTCCAGCGCACCGGCGTCGGCAAGGCGGACGCAACCCAGGTCGGCCAGCTCGTCTCCAGCGCGATGCCGCTGGGCGAGATCCAGAGCACGTTGCTCGACTATCAGCTCGGCAGGCGTCCCGAGAAATCCCAGCCGCGGCCGCTGGAGAAGCTCGAGCTGCGCGCCGCGTTCGACAAGAGGATGGAGATCACCCGGGTCGGCTCCGCGCTCAACCTGAAGGTGATCCCGATCGCAATCGATCACACGCCGCTGCGCGTGCAGGGCGCAGTCGGATCGAGCCTGTATCGCTCCGCGCGCGCCGCCGGCGCTCCCGCCAAGGCCGTCGAATCCTATATCCGCACCTTGGCCACGCGCGTGCCGGTCGCGCGGCTCGATTCGGACTGCAAGTTCGACATCATCGTCAAGCAGGCGCGCGCCGCGACCGGCGAGGTCCAGCTGGGCAATCTTCTCTATGCCGGCGTCAGCGGCTGCGACAGCAAGGTCCAGATGATGCCATGGGAATCGAACGGCAAGATCGAATGGTTCGACGGCGCCGGCAAGGGCAACAGGACCGGCATGATGGCGATGCCCACCAACGGCCGCTTCTCTTCGGCCTTCGGCATGCGCCGGCATCCGATCCTCGGCTATACCCGCATGCACAGGGGCGTCGATATCGCTGCGCCCTGGGGCGCCCCGGTTTATGCCGCGACCGACGGCGTCGTGCAGTTCGCCGGGCGCAGCTCGGGCTATGGCAATTTCATCAAGCTCAACCACGGCGGCGAATTCGGCACCGGATATGGCCATCTCAGCCGGATCGTCGTCCGCAGCGGCCAAAGCGTGCGCAAGGGCCAGGTGATCGGCGCGGTGGGCAATACCGGCCTCTCGACCGGGCCGCACCTTCATTACGAGCTCTACAAGAACGGCGTCGCAGTGAACCCGCGCTCGGTGGCGTTCAGCTCGCTGCGCCAGCTCACCGGCAGCGACCTCGGCGAATTCCGCTCGAAGCTCAGCGAACTCCTGTCGGTGCCGGTGGGACGCGGGGCGGAGAAGGACGAGGACTGAGTTTCGCTCGTCACCCCGGCGGAAGCCGGAGTCTCGTGCCTCGTTCGACTCATTTGCTGCCTGAGATCCCAGCTTTCGCCAGGATGACGGTCGTTATTTCCCCTGCGAGCGCCAGCGCTTGATTGTGCGCTCGAGCATCAGGTCCTCGCCGCCGGTCTCGCGCCACAATTCGGAGAAAAGCGGATCGTCCGACGCGGGGCGCTTGCCGTCCTCGAGGCCATCGAACAGCAGGCGGATCGGCGTGGCGACGCCTTCGCCCACTGCGATGCACTCCCGATTCCGGAGAGCCGGGATCGAATCGAGGAAGCCGCGCGCACCTTCGGGCATCGCCGCCTTGACGAAGGCCTGATCGCGCTCGTTGTTGAGGCGCATCGACAGGATCGTGCCGCATTGCGAGAGCACGCCCTCGGCGAGATCCGACGGGCGCTGCGTGATCAGGCCCAGCGACACGCCGTATTTACGGCCTTCCTTGGCGATCCGGCTGAGGATGCGGCCGACCGACGAACCATCGGCATTGCGTTCGTTGGGGACGTAGCGGTGCGCTTCCTCGCAGACCAGCAGCACCGGGCGCTTGGCCTCGCCGCGCGACCAGATCGCGAAATCGAACACCATGCGGCTGAGCACCGCGACGACCACCGACGTGATTTCGCTCGGCACGCCCGAGACATCGACGATCGAGATCGGCTTGCCGTCTCCGGGCAGGCGGAACACGCGCGCCAGGAACGCCGCCATCGTGTCGGCGACCAGCATGCCGGAGAACATGAAGGCATAGCGCGGATCGCCCTTGATCTCGTCGATCTTGCTGCGCAGGCGGAGATAGGGCGCCGTGTCGGTCGCCTTGTCCATTTTGCCCATTTCGAGCTGGAGGATCTGAGTGAGGTCCGAGAGCAGATACGGGATCGGCGCGTCGACAGTGAGCTTGCCGAATTCCTGCGCGAGCCGGTTCTTGCTTTTGGCGAGCAGGATGCACTTGGCGAGGATGTCGGCATCGACCTGCCGGTCCGAGCCCTGCGTGGTGAGGAACACCTCGCAATGCTCCTCGAAGTTCATCAGCCAATACGGCATCTGCAGGTTCGAGACGTCGTAGAGCGCGCCGGTGGTCTTGAACGCACTGGCATATTCGCCGTGCGGATCGATCATCACGATATGGCCCTGCGGCGAAAGTTCGCAGATCCGATGGAGGATCAAGGCCGCCGCGGTGGACTTGCCGGTACCGGTCGAGCCCAAGAGCGCGAAATGCTTGCCGAGCATCGAATCGATATAGAGCGCGGCGCGGATGTCCTTGGTCGGATAGACATTGCCGATCTCGATATGCGCACGATCGTCGGCGGCGTAGATTTGCTTGAGATCGGCGGTCGAGACGGGGAACACCGCGCAGCCCGGCGTGGGATAGCGCGTGACGCCGCGGCGGAACTTGTAGAGCTTGCCGGTGAGCTTTTCCTCATCGCCCTCGCCGAGAAAGTCGACCTGGGCGAGGATCCGGTCACCGCCGGCATCGAGGCGCAGTGAGCGGACATTGGCGATCAGCCAAATGTTGCCGACGCGCAATTTGACCTGGCTACCCACCTGCCCGGCATTGGCGATCGCGACGTCGCTGCTGGCGGCGAGCGCTTCGATCTCGGCAGGATCGAACATCACCTGGCTCGACGATCCTGCGATCTCGAGCACCGCCCCGATCGCGCGGGCCTGCGCACGCGACGAGATTGCATCTCCCGACGAAATAGGCGCGGCATTGTCGAAGGCACGCGCGCCGAACTGACCTTCCATCGGATACTCCCCGGGGGTTACGGAGGAGACGATAACCGGTGAGCGTAAATTTTAGGTTGTCTGATAATTCAGAAGCGCCGCCAGATCGCGCCTGCACCCCAGCCGAACAGCACCGACAGCGCCACTGCCACCAGCCCATAGGAAATCGAGTAATGCTGGGCGCTGCTGGCGACGAAGCGCTCGAAGCCCGATTTGCGGATGTCGATCGGCCGCACCGCCGCAGCGAGCACCCGGCCGTTCTGGATCAGGAACGTCTCGGCAGTGAAGCGCCCCACGGGCACGCGCGCCGGGATGGCGAGGCGTGCGCGATAGAGGACGCCGCCGGTGATCTCCACTGCGCCGGGCGCCTCGTAATAGAGCCCGCTGCGCGTGCGCAGATCGACAAGGCCGCGATCGAACCGCTGCTGCACGTCCGGAACGGCGCCCGAGGCGGGGGAAAGCTGCAGGCTGTCGACGCCGAGCTCAAAGATCGCGCGGGTACGCTCGTCGACGATCTTGCGGATCGGGCGCGGCGAGGCGATCGCGTAGAAGCTCGGCGCCGAGCGATAGCGCATCGATTCGGCGTTGAGCCAAATGCCCGCCCGCTGCGCCTTCTCGCGCACGAGGATCGACTGAGTCGGCCCCTTGACCACCACGACGATGTCGACCGGACCGTCCTCCGGATCGGGCGCGCGGCCGCGCGGATAGAGGATTGCGCCGAACAGCAGGAGCTCGGCGCCGGTGAACGAATAGGCGATTTCGATATCGCGCTGTGACACGTCGGGGACGAGGACCGGCTTGGCCTGCCCCATCAGCAGCGGGGCGCCGAGCACCAACAGGGCAACCCCGATCCGCTTCACAGCAATTCCACCGAGAAGATCTCGTCGGGGCGCCAGGCGAGGCCGAGCAGCATGCGCAGCGCGACCAGGATCACGATCAGCGCCAGCGCGAGACGCAGATATTCGGGCTTCGCCTTCTGGGCGAAGCGCGCACCGAGTTGCGCGCCGGCCACCGAGCCGAGCAGCAGCAGCACCGCGAGGACGATATCGACTGCCTTGGTGGTGGTGGCGTGCACCATCGTCGCCGCGGCAGTGACGAACAGGATCTGGAACAGCGAAGTGCCGACCACCACCTGCGTACCCATGCCGAGCAGATAGAGCATTGCCGGCACGAGGATGAATCCACCGCCGACGCCGAGCAGGACGGTGAGGATGCCGGTGAAGAAGCCGAGGATCAGCGGGGCGAGCGGCGAGATGTACAGCCCCGAGCGATAGAAGCGCCAGCGTAAGGGAAGCATCGCGACCAGCGGATGATGCCGGCGTTTGCGTGGGCGCGGCGGCACTGCGCCGCGGCCGACACGCACTGCAGTCACCGATTCCTGGAGCATCAGCCCCCCGATCGAACCGAGCATCAGCACGTAGAGGATGGCGATCACGGTATCGATCACGCCGGTCGCCTGGAGCAAGCGGAACAGCACCGCGCCGGCGATGCTGCCGATCACGCCGCCCGCGACGAGCACCAGCCCCATATGGACGTCGACTCCGCCGCGCCGGAAATGCGCGAACACGCCCGAAACGCTGGCGCCGGTGACCTGGCTCGCGGCGGAAGCGGCGGCAACGGTAGGCGGGATACCGTAGAAGATGAGGAGCGGCGTGGTGAGGAACCCGCCACCGACGCCGAACATCCCCGAGAGCAGCCCCACGCCGAGCCCGAGCGCCACGATCACCAGCGCGTTGACCGAGAGGTTGGCGATGGGGAGATAGAGATCCATTGCCGGAAGGCGATACCGCGTTTGCGCGGCAGTGCAAAAGCCTGCGGACTAGAAATCGCTCCCGAGGGTGAATGCGAGCCCCGACCCTGGGCGGGCATCGCCCGCGATACGCTGGCGCCAGTCGAGCGCGAGCCGCACATCCCGCTTGCCGATCGGGAGCGCCAACGTTGCCGACGGGCCCAGATCGAAGCGGACGGCGTCACGCTGCGCCGCGCCCCACACGCCGCCGCCAAGCGCCAGCCGTACGCCGCCGGCCTCGGCGAGCGCATGCGTCGCGCGGACGGCGCCATCGGCATAGGGTTCGGTGCGATTGCGTCGAATCGTCCCGGCCTGACCGTAGGATTCGAGCCGGAACCCCGACGCCACCGGTCCGTCGAACCCTGCGATCACGCCGATGCCCGGCCCGCTTTTGACGCCGTCGAGTCCGAAGCGCTGCTCGGCGACCAGGCGCACCGGCGCGCGGGTCGGCTGCCATTCGAGACCGAGAGACGCTTCTGCGCCCCTGCCCCGAAGCGGAGTCACTACGCGCGCAAAGGCCGCCAGCCGCTGCTTGGGAAGCAGCATATATGCCACCCGGACCCCCGCTTGCCCGCCTCCGATCTGGCTCGTTCCCGGCGCCGCGCCAAGGCCAATGCCCGGACGCGCCACCAGCCACGCGCTCGCCGACCAGCGGTCGGGTGAGGAAGGCAGGCGATCGGGCTGTGCCGCCATGGGCAGCGACTCGGCCGCGACGCCGATCGCGGCGGGCGCGCCGTATTGAACGAGCGCGAGCAGCGCCATCTGGACTCGCTCCGGATCCGCGGCGATCACAGATGCCATAGCGCGCGGAAACGGCCGGCGTGCGCCGACGACCGGGGGGATGTGTGTCGTTCGAACGGCCGGAACCGGAGGCACCTGCGCCGGCGCGGCGACCGCGCCCGGAATCGCGGGCGATGCAAGCGGCACCGCCTGCCGGATCGCTTCGGGAAGCGAGCCGGTCTGCGACCAGAGCAAAACGATGCGGACGCCGACCCAGCCCAACGCCACCAGTGCGAGAAAGCGGATCGGGCGCCCCTGCCCGGTCATCCGGCTGCCTGTTCGGGCAGATCCGGAAACTGATGGTCGGTCTTGTCCCAGCGTGGCGCCGCGCCGAACAGCATGCCGGTGTAGAGCCCGATTGCCCGGCGTGCTGCGAAGAGCGCGATATAATTGCCGACCAGCACCCGCGGCACCGACCACAAGGCCTCGCGCCAGCCATAAGCGTGTCGCACGAACGCCACGCGCACCAGCAATCGCCATCCGACCAGCGCGAAATTGGCCCAGAGCACCATCCGCACATAGGGGTCGAGCACCAACGCCGCGGTCCCAACGACGAGATGCACGAACACCGACACGCTCCACAGCAGCAAGGTGCAATAGGCGATCGCCAGCACCGGCAGCGCCAGCGTCGCGCGACGATCGCGCATCCGCATCCAGTTGTCGCCAAGATGCGCCGCCGCGTGCCATCCGGTGCGGTCCCAGCCGGCGAGCGCGATACCGGTGAGCCAGCGCGCCTTCTGCCGCACCGCGGCCCTGAGCGTGTCGGGGAAATAGGCGCGGACTGCGACCGGCGGGCCGCCGACGCACTCGGGGACGCGCGCCAGCATTGCCCTGCCGCCCATCGCGTGAATCGTGAGACCGAGCTCGTAATCTTCGGTGAGGCTGGTCGCGTCGAAGGGCGAACCGCCGCGCGCCTCGGCAATCGCGCCGAGCATATCGCGCCGGATCGCGCAGCCGACTCCCGCCAGCGGAAGCCCCGCGCCCAATGCCTGACGGACGACGAGTGTTTTGGCATGCGCCTCCGCGAACTCGTCGCAATAATGGCCGGCGACGAAGCGCGAGCGCGGGTGCGGCAAAGGCAGCACCGGTAGCTGCACCGCCGAGCAATGCTGGAGCCACTGCGCGAAGACCCTGAGTTCGAGCGCGTGGACGATGTCCTCGGCATCGTGGAGGACGACCCCCAGCGCCGGGAGCCCTTCCGCCGCTTCGTCGCGAAGCAGCGCACGCCACAGCGCGTTGAGGCAATCCGCCTTGGTGGTCGGCCCCGGCGTGCCGCCGATCACCAGCCGTATGCGGGAATCCTTCTCCGCAACCTCCGCGACGGCGGCGATCGTCGCCGGATCATTGGGATAGGTGCCGACATAGATCGCATAATCGGCATGATCGAACCGGCCCAACGCGGCGCGCAGCATCCTGCCGATCACTTGCGACTCATCCCACGCCGCGACGAATACCGCGATTCTGCCCGGCGGAATCGGCTCCACGGATTCCGGCGATAGAAGAGCGTGCGGCGGCGGACCCGCCAGGCCCAATCGAACGCGCCGCGCCAGATAGATCAGATCGACCAGCAGATCGTCCACGCCGCCGACGAGGAACCAGATCGCGGCGAACAAGGTAGCCTCACGCGCAATCGCATCTATCGCGGTGATCAGCACGACCGTCCCAGCACCGCGAAATCTCCGATTCGGATGTTCTGATCTTCGCATTGTTCATTAAATGATCAAGTTGACTTGATCGGGACTCGCCCGATTTTCGTCCGTTTCGGAGACGGTCATTTCGCCGTTGGCCTGTTTCCCCCGCGCGGCTAGGGTGCGTCGGCCATAAAGGGGGATTTGGTGCCATGAAGCTCGTTGCCCGGCTCGGTATCCTGGCGCTGATCGCCGCACCTTTGGGCGCCACGCTCGCGATGGGCGACAACAGCCCGCAGGTCGAGATGGCCACCCCCGGCGTCGGCGGCGGCGCGATCGAGCGGTTCACTGCGCGCTTCAACGTGGCCATGGTGCCGCTCGGCGATCCGCGCGCAGCCGGTCCCTTCACGGTCGAATGCCCGGTCGGCGGCGAAGGGCGCTGGGTCGACCAGCAGACCTATGTCCACGAATTCGCCAGCCCGCTCCCCGGCGGCGTGACCTGCACCTTCACCTTGAAGGACAAGCTCAAGAGCCTCGCCGGTTATGCCGTCACCGGCCAGACCAAATTCACCGTCGACAGCGGCGGACCGATCGCGCGCGCGGTGCTGCCGAACCGCTATGGCGGCGAGATCGAGGAGGACCAGACCTTCCTCGTCGCGGCCAACCTCGCGCCCGATCGCGATTCGGTCGGCGCCAACGCCTATTGCGCGGTCGACGGGATCGGCGAGAAGATTCCCGTCGACGTGCTCCCCGCCGACGTGCCGGGCAAGGTCCTCGCCGGGCTCGGCACCGATCGCTGGGAAGTGCAGAGCTTTCTTGAGGAAGGCGGCCTGCCCAAGGCGCTCCCCGCCAGCGAAGCCGACCGTGTCAAGGCGACCGCGAGCGTGGTCGCGCTCAAATGCCGTCGCCCGCTGCCGCCGGGGCGGGATGTCGCGCTCGTCTGGGGCAAGGACATCGCCAGCGGCGGCCGCACCGCGGGCACCGACCAGCGGTTCGACTTCACCGTGCGCAAGCCCTTTGCCGCGCGTTTCGAATGCTCGCGCGTCAACGCACAGGCCGGCTGCAGTCCGGTGCAGGACGCGTGGGTGCGCTTCTCCGCGCCGATCCCGCGCGCGCAGGCCGAAGCGATCCGCATCACATTGCCCGACGGCAAGGCGCTGACGCCGATCTTCTCCGACGAGGAGAAGCGCAAGGCCGTGATCGCCGACGTCAAGTTCAAGGCGCCGCTGCCTGCCGCGGTCGTCGCGAAACTCACGCTGCCGGCCAACGTCACCGACGAGAGCGGACGCAAGCTTTCCAACACCGAGCGCTTCCCGCTCGACGTTCGTTTCGACGAGGCGCCGCCGCTGGTGAAGTTCGCAGCGGACTTCGGCATCCTCGAAGCCGCCGAGGGCGGCGTGCTGCCAGTGACCGTGCGCAATGTCGAGGCACAACTCGTCGGCAAACAGATGGCGGTCGGCGGGCAGAGCCTCAGGGTCGAGGGGGGCGATGGGGAGATCGCCAAGTGGTTGCGGGCGATCGACGACGCCGCCGAGACCAAGACCGAGACGTTCGAGCGCGGCGAGGAGACGATCCGGATCAACAAGACCGGTGCCGACCCGCTGCTCACGCCCGCCACGGGCAAGCCGTTCCAGGTCTCGCTGCCCGGCAAGGGCAAGGAATTCGAAGTCGTCGGCATCCCGCTGACCAAGCCCGGTTTCTACGTGGTCGAACTCGCCAGCCCCCGGCTCGGCAGGGCCCTGCTCGGCCGCGACAGCCCGCGCTATGTGGCGGCGGGCGCGCTCGTCACCAATATGAGCGTGCACTTCAAATGGGGCCGCGACCAATCGCTCGTCTGGGTCACGGCGCTCGACAGCGGCAAGGGCGTCGGCAGCGCCGAAGTGCGCATCACCGACAGCTGCACCGGCCAGATCCTCGCAAAGGGCACCACCGATGCTTCGGGCCGGCTCGGCGTCCCCGCCGGCCTGCCCGAGCCCGAAACCTATTCGGGCTGCGAAGGCAGCAGTGCCTCGCCGCTGATGGTGTCGGCACGCAAGGCCGACGATTTCAGCTTCACGCTGACACAATGGGGCGACGGCATCCGCCCCTATGACTTCGACCTGCCTTACGGCTGGCAGAAGCAGGACCAGATATTCCACACCGTGTTCGATCGCGCGCTCGTCCGCCAGGGCGAGACGGTGCACATGAAGCACATCGTGCGCCAGCCGATCGCGAGCGGCTTCGGTACTTCGCCCGCCTTCACCGGCACGCTGCGCCTGTCGCATCGCGGATCGGACACGAAGTACGACCTGCCGTTGACGATCGACGCCAACGGCATCGGCGAGACCGAATGGACCGCGCCGCAGGGCGCCAAGATGGGCGATTACGACATCCAGGTCGTTGCGACCGAGGATGGCGACGAGAAGACGATCTATACCGGCCAGTCGTTCAAGCTCGACGAATACAAGCTGCCGACGATGAAAGCATCGGTGGCGGGCCCGAAGGAGGCCGCGGTGCGGCCGAGCACGCTGCCGCTCGACCTGTTCGTCGGCTATCTCTCGGGCGGGGGCGCCGGCAATCTGCCGGTCGAATTGCGCGTCGGCTGGTTCGAGGGCGTCACCGCGCCCGACGGCTATGACAGCTACAGCTTCGGCGGCCGCGCGCTGACCGAGGGCGTCAAGCCTTTGAACGGCGACGACGAGACCGACGAGGAATCGACTCCGCTGCCGCCGACCCAGACCTTGCCCGTCACGCTCGGCGGCGACGGCACCGCGCGGACCTCGATCGAGGTTCCCCAGAGCCTCGATCAGCCGACCAACATGCAGATCGAGATGGATTATCAGGACGCCAATGGCGAGATCCTGACCGCGTCGCGGCGCATCCCGATCTACACCTCCGCGGTCCAGTTGGGCATCAAGACCGACGGCTGGCTGATGAAGCAGGACGATCTGCGGCTGCGCTTCGTCGCGCTCGATACTTCGGGCAAGCCGCTGGCCAACCAAGACATCTCGGTCGAGCTCTACAGCCGCGAGATCCTGACCGCGCGGCGCCGGCTGATCGGCGGCTTCTACGCCTATGACAACCAGATGAAGACGACCAAGCTGGGCGCGACCTGTTCCGCGACCACCGACGCGCAGGGCCTGGCGAGCTGCAAGCTCGACCCTGGCGTCTCGGGCGAAGTCTATGCTGTCGCCACCACGAAAGACGCCAACGGCAATGTCGCGCGCGCGACGCGCTCGACCTGGCTGGTCGGCGACGACGATTGGTGGTTCGGCGGCGACAATGGCGACCGGATGGACGTCATCCCCGAGCAGCTGGAATATAAGGCCGGCGAGACCGCGAAGTTCCAGGTCCGCATGCCGTTCCGCGAGGCGACGGCACTGGTCACCGTCGAGCGCGAGGGCGTGCTTTCCAGCTTCGTCGTCGGCTTGAGCGGCAAGGATCCGGTGATCGAAGTACCGATGCCGGCAAGCTATGCGCCCGACGTCTATGTCTCGGTGATGGCCGTCCGGGGCCGCGTCTCCGGCTGGGCGAACTGGCGCTCGAAACTCGCGCGCGATTGGGGGCTGCCCTTCTCGCAGGACGGCGGCAAGCCGACCGCGACGGTCGATCTCGCCAAGCCAGCCTACCGCCTCGGCATCGCCAAGGTGAAGGTCGGCTGGGAAGGCCATCGCCTCGGCGTCGCGGTCAAGGCCGAGAAGGCGACCTATGCCGCCCGCGACGTGGCCAATGTCGACGTGCAAGTGAAGAATCCGGACGGCTCGCCGGCGCGCGAGGCGGACGTGGCGTTCGCCGCAGTCGACGAGGCACTGCTCCAGCTCGCGCCCAATGAGAGTTGGGACGTGCTCACCGCGATGATGGGCGACCGGCCGATCTCGGTGCTCACTTCGACCGCGCAGACGCAGGTCGTCGGCAAGAGGCATTACGGCAAGAAAGCCGTCGAGGCCGGCGGCGGTGGCGGCGGCGATCTCTCGGGGCTCAACCGCGAGAATTTCCAGCCGGTCCTACTGTGGAAGGGCAAGGTGCCGCTCGACGGCAATGGCCATGCCCGGGTGCAGGTGCCGCTTTCGGATGCGCTCACCTCGTTCAAGCTGGTCGCGATCGCCACCAACGGCGCGCAACTCTTCGGCACCGGCGAGGCGAGCGTCCGTACGCATCAGGATCTCAGCATCTATCCGGGCGTGCCGCAGGTGGTGCGCACCGGCGACACGTTCGGGGCGATGTTCACGCTGCGCAACGGATCGGACAAGCCGATGCGGGTGACGGCGAATGTCGTGCTCAGCCCGGCGGTCGCCACCGGCAAGCCGCTTACCGTCGATATTCCGGCGGGGGGCGCCGCGCCGGTCAGCTGGAACCTCACTGCGCCGAACGCGGCGGGCAAGCTCAGCTGGACGGTGTCGGCCAAATCCGCCGACGGCAAGGCAATCGACAAGGTGACGGTCGCGCAGGACGTGATCCCGGCAGTGCCGGTCGAAGTCTGGGCGGCGACGCTCGCCCGGGTCGGCGAAGGCACCAGCTTCTCGATCGCGCCACCCGCAGGGGCACTGCCCGGCTTCGGCATGGTGGACATCAGCCTCGCCGACACGCTCGCACCGCCGCTCCAGGGCGTGCGCGATTATATGTCGGCCTATCCCTATGGCTGCCTCGAGCAGCGCACGTCGCGCGCGATCGCGTTGAACGATTCGGGCATGTGGAACGGCATCGCCGGCGAGCTGCCCGCTTATCAGGACAGTGACGGCCTGCTGCGCTACTTCCCCGGCGAATGGTCCGGGTCGGAAGCGCTCACGGCGTATATCCTGTCGATCACCGCCGAGGCAGGGCTGCCGCTGCCTGACGGGCCACGCGTCAAGGCAATCGACGCGATGAAGGCCGTGCTCGACGGCCGCCTGCGCCGCGAGGATTATGGCGATGTCCGGCTCCAGCGGATCGCCGCCTTCTCGGCGCTTGCGCGGCAGGGCGCGGCGACCAGCGCGATGCTCGGCCAGCTCGGCATCGCGCCGGCGGAAATGCCGACTTCGTCGCTCGCCGACTATCTCGCCGCTCTGGCCAAGGTGCCCGGCCTCGCCAACGGCGCGCAGCTGCGTGCCGATGCGGAGAACGTGCTGCGCCAGCGCCTCGTCTACGAAGGGACGCGGATCGATCTCAGCGACAAGGGCAACATGCCGTGGTGGCTGATGTCGTCGGACGACGAAGCGGCGATCAAGGCAGTGATGGTCACGCTCGGCCGCCCCGGCTGGCAGGCCGAGACGCCCAAGATGATGGTCGGCGTGGCGATGCGCCAGCAGCGCGGCCATTGGGGCACCACCACCGGCAATGCGTGGGGCACGATCGCCGCGCGCAAATTCATGGCGGCCTATCCGGCAGAGGCAATCGCGGGGGTAACGACCGCCAGTCTCGGCAGCGCGAGCGTCAGCCGGTCCTGGCCGCTGCTCGAGCCGCAGCGCAGCTTCAGCCTGCCGCTGCCGGCGGCGACCACGCCCTTGGTGATGCGTCAGGCCGGCGCCGCCGGGCCATGGGCGTTCGTGCGGGTCAAGGCGGCGGTGCCGCTCACCCAGCCGCTGATGGCGGGGTACAAGATGACGAAGCAGGTCAGTGTGGTGCAAGGGCTGGTGCCCGGGCGCTACACACGCGGCGACGTGATCAAGGTGACGATCAGCGTCGAGGCTTCGGCCGAGCGCAACTGGGTGGTGATCAACGATCCGGTCCCGACCGGCGCGACGGTGATCGGCAGCCTCGGCGGCCAGTCCGAAATGCTCAATGCGCAGGCAGGGACGGCGGAGGGCGTATCGCCCAACTGGATCGAGCGCGGTCAGGGATCGTGGCGGGCCTATTATGGCTGGGTGCCGCGCGGCAGCTTCACCATCTCGTACGTGATGCGGCTCAATGCCTCGGGCCGGTTCAGCCTGCCGGCGACGCGAGTCGAGGCGATGTACTCGCCCGAGATCCGCGCGCAATTGCCCAATGCCGTGATGACGGTGGCGGAGCGGTGAAACCTCTTCCCGTCATCCCGGCGAAAGCCGGGATCTCAGGCAATTGCAGGACAAGAGCCGCACGAGATCCCGGCTTCCGCCGGGATGACGGTGTATGAGGCGCCTCAGAGGCCTGATCGCTCGCATCGACCGCTTCCCCGAAGCGCTCGCCGCATGGGGGCGTCGCCAGCGCGCCGCGTATCGTGAACGCGGCTGGCGCGGCATCTTCACGCCTTCGCGAATCTTGCTCACTGCCGCGGCGCTGCTCATCGGCGGTTTCGTATCGCTCTCGTGGATCACGCGACCGCCGCCGCTCCCGGGCTACGCCGCGGTACTCGCCAACTGGCATCCGTCCGAAGCCTGGCTCTACGACCGCAACGGCCGGCTGATCGACAGCGCGCGCATCGATTATCAGGCCCGCCGGCTAGGCTGGGTTCGCCTCGCCGACATATCGCCAGTGGCGCGCGACACGCTCGTCGCCGCCGAGGACCGCCGCTTCCGAAGCCACAATGGCGTGGACTGGTGGGCGCTCGGCGGTGCATTGCGCGACCGGATCGAAGGCAAGCGGGCGCGCGGCGCCTCGACGCTGTCGATGCAGGTCGCCGCCTATCTCGCGCCCGATCTCGCCACGCCGGGCCATCGCGGCACATGGGACAAAGTGCGCCAGATGCGCGCGGGCGCCGCGCTCGAGGCGGGCTGGAGCAAGGACCAGATCCTCGAGGCATATCTCAATCTCGCCGGTTTCCGGGGAGAGGCACAGGGAATCGGCGCCGCCGCGCTCGGACTGTTCGGCAAGACGCCGGCGGCATTGAGTCGCGACGATGCATTGCTGCTTGCGGCCCTGCTCCCCAATCCCGGCGCCGGATCGACCGAAATCGCGCGACGGGCCTGCGCATTGAGCCGTGACAAGGATTGCAGCCGCTTCGCTGGCGCCGCCGCCTCGATGCTCGGCCCCGCGCGCAGCCTCGCGCTCGATCCCGGGCTCGCGCCGCATCTTGCCGCGCGGTTGCTCGACAAGCCGGGCGCGCGGATCACCACCACGCTCGACCTGCGCATCCAGTCGGTCGCGATCGCGGCGATGCGCCGCCAGCTGCAGGGGCTGGGCGGCACCCGTGCGCGGGACGGCGCAGTGGTGGTGGTCGACAATGCCAGCGGCGACGTGCTCGCTTATGTCGGCGGGATCGGCGGCGAATCGACCGCGCCCGCAGTCGACGGCGCCTCGGCCTATCGCCAGGCGGGATCGACGCTGAAGCCGTTCCTCTACGCACAGGCGATCGAGAAGGGTTATCTCACCGCCGCCTCGATCCTCGACGATTCGCCGGTCCAGCTCGACACTGCCTCTGGGCTGTACGTGCCCCAGAATTACGATCGCGCATTCAAAGGGCCCGTCTCCGCGCGGATCGCATTGGCGGGGTCGCTCAACGTTCCCGCGGTGCGCACGTTGCTGCTGACCGGCGTGGATGCGTTCCGCGACCGGCTGTGGGACACGGGGTATCGCGGGCTGGTCGAGGATGGCCAATATTACGGCTATTCGCTGGCCCTCGGCTCTGCCGAAGTCACGTTGCTCGAGCAGGTCGCCGCCTATCGCAGCCTCGCGCTCGGCGGACGCTGGTCGCCGCTGCGGATGACCGACGCTTCTCCCAAGGGAGCGCTCCGGCAGATCGTTTCGCCGCAGGCGGCGTGGATCGTCGCCGACATCCTCGCCGATCCGAACGCCCGCGCCGGCACGTTCGGCGTCGATTCGGCGCTGCGCCTGCCCTTCTGGGCAGCTGCCAAGACCGGCACGTCGAAGGCGATGCGCGACAATTGGTGCATCGGCTTCAGCGACCGGTTCACGGTAGGCGTCTGGGTCGGCAATCTCGAAGGCGATCCGATGCGTGCGGTATCGGGAACGAGCGGCGCGGCGCCGGTGTGGCGCGACGTCATGATGGCATTGCACGCCGGCACGCCTTCCAGGGCATCGCCCCCGCCGACAGGAATCGAGACGCGGCAGATCCGCTTCGCCGAAGGCATCGAGCAGCCGCGCCGCGAATTTTTTGTGAAGGGCACCGCGCTCGACCAGGTCGCGGCGGCGCCCGAGGCGGCGCGGCGGCCGCGCATCGTCAATCCGGTGGCAGGCAGCGTCTATGCGCTGGATCCCGACATTCCAGTCGATCGCCAGCGGCTGGCGATCGCAGTGGCGGGCCAGATTGCCGGCCATCGCCTGCTGCTCGACCGGGAGGATCTGGGCACCGCCGACTCGCGTCCGCTGCTGCTGCCGACGCGCGGGCAGCACCGGCTGCGGCTGGTCGATCTCGGCGGACGCGTGGTCGATCAGATCCTCTTCACGGTTCGCTGAAGATTCGCATTTCGCTACGGGAGCGAAATGCTTTTCCGCGCGTTCAAATGCGCGGTCCTTCCCTTTCGGACCGTGTCTCAGGGCACCGGCCGCGTCGCCGCAACCGGCGCGGCCGAACCCCGGACCGCTCGCGCGGCCCGGGTCCGGTCCATTCTACCAGAAGAAGCCCGGGATGACGCGCACCACCACGCCGCGGCGCATGTCGATCAGGAGCACGTCGTTATAATGGCGCACCCAGCGCTGGAAGCGGCCCGCCGGGGGCAGGCGATAGCGCCACGGATCGCCGATCACATAGCGTGGCCCCCAATAACTAGGCGCGATCCGCACGCCGGTGCGGAAGCGGGTATAGCCGAACGGCGCCCGCCAGTTGCCGCGGGCATAGACGCCGCGATTGCGGGTGCGATAATCGCGCCAGTCATTGTCGCCCCAGCGGCGATTGCGGTCCTGCAGATCCTCGCGATACTCCTGACGCGCCTCGCGAACGTCGCGGCGCTCGTCGCGAATGTCGCTGCGATCGCCGCGGCGGCGGGCGTCGCGCAGCTCGCGCTGCTCCTCGCGAATGTCCTGGCGGTCGCGGCGCAGTTCGCGATTCGACTGCGCACTGGCGGCGGTCGGCACGGCCACCGCCGGCATCGCGACGGCAGCGAGCAAAGCTGCGGTGATGATCTTCTTCACTGGATTCCTCCAAGCTCTCCGAACCGGTAGTTTCCGGCACGCAGGCAAATTGAAGGAACGTCGCTGAACCGCGCGGGAACGCGGCAGTCAGCAATCAGCAAGTTTGATTACTGACCCGAGCCGCCCGGAGGGCCACCGCCGCCGGTGCCCGGGGCGCCGACCGTGCCGATATTGCCGAACAGATCGTCGAAGAAGCTGCGCTTGCGGCCCAGCGTAGGCGTCTTCTTGCCATAGGGGTCGACCGAGGCGATCAGTTCCTTGCCCATCTTCTCGACCGACGCGACGTTGCCGGCGGAATCGAAACGGATGCGGATCGTGGTCTGATCGCGCACCTTGGGGTCGCTGTAGCCGAAATTCCGGCTGTCGCGCGACACGTAATACCATTCGCCCTGGTTGAACTGGCTGGTCAGCGTCGGCCGGCCGAGCGTCTGCATCACCGATTCGCGCGTATCGACGCCGGGCTGGACCGAATCGACCAGCTCCTTGTCGATCACATAACCCTGATGCGACTTGATCGGCGCGCAGGCAGTGCCGCCCATGGCGACGAGGAGCGCGGCGCAACCGGCCAGGCGAACGGGGAAGGGCATCGAAATCTCCAGGGCGAAGCGAGCACGCGGCGCGCATTGCATCGCGCGCCATTCGCCTCAATATGCGGCAAAATGCGGCCAAACAAGGTCGCGCCACAAGTTGCACGGACGAAGACCAATCATGGGACTGCTCAAGCGCCTGTTCGGCGCCTCCGATCGCGGCACCGCGCCGCAGCTTTATGCGAGCGTCGTCGCCATGGGCCGCGCCCCGCATTGGTATACCGAAGGCGGCGTCCCCGACACGATCGACGGGCGATTCGACATGATCGCCGCAGTGCTCGCGCTCGTCCTGCTGCGGCTCGAAGGCGAGCCCGAGGCAATGGCGCCGAGCACCGCGCTCGCCGAATGTTTCATCGACGACATGGACGGCCAGCTGCGCGAGATCGGCATCGGCGACATCGTCGTCGGCAAGCATATGGGGCGGATGATGGGCATGGTCGGCGGTCGGCTCGGCGCCTATCGCGCGGGGCTCGCCGGCGAGGGGCTGCGCACGGCTTTGGTCCGCAACGTCTATCGCGGTCATGCACCCACCGATGCCGCGCTCGCGCATGTCGAGACGAAACTGCTCGCGCTCCGCGACCGGCTCGCGGCCACGCCCACAGCCGCGATCCTCGCGGGAGAGCTGCCGCAATGACCCCGGAATTCTCGCGCGCCCATCGGCTCGACCAGATCGGCACCGGCGAAAGCAATGTCGCGATCGAGGCGACCCCCGAAGAGCGCAACGCGATCGCCCGCCGCTTCGATCTGGTCGCAGTCGACCGGCTCGCCGCGCGCTTCGTGCTGCGCCGCGATGCCGCGGGCGTGCGCGCCGCCGGTCATTTGTCGGCGGCAGTCACGCAGTCGTGCGGCGTCACCGGCGAACCGCTCCCCGCGAAGATCGAGGAGGATTTTGCGATTCGCTTCCTGCCCGAACCGACCGAAGACGAATCGCACGACGAAATCGAGTTGGCCGAGGAGGATCTCGATACCGTCTTCTACACCGGCAGCGCGCTCGATCTCGGCGAGGCGGCCGCGGAGACGCTCGCGCTCGCGCTCGATCCCTTCCCGCGCAGTCCCAATGCCGCGGCGGCGCTCAAGCAGGCCGGGGTGATCAGCGAGGAGGAAGCGGGGCCGTTCGGCGCTCTCGCTGGGCTGAAGGACAAGCTGGGCAAGAAGTGACGCCAGCGTCCAGCTGCGGAGCGCAGGCCAGCAGGCGAGTCCGCGAGCGCCGCATCAGAATGTCGCCCCGGTGAGCTGTTGGGAGACGTCCCACAGACGAGCCGAGGTCGCGCGGTCCAGCGCCTGTGCGGGAATCTTCGCTTCTCCCGGAAATCCCCGCGCTTCGTTCCATTTATCCGGGCCGTAGTAGACGCCCGGCCTTGCCTTGGGGGAAGTTGCGGCGAACAGGGTCGGCAACGCGCCCTGTGCCGCAGGCTGGAACAGAAACCATAATAACGAGCGCGCCACGCCCATGAGACTCCCGCGGCCAGGCGCATTGTGCAGGAGCTCGGTTCGCGCGATGCCGGGGTGCGCGGCAATGCTGGAAATGCCCCAACCATTCGCCTCGCTGCGCCGTTGCAGTTCGAGCGCGAACATCAGGCACGCGAGCTTCGACTGGCTGTAGACGGACATGGCGTGGTACTGCCGCTCGGCATTGAGGTCGTCGAAATCGATTGCGCCGCCGCGCGCCGCAACGCTCGAAAGCGACACCACGCGGGCGCTGCCGCTCCCGCGCAGGAGCGGCAGGAGCGCTGCGGTCAGTGCGAAGTGACCGAGATGGTTGGTGCCGAGCTGCAATTCGAAGCCGTCTGCGGTTTCTCGCCGCCTGGGCGGCACCATGACCCCGGCATTGTTGATCAACAGATCGACGCTGTCCTGCTGTCCCCGCAGCCTTTCGCCGAAGCCCGCGATGGACGCGAGGTTCGCAAGATCGAGCTGTTCGAACCGCACGCGCCCACCCGGCACGGCTGCGCAGATATGCGCGACCGCAACAGCACCCTTTTCCGGGTTGCGCCCCGCGATGACGACGTCGCCGCCGGCTCGCGCGAGTGCCAGCGCGTCCTCGAACCCGAGACCGCCGGTTCCTGTGACGATCGCAGTGCGTCCGAGCTGCGAAGGGATGTCCGACACCATCCACGTCATAATTCAGCCTTTCCAAAAATCCGCACTTGGTGTAAAAATAATATCGCACTGAGTGCAATTTTCAAGGGATTTATTTGCATGACGCCTGGCCAAGATATGGCCGTTCCCCGCGAGGGATTGCGCGAGCGCAAGCGCCGCGAGACCCTGCGGCGAATCACGGACACCGGAATCTGCCTGTTCATCGAGAAGGGATATGAAGCCACGACGATCGACGCGATCGCGGCGGCGGCGGGAATATCCCGGCGAACTTTCTTCTATTATTTCAGATCGAAGGACGACATCCTGCTGTCCCTGCAGAGCGGGATGGGCGAACTGCTCGCCGCCGAGGTGCGCAGCGCGCCGTCGGGCACCCGTCCCGTCGACGCCATCCGCAATGCCGTCGTGAAGGTCTGCGCCTCAGTGCCCGCCGACGACATGATCGCCATCGACCGCCTGATGCGTTCCAGCGCCGCCGTTCAGGCGCGGAAGCAAGCCAGCTATGTTCAGCATGAGGAGACGCTATTCGCCGCGCTTCGCGAACGATGGCCGGAACCCGAACGCGCCACCGGCCTGCGGCTCGTCGCCTTGCTTGCTATCGGCGCGATCCGTCTCTCGACCGATACTTTCAACCAGGAAGGCGGCACGCGTCCGATTGGGGAGGTGTTGCACGCGGCATTCGCCGCTCTGGATCTGGAAACCGGATCTCCCCCGCCCGAGGCCTCCGTCCCCAGGCAATGATCGGCACTGCCCGATTACCCGTCCGAACCACCTGTCCCAATCCCCCGCGTCAGCATCGCCGCGACGGTCTCGGCGATCGCTTCGGGGGCGACGTCCTCTTGCCACACGCTGTAGCGCAGGCCGAGGAACACGTTCATCCCCATGATCGCCCAGGCATGGACCTCGCCGACATCGTCGCGCACCTCGCCGCGCTCCGCCGCCGCGCGAAGGCGCCTGGCGATGCGATCGGCGGTGGTGGCATAGTGCATGCGGAAGCTCTCGGGATCGACGAACTCGGCCTCGTCGATGATCCGGTAGATTTCCTTGTGGGTCCGGGCGAACCGGATGAAGGCAAGCAAAGCCGCCTGCTCCGCGGCGATCTGGCCGGGCGCGTCCTTCAGCGCCGGCGCGACATGTTCGCGGACCTGTTCGGACATGTCGCGGACCAGCGCGCGGAACACCGCGTCCTTCGAATCGAAATAGGTGTAGAAGCTGCCCAGCGCTACGCCGGCGCGGCGGGTAATCCCGCTGATCGAGCCTTCGTGGAAGCCCTTTTCGCCGAACTCCTCCGCCGCGGCGTCGAGGATCGCGCGCAGCGTTTTCCGCCCGCGTGCGGTGCGCGGCTCCTTGCCGGCGCTCGCGACTTCGCCGCTGTCCACCCTATGGGGTGTGGCGTCCACGCCACCGCCGCCTGGCATCTGCCCTCTCCCCCTGTTCTTCCAAGTTGAAACCCGGTTCAGGTTTCAGTATAGCTTCCTTCGACAGCTTACAACCCGCGCACGAGACGGGTCGAATTCTGGGGAGGAAAATGACCATGTCACGCCTGATTCCGTCTGCCCGTACGATTCTCCAGGCAGGCGCCGCCTTTGCCGCGCTTTCCGCAATGCCGGCCCTTGCGCAGGACAACCACGACACGAACGCAGCGGCTTTCGAGAAAGCCGCTCAGGAGGTCACCGACGCGGTCGTCGAGGACCCCGGCGAGATCGTGGTCACCGCGCGCCGCCGCGAGGAAACGCTGCGCGACGTGCCGATAGCAGTCACAGCCTTCACCGGCGAGCAACTCGAGGCGTCGGGCGCGCTCGACATCACCGACATCGCCAACACCACTCCCAACGTGACGCTCGAAGTGTCGCGCGGCACCAATTCGACGCTTTCCGCCTTCATCCGCGGCGTCGGCCAGCAGGATCCGGTCGCCGGGTTCGAGGCCGGCGTCGGCATCTATCTCGACGATGTCTATCTCAATCGTCCGCAGGCGGCGGTGCTAGACATCTACGACGTCGAGCGGATCGAAGTGCTGCGCGGGCCGCAAGGCACGCTCTATGGCCGCAACACGATCGGCGGCGCGATCAAATATGTCACGCGTCGACTCGGCGACAAGCCGACGTTCAAGCTGCGCGGCACCTATGGCACGTACAACCAGATCGACGGCGTGATCAGCGCCAGCGCGCCGATCGGCGACACCGGGCTGCGCGTCGGCGCGGCATATGCGCGGCTGACCCGCGACGGCTTCGGCGAAAACCTCACCACCGGCGCAGAGAATTACGACAAGGATCTGTGGGCGGCGCGCGGCACCATCGAGTTCGAGCCGAGCGCCAGCGCCTTCTTCCGCATTTCGGGCGACTATACCAAGGACGAGAGCCAGCCGCGCGGCGGCCACCGGCTGATCCCCGGCATCGCCACCGGCGCGCCGGTGCTCGACGACGTCTATGATACGCGCGCCGGCCTCACCAGCCCGGCCCAGGAAGTCGAGGCGTGGGGCGTCACCGGGCTGATCGAATTGAAGCCCGCAGACTGGCTGACCTTCCGCTCGATCACCAGCTATCGCAAGGACGACAGCGCGACGCCGATCGACTTCGATTCGCTCCCCGCGGTCCAGGTCGACGTGCCGGCCTTCTACAACAACAAGCAGTTCAGCTCGGAAGCGCAGTTCCTGATCGATACCGGGTCCTTCTCCGGCCTGCTCGGCATCTACTATCTCGATGCCGAGGCGCGCACCGTGTTCGACGTGCGCCTGCCGGGCGGCGTGACCGCGCTCACCTACGGCAATGTCTTCACCGATACCGTCGCGGTGTTCGGCGACTTCACTTACGATCTAGGCGAGATGTTCAGCGTCTCGGCGGGCGGGCGCTACACCTGGGATCAGCGCCAGTCGACGATCCTGCGCCAGACCTTCCTCGGCGGCGGCTCGCCCTTCTTCGGCGGCACCGGCACGCTGTTCGCGACCACTTCGAACTTCCGTGGCAGCGCCGATTTCGCGCAGTTCACGCCGCGCGCATCGATCAGCTTCAAGCCGAATGCGGACCACAATCTCTATGCAAGCTGGGCCAAGGGCTTCAAGGGCGGCGGCTTCGACCCGCGCGGCCAGTCGACTGCCTGCCGCACCCCGGCAGGCGGCGCCTGCACTCCGCAGCAGGTCTATGATTTCCTTGCCTTCGACCCCGAGAAGGTCACGACCTACGAGATCGGCTACAAAGCCAGCCTGTTCGATCGCCGCGTCAACCTGGCGCTCGCGGCGTTCCAGTCGGACTATACCGACGTGCAGGTGCCCGGCTCGATCGGCACGACGGTCAATGGCCAGCAGACCTTCATCGGCGTCACCACCAATGCCGGCAAGGCGCGGATCAAGGGCGTCGAATTCGAGGGCAATGTAATCGCCTCGCGCAATCTCGGCGCGCCCGGCGGCACGCTCAACCTGAGCTGGACGCTCGGCTATCTCGACGCGAAATATCTGCACTTCATCGATGCGCGCGGGATCGACGTGGCGAACCGCCGGAAGATCCAGAACACGCCCGATCTGACGGCGAGCGGCACGCTGGCTTATTCGGTGCCGGTCGGCGACGGCTCGATCAGCGCCAGCGCGACGGTGTCGTACCGCGGCGATTCGCAACAGTTCGAGCTGCGCACGCCGATGCTCGACCAGCCGGCCTATACCTTGCTCGACGCCAATCTCGTCTGGGACATCAACCAGACCTTCTCGCTCGGCATCCACGGCCGCAACCTGACCAATGAGCGCTACATCGTCGCGGGCTATAACTTCCTCGCGCAGAATCCCGACACCGGCGATTTCCTGCGCACCCCGGCGGGGGCGTATATCCCGACGCTCGGCAGCGAAGGCGTGCTCACCGCTTATTACGGCAATCCGCGCCAGGTGTTCGTGACCGGCACGGTCAAGTTCTGACGCCGCAACCTCCCTCTCCCGCTTGCGGGAGAGGGCCGGGGAGAGGGTTCAGCGCGATGCCGTCGTGCTTCTTTCCCGACTCACCCTCACCCAACCCTCTCCCGCAAGCGGGAGAGGACTATTAAGGGCCAGCGATGAACGACACCCATTACGCTCCGCGCCCATCCTACCCCGCAGTCGTCCTCGCGATGCTGCTGCTCGTCTACACCTTCAACTTCCTCGACCGGCAGATCCTCAGCATCCTCGCCCAGCCGGTGAAGAAGGATCTCGGGCTCGACGATGCACAGCTCGGCATGCTCGGCGGGCTTGCCTTCGCGGCGCTCTATTCGACGCTGGCGATCCCGCTGGCACTGCTCGCCGATCGCACCAGCCGGACCTGGGTGATCACCGTGTCGCTCGGCGTATGGAGTGCGTTCACTGCCTTGTGCGGCTTCGCGCAGAACTTCACGCAGATGTTCCTGTTCCGCCTCGGCGTCGGGGTCGGCGAGGCGGGCGGAGTCGCGCCTAGCTATGCGCTGATCTCGGATTATTTCCCGCCCGAGAAGCGCGCGCGGGCGCTTTCGATCTATTCGCTCGGCATTCCGCTGGGCGCGGCGGGCGGCGTGCTGCTCGGCGGCTATATCGCGCAGAATGTCGAGTGGCGCACGGCGTTCGTCGTCGTCGGGCTGGCCGGACTGGTGATCGCTCCCTTCTTCAAGCTGATCGTCAAGGATCCGCCGCGTCCCGCGGCGACGCGCGACGCAATGCCGGTGTCACGCGTGTTCCCGATCCTCGCCGCCAAGCCGGCCTTCTGGCTCATGGCGTTCGGCGCCGCGGCGGGATCGATGTGCGGATACGGCGTGGCCTTCTGGCTGCCGAGCCTGATGCAGCGCAGCTTCGCTCTGACTCTCGTCCAGACCGGCCAGTTCTTCGGCGCATTGCTGCTCACCGGCGGCGTCGCGGGGATATTGCTCGGAGGCTGGCTCGGCGACCGGCTCGGCGCGCGCAACCGCCGCTGGTACGCGCTGGCGCCTGCGATCTGCTACGCCGCGGGCGCGCCGTTGTTCGTCGCCGGCGTGCTGTCGAGCAGTTGGCCGATCGCCTTCACCTTGTTCCTGCTGCCCCAGGCCCTGGTCTATGTCTGGCTCGGCCCGGTGCTCACTGCGGTCCAGCACCTCGTCCCTGCGCATATGCGCGCGACCGCGTCGGCGAGCTTCCTGCTGATCAACAATTTGATCGGGCTGGGGCTCGGCAGCTGGGCGATCGGATCGCTCTCCAAGGCGCTGACCCCGGCCTATGGCGACGAGGCGCTGCGCTACGCGATCGCGGCGGGGTTGTGCCTGTATCTCGTAGCCGGCGCGCTGATGGCGCTGGCCAGCCGGTTTCTCCAGCAGGACTGGGTAGATTAGCGCTCGCGCGTCGCCGCGAACTTCACCTTCGAATAGCGATCGGCGATATACCCGACTTCCCACGCCGATTTGGCGAGGAACACCGGGTTGCCGTCGCGGTCCTTCGCCATTGCGCCGCGGTTGAGGCCCATGAACTCCTCGAGTGCCTTGGGGTCTTCGCTCGACACCCAGCGCGCAGTCTCGAACGGCGCGGGCTCGAGCCCGGCCGCGACCTTGTATTCGGCGTCGAGACGGCTGAGCAGCACGTCGAGCTGGAGCTGGCCGACCACGCCGATGATCCAGTTCGAGCCGATATCGGGATAGAAGACCTGCGTCACGCCCTCTTCGGCCATGTCGTCCAAGGCTTTGCGCAGCTGCTTGGTCTTGGTCGGATCCTTGAGCGCGACGCGGCGCAGGATCTCGGGCGCGAAATTGGGCAGGCCGGTGAAGCGCACATCGGCGCGCTCGGACAGCGTGTCGCCCACCCGGAGCGTGCCGTGATTGGGAATCCCGATGATGTCGCCCGGATAGGCCTCGTCGGCGAGTTCGCGCTCGCGTGCGAAGAACAGGATCGGCGAGTGGATCGCGATCGGCTTGCCGTGGCCGCTGGGCGTCAGTTTCATGCCGCGCCTGAAGGTGCCGGAGCATAGCCGCATGAACGCGATGCGATCACGGTGATTGGGGTCCATGTTCGCCTGGACCTTGAACACGAAGCCGGTGACTTCGTCGCGCGAGGGCTCGACCGGGGCGGGTTCGGCGGGCTGGGCACGCGGCGGCGGGGCGAAGCTGGCAAGCGCCTCGATCAGCGAATCGACGCCGAATTCCTTGAGCGCCGAGCCAAAATAGACCGGCGTGAGATCGCCATGGCGATAGGCCCCGGCGTCGAATTCGGGATAACCGACCCCGGCCAATTCGACTTCCTCGCGCAGCTTGGCGAGATTTTCGGCACTGAGGATCGCGTCGAGCTGCGGATCGTCGAGCCCGCTGGTCTGGACCACCTTGCCCTGGAATTCGCGGCTATTGCCCTCGGGGAGGAGCAGGCGCTTCGTCGCGAGATCGTAGATCCCTTCGAAATTGCCGCCCATGCCGACCGGCCACGTCATCGGCGTCACGTCGAGCGCGAGCAGGTTCGCCACCTCGTCGAGGATGTCGAACACTTCGCGGCCTTCGCGGTCGACCTTGTTGACGAAGGTGATGATCGGCACGTTGCGCAGGCGGCAGACCTCGAACAATTTCCGCGTCTGACTCTCGATGCCCTTGGCGACGTCGATCACCATCACCGCCGAGTCGACCGCGGTCAGCGTGCGATAGGTGTCTTCGGAAAAGTCCTCGTGGCCCGGCGTGTCGAGTAGGTTGAAGGTCACCCCTTCGCGCTCGAAGGTCATCACCGAGCTGGTCACCGAAATGCCGCGCTGCTGCTCGATCTTCATCCAGTCCGAGCGCGCGCGCCGCGCGGCGCCGCGTGCCTTGACCTCGCCGGCCAGGTGGATCGCGCCGCCGAACAGCAGCAATTTCTCGGTGAGCGTGGTCTTGCCGGCGTCGGGGTGCGAGATGATCGCGAAGGTACGGCGGTCGTTGATGTGGTCGGAAGGCATCGCGGCCCTCTAGCCGGTTAACACCCCATCGTCACCCCGGCCCCTTCGACTGCCTGCAAGGCAGGCGCTCAGGACAGGCTTGTGCCGGGGTCCACCGGGATGCCAGGCGAGATGCAGGAACCTCTTGCTGCTCGCGGGAGGCATGGTGGACCCCGGAACAAGTCCGGGGTGACGAAGAGCAAAAGGGACGATCAACCCGCCAGCGTCACCTGCATGCTGAAGGTGCGCGATTCGCCGGGCGCGAAGCGGAGGATGCCGGGCTTGTCCCAGATCTCGCCGTCGAAACCAACCGGATCGGCGATGCCGTGCCAGGGCTCGATGCAGACGAATCGCGCGCCCGGTTTGGTCCAGATACCGAGCTTCGGCATGCCCGCAAAGCCGATCTCGAGCCCCGACCCTTCGCCGCCGTCATAGCGCAGCGACTGGCTCTCCAGCCGGTCCCAAACCAGCGCATCGCGCTCGAACATCTGATCGGTGAGCTTCAGCGCGCGCCCGTCGAGTGGGCTCGGCCGGTTCTCGGGCGCGATCCAGCCGCCGAGCGCGATCGCCGAGAGCGCGGCCGGCTCCGGTTCCTCGAAGACGATGCGGTGATCCGCGCGCGGACGGCCGAAAGGCAGCGGCCAGGCGAAGGCCGGATGGAAGCCGAAGCTGGCGGGCATGTCGCGATCGCCGGTGTTGGTCACAATGACGTCCGTCGCCAGCGTCGCGCCGGTCAGCGTGAACGCCGCGTCGAGTGTGAAGGCGAAGGGATAGACCGCGCGCGTCTCGTCATTGTCGGACAGCCGGAAAACCGCGCGGTTCGCGGCCTGCTCGACCAGCGCGAACTGCTGCCGCCGCGCGAAGCCATGCTGCGGCAGCGGATATTCCTTGCCGTCGAGGCGATATTTGTCGCCCATCAGCCGCCCGACGATCGGGAACAGCAACGGCGCCCGCCCGGCCCAAAAGGCCGGATCGGCATCGGTCATCAGCTCGCGCCCGGCGCCGTCGCGCAGGCTCGAAAGCTCGGCGCCGAGCGAATTGATCCGCGCGTCGAGCATTTCGCTGGCGATCTCGATCATCCAAAACCCTTCATTCTGCCGAGCGTTTGCGGCGCCGGAATTCGGCGACCTTGGCCTTGTTGCCGCACGCCGCCATCGAGCACCAGCGCCGGTCGTGCGCGCGCGACGTATCGAGGAACAGGATCGCGCAGCCCTCCGCTTCGCATTGCCGGATGCGGAGTGCCTGCGCCCCGCCGAACAGCAGCACCGCCTCGCGTGCGACTTCGCCCAGCAGCCCGGCCGCATTTCCCTGCCAGGCGAGGCCGCCCGTCGGATCGAGCTGCGGCGCCGCGACCGATCCCGCCGCGACTGCGTTGAGATCGGCGCGCGCCTCGGCCGGATCGGGCTCCCCGGCGATGCGCGCGACGGCCAGATCATGGATCGCCTCGCGCAATCGCCGCGCCGTGAAGAGGTCCGCCTCGGTCGCACCCGCACCCGATGCGAACCCCGCCGCGACCAGCCAGCGTTCGACATCTCCGGGCACGGCGAGCAGGTCGCGCGGCACCGGCTTGAGCCGGGCGGCGAGCGTGGCGACGAAGTCCAGCGCGCGATGCCCGCCGCGAAAGCGAAAGCCGTCGCGCTGCTCTGCCGGAGGGATGGGATCGGGCATGGCCGCAAACTAGGCCTCTGTAACCTGCTTGACAAGTTATCCTTGCGCCCGCATTCCAATGTAACCTATCAATATGGTTACGGAGTATATCCCATGCCCATCGTGCCTTTGATGCCGCTCGCGATGCTTGCCGCCGCTCCACCACAGCCGCCCCTGGTGCTCGAGGGCAGCTGGGAAATGGCCGCGGCCTATGAGATCCTTGCCGACGGTTCGCGCGCTACGGCCTATGGCGAGCATCCGCACGGGCTGATGATGGTCGACGCCGAGGGGCGCTATACGATCCAGATATTCCGGCCCGACCGGCCGCTCTTCGCGGGCGGCGACAAGACCCGCGGCACGCCGGAGGAATATCGCGCCGCGGTGCTCGGCTCGAGCACGCATTTCGGCCGGGTCCGCGCGCTTCCCGACGGCAAGACGCTCGTGTTCAGCGTCGAGAGCGCGTCCTGGCCCAATTGGGAAGGCAAGCAGCAGGTGCGCGAATACAGCTTCCGCGACGGCGTGCTCACATATGCGGTTCCCGCCAGCGCCTCCGGCAACGGCACCGTCGCCTGGTCGGTGTGGCGCAAGCTGCGCTAGCGGCGCCGGATCTCAGCCTTCGCGGTGGACGAGGAAGGGCGACCAGGCCTGGTTGACCGGCATCAGCTCGATCGTGTTGACGTTGAGGTGCGCCGGCTGCCCGGCGACCCACAGCATCGTCGCGGCGATGTCCTCCGCGGTCATCGGATTGACCCCCGCATAGACCTTGTCCGAAGTCTCCTGGCTGCCGGTGCGCACCAACGTGAACTCGGTCTCGACCATGCCCGGCTCGATCGAGCAGACGCGGACGCCGGTGCCGATCAGGTCGGAGCGCAGATTGAGGCTGAACTGGCGCACGAACGCCTTGGTCGCTCCGTACACGTTGCCGCCGGGATAGGGGTAGTTCGCTGCCACCGAGGCAAGGTTGATGATCGCGCCTTTCCGCTCGATCAACTGCGGCAACAATTTGTGCGTGATCGACACCAGCGCAGTGATGTTGGTGTCGATCATCGTGGTCCAGTTGGACAGCGACGCCTGCTGGGCAGGCTCCAGCCCCAGCGCGAGCCCGGCATTGTTGATCAGCAGATCCACGCCGCGAAAGGCCTCGGGCAGCCCGTCGAGCGCCGCGTCGCGAGCGGCCGCGTCGCGGATGTCGAATTCGAGCGTGTGGAGCGCATCGTCCAACTCAGCCTGCAGCGCCGCGAGCCGGTCGGCGCGGCGGCCGGTGCCGATCACTCTCCAGCCTGCGCCGACGAACGCGCGCGCTGCGGCTTCGCCGATTCCCGCGGTCACGCCGGTGATGAGTGCGGTAGGCATGCGATTCTCCATTTCCGTCACCCCGGACTCGTTCCGGGGTCCACTCAGCCTCACCGGTGAAGCATGAAGCTCAGGCTTCGCCCTTGCCTCCCGGTGGACCCCGGCACAAGGCCGGGGTGACGATTGTGGGTCACCCCCTCAGTGCCGCCCCAAGCTTTGCTGCGGCGGCAACCACCTTGTCGGCCACGGCCTTCAGCTCGGCATCGGTGAAGCTCTTCTCGCCCGGCTGGAGCGTGACTTCGACTGCGAGGCTCTTCTGCCCCTCGGGTACGCCGGTGCCGGTGAAGACATCGAACAGCCGCGCATCGACGATGACCGCCTTGTCGGCACCCTTCACCGTGCGGACGAGATCGCCCGCCGCCAGCTCGGCCGGCACGAGGAACGCGAAGTCGCGCGTGACCGCCTGCAGCGCGGGGGGCGTGTAGGCGGGCCGCATGAAGCCGGATCCACGCTTGGCCGGAAGCGCATCGAGATAGATCTCCACCGCCGCGACGTCTCCGTCGAGGTCGAATGCCTTGAGCACGCCCGGATGGACCATGCCGAACGCCGCGAGCACCGTCTTCGGCCCGAGACGCAAGGTCGCCGACTGGCCGGGATGATAGACCTCACCCGCCTCGCCTCCCTCGACGTTGCTCGGGACAGGCATCACTTGCAAATTGGCGACCGGCGCGCCGGCGGCTTCGAGCAGCGACAGCGCCTCGGCCTTGGCGTCGAACGCGTCGAAGCGCTGGCCCTTGCCGCCTTGCCAGCCGCGCGTCGCGCGGTCGCCCGCGAGCACGACGCCCAATGTCAGCCGCTCCTTGTCGGCGAGATAGCGGCGGCCGATCTCGAACAGCCGGATGCCGGTCGCGCCGCGCTTCACATTGCGCTCCGCGGCGGCGAGCAGGCCGGGGAGCAGCGACGGGCGCATGACCTTCATGTCTTCGCTGATCGGATTGGCGAGGGTCCACGCCCCGCCGCCGAACGGCGCCGCCTCGGCCTCGGAAATGAAGCTCCACGTCACCGCTTCGTTGAGCCCGCGCGCCGCGGCGGTGCGGCGCAGCTTGCGCTCCAACTTCTGCTCGGGCGTCGCGGTCGGACGGGCGACGCCGGGAATGCGGTCGAGCGGTGTCGAGGGCACCTTGTCGATGCCTTCGATGCGGATGACTTCCTCGACGAGATCGGCGGGCCCGTCGACGTCGCGGCGCCAGCTCGGCACGGTGACGTTCCACGCGCCGTCGACGACGAACCCCAGGCTTTCGAGGATCGCCTTCTGACGGTCGGCCGGCACGGCAAGACCGCCCAGCGTCTCGGCAAGCGCCGGATCGTAGACATAGCTGCGCAGCGCGGTCGGCGCCTGCCCGGCGCGGGTGACTTCGCTTGCCGATCCGCCGCACAGATCGACCACATAGCGCGCCGCGATCGCGATGCCGTCTTCGAGGAACGCCGGATCCACGCCGCGCTCGAAGCGCGAGCGCGCGTCGCTGGTCAGATTGAGCTTCTGGCCCGTCCGGGCGATGTGATCGGGATCGAAGAAGGCGCATTCGATCACTACGTCGGTGGTGCTCTCGGACACGCCGGTGTCCTCGCCGCCCATGATCCCGCCGATATCGTGCACGCCGTTCGCGTCGACGATCACCGTCACGCTCTCGTCGAGCGTATAGGTCTTTTCGTTGAGCGCGAGCACCTGCTCGCCGGCCTTCGCCTTGCGGACGACCAGCGCGCCGCTGAGCTTCGCCTTGTCGTAGACGTGGAGCGGGCGGCCGAGATCGATCATCACATAATTGGTGATGTCGACCAGCGCCGAGATCGGGCGCTGGCCGATCGCCTTGAGGCGCAGCTGCATCCAGTCGGGCGACGCGCCGTTGGTCACGCCGCTGACGGTCTGCCCGAAATAGGCCGGGCAGCCATCGGGCGCCTCGATCCGCACCTCGGGGCCAGCCCCGCCGGTCGGCACCGGATCGATCTCGAGCGGCTTGAGCGTCCCCAGTCCCGCCGCGGCGAGATCACGTGCGATGCCGCGCACGCCCATGCAATCCTGCCGGTTGGGCGTGATCGAGACGTCGATCACGGCGTCGTTGAGGCCGGCATAATCGGGATAGGACATGCCGATCGGCGCATCCGCGGGCAGCTCGATGATGCCCTCATGATCGTCGCCGAGCTCGAGCTCGCGCGTCGAGCACATCATGCCGTTCGATTCGACGCCGCGCACCGCGGCGACCTTGAGCTGCATGCCGTTGGCCGGCACCACCGCACCGGGAAGCCCGAGCACGCCGACCAGACCCGCACGGGCATTGGGCGCGCCGCAGACGACCTGCAAAGGCGCGCCTTCGCCGGTATCGACGGTCAGCACCTGCAATTTGTCGGCCTGCGGATGGCGTTCGGCGGTGAGCACCTTCGCCACGCGGAAAGCGGCGAGCTTCTCGCCGGGATTCTCGACGCCTTCGACCTCGAGACCGACGCGCGTCAGCGCCTCGACGACTTCGTCCAGCGAAGCGGTCGTCTCCAGATGCTCCTTGAGCCAGTTCAGCGTGAACTTCATGCGCCGACTCCCCCGCTCAGCGTGGGCACGTCGAGCGCCGAGAAGCCGTAGTGGCGCAGCCAGCGCAGATCGCCGTCGAAGAAGGCGCGCAGATCGTCCATCCCGTATTTGAGCATCGCCAGCCGGTCGACGCCGGTGCCGAAGGCGAAGCCCTGCCATTCGTTCGGATCGAGCCCGCAGGCGGCGATCACCTTGGGGTGCACCATCCCGGAGCCGAGCACTTCCATCCAGCCCTCGGATCCGCCGATCACGCGCTTGCCGTCCTTGATCGTGTAGCCGACATCGACTTCGGCCGAAGGCTCGGTGAAGGGGAAATAGCTCGGGCGCAGGCGCAGCACGATGTCGTCGCGCTCGAAAAACGCCTTGAGGAACGTCTCGAGCGTCCATTTGAGGTGACCCAGCGTGATCCCCTTGTCGATCACCAGCCCTTCGATCTGGTGGAACATCGGCGTGTGCGTCGCATCCGAATCCGAGCGATAGACCCGGCCCGGCGCGATGATCCGGATCGGCGGCTTGTTGGCCAGCATCGTCCGGATCTGCACCGGCGAGGTGTGTGTGCGCAGCAGCATTTTCTGCTCCCTCTCCCCTTCAGGGGAGAGGGGCATGACCGGAGCGTTGTCGACAGGCCCCTCTCCCCGGCCCTCTCCCCGCAAGCGGAGAGAGGGAGACATGTAGAACGTGTCGTGCATCGCCCGGGCCGGGTGGCTCTCGGGGATGTTGAGCGCGGTGAAATTGTGCCAGTCGTCCTCGATCTCGGGGCCGGTCGCGACTGCGAAGCCGAGATCGGCGAAGATCTCCGCCAGCTCATCCATCACCTGGCTCACCGGGTGCACCGAGCCCGCGGGAACCGCATCGACCGGCAGCGTCATGTCCAGCGTCTCGCTCGCCAGCCGCGCATCGAGCGCCAGCCGCTCGAGCACTGCCTTGCGATCGGCGAGCGCCGCAGTCACTGCCTCGCGCAGGCCGTGGATGCGCGGGCCCTGTTCCTGGCGCTCCTCGGGGCTCATCGCGCCCAGCGTCTTGAGCAGGCCGGTGATCGCGCCCTGTTTGCCGAGCGCATGGACGCGCAGCGCCTCGACGGCGTCGAGCCCGGTCGCGGCCTGGATCGAAGCGAGCAGGTCGCTGCGCAATTGTTCGAGATCGGTGGTCATGGAAAAGGCCCGAACCCCAGAGTGCGCACGAGGTCAACCCTTGGGCGCAAGATTCGCCTCCGCGCACGGCCCGTCGCGGGCGCGGGGCAGGATGACGCAGCCCCCTTCTCGCCGATCCGCGATCATGAGACGTCACCGCCGCCGACTTGTACGTATGGAGGCGACCGATGTTGATGCAGGCAAGGCTCGAAACCGTCGATTGTCCCTGCTGCGAAAGCGACGGGCATCGGCATTGGGCGTCCGAAAACGGCTATGCCGCGGTCAAATGCACCGGCTGCGGCACGGTCTATATCCGCGAGCGCCCGCGCGCCGAGGATATTTCCGCCGCCGCGCGCGACGGCGTCCACCCGACCGAGGACGGCACGCTCGATCAGCGGCTGCGTCGCCAGGGCTGGAAAGTGCCTTTCTACGCCGGCATCGTCCGCCGATTCTTCGACGGCGAGAAGGACCTCAGCTGGCTCGACGTCGGCGCGGGCAATGGCGAGTTCGTCGAGGCGGTCCAGCGCGCGCTGCCCGACGCCAAGGCCAGCGGCATCGATCCGATGGAAGTGAAGGTGGCACGCGCGCAGCAGCGCGGGGTGCCGATCACCACCCAGACGCTGGAGGAAGTGACCGGCAGCTACGACGTGATCTCGATCATCAACGTCTTCTCGCACGTCCCCGACTTCCAGCATTTCGGCGGGTTGATCCGCGCCCGGCTCAAGCCCGGCGGCTCGCTGTTCATCGAGACGGGCAATGGCGGCGACTTGCCCTCGCGCGCCGATTATCCCGGCGAATTGCTGCTGCCCGATCACCTGACCTTCTCGGGCATCGAGCAGATGAAGCAGACGCTCGGGCGCCTCGGCTTCGGGCGGATCGAGCATTTCAGCCGCCGGACCGATCACCCGCTCTGGGCCGTCAAGCAGATCGTGAAGAGCATTCTCAAGGGAAAGCCGAAGCTGGTCCTCCCCTGGACGCGCAAGTTCCGGACGGTGTTCTACCGCGCGTATCTCGACGGCTAAGAGACTGTCTTTTGGATTAATCCAACCGTTCGTGTCGAGCGAAGTCGAGACACGGTGACAGGGTAAACGCTTCTCGACTTCGCTCGAAGCGAACAGAGAAGACGGCTTCCGCGTGGACAGGACAGAGCCTAGACGCGGCTGCCGAGCAGCGCCCCGCCGAAGCCGATGAACATCACGCCCGTGGCGCGGTTGAACAGCTTCTGCCGGTTGGCCGGCGCGAGCCAGCCGGCCAGCGAGCGTCCGCCCAGCGCATAGACGCCGTACCAGAAACCCTCGATCACCACGAAGCTCGTCACCAGAACGCCGAGTTGGATCCAGAAGGGCCGATTCGTGTCGAGGAACTGCGGAAAGAGCGCCGCGGCGAAGATGATCAGCTTGGGATTGGACAGCCCGGTGGCGAGCCCCGTCGCATAGAGCGCGCCAGCCGAGCGCCGCGTGTGCGGATCGCTCGCGGCGGCGCCCACCGGCGCACGCCACGCCTTGATACCCAGCCACACCAGATAGGCGACACCGGCATAGCGCAGTACGTCGTACAGCCCCGGCGCCGCCTTGAGCAAAGCGCCGAGACCCGCCGCCGAGGCGAGCAGGCAGAGCAGGACCGCGCTCATCAGCCCGGCCATCGACGCAAGCGCGCGGCGCGGTCCGTGATGGATGCTCTGCACCATCACATGGAGCATGTTCGGCCCGGGCGTCCCCGCGATCAGGAACACGGCCGTGACGTAGAGCCACCAGGTCTGCATCGCCATTCTTCGCCTCCCGCCATGGGCCACCGCGGCCCAAACCCGTCATCGTCACCCCGGCCTTGTGCCGGGGTCCACTGTTCCTCAGGCGAGACGATCTCGCCTCTTGCTTCTCCGTCAGCATCCCGGTGGACCCGGCACAAGGCCGGGGTGACGGAAAAGGAAAAGAAAAGGGCGCCGGTGGATACCACCGACGCCCCGTTTCTCGATCGCTGCAGGTCGCCTCAGGCGGCCTGGGGCAGTGCCGCCTTCGCCTGCGCGACGATGGCGCTGAACGCCTCGCCTTCGTGCATCGCGATGTCGGCCAGCACCTTCCGGTCGAGCTCGATGCCGGCGAGCTTCAGCCCGTGCATGAACTGCGAATAGGTCAGGCCCTCGGCGCGGACGCCGGCGTTGATGCGCTGAATCCAGAGACCACGGAAGGTCCGCTTCTTAACCTTGCGGTCGCGATACGCGTACTGGCCGGCCTTTTCGACGGCCTGCCGCGCGATGCGGATCGTGTTCTTGCGACGGCCGCGATAGCCCTTCGCCTGTTCCAGGATGTTCTTGTGCTTGGCGCGGGTGGTAACACCCCGTTTGACGCGTGCCATGGTTCCGGGCTCCTTACTTCAGGCCGTACGGCGCCCACGCGAGAACGCGGGCGGTATCGGCGTCGGCGAGCACGGAAGTGCCGCGATTCTGGCGGATGTACTTCGCGTTGTGCGAAATCAGTCGGTGGCGCTTGCCGGCGACTCCGTGCTTCACCTTGCCAGTGGCAGTGAGCTTGAAGCGCTTCTTGACGCCGCTCTTCGTCTTGAGCTTGGGCATTTTGGTCTCCTTGCAAACTCGAACGCGCGAACAGCCGCGGCAGCCCTTGATGGCCGGGCGTGTTCCTGACGTTCGAGGAAAGCGGGGCGCATACTCTCACTCTCGCCGCAATGCAACCTGAGTCGGGAACCCCTAGGGTTTACAGGCTTTTTGTTACAATGGCAGACCGGGACTCGCCTATCGGCGCCGCACAGGAGGCGCCACCCCCGGACGATGCTCCGGCAAAGCCAGTCCGCGCGCTCGGCACGCCGCTCGCCAGCGTCATCGCCGTCGTCACCACGATCCTCGGACTGCTCGTCCTCGCCTGGACGATTCTGTTCGTCACCAAGGGGCGCTTCCTCAAGCCAGCCTTCGAGAGGATCGTCGCCAGCCAGACGCACCGCGACGTGAAGGTGGCGGGCGACTTCCAGCTCTATTTCGCGCCGTTCAACGTCAAGTTCCTCGCCGAGGGACTGACCATCTCCAATCCCGAATGGGCGGGCCGCGGCAATTTCTTCTCGGCGAAGAAGATCGATTCGCGAATCTCCACCTGGAGCCTGATCACCGGAAACCACCGGATCAACTGGCTCGGGCTCGAGGACGGCCATGTCGATCTGCAATGGGATGCGGCGGGCCGGCGCAACACCTGGACCTTCAGCGAAGAGAAAGGCGAGCCGCTCGACTTGCCGATCATCCGCCGCGCGCTCGTTCAGGGCACGCTGGTCCGCTATGTAAATCCGCGGATGCGGATCGCGGCGGGCATCCGCATCCATACCGTGGAGGCGAAGGACACCGCCTTCGCCAGCGCGATCCGCTTCGACGGCACCGGCACCGCGCGGGGCACCCGCTTCACCATGGCCGGGGCGTTGCTCACCCCCAACGCAACCGTGGCCGGCGGGCAGAATCAGCTCCAGCTCCAGGTCGAGGGCGTCCGTACCCGCATCGACGTGTCGGGCACGCTCCCCGGCGCGACCGAGATCGAGGGCGCCGACCTGCATATGGACGCGCGCGGCCAGAATCTTGCCGACGTCTTCGCGGTCGCGGGCATCGCCGTCCCCGACACGCGCAATTATCGGCTGCGTTCGGATCTCACCAAGAGCGGCGACGAATGGCGCTTCACCCGGCTGCGCGGCCGCTTCGGCGCCAGCGATCTAGCAGGCAGGTTCACCGTGGCGATGAAGGAGCCGCGGCTGCTGCTCACCGCCAATCTCGCCACGCGCGTGCTCGACATCGTCGATGCCGGGCCCTTTATCGGCTACAGCCCGCAAGCCTCAGCAGCAGGCGCGGTGGTGACGCAGGCCGCGGGCACCCCGCGCATCCTCCCCGATGCCCCGCTCCGCGTCGAGGCGCTCAGGAATTTCGATGCCAAGGTCGACTGGACGGTGCGCACCGTCCGCGCCGAGAGCCTGCCCGTCTCGAACATCACGCTCGGGCTCGACCTCGACGATCGCCTGCTCAAGCTCAGCCCTTTGAACTTCAGCATGGCGCGCGGCACAGTCAGCTCGGACATCACGATCAATGCCCGCCGCGATCCCGTCTTCACCGATTACGACATCCGCCTCTCCCCCACGCCGATGGGTGTGCTGCTCGCCGGCTTCGGCGTCGAGGAATCGGGCACCACGGGCACCTTGAAGGCGCGCGTGCAGATGACCGGATCGGGCAACAGTGTCCGCGATTCACTCGCCAATTCGAATGGGCGCATCGCCGTGATCCTGCCCAAGGGCAGTTTCTGGACGCGCAACGTCCAGCTCTCCGAACTCGACATCGGCGTGTTCATCCAGAAGATGTTCGAGAAGAAATTGAAGGAGCCGGTGCAGATCAATTGCGGGCTGATCGGCTTCAGCGTGCGAAACGGAATCGCCGCAGCCGATCCGATCCTGATCGATACCGAGAAGAACGTGATGCTCGGCCGCGGCGGGTTCAGCTTCAAGAACGAGACGATCGATCTCGCCTTCCGCGCGGACAGCAAGAAGTTCAGCCTGTTCTCGGGCCAGTCGCCGGTGGGAATCGGCGGCTATTTCGCCAAGCCCGGCATCGACGTGATCAGCCCCGAGCTGGTCGCGCGCGCCGGGGCGGGGCTCGGGCTCGGCGTGCTCGCCAGCCCGTTCGCGACGGTGATCGCGTTCGTCGACATCGGCGACGCCAAGGCCGCCGATTGCGGCCCGGTGCTCGCCGGCGCCTCGGCCCGCGCCCAGCGCACCGACAAGGGCAAGCCCCGCGACGATGTCGGCAAGGGCACCACCGCCAAGTCCGAAAGCGGCAAGGTCTCGCAGGGCGAACGCCAGAAGCAGCGCAAGAAGTTCCTCGGAATTTTCTGAACCGCTATACTCGCCGCATCCGACTCGAAGGAGAGCGAGCATGGCCGAGAATCAGGGCCCGATGGATGGCGTCACCGCGCATCTGACGATCCGCGAGGGCAAGGGCAGCGAAGCCGTCGATTTCTACCAGGCGGCGTTCGGCGCCGAGGAGCAGCTCCGTCACCTCGCCGATGACGGCAAGCGGATCATGCACTCGCATCTGAAGATCAACGGCGGTTCGGTGATGCTCAACGACGATTTCCCCGAATATACCGGCGGGATCTCGGTACCCGCGGGCGTGACGCTGCATCTTCAGGTCGACGATGCCGACAAATGGTGGGAGCGCGCCGTCGCCGCGGGCGCCACGATCCGCATGCCGCTCGACAACCAGTTCTGGGGCGATCGCTACGGCCAGGTCGTCGATCCGTTCGGCCACCATTGGTCGATCGGCGGACCGGTGAAGGAATAGAGGCGTCTGCGACTCCCGCAACTTTGCGGAGTCAATGTCCCCGGCAGGCCAGCGCTTCGAGGATCTCCTCGATCCGCGCCGGATCACCCGCGGCGATCACTTCGCCGTTGCTGCCCGCGTGCAGCGGATCGCCTTGCCAGTCGCACATCCGCCCGCCCGCGCCCTCGACCACGGGGACGAGCGCCGCGAAGTCGTGAAGCTTGAGCCCGGCCTCGACGACGATGTCGAGCCAGCCGCTGGCGACACAGCCATAATTGTAGCAGTCGCCGCCGAGCACCGTGCTCGTCACCGCGGCATCGAGATGTTCGAAGGCATGGAGCTGGTCGTCGTCGAACAGAGCCGGCGACGTGGTGCCGAGGATCGCGCCCTTGAGTTCGCGGCAAGCGCGCGCCTGGGCGGGCTTGCCGTTGAACAGGGTCTGACGCCCCGCGACACCCACCCAGCGCTCGCCGATGATCGGCTGGTCGATCACTCCGAGCAGCGGCCAGCCATCCTCGATCAGCGCGATCAGGGTGCCGAAGATCGGCCGTCCGGCGATGAAGGCCCGCGTCCCGTCGATCGGATCGAGCACCCATTGGCGGCCGCTGCTGCCTTCGCGGACGCCGAACTCCTCGCCGATGATCCCGTCCATCGGCCGTTCGGCGATGATCAGCCGGCGCATCGCCTCCTCCGCCTCGCGGTCGGCGAGCGTCACCGGCGACAGATCCTCCTTGGCCTCGAGCCCGAAGGAACCGCGAAAGCGCGGTCGGATCGCCGCTCCGGCGGCATCGGCAAGGCGCTGGGCGAGCGCGACATCGGTCTCGGAAACGGGCATGCCCGCTGCCCTACCCGCCCGTTTTTGACTCGCCAAGGTCACAATGCGCTGCCAGTCGTTTCGGCCATGCGTCTCGTCCCGCTCGTCATCGGCATTTTCGTCGCCACGCCCGCCGCCGCCCAGGTGCGTGCGGTGCCGGCCCAGCCCGCCTCCGAAGCCGAGGCGCTGCGCGGCGTCGAGGTCTTCCTCGTCAACGAGACCGCCGCCCCCGTCGCCGATGCCGGACCGCGCCAGATCGAAGTGACCGCAGTCGACGGCACTCGCCTCGTGCTCGAGCGCGCGCCCGGCCCTACGCCGACGATTGCGCCCGGCGGTTTCGCCAAGGCGCGCTATGTTCCCGTGAGCATCGCGAATGTCGCCATCCCGCCTTCGGACCAGCATCCGGCCGCGAAGATCCCGGCCGAAGAGACCGTCGTCCAGAGCTCGACCGGCTCTTCGTCCGCCTTCCTCGACCGGTTCGAACCGCACGAGCCCATTTATGGCGTGTTCGGCACCGGCGATGCGGGCGGCAAGCTCCAGATGAGCTTCGCCTTCCGTCCCTTCGCCGAAGATGCCCCGCTCAAGCTCGGCAATCTGCGCTTCGCTTATACCCAGACGATGTTCTGGGCGTTGGCCGAGCCCTCGGGGCCGTTCCGCTCGACCATTTATTCGCCCGAAGTCTATGCCGACATCCCGTTCGACGAGACCACCAAGGTCGCGATCGGCTGGCGGCACGATTCGAACGGCCGCGGCATGGTAAACTCGATCGACGTCAATCGTATCTTCGGCCGCGTCGAGAAGAGCTTCGATCTCGGCGGCGACTGGCATCTCGACGTCGCGCCCCAGGCCTGGTTCTATGTCGGCCGGTTCGGCACCGCGCCCGACGTGAAGGACTATCTCGGCTATACCGCGCTCACGGCCGCGATCCGGCAGGAGAATGGCCTCAAGGTCGCGATCACCGGCCGCGGCAATTTCGAGACCGGTCGCGGCGGCGCCGAATTGTTTGCCTCATACCCGCTGGCGCCGATCGGCGGCGGCATCGGATTCTATCTCTTCGGCCAGGCTTTTACCGGCTATGGTGAGGCGCTCGACGACTATCGACGTAACGATACCCATGCACGGATCGGCATCGCACTGACGCGATAGGCCGGTCCAATTCCTGGAGTGAATGCCATGCGGACCAAGCTTTTCCTCGCCGCCCTGCTCCTGCCGCTGTCGCTGCCGGTCGAGGCGGCGCTCGCTCCCGGCGCCGTGGCACCCGATTTCAGCGCGGCGGGCGCAATGGCGGGCAAGCCGCTGAGCGTGAATCTCAAGGCCGCGCTCAAAAAGGGGCCGGTCGTGCTCTATTTCTTCCCCGCGGCGTTCATCGGCGGCTGCAATGTCGAGGCGGCGGCCTTTGCCGCGGCGCTCCCCGATTTCACTGCGGCAGGCGCCACCGTGATCGGCATGACCGCAGGCAATGTCGACAAGCTCGTCGCTTTTTCGAGCGAGCATTGCGCGGGCAAGTTCGCAGTGGCCGCCGCGAGCCCGGAAGTGATCAGGGGCTATGACGTGCTGCTCCGCAAGCCCGACGGCACGCCGACGACGATCACCAGCCGCACCAGCTATGTGATCGCCCCCAACGGCAAGATCCTCTTCGCGCACACCGATATGAGCCCGAACGACCATATCAAGATGACGCTCGACGTGGTCCGCAAGTACAAGGCCGGGAAGCGGAGCTGATTCCGGCCCCCGGCTTCATTCTTGGGAAAGCATTTGCTCACCGGATATTAGCAGTTCGCCGTTAGACCCTGATGCAACAGATATGCGGCGGGACCGCAAGGATACCGCAACCGAGATGCACAGGGGTTAGGGGCTATGGCCGGCGCAAGGGCCGTCCGGGCGGCAAACGGAAGCGATTCCTCGCACCGTCTTTACGACCGAATCGGCGAATTTCTGGTCGATCAGCGGCTCGACCCTGATCCCGGCAACTATGCGTTCGCTTATCATCTGCTCGCCGATCCGGAAGGACCGCTCGCGCGTGCGGTCCACGCCCTGACCGATGGCGGCGTCCGCCTCACCCAGCGCGACATCGAGACGCTGGGCTGCGATCTCCAGCCGGTCCAGAACGGCAAGGGCGCGAAGGAAAAGGCCGACGGCCTCGTCGCGCAGACCCAGATGCAGGTCGAAGGCTTCCAGGACATGGTCACGGCCATCCGCGCCGAGACCGAGGATTTCGGCAGGAACCTGGCCGCGAGCGCCGAAGCCATTTCGCGCTCCACCGACGCCGACGGCTCGATCGCGATCGGAGAGGTCGCCCGGATCACCGCCGCGATGATCGAGCGCGTCCACAGCACCGAAGCCCAGCTCGCGCATGCGACGCGCGAAGCCAGCGAGCTCCGAGAGAAGCTGGAGGAAGCGCGCGACAATGCCCGGCGCGATCCGCTCACCGACCTGCCCAACCGCCGGGCGCTCGAGGAAGCCTATGCCGCACAGGCGGCATCCGGGACACGGATCTGCGTCGCGGTTTGCGACGTCGACCATTTCAAGTCGGTCAACGATCGCTTCGGCCATGCCGTCGGCGACCGCGTCCTCAAGGCGATCGCCGAGGCGCTAAGCCAGACCTGCGCAGGGCATCTGGTCGCCCGCTATGGCGGCGAGGAGTTCGCGGTGCTCTTCACCGGCGTCGACCTCGGCACCGCGCGCCATATTCTCGACACCGCCCGGGCCACGGTCGCGACCAAGCGCTATCGGTTGCGCGAAACCGACGCGCCGCTCGGCGAGATCACCTTCTCGGCCGGACTCGCCCCTGCGGAGGCGGGCGAAGGGCTGTCGACCGTGTTCCACCGCGCCGACCGGCTGCTCTACGCCGCCAAGACCGCGGGACGGAACTGCCTCCACATCGGGTGACCGATATCGGACAGCGATTGTCCGCTTGCGATTGGTAATTTACACCAACACGTGGCGCGCATTTTCCCAAATTCTCCACAACGCAGAACACCAATCCATGATTTTCAATAGCTTACAAGAATTGGCACGCTCCCTGCTAATATCCTGGCATCGGCCGCCGGATGATCCGGACGCCGCCAACCAGGGAGTAAGAACCATGACCGCTCGTCTCGACTCGTTTCACCGCACCCTCGCCGTCCTCGGCTCGGTGCTCTTCACTGTCGCTTTCGTGGTCTTTTCGACCCCCGTCGTTCCGATCGCATGATCCGGCGCGCTGAAAAGGAGAAGATCACCATGGTACGCAGCATCATGCTTGGCCTGGTCTCGTTCGGTCTCACCGCGACGATGATCCTCGCCACCGCAACGCAGGGTTCGGCGCTCATCGCCTGAACCCTGCCCCGCCGCCTGCGGGCGGCGACAAGACGCGGAACCTCCGGCGTTCCGCACCGGTTCTCTCGGCAACCCCTCCACTGGAGCCAGCCGATGAGCGACACCGACACGATCGACATGATCCACGAGGACGCGCTGCCCGGACACGAGAGCGCGCTCGAGCCCAAGCCCGATTGGGAGCCCCGTTACCCCGGCTCCGGCCGATTGCAGGACAAGGTCGCGGTGATCACCGGCGCCGACAGCGGCATCGGCCGTGCCGTCGCCGCGCTCTATGCCCGCGAAGGCGCGCATGTCGCGATCCTCTATCTTTGCGAGCATGACGATGCCGCGATGACCGCGGACATCGTCCGGCAGGAGGGGTGCGAGGCGCTGACCATCGCCGGCGATATCGGCGACAAGGCCTTTTGCGACCGCGCGATCGCGCAGGTGATCGAGAAGTTCGGCCGCATCGACGTGCTGGTGAACAATGCCGGCGAGCAGCATCCCGACAAGCATATCACCGACATCACCGAGGAGCAGCTCAAGCGCACCTTCCAGACCAACATCTTCGGGATGTTCTTCCTCACCCAGGCCGCGATGCCGCACCTGAAGGAGGGCGCGACGATCGTGAACTGCACGTCGGTCACCATGTATCAGGGCTCGAAGGAGCTGCTCGACTATTCGAGCACCAAGGGCGCGATCACTGCCTTCACGCGCAGCCTTTCCGAGAATCTGATCGAGAAGGGCATCCGCGTGAACGCCGTCGCGCCCGGGCCGATCTGGACCCCGCTCAACCCGATGGGCGGCGCGAGCCCGGAGAAGGTCGAGCATTTCGGCGAGAACACGCCGATGGGCAGGCCCGGCCAGCCCAACGAAGTCGCGCCCTGCTTCCTGTTCCTCGCCTGCGAGGATGCGAGCTACATGTCGGGGCAGGTGCTGCACCCCAATGGCGGGACGATCGTCAACGGCTGAACGCCGATCGAAAGGTTAGTAAAGGTTAGGCGAAAACGCAGTGCCTGCGCGGTGCGTGGTGCCGCGTCCAGCCACGCGGAGCATTCAACATGTCAAGAGCCTCGGCCCCGCATAGAACATTTAGAGAACATTGTCAAGCCGGCGTCGCGCCGACGGCCTGAATCCTTCCGCCGGGCGCCTCCTCGCCACGCGAATAGGTGCCGGTGAGCACGCCTGCCGCGAGCACACGGCCGGCCATCGCGCGGACGATCGCGCTGCGGCCGGGACTCTCTCCGGCATCGGGGCCGGGTCCCAAAGCGAACAGCTGGAAGGCATAATTGTGCACGCCGTGGCCGGTCGGCGGATCGGGCGGCAGCCAGCCCTCGCCGAAGAAGCTGTTGCGGCCGACATCGGTGCCACCGTGATCGCCTGCACCATCGGCACGGATCGCGCCTTCCTTCAGTTCGCCGTCCTCGGGCGGCAAATCCCAGACCACGGCGTGGACCAGGGGCTGCGGCGCGGGCGCGTCCGGGTCCTCGACGATCAGCGCGAGGCGCTCGGTACCCTCGGGCACCCCGGTCCAGAACAAGGGCGGCGACACCCCCTCGCCATCCGCGGTGAACCGCTCGGGCAGGCGGGCACCATTGGCGAAGGCGGGACTGGCGAGATGCAGCGCCTCGAACGCGCCGAGTTCGCGCTGCGCGATCGCCAGTTTGTCGACTCCGGCGCGCAATCCCTTGAGCGCGCTTCCCAGCCAGTGCGGGACATGTTCGAGCATCGGGCCTCCTGCGGATTGGAAGCGTGAACGACCGGGCCGGCAAAACTATCCGGCCAGAGCGTAGCGCGCAGTGACGATGCTGGCGCGGATCGCCCCTTTGGGCTAGCGGGATCGTCATGAGCGCACCCCATATCGTCGCCCTCGGCGGAACCTTGCGGACCGAATCCACCACCGGGCGCCTGCTGGCGGCGGCGCTGGAGATCGCCGAGGCGCGCGGCGCGCGCGTCACCTTGCTCACGGGCGACGACATCGCCTTTCCGCATTACGAGCCCGGCAATGCCGACAGCCACGCCGCGATCGGCCGCTATCTGGCCGCGCTGCGCACCGCCGACGCCGTCATCGTCGGATCGCCCGGCTATCACGGGACCTTGTCCGGACTGGTCAAGACGGCGCTCGATTATGTCGAGCAGTTGCGGGCCGACGAGCGCGTCTATTTCGACGGGCTGCCGGTGGGCCTGATCGCGACGGCCGCCGGCTGGCAGGCGGCGGTTTCGACGCTGCAGGCGCTACGCACCATCACGCATTCGCTGCGCGGCTGGCCGACCCCGATGGGGCTCGCGATCAACACCGCGGAGGCCGGCGACGCCATCGCGAAATGCAATCCGCAGATGGAGATCATGGTGGGCCAGATCTTCGATTTCCTGCGCCGATGATTTCGCATGCTTAACGTTTTTGTGAGGCCTTTGCGGCTAGTGTAGCGCTTTGGAACCGGGGGGTTTGAGCGCGAATGGATCAGGCTTCGGCCCAGCGGCTTGCGGGCGCGCGCCGCAAGGCGGTGCGTACCGTCCTGGCGGCCGGGAGCTGCCGCGCGAGCCTGAACGAAATCGCCCAGCGGCTGGGCAATCTCGACTATCTGGTGGTGCTGGCCGAATCCGCGCCGCAGGCGCTCGAGCTCATCTCGGCGCGCGGCTTCGACCTCGCGCTGATCGACGTGCTGACGCCCGAAAATTCCGCCCTCCACATGGTCAACGAAATTCGCGGCGCGCGTGATACCACGGATCTGCCAGTGATCGTTCTGGGCCATGCGGGCCGCGCGATCGAGGCGTTCCGCGCCGGCGCCGACGACTGGCTGGCCAGGCCGTTCGCGTTCGACGAGCTCGCCGCGCGCATCGACCGGATATTGGCGCGCGCGGACCGGATCGAGGAGCTCAAGCGCACCAATCTCGCGCTCGATGCGCGCATCGCCGCCCGCGCGATCGAGCTGGGCGAAGCGAAGGCCGAGCTGGCCGCGGCGCGCACCGATCGTTCGCAACTGATGAGCTCGATCCGCCGGTTGCACGACGAACTCGCCCTGCAGCGAAACGCGGCTTAGCGCTCGAACCAGTGCCGGCGGACGAAATAAGCCGCGATCGCCACTGCCATCGCCGCGCATATCCAGAACACGCCCCAGAACGCCCATGGCTCATGCGCGAAGGGTATCCCGGCGACGTTCATGCCGAGCAGCCCGGTGATGAAGGTCAGCGGGAGGAACACCATCGCCACCACCGCGATGATCAGCGAGCGCTGGTCGATCTGCTCGGCGCGAAGATCGGTGAGCGTTTCGTGGACCAGCGCCGCACGCTCGCGAATGCTTTCCAGCTCCTCGGCCATGCGCGCGGCACGATCGGCTGCGGCCGAGAGATGGAGCCGATCATCGTCGCCGAGCCAGTCGTTCGGCATCGCGGCGAGCTTCTCCAGCGCGGTGCGCTGCGGCGTGAGGAAACGGCGCAAGCCGATCGCCTGGCTGCGCGCGCGATTGACCATCCGCCGCAACTCGAAGGCATGGCGCGAGGCGATCTGCTCCTCGCAATCGTCGAGCGAATCGCCGAGATCGGCGACGACGGGATCGAGTTCCTCGGTGATCGCCTGCGCCAGCGCCGCGATCAGATCGCCGGGATCGAGGACCTTGCCTGCCTCGACCAGCTCGCGCACCGGATGGAGGGCATTCAACGCCTTGCGCGTGACCGAGAAGACGCAGCCGCCCAGCGCATAGATGCGGATCGACGCGAGCAGATCGGAGGTCTCGAGTTCCTCCGACGAAAGCCCGCGCAAGTTGATCACCACGCCTTCGCCGACCGCGTCGCAGCGCGGGCGGGTCTCGGCGGCAGTCAGCGCTTCGATGACATAAGGCGACAGGCCCGCCTCACCCCCGAGCCACGCCTTGGCGCGCTCGTCATTGGTGGTGAGATGAATCCAGACCAGACCGGCGCGGCGGCCGAGCGCCTGCTTGAGCGGCGGCGACTCGACCTTGCCGTCCTCCACCACATAGGCGAAGCCGCTCATCTGCCCATCTCGAGGTAAACCGACAGGCCGGCGGCCGGCGTGACCGGCACCGTATCGCAAGCGATGCGAAGCGCGTCGGCGCGGGCGCGGTCGAGTATGGCCTCTGGCACGTCGCGATGATGGAAGACGCGATCGGCCTGCGCAAGCGCCCGCGCCTGGCGCAGGCTGAGGTCATCCGGATCGGCCGATGCGAGGGTGAACCGAAGCATCGCCGTTTCGACCGCCGCCGAACCGGCGAGCCAAGCCTCCACTGCATCCCCCGCATGATCCCGAAGCGGATCGAGCGGCCCGGCCAGCGCGCCGCCGAGCGCGCGGCGGCGTTCGCCGGTTTCGGGCCAATGCTTGCGGATGGCGGGCTTGGCCGCTTCCAGCGCGCGGGCGAGCGCGCCGAGGCTCGCCGGCAGCAATGCCTCCAGCCGCTGGCGCAAGGCGGCCGCCAGTCCCGCCGAAACCCCGCCGGTACCGACCGCCACGAGCACCGGATCGCGGTCGACGATCGCGGGCACGGTGAAGTCGCAGAGATCGGGCCGGTCGACTGTGTTCACCAGCACGCCCCGCGCACGCAGCCGCGCGACCACGGGCTCGGGGTCTTCAGTGGCGACGATCGCGAGCACCGCCTCGGCTTCCTCGCCGACGATCCTGGCGCCGGCGCGCTCGAGCAGGCGGCGCTTGGCCTCCGCCGCCTCGCCCGCGCCGATCAGGATGACCGGCCGCCCCGCCAGCTTCACGAAGATCGGCAGGGCGGCGAGGCTCATAGGGTCCATACCCCCGGCTGGCGATGGCCGTGATCGTCCGGGGAGGTCCGCTGGCAAGGAGCGGTGCGCAGTCGCGTAGCTGACGCTACGCGCAAGCAGCGGCGACGCCGCCAGCGGGCCTCCCCGGGCGACCGCGCAGCGGCGGGCGAAATCTGGCGCACAGCGGCGTCGCGTCGTCGATCACGATGCATCAGCATCGCTCACTCCTAGCTCCTACCTGTGCGCCAGATTTCGCTCCGTCACGACCGTCGCCAGCCGGGGGTATGGACCCAAGCCAGTCCGGCACATGCTCTTCGGCCATGATCGCCTCGGCCGAGATGCGGCCCGCGACCACTTCGAACCGGTCACCCGAGACGAGCACTTCGGGGACGAGCGGGCGGCTGTTGTAGGTGCTCGCCATCGTCGCGCCGTAAGCGCCGGCGCTGCGGAAGATCGCCAGGTCGCCCGTGCGGACGACATCGATCTCGCGCCCCTTGGCGAAGACGTCGCTGCTCTCGCAGACCGGCCCCGCGACATTGGCGATCATCTTCTCGCCGGTGGGGCGCACCGCCTCGAAATCGTGCCAGGCATCGTACATCGCGACGCGCGCGAGATCGTTCATCGCGGCGTCGACGATCACCCAGGGATTGACCGCGCCCGGCTTGACCCAGAGCACTTCGGTCAAGAGCACGCCCGAATTGGCCGAGATCACCCGGCCCGGCTCGAACATCAATTCGACGTCCCAGTCCCTGGTGACGCGCTCCACCATCGCGCCGAATTCGGCCGGCGACGGGGGATTGTCGCCCTGGCGATAGCGCACGCCGAGCCCGCCGCCGAGGTCGACATGGGTGATGACATGGCCCGAAGCGCGCAGATCGGCGACGAGCCTGCCGACGCGTTCGAACGCGCGTTCGAGCGGGGCGAGGCTCTGGAGCTGGCTGCCGATATGGACGGCGACGCCGCGCAGGTTCAGCCCGCGCAGCGGCGCGAGCCGATCGAAGATCGCCGGCGCTTCGTCGATCGGCAGGCCGAACTTGTTCTCGGCGCGGCCGGTGGAGATCTTCTCGTGCGTGCCGGCATCGACATCTGGGTTCACGCGCAACGTGGCGGGTGCGCGTAGCCCGCGCGCGGCGGCGAGCTGCGACAGCACGACGCCTTCTTCCTCGAGCTCGAGGTTGAACTGGCCGATCCCGACGCCCAGCGCCTGATCGAGCTCTGCGCGGGTCTTGCCGACGCCTGAGAAGACGATGTCCTTGGCTGCCATGCCGGCGGCGAGCGCGCGGGCAAGTTCGCCGCCCGAGACGACGTCGGCGCCGAAGCCTTCATTGGCGAGGAGGCGCAAAACCGCGAGATTGGGGTTCGCCTTCACCGCAAAGGCGAGATGCTTGCGCTCGATCCCGGCCAGGCCGTCGCGGAACACCCGCGCGTGGCGCTGGAAAGTCGCGGCGGAGTAGACGTAAACGGGCGTGCCGACTTCGGCGGCGATGCGCGCGAGCGGCACGTTCTCGACGTGCAGCTCGCCGTCGATCAGATTGAAATGGTCCATGATTTTCCGTCAGTTGGGCGGCGGCAGATCGAACTTGTCGCTGCGCCTCTTGTCCGTACTCTCGATCAGGTCGTCGCTTCGCGCGGGGCGGGTCTGCACCGGCGGCTTGAGCAGATCGTCGGGGGTCGGCGTCGCCGTGGCGCCGAACGGCGCCGGCGGCAGCGCCTGGCCCGGCGCCGGTTTGAGACCTTCGCGCGCGCCGCAGCCGGCTAACGCAAGAAGTCCTCCCAAAAGCAGCAGCCGCTTCATCGACCTTCCTCCTCACGCGCCTTGCGGGCCGCGGCGATCGCCGCACGGACCCGCACCGGCGCGGTGCCGCCGAAACTCGTGCGGCTGTTGACCGACGCATCGACGCTGAGAATCCCATATACGCGATCGTCGATCCGCGCGTCGATTTCCTTGAGCGCATCGATCGATAACTGATCGAGCCGGACGCCCTGCGCCTCCGCCGCCGCAACGGCACGGCCGGTGATGTGGTGCGCCTCGCGGAACGGCACGCCCGCCTCGCGGACCAGCCAGTCGGCCAGATCGGTGGCGGTGGCGAAGCCCGATTCGGCCAGGCCGCGCATGCGATCGGTGCGGAAGGTCGCGCTTTCGACCATCCCGGTCATCGCCGCGATGCAGAGCCCCAGAAGGTCGTGCGCCTCGAACACCGGCGGCTTGTCGTCCTGCATATCCTTCGAATAAGCGAGCGGCAGGCCCTTCATCGTCATCATCAGCGACACCAGCGCGCCGGTGATCCGCCCGCTATGCCCGCGCACCAGCTCGGCGGCGTCGGGATTGCGCTTCTGCGGCATGATCGAGCTGCCGGTCGACCATTGATCGGAGAGGCTGACGAAGCCGAAGGGCTGGCTCGCCCAGATCACGAACTCCTCGGCGAGCCGGCTGAGGTGCAGGCTGCACTGCGCCGCCGCGGTCAGATACTCGATCGCGAAGTCGCGGTCGGAAACCGAATCGAGCGAATTGCGCGTCGGACCGTCGAAGCCGAGCGCCGCCGCCGTCGCATCGCGATCGAGCGGGAAGCCGGTGCCGGCCAGCGCCGCGGAACCGAGCGGGCACAGGTTCATCCGCGCGCGGGCATCGCGAAGCCGCGAGCGATCGCGCGCGAACATCTCGAAATAGGCCATCAGATGATGGCCGAGCGTCACCGGCTGGGCGCTCTGGAGATGGGTGAAACCCGGCATCACACTTTCGGCATGTTCCTCGGCGCGCGCGAGCAAGACGTCCTGGAGCCCGCCCAAGGCCGCCTCGGCCTGGTCGATCGCGTCGCGCACCCAGAGGCGGAAATCGGTCGCCACCTGGTCGTTGCGCGAGCGCGCGGTGTGGAGCCGGCCCGCCGAGGGGCCGATCCGGTCCGCCAGCCGCGCCTCGGCGAGCATGTGGATGTCTTCGAGCGCGAGATCGTCGGGGACGCCCTCGGCCTCGAACTCGGCGGCGACCTGCGCGAGTCCCTCGGCGATGCGCGCGGCGTCCTCGGCCGAGACGATGCCCTGCTTGCCCAGCATCGCGGCATGCGCCTGCGACCCGCGGAGGTCCTGCCGCCACATTCGCTTGTCGAAGGGAATCGAGGCGTTTATCTCACGCATGACCGCAGACGGGCCTTCGGCGAAACGCCCACCCCACATGGCATTGGAGCTGTCCTTGCGCCCAACGATTGCGCTTCTCCTTCTCGCAGCGAGCCTGATCGGCGGCTGCGATAGGCAATCCGGGCAGCCGCAGCAAGCGAACGCCGCGAATGTCGCCGACGAAGCCGTGCCGGCGAAGCTCGACAAGCTCGACCGCAGCCACAAGGGCGAGGCCGCGCCGACCTTCGCCTTCACCGATCCCAAGGGCAGGAAAGCCACGCTCGCCGATTTTCGCGGCAAGCCGGTGCTGCTCAATCTCTGGGCGACCTGGTGCGCGCCGTGCGTGAAGGAAATGCCGACGCTCGACGCGCTGGCGGTACGCGAGGGCGAGAGACTGCAGGTGCTGACGATCAGCCAGGACTTCGAGGCGGCGAAGATCGCACCCTTCTTCGAAAAGGCGAAGTTCCGGAAGCTGCAGGCGTGGCACGACCCCGAAACGGCGTTCAGCCTGCAGATGGGGGTCAATCTGCCGACCACGATCCTCTACGATTCGAACGGACGCGAAATCTGGCGGATGCTGGGCGATACCGATTGGGTCGGCGGGCCGGCGGCGAAGCTGATCGCCGAAGCGAGCTGAGCGGCATCAGATTCCCTCCCTGCAAGGGAGGGGTTAGGGGTGGGTAAGGAAAGGCCGGGCTCGATGCCCGGCCTTTCCTTCTTTTCCCGAGCCGTTCGATGGGCTCGCTACGCTCGCACCCACCCCCCGCCCCTCCCTTGCAGGGAGGGGAGTTTCGCGGTTGAATGTCGATGCGGCCCTACGCAGCCTCGTGCTTGTCGCGCCGCCGTTTGCCGAACAGCATGCCGCGCTCGAGCCGCGTGCAGAGTGCGGCATAATAAGCGCGCAGGAACGCCAGTTCGTCGCCATCGGGGCCGATCCAGCCGATCCGCGTCCGGATCGTGCGCGCGACGACGATCATCGCGAGCTCGTCCTGCCGGCGCAGCACTTCCTCGAGTTTCTGGAGCTCGAATTCGCCATAGGCCACGAGCTGCTGGTCGGTGAACGCATAGCGATCGAGCGCCTCGTGACCGACCACGCTGGCGCCGAGCTGCCGCCGCGGGAGGCGCACCACCCAGGTTCCGGCGATCAGATCGCCGACGCGCATGTGATCGCGATTGAACAACGGAAACAGCAGGAATCCGCCGCTCCACAACAGCCCCGCGGCCGACATCGCGAAATCCGCGAGGCCCTGGCTGCTCTCGTAGGCGAGGAAGGAAAGCGGCAGGAAGAATTCGAGCTCGCGCATGGCATTGCGCGCGACGACCGCGTGCCCGGAAAGCCGCCGCCCGTCGCGCGCGACCACGCGCAGCTTCATGACTCGCTTGCCGATCGTCGCCGATCGCGTGCCGAGCTCGAACGCAGTGAAATAGAAATTGCGCAGCACGAAGAAGCCGAGCAGCCAGATCGCCGCGACTGCCTGGAGCGCGACCGGCCCGCTGCTCGCGGCGCCGATGAGCATGAAGATCGCGACGAGCGTGAACGCCAGCAACACGCCGCCGATGATCAGCAAGTCGAGCACGAAAGCCCCGGCGCGTTCGCCGACGCTGCCGAGATGGAGGCCCAGGTCGACGCCTTCGGGCGTCACGAATTCGCGCAGGTCGCTCCGGGCGGCGGGGGCGTGGCGATCAGCCATCCAGGTCCTCGCGAACCGGCATGAGGTAGAAATAGAGGAGCCAGCCGAGCAGGGCCACGCCACCGATCGCGGCGCGGGCGGCGTCATTCTGCACCACCTGCCGGCCGACGCCCTCGAGCATGCCGGCGACGCCCAGCATCACCACCACGCCGAGCATCGCGATCGCCGCGGTGCGGCCCGCGGAGACCGCGGCGTCGCCGCGTGATGCCCGGCCGGGAAAGGCCACCGCCATGCCGATGTGAAGCCCCGCGGCGCCGGCGAGCGCGATCGCGAACAATTCGGTCGTGCCGTGGATCGAGAGCCAGGCCACGGCCTGGAGACCGAGCCCCTTGGACACGTGGATCGCGAGGAAGGCGCCGAGGATGCAGCCATTGTAGAGCAGCAGCAGCACCGTCGGCACGCCGAACGCGAAGCCCAGTGCGAAGCACATCAGCGAGATCTGCGCATTGTGGGTGAACAGCATCGCCGCGAACAAGGCGAGCGGCCCCTCCGAATGATAGAGGACCGCGCGCAGTTCGTCGGGCGAGGCCTGGGGGCCGCGCCCGCCCGCCAGATCCTCGGGCACGATCGCGTAGAACCAGGCCGGATCGCGGATCACCATCAGATAGGCGGCAAGCGCGCCGACGAGCATCAGCAGCACCGCCACCAGCGTCTCGCGCCCGATCGCGCGGATCGCTTTGGGCCAGGCGTGCGCGAAGAACCCGCTGATCCGGTGCCACAAGGGCGGCTGGACGCCGTAGAGGATGAAATACGCGCGCGTCGCGAGCGATTCGAGATAGGCGACGAGATTGGCATCGAGCGACGTTTCGCGCGCGACCGAGAGCGACGACAATGTCGCGCGATAGAGAACAGGAAGCTCAAACAGATCCTCATCGCTGAGCAAAGGCGCCCGACCCCGCTCGACTCGGTCGATCAGCGCCTCGAGCCGATCCCAGTCGTGCTCGCGCGCGGCGCGAAAACGGCCGCTGCTCAGGTCCGACGCGCTCACAGCAAATTCCTTCGCTTGAAGTCGAGATACTGGCGCACCAGTGCCGGCCCGACGGCGTCGTGTGCCGCCTCGAGCACATGGATGCCGAGGTGGCGCAGGCGCGACACCACGATCCTGCGCTCGCGAAGCATCGCCGCGGCGGCCACTGCGCGCGACACATCGTCGATCTCGTGCGGCTCGGCCGCGGCGATTCCCTCCAGCTCGGCGTCCTCGAGGACCACGAACAGCACGAGATGCCGCTTCATCAGGCTCGCGGCCGCGCGGATCATCATCTCGGCACCCGCCTGATCGGTGAATTCGGTGAAGACGATCACGAGCGAGCGCCGCGTCAGATCGCCCGCGAGCGTCGCCAGCGCCAGCGTGAAGTTGGTCTCGGCGGTGCTGTAGTCGAGCTCGCCCGCGAGCCGCTGCATCAGCGGAAAGGCGCGCGTTCCCGAAACCGTGCCCGAGGTGATACGCGGCTTGGAATCGAACCCGAACAGCCCCACCCGATCGCCGAGCTTGAGCGCCGAATAGGCCGCGAGCAAAGCCGCGCTGATCGCGCGATCGATCCGCGGAAGCCCGGCCACCGGTTCGCACATCGCCCGGCCCGCATCGATCGCGAACACCACCTGGTTATTGCGCTCGATGCGATTCTCGCGGGCGAGCAGTTTGAGATGGCGGGCGCTCTGGTTCCAGTCGATCGTGCGCCGCTCCATGCCCGAGCGCCACTCGGCCAGTGCGTCGAACTCGCTCCCCTCGCCGCGGTCGATCCGCACCATCTCGCCCACCTGCGCGTCACGCAGCAGCATCGCCGCCGCAGCGCGCACCGGCCGGATGTCGGGCGTGATCACCACATTGCGACCGAGCGTTTCGACACGCTGGCGCCAGACGAGTCCGAGCGGCCCGGTCCAGCGCAGCCATAATTGCCGAAGTCCGTCCGATCCCCGCCGGACGGGGGTGAAGGCGATCAGGGCAGTCCGCTCGTCGGGGCCGAGGCGGACGCGATCATCGGCGAGCGGGACGAGACGCGGCCCGGTGGCGATCGCGAACTCGAGCGCGAGCGGCGAATCCCCGCTGCGATCGACCGTGATCTCGACGACCAATGGCGCACCGATCTCGACGGCGCCCGGAAACTGGAGCTGAAAATCGGGCGACGCCGGAACGAACAGCGCATCGAGCCCGATCAAAGTGAGCGCAAGCGGCACCCAGACCAGCCCGATGAACCACAAATGCGGAACGATCACGCCCAGCAGCAATGCCAGCGGCGCGCCGGCCGCCAGCAGCAGCACGCTTCGCCGCGTGGGGCGTATCAACGCGGCGCCTCGACCTGCTCGACGAGCGCCGCGACCACGGCGTCGACCGAGCGCCCGTCGATCTCCGCCGCGGGAGACAGCAAAACGCGGTGCCGCAGTGCCGCCGGCGCGAGACGTTTCACGTCGTCGGGCAGCACGAAGTCGCGGCCGTCGAGCGCGGCATAGGCACGCGCGGCTGCGGCGAGCGTCGCGGCGGCGCGCGGCGATGCGCCGAGCTGGAGATCGCCGGTATTGCGCGTCGCGCGGACGAGGCGAACGACATAATCGACGATTTCGTCGGCGAGGCGATTGACCGAGACGGCGTCGGCGGCGGCGCGGATCGTCGCGGCATCGGCGACACGCGTCACGCCCCAATCCTCGGGGTGGGGCGTGCCGAAGCGATTGCCCATCGCCGCGACCATCCGCCGTTCCTCCTCGTCCGAGGGGTAGCCGACGACATATTTGAACAGGAAGCGATCGAGCTGCGCCTCGGGAAGCGGATAGACGCCCTGATTCTCGATCGGGTTCTGCGTGGCGACGACCATGAAGCGATCGCTCAGCCGATGGTCGACGCCGTCGATCGTGACGGTGCGCTCCTGCATCGCCTCGAGCAAGGCCGCCTGCGTCTTGGGCGGCGTGCGGTTGATCTCGTCGGCGAGCAGCAGCTCGGTGAAGATCGGCCCCCGGGTGAGCGTGAAGGACGAGGTCTGGAAGTTGAACAGGTTCGAGCCGAGGATGTCGCCCGGCAGCAGGTCCGGCGTGAACTGGATGCGGCCGTAATCGAGCCCGGCGGCGCGGGCGAAGCATTGCGCGAGGAAGGTCTTGGCGGTCCCCGGCGGGCCTTCGAGCAGGATGTGGCCCGAGGCGAACAATGCGACGAGCATCAGCTCGACGGCATCGTCGAGGCCGACCACGCCCTTGCCCACTTCGCTGCGGATCGCCTGGCCGAGCGCCTTCACTTCATCGATGTTCACGCGTCACGGTCCTCTTCCACTGATAGAGATCGCGCGCTGCATCGAGCAGGCGACGCGTGTCTGGGGCGTCGGCGGCGCGGGCCGCCATGTGCGAAAAGGGCTCGCCGTCGGGATCGAGCCGATCGAGATAGCGGTCGAGCGCGTCGCCGCTCAGCCCGGCCGGCGCGCCGGTGCTCGCGGCGGCCGTCTCGCGCATCAGCGCCGCATAGCGCGCGCCGGTGCGGTGGCGACGTCGCGCGAGGCGGAGCAGGGCCGCGCCGTTGTCGGCGAGCGCGCCCTTGCCGAACGCCACGCCGCGTTTCGGCAAGGCGGTGGGCCCGAAGCGCAGCATCGCGTGCCAGCCGGCGAGCAACGCCGCGACCAGCACGCACAAGGTGAGCGGCAGGAACGGCGCTTCGAATGCGAGCTTGAGCAGATTGGGATTGCGGCCGAAGCCGTGGAGCGTGAGATCGAAGGCGACCCCGCCGCCCGCGCCGATTTCGTCGAGGATATCCATAGCCCGCTCGGCGCCTTCGCGCGTGGCGAGCCCCTGATTGTCGAACAGATCGGGGTCCGCGACGATCGTGAGCAAGCTGTCCTCGACGGTGGCCGCGAGCGCGGCGCCGTCCGGCGCGGCGTAGATCGTTTCGAGGCCGGCGCCCGAGATCGTGCGCAGGGCCTCTCCTGGAGGCGAACCCACCGTCACTTCTCTCACTTCCGAGAGCGGCAGCGCCGCCATGCTCCCGGGAATGACGCCGGTGGTGCGCACCCAATTGGGCTTGCCGGGAAGCGGGACGGCGATCCATTTGGGCAGGATCACCAGCGTCGGCACGCCTTCCCCTTCGCGACGATCGAGGATGGCCTTGATCGCCGCCGGCTTGGTCCCCGGGCCCGGAGTCAGCACCAGCAGGACATCGTCCCCCAGATCGGCCTCGCGTCGCACCATGCGCACATTGCCCCGCGTCTGCTTGACCAGATCGGCCAGCCCGGCGAACCCGACCGCCGAAGTCGAGAGTGCGTGCGTGCCGCCATTCTGCGCGGGCCGCAATTCGTCGGCATAAGCGAACAGCAGCAGGAACGAGACGAAGCCGACGATCGCCATTGCGACGAGAATGAGCACCGCGCGCATCGTGAAGGCCGGGGCCGATGCGCCGCTCATTTCCACGATCCCGGCAGCGCGAACGCGCCATAGGCCGCGCGGGCTTCCTCCCAATCGCTGCGCGCGAGGCTGCGCCCGCCGAACAGGCTCCGCTCGACCGGCATGGCGAGCGCCACGAAAGCGGCGCGGACGCGCTCGGGCAGTCCCGCCATCGCGCCGATCTCGCGACTAGTCAGTGCGGGGCGCAGCAGCCGCGGACGATTGCGGGCAATGTCCTCCAGGCCGCGATGCAGCAGCAGCCGCGCCGCTTCCTCGTAGCGTTCCTCGGCAGCCATGGCGTCCGCTTCGGCGAGCAATGCGCGCGCCACTTTCTCTTCGGGACGCCAAAGGGCGACTTCGCTTTCGGGCGCGGCGTGCGCATCCGCCTGGCCGCGCTTGTGCAGCAGGCTCCGCACGATGAGCCACAGGATCGTCGCCGCGCCCAATGCGACCAACGTCCAGAAGATCCAGGTCATATGCGGGCCGAGCGGCTCGAGCACCCGCCCGAGCCAGCGCAGCCAGGGGGGTATCTCGGCGGGCTGGGTCGCGGGCAGCTCGAACTGGATGTCGGTTCGCGCACGCAGCTTCGCATGCGCCGCCGCGATCGATTCCGACGCGGACCCTTCCGCCATTGCAGTGACTGCCCCCACGATGCGGAGGCTAACCGATCCTCCCGGGCCTGAAAAGCCATTCAGGCTGGACTTGGGCCATAGTTTCGGTTCACTTTGCCGAACGGCGAGTTCGATCGCCGGAACAGGGGGAATTATGGCCGAGGTCGGAGAAGGGCAGTACGAAATCGCCAGCGTCATCTCGCGATCGATCGCGACGATCGGTTCCAATCTTGCGCTGTTCGCCGGGCTGGCGCTGATCCTGGCGGGCATACCCGCCTTTGCGCTGAATGCGTGGCAGGCTAGCGTCAACGTCAATTTCGCGACGGGTCAGCCCGATCTCGGCACGATCTTCAGCCCGGCCTATCTCGGGCCGATCTTTGCCGGCTGGATCGTCGCCGTCGTCACCGGCGCCGTGCTCCAGGCGGCGCTCACCCGCGCTACCGTTCTGCATCTTTCCGGTGAGAAGCCGACTTTCGCGCAGTGCCTGTCCGTCGGCCTGGCGATGATCCTGCCGATGATCGGGATCGGCATCCTGCTGTCGTTGGGCGTCGGCTTCGCGATGCTGCTGTTGATCGTTCCGGGCATCATCCTGTGGCTCTGCTGGTCCGTGGTGGTGCCGGTATATGTTCAGGAAAAGGTCGGCGTGTTCGAAGCTTTCGGGCGCAGCCTCGATCTCACCCGCGGCGCGCGCTGGCGGATCTTCCTGACGATGCTGCTGGTCGTCGTCGGGCTGTGGCTGCTCAGCATTCCGGCGGGCATCCTGTCCGTCGCAGTCGCCGCGAGCGGCTCGATCATCGTCACTGCACTGGTCACCTCGGTGATCAGCGCATTGGGCAGCATGGTGATGGTGACGGTGCAGTCGTGCATCTATGTCGAACTGCGCAACGTCAAGGAAGGCGTGGCGCCGGCGGATCTCGAGGCGATCTTCGCCTGACGCGTCCCGTATTGGCTACCGGAGGCGGCTATGCGCCGCCTCCGGTCCTGCCTCAGACATTGACGAGCGACGACGGCCAATCGACGGGCCTGCCGCTATCCATCGCCTGCTCGCCCATCAGCGAGGCCACGCTCGCATAATAGGCCTGGCGCAGCAGGCCTGGAACCGGCGTCCCGCTGCGCACCGCCTCGCCGAACGCTTCGAACTGCAGCATCGTCTCGTCATATTCGCCCCAGCCGAGCGACTCCCCGGGCGTGGTCACCGGCAATTCGGGAAACCATGTCGCGCCGCCGATCGGCACGGGGCGCTTGCGGCCCTCCTTCACGTCCTGCGCCATCTTGCGAAGCGCGGGCACGCCGGGCGGGTTCTCCTTGAAGATCCGGCCCAGCTCAGGTTCGATCGTGCCCTTGTTCCCCTGGATCTGCTCCTCGCACCCGTAGCGGGCGTTGTTGAGCAAGGAGCTCCAGACCAGCTTCCTGCCGTCGGTATAGTCATAGACCAGAGCGGCATGGTCATAGACCTCGCGCCCGTCCTTCCAGAAGCAGATGCTTCCCGATCCGATCACGCGGGTGGGCGCGGCGTCGAGGAACCAGTTGGCGACCTGGAGCTGGTGGGTGGCGAGCTCGGTCATCAGCCCCGCCGAGCTCTCGCGATACAATCGCCAGTTGAGCCTGCGGTCGGTGCTGTCGGCGGGGACCGGGCGGCGCCAGCTGGTGTTGCGATGCCAGCTCGCGCGGATCTGGGTGATCGTGCCGATCTCGCCGGCCTTCACTCGGCGGAGCGCGTTCAGATAGGTCGGGTTGAACATCCGTTGATGCCCGATCTGAAGCACCTTGCGGCTGTCCTGCGCGCGTTTCACCATCGCGCCGCAATCGGCGATCGTCCGCGCCATCGCCTTCTCGCACCACACGTGCAGCCCGGCGTCGAACGCGTCGAGGGCGTGACGCGCATGGACATGGAGCGGCGTCGCGATGACCACCGCGTCGAGCCCGCCGGCATCCAGCATCGCGCGATGATCGGCAAAGGCCGGAATACCCGCATCGACCAGCGCACGGCCCCGCGCCAGATGCGGTTCGTAATCGTCGCAAAGCGCCGCGACGACGCAGTTGCGGGTCTTCAGGAGGTTCCGGATCAGCGTCCGGCCGCGATCCCCCGTACCGATCACGCCGAGCCGCACGCGATCGGTCTGCGCCGGTTCCGCACCGGCGGCAAAAGCCGCCCAGGGCGCGGCTGCAGCGATTCCCGCCGATGCCTTGACCACATGGTCGAGGAACGAGCGCCGCGTGAGGTCGAAATCCTTGTCGATCATTCTGTAACGGTCCCAACTGGCGATCGGGCATCGCCGCCCTCACGCGTAAAATCAAACAGGAAGCGGCGCGCCCGCTCCTCCCGCAAGCGGGCCGCCTGCGCATCGTCGGCGACGAGCAACGCAGTGCTCATCACTTCCGCCTTCGCACCGCTGCGATCCACCGCAATCGCCGTGCGCATGCCGGTGACGATCGCCCCGTCGGTCGGCCGGATCATCGGCGCGCGATCCGGCGCGTCCGCGCCCGCGCCGACAGTGGACGAAATCGAGAGGGCCTCGTCGCTCAGCTCGAGTTCGACGAGGACGCGGCCGGGCAGCAGCGGGTGCGGGAGGGAAAACGTCCATCCCCCGCCAAGCGGATGTTCGCCGACCACCGCGATCGAGCTCTCGCCTGCGGACAGCAGGGCCGACGGGACACACGCGCTCCGCAACAGCGTGCGTGCCCGGTCCAGCGCGAAACCCTTGCCGAACCCGCCGAAGTCGAGCGCGACGGGCTGCGAGGCCCGGACGCGCGCATTCTCGCGATCGAACGAAATCGCATGCCATCCCGCCGCACCGTGACGGGCATCGGCCGCGGGATCGAACAGCCCCTGCGTCGCCGCATGGGCCGCCTCGATCTCGACCAGCGCGTCGAACAGCAGAGGATCGTCCACCGCCGCTTCCCTGCCGGCCATCAGGCATTCGTTGAGCGCGGTCGTCGCCGAGGGGCGGTGAATGGTGAGCGCGTCGTCGACAGCCTCGATCGCGCGCCGCGCGTCCGTCATCGCGTCGTCACCGAGCGCGCCGAATCCGTGGAGCTCGACTCGGGTACCCATTGCGACGAAGCGCTCGACATGCGTCGGGATCGCGGCGAGCGTCAGGCCTTCACCTCCCAGCCAGGTTCATAATCGGCCGACCACAATTTCATCCCCTCGGGGCTCGACGGCCTGCCGCTCGCTTCGTCCAGGGTCAGCACCGCGCCGGTACGATAGGCGATGTTTCCCAGATGACAGAGCGTCGTGCTGATATGCCCTTCGCGGATCGGCGAGGCGAGCGCTTTCGCCCGGCCGCGGATCACGTCGACCAGATTGCCGGCATGATAGACGTCGAGTGCGCCCTCGCCGACCGTCCCGGTGGTTTCGGAGCTGGCCGCCGCGACGACCTTCCGGATCGGCTTGCCCGCCAGATCGAACAGCTCGAACCCGTTGCGATCGACGATCGCCGACCCTTTGGTGCCCAGGAACAGCACGCCGCGGCCGCGGCCATAGCGCTCGATGCCGTTGCAGCTGTTCCCGTCCCACCGGATCGTGCGGCCGTCGGCATAGACGAGGTCGAGCGCGAGCGTGTCGTACATTTCCCAGTCGTCGCCGCGATAGAATCGCCTCGCTCCGCGCGCCGAGACGGTCTTGGGATAAGTGAGGCCCATCAGCCAGCGCGCCACGTCGAGCTCGTGCATCGCGTTGTTGCAGGTCTCGCCGGTCCCGTACTTCCAGAACCAGTGCCAGTTATAGGGCACGAGGTTCGAGCGGTAAGGCCCGCGCGGGCGTGGCCCCTGCCACAGATCCCAGTCGAGATGCGCCGGCGGGGCGATCTCCTGTCCGTGGCCGATCGAGACGCGGTTGTTCGCGTACCAGGTCTGCGCCTCGTACACTTCGCCCAGTTCCCCGGCGCGGATGAGGTCGGCGAGCTGGCGCGTTTCCTGGCTCGATCGCTGCTGGTTGCCCACCTGCAGATTGCGCTTCGTGCGCGCCTGCACGGCGATGAGCGCTTCGCCCTCGGCCGGCACCATCCCGATCGGCTTCTCCAGATAGACGTGCTTGCCGGCGTCCATCGCATCGATCGCCAGCTTGGCATGCCAATGGTCCGGCGTGGCGACGGTCACCACGTCGATCGACTTGCTCTCGAGCATCCGGCGATAGTCGTGCACCGTCTCCGGCGCGGGATTTCCCTTGGCGGTGAATTCGCCCGCGCGCTTCGCCAATATCTGCGAATCGACGTCGACCAGATGCGTGACGGCGACGTTCGGCAGCTTGGTGAACGCGCTCATATGCGCCTGCCCGCGCCCGTTCACGCCGACCACCGCCACGCGCAGGCGATCGTTGGCGCCCCTGATCTGCGCATAGCTCCGCGCGCTGATCCCCAGGCCCAATGTCGCGCCCGCGCCCTTGATCATCGTCCGCCGGTCCAGCATCGATTCCGGTCCCTTCACAATTCGCGCAGCTTGATCGAGCGGAAATCGACGTGGTTGCCATGGTCCTGCAACAGGATCGGACCCGCTTCCCCTTCGCCGAAATTCGGCCATTTCGCATATTTGCTCTCAGCGACCAGCGCACGGAATTCGGGCGATCCCCGCTCGTACTCGACCACCTTGAAGCCGTTCAGCCAATGTTCGACATGCCGGCCGCGCACGACGATGACGGCGCGGTTCCATTCGCCGGGCGGGTTGAACCTTTTGTTCGGGCTGTCCGGATCGGACAGGTTGCGCGCAGTGATCAGATCGTAGAGCGAACCGAGCGTGCGATTGCCGTCGCGGCCCATCTTGGCATCGGGATGGCGCGCATCGTCGAGCAGCTGGAACTCCAGCCCGATCGCCGAACCTTCGCCCTTCAGCAAATTCGGGTCGACGAAATATTTGATCCCGCTATTGGCGCCGGGCGTCAGCCGGAAATCGACCGACAGCTCGAAATTCCGATAGTCGCGCGTCGTGATGATGTCGCCGCCATTGGTCGATTCGGCTCCGTTCGCGCCGTCGACCGACAGGATCCCGTCGCGGATCGACCAGCCCTTCTTGGGAAAGTCCGCCGCCTTGGCGCTGCGCCAGCCGCTGGTCGTCTTGCCGTCCCACAGCAATTTCCAGCCGGCGCGCCGCTCGGCGTCGGTCAGCCGGTTGGCCAGCCAGCCCTGCTGCTCCAGCGGCGTCGCCCGCGATGCGAAGCGGGCCGGCGCGTCGGTGACGATCCGGACGTTGCGGAAACGCACTTCGGGCTGCCGGCTCGCCTCCGCGTCGGAAATGGCGTGGACCTGGAAGGCGATGAAGCCGCGCGCATCGGTATCGTCGGCGATGTCCGCCGCCGGCACGCCGTTGATGAAGGTGCGCAGGCGATTGCCGATCGCCTCGACCCGATAGTGATTCCAGTCGCCGGAACGGAAGGCGCGCCGCGCGGCCTCGTTGCGGCCGAGCGTGTAGAGCCACTGGCGGCGCTGCTCGTCATAGATGCCCGCGCTCCAGCCGCGCGGCGACGGATCGATCTCGGCCTGATAGCCGTGGACGACGCCGTCCCGATAATCGGGCCGGCTCTGGCCCCGGATCATCACGCCGGAATTGAGCACCTGATCGGTCCTGGCGTCGAATTCGAGGATGAAGTCGCCATATTGCGCGTCGGAGACCAGCCAGCTGTTCGCCTTCCCCGGCGCGGCACGCCCGACGAGCTCGCCGTTCGCCACTTCGAACCCAGCCTTGCCACCGGCCGTGTGCCAGCCCGCGAGACCTGCGCGCGGCGTTATGTCACGCCATTGCGACGGGCTTTGCGCTGCCGCCGGAACCGGTATCATGCTCAGGAGCGGCGCCGCAGCCACGGCCAGAAACGCGATTCCCCGGGCCATGCTGCTCTCCCTCATTCGCTTGCGAGAGCGGGCCACTCTCGCATGGCGTTATCGCCGTTATCACCGCAATTTGCGGCCTGTTCTGCCCCATCAGTAATTTGTGGCCTGACCACGTGCAATAGGTTGTCAGACATTTTTATCGGGGAGCGGATCCACAGCAGCGGACGCCTGCCGACACTGGGGAAATGCTCTCGCGGTCGATACTAGAATTCGGCTTCTATCCATTTTGTGGGACTTTATCTCAAATACAGAGATTGTCCGCAGCGGCACTTTGGTCATGCCACATCAACGGCAACTGTCAGACCACTATTGTCATATATAATTGGCGATGATACCTCCGGCCCGCCGACGAGAAAGACAAAAGTCGATTGTCGGCAGCGCATCGGCGATCGCCGGAGCGTCTGGGCCTATTGGGAGAGGCGATGTGAACTGCAACCGGCGCAACAAGCGTGGACTGCTGATTTCGACGAGTTTCATTGGGCTGGCGCTGGCGTCGCCCGCCTTGGGCCAAACGGCCGGGCAGGAGCCGGCGCCCGCCACCGGCCAAACCGAGAGCGCCGCCAGTCCATCCGCACCGCAGGGCGATGCCGCTCCGCAGGCCGAGGATATCGTCGTCCAGGGCTTCCGCGCATCGCTGGACAGCGCATTGAACGTGAAGCGGCAGGAAACCGCCGCGGTCGACAGCATCGTCGCCGAGGACATCGGCAAGTTTCCCGATTCCAACCTCGCCGAATCCATGCAGCGGGTTCCCGGCGTGGCGCTGTCGCGCGGCGACGGCGGCGAAGGCCGCAACATCTCGGTCCGCGGGCTCGGCGCGCAATTCACGCGCGTGCGCATCAACGGGATGGAGGGCGTCTCGCAGGTGACCGGGACCGACATCCGCGGCGGCGTGAGTACGTCGCGCTCCTTCGACTTCATCACCTTCCCGACCGAAATCTTCTCGTCGCTGACGGTGCGCAAGACGACTTCCGCCGACGTGGAGGAAGGATCGCTCGGCGCGACGGTGGACCTGCGCGCGCCCAAGCCGTTCGACCAGAAGAAGGACTTCGTCTTCTCCGCCACTGCGCGCGGCATCTACAACGACATCAGCAAGAAGGCGGACCCACGCCTGTCGGCATTGGTGTCGAAGAAGTTCGGCGACACGTTCGGCGTGCTCGGCAGCATCGCTTATTCGCGGCGGCATATCGAGGAATATGCCTATTCGGCGGTCGATATCCTGCCGACCTATGTCGCCGGCCAGTCGCAGTCGGTGCTGTTGCCGGGCCAGACGACGCCGACGTCGATCATCTTCCCGTTCTGCACCCCGATCGGCTACACCTATCAGGGCGTCGCCGTCACCAGCCCCGGCCCGAACAACACGGTCGGCAACCCGGGCGTTTCGGTCGGCGCCGACGCGAACAATTGCAGCACCGGCAATCCGCGCACCAGCACCAAGGCAGCGTACGACTATGTCATGAGCCGCACCGGCGTATCGGGGCGGCCCGGCGGCGGCGTGTTCCTTCCGCGCCTGCCCCGCCCGGTGAAGTCGAGCCAGGAGCAGGAGCGCATCGCCGGATCGCTGACGCTGCAATGGAAGCCGACCGACGACACCGACATTTCCCTCGACGGCCTCTACGCGCGGTTCAAGGTCGATCGCCTCGACACGATGCTGGACGCGCGATCGATGGGGCGCACCTTGTCGAACGGCGGCCAGCCGATGATGTCGATCAAGGAGATCGAGGTCGATGACAATGGATCGCTGATCCACGGCTTGTGGGACGGCGTCGACCTGCGTTCGGAAATGCAGAACGACAAGTTCACTTCCACCTTCCGTCAGGTCAATTTCAACTTCGATCATCGCTTCAGCGACAGCTTCCGTGCCTACGGTCTCGCCGGCATTTCCGATTCGGTGCTGCAGGACAACAAGCTGCAGGTGGCGATCGACGCCAACGACACCGACAATTTCTCGATCGACTTCCGCGACAACCCCGATATTCCGAAGCTGAGCTACGGCGTCGATCCGACCGATCCGACGCTCTTCTCGTTCGGGCCGCCGCGGCCGGATGGCAACCAGCGCGGCCAGATATCGTATTTCGACCGCCGCAATAAGATCGTCAGCAAGACGTTCGAGCTCAATACCGAATGGACGGCGACGCCCGGCTTCACCGTGCAGACCGGCGGCCAATATCGCACGGGCACCTATACCCAGCGCCAGTTCGACCTGGCACCGGTCTATCGCCTGCCACAGATCCTGCCTGCGGGCGTTTCGCTCAGCGACCTGACGTTCACCACCACGGGAGTGAACAAGAATCTCGGCGGCAACATGCAGGATTTCGCCGCGATCGACCCGGACAAGTTCCGCGCGGCGGTCAACTTCGACAGCTATCCTTTGTGCGGCATCGAATGCGGCAGCGCCTATGGCCGGGTCGAGGAGAAATACAAATCAGGCTATCTGATGGTGAAGTTCACCACCGAGGATACGCTGCCGTTCACGGTCCGCGGCGACGCCGGCGTCCGTTACGTCCATACCCAGTTGAACACGGAGGGCACGATCCCCGTCAACGCGCCGGCCGGATCGCAATATCCGACGCTCGGCGTGATAACCCCCGTCGCGCGCACCTATGAAGACTGGCTGCCGTCGGTCAACGTCGCGATCGACCTGGCTTCGAACCTGATCGGCCGCGTGTCCGTGGCGCGGGTGATGTCGCGCCCCTCCTACGGCCAGCTGATCCCGAGCGCGAGCGTCAATGCCGTCATCCGTACCGGATCGGCCAGCAATCCGTTCCTCGATCCGATCCGCGCCAACACTTTCGACGCGGCGCTCGAATGGTATTTCGCGCCCGGCTCGCTGCTGTCGGTCGCCTATTTCCACAAGAACATCGAGACCTACATCCAGAACACGAACCAGCTGGTGCCGTTCAGCGACCTCAATCTGCCGCTCTCGTTGCTCTCCGGCAGCACCGCGAGCCCGTCCGAACTGTTCAATTTCTCGCGCAGCAACAACACGCCCGGCGGCCCGCTGAGTGGAATCGAAGTGAACGTGCAATTGCCCTTCCGCTTCCTCCCGGGCTTCCTCAGCAACTTCGGCGCGCTGGCCAATTTCACGCGGGTACGGTCGAACATCAACTATATCCTGCAGACCAACCCCGTCACCGGCCAGCCGACCTTGGCGGTGACTGCCCCGCTCGTAGGCCTGTCGCCGGAGACGGCCAGCGGCACGGTCTATTATGAAGATGATCGCTTCAGCATCCGCTCGACCGTCAATTATCGTTCGGGGTATCTCACCGGCATTCCCGGCCCGGTCGACAGCGACGCCAACGGCGCGGCAAGCTCGATCTTCGTCGATGCCTCGGCCTCGTACAACATCAACAAGAACATCAAGCTCATCGCCGAAGTGCAGAATATCACGAACGAGCGGAACCGGCTCTACACCGATACGACGCGGCAGGACCCGCTATACACGGCCTATTTCGGCCGCACCTTCGCGCTGGCGCTGAACCTCCAGTTCTGACGCCATCGCGAGGCCGGCCCTTCCGACCGTCGGTTCGTGTCCGGCCGCCCGTCAGGCCAGGCTGGTCACGCGCCGCGAGCGTGGCCAGCTCAGGCCAGTGCCTTCACCGCCGCGTCCCACGCCTGCGCCTCGCCTTCGCGGCGATTGTGCACCACCGGCGCTCCGGCAGTCGCGGTCGCCGGATCCACTTCGATGCTCGCGTCGTAGAGGAAGGTCGCATTGCCGCTGATCGTCACCATGCGATCGGCGCCGGCGCGCCCGCGCACCAGCCCGCCCTTGTTGAACACGCGCACATCGGCATCGAACGGCACACGGCCGGTCAATGCCGCCGACAATATCGAGGCCGCCATCGCGCTGCCGCAGCTGTCGGTGAGCCCGACGCCGCGCTCGAAGGTCCGCACGAACAGGTCGGGCCCGCGCTGCTCGACGAACGAGACGTTGGCGCGTCCCGGGATCAGCGCCGGACCGCTCTCGCACCATTGGCCGAGCGCCACCAGCTCGACCTCGTCGATCGCGTCCACGAACGTCACCAGATGCGGGTTGGGCATCGCCACTGCAGTGAAGGCGCGATCGCTCGGCAATTGATCCAGCGCGCCGCGGATGCCGACATCGGCTAGCGCGATCGAGGCCGGCCCCACCTGGGTACGAACCGTCGCCACGCCCGGGGCCAGCCCCGCCTCGCGCGCGACGCTCGCCGAGCTGGTCTTGAGCTTCACTTCCGCCGCATCGATCCCGAACGCCTCGAACCCCGCACGCGCCACGCAGCGCAGTCCGTTGAGGCACGTCTCCGCCTCGGACCCGTCCGAATTGAACATCCGCATCCCAAAGGCGTGGCTGTCGTCACCGGCAGTCAGCAGCAGCAATCCGTCGCCGCCCACCGGACCGTTCCGATCGGCGAGCGCGCGCGCCACGCCCGCCCATTCCGCGTCGCTCAGATCGAGCGCGCGCGCGTCGACAAGGGGAAAGTCGTTCCCCGATCCATGGCATTTGACGAAGGCGAGCCGCATACCGCCCATTTAGGGTGCGGCATGCGGCATGGCTACTCCCTCACGCGGCCTGTTGCGCGCCTACCGGCCCGCCCATCGCGGTCACCAGCGCCTGATCCTTGCCGATGGTCTCGGCGAAACTCGGCCGCGCGAGGATCGCCTCGACATAGCCCGCCGTACGCGGATGCCGCTTGGGATCGACCTTCACGCCGATGCACCCCAAAGTCGCGAACGGGCTCGCCACGGCGATGTCGGCCAGCGTGATCCGGTCCTCGACGAGGAAGCCGCTCGCCGGGATCACGTTCTCCAGATAGTCGAACAGCGGGGGCAGCAGGTCGCGCTCGGCGCAATCCGCGGCCTCGTGATCGCATTCCTGCTTGAGCACGCGTGGCCGGACGAAGCGATTGCCGAAGATGGCAGTGCCCGCCGCCATGATCATCGTGTCCGCCAGCTCGTCGTACCAGATCGTCCGGGCCCGGGCCCGCGGCTCGCGCGGAATCAGGTTCGGCTCGGGATATTTGGCGTCCAGATACGCGACGATCGCGGACGAATCCGAGATCAGGAAATCCTCGTCCTTGAAGCCGGGTATCTTGCCGAACGGGCTGGCCGCCTGGAAATCGGGACCACCGCGGCCCAACCCGGCCGGCTGAAGTTCGAGCTCCAGCCCTTTTTCCGCCCCGAACACCATGCATTTGCGTACATAAGGCGAAAGTGTCGAACCAAATACGATCATCGGACATTCCCCTCCATCATGCTGCGAAACCGGCACTCCGGACCCGGGGGAACACCTGATACGCCACGACAGCGCGAATCCGCTGTGCCAAGGAGAAGCCGTTGACAGTCTTCCTGTTCCTGCTCGTCCCTGGCGTCGCCGTGGCCTTCTTCGTGGTCCTGCGGCGCCTGACGATATTGGAACAGGAGTTGCGCCGCGTCGAGTCACTCGTGACGGGGATAGAGGAGCGCGAGTCCCGTTTCGCCGCACCTGCCGCGCCGCCCCTCGCGGAGGCCGGTGTCGAAACCGTTCCCGATGCGGTCGAGCGCGCCACCGCCCGGATCGCCGCCGCCGCGCAGCGGCCGCCGGCGCAGGCGGCGCGTACCGCACCGCCGCCCCGCCCTGCGCCGCCTGCGCTCAATCTCGAATCGCTGATCGGCGGTCGCCTGCCCATCTGGATCGGCGGCGCGGCGCTGGTCCTCGCCGGCTTCTTTCTCGTGCGCTATTCGATCGAGAGCGGGCTGCTCGGTCCCGCCGTACGCACTGCGATCGCCGCCTTGTTCGGCCTGGTGCTGATCGCCGCCAGTGAGGCCGCGCGACGGTTCCCTGCAACGGCCGAGGATCCGCGCGTCGCGCAGGTGCTCGCCGGCGCCGGCGTCGCGAGCCTGTACGGCACGCTCTACATGGCGGCCGCGCTCTACCATCTGATCGCGCCGCTCACTGCCTTCGTCGCCGTCGTCCTCGTCACCGCCGCGGCGATGGGGCTGGCCCTGCGCCACGGCCCGCCCACCGCGGTGATGGCGCTGATCGGCGGCTTCGTCGCGCCTTTGGTGGCCGGGTTCGACGCCGCGGGCATCGGGCCGCTGCTCGTCTATCTCGCTTTGTTCATCGCCGCCTTGTTCGGGCTGGCGATCCATCGCGGCTGGGGCTGGCTCGCGCTCGCCGCCAGCATCGCCGGGTTCGGCTGGATCAACTTCCTCATCGCCGCGCTGCACGGGCGTGACCAGGATCTATCTGCTGTCGGCGCCTTCACTATGTTGCTCGCCGCCTGCGCCAGCGCTGCCTTGCCCGCCACCGGAACGCGCAATCCCTGGCTGCGGCTCGCCCCGCTCGTCGCCGGCTTCGTCCAGTTGCTCGCGCTCGCGCCCTCGCTCGAATTCAGCGCGCTCGCCTGGAGCTTCTATCTGGTCCTCGCCGCCGCGGCCTTGTTCCTGTCGTGGCGCCAATCGCTTTATCTGCCCGCCGCGTTCGCAGCGCTCGGGTTCTTGCTGGTGCTCGAGGGGCTCGCCTTGCTTCAGCCCGAACGCAGCGCGACGCCGCTCGCCGCGATCGTCGCGACTCTGTTGTTCGCGGTGCCCGGCCATCTGCTCGCGAACCGGGACCGCGGCTGGGCCGCGCTCGCGCTCGGCGGCACCGCGGGACCACTACTCGTCGCGCATGGCTGCGCGCCGTCGCTGTTCGCACCGGTCGGATGGGGTACGCTCGAATTGCTCGCCGCCATCGCCTGTGCGCACATGGCGTGGCGGCGCAAGAGCGAGAAGGACGATATCGTCCTCACCGCCGCCAGCCTGCTCGCCGGCTTGCTCGCGGCGCTGGGGCTTGCGCAGTTCGTGCCGGATGCGTGGCTCGGGCTCCCACTCACCCTCGTGCTGGTAGGCCTCGCCGGCTGGGCGCGCGCCGCGCGTGCACCTGCATTGTTCGCGCTTCCGGCACTGCCCTATCTCGCCGCCTTGCTCGCCGGCATAGTGCCGCTGATGGGATTGGCCGATCTGATCTCGGCATCTCTGGGCGGCGATCGCTTGCCGTTGCTCCGCATCCCGGCATTGCCCGACCTGTTCCGCACGCTCGCGTTGCCGACCATCGCCCTGCTCGCGATCCTGCTCGATGCGCGCCAGCTCGGCCGCGCGCGCCGCTTCGTCGGCAGCGTCGCGATCGGCGTCGGCATCCTGCTGCTCTATGTGCTCGCCAAGCAGCCGCTGGCGATCGCCACGCCGGAACGCTTCGTGGCGATCGGCTTCGTCGAGCGCGCGCTGCTGACACAGGCCTGCCTCGCCGCGGGATGGTATCTGCTCCGCAGCCGCCGCTTTCCTTCGCTCGCGATGATCCTGCTGGGCCTCGGGCTGCTGCGCCTCGCCTGGTTCGACCTGCTGATCTTCAATCCCGCGATCGAGGCGCAGGCGGTAGGCGCTATCCCGCTGTTCAACGCCGCGGTGCTCCACGCCGCGCTCGCCGCCTTCTGGCTGTGGACGCTGTCCGACAAGCAGCCGTGGCGCACGGGCGCCGCCCTGCTGACCATCGTCGCAGCGCTCGCTCTGGTCCGTCAGGCGACGCATGGCAGCCTGCTCACCGGGCCGGTCACCACACTCGAGAATGGCGGCTATTCGGCCGCCTTGCTCGGCGTCGCATTGTTCTGGCTGTGGCGTGGCATCACCGCCGAAGTCCATGATCTCCGCATCGCCGGGCTCGCCTTGCTGACCCTGGTCACGTTCAAGGTCTTCCTTGTCGATGCCGCCGCGCTCGACGGGGTGCTGCGCATCCTGTCCTTCCTAGCACTCGGGGTCGCGCTGATCGGGATAAGCTGGGCCTATAGCCGCTTTCTCGCGCGCCCAGCGCCGTCCGACGAAGCAGCACCGCAAGCGGTGGCCGAGGGCTGAGCCGTCACGGAAGCCGATAGTGATCGGCGACTCGATCGAGCGCGAAACCGAGCACCAGCTTGCCGGCGCGGCTCGGCCAGCCGAGCGATTTCTCCGCCGCGGCCAATCCCTCGCCCGCACACACCACGCGCCACAGCACATCCGAAAGTCCCGGGCCGGCCGCCGTCACCGCTTCGGTGAAACGCCGCTTCGCCGCGATCTGCGCGAGTGTCGGATCCAGCGCTTCGGGAGGACCGCGTCGCCCGCCGGCACGCGGGCTCGCATCCCAGCGCATCGTCACGCGCGGCCCCAGAGCGGCAGTCTCGTAATCGGCGCGCAGCCGCTCGCCCGCCTCGAATTGCCGCGCGTCGATGCGGCCGCGCGACCGCAGCCATGTCAGCGGCGATTCGGCGAGATTCACTGTCACCCGCCGGCCCGTCCGCCGCGCCGCGACGCTCGCGACGCCCAAGCCGTCGATATTCCGCTCTGCCAGCTTGCGCATTTCGATCTCCTTTTGTTCCGATTCGTTTCTCTTGCCACGGAGTCCTGTTTGTAGGAAAGAGAAAAAACCAAATCGGTTAGGAGTTGCGCAGATGATCACGGCAATCCGCGAGGTGCGGCGCGCCAAGGGACTTACCTTGGAAGAAGTCGCCCGGCGCTGCGTCCCGCCCACCACCGCGCAGACGATCGGCCGGCTCGAAACCGGTACGCGAACCGTCTCGGTCGGCTGGCTCAATCGCATCGCCGACGCGCTCGGAGTGGATTCGGCAGATCTGGTCCGCCTGCCCGATCGTCCCGAGATCGCCGTCGCCGCGGTGCTCGACGGCAGCGGCGCGCAGGCGCCGCGCCGCGCCGCATCGGTGGTGCCGCCGCGCGGCGAGGCGGGGATGGTCGCAGTCACCGTCGGCGGAGGCATCGGCGATTATCGTGCGGGCGACGAGATCTGGTGCGATCGGCTGGCGCCGGAGGCCTATACCCGCGCGCTCAACCGCGACGTGCTCGTGCCCCGTCCCGCGGGACGCTTCCTGTTCGGCCGGCTGATCGGGCGCGAAGGCGACAAGCTCCACTTGCTGCCCCTGGGCGCCGGCGCGCGCCAGCAGGTGGTCTCCGATCCGCCATGGATCGCCTGTGCGGTGCGGCTCGTCCGCGCGCTCTAGAGAGCACCGCTTCCCCCTTGCCGAGCGCCCCGCAGAGGCGCACTCTGCGGAGCAGAAAAGGGCAAATGCAGGAGGGGACTGCGATGATCAAAACAGCGATGACGATCGCCGCCGCGATGACGTTCGCCGCGCCGGCGCTGGCCGAGGATTGGGACTTCGTCCTCGTCAACAACACCGGCAAGCCGATCAAGAGCGTCGAGATCTCGGCCGGCGGCGCGGGCACCTGGGTCGCCAACAAGGTCGATCCCGAGATGAAGCGCGAAGGCGTAACCGGGCCGGGCAAACGGATGACCGTGCATTTCGACAAGGGCTCCGGCTGCAAATACGACATCAAGGCGACCTTCGCCGACGATACCAGCGCGGTCTGGTCGGGTATCAACGTCTGCGACAACGCCTATGTCACGGTGAACTACGCCAACGGCACGCCGACCTACAAAGCGAGCTGAGCCTTCGCGATCGGCGGGAAGTGGCCGTTGGCGAAGCGGCGGCGATCACGCGATTTTCAGCGGCTTGCCCGGATGGGATCGGAACTGCCTCGACGCCCCGGTCCGGCGTGAAAACCAAAGCTCAACGGCCCGACGAGCGTCCCACCCGCCGCCAAGAGCACGGGAAGCGATGGCGACGCGCGTGGCAGCCGTCCTTGCCTGAACGCCGGCATCGCGCGTTTCGAGTAGGCGCCGGTCCGATCGAGGATCCGCTCGAGAACGTCGAAGGACGCTGGACATTGCAGATACTGCTTCGTCTCGGCGCGGGCGAGCATCGCTTCTCGGATCCGAGGGCGGCGATTCCCCGGATCAGCACCAATATATTGACCGACCGGCTTCGCGCTCTGGAAAGCGGGGAGCTCGTCGAGCAGCACCATCTACAGCCGCCGCATGCCAGCCAGGTCTATCTGCTCGCCCGATCTGGCCACCGGCCTGAGGCCGGCACTGGACGCCCTTGCGCGCTGGCGTGCGGAAACGCGCAATGCGTCCCTTCAAAACGCTGGTCGATCAGGCGCCCCGAACATGGCGCAATCACGATGAAGCTGAAGGAAACCGCGCGTGGGGTCTGAAGGGAAGACGATCACTGCGGATCGGCAGGCTTTGGCGGAGAGGGCAAGGACGAAGATGCCGGTTCTTTTCGGAAAATTGCGAAAGTTCGCGCTTTTGCTTCCGCAATCAGCGGGTTGAACTCGCCTTTCCCCGCAGCGAATATCGCTGGAAGGATAGCCGCAATCAGCGCCAAGTCGGGGCGATGGTCCTGCTTGTCCAGAACGAGCAATAGCGAATCCAAGGGTGTCGCCTCGAGCAGCTGCCGCGCCTGAGCGAAAGAAACGACGTCATCGTTTCGACCGTAGATCAGCACGATCGGCGTGGTGAGCCGGCGTGCGGTATCTAAATTGGAATATCGATCGGCGAGGAAGCCCCGCAGCAATTTGGGCGCGACGGAGCGAAGGTCAGGGAAGGCGCCGAGCGCAATTATGCCGTCCGCAGGCACTTCCGCGGCGACATTCATGGCCACGGCGGCGCCGAGCGAATGGCCAACGAGATATACTTTCCCTTCCGGATGCAGGCCCCGCGCCAGCGTAATAAACGCGAGGCCGTCGCGGGTGAGTCCCGCCTCATCCGGCGAGCCTGGATTGCCCCCATAGCCCCGATAGGAAGCGATCAGCAGCGGATAGCCGGCGAGGGCGAATGGTTCGGCATAATGTGCGGCATCCATCTGATCGCCGGACCGGCCCTGGAAGAAGAGCAGGAGCGGCAGCTCGGCACGCCCTCTCCAGTAAAGTCCCTTCAGCACCAGACCGTCGGAGGTCCGCACGGTCTTTGGTTCGGGCGCCTGTTCCTGCCACGCCTTCGGTGCAGGCGGATGGCTGCGCGGCGCATATAATTGCGCGCGCGCGCCATGTGCGCAGCCGAACACCAGCATGATCGCCAGCATTGCCGGCATCCACGACCGCCCCGGCATACTCCGCGTCAAAATCGCACGAGCAGGCCGAGCATGGCCTGATTGCGCGTGCCATCGAGATGCTGGAACGATGCGCGCAACGCCGTATTCTCGCCGGTCCGAAACTCGGCGCCGCCGGTCAGGACGAAGCTTTGGTTCCACGCGTCAAATTCAGCGGTGCCCGGCGGAACGTCGAGGTTGTAGCGATGCCCGCCATAACCGCCGCCGGCATAGAGCAGCAATTCCGGGGTGGCGGCGTAGCCCAGTCGCGCGACGGCGCTATATCCCCAGCGCGGCTTGATGGCAAAGCGTTGGCCTCCGGCGATCGTCGATGGCGTGCTGCCGCCAAACTGTACCGCACCTTCCACACCCGCGATCATCCGGCCGCCGACCGCCACGTCATAGCCCGCAAACAGGGCGCCTCCGACACCCCATTTGGTTACGTTGCGGTCGATGGAGCCGTGCGGACCAGTCTCCGTCACAATAAAGTGATGATCGGTCGCGCCCGCCTCCGCACCCAAGTGAGGCCCACTGAACTGCTCGGCGTCATCCGAACCCTGCGCCTGGCATTCGACTGCGGGCACAAGCAATATGGCGGCGAACGGCATTAAAAAGCGCATCGTCTTTCCCCCTGTGAATTACGCGGCATCGGCATGCCGCACCAGAATCGAGGCATTGAGGCCGCCGAAGGCGAATGAATTGGAGATCATGTGCGCCAGTGTCGCACTGCGCCCGAAATTGGGGACGCAGTCGATCGGGCAGTCGGGATCGCGCGTGAGAAAATTGGCGGTTGGCGGGATGAATTGCGCGCCAAGTGCACTCAGTGTCACTGCCAATTCCAGCGCGGCCGACGCGCCGAGTGCATGGCCGAGCGTTGACTTGGTGGCAGTGACCGGCAGCGTCGTGGCGCGGTCCCCGAATACTTCCGCGATTGCCTCGCATTCGGAGCGATCATTGGCTTGAGTGCCGGTGCCGTGTGCGTTGATCGCGTCGACTGCGCTCGCCGCCAGTTCGGCGTCAGCGAGCGCTAACCGCATGGCGCGCGCCATACCTCCTGCGTCTGGCGAGGTGATCGAACCGGCGTCCGAGCAGGCCCCGAAGCCGATGATTTCTCCCAATACCGTGGCGCCGCGGGCCAGTGCGGCGTCACGCTCTTCGAGCATTAGCATTGCCGCGCCTTCCGCCAGAACGAGACCGCCGCGTTCGCGAGAGAAGGGGCGACAGGTGTCCTCGGCGACGATATGAAGGGCCTGCCAGGCTGCGAGGCATCCCGGCGCGAGGCACGCCTCGCTGCCGCCGGTTATTGCCGCATCCGCCAAGCCGGTGCGAACAAGCTGAAATGCCTGACCGATCGCATGAGCGGCAGAAGCGCAGGCACTGGCGACGGTGTAAACGACGCCCTTGATACCGTGCTCGATTGCGATCTGGCTCGCCACCGCACTGAACATGCTGCGCGGCACAGTAAGCGGATGAAGGCGCGGACTGCCGCTCGTATATAGTTTCCGCGATGCCTCTTCCTGTGTGACCTGGCTGCCCGCGCCCGTACCGACGACGCAAGCAAAGCGCTCCGGAACGATGTCGTCCGGCGCGACGCGGGCTGCCAGCAGCGCCTCCCGGGACGCGGCGAGGGCATATTGTGCGACTGGATCGAGCATCGCGAGCCGCTCGCGCGTGAACCGACCTGCGGGATCGAAGTCGCGGACCTGGCCGACCGGGCGCGTAAAACCGGAAAGCTCAGGCTGCGTCGGAGGAGCGAAGCGCGATTCGCCAGCGGCAACGGCGCGCCAGGTCTCGGTCATGCTGTTGCCAAGACAACTGACCGCACCCATGCCTGTGACGACGACTCGCTTCAAGCCGCGCGACCCTTTGCCGCTTGCGCGGCGACCACCATCGCGATCAGGTCGCCGACGGTGCCTTCCTGTCCTTGGTCCCGCGCGAAATCATTGATGTTGAATGGCAGCTCGACGTTGAACCTTTCCTCGATCTCGAAAATCACTTCGACCAGGCTGAGCGAATCGAGCGCCAAGGCCGATAGCTGCGTGTCGGGCGTGACCACGATTTCCTCACCGATCGAGCGCGCAAGAACCTCAGCGATAATCGAATACGCTTGCTCGACTTCAGGCATCGTTCTTCCCCCCTATGCCGCCATGGTTCCCGTTCCGCCGCTCGGCACAAGTCGGCCGCCCACAAGTTCGTAAACCGTTGCGCAGCGTGCGATTACGCGCGGATCGTGAGTAGCAATGAGCTTGGTCGCGGGAATCTCCGCGAGCCGCAGCAACAGCATGTCGACCGTCTCGGAGTCGAGGTTCGAAGTGACTTCGTCGAGCAGCAGCAGCGAGGCGTCGCGATAGAGCGCCCGGGCGAGCATCAGACGGCGGCGCTGCCCGCTCGACAGGACGCCATTCTCCTCGCTCACCATCGTCTCGGCGCAGCGCGGAAGGGCGTTGACCACTTCGTCGAGGCTGCTCAGACGCAGCGCATCATCCACGCGGGCCATGTCGGGCGCCGGTGAGAAGCAGGTGACATTCTCGATCACCGTGCCGCGAAGCAACTTGTCCGAGCCGAGCAGCAGGCCGATATTGTCGCGATAGGGCGCCAGTCCCCAAGCAGCGAGTGGAATGCCGTCGACCAGATGCTGGCCCTCACTCGGGGAGTACAGCCCCGCGAGTAGCTTGAGCAATGTGGTCTTTCCCGACCCCGAAGCGCCGACGATGGCGATCATCGACATGTCGCGCAGCGGAATCGTCAGAGAGAGATCGGAGAGGATCGGCTTGTCGGCGAAGCCAGCGCGAAAAGTGACGCCGGAGAGCGTCACCGAGGTACGGATGCGACGATCCATTGCCCGGCCGGCCGCCTCGACATTCTGTTCGAGAAAGTCGCTCAGACGGCCCATGTTGTTGGCCAGCATCGCGACGTCGTTCATCACCTTCACCAGCTTGTCGATCCGGTCGAAAAACATCCCGCGATAGGTGAAGAAGGCATAGAGCATGCCCACCGTCACCGATTGCGTGAGTACCGCGAGCACACCGAAATAAAGCACCAACGCGGTGCCGAGCGCAGTCACGATTTCGACGAGCAGCACCGCGTTGGCTTCGATCAGCCCTACGCGGAAGCCGGCATTGACCGCGCGCACGAGGCTGTCGTTCCAACGGGCATTGGTATTGACAGTGGCGTTGGCGGTCTTGAGTGCGGCGGCGGCGCGCAGATTGTCGATCAGCCGCGAACGCTCCTCGGACTTGGCCCTTAATGCCACCGCGCCTTCGCGCCGCATGGCCGGGTAGAGCAGCAGACGGATAGCAATTACGGCGAGGAAAACTGCGGTCACCATCGCCGCAAGCGAAGGGATATAGAGGAACATCAAGATGCCGCAGAGTATCAGCATGGCGCCGTCAACGATCGCGTCCACCAGCGAATTGGTGACGACTGAACGGACCTGCTCGATCGAATCGAGCCGCGTCGCAACGTCGCCGGGATGGCGTGATTCGAAATAGCGTAAGGGCAGACGAAAGATGTGCCCGACTGCGTTGCGAGTTAGCTGCGCGAAAAAGGCACTGCCGGCATTGGCGACGATGCGCCTCTGCATCCATTCGGCAAGGCCGGCAGTTGCCGAGACGAAGAAGATCGCGATCGCCAGGATCTGAAGCAGATTGAAATCGCTTTTGGGTACCACCGAATCGATCGCAACCTGCACGATCGCCGGCAGCGCCAGCGACAACAGACTGCCGGTGAGCGCGACTGTTACGACCTGCATGACCGAAGTGCGCAGGCCATAGGTCAGCCGCAGGATTTTCGAGAGGGTGTAGCGCTTCTCCTGAACGATCTCGGCGAATGAATCGCTGGGCTGGAGTTCGAGCAGAGCCCCCGAGAAATGGCGTTCAAATTCGGCGGTACCGTAGGTGCGTACGCCGCCGGCGGGATCGTGGATGGTGTAGCGCCCGTACCGGATCGACTCCAGCACAACGAAATGGTTCCTGTCCCAGTGCAGGATCGCGGGGCGCCGGACCAGCGCCAGTTCGTCGAGCGTATCGACGTGGAGCCCGCGGCACGCAAAATTGAGTTGCCCCGCCACGCGCGAGACATTGGCAAGGTTCAGCCCTTGGCGCGTAGTGGGAAAGGCGTTGCGAAGATAGTTGAGATCCAGCCGGTGGCCGTGCCATTGGGCGACCATCACGAGGCAGGCGAGGCCGCACTCGCCGTCTGCGTCCTGCATCACCATCGGCAGGCGCCGCTTGAAGGCAGCCAGCGGGTTCATGAAATTTGCCCCCGCATTGAATAAAGCGGCTCAAGCAACCAGTCGATCAGACGGCGCCTCTCGAGTGTGACTTCGGCTGTCAACGCCATGCCGATCTTGAGCGGACGAGCTTGGCCGTAGGCGTTGACATAAGGAGCATCGGGGTGGACCTCGACGCGAAAGCGCCGGCCTTGCGCCTTTTCATTCGCCGGCTCGTCGGGATCGAGCGAAACCTGCTGGACCGCGCTCACCGTTCCGTAGCGGATGCCGAATGCCTGGTAGGGGAAGGCATCGTATTTGAGGACGACGCGCTGGCCCGGTTCGATGAAGCCGATCGCGGCGGACGGCGCGTCCAGCGACACCACCAGCTCGGATCCGGGCCGGGCGAGTGCGAAGAGGCGATCTCCCGCCTCGATCCGTTGCCCCGGACGCACTGAACTGGCGCGGATCTCGCCCGACGCGGGCGCAATGATCCGCACGAACTCCTGCGATTCGAGATCGTGGATCTGGGTGTCGATCTGAAGCCGCTGGTTGCGCAGGTCGAGCAGTCCCTGCCGCAGCGCGCGCTCCTCGGCGTGCATCGAAGCCAGCCGGTCGGCCCGCTCGCGCCTGATCTCTGCATTGCGCAAGTCGGAACTCGCCATCGCCTGATCGATTTGAAGGATGGTGCTGCGTAACTGGTCAAGTGTCGTCTCGGTGACAAAGCCGCTGTCCGCGAGCGTGCTGAGCGCGCGGAGCCGACGCTCGGCAATCTGACGTTGTCCCTGGACCGCGCGGAGGTTCCGCGCGATCGAGTGCAGCGAAGTTTCGGATGTGGCATTCAGGTCTGCCAGCTGCCCCTGCCACTCGCGGAGCGAGCGCTCGAGATCGGCGGTTTGCAGGTCCATGTTGGCGCGCATTCGCTGCAGTCGCCCGATCGTCATCACCGCGGTGTCACCTGAGCTCGCGACAATGCGCGGGACCTGGACTATTGCGAGGAGCTGACCAGCCTGTATGCGATCGCCCAGTTTCGCCTTGAGTTCGACGACCGTGCCTGCGCGCTCGCTGGCGACCGTCGTGAAGCCGTCGCGCGCGACGATTTCGCCGCGCACCGTCTCGCGACGGCTGTAGCTGCCGAGCAGCGCGATTGCCAGGCCGCTGAGGAGGATCGTGCCGAACAGGGCCGTGACCAGCCAATGCACCACCGGTTGCGCAAGCAGCACCGGCGAGTCCATGTCGTCGCCGCCACGCGGGTTGGCGGGGCGCCGGATCAAGCTCGTGCATCCGCAGGGGCATAGAACTCCTCGAGCCGGTCCCACAAATGCCATTGTGCTGGGCTGGCGATGACGGCGCGGCTGAGAAATCGCGCGATCAGCCCTGCGGTATGGTTGCGCGATACGGCGTCGCAAGCGGCGACATCGATCATGCCCTCGACAAGGATCGTATCGCGGACGCCATCGCAGCGCGTCCGCAGCAGCAGGATCGGCGCGCGGCATAGCGCGGCCAGATCCGATACGCCCATCGCCAACCGGCCAGGTCGCCATAGAATATCGGCCTCGACCGAACGGCCATATTGCTGTGGCAGGTCGACCAGCGTAATCAACACTGCGCCGCGACGGACCGCACGAAGCAATTCGATGAACTCATCTTGCCTGTCGATGAAAAATATTCGGAGAGTAACGCCGAGAGCGTCGAGCCGCTCAAGCGATTGGTGTTCTTCGGGAGTGGCCTGCTTGCTTCTAACGAGAATGATCTCGCGCCCCCGAAAATAGCGCTCGGCCAGCCAGGCGATCGACGCAGAATAAGGACCCATATGGGGTAGCGCGACAATTACCGCCGGAAGGCCAGCCGCCAGTTCGATCGTCTCCGGATCGGAAGAGACGACATAGTCGGCATCGCGCAGCAATCCTGGAAGCGGGCGCGACGCCAGTGCGCACCACTCCATCGCGAACAGCAGGTCGTGGAAATAGGACAGCCGCACCACGCGATAGGCAGCGCGTAACGGCATATGAAGAACGGTGGCCACGCGCGTGACTTCACGCAAGCTGGGCTTGAACCGCCCGAATGTGCATCCGGCCACGAACCAGCCACGCAATAGCCGGCGCCGCATGCGAATTGGCAGCACTGCTAACCGCCGAAGCAGTTGCTCGCCTTCCCGGTCGACCGGAGAATTGTCGATGACGAGGGGGCGAACCCACCTGCTATCCGCAGCCGGATCGATTGAATTTTGGAAAGTCACGATGCCACCAGGCGCGGGAAGCGCTACGATTCTTGAAGAATTGGACCGGAGCCGAACGACCCCGGTCCGGAGGCAAGTTAGCAGCGAACCTTCGCCTTGGCACCGTAGCGGATGTCGTTGGGTCCGCTGAACGGATTGTAAATTGGCGTAATCGTGAACGGCCCAACCGGAATGCCGAAATCTTGCGCGCTGGCGGCGACATAGTTGGTCAGTCCTGCGCTATCCATTGTATTGGCGGCAGACTGATAGTCGACCAGCGCCTGATCACTGATCATGTCGGTCGGCGTAATTTCGTAGCTATCACCAATATAGGTCATATTGACATAGTCACCGACATCGCCGCCGCCCTCGATCGGCTCCGGTACTGAATACAGCCCACCAGAGATAGTCTGCAGGTCTTCTTCGGAAAGAACGCGCATGAAAGCCCTCCAAGGTTGCTCCGTCACGAGCCAGATGGTAACGCTGCACACGACACTTGTCGGATATGCCATACCCGTTTATCCGGTCAATGCAAAATGTCGTAAAGAAACAATTGTATCACGAATATATCACATAAAATCACAGCTTGATTGCGTTACTCGGATAAGCAGTGTAAAAATCGACGGAATTCGCCATTGTGGTGGTAATTTCATGTTACATGGCGCTCCCTTGTCGCGCGATCTAACCATCGATCACGCGAGCGAACCGCCGGACACCTCTAGATGGGAGGGGTAGCGTGTCAGCGTCGAAGGGTAAGATCGAGCTACTTGCCGTGGCAGTGTTCGTTTCAATAGCCACGATGCCGGCCAGTCTGGGAACGCCGGCGTCCCCCCGATCGATCGACGCAATCCTGGCCGAACGTCTTGCCGTTCTGAATGCGGAAAGGGGCGCGAGTTTGCCTTCGAGCGCGCGGCTTTCAGCGGACGACGACGTCGGTTTGCTCGACGTCTCCGGGCGCGACACGATTGCACTTCCGACCGCGGCAGTCGGAATGACTCGAAGTGTGCGCGAGCTTGATTTCCTGTTGCGCATCAAGATCATGGCGTTGCGCGCCGGGGAGGCGGCCGGCCCGAGCAGGCAAGGGCGTTTCCTCGCGGGCTTGGCCGGACTCTATGCAAGTGAGGCAGTAAGCAGTCGGGATCGGCTCGACCGGGATCGTCCGATCCCCTACATACCGCCCAGCGCACTGGACAATATTCCCGCGCCGGCCAGTGACGATCGGCTTGCGGAACTGCTTAGACTGTCACTCGTCAAGACGGGTTGCGAGGGGCAGGCAATCGATCTCTTGCATCGCATCTCTGCCATTTCGCCGATAGCGCGGCATAGGAAAATTACGCGCGATTCGCGAGAAGTGCTGCGGCTTCTTGGCGCGCTCGCCTATCATCCAGATACCCAATGCTCCACCGATCCGCTCGATTCGGACTATGTCCAGGCGGTAGCGAAAATCCGCTGAGGCGACGGGCTCCGGCCATTCATGTCGGTCGTGAAGAGAGCGCATCGCGCTGATGCGGCGCGGTTTATGCTTCACTCGAATGCCGGGCACAAAATCCCGGAACCGGATGGCAAAAGACGCGAATGCGGATCGCGCAGGACATCAGGAGACGTGACCGCGCCCCGCACGCGGGGAGCAATGCGGCCGCCGCTGCCGCCGCCAACGTCCATCCGCGCATGCTTCTCCTGTTTGCGATCTCTTGCCGGCCGGCATCACTGGCAGCCCCCGGGAGACGCTTGGCCCTCCAGTAAACGGCGCTCGACCATCTGGAGCCGACGTCGGCTGATGGGTGCGAACTGGCCACCTGCCATCCTGAGAGCGGCGCCCCCCTCCTGGCGGACGATCGCCGAAGCATGCGCGACATTGACGATGTGCGAGCGGTGGACGCGAATGAAATTCGGCGGGAGGCGTCGCTCGAGCAGGGTAAGGCCGCCGTCGTGGAGCAAGTGCCTGCCGTCGATGGTCACCAGCTCGGCATAATCATCGGCTCCCTGGATACGGACCAGATCATCGCAATCGACGATCTCGGCGCGGCCGATGCTCCGCACGACGAGCGATGGACGCCGCTGTCCGGCGTCCATCGCGGCGAGCCGGTCGAGTGCGCGGGCAAGTCTTGCCGGAACGATCGGCTTGGGCACGAAGTCCAGCACCGCATGGTCGAAGGCCTCGAGCGAGCGGTCGGCATGCGCCGACACGACCACGCAGGGTGTCCGTCCGGCCGCACGCATGACTTCGAACCCGTCGCTGCCGCCGAGGTTTAGATCGAGCAGGATGCCATCGAAAGCGACGGTTTCGAGTTGTTCGACGGCCGACGCGACATGATCGACGCAGCAGAATGAAGCGCGATTCCCCAGATAATCGCCAACCAGCCGAACCAGCCGGCGCATCGCGGATGCTTCATCCTCGACCAGCAGCAGTCTCATGAGAGGGCGCCGGTGACGATGGTGGTGCGCCAGATGCTGCCGCTCACGGCCCGGGCATCGACCGTGGCCTCCGCTCCGAACGCCGCCGCAATCTGGGCACCGATATAAGCGAGCCCCGTCCCCGTCCTGAGGGATCCGTCACCGCCGCGCAGGCTTGCGGGTGTCGTCAGTTCGAGCAAACCGAGCAGGGGCCCGGCGCGGACGATCTTCAACGAGAAGCTTGCGCCGTCGGCATATCGGCCATGCACCAGCGCATTCTCGACCAGTGTGAGAAGGATGCCGGGGGGAATCTGGAGGGTTGCGGTGTCTCCATCAACATCGAGCCCGAGCCTGGCATCGGTGCGAAACGCCATCAATCTCAGATGGGCGCGGCAAAGCCCGATCTCCTCGTCGAGCGCGATCAGCGGCTGCCCGGCGATCCTTGCGAGGGTGCGGAACTCGTCGCCGAGCAATTCTATCATTTCGACGCCGGCTTTCGGATCGCTTTCGACCCACTCAACCAGGCTGTTGAGCGTGTTGAGCAGGAAATGCGGCGCGATGCTCTGCCGCAGAAGCGCCGTCTCCAGACCCGCCGCGCGCATCGCCGCGCTCGCCGCCTCGCGCTGGGCCCTTCTGAGGACAAGGATCTGGTCGGCGAACAGAATGGCGGCCAGCCCCGCCAGCGTGAGATATTGCGCACCGTCGAGGAAATCCGGCTGGAGCGCCAGCAGGGTGATGAAGACCGCCAGCGCGGCCAGCAGAAGGCCGGCGCGCAGCCCCTTTCCGTCGCGCCGTCTGGCGGCGGTGGAGACGGCGGCGATTGCGCCCGATGCGCCAAGTGCGAGGACCAGCATCGATCGCGCATCCTCGGCGATCGGCAACAGCCACACGCTGATCATGGCAACCGCTCCTCCCGATACCCAGGCAGCCAGGGTATCGCGCCGATAATGCCATGCCGCATAGGCGAGCATCGACATGCCGACCCCGCTCGCGCAGATCATGATGATGAGCAGACGCGGCCCCTGCCAGGGATATGGAAGGGCCAGGACTCCGCGGGACACTTCGGCCGCCAATTGCGCCAGCGTCGCGGCCGACAAGGCAGCAAGAGCGAGCGAGCCCAAGTTGCGGCGGTCGGCGAACCACGCGCCGCCGAAGAAGATCGCGGCGATGGCGAAGATGCCGGCGGTCGCCAAGGCAGGAAGATAATAGCGCAGGAGAGGCGCTTGCGGCCCGGTATATTCCTCGACGTCGATCTGCACGACGGGATGTCCTACGCGCCAGGGCTGGTGCCAGGAGGAGAGGTGCGCGACCAGGACATTGTCGCCCGGTCGGAGGATAGTGGGCGCAAGCGGCCAGACTGCGTCGAACGTACCGGGTGTCTCGGCCGATGCGTCGGTGCCCGGCCTGCCGTTCGCCCCGAGGCGAGTGTCGTTCCACCAGACCTCGCTCGCCGCCATAGCGGCGATCCGTAGACCGAGCGGCCGATCGCTCCGCGGCAGCGGAATGATCGCCTTGATCCAGACCGGTCCGTCCTGGCTGTCGATCGCATCCACCGTCGTGCTGCGGCATGACGGTTCGGTGAATGCCGGCGGAGTCCCGGCGGGAACGGCGCACAGGACGACGTCGCGCACGTCGAGGAAATCGGCTGCCCGAACGGGCGGCGCGAGGAGGAATACCAGAAGGATCGCCGCGAGCCGGATCATGATCCGCCTTATAGAGCGAATTCCTCCATGGTCTTGCCGCCTGCCGACCTGATCCTGCCGTTCACCGATCGGACGCCAATATGACGGGCGCTATCGCTAGAAAGCGGGACTGTCCCGGCGATTGTTGCAGGGCGAGATCGGCCCCTTGGCCCCCCTTCGATCCGGCCAACACAGGATCAATGACTGGAAGGCGACGCATGCGCAACCTCACTCGATCGCTCACTCTCTGCCTCCTCGCGGCAAGTCCATTGGCCGCGTCGCCGTCGCCGGCGGCAGCCGCTGACGCGTCGACCGGGCTGGTCCTCACACCGGGAGTGGAAACCGCCTCCGACGGCAGGCCCGTCCATTACGAAATCGGCACGATACTCGTTCCGGAAAACCGCTCGAAACGCGAGAGTCGCCAGATCGGCGTTGGCGTCCTCCGCGTGAAGGCACGCGTGGCGACCAAGGCGCCGCCGATCTTCCTGCTCGTCGGCGGCCCTGGCCTCACCCTGCTCAACACGATCGGCGACAAGAGCGCGTCCGCACGGCACCGGCTGCGATATTGGCTGGACTATAGTGCCGGTGCCGACCTCGTCATCGTCGAGCAGCGCGGATTCACGATACGGGGCGATATGCTCGAGCTGCGCTATCCGGCGATGCCGCTGGATCGTCCGACCACGGTTGCGGACAATGTCGCAGTGACCCTGGCGCTGGCGAAAACCGCCAGCGCCAGGAACCCGGGGCACGATCTTGCCGGCTATACGATCGCCGAATGCGCCGACGATGTCGACGCGGTGCGTCAGGCGCTAGGCTATCCGCGCATCTCGCTACTCGGAGCGAGCTTCGGTTCGCAGTGGAGCTTCGCTGTGATGAAGCGCCATCCCGGAATCGTCGCGCGGGCGCTCATCTCGGCGGTCGAACCGCTCAATAATGGCTACGACATGCCCTCGCAGGTCTACGCCGCCATGCAGCGGATCGCGTTCGAAGCCGAGCAGGACAAGGCGCTGCAGCCTTACATTCCGGCCGGCGGATTGATGGCGGCCGCTCGCGCGGTACGCGACCGACTGGCGACCGGCCCGATCGTCGTGACGCTAGCGGGCGAGGCCGGCGGGCCCACTGCCGTTACGATCGGGCTCGGGGACTTCCAGCAATCGCTCGTCGACCATGCCGCCACCGCCGCCGGCTGGCCGGCCTTCGTCATCGATCTCTACCATGGACGCTATGATCGCTGGGCGCGGGAAGTGATCGACGGCCGCAAGGCTTTCGACACCAATCTGATCTCACCGCTGATCGATACGGCCACCGGCGTCGGCGCAAAGCGCGAGCGCCAGCTCCTGACCGACCCCGCGCTGGACATCATCGGACCGTGGAATTTCGCGACCTACCTCGCCTCTGCAGACACTTGGCCGACCGAGGACCTCGGCGACGCGTTCCGGCTGCCGACGAGGGACGATACCCCTATCCTGTTCGTCCAGGGAGATTGGGATACCAACACACCCATCGAAAATCTGTTCGGGATCCTGCCTTACTATCCCAACGCCCGCACGATCATCGTGCATCGCGGTCAGCACGCCGGTTCGCTGCAATTGCTCCGGGATCGGCCCGATCTGTGGAGCGCCGCCATGAAGTTCCTGAACGAAGGCGCCATGTCGGATCTGCCCGTCGAAGCCGAGCTGGCGCCAGTACGATTTGATCTGCCCGACCGCGCTCCTCTCTAGATCGAATAAGGTCGTGAGGATCGCAGCTTCATTGCGTGCACCTCGACATAACGCGGCCGGCGGATTGCCGTTTATCGCGACGAGCACATCAGCGAATGGCCGATTTCAGGATCGACGCTCGTGCCGCCGACGACGGCAATGCGGGCGCGAAGCATTAGAGGGAACATCATAAGAGATATGTGGGCGATGCGAGGAGATGCTTACCCGGCCGCATTCCCTTCACTCGCGGCGGACGATGGTGCGAGGCGGGCTGGGAGCTCCGCAGCCAGTATTTCGATCGCCAGTCGGACTCTGAGTGGCAGATGCCTCGCCTCTGGCCACACGGCGTGGTTCTCGAAAGCGAAGGAATGCCGGCCGCCAAGCACTTCGACGAGCGAACCGTTGTCCAGATAAGGCCTTGCCAACCACCATGGGATCCAGGCCAAGCCGGCTCCGCCCGCAGCCGCGTCGGCGACCGCGGCCAGATCATTGAGCCGCAAGCGGCTTGAAGGCGAGACCTCGACGGTCCGGCCGTCCTCCTCACGGAACAGCCAGGTGTGGCTCCATCCTGGCCGGGCGTACATCACGGCGTGATGCTCTGTCAGGTCTGCCAACGTCTGTGGGGCCCCCACCGCGTCCAGCAGATGGGGCGAGGCGCACACGACCATGGGGTGACTTCCCAGCCGCATCGTTTTCAGGCCTGTTTGGTCTTCGGGCTGCCCAGTGCGCACCGACAGGTCATAGGCTCCCGCGGCAATATCCACGATCCGATCGTCCATCGACATGTCGAGCTGAAGTGTGGGGTGCCGGCCCGCCAGCTCAATCAACAGCGGTGCCACGCATACCCTGCCGAGAAGTGCCGGCATCGTCACGCGCAGCGTGCCGTGAGGCGTGTTGAGATGGTCGGATGCGAGCGCGTCGGCGGCCTCGACTTCTTGAAGGATCGTCCGGCATCGGTCGTAATAGGCACGCCCGAACTCCGTCAAAGTTTGTCTGCGAGTCGTCCTGTTGAGGAGCCGCACGCCGAGCCGCGTCTCCAGATACTGAACGTGCTTGCCCACCATCGTCGGCGATAGCCCGCTTGCCTCCGCAGCAGCGGCGAAGGACCCCAGGTCCACGGCCTTGACGAAGGTCGCCATGCTCGAGAGTCGATCCATTCCATACTCCGGTTACCGATTGCCTCGCTCTCTACGCCATTTATCCATGGCCACATCCTGTCCAGGCACGATTACGTCATTTTCTGAAGGAGTGCCGCATGGCCAGGATTGTTCGCTTCTATCGCCTTGGCGGTCCCGAGGTCCTTGAGATCGAGGAGAATCCGGTCACGGAGCCGCAGGAAGGCGAGGTGCGGATAGATGTTCGCGCGCTCGGTCTGAACCGCGCCGAATCCTTGTTCCGCAGCGGCATCTACATCGAACGGCCCGAGCTTCCCTCTGGGTCCGGACTAGAGGCGGCAGGCATTGTCGAAAGTGTCGGGCCTCGCGTCACCGGGCTGTCGGTCGGGGATCACGTCGCGCTCATCCCACCAATCTCGATGCGGCAGCGACCCGTCCATTCGGAATTGGTCAACTTCCCGGCTGAGTTCGTCGTCCCGATGCCGGCCGGCCAGTCTTTCGACGAAGCGGCGGCGACGTGGATGGCGTATCTGACCGCGTACGGAGCCCTGATTGGGCCGGGGGAGCTCGATGCCGGCGACCACGTGGTCATCACAGCCGCATCGAGCAGCGTAGGACTGGCGGCGATCCAGATCGTGAACGCGGTGGGCGGCCTCTCGATTGCGGTGACCAGGTCGGACAGCAAGCGGACCGCGCTGCTCGAAGCGGGCGCCGCACATGTCGTGACCAGCGATAGAGACGGCGTGGCCGTCGCAATCCGCGACATCTCGGGCGATGGAGGTCCCCGAGTGATCCTCGACGCCGTGGGAGGACGGCTGCTCCCCGAGTTGGTCGCCGCGGTGGCAGCCGGTGGCATTATCGTCAGCTATGGTGCCCAGGACGCCCGCACAAGTGACTTGCCGCCGGCAGCATTGCTGGCGAAGAGTCTGACGATACGCGGATATCTGGTTCACGAGCTTGTCCGGGACCCCGCGAAGCTAATGGCCGCCAAGGCGTTCATCCTGGATAATCTGACCTCCGGCGTTTTCCGTCCCATCATCTCCCGCACATTTGCCCTGGAGGAGATTCGCGGGGCCTATGCGTATCTCGAGGCCGGCGAGCAGATCGGCAAGGTGGTGGTCACTGTCTAGACGTTCTCGGCATTTGGTCGCCGGGCCACTTCACCTGCCAAGCCTTATCCCAACTGCGTGTCGGTTGCCGCCTGGATGAAGGAACATCTGCTTTTGGACGGTGGGGCGATCGTGCCGCATGACCGAATGTGGGGGCACGAAGCAGCCGAAAGCGGAGGCATTCTTATTTCGGATATGAGGCGGTTTTAACCGGGCACGACAAAGATCGTCGATATGGTGGGCGGTGACGGGCTCGAACCGCCGACCCTCTCGGTGTAAACGAGATGCTCTACCAACTGAGCTAACCGCCCTTGCGCCCCGCCGATGCCAAAAGCGGCGCGCGGGGGCAAGGCCCGGTTTCACACCAGGTGCAATCCCGCCCGTTTCACTGCGCCGGCATAGCTCCGCATGCCCTCGAGTCCCTTGCTGCTGAGTCCGATATAGGCACGCCGCCTGTCGCTCGGATCGGCCTGCCGCTCGAACAGCCCCGCATCGTGCAGCGTCCCGATCCAGCGCAGCGCCGTGGTGGGCGGTACCGCCGCGGCGATGCACAGGCTCGAGACCGAGACCTGACGCCGCTCGAGCTCGGCGGCGAACAGGTCGAGCAGCATGTCCCAGGCGGGATCCGCGAACAGCTCGTCGGCGAAGAATTGCGCGCGCAGCCGCCGTGCGCGGATCACTGCCCGAATCTCGGCCGACGCAACTTCCACTGCGGGTCCCGCGTCCGGCCCGCGATAGCCGGTCCCACGATCGCGCACGCCGCCGCGCGGCTCGGCATCGTCGCCGCGAGTCAGCCGGGCGAGCGTCTCCGCGATTCGCGCGACTTCCTCGCTCAGCCGCCGTAGCCGCGCCGATTCGGCCTCGCGATTGACGTCGTCCATCACGCCACGCGCGCGCCATTTCGCAGTCGAGATGGCGCTCACCCGGTCCGCCTCGCCGGGATTGCAGAGCAATTGCGCCCGCGGCCCCATCAATTGCGCCGCCGCCGCGTCGATCTGCTCGGGCAGCACCGTCGCCACGACCCCGAGCGAGCGTTCGCGCGCCAACGTGTCCGCCCGCACCAGCACCACATCCAGCAATGCGTCGGGTGCCGCCGCCGCCTCGATCAGGATGAGGTCCAGCCCGTCATAGTTGCTGAGATCGGCCGAGGCCTCCGCGAAGCTTATCGGCTTTCGCGCGATGCATCCGGCCAATTCGAGCGCGACGATGGCCTCGCTGGCCGCCTTCGCGTCGTCCGCCACGATCAGCGCAATCGGCGCATTGCTGGCATAGCCCTCGCCCGGGCCCTCGTGGAGCATGGTCAATCTCGCCATCGCCTGCCTCAGGTTCATCTTCTGTTCCGGAGATGCCGCATGGCTCCGAAACGGGTGAGTCCGATTTCCTCCGTTTCGGAGGTTATAAGGCGATCCGCACGGCGGGTGGGCCTTCAATCCTCCGTTCCGGATCGAGTGGTTGCCCCGATCCGGACCCGAGGTCGTGTCAATCCAATGACTTCACGATCTCTTCGACCATCTTCTTCGCATCGGCCAGGAGCATCATGGTGTTGTCGCGATAGAATAGCTCATTGTCCACGCCCGCATAGCCCACGCCCCCCATCGAGCGCTTGATGAACAGCACGGTTTTGGCCTTTTCGACGTCGAGCACCGGCATGCCATAGATCGGCGAGCTCTTGTCGGTCTTGGCCGCGGGATTGGTCACGTCGTTGGCGCCGATCACGAACGCCACGTCGGTCTGGGCGAACTCGCTGTTGATGTCCTCGAGCTCGAACACTTCGTCATAGGGCACGTTCGCCTCGGCGAGCAGCACGTTCATGTGCCCGGGCATGCGCCCCGCGACCGGGTGGATCGCATATTTGACGCGGACGCCATGCTCCTTGAGCTTGTCGCCCATCTCGCGCAGCGCGTGCTGCGCCTGCGCCACCGCCATGCCGTAGCCCGGGACGATGATGACCTGCTCGGCCTGCTGCATCAGGAACGCCGCATCCTCGGCCGAACCGCGCTTCCACGGCCGATCGGTCGCGGCCGCCGCCGCGCCGCCGCCGCTGTCGCCGCCGAAGCCGCCCGCGATCACGCTGATGAAGCTGCGGTTCATCGCGCGGCACATGATGTAGCTCAGGATCGCGCCCGAGCTGCCGACCAATGCGCCGGTGATGATCATCGCGGTGTTGTGGAGCGTGAACCCCATCGCCGCCGCCGCCCAGCCCGAATAGGAGTTCAGCATCGACACCACGACGGGCATGTCGGCGCCGCCGATCGGGATGATCAGCAGGAAGCCGATCAGGAAGCTCAGCGCCGTGACGGTCCAGAAGACCCAGGGGCTCTGGTCGGTCACGAAATAGGCGATCAGGCCCAGGATCGCTGCGATCAGCCCGAGATTGATGACGTGGCGGCCGGGCAGCATGATCGGCTTGCCGCTCATATTGCCGTTGAGCTTCAGGAACGCGATCACCGATCCCGAGAAGGTGATCGCACCGATCGCGACGCCGAGACCCATTTCGATCCGGCTGACCTGGCGGATGCTGGCGAAAGGCTCGCCGATCAACGGAATGACGATATCGGCAATCCCGAAGGCCTGCGGATTGAGGAAGGCCGCCGCGGCGACGAGCACCGCCGCCATGCCGACCAGGCTGTGGAACGCCGCGACGAGCTGCGGCATCGCGGTCATCGCGATGCGGCGAGCAGTCACCCAGCCGATCGCTCCGCCGATCAGGATCGCCGCGCCCAATTCGATCGGGCTGGCGATCTCATGCGTGACCAAAGTGGTGATCACGGCGATCGCCATGCCGATCATGCCGAGCCGATTGCCGCGGCGGCTGGTGGCGGGGCTCGAAAGCCCGCGCAGTGCGAGGATGAAGCAGATGCCCGCCACCATATAGGCGAGCGCGACCCAGGGGTTTACGGGAGCGGCCTCGTGCAACTCAGCGCTCCTTCTTCTTGTACATTGCGAGCATGCGTTCGGTGACGGCGAATCCGCCGAAGATGTTGACGCTGGCGAATGCGACCGCGACCAGCCCCAGCCATTTGGCGATCTCGGCCCCCGCCGCCATCGATGCGATCAGCGCGCCGACGATGATCACCGAGGAAATGGCATTGGTCACTGCCATCAGCGGCGTGTGCAGCGCCGGCGTGACCGACCAGACGACGTAATAGCCGACGAAACACGCCAGCACGAAGATCGACAGGATCGAGATGAAGTCCATTATTGCGTTCCTTGATCGGCAAGCCGTTGCTCGGCCCGCGCGACGATTCCACGAACAACCGAGTCCCGATCGCGCAGCACTTCGCGCGCAGGAATGCGCATCACGTCCAATCCTCGCGCGTCGAACCAGCCATCGCGCACTCGGTCGCGCGCTGGGCGGTCACCGAAACCATGGTTCTCGCCATCCACCTCGATGATCAGTCGCGCTTCGTGACAATAGAAGTCTGCGACATAAGGCCCGGCACCGTGTTGGCTGCGAAACTTGAAACCGCTGGGCCTTTCCTTGAGTGCTGCCCAGAGCAGCACTTCAGGCAGGGAAAGCTGCTTGCGCAACGCCTTGGCGCGACGGTTGCTCTCAGGCGACCCTTGCAGCATCGCTCAAATCCTCCCCTGAAAGGGGAGGGGGACCACGCCGCAGGCGTGGTGGAGGGGTGTCCCGGTCGAAAGAGCAGTACTCCAGCGCAAAGGGTGACACCCCTCCGTCGCGCTGGCGCGCGCCACCTCCCCTTTCAGGGGAGGATTGTTCATGCGAGCAACCTCTCGTGCACCACCTTGCCGCCCTGCGTCAGGCGGATCGCATTGCCGATTTCCTCGTCGAGCACGGGCTTGCCGGCTTCCTTGTCCCAGAAGGCACTCAGGAAGTTGAACAAATTGCGCGAGAACAGCGCCGAGCTGTCCGCGGCCAGCCGGCTCGCGACATTCTTGTGCCCGACGATCTTGACGCCGTGGACCGTCACCACTTCGCCCGCGACCGCGCCCTCGACATTGCCGCCAGCCTCGACGGCGAGATCGACGATCACGCTGCCCGGCTTCATGCTCGCGATCTGCGCGTCGCTGATCAGCCGCGGCGCAGGACGCCCGGGGATCAGCGCCGTGGTGATGACGATGTCCTGTTTCGCGATATGCGAGGACACGAGCTCCGCCTGCGCCGCTTTGTATTCGTCGGACATCTCGGTGGCGTAGCCGCCGGTGCCTTCGCCCTCGATGCCCTTCACATTCTCGACGAAGATGGGCTTGGCGCCGAGCGACTGGATCTGCTCCTTCGTCGCCGCACGCACGTCGGTCGCCGAAACCTGCGCGCCGAGCCGTCGCGCAGTGGCGATCGCCTGCAGTCCCGCCACGCCGACGCCCATCACGAAGACCTTGGCGGCGCTCACCGTGCCCGCCGCGGTCATCATCATCGGAAAGGCGCGGCCATATTCGGAGGCCGCGTCGAGCACTGCCTTGTAGCCGGCGAGATTCGACTGCGAGGACAATATGTCCATCGACTGCGCACGCGTGATCCGCGGCATGAACTCCATCGCCAGCGCCTCGGCGCCCAGCGCGGCATAACGATCCACTCGCGCGCGCTCGCCGAACGGGTTCAGCCCGGCGACGATCCACGTCCCCTGCTTCAAACCAGGAAGTGCATCCGGATCGGGCCCCTGCACGCCCAGCACGATATCGGCATCGGCCAGCACGTCGCTGCGTGCCCCGATGGTCGCGCCCGCATCGGCATAGCCCTGATCGGCGATCGACGCGGTCTCGCCCGCGCCCGCCTCGACTGCGACGGTGGCGCCCAGACCGACGAACTTCTTGACGGTCTCGGGAGTCGCGGAGACGCGCCGCTCGCCGGCGGCGGCCTCCTTGAGCACCGCGATCTTCACCTCAGCTGGCGATCATGAAGACGACGAAGGCGCCCACCGCGAACGACGCGATCGTGCCCCAGAGCATGAGCTTGGTGAAGCCGCTATAGGTCTCGGCGTGCACCTGAACTTCGGTGCTGTTGTCGCCCGTGTCGGCCATGCGTCCTCATCCCCTATGCGCAAATTTTGCCGGACCTTAACCGCCGCACCGCATCCCCTCAACCCCGCCGCGGCAAACATCGGTTGCGCGCAGGCTTAAGCCGGCCTTTACCGGTTGCGGTCTATGCAATGCCCTGAAACGGGACATTAGGGACAGACGGATGACGCGCAACGGACAGCGCCTCCTGATGCTGATAGACGACGAACCGGCACAGCGCCGCCTCGTCGCGGCAATCGCTGCGCGCCGCGCCTGGCGCACCATCTTCGCGGGCGAATCCGAGACCGCGATCGCGATGCTCGGCACCCCCGACGGCATGGCGCTCGACGCGATCATCCTCGATCACGCCTCGTCCGACGCCGATGCCGCTGCCTTGATCGGCGAGCTGCGCGAACGCCGTCCGCAATTGCCGATCCTCGTGCTCACCGCCAACAGCTCGGCCGCCGCCGCGGTCAGCGCGATGCGCGCAGGCGCCACCGATTTCCTCGTCAAGCCGATCGCTTCGGACCGGCTGCTCGCCGCGCTCGAGGCGGCGATCGGCGGTTTGACTGCAGGCGAGCTGCGTCCCCTCACCGAAAAGCTCTCGGTCAGCCTCGCCTTCGACGAGATCGTCGGCAGCGCCCCCCAGTTCCGCGCCGCGCTCGCCATCGCCGCCAAGGCCGCCCGCGCGCGCGTACCGGTGCTGATCGAAGGCGAAAGCGGCGTCGGCAAGGAAGTGGTGGCCGAGGCGATCCACGCGGCTTCCCCGCGCAACAAGAAGCCGGCGATCGCAGTCAATTGCGGCGCGATCCCCGCCAATCTCGTCGAATCGGAACTGTTCGGGCACGAGAAGGGCGCGTTTACCGGTGCGTTCGAGCGCAAGATCGGCCGTTTCCAGGACGCCGATGGCGGCACCTTGTTCCTCGACGAAGTCGGCGAGATGCCGCTCGACGCACAGGTAAAGTTGCTGCGCGTGCTCCAGTCGGGCGAGATCCAGCCGCTCGGCGCGCGTCATCCCCGCGAAGTCGACGTCCGTGTCATCGCCGCGACCAACAAGAGCCTGCTCGCCGAAGTCGAGGCGGGGCGTTTCCGCGAGGACCTCTATTATCGCCTCAACGTCGTGCAGGTGACGATCCCGCCCTTGCGCGAACGCGCTGGCGACATCCCCGCGCTCGCCCGCCATCTGCTCGCGCGGATCGCCGAGCAGCCCGGGCTCCGGCCGCTGGGCATCACCGACGACGCGCTGACTCTGCTCGGCAGCTATGACTGGCCGGGCAATGTCCGCCAGCTCCAGAACGCACTCTTCCGCGCCGCCGTCCTCTGCGACGGCGATGGCCTCGCCCGCGCCGACTTCCCGCAGATCGCCCAGCTCGCGGCTGGCCGCCCCGCAGGCAGCGGGCCGGTGCCGCAGGGATCGGGCAATGCCGGAGTCACCTTGTTCCGTCCCGACGGCAATCTGCGTGCGCTCGACGAGATCGAGGCCGACGTCATCCGCCTCGCCATCGGCCATTATCGCGGCCGCATGACCGAAGTCGCCCGCCGTCTCGGCATCGGCCGCTCGACGCTCTACCGCAAGCTTGGCGAGCTCGGGATCGATCAGAGCGCCGCCTAGGGCTTTGCCGGCGTCACCCGCCATAGACTGAGGTGCGGCTGGCGATCGCGCGTCGCGGCCGGCAGCGGCTGCTCGATACCGGCCTGCGCGAGCAGTTTCCCGGGATCGTAATCGCCGCGCCGAAGCGTGAACACCGCGCGTTGCCGCGTCAACAGAACCCGTGCGGCCGCAGCGTCGACTCGCGGTGCGGTGACGAGGCCTTCGGCCCAGCGATCCAGCGCACCGGCGGGCCGCGCCGCGATCACCAGCCGGAGACCGCTTCCCGCCATATAATGCCGGGTCGCCACGCCCATCGCGTCGCCCTGCACCAGCACCACGGCATGCGGATTCACGCGTTCGATCGCCGCGATCGCCTGTGGCCATGCCTCGCTCTCGCGGGTGGGGAGCCAGCGCAACAGCGCGCCCGCCTCCAGCGCGAGCAACAGGCCGAGCAGGACCAGCCGGACGCGCGGCGCGGGCACCCGCGCCAGTGCCAGCGCGACCAGCACGGCCATCGGGCCCGCGGCCCAGAACAAGGTACGCGGCAGGAATATCGGCACCGCCTGGCTCAGCGCCCAGAGCAAAAGCGGCGCCCCGACCGCCAACACCGCGAGCAATATCACGGCTGGCCGGCGATCGCTCGCGGCGAACCACGCAAAACCGACCAGCCAGGCAAGCGTCAGTAGAGGCAGGAACAGCACGCTCTGGCCGGCTAGATAGAGCGGGAGATAGGTCACGCCGGTCATGCCGAGCGCCTCGCCGGGATCGGGTCGGTCGATCCATCCGAACGCCGAGCCAGCCGCCTCGGCCTGGCCCAGGCTGATCCACGCCCACCAGCTCCACAACAACGCGACCGCGGCATTGGCCGCCAGCCACAGCGCCAATGCACGCCGGTCGCGCCGCAGCAGCCAGAGCATCGCGAGATTGGCCAAAGCGACGAAAACGATCATCGTCGTATGGGCGTAGAGCGCCACGAGTGCGGCGAGTGCATAGCCGAGAAGCGGCAGCACCCGCGGCCGTTCGAGATACGCGGTCATCGCGACGCATCCGAACAATGCCGCGCTGTGCGTGAGGATATAGCCGCGCACCTCTTGCGAGAAATCGAGATGTGCCGCCGAGACGGCGAGGAGCGCCGCCGCGATCAGCCCCGCCCCTGTGCCGCCGATGCGCCGCGCCAGCCACCACGCGGCGCCGATGCCCGCCGTGCCGATCGCCACCGAGAGCGTCTGCACGGCAAGATCGCTCGCGCCGAACAGCGCCATCCAGCCCTTGAGCAGTGTGTAATAAAGCGGCGGATTGGCCTCGCGCGCCATCCACCCGCTCCACAGCAATCCGAGCGGCTGATCGGCCAGACGTATCGCGGCGATCTCGTCGAACCACAGCGAATAGCCCGCGGTGGCGATGCGCAGTGCGGCGGCGAGAAGCAGGATGGGCAGGACGAGCAGATCGCCGCGATTCCACTCGATCTTCGCAGCGTTCCGCATCACGACTGCTCTCCCATCCGACGCTGCTGTCGCGACGTGCGCGGGCAGCGTCAAGCGGTTCCGCCCGCCGATGGCCGGCGCGCCCGCCTTGTTCTAGACCGGCACCATGTCCAGCTTTTCCGGCAAGTCCATCCTCGTCACCGGCGCCGCGTCCGGCATCGGCCTCGCAGTCGCCCGCCATTGTGCCGATCGCGGCGCCGCGCGGCTGATCCTCGTCGACCGCGATCCGATTCCCGCCGACTTCGCGCACGAGGCGGTGGCCGGCGACGTGCGGGATGAAACCCTGTGGGACGGGCTCGATCTGGCGGGCCTCGACCATGCGGTGGTCAATGCCGGTGTCGCCGGCGCGGGGACGATCGCCGATCTGAGCCTCGAGGCGTGGCGGCACATCCTCTCGGTCAATCTCGACGGTGCCTTCCTGACTCTGCGCGCCGCGATGCGCGCGATGCGCGGGCGCGGCGGATCGATCGTGCTCACGGCCTCCGCCGCCGGCGTGAAGGCCGAGCCCGGCGTCGCCGCTTATGGCGCGTCCAAGGCGGCGCTGATCCACCTCGCCAAGGTCGCCGCGAAGGAAGGCGCGCCGCACGGCATCCGAATCAACGCCATCGCTCCCGCTGGCGTCGAGACGCCGGTATGGGATGCGATCCCGATGTTCGCCGAACGGGCCGCCCAGGTCGGCCGCGAGGCCGCCTTTGCCGAGATGGCGGCGATCGCCACGCCGCTCGGCCGCTACGCCAAGCCCGAGGAGATCGCCGGGCAGATCGGCTTCCTGCTTTCGGATCAAAGCGCGCTGATCACCGGCGCGACGCTGGTCAGCGACGGCGGCTATACGCTATAGCAGGATCGGGAGGCTCCATGCTCGCACTCGCCGCTCTGATCTGTGCAGCCTTGTTCGCGGGCGCCGCGCTCTACGTCTCCTTCGCCGAGCATCCCGCGCGGATGAAGCTCGACGACCGGGCCGCACTGACCCAATGGAAACCTTCCTATGACCGCGCCGCCATCCTGCAGGCGAGCCTCGCGATCCTGGGCGGCGTGCTCGGCGCGGCCGCCTGGTACCGCTGGCAGGGCAATTGGTTCTGGCTCGCCGGCGGCTTCGTCCTGTTCCTCAACGTGCCTTATACGTTGCTCGTCGTCTGGAGCACCAACGGCAAGCTCAAGGCGACCGAACTCGACCAGGCCGGGCCCGAGACCCGCGCGCTGCTGGTCAAATGGGGCAATCTCCACTTCGTCCGCACCCTGCTCGGCCTTCTCGCCGCCGCGCTGATCGCCCGCGGTCTCCTGCCCTAGGTTGAGGATTCATCTTTGATCCGTTCGCCGGGGAACACAAGTGTTTCAATGGAGCCGGATCAATCTCTAGCGCGCCAGCAGCGCGGCGTCGCGCATGCCGCGCCATATGCGCAGCGCCTGCGCGGTCTCGAACACGTCGTGGACGCGGATCAGCTGGGCGCCCAGCTCGGCGCCCTTGATCGCCACCGCCAGCGAACCGCCGAGCCGCGCCTCGGCAGGCGCCTCGTTCGAAAGCGCGCCGATCATCCGCTTGCGGCTGGCGCCGAGCACCACGCCGCAGCCGATCCCGTGGAACAAGGCGAGGCCGTTCAGCAGCGCGAGATTGTCCTGGAGCGACTTGCCGAAGCCGATGCCCGGATCGATCAGCACGCGTTCGCGATCGATTCCCCTGGCCACGACTTCGTCGACCCGGCGATCGAGCCAGTCATAGACGTGGAGTAGCACGTCGCCGTAATTGCCGCCTTCATGCCCGGTTTTGGCCGGGTCGGGCGAGTGCATCAGCACCACCGGGCAGCCCGCCTTCGCCACCACTTCGAGCGCGCGTTCGTCATAGAGCAAGGCCGACACGTCGTTGACCAGATGCGCGCCCGCACCGAGCGCCGCCTCCATCACCGCCGCCTTGCGTGTATCGATCGACACCGCGGCGCCGCTGCGCGCCAGCCGCTCGATGACGGGGACGGTCCGCTCGATCTCGTCGCCTTCCCACACCGTCGCCGCGCCCGGCCGAGTCGATTCGCCGCCGACATCGACGATCGCGGCACCGGCAACGCTCAGGTCGACACCGGCCTTCGCCGCCGCGGCGGGGTCGCCGACATGCTTGCCGCCGTCGGAAAAACTGTCCGGCGTGACGTTGAGGATGCCCATCACCTGCGGCTGATCGAGCCGCACCACCCGCTCGCCCAGCTTGAGCGGCACGCGCGGCGCCGAGATGCGCGCGGCGAGCGCCTGCAGACGTTCGTCGGCCGAAAGATCGGTAACCGCGATCGTGCGCTGGAGGATGCGTTTCCCGCCCTCGACCGCGATCAGCTCATATGCCGCGAACCAGCACAGCCCGCCGGCCAATCGCGCGATTTGCCCGTCGTCATGCCCGACCGGCGTGTCGACGAACTGGACGGGACGCAGGTAGAGCCGGGCGTTGAGGGGAAGGTCCATCAGGTGACCCTAGCAAGCCCCTTCCCTTCAGGGGAGGGTGGGAGCAGTTACGGCTGGGTCGCCAAAAGATACGTCTGGCGCAGCGCGTCGATCGGCTTGAGCGTGCCTTCGTCCTCGTAATGCCACCAGGTCCAGCCGTTGCACGACGGTGCGTTCTGCAGCGTCGCGCCGAGCTTGTGGATCGATCCGGCCGCATCGCCGCACTTGAGCGAGCCATCGGCCCCGACCACGGCGCGATGCCGCCGTTTCGAATCGGTGAGCACCGTGCCGGGCGTCAGATAGCCGTTCTCGACCAGCTGGCCGAAGGCCACGCGCGGCGCGGCCTTGGGCGCCTGCATCGTCGTCAGCGCCGATTCGTCGAGCGGCAGCGCCGCGTCGATGCGCGCCTGTGCCGCCTCGACATAGACGCCCTCGCGATCGATCCCGATCCAGCGCCGGCCAAGCCTCTTGGCGACCGCGCCGGTGGTGCCGGTGCCGAAGAAGGGATCGAGGACCACGTCGCCCTTCTTCGTCGTCGCCAGCAGGATGCGGTAGAGCAGGGCCTCGGGCTTCTGCGTCGGATGGACCTTGTAGCCGTCCTTCTTGAGCCGCTCCTGCCCGCCGCAGATCGGGAATTCCCAGTCGCTGCGCATCTGCAGCTCGTCGTTGAGCGTCTTCATGCTGCGATAGTTGAAGGTGTAGCGCGCCTTCTCGCCCTTCGACGCCCAGATCAGCGTCTCGTGCGCGTTGGTGAAGCGCGTGCCCTTGAAATTGGGCATCGGATTGGCCTTGCGCCAGATGATGTCGTTGAGGATCCAGAAGCCGAGATCCTGGATCGCCGAGCCCACCTTGAAGATGTTGTGATAGCTCCCGATCACCCAGATCGAGCCGTCGTCCTTCAGGATGCGCCGCGCCTCGGCCAGCCATTCGCGCGTGAACTTGTCATAGGCGGCGAGGCTGTCGAACTTGTCCCATTCGTCGGTGACGGCGTCGACATGGCTGCCGTCGGGGCGATTGAGGTCGCCGCCCAGCTGGAGGTTGTAGGGCGGATCGGCGAAAATCAGGTCGATCGACTTGGCCGGCAGCGCGCGCATCGCCGCGATGCAATCGCCGCGCAGGATGGTGTCGAGCGGCAGTACCGGCACCGGCGCGCTCGCCGTGCGGTCCCGCGCACTCACCTTTTCCAATACCCCCATCTGCGTCTCACTCCCTTGCCCGAACCCCCGTATTCGGGGCACGCGGAGTCCGTCGTCAAGCAAACATTGGTTAACGAAAATGGCTGCTAAAGCGTTAACGCTGCAGAACATTCGGGCATCGGGGCAGATGTTGAGTCAAGAAGTTATCCACAGGCGCAAGCGCTGGTGGTGTGGCACGAAAGACTCAGTTTCGAGGCGGGCTTAAAATCCTCCCTCGCGCAGCGGGGGAGGTGGCGCCGAAGGCGACGGAGGGGGCTTGGCCGCAGGCGCTTCGTTTGTGGAGAGGCCCCCTCCGTCATGCTGCGCATGACACCTCCCCCGCTTCGCGAGAGAGGATTGATTCGGACTCAAGCCGCCGTACCGCCCACCGTAAGCCCCTCGACCAGCAGGCTCGGCTGCCCCACGCCGGCCGGCACCGATTGCCCGCCCTTGCCGCACATGCCGACACCCTCGTCGAGCGCGAAGTCGTTGCCGATGCCGGTGACGCGCGTCAGCACCGAAGGCCCGTCGCCGATCAGCGTCGCGCCCTTGATCGGCGCCCCGAGCTTGCCGTTCTCGATCCGATAGGCCTCGGTGCACGAGAAGACGAACTTGCCCGAGACGATGTCGACCTGCCCGCCGCCGAAGCTCTTGGCGTAGATGCCCTTCTTCACGCGCGACATCAGTTCGGCCGGGTCGTCCTTGCCCCCCTTCATGAAGGTATTGGTCATCCGCGGCATCGGCGCGTGCTGGAAGGATTCGCGGCGGCCGTTGCCGGTCGGCTCGACCCCCATCAGCCGCGCGTTGAGCCGATCCTGCATATAGCCCTTGAGGATGCCGTCCTCGATCAGCACCGTCTCGCGCGTCGGCGTGCCCTCATCGTCGATCGACAGCGAGCCGCGGCGATCGTGGATCGAGCCGTCGTCGACCACGGTGACGCCCGGCGCGGCGACACGCTCGCCGATCCGCCCTGAAAACGCGCTGGTGCCCTTGCGGTTGAAATCGCCTTCGAGCCCGTGGCCCACCGCCTCATGGAGCAGCACGCCCGGCCAGCCGGGGCCGCACAGCACCGTCATGTCGCCCGCCGGCGCGTCCTCGGCATCGAGATTGACCAAAGCCTGCGCCAGCGCCTCGTCGATCGCGCGGTTCCAGGTTTCGGGTTCGAACAGCCGATCGTAGAGCGTGCGCCCGCCCGTGCCGAAGCTGCCGGTTTCGCGGCGGCCTTCCTGTTCGACCACGATCGACACGTTGAGCCGCACCAGCGGCCGCACGTCGGTGGCGATGAAGCCGTCGGGGCGGACGATCTCGACCACGCCCCAGGATCCGGTCAGCCCCACCGAGACCTGCGCCACGCGCGGATCGCGCGCCCGCGCGGCGGCGTCGATCGTCTGGCACAGATTCACCTTGTCGGCGAAGGGGACGAGATCGAGCGGGTCGGCATCGGTGTAGAGATGGCGGTTGTTGCCCTGTGGCGGCGGCGCCTTGCCCGCCTTGCCCGGCTCGATCAGCGCCATGGTTGCGGCCGCGCGCCGGATCGCGGCGGGGCTGATCTCATTGGCGTGCGCGAAGGCCGTGGTCTCGCCCGAGACGGCGCGGAGCCCGAAGCCCGATTGGGTATCGAAGCTCGCGGTCTTCAGCCGGCCGTCGTCGAAGCCGAACGCCTCGGTCTTGCGATATTGGAGATAGAGTTCGCCGTCTTCGGCGCCGGCCAGCGCGTCGGCGGTGAGGCGGGTGGCGGTTTCGGGGTCAAGCTCGCGATACAGGAACGCGCGGGGATCGGACGGAATCGACATGCCCTCCGATATAGGAGCGTCAGACGCTCGCGCCAGCCGGGTGATCGGGCAATCGGCTTTGGTCGGCGCCGTCGGCAGGCCCGCCGATCAGCACGAAGCGGCGGTCGCAATAGCCGCAATCGACATAGCCATGCTCGTCGATCTGCAGGAACACGCGCGGATGGCCCAAGGCGGCAGGCACGCCGGGGCCGCTGCCGTCGCAGGCGACGCGGGCGTGGCTGGTACGGATGGTCTCGGGCGGTGCGATCATGAGTCGCCGATAGCAAGCGGCTGCCGCCTCGACAATTGCTTCGTCACCCCGGCGAAAGCCGGGATAACGGGCTGTGAACGCTTGGCGAGCGCCGCCCCGCAGCCTAGAGCGGCATCCATGACTCAGGCCGCGATCGAGATCGACAATCTCTGCAAGACCTACGCCGGCGGCAAGCGCGCGCTCGACGGCGTGAGCTTCGATGTGCCGCGAGGGACGATCTTCGGACTGCTCGGGCCCAACGGCGCGGGCAAGTCGACGCTGATCAACATTCTCGCGGGGCTGGTCAACAAGACCGAAGGCCGCGCGACGATCTGGGGCTTCGACGTCGACGCGCATCCGCGCAACGCCAAGGCGAGCATCGGCATCGTCAACCAGGAGATCACCTTCGATCCCTTCTTCACGCCGCGCGAGACGCTCGAGATCCAGGCCGGGCTCTACGGCGTGCCCAAGGCGCAGCGCGATCCGATGGGGCTGCTGCGCGCCGTGCATCTCGAGGACAAGGCCGAGGCCTATTCGCGCACGCTCTCGGGCGGCATGAAGCGCCGGCTGATGGTCGCCAAGGCGATGGTCCATTCGCCCCCCGTGCTCGTCCTCGACGAGCCCACCGCGGGCGTCGATGTCGAGCTTCGCCAACAGCTCTGGGCCTATGTCCGCGAGTTGAACGCGCGCGGCGTGACGGTGGTGCTGACCACGCATTATCTCGAGGAAGCCGAGCAGCTCTGCGACCGGATCGCGATCATCAATCACGGCAAGCTGATCGCCAACAAGCCGACCCGCGAGCTGGTCGGGATGGCGCAGGAGAAAGTGGTCGAAGTCACCGTCGACCGCGACGTGCCGGCGCTGCCCGAAAATGCCTGCTTCCAGAAGATCGAATTGAGGGCCGAACGGACGCTGGTGATCACCTACCGGAAAGATCAGGCGAATGCCGGCGAAGTGCTCGGCGCGGTCCAGGGCGGCGGCTACGGCATCGTCGACGTCTCGACGCGCGAAGCCGATCTGGAGGACGTGTTCCTCAACCTGACCCGGGCGGGGGGATAGGACCGCTGCCGAGGGAAGCCGCCGCTTTAGCGATAGCAGCGAGAGCCGTGGCTCAGCGCATTGTCGACGGCACCTTCGGACGCGGCGTCAGTCTCATCAATCGGCCGGCGGCGGGGTCGTCCTTGCCGCCGTCCTCCAGCACCCAGACGGCGCCGTCCGGCCCCTGCTCGACCTCGCGCAAACGGCCGCCGAGCGGGAAACGCTCCGCCTCGCAGATGGTGCGAAAGGCCAAGGTGCACTGGAAGGTGACGCGGATCAGCGCCTTCGAGGTCAGGCCGGCGATCAGCGCCGAGCCTCGCCAATCGGGGAATAGGTCGCCCGAATAGAAGATCATGCTGGTCGGCGAAATGACCGGATTCCAGTATTCTTCCGGTGCGCGGAGATCGGGCCGGGTGTCATGGCCGGGGATGTTGCCGCCCCGATACTCGTCGCCATAGGAGACCAGGGGCCAGCCGTAATTGGCTCCCCTTTCGATTTTCTGGAACTCGTCGCCGCCCCGGGGACCCATCTCGACTTCCCACAATTCACCCTTGGCGTCGAAGGCGATGCCGACCGGGCTGCGGATGCCATAGGCCCACATCTCGGCTGCCAGACCGCCATTTTCGTACAGCGGGTTGCCGGGCGCGGCCTTGCCGTCGGGGGTGAGGCGCAGCACCGAGCCGAGATTGTCGGCATTGTTCTGGGCGGTCTCGGGAGTCCAGCGGTCGCCGGAAGTGACGAACAAATGCTGGCCGTCCGGCGAGAAGGCCATGCGATAGGAATAGTGCCTCTCCTGCGCGACCTTCGGCGACTGCCGCCAGATCACCTCGAAGTTTTCCAATCGCGTGGCGTCGGGATTCAGTCGGCCGCGGCCCATGGCGGCTCCACTGGTGCCGCCGTCGCCGGCCTCTGCCCAGGTCAGATAGATCAGGCGATTCCTGGCGAAATCGGGATGCAGCACGACATCGCCCAGGCCGCCATGGACATTGTAGGTCACCGCCGGCACGCCCGCGATCGCCGGCGAAACCTGCCCGTCCTGCGTCACCACATGCAGCGCGCCGCGCTTCTCCGTCACCAGCATCCGCCCGTCGGGCAGGAAGGCAAGGGCCCAGGGCTCCTGGAGGTCGGCCACCAACTCGGCCTCGAACGGCGGACCGACGTCGATGATGCGCTTCGGCTGCTGCGCGGCGGCAGGGAAGGCGAAGACGGCAGCGGCGATGGCCAGGGCCGAGTTCGAAAGCTTCACGCGCATGCGTTGGATCCCCTCTGGCATGTTCTCGATTGCGTTCTTGATCGGATATTCCGCGCAGACGCGGCTTCCGCTTTCCTCGGATATGAAGGAGCGGCAAGCATATGGGAAGCGGGGCGCGCTCGGCCTCAGCGCCGGTGCCATGCCTTGCCGGGCTCGCCGAGCGCGCAGGCCCCAGCGACGGGCACGCAGAAGACGGCGAGCGCGAGACCGACGAAACCCAGGCTATGGCGGCGCATATCTCTCTCCATTTGCCAGCAACCGCGCTTAGCGCCTAGTCGGGGCCCAACCAGCGGAAGACACACCAGCAAAAGCGATATGGCCGGCGATCCTCACACCAGCGACATCCTCGTCATCGGCTCGGGCGCTGCCGGGCTCACCGCGGCGCTCAACCTCGCGGCGCGCTTCCGGGTCACCGTGCTCGCCAAGGGCGCGCTCAACGAAGGCTCGACTGCCTGGGCGCAGGGCGGGATCGCCGCGGTGCTCGAACCCGGCGATACGTTCGAGAACCATATCGAGGATACGATCGTCGCCGGCGCCGGGCTCAACGATCGCGCCACGGTCGAGATGGTCGTCGAAAACGCGCCGGCCGCGATCGAGCGGCTGGCCAAATTGGGAGTGCCGTTCAACACCGACGGCAATTCGCTCCACCTCACCCGCGAGGGCGGGCACAGCCATCGCCGCATCGTCCATGTCGACGACGCCACCGGCTGGGCGGTGCAGGAGGCGTTGCTCAAGGCGGCGCGCGCCAATCCCAACATCACCCTCGTCCCCGACATGGTGGTGATCGATCTCGCCACCAGCCGGCACGAGGAACGCTATTCGGGCGCCGGCAACGTCTGGGGCGTCTATGCCTTCAACCGTGCCACCAACCGCGTCGAACTCTTCACCGCCAACGCCACCGTGCTCGCCACCGGCGGCGCGGGGCGGACCTATCTCTTCTCGACCGCGCCGCGCGGCGCGACCGGCGACGGCATCGCGATGGCGTGGCGCGCGGGTTGCCGCATCTCCAACATGGAATTCATGCAGTTCCACCCGACTTGCCTCTACAATCTCGAGGTCAAGAACTTCCTGATCACCGAGGCGGTGCGCGGCGAGGGCGGGCAATTGATCAATCCGCAGACCGGCAAGCGCTTCATGCCTTATTACGACAAGCGGCTCGAGCTCGCGCCGCGCGACATCGTCGCCCGCGCGATCGACGCCGAGATCAAGCGCTTCGGGCTCGATTACGTCCATCTCGACATCAGCCATATGGGCGCGGATTTCGTGAAGCAGCACTTCCCGACGATCCATGCCCGGCTGCTCGATCTCGACATCGACATGACCACGGGCCCGATCCCGGTCGTCCCCGCCCAGCATTACACCTGCGGCGGCGTGGTGGTGGATCGCGACGGCCGCACCGATCTGCCCAATCTCTACGCCGCGGGCGAAGTCAGCCAGTCCGGGCTGCACGGCGCCAATCGCCTCGCCTCCAATTCGTTGCTCGAATGCTTCGTGTTCGGCGAGGCGGTGGCGCGTCACATCGCCGCCAATTGGAGCGATCTCGCTCCGCCGCCCGCGATCCGGCCATGGGATGAGAGCCGCGTCACCGATTCCGACGAGGAAGTGGTGATCAAGCAGAACTGGACCGAGATCCGCCGCTTTATGTGGAATTATGTCGGCATCGTCCGCTCGACCAAGCGGCTCGAGCGCGCCGCGCACCGCATCCAGATGCTGCGCGGCGAAGTGAACGACTATTACGGCCATTTCCGCGTGACCGGGGATCTGATCGAGCTGCGCAACCTGCTCGAAAGCGCCGATCTGATCGTCCGCTCGGCGCTCCATCGCAAGGAGAGCCGGGGATTGCATTACACGCTCGATTTTCCGGAAACGCTCGATGTGGCCGTGGATACGATATTGGTGCCCTAGGGGTTCCCCCGATGGCGAAATATCGGGTTCTGCCCTATATTTAAGACGAATGGTGATGCTGGTTTCCGCTCCTTTCACGATTCGTCGCTATCGTTACCGGATTCGTCGCATCGCCGCTGGGCCGGGCTTTGCTGGGAGTCGCGTTCGCCGCATGTTGCATGAGGGCAAGGGGTTGCGTTTGTGAAGAAATTTCTGGGTTTCTCGAAAGTGGAGCGGGCACTGACCGTCGCGGGGCTGGGCCCGGCGATGCTGCTCGGCTGCGCAGTGCACGAGAATACCCAGCTCGCCGCCTATCTGCCCGCGCCGAGCTACAGCGTGCTGGTGCCTTTCCCGGCCGCGGTCGCCGCGCCGGCCAGGCCTCGAGTCCCGGCACCGGCCGAACTCGTCACTTCGCTCGACGGGATCACCCGCAACTTCAACGGGCTGGTCGGCGTGGCCGTGACCAGCATCGACGATGGCTGGACCGCCAGCAACGTCACCGCCAGCCGTCCCTTGCCCCAGCAGAGCGTGAGCAAGCTCTGGGTGACGATGACCGTGCTCGATGCAGTCGATCGCGGCGAGATCCGCCTCGATGACCCGCTGACCATCACGCGCGCCGATTTCACTTTGTTCCACCAGCCGGTCGCCGCGCTGGTGAAGGGCGATGTCGGCTACACCACCACCGTCGCCGAGATCATGCGCCGCGCGATGCAGATGAGCGACAACACCTGCAACGACAAGTTGCTGCGCCTCGTCGGCGGCCCGCAGGCGGTGCGCGACTTCATCGCCCGCAAGCAATTGGGCACGATCCGCTTCGGCCCGGGCGAGAAATTGCTCCAGGCCGGCACTGCCGGGCTCGCATGGAAGCCCGAATATTCGGTGGGCAATGCCTTTGCCGTCGCCCGCTCGAGGCTTTCGCCTGCGGTCCGGCTCGCCGCTTATGAGGCCTATGTGAAGGATCCGCCCGACGGCGCGGCGCCGGCTTCGATCGCCGATGCGCTCGCCCGGCTGTATCGCGGCGAATTGCTCTCGGCGAATTCCACCGCGTGGCTGCTCGCCACGATGGACGGGGCGAAGACCGGCAAGGCGCGCGTGCGCGGCGCGGTCCCGCCGGGCTGGCTCTATGGGCACAAGACCGGCACCGGCCAGGATCTCGGCGGCCGCACCGCGGGCTTCAACGATGTCGGCATCCTCACCGCGCCCGACGGCCGCTCCTACGCCATCGCAGTGATGATCGGCGACACGTCGCGCCCGATCCGCGAGCGCCAGCTGCTGATGCAGGCGGTGGCGAGCGCGATCGTCGCGCATCACCGGCCTTCCGGCTCGATGATGGCGGGCGGCCGCCCCTCGCGCTGAACGGCGGCCGAGTTCGGGCGCAAGCAGCGGGGCGCGCTGCGGACGGCGCAGGGCTAGTCCCGCCGCATGACCGACGACATCGACTGGACCGCCGCCGCCGAGGCGCTCGACACCAATGGCTGGGCGGTGCTGCCCCGGCTGCTCGACCCGACCGCCTGCGACAGGTTGGCGGCGCTCTACGACGCCCCCGAACATTTCCGCAGCCACGTGATCATGGCCCGCCACGGCTTCGGCCGCGGCGAATATCGCTATTTCGCCTACCCCTTGCCCGATCCGGTGCAGGATCTGCGCACTCGGCTCTATCCGCCGCTCGCCGGGATCGCCAATCGCTGGCACGCCCGCATGGGACTCGAACGCCGCTTCCCCGCCGCCCATGCCGACTGGCTCGCCGAATGCCATGCCGCTGGACAGACGCGACCGACGCCGCTGCTGCTCCGCTACGGCCCCGGCGATTATAATTGTCTCCATCAGGACCTGTACGGAGACCACGTCTTCCCGTTGCAGGTAGCCGCTTTGCTCTCCGAGCCGGGGCGCGACTTCGCCGGCGGCGAATTCGTCCTCACCGAACAGCGTCCGCGGATGCAATCGCGCGCCGCGGTGGTCCCACTCACGCAGGGTGACACGGTGGTGTTCGCAGTCAACCAGCGCCCGGTACGCGGCAGCAGAGGCGATTATCGCGTGACGATGCGCCACGGCGTGAGCGCGGTTCACATCGGAAAGCGCCACACACTGGGGATCATCTTCCATGACGCGACGTAAACCAACACTTGTATCGCTATCGTCACAATTCTAGCGTGAATATATCTTACCTCACGCAGGGAGAAGATCGATGGGCGATACCCCGAATTTCATCAACGAGTCCAACGACACCAATAATAGCGAGGTCGTCATCTTCGAAAGCGAGGCCGCATCGTCCGCCGCGTCGGAAAGCAATGCTTTGCCCAGCATCAAGCTCAATTTCATCAACCTTTCGAACGACGTGAACAATAGCGAGGTTGTCATCTTCGCGAAGAACGCGGCGACGAACTTCGACGAGCTCGCGATCGCCTGGACGGTGATCAAAAATTGCGGCCAGGGCGACAATCACCCCTTCACGTATCCGATGGCCCAGACGATCAGCGCGAGCGACAGCTGGGGCAATTATACGGCGCAGCAGAGCGCGCCGCTCGGCCAGCGGTTCGCGATGGTGCTCGCTTCCTCGGGCGACCAATTGATCCCGCAGGGCCCGGCGACATCGCCGCAGCAGATCGAGCTGCTCAACGGCCTGTCCCAAGGCTCGGTGAATGCGCAGATCTACAAGGACGGCAGATTGTTCGCGGTCAAGACCAACCTCGCGCCCCAGCAGAAGGCGGTGTTCACGTTCAAGCCGACGATCTGGATCGGCGTGGCATCGCAGATCGAGCCGGGTGACGTGATCGATTCGGCCATCATCTCGGAAATCAACACCGAGATCTCGCTGCTCGGCATCGTCAGCGCGGACATCGTGATGACCGGCGGCGGCGCGGGGCCCAATGCCACGCCCTTCGTCTTCACGCTGCAGAATGTCGTGATGGCCTGAACCGGCGGCGGGCGGGACGGCCGCTTGGGGCTTTGTTCCGCTCGCTCGCTCGGCTATCTCCGCGGCGATGCCCCATCTCTATCTCGTCGACGGCTCCGGCTATATCTTCCGCGCCTATCACCGGCTGCCGCCGCTCACCAACAAGCATGGCGAGCCGGTCGGCGCGGTCTATGGCTATACGACGATGCTGTGGAAGCTCGTCGACGAGCTCAACAAGGCCGACGGGCCGACGCATATGGCGGTGATCCTCGACAAGAGCGAGCACACCTTCCGCAACGAGATGTACGACCAGTACAAGGCGCACCGCCCCCCCGCGCCCGAGGATCTCGTCCCCCAGTTCCCGATGATCCGCGACGCCACCCGCGCTTTCTCGCTGCCGTGCATCGAGGAATTGGGCTGGGAAGCCGACGATCTGATCGCGAGCTATACCAAGGCGGCGCTGGCGCAGGGCTGGTCGGTGACGATCGTCAGCTCCGACAAGGATCTGATGCAGCTGATGACCGATCCCTCGGTCGACATGCTCGATACGATGAACAATCGCCGGCTCAGGCCGAAGGACACCGAGGAAAAGTTCGGCGTCGGCCCGGAGAAGCTCGGCGAAGTCCTCGCGCTGATGGGCGACAGCGTCGACAATGTGCCCGGCGTGAAGGGCATCGGCCCGAAGACCGCCGCGAAGCTGATCCAGGAATTCGGGACGGTCGAGGGAGTGCTCGAAGCGGCACCGACGATGAAGCCCTCGAAGATGCGCGACAATCTGATCGAGCATGCCGAGATGGCGCGGCTCTCCCGAAAACTGGTCGAACTCGCCTGCGACGTGCCTTTGCCCGATCCGCTCGACGAACTGGAGCTCAAGGGCATCCCCGATGCGCCGCTCCGCGCATTCCTCGAGCATCACGGCTTCCGCACCTTGCTCAACCGGCTCTCGGCGGTGGCGGATGCGCCGGTCGAGCATCACGAAGTGCCGGGGCTGGAGGAAGACCCGCCCTGCGATCACGACGCCTATGAAACCGTCGTCACCGAAGCGGACCTCGACCGCTGGATCGCCGAGGCGACGCATCAGGGCTGGGTCGCAATCGACACCGAGACCACCGGAGTCGATGCCACCCGTGCCGAGCTGGTGGGCGTGAGCATGGCGCTCCAGCCCAACAAGGCGTGCTATATTCCGATCGCGCACGGCGGCAGCGACATGTTCGCCGAGAAACCCGCCCAGCTCGATCGCGCGACAATGCTCGCCAAGCTGAAGCCGCTGTTCGAAGACCCGGCGGTGCTCAAGATCGGGCACAATCTGAAATACGACATGATCGTGCTGGGACGCTGCGGGATAGACGTCGCGCCCTATGACGATTCGATCGTGATGAGCTTCGATCTCGATGCCGGCCTGCACGGACACGGCATGGACGAGCTAGCCGCGACGCATTTGTCGCACAGCTGCATTGCCTATAAGGACGTGGTCGGCACGGGGAAGAACCAGCTCGGCTTCCACGAAGTCGATCTCAAGGCGGCAACGCGCTACGCCGCCGAGGACGCCGATGTGACGCTCAGGCTGTGGCGGCGGTTCAAGCCGCGGCTCGCTTATGAGAGCGCGACGCGCGTCTACGAGATGGTCGACCGGCCTTTGGTCTCGGTGATCGCAGGGATGGAGCGCGCCGGCGTCAAGGTCGATGCCGCGGTGCTTTCGCGGCTCTCGGACGAATTCTCCAGGCAGATCGCGGCGCTCGAGGAGGAAATCCACGCCATCGCCGGGTTCAAGTTCACCATCGGCAGCCCCAAGCAACTGGGCGACGTGCTGTTCGACAAGATGGGGATCAAGGGCGGCCGCAAGGGCAAGTCGGGCGTCTATTCGACCGACGTCAACGAGCTCGAGCGGATCGCGGCGGACAAGGATTCTCCCGGCCGCGAGATGGTGGCCAAGGTGCTCGACTGGCGTCAGCTCACCAAGCTGAAGTCGACTTATACCGACGCGCTCCAGGCGCAGATCAATCCCGAGACCGGGCGGGTCCACACCAGCTACAGCCTCACCGGCGCGCAGACCGGGCGGCTCTCCTCGACCGACCCCAACCTCCAGAACATCCCGATCCGCACCGAGACGGGCCGCCAGATCCGCGACGCCTTCGTCGCGGAGCCAGGCAACGTCATCCTCGCCGCCGATTATTCGCAGATCGAACTCCGCCTCGCCGCGCACATCGCCGACGTGCCCGCTCTGCGCACCGCGTTCGAAAATGGCGACGACATCCACAACATGACCGCGATGGAGCTGTTCGGCGAAGTCAATCGCGACACGCGGGGGCGGGCCAAGACGATCAACTTCGCCATCCTCTACGGCATCTCGCGCTGGGGGCTGGCGGGGCGTCTCGACGTCACTCCCGACGAGGCGCAGGCGATGATCAACCGCTATTTCGAGCGGTTTCCCGGCATCAACCGCTACATCGCCGATACGCTCAACGAAGCCAAGGCGCGCGGCTACACCACGACCCTGTTCGGCCGGAAGACGCATTTCCCGCGGCTCAAATCGCCCAACCCCAACGAGCGCGGCGGCAGCGAGCGCGCCGCGATCAACGCGCCGATCCAGGGCACCAGCGCCGACATCATCAAGCGCGCGATGGCGCGGATGGGGCCGGCGCTCATCGAGGCGGGGCTGCCGAACGTGCGCATGCTGATGCAGGTGCACGACGAGCTCGTCTTCGAGCTGCCGGAAGGCGATGTGGAACGCGCAAAGCCCGTGATCGAACGCGTGATGGCCACCGCCGCCGAGCCCGCGATCAAGCTCACCGTCCCGCTCGGCGTCGAGATCGGAGTGGGCCCGAGCTGGGGCGCGGCGCATTGAGCGAATCCGCGCCCGCCCCCGCGGCCGACGACATCAACGCGCTCGCCAAGGGCGGACGAACCAATATCCTCGGCTTCATCCTCCGCCTCGCCGCGCGCCTCCCCTTCCTGTTCATCGCCGGGCGCGCCTACGGGCCGGACATCGTCGGGCGCTATGCGATCGCGGTGCTGGTGATCGAAGTCGCCGCCTTGCTCGCCACCCTCGGGCTCAAGCGCGGGCTCGCCCAGGCGCTTGCCTCCACCGATCGGCCGCACGCGCATGTCGTCTGGGACGGGGTACTGGTGGCATGCGGGGCCTCGGCGATCGCCAGCGCGGTGCTCATCGCCTTTCCGCAGGTGATGTATCCCAACAGCCATGTGATGGGGCTCGAGCGCCTGCTGCCACTGGTGGTGTTCGCCGTCGCGGTGTCGGACGTCACGCTCGCGGCTCTGGCCTATCGCCACAATATCCGCGCCTCGGTGACTGCGCGCGCGATCATCGAGCCGTGGACGATCAGCATCGCGGCGTGGGGCTTTTCGTACGTCTCGTCGCGCGACGGGCTGATGTACGCCTATGTCCTGTCGATGCTCGCCGCGCTCGCGGCGTCGGTACTACCCTTTGTCCGCGAATACGGCATGCCGCGCGGATGGCACCCGCGGCTGGCCGATATCCTCGCGCTGGCCCGCCGGAATGCCCCGCTGGCGGGCGCCGACGCGATCGAATGGGGGACGCGCAATGTCGATCGCTTCATTCTCGCGCTTCTGTTCAGCCCTGCGGTGGTCGGCATCTATTACATGGCGCAGCAGGTCGCCTCGATCCCGCAGCGGCTGAAGTCGAGCTTCGATCCGATCCTCGCGCCGGTCGTCACCAACAGCCTTGCCGACAACGACCGCAAGGCCGTCGCCAAGCAAGTGCGCCAGGTCGGCTTCTGGATCGTCAGCGCGCAGGCCGCCTGCCTCGTCGTCTTCGGTATCCCGGCCGAAGGCGTGATGGGGCTGATCGGCCCCGAATTCGTCGTCGGCGCGGGCGCGATGTGCATCCTGCTCGTCGCCGAAGTGCTCGCCTCGACCGGGGCGGTCTGCGAGACCGGCCTGATCTACGTCGCGCGCCACCGCAATCTGATGATCTCGCTCGCGGTGCTGTCGCTCCAGATCGCGCTCAGCTTCGTCTTCGTGTTCGTCGCGCGCGCGCAGGGCTGGTCGGAGCCGGTCCAGGCCGCCGGCCCGGCCGCGGCGCTCGCGCTTTCGCTGACGATCGGATCGGCGGTGAAGGCGATCATGCTCCGCCGCCTGCTCGGCGCGTCGGTGGTGAGCATCCGGCCGGCCTTTTTCGTCGCGATCGGCGCGGCCGCCTTGGTCGGCGCGGCCTTCACTTCGCTGCCGCGCCACTACGAATGGGCCGAGCTCAGCCTCGGCATGCCGGCGATCCTCGTGACTTTCCTGTTCGTGATGATCAAGTTCGGCTTCAGCCCCGAAGATCGCGCCTTGTTCCGCAAAGTCCCCGCGGATGCGGAACCGACGCTACCGGTGACGGAGAAGCTCTAGCCTCCCCGCCCGGTGCGGAATCACTCCACCGGAAATCCCCGCCGCTTGAACAGTGCCTTCACATCCGGATCGCGCCCGCGGAACGCGCGATAAGCGAGCTTGCGGTCGGTCTCGTTGCCGGTCGACAGCAACGTGATCCGGAAGCGATCGGCGGTCGCCTTGTCCCAGACATTGCCGGTCTCCTCGAACGCCGCCCAGGTGTCGGCGTCCATCGTCTCGGACCAGAGATACGAATAATAGCCCGCCGAATAAGCGTCGCTCGAGAACAGGTGATTGAACTGCGGAAGCCGGTGCCGCAGCGCGATTTCCTTCGGCATGTCGAGCGCCTTCAACGCGTCGCGCTCGAACGCGGCGACATCGGTCACCGGCACTTCGCGGTCGTGGAGCTGCATGTCGACGATCGCATCGGCGAGATATTCGACCGTGTCGAACCCCTGGTTGAAGGTCGACGATTTCTCGATCTTGTCGACCAAAGCCTGCGGCATCGGCGCACCGGTCTTGTAGTGCTTCGCGAACTTGTCGAGCACGTCGCGGGTGAGCAGCCAGTTCTCGTTGACCTGGCTCGGATACTCGACGAAATCGCGCGGCGTGCCCGCCAGCCCCGGATAAGTGACGTTCTGGAGCAGGCTGTGGATCGCGTGGCCGAATTCGTGGAACAGAGTCGTCGCGTCGTCGAGGCTGATCAGCGTCGGCTCACCCGCGCCGCCCTTGACGAAATTATTGTTGTTCGACGCCAGCGTGTTGCGATGGCCGCCCAGCTCCTGCTGCCCACGGTAGCGCGTCGCCCAGGCGCCGGACCTTTTGCCCGACCGCGCATAGCCGTCGAAATAGAAGATCCCGATATTGCGGCCAGTCGCGCTGTCGGTGACTTCGAAGGTGCGCACCGCGGGATCGAAGACCGGCACGTCCTTCACTTCCCTGAAGCTAAGGCCATAGAGCCGGCCCGCGGCGTAGAAGGCGCCCTGCAGGATGTTGCCCAGCTCGAGATACGGCTTCACTTCATTCTCATCCAGGTCGTACTTCGCCTTGCGCACCTTCTCGGCATAGAAGCGATAGTCCCAGGGCTCGATCGTGATCCCGGCGCCCGCTTTGTCGGCCAGCGCCTGCATGTCGGCGACTTCTTGCGTGACGCGCGCGCGGGCGGCGGGCCATACCGACAGCATCAGCTTCATCGCATTGGCCGGAGTCTCGGCCATCGTATCGTCCATCCGGTACAGCGCATGGTTCTTGAAGCCGAGCAGCACCGCGCGCTGCTGACGCAGCTTGAGGATCTCGGCGATCACGGCCTTGGTATCGTTGACGTCTCCATTGTCGCCGCGGCCGATGAACGCGCGCCAGACCTTTTCGCGGAGCGCCCGGTCGGTCGAATTGGTCAGGAACGGCGAGACCGAGGAACGCGTGTTCACCACCGCCCATTTGCCGGGCAGATTGCGTTCCTCCGCCGCGGCCTTGAGCGAAGCCCTGAAGCTGTCGGGCAGACCGGCGAGCTGCGCTTCCGAATCGAGCACGATCCAGGTCTCCTCGTCGGCGAGGACGCGCCGGGAGAAGTCGCTGAACTGCGTGGCGAGCGCCTGATTGAGGCGCGTGACCTCGGCGCGCTGCGCGTCGGTCAGCGCGGCGCCGCGCCGCACGAAGCTGCGATAGGTACGTTCGAGCAGCCGGAGCTGCTGCGCGTCGAGCTTCTGCGAGGCGCGGCTGTCATAAGCGCCTTTCACGCGGGCGAAGAGCTTGGGATCGAGGAACAATTCGTCGTAGAACGCCGTGAGCTTCGGGCTCCACTCCTTGTCGATCGCCTGCACTTCCTTGGTCGCGAGGTTGCTGGTGTAGACGCCCCACATCGACTGAACCCGATCCATCGTATCGCCGGCGAGCTGCATCGGCACGATCACGGTTTCGAAGCTCGGCTTGGTCTTCGCATCGCGGATCGCGTGGATCTCGGTGCGCAACGTCGCCATCGACGCCTCGAATGCGGGCGGGAACAGCGCCGGCTTGACCAGTTGCCAGGGCGGCACCCCACCATAAGGGCCGGGCCAGGGCTCGAGCAAAGGCGCGGGATCGATCGCGGCGGCAGCGGGTGCGGTCTGGGTCTGCGGCATGGCGGCTCCGAAGGCGGGAATGGCGGCAAGCACCGTCGAGGCGATCAACGCGAGACGCAGCTTTTGGGTCATGGAAATCGGGCCCCCCGGAGACGTGCTTTAGGATGGCAGGACACTAGGGGGCGATAGAGCGCGAAGGCAACAGCGCTGGCGGGTTGACTCTTTGTTCCATTGGAACAGAATAGGAACATTCTTGTTCCCGAGTCGTGAGGTGCCGCTGCAGCCCGATGCCAGATCCCGCCGTCCTTGCCCAGCTTCGCGAGCAATTGCGCGCGATGGAGACCCAAGGTTTCCGTCGCCGGCCGGTGCTGCCGTTCGGGATGCAGGCGCTCGATTCGCGGCTGGCCAATGGCGGGCTGAGGCTCGACGCGCTGCACGAGATCGCCGCCGCATCGAGCGACATGGCCGAGGATTGCGCAGCCACTTTGTTCATGGCGGGAATCGCCGCGCGCGCCTGGGGCCCGGTTTTGTGGGTGGTGCGGCGGCGCGACCTGTTCGCGCCGGGCCTGTCGCAAGTGGGGCTCGACCATAAGCGCCTGATCTATGCCGAAGCGCGCGACGATGCCGAATTGCTCGCGGTGATGGAGGAAGGCCTGCGCCATCGCGGGCTCGGCGCGGTGATCGGCGAAGTGAAGCGCGCCGACATGACTGCGAGCCGCCGGCTCCAGCTCGCTGCCGAAGGCGGGCGCACGATCGCATTGCTGATGCGGCGACATGCGCGCGAAGGCAGTGATCCGCTGAGCGCGACCTCGGCGGCGGTGACGCGCTGGCGCGTGGGCTGCGCGCCCTCGACGCCGCTGCCGGTGGAAGGTGTGGGACGCGCGCGCTGGCAATTGGCGCTGGTGCGCCAGAAAGGCGGCGAGCCCTTCGAGATGCAAGTGGAGGCATGCGATGCAACGGGTCGCTGCGCTCTTCCTGCCAATGTGGCCGATCGAAAGGCTGCGGCGGGCGGAGCGGCACGCCGCGCCGCCTGAGCCGCGCGCGTCCCTGGCTGCCGAGGAGCAACCCGCCCGTTCGGTGCCGCGCGGCGGCGGCTGGCGCCCCGGCGCGCGCTGGGCGCGCGAGGACCAGCTCGGCCATGTCGCGCTGCCGCCGGATGGCGACCACTCCCAATTCCTCCCCGAGCCCGCTCGGGGAGGGGGACCAACGCGCAGCGATGGTGGAGGGGCCGCCGCGGCACGCGGCGGTAAACCGCCGCGCCCCTCCACCACCGGCTATGGCGGCGGTCCCCCTCCCCGAGACAAGCTCGGGGAGGAATTGGCACCTCTCATCACAAGCATCCGCGACGGCAATCGCGTCGTCATCGCCGCCGCTTGCCCGCAGGCGCGCGCGCTCGGACTCGCACCCGGCATGGCGCTCGCCCAGGCGCGCGCGCAGATCGCCGGGCTCGACATCCGCGATGCCGACCCGGAAGGCGACCAGGTGCATCTCGCCAGCCTCGCAATCGCGCTGGCCCGGCGCTGGACCCCGACCGTGGCGATCGAAGGCGACGATACTCTGTTCCTCGACCTGACCGGCGTCGCGCACCTCCACGGCGGCGAAGCGGCGATGGCGACCCGCCTGCGCCACATGCTCGCCCGCTTCGGCTACACCGCCCGCATCGCCATCGCCGACACCCCTGGCGCGGCCTGGGCGCTGGCGCATTTCCACCAGCCGACGCTTTGTCCTTCGGGCCAGCATGCCGAAGCGATCGCCCCGCTTCCCATCGAGGCATTGCGCATCGATCCCGCAGCGGTCGAATTGCTCCATCGCCTCGGCGTCACGCGCATCGCCCAGCTCGCGGCAATGCCCCGCGCACCGCTGGTCCGCCGTTTCGGCGCCGGCCTCGCCATGCGCCTCGAACGGGCACTGGGCCGCCTCCCCGAACCGCTCCACCCCGTCGTCCCGCCCGAGCCGATCACCGTTGCACAGCGCTTCGCCGAACCGATCGCGACGCCCGAGGCGATCGAGCATTGGCTGGGCATGCTCGTCCCGCGCCTTACCGCTGCGCTCGAAGCCAGGGGGCTTGGCGCGCTCCGCATCGAGCTGATCGCCGATCGTGTCGACGGCGTGCCCCAGCGCATCCGCGTCGGCCTCGCCCGTGCCAACCGGGATCCTCTTCATTTGCTTAGACTTTTCACGCGGCGGATCGAACAAATCGAACCCGGCTTCGGCATCGACGCGATGGCGCTTCACTTGCGTCGTTCAAGCCCGCTCGGGGCTGAACCAGTGACTGAACGGCTGGACGAAGAAGCCGCCCCCGACCTCGCGCCGTTGGTCGACACGCTGGCCACCCGCATCGGCCTGTCCGCGATGTGGCGCAGCCGTCCGGTCGAGAGCGATGTGCCCGAACGTTCGGTGGCACGGATGGCCGTACTCGATCCGCCGGCACGTCCCGGCGCGCGTACCAGGATCGACGATATCGGCCAGCTCGATCGTAGCCCGATGCTCCACCCCTGGCATCCCGAATGGCCCAAGCCGGCGCGGCTGCTCGCCCGCCCCGAGCGGCTCGACCACGTCATGGCCGAGCTCCCCGATCATGCCCCGCGCCGCTTCACCTGGCGCGGCCATGCCCACCGCGTGATCCGTGCCGACGGGCCCGAGCGCATCCATGGCGAATGGTGGAAGCGCGATGCCGAGCGGGCGAGCGTACGCGACTATTTCCGCGTCGAGGACGAAGCCGGGCGCCGCTACTGGCTGTTCCGTTCGGGCGACGGCGAACGCGCCGTGACCGGCGACCTCAGCTGGTATCTCCACGGCGTATTCGGATGAGTTACGCCGAACTCCAGGTGACGACGCATTTCTCGTTCCTGCGCGGTGCGTCTTCCCCCGAGGAGCTGTTCCGCCAGGCGGCTCTGCTCGGGCTTCCCGCATTGGGCATCGTCGATCGCAATTCGGTAGGCGGTGTGGTCCGCTCGCTGGTCGCAGCGGAGCAGTTTTCCGCGCTCGGCGTGAATATCCGAATGATTGCCGGGTGCCGGCTCGACCTTGTCGACGGCAGCTCGGTGCTCGTCTGGCCCGAGGATCGCGCGGCCTGGGCACGGCTCACGCGGTTGCTCACGCTCGGCAAGTCGCGCGCCGACTCCCAACATGGCGAGAAGGGCCAATGCTTCCTCCATTGGGAGGATCTCGCCGAATCCGCGGAAGGACTGGTCGGCGCGCTGGTGCCGGGTCTCGCCGATCCCGGCGACCCCTTGTCACTGCGCTGGATGACGGACGTGTTCGGGACACGCGGCCATGTCTGCCTGACCCAGCATCGCCGGCCCGGCGACGCGATGCGGCTCCACCGGCTGGACGAAGCCGCCCGACGCTTCGGGCTCACTCCGCTCGCCACCGGCGACATACTCTACGACACGCCCGATCGCCGCATGCTGCAGGACGTCGTCACGGCGATCCGCGAGAAGTGCACGATCGACGAACTCGGCTTCCGCCGCGAACGCAATGCCGATCGGCATCTCAAATCGCCCGAGGAGATGGCGCGGCGCTTCCGCGACTATCCCGAAGCCTTGCACGCGAGCCTCGCGATCGCAGAACGCTGCACCTTCTCGCTGCGCCAGCTCGAGCATCAATATCCCGAGGAGACCGTCATCCACGGACGCACCGCGCAGGAGGCGCTGAGCGCGCTGGCGTGGAACGGGCTCAAGCACAGGTTCGCCGGCAAGCCTTCCAAAGCGCATCAGGACCTGCTGACGCACGAGCTCGGGCTCGTCGAAAAGATGGGCTACGCGCCCTATTTCCTCACGGTCAATTCGATCGTCCAGTTCGCGCTCAGCCAGCATATCCTCTGCCAGGGACGGGGAAGCGCGGCCAATTCGGTAATCTGCTTCGCGCTCGGCATCACTTCGATCGACCCGATCAAGCACCAGCTGCTGTTCGAGCGCTTCATCTCGACCGAACGCAAGGAGCCGCCCGACATCGACGTCGATTTCGAGCATGAGCGGCGCGAGGAAGTGATCCAGTGGATCTACGAAAATTATGGCCATGACCATGCCGCACTCACTGCAGTGGTCAGCCGCTTCCGCTCACGCGGGGCGCTGCGCGAAGTGGGCAAGGCACTGGGCCTGCCCGAGGATCTGACCGCGGCGCTTTCCTCGCAGGTCTGGGGGTGGTCGAACGACGTCGACGACAAGCATGCCGACGCACTCAATCTCGACCGCACCGACCCGCGGCTCGCGCTGACCCTGCAACTCGCGCGCGAGCTGATCGGCACGCCGCGTCATCTGTCGCAGCACCCGGGCGGTTTCGTACTGACCCGCGACAAGCTGCACGACCTGATTCCGGTCGAACCCGCGGCGATGGTCGATCGCCGCGTGGTCGAATGGGAAAAGCTCGATATCGAGGAGCTCGGCTTCATGAAGGTCGACATTCTCGGCCTCGGCATGCTCGGCTGCATGCGGCGCACCTTCGATCTGCTCGCCCGGCACAAGGCGACTCATCTCACGCTCGCCTCGCCGCTCATGCAGGACGAGGATCCGCTGACCTTCGAGATGATCCAGCAGGCCGATACGCTCGGCGTCTTCCAGATCGAGAGCCGCGCGCAGATGTCGATGCTGCCGCGGATGAAGCCCGACTGCTTCTATGACATCGCGATCCAGGTCGCGATCGTCCGCCCGGGACCCATTCAGGGCAATATGGTCCACCCTTATCTCAAGCGTCGGCAGAATCCCGAGTTGGTCGATTATCCCTCGCCGGCGCTCAAGGGAGTGCTGAAGAAGACGCTGGGCGTGCCGCTGTTCCAGGAACAGGCGATGCAGGTCGCGATCATCGGCGCGGGCTTCACGCCGAGCGAGGCGGATCGGCTGCGCCGCGCAATGGCGACCTTCAAATCGAGCGGCGAAATCGGCGAATTTCGACCCAAGCTGATCAACGGCATGCTGGAGCGCGACATCAGCCTCGAATTCGCCGAGCGACTCGTCGCGCAGATCGAAGGCTTCAGCAATTACGGCTTCCCCGAGAGCCACGCCGCCAGCTTCGCCAAGATCGCTTATGCGTCGAGCTGGATGAAATGCCATCATCCGGACGTGTTCTGCACGGCGTTGCTCAATGCGCAGCCGATGGGATTCTATGCCCCCGCGCAGATCATCCGCGATGCGCGGGCGCACGGCGTCGAGGCGCGGCCGGTGTGCATCAACGATAGCGACTGGGATACGCGGATGGTGCCCGAGGGCGTCCACATGCGGCCACGGCATTCGGCTTTCTGCGGGACTGACGAGGACTGGGAGAGCCTTCAACCGGTCCGGCTCGGCATGCGGATCGTGCAGGGGCTGTCACAGGAAGATGCGAACCAGATATTGGACGCACGTGCCCGCGCGCCGTTCGTCTCGATCGAGGATGTCTGGCGGCGCTCGGGCGTCAAGCCGGCGGCGCTCGAACGGCTGGCGCGTGCCGATGCCTTTCAGGCACTGGGGCATAATCGACGGCAGGCTTTGTGGGCGATCAAGGGGCTCGGCCAGAAGCCGCTCGACCTGTTCAGCGCCGCGGATGCGCGCGAGGGCCAGACCGTGCCCGAGGCCATGGAACCGCAAGTCGCATTGGTGCCGCTGACCCAGGGCCGCGAAGTGGTCGAGGATTACCGCGCGACCCAGCTCAGCCTGCGCGCGCATCCGGTGACCTTTCTGCGCGAACGGCTGGCGGCGCGGCGGATCGCGAAATGCGCGGATCTGATGGAGATGAAGGACGGCGCGCGCATCGAAGTCGCGGGCCTGATCCTCGTCCGCCAGCGCCCGGGCAGCGCCAAGGGCGTGGTGTTCGTGACGCTCGAGGACGAGACCGGCATCGCCAATGCCGTGCTCTGGGCCGATCGGTTCGAGGCGAACCGGCGCACGGTGATGTCCGCGACGATGCTGGCGATCCGCGGCAAGGTGCAGCGCGAGGGGATCGTGATCCACCTCGTCGCCGAGGCGATCACCGATCTCACGCCGTGGCTGCGCGAAGTGGGCGAACTCGAATTGCCGAACATGACCATGCCCGGCGACGGCGCGACGCATGGCGGGACGATCGACCCGCGCGACCGGCTCGAACTGCCGCGCCAGCGCGCGCTCGAAAGCTGGCCGCCGCGCCGCAGCCTCAAGGCGCCCGACCTGATCCCGGTGCGCTCGCGCGACTTCCACTAGGAGAATGACGATGATGATCCCGCCCCTCGGGAAACAGACGCCCGGCCAAATGCGCCGCGACGACCAGCTGCTCTATCTGATGATCAAGCCCTATGCCGGGCAGGCGGCGGCGATGGACGGTCTGCGCCGAACGCATGGCCTGTCGCGCAAGTATGCAGTCGACCGCATCCACATGACATTGGTGCCGTTCGGAGACATCCGGACGATCTCGCCACAGAATCTCGATCTGATCCACCGTGCCGCCGCGTCGCTGCAGGCCGAGCCTTTCCAGGTCACGCTCGACCGGATCAAAGGCAATGCCCTTGTCGGCAGCAGGATGCAGGCCGTGCGCGATTTCCAGCGATCGCTGGTGACGCGACTCGAAGCGTTCGGAGTCGACCTTCCGGACTATGCATTCAATCCGCACGCATCGCTCACCTACGAGGAATGGAAGCCGCGCAACACGCCGGTTTCGCCGATCCGCTGGCAAGTCCGGCAACTCCTGCTGATCAACAGCGTCCACGGCAAGGGCCATCAACTGCTCGACAGCTGGCCGCTCGAACCAAGGCAGGGATCGCTCTTCTAGACCTTTGGTCCTACTTCCGCTGGCGCACTGGGATGATAGGCTCGGCGAAGAGGAGATACCGAATGAATCTGCGCGCACTGCTCATCGCTGCCTTGTTTCTCCCGCTCGCCGCGCCGGCCCTGGCACAGGACACGCCCGCGCCGGTCGCGCGGCTCGACCATGTCGCGATCTGGTCGGCGGACATGCAGAAGAGCATCGATTTCTATCACGCCGTGTTCGGCCTGACCGAGTTCCCCTCGCCCTTCCCGCCGGGCGGTCCGCGCTGGATGCATCTGGCCAATGGCGTCGAATTGCATATCCAGCCCGGGCGCATCGAACCCGTCACCCAGCCGCGCCGCGTCCACATGGCGATCGCGCTCGCCAGCATCGATCCGGTGATGGCGTGGCTCAAGGCGCACGGGCAGGGCTGGAGCGACATCGCCGGCACGCCGGGCGCGATCAACGCCACGCGTACCGACGGCGTCCGCCAGATCTTCCTGCAGGACCCCGACGGCTATTGGATCGAAGTCAATGATGCGCTGAAGAAGCGTTAGGGGTTTGGTCCCGGCGATCGACGGTGCATCGTCGGCGCAAGCCTGGATGCACCATTGGTGGGACAAATTCTGCGCCCGATCAGGTCTAATGCATCCAGGGTGCATAGGAGATGCCGACGATGACTCCTTCCATTGTGAGGAGCCGGGCGACGGTCTGGCCCCAGGGTTCCGTGCGCGCGCCGTGCAACAGCGCATAGCCTTTTGCCTCGAGCTCCTCCGCGGCGGCGGCGACGCTGTCCAGGTCTTCGACTTCGAATTCGATACAGGCTTGCGGCACCGGCCGATCCGCCGGCCAATCGCGGCTGCCGAAACAGGCTTCGGCCGCCTGCGAGAGCGGCCATACGCCGAAATGCCTGCTGCCGCCGATATGCTCGCTGAAATAATAGTCGTCGCCCTCGTGGCGCTCGAGCGGCAATCCCAGCGTGTCGATGAAGAGTTTTCGGCTCTGCGCCGGATCGGGCGCGACGATCGCCATACTCGAGATGAACAGGATCTTCATGGGGCGCTCCGTTCCGCGGCTCGGCCATCGCCATCGGGCCAGATGATGTCGGCGCGGGCATATTGGAACAGGAAAAGGACACAGGGTTCCTCGCTGACACACCGGTCGATGTGCATTTCCCCGCCCGCCTGGCGGACATAGGATCCCGGAAGCAGGCGCTTGTCACGGCCTTCGCCGCCCGGCCCTTCGTGGATCCAGACCCCCTTGACCAGCACGCCGTGAAAATCGCCGCTATGGGCGTGGAGGCGAGAATCGAAGCCAGGCGGCAAACGCACCAACTCGCCGAAACCGCCGTCTGCTTGCCGGTTCCCCCACAGCTCACCGATCATGATCGGAAGATTCGGAGTCTGCCGCTGCCAGCGCATCGCGTCCGCGGCGACGCTCAGGCTACGGGACACCGGCTCCCGGTCTTGCGACCTGGCCGCGATGGGCACCCCGATCGCGAGCAAGGCGAGCGATCCCATCGCAAGGCGCCATTTTCCCGCAATCATCGCGGCCTCGGAGGATATTCGGTGACGTAGGGCTGCTTGTTGAACAGGAAGATGGTGCAAGGCACGACGGATACACAGGCATCCTCATGCAGCTGGGTCTTCACCTGCGTCCAATGGGCGCCGCTTTCCAGGTGGATGCCGCGCCCCTCTCCGGTGGACGGCACCCAATGTTCCCAGCTGCCCTGGACGACGACTGCCCAATAATCGGCGGTGTGCGAGTGGAGGCCGGATCGGAAGCCGGGCGGGGTGCGCAGCAATGTGCCGGCTTCACCTTCCGCGCGATCGCCCCAGAGCGCGCCGAGTTGAACCGGCGCCCCGGCTTCTCCCGCCCAGGGCACCTTGTCGGCGGGCAGATAGCGATTGCCAGGCGTCGTGCGCTCCTGAGCGAGCGTCGTGGACGATCCGGTCAGCGCGATGAGCAAACAGATACCCCATTTCATCCTCGTCTCCCTTTGGACCTGCGTTGCTCGTATGGGCGATCCGCGATCGGCCGCAGGCACACATGCTGATCCGCCGAGCAGGAGCTGGCTATGGCAGGAACACCTGAACTCTTGGCCGTTTGTCGCGCTTCGGATGCGCTCAGATGCGCTCCGAATTCCGGACCGCGCCCGGCGATACGCCGAGGAAGCGCTTGAATGCCCGGCTGAAGGACGCATCGGATTCATATCCGAGCTCCGAGGCGATCTGGGACAGCGGCATATATCCGTTTCGCAACCATGAGGCCGCCAGCCGAAGGCGCCATTGCAGGAGATAGCGTGCCGGCGACACCGACAGCAGGCTCTTGAATCGTTGCGAAAATCTCGAACGCGACAGCCCGGCCAGGACCGCCAGGCGATCGACCGTCCAGTTTTCCCCGGGAGAGCGGTGGATCCTCGCCAGCGCGGCGCCGATCTGCGGATCCCGCACGGCAGCCAGCCAGCCGGTCAGTTCGGTGGAACGCATCTCGACCCAGCTCCTGATCACCTGCGTCATGACGATATCGGCGAGGCGCGCCATGACCGTCGCGGAACCGATCCTCTGTCCCTCCACCTCGCGCGCCATGATCGCGAGGAGACTGGTGAGATCGGCATCGTCGTGGTCGGCGCTGCGGATGTGCATCACGTGCGGGAGCAGCTCCAGCAGCGGATTTGCGGTGGGACCCTCGAAGCCGATCGTACAGCACACGATCAGGGATCGCGCACCCCCACCGCCGGATTTCAGCCTGTACGTCCCGTTGCCGACCAGCTCCGGCCCGGCATCCGCAAGCGGCAATGGCCGCCGCCGCGGCGCATCCGACATGATGTGCTCCGTTCCGTGGGGAAGGAGGAGCACGTCGCCCTTTTCGAGCAGGAGCGGCGGCAAGCTCTCCGCCTGGATCCAGCACCGGCCGTCGATGACGGCGTGAAAGCGCACCCCTTCCCTGAACGGCACGGCGATGCCCCACGGCGCCGTCAGTTCGCTGCGCCCATAGCTCGCATGGGCGAGGCGCAGGTCACGCAATACTTCGCTCAGCAGATCATTGTCGGACGGCCTGTGGCAGATCGATTCGCTTCCAAGACCAGGCCGGTCGCCGGATCCCAGCGAATCGTTCATGTGCCTTCCCTCGCCATGGGCGCGAACCCGCTCGCCACACTCTCCCCTAACCGCCGACGGTCTGCTCGATCACCCCGAAGATCGGATGGTGCCTTTCATCCTCGGCCCAGATGCGGACGGTGTCGCCGGCCTTGAGGAAAGGCGTCTCGGGCTTGCCGCCCCGGATCGTCTCGATGGTGCGCAGTTCGGCGAGGCACGAATAGCCCACGCCGCCCTCGGCGATCGGCTTGCCGGGGCCGCCATCCGCGTCGCGATTCGAGACGGTGCCCGAGCCGATGATCGTCCCCGCGCCCAGCGCGCGGGTCTTCGCGGCGTGCGCGATCAGCGTGCCGAAATCGAAGGTCATGTCCTCGCCCGCCTCCGCGCGGCCGAAGGGCTTGCCGTTGACGTCGACCATCAGCTTGCGATGAAGCTTGCCGTCCTTCCACCAGTCGCCGAGCGCGTCGGGGGTGACGAACACCGGCGAGAAGGCGCTTGCCGGCTTGGACTGGAAGAAGCCGAAGCCCTTGGCGAGCTCGTCCGGGATGAGGTTGCGCAAGCTCACGTCGTTGGTGAGGCCGACCAGCCGGACTGCCGCCAGCGCCTCGTCGCGCGAGGCGCCGAGCGGCACGTCGCCGGTCACCACCACCACTTCGGCCTCGAGATCGCACCCCCATGCCTCGTCGGCGAGCGGGATCGGATCGCGCGGGCCGAGGAACCCGTCCGAGCCGCCCTGGTACATCAGCGGATCCCGCCAGAAGCTCTCGGGCATCTCGGCGCCGCGTGCCTGACGGACCAATGCGACATGGTTCACATAGGCCGAGCCGTCCGCCCATTGATATGCCCGGGGCAGCGGCGATGCCGCCATTCGCTCGTGGAAGCGCAGCATCGGGATCGTCTCGTGCCCGAGATCGGTGGCGAGATTGCGAAGATCGCCCTCGACCTGATCCCAATTGTCGAGCGCCGCCTGCAGCGTCGGCGCAATCGTGGTCGCATCGGCACACCACGCCAGATCGTCCGATACCACGACGAGCTTGCCGTCGCGGCCGTGCTTCAGGCTGGCCAGTTTCATCCATTCTCTCCCGTTTCGATCAGCATAGGGCCGCCGGCGCCCAAGTCGAGCGGCTGCGGCCAAACCATCTTTGTCTTCATCGTTTTCAACCACGCTCCCGTCGCTTCGTTGTTCGAATCATCGGCCAGGCACTTGACGCGACCCGCGCCGGACGCCATTGGCGCCGCGGCTTCGGGGCACTTCCCCCGGCCCCGATACCGCCCGGTCGCCGAGTCCTGTCGAAGGGCGGCCTTGGGTCCGCCCCGGCAGGCGGAGAATCGTATTCATGGCAAATGTCGCAGTGATCGGCGCCCAATGGGGCGATGAGGGCAAGGGCAAGATCGTCGATTGGCTCGCCGAGCGCGCCGATGTCGTCGTGCGCTTCCAGGGCGGGCACAATGCCGGGCACACGCTCGTCGTCGGCGAGAAGGTCTACAAGCTCTCTTTGCTCCCCTCGGGCATCGTCCGCGGCACGCCCTCGGTCATCGGCAACGGCGTGGTGCTCGATCCGTGGCACCTCAAGGCCGAAGTCGAGAAACTGCGCGGCCAGGGCATCGACATCACGCCCGACACGCTCAAGATCGCCGATACCTGCCCGCTGATCCTGCCTTTCCACCGCGATCTCGACGCGCTGCGCGAGGATGCCAGCGGCGCGGGCAAGATCGGCACGACGCGGCGCGGCATCGGCCCGGCTTATGAGGACAAGGTCGGCCGCCGCGCGATCCGGGTCTGCGATCTCGCCCATCTCGACGAACTCGGTCCCCAGCTCGATCGCCTCGCCGCGCACCACGACGCGCTCCGCGCCGGATTCGGCGAGCCGCCGATCGACCGTGCCGCGTTGGTGGAGGAACTCCGCGCAATCGCCGGCTTCGTCCTGCCCTTCGCCCAGCCGGTATGGCGGATGCTCAATGAGGCGCGCGGACGCGGGCGCCGCATTCTGTTCGAAGGCGCGCAGGGCGTGCTGCTCGATATCGATCACGGCACCTATCCGTTCGTCACGTCGTCGAACACGGTGGCCGGCACCGCCGCCGCCGGATCGGGCCTCGGTCCCAGCGCAGTCGGCTTCGTGCTCGGCATCGCCAAGGCCTATACGACGCGCGTCGGCTCGGGGCCCTTTCCGAGCGAACAGGACAATGCAATTGGCGAGCGGCTCGGCACGCGCGGCCACGAATTCGGCACGGTCACCGGGCGCAAGCGCCGCTGCGGCTGGCTCGATGCAGTGCTGCTGCGCCAGTCGGCGGCAGTATCGGGGATCACCGGGATCGCGCTGACCAAGATCGACGTGCTCGACGGCTTCGACGAGATTCGGGTGTGCACGGGCTATAAGCTGCGCGGCGAGGTGCTGGATTATTATCCGTCGAACGCCGCGGATCAGGCGGCGGTGGAGGCAGTCTACGAAACCATGCCCGGCTGGCACGAATCGACCGCTGGCGCGCGCAGCTGGGCGGAACTGCCCGCCGCGGCGATCAAGTATATCCGTCGGGTGGAAGAATTGATCCAATGCCCGGTCGCGTTGGTCTCGACCAGCCCTGAGCGCGAGGACACCATTCTGGTCCGCGATCCCTTCGCGGATTAGGTCGAAAGCTGGGCCCCGGCGACGCTGCCGCCGGGGCCCCGCCGCTTAACGCTGCGGCGTCGGTGTAGCGGGCTCGGGCGCAGGCGCCGCGCTCGGATCGGGCGTCGGCTCGGTGGTCCCGCTCCCGCTCGTGCCGCTGTCGGGCGCCGGCGACGTGCTGGTGTCGGCGCTCGGATCGCTCTTCTTGTCTTTCTTGTCCTTCTTGTGATCCTGGCTCGTCGTGCTGTCGGGCGATGTGGCCGACGGGTCCTGGCTCGGGGTCGACTGCGGCGTCGACTGGGCCATCGCGGCGGCCGGGAAGATCAGGGCCCCGGCAAGGAACAACGAAAGCTTACGCATGTTTTACACTCCTGCAGTTAGACAACTTGCAGGAATTGAACGGGTCTGCCGCGCGCTGGTTGCGCGTGGACGGGACGCTTCGCCGCTGTAACGAAACCGATTAACCGCGAGCCGACACTATCGCGGGATCAGCCGCACTGCGCCCGGTGCAAAAGTTTCTGATCGGCCAGCACCAATGCAACCATTGCCTCGACCACCGGCGCGCCGCGAATACCTACACACGGGTCGTGCCTACCTTTGGTGCGGATCTCGGTCGCCTCGCCTTCGCGGTTGATGGTCTCGACCGGCGTCAGGATCGAGCTGGTCGGCTTGAAGGCGACGCGCACCAGCACCGGCTGTCCGGTCGAAATGCCCCCCGCGATGCCGCCCGCGTGGTTGGCAAGGAAGTGCACGCCGTCATTGCCGGGCCGCATCGCATCGGCGTTCTGCTCGCCGGTCAGCGTCGCCGCGGCGAAACCGTCGCCGATCTCGACGCCCTTGACTGCGTTGATCGACATGCACGCCGCCGCCAGCTCGCTGTCGAGCTTGGCATAAAGCGGCGCCCCCCAGCCCGGCGGCACCCCGGTCGCCTCGCAGGCGATCACTGCGCCCAGCGACGATCCGGCCTTGCGCGCGTCGTCGACCAATTTCTCCCAGCGCGCGGCGGCCGCGGCGTCGGGGCAGAAGAAGGGGTTCCGGTCGATCTCGTCGGCGTCGAAATTGGCAGGGTCGATCGCATCGCCGCCGATCGCCTCGACCCAGGCGCGGATCCTCACTTCGGGAATGGCGAGCCGCGCCACTGCGCCGGCAGCGACCCGCGCCGCGGTCTCGCGCGCCGAGGAGCGCCCGCCGCCGCGATAGTCGCGAAAGCCGTATTTCTGGTCATAGGCATAATCGGCATGCCCGGGGCGATAGGCCTGCGCGACTTCGGAATAATCCTTCGAGCGCTGGTCGACATTCTCGATCATCAGGCTGATCGGCGTGCCGGTGGTGCGCCCCTCGAACACCCCTGACAGGATGCGGACCTGGTCGGGCTCCTGCCGCTGCGTGGTGAAGCGCGACTGGCCCGGGCGGCGCTTGTCGAGGAAAGGCTGGATATCGCCCTCGGACAATTCCAGCCCCGGCGGGCAGCCGTCGACCACTGCGCCCAGCGCCGGCCCATGGCTCTCGCCCCAGGTAGTGAAGCGGAAGACGCGTCCGAAGGAATTGAAGCTCATTGACCCCTCTCCCCAAGGGGGAGAGGGAGGGGCCCGCTCGCCGAAGGCGAGTGGGAGGGTGAGGGCACGAGGGCAGCGGAGATGGCTGAAGCCACTCCTTCCAGATTCCGCATCACCTCGTCATTCGAAAAGCGGATCACGCGGAACCCTTCCTCCTCGAGCCACGCCGTTCGCCGCTCGTCATAATCCTGCTGGTGCGCATGGGTGTCGCCGTCAACCTCAACCGCAAGTTTGGCATCGGCGCAGTAGAAGTCGACGAGGAACGGCCCCAACCAAACCTGATTGCGAAACTTGGCTCCGCCGAGTTGTCGATTGCGCAGAGCTTGCCATAGTCGCTTTTCGGGCTCGGTGCGGTCGCGCCGGGCCTTGCGCTGGAACTTCAGCGATTCGTAACCGGGCGGTCGCTTCATCCCCTCACCCTTCCCACCGCCTTCGGCGGCGGGCCCCTTCCCTCTCCCCTTCAGGGAGAGGGAATTCATACCAATGCGATGTCGGGCGCGTCCTCGGCCTTCATGCCGATGACGTTGTAGCCGGCATCGACATGGTGCGTCTCACCGGTCACGCCCGAAGCGAGGTCCGAGAGCAGATACAGCCCCGCGCCGCCGACATCCTCGATCGTGACGTTGCGCTTGAGCGGCGAGTTGAGCTCGTTCCATTTCAGGATCAGGCGGAAATCGCCGATGCCCGATGCGGCCAGCGTCTTGATCGGGCCGGCCGAGATCGCGTTGACCCGGATATTGTCGCGGCCGAGATCGACCGCGAGATACTGGACGCTGGTCTCGAGCGCAGCCTTGGCGACGCCCATCACGTTGTAGTGCGGGATCACCTTCTCGGCGCCGTAATAGCTGAGGGTGAGGAGCGAGCCGCCATTCGGCATCATCGCCGCCGCGCGCTTGCAGACCGCGACGAACGAATAGACGCTGATGTTCATCGTCATCAGGAAATTGTCGAGGCTGGTGTCGACATAGCCGCCGCGCAGCTCGTTCTTGTCGGAGAAGCCGATCGCATGAACGACGAAGTCGATCGTCGGCCAACGCTCCGCCAGGGTCGCGAAGGTCTTGTCGAGCTCGGTCATGTCGGCAACGTCGCAGTCGATCAGGAAATCGCTGCCGAGCTGCTCGGCGAGCGGCCGCACGCGCTTCTCGAGTGCTTCACCCTGATAGCTGAACGCGAGTTCCGCGCCCTGTTCGCGCAGCTTCCGGGCAATCCCCCATGCCAGCGAACGATCGTTCGCCAGGCCCATGATCAGCCCGCGCTTGCCCTGCATCAATCCCGTCACGACGCACCGTTCTCCTTTTTCGGCGTCCCCTCTACTCCGTCCGGCACCGGTTCGGCTAGGGCGGCGTTGAGTTCGGCGCCGGCGACCATGCCGAGCCCGATCAGATAGAAGAAGATCAATACGATCATCACGCCGGCGAGACTACCATAAGTAAGGTCATAGCTGCCGAGCAGCGCCAGCACGCGCGGCAGCATCGCCGTGACGAACAGCCACCACAAGGTGATGAAAGCCGGCCCGGGCCATTTCGGACAGTTCGAAAACCGATAGCGGCTCGGCGTCAGCGAATAGAACAGCATGTACAGCGCACCGAACAGCACCAACGCGGGCAATGCCCTGGTGGCGGAAACGATCGTCAGCGTCTGCGATGCCCAGGGCAGCAACCGGTAGATGAATTGCTCGACGCCGGTCAGCAGCACCTGGAAGCTGAACGCCGCCATTGCCAGGACGACCGAGGCGACGGTTATGCCGATCGCGCCCAGCCGATAGCGCCAGAAGGGCGTGCTCGATTTCACGCCATAGGATTGGCGAAGGATTCCGCGCAGCGTCTCGATGAAGCCGGCGGTGGTCCACAAGCCGACGAGTGCGCCGAACCACAGGAGATTTCCGGTGCGCGCCTGGAGCACGTCGGCAGCGGGCTTGCGGAGCACTTCCCCCACGTCGGGCGGCATCGTCTGCAGGAACGCCTCGAGCGTCCGTATCCCTTCGGCGCTGCGACCGATCAGCTGCGCGATCGCCGCGGCGACGATCAGGAACGGAAAAAGCGTGACGAGCGACAGATATGCGAAATTGCCGGCATAGGTGAACCCTTCGTTGAAGGTGTCCGTCACGACGCGGCCGATGACGTGGAAGAATCTGGGTCCGAAACCGATCCTGCCCATCGCCGCGCGAAGCCGGGCACCGGGCCCCGGCTTCGCCTCGGCGGCGTCGGCGGATTCCGCTTCTTTCACAAGGGCTCAGACGCCCATGCGGCCACGCGGGTTCCCCTTGTCCTGCCAGCCCTGCACGAACTCGACCAAAGCATCGTCGTCGACCGGCAGATCGACCATCAGCGTGACCAGCAGATCGCCGCGCCCGCCGGCCTTCTTGTGGAAACCCCTCCCCTTGAGGCGCAGCACCTTGCCCGAGGTCGAGCCCTTGGGGACCTTGAGCATCACCGCGCCATCGGGCGTAGGCACGCGCACTTCGGCACCGAGCACCGCTTCGGACAGGCTGACCGGCAAATCGAGCCGGACATCGTCGCCCTCGCGCACGAAGAATCGATGCGGCTGGACGTCGATCGTCACGATAGCGTCGCCGAAACCGCCGGGACCTTCCTCGCCCTTGCCCGCTAGCCGCATCTGGGTGCCGCTTTCGACGCCTGCGGGCAGCTTGAGGTCGATCGTCTTGCCGTCGCGCAGCGTGATCCGCTGCGGCGTGAGCCTGGCGGCATCTTCGAAGGCCACGGCGAGGCGATAGGCGACGTTCGCCCCCTTGGCCGCCGGCCGCCGGCCGAATCCGCCAAAGCCGCCGCTGAATCCGCCGCCGCCGCGCCGCCCCGCGCCGCCGCCGAACAGTCCCTCGAAAATATCGCCGATGTCGTTCGCTTCGCCGCCGAAATCGAAACCGCCGCTGCCGCCGGGACGAAAGCCCCCCTGCGGGCCGCCGCTGCCATATCCGAACGGCGCGGTGGGATTGCCGTCGCCATCGATTTCGCCGCGATCGAAGCGCGCGCGCTTGTCCTTGTCGCTCAGCAGATCATAGGCCGACGCGACCTGGCTGAAGCGTTCGGCGGCCTTGGGGTTGTCCTTGTTACGGTCAGGGTGCAGCTCCTTGGCGAGCTTGCGATAGGCCTTCTTGATGTCGGCCTCGCTCGCGCCCCTTGCCACGCCCAGAGTTGCATAAGGATCGGCCACTCAATTCCCCGTTCGTATCACCAATGTCGTGCGCTCCTTATAGAAGCAGTGCGCCCGCGAACATCGTTGCCGGACGGGCTTTGCGCAAGCCCGCCTCAGGCGGGGATCTGTTCCAGCGGCTCGACATCGACCGAAACCTGCATCTTCTGCGCGCCCCAGCCGAGGACGATCCCGTCGATCGGGGCCACATCGGCATAGTCGCGGCCGATCGCGACGACGATATGGTCGCCCGCCATCCAGATGCCGTTGGTGGGATCGACGCCGACCCAGCCGAGCTGCGGCCCTGCCCAGACCAGCACCCAGGCATGCGTCGCATCGGCACCGACGAGCCGCGGCTGGCCCGGCGGTGGCAGGGTGCGGATATAGCCCGAGGCGTAGGCTGCGGGCAGTCCGGCGGCGCGCAGGCCCGAGATCATGATCTGCGCGAAATCCTGACACACGCCGCCGCGCTTGAGGAACGCCTCGCGGGGTGGCGTGTCGACAAGCGTGGCCGTGGGGTCGAAGGCGAATTCGCGCTGGATGCGAAGCGCGAGCGCGATCACCGCTTCGAGCACGGCGCGCCCGGGATCGAGGTCCAGCGCGCACCATTCGGCGATCTCTCGGTCGAGCGGAATCAGCGGCGACGGGAACAGATAGGCGGCGGGCCCCGCCGGCGATACATCGCGACTCGCCCGCGCCCATTCGGCGATCTGGACGATATCGGGATCGGACGGGCCCGGGATCGGCACCGCACGATCGACGCGGACGCGGGCGCGGCTCTCGATGGTGAGCGTGCGCGCGGGTTGCTCGACGACCAGCCGGACGACATTGGCGAGACCCGCCTCGGCGCGGGCGGGAAACACGCGGCCCTGCGGCTCGATGATCAGGTCGTAATCCTCGACCGTCTGGCCCGACCAGAGGATCGGCTTGAGGCGGAGGTTGTTGCGGGCGAAAGCGGCAGGCTCGGCATAGTCGAACCGGGTCACGTGGCGGATCTGGTACAGCATGCCGGTTATGCGAGGACGAGGCCGGCGGCACGCAGCGGTTCGGCGCCGTGCAGGAAGTAGCGCCTTGCGATCGCCCCCGAAAGATTCGTCAGGCGGGTTTCGAGATCGCCCAACATCGCATCGCTCAGCCGCGTCGCGCTGGCGGTGACGAGGAGTGCCGCGATCTCGCGCGCCTGTGCCTGTTGCGGCTCGGCGAGACCGTCGTCGGAAAGCACCGGCAGCGTGTTGAGATGCGCCGAGATCGCCGCGACCTGGAAGGCGAGCGCCCGGGGATTATGGGGGTCGAGCGTCACCAGATCGAGCACGGGCACGCGCGCCATCCCGGTCAGGTAGCGCTGGCGATAGCTGATCTGGCTGTCCAGCAGGTCGAGCAGGGTCGACAGATCGTCGCTGGTCGCCTGCGCGCCGCCAAAGGCGCGGATGAAGCGGATCGCGCCCAATGCGCGCTCGATCCGGCGGCCGATGTCGTGGAAGCGCCACGCATCGGTGCGCGTCATATGCTCGCTCGCCAGTCCGTTGAGCGCCGAATAGCGGCGCTGGAGCGAGCCCGCTTTGTCGAGCAGCACGCCGCGTTGCGGGAAGGGCGCGTCGAGCAGGCGGATCATGTCGGCCGAGAGCCGCTCGCGCGAGACCTCGCCGATCAGCCGCGCCTGACCATTGATCGCGCGGACGCTGTAATACTCCCCCTCGTCTTCCAGCGCGGTACGCGCGAGTTGAGTCAGATCGGCGCGTTTGAAGCCCTTGGGCTCGGGCGCCGCGCCCGCAGCCACGACCAGCCGGGTGAGGCGCGCGACGGTATCCGCTGCCAGCGCGGCACCGGTGTCGGCGCTGATCGAATGGCCGAGCAGGACGCGGAGCAGCCCGAGCAATGCCTCGCCGCGTTCGAGATAGCGGCCGAGCCAGAACAGATTGTCGGCGACGCGGCTGGGCAGGGTGCCCGGATTGCGGCGGAGCTGGGTGGTGTCGTCCGAAGGCAGCAGCGATACCGGTGCGACCGGATCGGGCCCGTGGATGCAGACATCGGCCGACCACATCCCCTCTCCCATCACCGCGGCGCGCGGATCCGGATGCTCGCCGATGCGCGCGAAGCCGCCGGGGAGCACGGTCCAGCGGCCCTCGCCGTCGCGTGCGGCGAAGACGCGCAGCGTGAACGGGCGCGGCGCAAGCCCATCCCCGGCCACCGTCGGCATGGTCGAGAGGCGGACGATCTCCTGCCCGACATAATCTTGCGGGCGGCGCGTCATATCGTCGAGCAGGGCGGCGCGTTCGTCGGGGCCCAGCGCCGCGCCGAGCACCGTCTCGCCGGCGGGCAGTCCGAGCGGCGCGCTCCCGAACGCCGGCGCGATCAGCAGCGATTCCAGGTTGGCGGCGACATATTGGCGTTCGGCATCCTGCCCGCACCACCAGGTCGCGATATTGGGAAGCGCGAGCGGCGCGCCGGTCAGCACTTCCGCCAGCCGCGGCAGGAATGCGGCGAAGGCGGGTGCTTCGAGCAGCCCGGCGCCGGGCGCGTTGGCGATGACGACATTGCCCGCGGCGATCGCGTCGATCACGCCGGGCACGCCGATCGTCGAATGCGAATCGAGCGCGAGCGGATCGAGCAGTCGCGGATCGAGCCGGTGCCACAGGGCATCGACTCGCTTCATGCCCGCAATGGTGCGGACATAGAGCTTGTCGTCGAGTACCGCGAGATCGGCGCCCTCGACGAGGAGGAAACCGAGATAGCGGGCGAGATGCGCCTGTTCGGCGTAACTCGGGTTGAGGCGGCCGGGCGTGAGCAAGGCGATCCGCGGCTCGGCGCGCCGGCACGCCGCCGCCACGCCTTCACGGAAGGCGGCGAAGAAGGGTGCGTGGCGCTCGATGTTGAGCCGCGACTGGAGCTCGCCCAGGGTCCGCGCGATCGCCAGCCGGTTCTCCAGCGCATAGCCTGCGCCGGCGGGCGCGCGGAGATGATCGGCGAGGACGCGCCATTCGCCCGAAGGCCCGCGACACAGATCGGCGGCGACGAACTGGAGATGGTGGCCGCCGGGCGGCGTGAGCCGGGCGAGCGGGCGAAGGAAGAAGGGGCTGCCGGTTACGAGCGCGGCGGGGACGTGGCCATCGGCGACCAGCCGCGCTTCGCCGTACAGGTCCTGGAGAATGGTTTCGAGCAATTCGGCGCGCTGGACGACACCCTGGGCGATGCCGTCCCATTCGGCTTTTCCGATCAGCAGCGGGACGGGCGAGAGCGGCCAGGGGCGCTCCTCGCCTTCGTCGGGGATGCGGAAACCGGTGCCGATATCCTCGGCATGGCGTTGCGCGCGCTCGCGGGCGGGTTCGAGGCCTTCGCCCGAAACCGCGGCGAGTTCCTCGAACATTGCCCTCCACGCCGGATCGCGGCCGCTGGCGCAGAGCACGTCGCTGTCGGGAACATGGCCGCAATAATCAGCGATCCAGCGATCGGCGATGGTCGCGGCGTCGAACAACGATGTCGCGGCGCGGGTGGCCAATTGCGCTTCCTTTCGAAGGCGCGGTGATGGGGGAAAGCATGTTGCATGGCAACAAGGGAGATGCCCGGAGGCACGCCCTGTCGCCGTGCGGACGTGTGCCTCAGCCCTTGGCCTGCTTGTCGCGCCAGAAGTCCTGGACGATCCGCCAGCCTTCCTCCGCCGTCTCGACGAAGTGGAACAGGCCCAGGTCGCGCGGGCCGATCACGCCTTCCTCGCACAGGGCCTCGAAATTGACGACGCGCTGCCAGAAGTCCTTGCCGTAGAACAGCACCGGGATCGGATCGATCTTGCCGGTCTGGATCAGGGTCAGCAGCTCGAAGCTCTCGTCGAACGTGCCGAAGCCGCCCGGGAACACCGCCACTGCGCGCGCATGGAGCAGGAAGTGCATTTTCCGGAGCGCGAAATAGTGGAACTGCATCGACAGCGACGGCGTGACATAGGGGTTCGGCGCCTGCTCGTGCGGCAGCACGATGTTGAGCGCCACCGTGTCCGCGCCGACGTCGCGCGCGCCGCGGTTCGCGGCTTCCATGATCGACGGGCCGCCGCCCGAGCACACCACGAAGTGGCGCTTGCCTGCCGCGTCGAGCGGGAAGTTGCTCACCATCTGCGCCAGCTCGCGCGCGACGTCGTAATAATGCGATTTCTCGATCAGCCGTTCGGCGATCTTCTTCTGCTCGGGCGTGTCGGCGAGCTCGAGCAGCGCCTTCGCCTTTTCCGGCTCGGGGATGCGCGCCGAGCCGTAGACGACGAAGGTCGAGGCGATATTGGCCTCGTCGAGGATCAATTGCGGCTTGAGCAGCTCCAGCTGGAAGCGAACCGGCCGCAGATCCTCCCGCAAAAGGAAATCCATATCCTGAAACGCAAGCCGATAGGCCGGATGTTCGGTCTGGGGCGTGCCGCTGTTGGTGTTGGCGTTCTCGGCTTCCTGCTGCGCGGGGCGGAAGACGCGGCTCGGGACGCGTGTGTCGTTGCTCATTTGGCTCGGCTTAGGCCGATCGCGCGGTCTTGCCTAGGCGCAGAACGGTCCCCGGCCCATGTCGAGATGGAGGTGGTTGTAATGCGCGGCATTATAGTCGGGGCCGAGCACCGTCCTGAAGCGCTTGCACGCCGAATTGTGGATCACTTCGAAGAATTGGCGGACGGCCGGATCGCCTGACCTCCAGCCGGTCTCGACGCGGATCCTGCGGCCGTCGGCAAGCACGAAGCCGCCCACGTCCACGGCGTTGCCGAGGCCATGCTCGGACATCCGCGCGCCCGATTGTCCGCCGCCGCCGATGATGCCCCGGCACGAATAGGTGCCGAAACTCTCGACCCGGACCAGTTCGCTGCCGAGGATCTGCTTGGCCGCGGGCGCGACTGCGAAGCGCACCCACGCAGTGAAGGTCCGGGCCAGCGGGCAGCGCATCGACTTGAGATTGGTTACCGGCACGCCGATATCGAGCAATTCCACGGCGCCGGTGACGATGCAGCCACTGCCGAAATCGCGATCGGGCAGCGGCGAATAGCGCACCCGCTCGCGCGACAGGTCGGCGAAGCATTGCTGCGTCTCGCGCGGGGTGGGCCGGTTGAGCGTGATCGGCCCCGATCTGCGCTCCCGAATCGGCGCCGGACGGTCATTGTCGTCGCCCGCACAACCGGCAAGCAATAGAGCGAGGAACATGACGCCGATGCGCATGTCACGGGCATAGCATGGCGATTCTGAAGATTCGCTGCTGCTCGTCGCACGGACGCACCGGTTTGACTCTCGCATTGGTAGCGCTACCATGTCCCAAGGCATCGCCCTGAGACGGTGCGCACCGGAGAGGCCCATGACCAGACTGCTCGCCGCCTTCGCCTGGGCGCTCGCCTTGCTCGCATCGCCGGCCTGGGCGCAAGATCCGCCCGCCACGCCGCAGCGGATCGCCTTATGGGCCGATGGCGCGCCGGGATTCGAGAGCCGCAAGAATATCCCCGAACAGGCCGAGGCCTATTGGCTCAAGCCGGTCAACGACCCGAGCATCACCTATTTCCCCGCCCGCCCCGGACGCGAGACCGGCGCGGCGGTGTTGCTGATGCCCGGCGGTGCGCACCAATTCCTCGTCATCACCAGCGAAGGCAACGATGCCGCGCGCTGGTTCAACGAGCGCGGCATCGCGGCATTCGTGCTGCGCTACAGGCTCTTCCGCGGCAAGGATTCGCCGTACAAGTTCGAACATGCCCGCCAGGATGCCGAGCGCGCGATGCGGACGATCCGGTCGCGGGCCGGCGAATGGAAGCTCGATCCGCACAAGATCGGCGTGGTCGGCTTCTCCGCCGGGGGCGAGCTGGCGCGCGTGACCTTGCTCAGTCCACCGGTCCCCGCGCCGGGCAAAGGCGACGCAGTCGACCGGCTCTCGTCCCGTCCCGATTTCGGCGTGCTGGTCTTCCCGGGCCCGCTGCACGGCGAGGAGAAGATCACCCGCGATTCGCCGCCCTTGCTGATGGCCGCGACCAATGACGACCAATGCTGCTCGCAACCGATCATCGACTTGCTGAACGCGTATCGCGCCGCGGGCGCCTCGTCCGAGCTCCACATGTATGCGGCGGGCGGTCATGCGTTCAACATGGGCGAGAGCACGCCGATGGTCAGTCTGCGCAACTGGCCGTCACGGATCACCGACTGGATGACCGACCGCGGCCTTCTGGCGAAATGGCCGCCCGAGCCGTCGAAACCGTAGAAGTTCGCGGGTTGACTTCGCGCCCGCCGCCGCTAGGGCCGTCGACGGGCCACGCGGTCCCAACGCCGCGCGTGCTCTCTGCAAGGAGAGACTGACATGAGTGATTCTGCCGTTACCGACGCCACAGCTGCGTCCACTGCCAAGCCCGCCACCAGGCCGGCCCGCCCCTTTTTCTCTTCCGGTCCCTGCGCCAAGCCTCCGGGCTGGGATGCGTCGAAGCTCGCCAGCGAATCGCTCGGCCGCTCGCATCGCTCGAAGATCGGCAAGACCCGCCTGCAATATGCCATCGACCTGATGCGCGAGCTGCTGCAGCTGCCGGACACGCATCGCATCGGCATCGTTCCCGGATCGGACACCGGCGCCTTCGAAATGGCGATGTGGACGATGCTCGGCGCGCGCCCAGTGACCACGCTTGCCTGGGAGAGCTTCGGTGAAGGTTGGGTCACCGATGCGGTCAAGCAGCTCAAGCTCGATCCGACCGTGCTCCGCGCCGACTATGGCCAGCTTCCCGATCTCGACCAGGTCGATTGGTCGAACGACGTTTTGTTCACCTGGAACGGCACCACCTCGGGCGTGCGCGTGCCGAACGGCGACTGGATCCCCGACAACCGTGAGGGCCTGAGCTTCGCCGACGCGACCAGCGCGGTGTTCGCCTATGACCTGCCATGGGACAAGATCGATGTCGCGACCTTCTCGTGGCAGAAGGTATTGGGCGGCGAGGGCGGTCACGGCGTGCTGATCCTCGGCCCGCGCGCTGTCGAGCGGCTCGAGAATTACACTCCCGCCTGGCCGCTGCCCAAGGTGTTCCGCCTCGTCGCCAAGGGCAAGCTCGCCGAAGGCGTGTTCAAGGGCGAGACGATCAACACCCCGTCGATGCTCGCCGTCGAGGACGCGATCTTCGCGCTCGAATGGGGTAAGTCGATCGGCGGCGCCCAGGGCCTGATCGCCCGCAGCAATGCCAACGCCGCCGCGCTCCAGAAGATCGTCGCGACACGCGACTGGCTCGGCAATCTCGCCGAAGACGAATCGATCCGCTCGACCACCAGCGTCTGCCTGACGGTCGAGGGCGCCGACGAGGCGTTCATCAAGACGTTCGCCGGGCTGCTCGACAAGGAAGGCGCCGCCTATGACGTCGCCGGCTATCGCGATGCCCCCGCGGGCCTGCGCATCTGGTGCGGCGCGACCGTCGACACCGCCGATATCGAGGCGCTCGGGCCCTGGCTCGACTGGGCCTACGTGACCGCCAAGGCAGCTTAACTCCCTCTCCCCTTCAGGGGAGAGGGTCGGGGAGAGGGGCATATCGCGAGCCGCTCGTCTCCATCACTGCCCCTCTCCCTCGCTTCGCTACGCTCGCTTGCCCTCTCCCCTGAAGGGGAGAGGGAATGGAGAATGAAAATGCCCAAAGTCCTCATTTCCGACAAAATGGACCCCAAGGCCGCGCAGATCTTCCGCGAGCGCGGCGTCGAGGTCGACGAAATCACCGGCAAGACTCCCGAAGAGCTCATCGCGATCATCGGCCAGTATGACGGCCTCGCGATCCGCAGCTCGACCAAGGTGACCAAGGAAATCCTCGAAGCCGCCACCAACCTCAAGGTCGTCGGACGCGCCGGAATCGGCGTCGACAATGTCGACATCCCCTCGGCCTCGGCCAAGGGCGTGGTGGTCATGAACACCCCGTTCGGCAATTCGATCACCACCGCCGAGCACGCCATCGCATTGATGTTCGCGCTCGCCCGCGACCTGCCCGAGGCCGACAAGTCGACTCAGGCCGGCAAGTGGGAGAAGAACCGCTTCATGGGCGTCGAAGTCACCGGCAAGACTTTGGGCCTGATCGGCGCAGGCAATATCGGCTCGATCGTCGCCGACCGCGCACTTGGCCTCAAGATGAAGGTGATCGCATACGATCCCTTCCTCACGCCCGAGCGCGCGCTGGAGATGGGCGTCGAGAAGATGACGCTCGACGATCTGCTGCTGCGCGCCGACTTCATCACGCTGCACACGCCGCTGACCGATCAGACGCGCAACATCCTCAGCCGCGAGAACCTCGCCAAGACGAAGAAGGGCGTCCGCATCATCAATTGCGCGCGCGGCGGGCTGATCGACGAGGCAGCGCTCAAGGAGGGCCTGGAATCGGGCCATATCGGCGGCGCGGCGCTCGACGTGTTCGTGCAGGAGCCGGCCAAGGAATCGCCGCTCTTCGGCACGCCCAACTTCATCTCGACACCGCATCTCGGCGCCTCGACCAACGAGGCACAGGTCAATGTCGCGATCCAGGTCGCCGAGCAGATGGCGGACTATCTCGTCTCGGGCGGCGTCACCAACGCGCTCAACGTGCCTTCGCTCTCCGCTGAGGAAGCGCCGCGGCTCAAGCCGTACATGGCGCTCGCCGAGAAGCTCGGTAGCCTGATCGGCCAGCTCGCGCATGGCGAGATCGCGCGCGTCTCGATCCACAGCGAAGGCGCCGCGGCCGAATTGAACCAGAAGCCGATCGTCAGCGCCGTGCTCGCCGGTTTCCTGCGCGTCCATTCGGACACGGTGAACATGGTCAACGCGCCCTATCTCGCCAAGGAGCGCGGCATGGAAGTGCGCGAAGTCCGCAACGAGAAGGAAGGCGATTACCACACTTTGCTGCGCGTCTCGGTCAAGACCGAGGCGGGTGAGCGTTCGGTCGCCGGCACCCTGTTCTCGAACGCGCAGCCGCGCCTCGTCGAATTGTTCGGGATCAAGGTCGAGGCCGATCTGATCGGCAACATGCTCTATGTCGTCAACGAGGATGCGCCGGGCTTCATCGGCCGGCTCGGCACCACTCTGGGCGAAGCGGGCGTCAACATCGGCACCTTCCATCTCGGCCGCCGCGATGCCGGCGGCGAAGCGGTGCTGCTGCTGTCGATCGACAATGAAGTCACGCCCGAGCTCGTCGCCACGGTCCGCGCGCTGCCCGGCGTGAAGACGGCGATGGCGCTCAAGTTCTGAGTGCGCTAGCGGCGGGTCGATGAGCGGCCTACTTCCCGAGGGGTTTCACGACCGACTTCCGCCCGCCGCCGATGCGGCGGCGGGGCTGGAGGCGCGCGTGCTCGGGGTGGCGCGGCTCTATGGCTATGAGCAAGTCGATCCGCCGCTCGCCGAATTCGCCGACGAGCTGGCCTCGCGGCTCAAGGCGGGCGGAGTGCGCAACGCGGTGCGCTTCGTCGATCCCGTCTCGCAACGCACGCTCGCCATACGGCCCGACCTGACCGCCCAGGTCGGGCGTATCGCGGCAACCCGGATGGGCCACCATCCACGCCCGGTGCGGCTTTCCTATGCGGGGGCGGTGGTCAAGCTGAGTGCCTCCGAACTCAACCCGCAGCGCGCGATGCGCCAGCTCGGCTGCGAGCTGATCGGGCGCGACACCGTCGCCGCGGCGATCGAAGTGGTCCGCGTCGCGATCGAGGCGCTGCAGGCCGCGGGCGTCACCGGCATCGCCATCGACTTCACGCTTCCCGATCTCGCCGACACGCTTGCCGCCGATCTCGATCCCGGCACGCTGGCGCTGCTGCGCGACCGGCTCGACGCCAAGGACGCAGGCGGCGTCGCCGCGATCGACGCCCGCTGGCTGCCTCTGATCGAAGCCGCGGGGCCGTTCGACGGGGCGATAAAACGGTTGCGCGCAATCGATGCGGGCAATGCGCTGGCGAGCAGGCTCGACGGACTCGCCCGGATCGCCGCGAGCATCGACGGACAGGCGGCGCTGACGCTCGACCCGACCGAGCGCCACGGCTTCGAATATCAAAGCTGGCTCGGCTTCTCGATCTTCGCGCAGGGCGTACGCGGCGAAATCGGCCGCGGCGGCACCTATACGATCCTCCATGGCGACGGCCGCGAAGAGCCGGCAGTGGGCTTTTCGCTGTTCGCCGATCCGATCCTCGACGCTGGGCTGAGCCCGGGCGAGCGCCGCCGGCTATTTCTGCCCTTCGGCACCCCTGCCGATGCGGGCGCGAAGCTGCGCGCCGAGGGCTGGGTCACCGTCGCCGCGCTGGAGGCCGACGATACGCCCCAGGCGCAGCTCTGCACGCACGTGCTGGGGCTGGAGGGCCCCCGGGCACTGTGACCCTGGCCGTGCTCCGGCGAAAGCCGGAACGCTGGATTTCGAATGCGCCGCTTGCGGCCAACGCTCCGGCCTTCGCCGGAGCACGGAAAGCTAGCGGCCCAGCAGCGGCGTAATGTCTCCCTGCGCGAAATACTGGAAAGCCTCGCGCACCGCGGCGCGGTATCGTTCGTCTCCACCCAGCCGCGCACCGAACACCGGCTCCAGTGCCAGCATCGCCGTCACCGGATTGGCGCTGGTCGCGGCGGCGGCGAGCGAATCGGCGAGCGGATCGGTGATCGTCTCGCCAGCCTCGGCCTTGCGGCGCACGAACGCGATCCACGCCGCCACCGGCACCGCCAGCCGCTCGACACCGCGCCCGGCGTCGAGCGCCGCACGCGTGGTATCGAGCAGACGATAGGGAAGCTTCTGCGAGCCATCCCACGCAATCTGCGCGAGCAAATGGCGGATCTCCGGGTTGCGGAAGCGGTTCAGCACCGCATCGGCATAAGCGGCCTTGTCGAGCCCCTCGACCGGCACAAGCGAGGCGGCGATGTCCTGATGCACCAGCCGCGTGACGAAACTTTCGAGCGTGCCGTCGGACATCGCCTCGAACACCGTCTCGTGCCCCCGCGCGAGCCCGACATAGGCCAGAGTCGAGTGCGCGCCGTTCAGGATGCGCAACTTGGCCTGTTCATAGCCCCGCACATCGCTGGTGAGCGTCACACCGGCCGCAGCGAGATCGGGCACATCAGCCATATCGAAGCGCTGGAGCACCCATTGCGTGAAGCTTTCGCGCTGGACCGCCGCACGGTCTTCCACACCCAGCGTCTCGCGCACTCCAGCGAGGAATGCGGCGTCGCTCGCCGGAGTGATCGAATCGACCATCGAATCGGGGAAGGCGACTTCGTCCGCGATCCAGTCCGCGAGTCCGGCGTCCTGCGCGCGCGCCAGCGCCACGCATGCCGCGCGGAGCTTGGCGCCGTTGCCGGTCATGTTGTCGCAGCACAGCATCGCGAAGGGCGCCGACCCCGCGGCGCGGCGGTCTCCCAGGCCCGCGACGATCCAGCCGATCACACTTGCAGGCTCGGCAGGGCGCCGGAGATCATGGACGATATCGGGATGCGCGAAATCGAGGCTGCCGTCGCCGGCGAGGCAATAGCCCTTCTCGGTGACCGTGCTCGTCGCGATCCGCACTTCGGGCGAGGCAAGCAGTTTCCGCAGCCGCGCACCTTCGCCGGGTCCGATCGCGTCCGAATGCGCCGCGATGATCCGGGTGGAGGGTTCGCGATCGATCACCGCCAGCGCATAGAGCCCGTCTTGCGCCTTCAACGCGTCGGTGGCGCTTCCACTGCGCAGCGAAACCGCGGCAATCCCCCAGCGCGGGTCATGATCGAGTAGCCGATCGACATAAGCGGCCTGATGTGCGCGGTGGAAGGCGCCGGGGCCGAAATGGACGATGCCTGTGCGGATACCGTCCGGTGCGTGGCCCGGGCGGGCGATGGTGTCAGGCAGGGAGGCGAGCGATGCGCGGGACAGGATCATCCGCCGAGCCAAGCAGCCCCGGCGCGTCCAAGTCAATCCGGACTAATAGGATTTGACGCCGAGCGACCCGCCACCGCCCGGGATCAGCGAGCCCGTGGTGAAACGGGGTCGCCGCTCGCTTCCCTTCGGCATCCGAAAGCGGACCTGCCGGTTGGGGAAATCGATGTCGACGCGGCGGAAGCTGCGCAGCGCATCCATGCCGAGCAGCAGAGCCGGGCGCTTGGTCAGCCCGAAGCGCTCGAACGGTGCGACATCGGCGAAAGCCACCGGCATCGATCCGAACAGCACCTCGCCCACCTTGATGTTGGGCATGGTGGTATAATCGGCCATCGTCTTGTCGCCGGTCACGTCGGTCAGCTCGATCGGCTGGGTCTTGCGGCCGCGGCCGAGGCGCTTGCGCAATGCGCTGTTGCCCATGCTCACCTGGCTGCCGGTATCGAGCACCACCTGGATTCGCGTGTTGCCGTAATAGGCATCGGTCACGATCAGCTGGCCGAACATGCTCTTGGCGGTGACGACGATTTCGTCGTCCGCCTTGCGGGCCCCTTTTGCACGCTTCTGGCTGGGACGGACCTCCATCGTGCCGCGATCGAAATCGATCGAGACCTGGTGGTCGCGCAGCGTGTCGATCCCCAGCAGCCCGATCGCGCCAAGGTTGCGCGCTTCGAGCTTGGGCGCGACCACGCTGTGCTGCACGCCGATCGACTTGATCGTCAGGTCGGGCACCAGCACCGTATCGACCTGGCTGCGCCCGGTCATCGACAGCAATGTCACCGGGTGTCCCGCGCTCAGCCGCAGCGTGTTGGCGAGCTCGCGCGAGACCACGGTACGTTCGGCGCCGGTGTCGATGATGAAATTATAGGGGCCCTTGGTGTTGACTGCTACCGGCACCGTCAGCCGCTGATCGACTTCGCCGAGCGTCAGCAAGGTGGCTTCCATCACCGATTCAGGGCTGATCAGCTCGGGATCTTGCGGAGGGGCCGCAGGCGGGCCGACAGGTGCCTCGATCGGCAGTGTGAAGAGCAGGAGCGGATAAAGAACTCCAGACATGTAATAGCAATATACCTGCGCATGTTGCGCAGCAATCGAAATCAATCGAGCCGCATCGCTTCCGCCGCGATGCCTTCCGCCTCGATCAGCAGCGCATCCTCGCCGCTGCCTTGCGGGGTGCGTTCGCGCCCGATCATGATCAACACGGGCACCGCCATCGGGCTCACCCGCGGCAAGTCGATGTGCAGCATCGTGTCCGCGGCGGTATCGAGCAGGCGCGCGAGCCGCCCGACATCGGTCATCCGCGCGCGCGCATCGGCCCAGGCGGCCCTGAGCAGCAGATGGTCGGGCTCGTATTTCCGGAGCACGTCATAGATCAGGTCGGTCGAGAAGGTGACCTGCCGCCCGCTCTTCTTCTTGCCCGGATGCTGGCGCTCGACCAGCCCGCCGATGATCGCCACTTCGCGGAACGCCCGCTTGAGCAACGCCGATTGCTGCACCCAGTCGACGAATTCATGCTCGAGGATATCGGGCGAAAACAGCGCCGCGGGATCCGCGATCTTCTCGAGCCCGTACACCGCCAGCGCATAATCATTGGCGACGAAGCCCAGCGGCTTCAGCCCCATTGCCTCCATCCGCCGCGTGATCAGCATGCCGAGCGACTGGTGCGCATTCCAGCCTTCGAAGCTGTACGCGACCATGTGGTGCTTGCCTTCGTGCGGGAAAGTCTCGACCAGCAATTGTGCCGGCGCCGGGATCGCCGAGCGGCGCTCCTGCACTTCGAGCCATTCGCGGACATCGTCGGGAAAGCGCCGCCACTGATCGCGGTCGTGCAGATATTCGCGCACGCGATTGGCGAGCGTCGAGGTGATCGCCAGCCGCGCGCCCATATACGACACGTAGCGCGCCTGCTTCGCGCTCGCCCGCACGATCAGGTCGGTGAGCTCGACGCGCTCGACCTCGAGGCTCAGCCCGGCGAAGAAGAAGGTATCGCCCGGCGACAGCGTCGATCCGAATCCCTCCTCGATCTTGCCCAGCTTGCGGCCGTTCTTGAAGCGCACGTCGAGCATCGGCGCCTCGACGATGATCCCAGCATTGAGCCGATGCTGCGCAACGAAGGCAGGCTTGGTGACGCGCCACAGGCCGTCCTGCCCGCGCGTCAGCCGCTTGAACTTGTCATAGGCGCGCAAGGAATAGCCGCCATCGGCGATGAAGCTGAGGACGCGGTCGAACGTCTCCTGTTCGAGCGCCGAATAAGGCAAAGCGCCGCGCACTTCGTGCAGCATTCCCGCAGCATCGAACGGGGCCGCGCATGCGCAGGCCATGACATGCTGCGCCAGCACGTCGAGCGCGCCGGGGCGGAAGACGTCCGGATCCAGCTCGCCTTGCTCGACGGCGTCGAGCGCCGCGCGCGCCTCGAGATATTCGAAGCGGTTGCCGGGGACGAGCACTGCCTCCGACGCCTCGTCGAGCCGGTGGTTGGCGCGGCCGATCCGCTGGAGCAGCCGCGACGATCCCTTCGGCGCGCCCATCTGGATCACGCAGTCGACATCGCCCCAATCGACTCCGAGATCGAGGCTCGCGGTCGCCACCAGCGCACGCAATTTGCCGTCGGCCATCGCCTGCTCGGCGCGGCGCCGCGCCTCGAGGCTCAGGCTGCCATGATGCACGCCGATGGGCAGCTTCAGTTCGTTGACCTTCCAGAGCTGCTGGAAGACCAATTCGGCGAGCCCGCGCGTGTTGCAGAAGACGATCGTGGTGCGGTGCGTCTCGATCTCGGCCATCACCTGCGGCATCGCATAGACGCCCGAATGGCCCGCCCAGGGCACGCGGCCTTCGGGGAGCAGGATCGCGATATCGGGATCGGCGCCCTTTTCGCCCTGCACCAAAGTCACTGCGTCGATGTCGCCATGCGGTGCCAGCCAGGCACGATAGCCGTCGGGATCGGCCACCGTCGCCGACAGCGCGACGCGGCGCAGCCCGGGTGCCAGCCGCTGCAGCCGCGCCAGCGCCAGCGCCAGCAGGTCGCCACGCTTGCCGGTGGCAAACGCATGGACCTCGTCGATCACGACCGTCTTCAGCCCCTCGAACATATTGAGGCTGTCTTCGTAGGAAAGCAAAAGGCTCAGCGATTCGGGCGTGGTGAGCAGGATCTCGGGCGGCCGCGCGCGCTGGCGCACTTTCCGCTCGTGCGGCGTATCGCCCGTCCGCGTCTCGACGCGGATGGGCAGCCCCATCTCCTCGATCGGGGTGAGCAGATTGCGCTGCACATCGACCGCGAGCGCCTTGAGCGGCGAGATGTAGAGCGTGTGCAGCCCTTGCCCGGGATGCTCGATCAACTCGGCCAGCGTCGGCAAAAAGCCGGCGAGCGTCTTGCCCGCCCCCGTCGGAGCGACCAGCAACGCGTGCTGACCGGCGCGCGCGGCGTCGAGCATCTCCAGCTGGTGCCGCCGCGGCGTCCAGCCGCGCGACGCGAACCAGTCGGTGAGGGTTTGAGGCAGGTCCGTCACTTCTCGAGGGGCTTCAGCGTGTGGGAACCGGCGGGCATCACGACCATATAGACACAATGGCCAAACTCGGCGACTGGATCGAACCCCGCCCCCAGGGCATCTATATTCCCGCCGCCGACGCATGGGTCGATCCCTCGCAACCGGTGGAGCGCGCGCTGATCACGCATGGCCATGCCGATCATGCGCGCGGCGGGCATGGCGAGGTGTGGGCGACCCCTGAGACGCTCGCGATCATGGAATGCCGCTACGGGCCGCAGAACGGCCACCCGGTCGGCTATGGCGAATCGCTGCGCATGGGCGAGGTCGATGTCGGCTTCGTTCCCGCGGGACACGTGCTCGGCTCGGCGCAAATCGTGCTCGACCATGCCGGCGAGCGGATCGTCGTATCGGGCGACTATAAGCGCCGCGAAGATCCCACCTGCGCCCGCTTCGAGCCGGTGCCCTGCGACATCTTCGTCACCGAGGCGACTTTCGGCCTTCCCGTGTTCCGCCATCCCGAAACGCATGACGAGCTCGACAAATTGCTGACCGCGCTTCGCGCCAATCCGTCCCGCTGCGTACTGGTCGGGGCCTATGCGCTGGGCAAGGCGCAGCGGGTGATCAAGGAGCTGCGCGTGATGGGATTCGACGATCCGATCTACATCCACGGCGCGCTCCAGCGGCTGTGCGATCTCTATGTCGAGCAGGGTGTCGATCTCGGCGAGCTGCGCCCCGCCACCGGCGTGGCGAAAGCCGAGCTGCAGGGACGGATCATCCTGTGCCCGCCAGGCAGCCTCAACGACCGCTGGTCGCGCCGCCTGCCCGATCCGATCACGGCGATGGCATCGGGGTGGATGCGCGTCCGCCAGCGGGCCCGGCAGCGCAATGTCGAGCTGCCGCTGATCCTCTCCGACCATGCCGATTGGGACGAATTGACCACGACGATCCGCGAGATCGCGCCGCGCGAAGTGTGGGTGACGCATGGCCGCGAGGATGCGCTGGTCCATTGGTGCCGGCTGCATCAGATAAAGGCGCGTGCGCTGGACCTCGCCGGCTTCGAGGACGAAGACGACTAGCCCGCGGCGCGCAGCGCTCCCGCTATCGCTCCGTGGAACAGCCAGGCCTCGGCCTCGGCGACAGTGTCGAAACAGCGCGGGCCCGAACCGCGCCCGCCGAGCGCGCGCTGGAGCTGGCTGCGCGCGAGCGTGCGGCCGATCACGAAGGCGAGCCGGCGCGAACGATATTCGGGCGCGCCCAGCATCTGCTGGAATTCGGCGACGCTTTCCTGCGGCTGGATTTTCATGCCCCGCAGATCGTTGATCGTCAGATGCGCGTTGCGGCCGCAGGTCAGCTTCGCATGCGCCGCCCGCCGCGCCTCGTAGAAGTCCCGGATGTCCTCGGGGGTGAACAGGCCCGCCATGGCGATCCGGACGAGATCGCGCTCGGGTTCGACAGTGATGGAGAAGGTCGCGCTCATGCCCTTCTTATAGGAAAGACCTTTTCCGAATCCCGAGTCCTCCCCTCATTTCACCGCGCCAGGGATTGATCCGAAACCGCGCAAGCTCCGATTGCGCCATCGGCCGCTACGGAGGATTCTCCATCGCAGCCGAATGGGGAGAAGGATGGGCTATGGCAGAATTCGCCGGACGCAGCCGCGCCGCGCCGCCTCCGCTCGTGCCTGTACCCATGATCGCAGGAGGCGCGCTCAACGCAGCCCCGCGCGTACAGCGTCTCGCAGCGCAGGCCGTGGCGCTCAATGCCGGTCAGGCGCCCATCCAGCTGATGCCGCCGAAGAAAGATCCTTCCAAAGAGAAGAAGAGCAACAACAAGAAGCAGGACAAACAGAAGGCGGCCGCCAAGGGCAAGGAAAGGGCGAAGAACCGGAAGGTCGAGCGGCTGGCCAACAGCGTCCGGGGCTATGACTCGACCCAGCACAGTCGCAAGGAGATCCGCGCCGCGATCGCCGCCGGCAATGTCAACAAGATGCGCGCCGGACATCTGAGCGCCGACAGTTCGCAGAAGATGAATGCCGGCACCCGCAAGACCATCACTGGCCTGACCGGCGCCATCAAGGCCGAGAAGGCGAAGGCGAAAGCCGAAGAGCACAAGCACGCCGGGAGCGACGTCGAAGATGTCGAGGAAGAGGATGTCGAACTCGACGTCGACTATGACGACACCGGCTACAAGCCGCCGCGCGAGGACCAGGATCCGCCGCCCCCGGGAGCCGCGGGGATCGCCGCCCACTAGCTCAGCCTACGCCCTCCAGCGCCTTTTGCCGGCGGCGCTGGACCGAGCTGCCGATCCCCAGCGCCTCACGATATTTGGCCACCGTGCGCCGGGCGATGTCGAAGCCCTTCTCGCGCAGCATGTCGACCAGCGTGTCGTCGGAGAGGATCGCCTTGGGGTCCTCGCCCTGGATCAGCGTCCGGATCGCGCTCTTGACCGCTTCCGCCGAGACCGCGTCGCCGCCGTCCGCCGACTGGATCGCGCTGGTGAAGAAATATTTGAGCTCGAACAGCCCGCGCGCGCAGCTCAGATATTTGTTGCTGGTCACGCGGCTGACCGTTGATTCGTGCATCTCGATCACGTCGGCGACCTGGCGCAGGGTCATCGGCTTGAGATGCGCGACGCCTTTCAGGAAGAACGCCTCCTGCTGCTTCACGATCTCGGTCGCGACCTTGATGATCGTGCGCTGGCGCTGGTCGAGCGCCTTGACCAGCCAATTGGCGCTGGCGAGCATGTCCGACATCCACGCCTTGCTGGCCTTGTCCTGCTTGCCCGCCGAAACCTCGGCATAATAAGCGCGGTTGACCAGCAGCTTGGGCAAGGTCGCGGCGTTGATCTCGACTGCCCAGCCCGCGCCACGCCGCGCGACGAAGATGTCGGGCACCACCGCCAGCGTCGGCTCTCCGCCATAGCGGCAGCCGGGCTTGGGATCGTAGTTCCGGAGCTCGCGGATCATGTCCGCCAGATCCTCGTCGTCGACATTGCACAGGCGTTTGAGCCGAGGCAGGTCGCCCCGCGCGACGAGCTCGAGATTGTCGATCAGCCGCGCCATGCACGGATCGTAGCGATCGGCTTCCTTCGCCTGCAGCGCGAGGCACTCGGCGAGATTGCGCGCGCCTACCCCGGTCGGGTCGAAGGTCTGGATCGTGGCCAATACCGCCTCGACGCGGGCCAGCGGCACACCGAGCCGGGCGGCGATGTCGAGCAGCGGCGCGGTGAGGTAGCCCGCCTCGTCGATCTGGTCGATCAGATGCGCGGCGATGAACAGATCGGCACCGGCCACGCTCTCGCCGGCCTGCGCCATCAGATGGTCCGCCAAGCTCAGCTCGGACGCGCCGAAATTGTCGAAATCGGGCCCGTCCTCGGATCCGCCGCCGCCCGTGCCGCTCATCCCGAGGCTGCCGTCGAGCCCGCCCACCGAATCGGCGGCGCTGTCATGGTGGAAAGTCTCCGCGGCGAAGTCGACGTCGAGCGATGCTTCGCCCGCCGCCTCGCCGCCGCCCGCCAGCAGCTCGCTCGCATCGGCGGGGCCGTCGCGCACCGCCTCGAAATCGCCCTCGGGCTCGGCCGCCGCGACGTCGGGCGCGTCGTCATTGCCGCCTTGCGAATCGAGCAAGGGGTTCTTCTCGAGCTCTTCGGCGATGAAGGTCTCGATCTCGAGGTTCGACAGCGCCAGCAGCTTGATCGCCTGCTGGAGCTGCGGCGTCATCACCAGAGATTGCGACTGCCGCAGATCGAGGCGCGGCGCGAGACTCATCCGGTCTGCCTCCCACCGTTCGCTTCGAGCGAAGTCGAGAAGCGCTGGCCGGGGACCAAACCCCGTTTCTCGACTTCGCTCGAAACGAACGGAAAGGGGGCGAACGCACCCATAGCCTAGAGCTCGAAGCTTTCGCCCAGGTACAGCCGGCGGACATTCTCGTCGCGGACGAGTTCCTCGGGCGATCCGGCGAAGAGCACGCGGCCGTCATAGATGATGTAGCCGCGATCGACGATGTCGAGCGTCTCGCGGACATTGTGATCGGTGATCAGCACGCCGATCCCGCGATTCTTGAGCTGGATCACGAGATCGCGAATGTCCGAGATCGAGATCGGATCGATGCCCGCGAACGGCTCGTCGAGCAGGATGATCGTCGGGTCCGCCGCCAGCGCGCGGGCGATCTCGGCGCGCCGCCGCTCGCCGCCCGACAGCGCCATCGCCGGCGCGCTGCGCAGCCGAGTCAGCCCGAATTCTTCGAGCAACGTATCGAGTCGCCGCTCGCGCGCGCCCTTGTCGGGCTCGGCGAGCTCGAGCACGGCGAGGATGTTCTTCTCGACCGTCATGCCGCGGAAGATCGACGTCTCCTGCGGCAGGTAGCCGAGCCCGAGAATCGCGCGGCGATACATCGGCAGCTTGGTGATATCCTCGCCGTCCAGCATGATCCGGCCCGAATCAGGCTTCACCAGCCCCATCACCGAATAGAAGCACGTCGTCTTGCCCGCGCCGTTGGGGCCGAGCAGCCCGACCACTTCGCCACGCCCGACCGAGACCGAGACGTCGGTGAGCACCACGCGCTTGTCGTACGATTTGGCGATCGAGACGACCGCGAGCCCCCTGTCCGGCAACGGCGCCGGATCGGCTACGGGATGCTCGAGCATGGCGACGTCGTTCATACCGATTCCTGCGCGATCGTTTCACTCATCCGCCGCATATAGGTGCGGATTGGCAGGATTCCTGCATGAGATTGCCGGGGATGAAAAGCGAAACTGCGGCAGTCCGTTGAAAAAGGCGGGTTACCGGCGCTTTGCTGTCCGGTGCCGGCGGGCGCTTCAGCGCATTACTGCCCTTCGCGCTTCGGCACCGAGAAGCGGCCGGTCACGCGGCCGCCCGAATTCTGCACGCCCGGCTCGCCGGGAATGGTGCCGCCACGCACGCCCGAACCGTCGATCGTCGCGCGGCCGGTGTCGAGGTCGATCGACAGACGCCCGCCCGAGACGTTGTTCGCGCCCTGGCGCAGCGTCACGCCGCCCACCATCGTGATCACCCGACGGTTGAGATCGTACACTGCATATTGCGAGCGCGCGGTCTGATCGGGCCGCGACACGGTGACGCCGCCCGACGCATCGAGCCGCGAGACCTGGGGCGAGCCATTGGTGATCTGCCCGGTATAGGCCACCGTCATCCGCGCTGCGGTCAGCGTCATCTCGGCCTGGGTGATCTTCACATTGCCGGTCAGCAGCACGCGGTTGGCGCGGTCCTGCAGTTCGATCCGGTCCGATGCGAAGTCGATCGGCGCGGACGAATTGTGGCGCGTCTGCGCGAAAGCGGGCGCGGCAGCGGCCAGCGCCAGCGCGAGTCCGATCGGAAGCGGGGCGATACGGCGGGTCATCAACGCCTATTTGCGCGGCTGGGGACGATCCGCAAGCGCGCATTGCCTTCGAGCGAGACGGTACGGCTTTCCAGATCGGCGGTAAGCTTGTCCGCGCTGAACACGCCGGTGGGGGTATTTCCGGTCACCGCGCCGCCGCTTGCCATGGTTCGCGCCTTGAGATCGACGGTCGCGTCGTGCGTGTTGAGAACATAGCCGTCCGAGGTCTGGAACTTGAGCGGGCCGTTCACCGCGACCTTCTGGTTGGTCATGTCGTATTGGCCGCGCTCGGCTCTGAGTGAGGCCGGGCCGGTGTCGAGCCGGATCTCGGCGGAGAGGTCGTTGAGCTTCACGATCGGCTCGAACGAACTGCGCTGCACCGCGGATCCCGCATGAAGATGAAAAGGGCGCCCCTTGTCGTCGGCACCCCGATATTCGGCGGCGTCGATGCGCAGCCGCTCGGGCGAAATGTCGACCTTGTTCTTGTCGAGCACGAAGCTGACATCGCCGCCCATCATCAACGGCGCGACCACGAGGAACGCGCCGAGCACGCCAATCCCGATCGGCAGCAAGATCAGCCCCAGCCGCACGATGCGGTCGTGGCTGCTGCCCGGATGCGCCCAGCCGCGCTTCTGCGAACGGAGGCGCGCGGCGACTTCAGACATGGAAGGCCATGTCTGGCAGATAGGATAGAAGCGGCGTGGCGCTAGATATGCGCAAAGATATCCACCTCGGGCCAGCCGGCGAGATCCAGCTCTGCGCGCCACGGGAGGAAATCGAAAGCGGCCTGGGCGAGCGGCATGCGCCCTTCGCGCTCGAGGCGCTTGTCGAGTTCCGCCTTCATCGCATGGAGATAGCGCACGTCCGAGGCGGCATAGTCCTTCTGCGCTTCCGAAAGCTCGGGCCCGCCCCAGTCCGAGGATTGCTGCTGCTTCGAGATTTCCTGCCCCAGCAGCTCGCGGACAAGGTCCTTCAATCCGTGCCGGTCGGTATAGGTGCGCACCAACCGCGAGGCGATCTTGGTGCAATAGACCGGCGCGGCAGTCACGCCGAGATAGAAACGAATCGCCGCGAGATCGAAGCGCGCGAAATGATAGAGCTTGAGCCGTTCGGGATCGGCGAGCAGTGCTCTGAGATTGGGCGCGTCATAGGAAGAGCGCGGGCCGAAGCGAACGAGATGCTCGTCGCCGCCGCCGTCGGAGAGCTGGACGACGCACAGCCGGTCGCGCGGCGTGATCAGCCCCATCGTCTCGGTATCGACGGCGATCGACGCGCCGGGGGCGAACACGCCTTCGGGCAGGTCTTCTTCATGAAAATGCACGGTCATGGCAGCCGCCTAGACTTGTTCGCCGCGCGCCTCAATGGGCTGAAGGCGGCTCGTTTCGCGCCGCCTTCCTGTCCTTGGCGCGGCGCGACCAGATGTTGAGCCCCTCGACCGCCGCCGAGAAGGCCATCGCAGTGTAGATATAGCCCTTGGGCACATGCGCGCCGAATGCCTCGGCGATCAGCACCATGCCGATCATCAGCAGGAAGCCCAGAGCGAGCATCACCACCGTCGGGTTGCGGTTGATGAAGTTGGCGAGCGGATCGGCGGCGACGAGCATCACTGTCACTGCCACCACGACGGCGACGTACATGATCTCGACATGCTCGGTCATCCCCACGGCGGTGAGGATCGAATCGATCGAGAAGACGATGTCGAGCAGCAGGATCTGGACGATCGCCGCGGTGAAGGTCATCGACACGACCTTCTTCTTGTCGAGCAGGTCGTCGGTGTCGTGTTCGTCCGAATCGACCGAATGGTGGATCTCGGTGGTCGCCTTCCACACCAGGAACAGCCCGCCGGCCAGCAGGATCAGGTCGCGCCACGAGAATTGCGTCTCGAAGGCAGGCTCGCCGTGCGAGAGCGGCCCGACGATGCCGAGGTCGAACACCGGCGCGGTCAGCCCGACGATCCACGCGATCATCGTCAGCAGCGCGAGTCGCATCACCAGCGCGAGGCTGATGCCGACTCGCCGCGCCTTTTGGCGTTGTTCCTCGGGCAGTTTGTTCGACAGGATCGAGATGAAGATGAGATTGTCGATGCCCAGCACGACTTCCATCACGATCAGCGTGACGAGCGCGGCCCAGGCGGCCGGGCTGGCGAGCAGTTCGAGGATGTTCTCCATATCCCGCAAGCTGTGCCGCGCGACGGAGCGTGGCGCAAGCGCCGCCGACTCCATGAATCTGCCCTAATCAAGACGATTTTCGTTCGCGCTCTGTCCGATTTTGGGCTATGACCGATTCCGTGGCGCTGTTTTTTGTGCCCGGACACCTGCGTTTTTCGTCCGACGCTTGGGTTTTGATTGGAGTAAGGGCGAACCGGGAAGACGAACAGGGCATGAGTTTTGATCGAGGGCGCCGTGGGGATCGCGGCGGGCGCGGCAGAGACAAGCGCGACGGTTTTGGCGACGAAGGTGGCGGCGGTTTCGGCGGCGGTAGCGGCTTCGGCGGCGATCGTGGTTTTGGCGGCGGTGGCTTCGGTGGTGATCGCGGCGGCTTCGGCGGCGGTGGCGGCTATGGCGGCGGCGGTGGCGGTGGCTATCGCGGCGGTGGAGGCGGCGGCTTCGGCGGCGGCGGCGGCGGCGGTTTCCGTGGCGGCGGCGGCGGCGGAATGCCCCCCCAGGTCGTCGGCGAGGCGACGGGCGTCGTAAAGTTCTTCAACGCACAAAAGGGCTTCGGCTTCGTCGTTCGCGATGACGGCGGCGAGGACGTGTTCGTGCACATTTCGGCAGTCGAGCAGGCCGGCCTGACCGGTCTCGCGGAAGGCCAGCCGATGGGCTTCACGCTCGTCGATCGTGGCGGCCGCATCTCGGCGACCGATCTCAAGATCGACGGCGAGCCGATGCCGGTGACCGATTCGGGTCCGCCGCGTGATCGCGACGGCCCGCGCGGCGGCGCCGGTGGTCCGCAGCGTCAGCTGACGGGCGAGAAGGCGACCGGAACGGTCAAGTTCTTCAACGCGATGAAGGGCTTCGGCTTCATCCAGCGCGATGACGGGCAGCCTGACGCATTCGTTCACATCAGCGCCGTCGAACGCGCCGGCATGCCGACGCTCAACGAAGGCGACCGCCTCGAGTTCGAACTCGAAGTCGATCGCCGCGGCAAGTACGCGGCAGTGAACCTGCAGCCGGGCAGCTGAGCCTTTAGCTGACAGACAAACGAAAGGGCCGGAGGGAAACCTCCGGCCCTTTTGCTTGGGTCCTCGATCGGCGGCGGGCGGGCTCTCGTTACGCCCGCTTTTGGCGCGAGCCCCCGCTCTCCAGGAAGGCGCGGATGCGCTTGGCGGTCGCTGCCGGATATTCCTCGGGGAAGAAATGTCCCCCCGACACCGATTGACCCCGCACGTCATCGGCCCAGCGCCGCCACAAGCCCAGCGGCCCGCCCGCATCGTCGTACCAGCGCGCCAATCCCCCTCGATCGCTCCACAGCGCCAGCAGTGGGCAGGCGATGCGGTGCCCGGCGTCGAGATCCGCTTTGTCGATTTCCCGATCTACCCCGGCTGCGGCGCGATATTCCTCGCAGATGGCGTGGACGCGGGCAGGATCGCGCAATGCATCGACATATGCCTCGCGAAGCCAGCCGGGAAATGCGTCCGGTGACGATCCCCATTCGGCGATCGCGTTGTCGACGACGGCATCGGGCGCCGCCGCCAGGAGACGCTCGGGAAGCGGCGCCGGCTGTGCGAGCAGCGAAAACGGCCAGAAAGCCAGAGCAAGCCGGGCGTCGGCACGGTCCCACACTTCGTAGGTCGGAACCATGTCGAGCACGGCGACATGCGATATGACCTCGGGATGATCGAGCGCCGCGCGATATGCGACGCGGCCACCGCGGTCATGGCCGACGACGGCGAAGCGTTCATGCCCGGCGATCCGCATCGCATCCGTCAGCGTCGCGGCCAGTGCGCGCTTCGACATCGCATGGCGGCCGCTGTCCCGGGGGCAACTGCTGCGCCCATATCCCGGCAGGTCGGCGACGACCACGGTGAACGCCTCGGCGAGCAGCGGGGCGACCGCGTGCCACATCAATCCGGTTTCGGGAAAGCCATGCAGCAGGAGCACGGGCGGTCCGGCTCCGCCTCTGCGTATGAAGACCGACCCTCGACCGGAATCGATCGAGATGGTTTCAAATCCGGGAAAAGCGCCTTCCTCCTCTGCCATCGGGGAAAAACAACGAGGGCCGGCCGGAAGTTCATTGCGCCGGAGAAACACTCTCGCCTCGATCGCCGCCCTGCATCACCGCGTAAGAATCAGCACCGCTCCGCCGAGTATCCCCGCCACCCCCACCGCGCGGCCGACAGTCACGCGCTCCTTGAGCACGAACGTCGCGATCAGCAGCGCCGTCACCATCCCGGTCTCGCGCAAGGCGGCGAGCGGCGCGGTCGGCCCGAGCGCGAAGGCGCTGAGCGCCAGCCCATAGGTCAGGATCGACAGCCCTCCCGCCGCCGCGCCCGGCCGCCACTGCGCGCGTGCCGAAGCGAAGATGCCCCCGCGCGAAAGCAATGCGAACATCGTGACGGTCGCGATCCCCATCAGCACGAACATCCAGACGATGTAACTGAAAGGCGTCGGCGCCGCCCGCACGCCCTGCGCGTCGATAACGGTATAGCCGGCGATGGTGAACCCGGTGAACAGCGCCCAGCCCAGCCCCGCGCGGCTGATGTGGCGGCCGGCCACCATCACGAACAGGGCCGCGCCGATCAGTGCGATTCCCGCGATCTCGCGCGCGTTCGCCGGCTCGCCGAGCAATCCGATCGCGACTGCGGCAGTGACCAGCGGAGCAGTGCCGCGCAGGATCGGATAGGCCGCGGAGAAGTCACTGGTCTCGAACGCGCGGACCAACGCGTAGAGATAGGCGCAGTGCAGGAACGCCGTCGCGAACAGCCAGCCCCATGCGCCCGCAGGCAGCGGCACGAGCAAGGTCGCGGGCAGCATCAGCACGGCGCTCGATCCGTCGATCGTCGCGCGGCCGGCCATCTTGTCCTTGCCGCCCTTCAGGATGGCATTGACCCCCGCGTGGATCGATCCCGATGCGATCATCATCGCCGGGGCAAGAAAGGCGGCCTGCATCGCCGTCCCCTCGGTCAGGTCGCGAGCTTGCGCAACCCCTCGATCGTATCCGCCTCGCTCGCCGGTTTGTCGTTGCGGATTCGGCTGATCCGCGGGAAGCGCATCGCCAGCCCCGATTTATGCCGCTTCGATTCGTGGATCGAATCGAACGCCACTTCGAGCACCAGGCTCTTGTCGGTCTCGCGCACCGGGCCGAAGCGATTGACCGTATGGTTGCGCACATGATGGTCGAGCCATTTGAGCTCTTCGTCGGTGAAGCCGAAATAGGCCTTGCCGACGGGGAGCAGCTCGCCTTCCGCGGTCCACGCGCCGAACGTATAATCGGAATAAAAGGAACTGCGCTTGCCGCTCCCGCGCTGCGCGTACATCAGCACGCAATCGGCGATCAGCGGATCGCGCTTCCATTTGTACCAGAGCCCTGCGCGCCGCCCACCGACATAGGGCGAATCGCGGCGCTTGAGCATCACGCCCTCGATCGCCGCGTCGCGCGCGCCGGCGCGGATCTCCTCCAGCGCGGCGAAGTCCTCCGCCTCGATCACTGCAGACACGTCGAACCGCTCGGGATCGAGCCGCGCGGCAAAGCCTTCGAGCCGCCCTCGCCGCTCCGTCCAGGGCAAGGCACGCAGATCCTCCGCCCCGTCGAACAGGATATCGTAGAGCCGCACGAAAGCGGGATATTCGGCGAGCGTCTTGGCCGGCACGACCTTCCGCCCCAGCCGCTGTTGGAGCGCATTGAAACTCCCCGCGCCGCCTTCGCCACCCTGCGCACTGCCCTTCACCAGCAGTTCGCCGTCGAGCACGCCCGGCGTCGCGAACGCCCGCGCCACTTCGGGAAAGCTGGGCGTGATGTCGTCGCCCGCCCGGCTGTAGAGCCGCGTCTCGCCCGCGACGCAGACGAGCTGGACGCGGATGCCGTCCCATTTCCACTCGGCGGCATAGTCGTCGAGGCTGACCTGCGCCTCCTCCAGCGGATGTGCGAGCATGAACGGCCGGAACACCGGCACATTCTCCGGGGTCGGCTGGGCTCCGCGTCCCTCCGCCCAGTCGAACAGCGCGGCATAAGGCGGCACCAGCCCGTGCCAGACCTCCTCGACTGCATCCACATCGAGCCCGAACGCCTGCGCCAGCCCGGTCTTGGCCAGCCGCGCCGAGACCCCTACCCGCAATGCGCCCATCGCCAGCTTGAGCAATGCGAAGCGCTCGTCGGCATCCAGCCGGTCGAGCATCGATGCCAGCGCGGCGGGGGCATCGGACTTCGAGATCGTGCCGAGCACATGGACGACCTCGGAAAGCGTCAGCGGCGCGCCGGCCTTGGGTGGAATCTCCGGCCCGGGCCAGAGCAAGGCGATCGTCTCGGCCGAATCGCCGACAAAGTCCCGGCTCAGCGCGAACAGCACCGGATCGACGCGCTCCTCGACCATCGCGCGCACCAGCGCCGGCTTGACTGCGGGCAGATCGAGGCTTCCGGTGAGCGCCGCCATCGCCCAGCCGCGGTCGGGATCGGGCGTGCGCGCCAGATAATCGCCGATCAGCCGCAATTTGGCGTTGCGCGACCGCGTATAGATCAGGGCATCGAGCAGATCGGCAAAGGCGCGCATGGTCGCGCAACGCATAGCGCCGCCGATGCGCTCCCGTCACGATCTTCGCATTGCCGCAGCGACTTCCACTATCATCGCCAAATGCTGGGGTACGGAAAGCGATGAAACACTGGCCTGACTTCGGCCATCTTGCCTGGCGCGACACCCCGGTGCGTTGGACCGGCCCCTCGATTGGGGCAGCTCGTCGCGCTGCGATGGACGGTTTTACAAAGGGATGACAGCCTGTTCTGGGGAGGCCTTTAAGTATCGAAAGGGCTCACTATGCGTATTCTCAAATTCGTGACAGCGTCAGCGCTGGCGCTCGGTGTGGCGGCCGTACCCGCCGCTCAGGCATCGGTGTCGATGCTGTCGCTGCAACGCGCAGCCACCGTTGGCGAAAAATCGAGCGATCTCAATGGATCGGTAGCGATAATCCTCATCGCGTCCGCTGCCATCATCGGAACGGCCATTTACGTGTCGACAAACGATGACGACGACCCTGACAGCCCCTGAGCGCGCTCGTGTGACGTTCGAACCGGCGGTGCAGTCAAGTGCGCCGCCGGTTTTCCATTGAGTCTTCCAGGTCGCGCACTTCTGGCGCTAGTCTCATGCTTCCGCGTGAGCTCGCGCAACGCATAGCGCCGTCGATGCGCTCCCGTTACGATGTCCGGCATGCGAAACACGCGCCTGTTGCTGATCGGGTTGGGAGCGTGCCTGACCGGCACGCTGCTCTGGGGATTTCTGGAGGCGCGCGCCGATCCGATCGTGCGCCGCGCCGAGCTCGCATTGGCCGATTGGCCCGCCGGGGCGCCGCCGCTGCGGCTGGTGCTGCTGAGCGACGTGCATGCCGGGAACCTCGCCGTCACGCCGGCCAGGCTCGAACGCATCGCCGCCAGTATAAACGCGCTGCGGCCCGACCTCGTGCTCATCGCCGGCGATTTCATGCCGGGCGAGGAGGAGATCGACGCCGCTTCGGCCACCGCGAGGCTGACGCCGCTCAAGAGGCTGCGTGCGCGGCTGGGCGTGGTGGCGGTGCCGGGGAATCACGATCATTGGACCGGGCTCGGCGCAGTACGCACCGCGCTCGCCGGCGTCGGCGTGACCCTGCTCGCCAACCAGGCGGCAGCGCGCGGGCCGCTCGCGATCGCGGCGGTGGATGACGATTATTCGGAATATGCCCGAACCGCGCCCACGATCGCCGCCGCGCGCCGGCTCCCGGGTGCGAAGCTGGTGCTCACCCATTCGCCCGATATCGCGCCGCAACTGCCCCGCGATTTCCCGCTCCTCCTCGCCGGCCACACCCATTGCGGGCAGGTAGTGATACCCTTTTACGGCTCGCTCGATCCGGTCTCGCGCTACCAGGACCGCTATCGCTGCGGCGTGATTCGCGAGGGCGTCCGCACTGTGATCGTCACCGCGGGAATCGGCGGCAGCCTGCCGTTTCGCCTCAATGCGCCGCCGGATATGTGGCTGCTGACGCTCGGCCCTCCCGCACAGCGCTAGTCCCTGCCCATCATGGCGATCGGCTCGAAGCAGCCCAGGATCAGCCGCCGGGCATCGAAGGGCGGCTCGCCGGCATCGTCCATCCGCGGATCCTCGTGCATCCTCGCCTCGGCGGCTTCGAAAAACGCCTTGTCCGGCCAGACCTGCCAGCTGAAGACGATCTTCTCGCCCGCTTGCGCCGCAACGGCGCGGCGAAAGTCCGTCTGCTTCCCTTCGGGCACGAAATCCTCCCAGCATTCGACGATTTCGAGGCAGCCATATTCCTTGAAGAAGGCGGCGCCGTTCTCGGCCCATCGGCGATAGGCTTCGAGCTGTTCCGCAGGTACCGGGATCACGAGGCCGCAGACATACATGACGCACGTCCTTCCGCTGGTTCTTCGAGGGGTCAACCTGCCACGGGCTGCGGCAATGTCGAGTCGCTCCGTGCAATGGCGCTGCCGCGAAGTTGCGGTTAGGATCGGCGGCGCCGGGCAGCACGCCCTGCCTTGGGAAGAGGGTTCCGCACTTATGAAGCTTATCGTTCCGGCCGCCGCCGCGCTCGTATTTCTCGCCCCCGGCGCCTTCGCCCAGACCGCGCCCGCCGCGGCGCCCGCGCCGGCCGCAGCCCCCGCTGCCGCCGCGAAGTTCGGCCTCGACACGCCGATCGAGGCGCTGGTCGCCGATGCCAAGGCCAAGGCGGTGCTCGATGCCGATCTGCCCGGCGTCTCCACCCACCCGTCCTACGACATGTTCAAGGGCATGAGCCTGCGCGCGGTCCAGCCGATGTCCGACGGCAAGCTCACCGACGAGATGCTCAAGAAAGTCGAGACCGACCTCGCCGCGATCAAATAAGAAAAGGGCCGGGGGATCGCCCCGGCTCGCTCGGATAGCGGTTCGATCCGCTTTCTTCGTCATCCCGGATGTTAGGCTTTCCCGGAAAACCGCAGGTTTTTCGTTGGAAAGACTTACAGTCCGGGATCCACCTCTCCGCTGGTGGATTGCCGCGCGGTGGATCCCGGACAGCTCGATTTTCTGATCAAATCAGAGATTTGAAGAAAATCGGCTTCCGGGATGACGAGAAGTGCGACCTCCACGGACCGGGATCCATTCAGCCCTTGCGGCTGGCCTCGAACAGGAACCAGGCGCGCTCCTCGGCCTGATCGGTCCATTCGTCGACGATGCCGGAGGTGGCGTTGTCGCCCGCATTCTCGGCGGCCTGCTTCACTGCGCGGAAGCTCTCGACCAGCTTGAGATTGTCGTCGCGCAGCTCGGCGAGCATGTCGCCGGGCGCCACGAACTCGGCATCATTGTCCTTGATCGTCTGGCGGCGCGCGATGTCGCCGATCGAGCGGATCGTGACGTTGCCGGTCTTGCGCACGCGCTCGGCGATCGCATCGGTCACGCCGTAAACCTGCGCCGCCTGGTCGTCGAGCAGCAGGTGATAGTCGCGGAAATGCGGGCCCGAGACGTGCCAGTGGAAATTCTTGGTCTTGAAATAGAGCGCGAAGCAATCGGCCAGCGCGCTGTTCAGCGCATCGGCCACGCTCTTCGTGTCGTTGCGATTGAGGTCCGTGGGCGTCTGAAGCGCCGCCTTTGTGTCTGCCATCATGTCCTCCGAAAACGATACGTGAGCCCAACGACCCGCATATAGGATCGGCTCCGCAGGCTGCCACGGCTATTTTCGATGAGAAAGATCGCCCGCGCCGATCAGCCGAGCAGGTCCAGCCCATTGAGGGCGAGCACGGTACCGGCGACGAGGAAGATCGCGGCTGCGCCCAGACGGAGCCAGCGCAGCGGCAGCGCGTTCCAGCGCGCCTCGCCTAGCAGCGCCGCGGCCATGGCGACTGCGGCCGCGCCCAAGGTCGACCCGGCGGCGGCGAACCACGGCATGCCGGAAGCGGCAAGCGCGAAAGTGAAGAACTGCGTCTGCTCGCCCAAAGCGAGCACGAACACCCCCGCCAGCGGCGTGAGAAACGGCCCGAAATGCCAGCGCTCGAGCCGACTGGGCAGCGCGGTGCGCCACAGCGCGGTCACACCCCCCGCCACCAATGCGATCGCGAGCAGTAGCGACTGCGCCTCGGGCGTCAGCACCAGAGCCCCACCCGCCAGCGCCGCGGCGACGCTGCCGATCCCATGCGCGAGCGCCGCCGCGAGCGCCACCAGCGGCGGCCGGCGAAACCGATCGGCAAGGATCGCAGTGAGCAACGCCGGCCGATCGCCGGGCTGTGCCAGCAGCGCCAGTAGAATGGCGGGAACGAGCGCTTCCATCCGCGCCTTATCGCCGCATCGTCCTCGCCGGTACAATCGTCGATCGCAGCTGGCGAGGCCCGACGGGGAGCGCTAAGCCTGCGCATCGGAAAATCCCAGGGGAATGCGAATGCGGTTGGTTGTGGGAGCAGTCGTGCTCGCTTTGTCGCCCCTGGCGCCGGTCAGCGCGCAGACTGCGCCGCCTCCGGTCACGGCACCCGATCCCGCGCGGCTGGCTGCGGCGCAGGCCCTGATCGAGCGTATCATGCCCGCCGACAAGCGCGACGCGATGGTCGAGCAGATGGTGCGGCCGATGCTCGACAATGCGCGCGAGGCAATGTCGAATGCGCCGATGTTCGCCGATATGGCGCGCGACAATCCGAAGCTGGCCTCGGCGATGAATGGTTTCATGAATGAAGAGTTCGAGCGCTCGATCGCGACGACCAAGGCGGCGATGCCGGCGCTGTTCGACGCGATGGCGCGGGCCTATGCGCGGCGCTTCACGCTCGATCAGATGCGCGACATCGGCAATTTCTTCAAAACGCCCTCGGGGCGCGCCTATATCGAGACGGCGCCGACGATCATGTCCGATCCGGACGTCCAGGCCGCCCAGCGCGCGATGATGAACCAGACGATGGCGGGCATGCAGGAACGCATGGCCAAGCTGGTCGAGACGCTCCGAGCGGAGGCGAAGAAGCAACCTTAGGGATGCCGGTGCGGTGCGTACCGCATCGCCTTCTTGACTTTTCCACACGATTCGCGCATCCGCCGCGGCCTGACAGCGGTGCGCCTGCGCGCGCCGCTATTTCTTTTCGAACGATTCAAGGGTTTCGGGTCATGGCCAAGCCGACCACTGTCAAGATCAAGCTCGTCAGCACGGCGGACACGGGTTTCTTCTACGTCACGAAGAAGAATCCGCGCACCCAGACCGAGAAGTTCTCCTTCCGCAAATATGATCCCGTCGTGCGCAAGCATGTCGAGTTCAAGGAAGCCAAGATCAAGTAAGGCCGTGGGGCCTCGGCCCCGCACGCACCTGGCCTCCGCGGTTCGCTGCGCGAGGCCGGCGCCATTGCCTCTTCCCCTCGCCCCGTCATGCGCCTAAGACCCCGGCATCCCCGGGGGAGCGCCGCACCGCGCTTGAGAGGAGGGCAGGAGCCCTCGACCCGCTGAACCTGATCCGGCTGACACCGGCGTAGGGAGGGAGCGGCCCCGCCACCGGACCGTCCTCTCCCCTATTTGGAGAAGACACCATGGCCGACCTCCCCGCACGCACCGAAATCGGCGTAACCACCGGCCCGATTCGCGGCTCGCGCAAAATCCATGTCGGCCCGCTCGGCGTCGCGATGCGCGAGATCCATCTCGAGCCCGGCAGCGGCGAGGCCCCGGTCCGCGTCTACGACACCTCGGGCCCCTATACCGACCCCGAAGCCCGCATCGACATCAAGGCCGGTCTCCCCGCGCTCCGCCGCGACTGGATCCTCGGCCGCGGCGATGTCGAGCAGGTCCAGGCCCGCGAGATCCGCCCCGAGGACAACGGCCAGCTCGGCCCCGATCGCTCGGGTGGCGTCGAGCCCTTCCCCAACGTCGTCAAGCGCCCGCTGCGCGCCAAGCCCGGCGCCAATGTCAGCCAGATGCATTATGCCCGGCGCGGCATCATCACGCCCGAGATGGAATATGTCGCGGTCCGCGAGAATCTCGGCCGCGAGCGCCTGGCCGAATATATCCGCGACGGCGAGGATTTCGGCGCGTCGATCCCCGACTACGTCACCCCCGAATTCGTCCGCGACGAAGTGGCCCGCGGCCGCGCGATCATCCCCAACAACATCAACCACCCCGAGAGCGAGCCGATGGCGATCGGCCGCAATTTCCTCGTCAAGATCAACGCCAATATCGGCAACAGCGCGGTCGCCTCGAACGTCGCCGCCGAAGTCGACAAGATGGTCTGGTCGATCCGCTGGGGCGCCGACACGGTGATGGACCTCTCCACCGGCCGCAACATCCACGACACCCGCGAATGGATCCTGCGCAACTCCCCCGTGCCGATCGGCACCGTCCCGATCTACCAGGCGCTGGAGAAGGTCGGCGGCGTGGCCGAGGACCTGACCTGGGAGATCTTCCGCGACACCCTCATCGAGCAGGCCGAGCAGGGCGTCGACTATTTCACCATCCATGCCGGCGTCCGCCTGCCCTATGTCCCGATGACCGCCAGGCGCGTCACCGGCATCGTCAGCCGCGGCGGCTCGATCATGGCCAAATGGTGCCTCGCCCACCACAAGGAGAGCTTCCTCTACGAGCGCTTCGACGAGATCACCGAGATCATGAAGGCGTACGACATCGCCTATTCGCTCGGCGACGGCCTGCGCCCCGGCTCGATCGCCGACGCCAATGACGAAGCCCAGTTCGCCGAGCTCTACACCCTGGGCGAGCTGACCAGGCGCGCCTGGGCGCAGGACGTCCAGGTGATGATCGAGGGCCCCGGCCATGTGCCGATGCACAAGATCAAGGCGAACATGGACAAGCAGCTCGAGGCGTGCGGCGAGGCGCCCTTCTACACGCTCGGGCCGCTCACCACCGATATCGCGCCGGGCTATGACCACATCACCAGCGGCATCGGTGCCGCGATGATCGGCTGGTACGGCACGGCGATGCTCTGCTACGTCACCCCCAAGGAGCACCTTGGGTTGCCGGATCGCGACGACGTCAAGGTCGGCGTGGTGACCTACAAGCTGGCCGCCCACGCCGCCGATCTCGCCAAGGGCCACCCTGCCGCCAAGGTCCGCGACGACGCGCTGAGCCGCGCCCGCTTCGAGTTCCGCTGGCGCGACCAGTTCAACCTGTCGCTGGATCCCGACACGGCGGAGCAATATCACGACCAGACCCTCCCCGCCGAAGGCGCCAAGACCGCGCATTTCTGCTCGATGTGCGGCCCCAAATTCTGCTCGATGAAGATCACCCAGGAAGTCCGCGACTTCGCCGCGAAGCAGAACGCCAGCGCCGACACCTTCCTCGCCGCCACTTCCACCGGCACGGAGACCGCCGCCCCCAGCGAGGCCGCCGCGCTCAAGGGCATGGAGGAGATGAGCAAGGTGTTCAAGGAGACGGGGAGCGAGCTGTATATGGGGGCTGGCGGAAGGGAGCACGACTAGCCCTCCCGTCGCCCACCCGTCGTCACCCCGGCCTTGTGCCGGGGTCCACTTGGCGGCAGGCGATGAAGCAAAAGGATCGAGCCGCATCATTCGCGGCTTGGTGGACCCCGGCACAAGGCCGGGGTGACGATAGAGAGAAGCAGTCGTCACCGGCTGTGCCGCCATGCCGAGCCGGAAGCTCGCTCTACGGGATAGCGGAGGACCATTATTTCCTCAGCTTCCACTGCCTTCGATCGCTACGTGAAAGTGGCCTTCCACAACGGCGCCCAGCTCGATTCCTCAACTGGCTCGAAGCAACCCAAGGCCCGCTATCTCCATGTCGAGCTCGCCGCCCACCGTTAGTTCATCGGGTGAATAAGGGGATCGACCGCGTCGACCCCCTTATTCTAATCATGCATTTTCGAGAGCATCCGCAAACGCCTGCTTGGCGGTTTGAGCCAATTCAACACCATCCCGCCGGGGACTGATGCGTAGATTTACGGCCCGGTCACTTTTTTTTCGTGCTGGTGGCGGCGGCAGTCTTTCTAGTAGTTCGTCCACGCAGAGTCGTAGATCTTGATTCCGCATATGACCCTCCTGCCATAACATCATTTAAATAATTCCGATTGAATTGAGGATTCAAATCCTCAGGGAAATAATATTTTCGCTTAATCCAGACAAATCCGTCACTCTTTGATATGAGTGCTACATCGATAGCACCACCGACTGTTTCAACGTCATTAGAAACCCTCCGTTTTAAGGAGGTAAGGGCCACCAAAGATTCCGCAAGATTTGCAAGTTCGTCTCTAGGTAGAAGAGATATCATCTGAACGATCGGGCTAGCGTATGCTCGATTGGTATATCTTTGAACTTGATCAACGAGTTGCTTCATAGAAACATGAACCGCTCTTTCTATTTCCCCTCGATTTTTTATCGTATTCTTACGGACAGCCCCATATTTACTCAAAACCTCAAGGCAGTTATCCTTCATTACTTCTGAAAAAGCGGTCATGAGGGCCGAGCCGAGCATCGGGTCCAAGCCTGTCATGAAACGTTGGACCATTTCGCCCTGAGCGAAAGCTCGCATAGCACCGCTCATGCTTCGAGACACATCGATCGTACTGTCCGTATAAAGTTTCAGCTGGTCGCCGATATAGCCGTCACACTCTAGGGAAACGACGGTGGGAAAATACTCATCATCGCCAAATCCGGCGATGACAACGCCGCTCGATAGCGGAGAAGGGTGCTTAAACAGTATAGCCGCGGAGATGAATTGGTCGGCTACGGTTGACAGGTCCTCATCTTTGAAATCACCCACAAACTCTTTGGTAATTCCATCGACTATGCCCCCATATTTCCGAATAAACGCACTGACAGCGCGAGGGGGCAGCCACTTATCCTTTTCAGCAATAGCAGCTATTTTGTCTATGAACACACCCTTCAACAGATGCACGTAATCTTCGCTACCAATAGATATACCGCGAGATATAGAAGTATCATCAGCCTCATCTAGAGCAGACGCGAACCAAGATCGAATTACCTCCTTTAAATTACGTATTTTATCGCCAGAAGTGATGTTTCCAAATTTCTCTACATAAGATTTAAAGTCTTCTGCCCAGTCAGATACCGTTGCCTCACTGGTTATACCGCGTTGCTTTCTATACAGTTTTATAAGTGTTTCCCATGGGTATTGCATAAAGTCTGCATTGCCATAGATCATTACACCAACTGGATGAATTTTCGACAGTGTGAATAGCTTGTTGACGGTGTCATACGTCTTGGACATCCGCGAACCGCCAATTGTGACCTTACTGTCAGCCGCCAGAGCGATCGCAGATTTGTTCATCACAACAACTTCAGCCGTCATGCGCCGCCCCCCCCGTCACATCTGGGTAGCAATGACAGAAATATCAAATGTAGGAAAGCGAGTCGCCGCCACGCCCGAACAGGCGCGCTTCGTCGGCGATCAGGCGGGCGGGCGCGTGTTCCTGTTCCTCGCCACCGATGATTTCGATCGCGATTTCGCCGCTTTCACTGCGGCCGGCGTCGAATGGGTCCGCCCGCCCGCGGTCCAGCCTTATGGCAAGGTCGCGGTGTTCCGCGATCTCTACGGCAATCTCTGGGACCTGGTGCAGTTCGCCGACAGGGATTGACCGCCGCGCGGCCCGACCCGACATCACGCCTTCCCGAGCCAGCAAGGAGACGCGCCTTGACCTACGCCGCCGACGCCACGCCGCCTTTCTATCACGGCACCCGCGCCGATCTGCGCCCCGGCGATCTGATCGGCCCCGGCTACAGCTCGAATTACGGCAGCGGCAAGCAGGCGAGCTGGGCCTATTTCTCCGCCACGCTCGAAGCCGCGACCTGGGGTGCCGAGCTGGCCCAAGGTGACGGGCGCGAGCGCATCTACGAGATCGAACCCACCGGCGCCTTTGTCGACGACCCCAATCTCACCGACAAGAAATTCCCCGGCAACCCGACCAAATCCTATCGCTCGCAGGCCCCGCTGCGCGTCCTCGGCGAAGTCCTGGAATGGCAGGGCCATTCGCCCGAACAGCTCCAGCACATGAGGGAGCATCTCGAACGGCTGAAGGCGGCCGGCATCGAGGCGATCGATTAGGGATTGATCCGGCCGCGTTGAAGCACTTGTGTTCCCCGGCGAAGGCCGGGGCCCAGTCGCGAGCTGCCGTCGAGGGGCAGGATGCCTTCTCCAATCTGTCGATTCAAACGCCCTGAATCCGACTCCAGGGCCGGGACGCACCTTCTCCTTTTGTCACCCCGGCCTCGTGCCGGGGTCCACCCGGCCTCGAAGGGAATGGCAGGAGGCTCCAGCGGGATTGGGGCGTCAGTCCTTGATCGTCACCATGTTCACCGGCCGGTCCTTGGTCGATGCATTGGCGGCGATCGTCTTGACCTTCTCCGCCTTGGGCTTGCGCACTTCGCGGTTCGATTTCTTCTGGCCCTTGGCCATGGCTCGTCCTTCGGGAGCGAAACGCCCCGCCGCACTCTAGGCGCATCCGCGCCGCACACGCGCATCAATTCGGCCGGGCGCGCGTTGTGCCTCCATGATCCGCAAGCTCGCCTCGGGCGAATATCGCCTTTATTCCCGGAAGAAGGACCCGGACACCGGCAAGCGCCGCAACCTCGGCACCTTCGACACCAAGGCCGCGGCGCAGCAGCACGAGCGCGAGGTCCAGTATTTCAAGCGCCACTGATCCGCCGGAACATGTCGGGAACAAAACCCTTCCAATGTAGGATTTGATCTGCTCCATCCTTTCGGATGAGCAAGCACGATCACCGCGAAACCATCGGCCGCGCGCTCTCCGCCGCCGCCGATCCCGCCAACCCCGCCGCGCCTCTGCCCGGCATCGCACCCGAATCGCTCGGTGCGCTTGTGCCGCAATCGGGCGCGGGCCTGCCCGATGCCGGTCCGCCCGGCGACAGCGCGACGCCCTATATCGATGCCAATGGCTTCGATCCGGGCGAATATGATTGGGTGCCCGTCCGCCGTCGCGCACGGGCCGACGGCTTTTCCGAAGCGAAGCAGCGTCTGTTCATCGAAACGGTCGCCGATACCGGCAGCGTCGAGACCGCCGCGCAGACGGTCGGCATGACGGTGCAGAGCTGCTATCGCCTGCGCCGCGCGCCGGGGGCCGAGGCGTTCGCCGCCGCGTGGAACGCCGCGATCCAGCAGGCGGCGTTCAAGCTGGCCGATGTCGCGTTCGAACGCGCGATCAACGGGTCGGATGAGCCCGTCTTCGATCGCGACGGCAGGCGGGTCGGGCGGCGGCTCAAGCCCAGCGACCGCATGGTGATGTTCCTGCTGCGCGCGCATCTGCCCGAGCGCTATCGTCATGCGCATCACAGCGTTCGCCATCCCGATGAAGCGCCGCCGCCCGATATCGCCCCCGTCGCCCAGGCGATCGCCGCGCTCGAGCCGGTGACGCCGCCCGAGCCGCACAAGCTCATGCCGCCCGAGGAGCTCGATGTCGCGGTCGAGGTCGCCGATCTGTGCAACGGCACGCTGCCGCACTGGCACGATCCCGCGGTGCGCGATGACGAAGCCGCGCCTGCATCGCCGATCGATCAGGCCTTCGACGCGCTGCTCTATCCGCCGCGCGAAGAGGAAGCGCCCGAGGATCACGCGGAATGGCCGGACGGCATGGACGAGGCGGAGGAAGAAGGGGCCGGGCCGGGAAGGGCAAGTCGGCGGCGTCGCCGGTAAAAGGGCGTTTTCGCCTAACCTTTACTAACCTTTCGCCCCCGCAAGGGGCGGCTCAGCGCTTCCGCACGAACTCGGCGCGCAGGACGAGGCCCTTGATGCCCTCGTATTTGCAGTCGATCTCCTGTGGATCGCCGGTGAGGCGGATCGACTTGATCAGCGTGCCGCGCTTGAGCGTCTGCCCCGCGCCCTTGACGGTGAGGTCCTTGATCAAGGTCACCTGGTCGCCGTCGGCGAGCAGATTGCCCACCGAATCACGCACCTCGACCGAATCTGCGGCGCCGGCCTTGGCCTTCGCCGCGGCCGCGCTGATCCATTCGCCGGTCGCTTCGTCATAGACGAAGCTGTCCTCTTCTTCTGCCATGCGCCCCGCCTTAGCGGCGAGATCGGGTGGACGCTACCGTGCCGGCCTCGAAATCGCCGAGCCCCCTGTCGGTGCCGCACAGCCGGTCCCAGAAGCGGAAATAGAGGCCGTAATTGCATCCGTAGCGCTGGTGGTGGCGCTGGTGATGGCTCGCGGTGATCAGCCAGGCACCCAGCGGCCCGCTATGGACGAACCGCGGAAAGACCTCCCAGCCCATATGGTTGGTCACGCCCATGATCGTCATGATCGCCAGCACCAGCCCCAGCGCGCCGACATGGATGGGGACGAGGAAGACGAGCAGCGGGATCACCACCGCGCCGGTGATCGCTTCTACGGGATGGAAGCTCATCGCCGCCCAGGCGGTGGGCGGGCGGCTGGCATGGTGGACGGCATGCGCGATGCGGAAAAGCCCCGGCCGGTGCATCAACCGATGCGTCCAGTAGAACCAGGCGTCGTGCACGAGGAGATAGAGCAGCACCGAGAGCGGCAGATACCAGAGCGGCCAGTCGGCAACCTCGGTATAGATCCGCGTCCAGCCGCGATTCTGCCAGCCCCAAGCCACCACGCCGGCGGGCAGGCCATAGATCGCCGCCGAGGCAAGGCTCCAGCCGATCTCGCTGCGGATCTGCCGGTCGAGCCCGGCATAGAGCGCCGGATGCCGCAGCCGTGTCGCAAAGGCGAAGGCGCCCGAGGTGACGAGATAGCGCGCGCCGACGATCAGCGTCATCGCCAGCGCGGAGAGGAGGATGGCAGGCACCGCAGTCACTCCCGACACCTACGCAATGCGTCGCCCCGCAGCCAGCGACGATCGCGGGATTGCGCGGATCGTGCTAGCATCGCCGCACAAGAACAGGGTCGCACCTCGAATATGGGAAGGTGCGGATATGACTCTCGAACAATGGCAGAAAGTTACCGACATCACGCTCAAGGGCGTGGTCGCGGCGGGGCTGGCGATCGGCACCTTCCTGGTGACGCGGGACCAGACGCACATGAACAAGTCGAAGATGTGCGGCGAGCTGCTCCAGCAGAATTTCGACTATGTCCAGGCGAACATCTTCACCGATGCGCGCAAGGCGCTGCTCGACGCCAAGCTCGAGGTGCAGGGGTCGATCTGCGGCACTGCCGATCCGAAGCTGGTGGTGGTGCTCAACAACAGCTGGCGCAGTCCGGCGACTCCGGCCGAGGCGATGGGCGGCGCGGCGAAGCCCGCTGCCGGCGAACCGGCTGCGGCGGCCCCTGCTGCCGATCCCGAACCCACCGGCGCCGCAACCGGCACGCCCACGCCGTCCCTCGCCGCTGCCGGACGGCCGTTGGAAGTCGAGGCCAATCTCGATCGCCCGCAATGGGTGGCGGTGTCGCGCCGGAACGACCCCAGCTATTCGGCAGTGAATTTCGACGTGGCGCGTGGCAATCGGGAAGCGCTCAACACCGTGGGCAATGTGATCCGGGCGCGCTGGTTCGTGAATATCCGGGAGAGCAACACGCCGGTCGTGAACGGCAACAACAAGGTGATCGGCCAGCTGCTCGCCGGCCAGTGCGTGGAGATCAAGCAGGCCGTTCAGGGCACGCTCAACGCATGGGCGCGGGTCCAGCGCGTGGCTTGCCCGGGATGACCTCAGCCGCCCTGCCACGCTCTGACCGCGTCGATCGGCCAGACCAGCATCAGCATATTGAGCGTCAGATTGTCGCGGATGAGGACCAGCGTCGTCAGTTCGAACAGGATCGCCAGCGCGATCGTCGCCCAGGCCGGCAGCCGCGAGGCGAGCCAGAAGCCGAACGCCATCCAGCCGATATCGGCGAGCGAATTGACGATGCTGTCGCCCGAATAGCCCAATGCGATCGTCGTCTCGCGATACCGGTTGATGATGATCGGCGAATTCTCGAGGAGTTCCCAGAACCCCTCGATCGCCACCGCCATCGGCAACGCCCAGCGCCGCACCTCGCCGCGCAGCAGGAAATGCGCCGCGGCATAGAACAGGAAGCCGTGGATGATGTGGCTGAAGCTGTACCAGTCGGCGAGATGCTGGCTGTTCTCGCTCGACTGGACGTTGCCGTGCCACAGCTTGATCGTGCCGCAGGGGCAGATCGGCGGCCGGTCCATCGCCAGCAGGATGCCGGCCACGGCCAGCCCGACGAGCAAGGCTACGATCCTTGCGCCGCGCGAAATCCGCAGCGGCGGACGGAACGCGGTCAGGATCCGCTTCCCGCGACCAGGTCGATGCAATCCCGTGCCACGCGCTCCAGCTCCTCACGCGACGCCCCGCCCCGCGCACGCACGCTTAGCGAATGGAGCACCGACGCCACAAGCCGCCCCTGCGCTTCGGGCGAAGTGCTGCCCGCCGCCGCGAGCAGCTCGGCGATGCGCCCGTCCTCGACTGCGAGGAACGCCGTGACCTTCTCGCGCACTTGCGGATCCGACGCGGCCTGGGTCGCCGCGGTGTTGATGATCAGGCACCCTTCGGGGCCGTCGCTGCCGGTGAGGTACAGGTCGATGCTTCCGATCAGGATCCGCTCGACCAACGCGCGCAGCGGCAGCTTCGCTTCGCCGAGTCGCAGCAGCTGGCGCTCGACCCGGGCGGTGAGCCGCTCGATCGCCGCAATGTACAATGCGCGCTTGTCGCCGAACGCGGCCGCGAGGCTCGGCCGGGCGAGCCCGGTAGCGGTGGCGAGATCGTCGAGCGAAGTGCCCGCGAAACCATGCGTCCGAAACCGCTCGGTGGCGCGTCCCAGCGCCTCGTCGGGATCGAAGCTGCGCGGCCGGCCGCGGACTTTTACCGTCATTTTATGCGAACCCGCAAATAATCTCTTGACCTGTCTATTTCTATGCGAGATCGTACAGAAATCAAGGGAGATGGTCATGAAGCTCTATTTTCGCCCGTTCGCCTGTTCGCTCGCCGCGCGGATCGCGCTCGAGGAAGCCGAGCTCGACGCCGAATTCGTGCAGGTCCCCGCGGACGGCCGCCTTGCCGACGGCCGCCATTTCAGCCAATTGAGCCCGATGGGTTATGTTCCCGCGATCGAGACGCGCGGCGGCTTCGTGCTCACCGAGGGTCCCGCAGTGCTCACCTATATTGCCGAGCTGGCGCCCGAAGGATCGCTGAGCTTCACCGGCTTTTCCGACGCGCATTACCGGATGCTGGGCTGGCTCAACTTCATCGGCACCGAATTGCACAAGGCCGTGTTCACGCCGTTGCTCGGCAAGGCCGCCGGCCCTGAGGAGCGCGCAGCGGCGCTGGCGCGAGTCGCAAAGCCGTTCGGCGTGCTTGCACGGCATCTGGAGGGGCAGGCGTTCCTCGAGGACCGGTTCACCGTCGCCGACGCCTATCTGCTGAGCGTGCTCAACTGGTGCGAGCATTCGGGGGTGACGATCGCCGACTGGCCGGTGCTGCTCGATTATCGCACCCGGCTGCGCACGCGGCCGTCGGTGGCGCGGGCGATGGCCGAGGAATGGCCGCTGCTCAAGGCGGCGTGACGAGCTCCGGGGGCGAGCCGCATCGCTCCGCTCCCGCCACACCTGCCCTCTCCGGTGCGAGCCGGGGAGGGTTTTTGTTGGAACGCCCCTCGCCCTTGGGCTAGGCCGGGACGATGTCGGCCACGATCAGCTGCGATCTCGCCATCGTCGGCGGCGGTCTTGCCGGGGGCCTGATCGCACACGCCGTACACGCCCGACATCCCCAAGCCGAATTAAGGCTGATCGAAGCATCCGCCCATCTCGGCGGCAATCACCTCTGGTCCTTCTTCGCCAGCGACATCGCCCCAGCCGATCGCTGGATGGTGTCGTCGCTGATCAGCCACCAATGGACGCGCTATGACGTCGCCTTCCCCGGCTACCAACGCACCCTGAAGTCGCCTTATCATTCGATCGACTCACGCCATTTCGAACGCGTGGTGCTGAGCGAATTGCCCACGCACGCCGCGATGCTGGGGCGCAAGGTGCTGGCGATGACCAGCAGCACGGTCGAGCTGGCCGATGGTGACCGCATCGAGGCGAAGGGCGTCATCGACTGCCGCGGTGCCGGCGACCTGACCGCGCTCGATCTCGGATGGCAGAAATTCCTCGGCCGCGAGCTCGTGCTGGCCGCTCCCCACGGGCTCGAACGCCCGATGGTGATGGACGCGACGGTCGACCAGATCGACGGCTATCGCTTCGCTTATTGCCTCCCCTTCGCATCCGACCGATTATTCGTCGAGGACACCTATTACAGCGACACCCCTGATCTCCACACTGCGACGCTGGGCGGTCGGATCGATGCCTATGCCGCCGCGCGCGGCTGGCCTGTGGCAAAGATCGCGCGTGAGGAATCGGGTGTGCTCCCGGTCGCGATCGGCGGCGACTTCGAGGCATATTGGCGATCGAGCGAGCCCGATGTCGCCAAGGCGGGGGTGCGCGCCGGCCTGTTCCATCCGCTGACCAGCTATTCGCTGCCCGATGCAGTGCGCACTGCGGCGCTCGTGGCGAATGCCGGCACTGTCGACGGGCAGGCGCTGCACGATCTGCTCCACAATTACGCGCGACGCCTCTGGCGCAGCCGCCGCTTCTACCGGATGCTGGCTGCGATGCTGTTTCGTGCGGCCGAGCCCGAGCAACGCTATCGGATCCTTGAACGCTTCTATCGACTGGACGAGAGGCTGATCGGCCGCTTCTATGCGGCCAAATCCAACCTGGGCGACAAGATCCGGGTGATAGCGGGCAAGCCGCCGGTGCCGATCGGCCGGGCGGTGCGCGCGATAACGGGGGTCGTATGAAGAAAGCGGCAGTGATCGGCGCTGGGATTGGCGGGCTCGCGCTCGCGATCCGGCTGCAATCGGCGGGGATCGATACCACGATCCTGGAGGCGCGCGACAAACCGGGCGGTCGCGCCTATTTTTGGGAGCGCGACGGCTTCACCTTCGATGCCGGGCCGACAGTGATCACTGCGCCTGATGCCCTTCGCGAGCTCTGGCGCATCTCCGGCCACGACATTTCCGAAGACGTGAAGCTGGTGCCGGTCTCGCCCTTTTATCGCCTGTCCTGGCCCGACGGCGTGGCATTCGATTATTCGGGCGACGACGCCCAGCTGAGCGCGGAGATCGCGCGACTCAGCCCCGAGGACGTGGCCGGCTATCGCCGTTTCCTCAAATATTCCGAAGGCGTCTATCGCGAGGGCTATGAGAGGCTCGGCCATGTCTCGTTCCTCGATTTCGGCTCGATGGTCCGCGCGGCCCCGGCGCTGATGAAATATCAGGCCTGGCGCTCGGTCTACTCGATGGTGTCGCGCTACGTGAAGAACGAGAAGCTGCGTCAGGCGCTGAGCTTCCATACCTTGCTGGTAGGCGGCAATCCGATGACGACCAGCGCGATCTACGCGTTGATCCACAAGCTCGAACGCGACGGCGGCGTGTGGTTCGCCCAAGGCGGCACCAACCGGCTGGTCGCGGGCATGGTTCGCCATTTCGAGCGGCTGGGCGGCGTGGTGCGGCTCGGCGACGCGGTATCGGCGATCCACACGCTCGGTGATCGCGTGACAGGCCTGCGCACCGGAAGCGGCTTCGAGCTCGAAGTCGATGCCGTCGCGAGCAATGCCGACATCGTCCACAGCTATCGGACGTTGCTCAAGGATTCGCGCAGCGCCCAGCGCACCGCATCCGGTCTCGAGCATAAGCGCTTCTCACCCTCGCTGTTTCTTGTCCATTTCGGGCTGCGCGGCACTTTTCCGGAGATCCCCCATCACTCGGTCCTGTTCGGCTCGCGCTATCAGGGATTGCTCGAGGACATTTACGATCACGGCGTGCTGAGCGAGGATTTCTCGCTCTATCTCCATCATCCGAGTGCGACCGATCCGGGCATGGCGCCCGAAGGGCATTCCACATTTTATGCGCTTGCGCCGGTGCCGCATCTGGGCAAGTTCCCCGCCGACTGGAGCGAAGTCGGCCCTGTGCTCGAAGAGCGCATGCTCGCCGAAGTCACCCGCCGGCTGATCCCCGATCTCAAGGACCGTATCGTGACTAAATTCTCTTATGCGCCGCCGGATTTCGCCCATGATCTCAAGGCGCATCTCGGCTCAGCGTTCAGCCTCGAGCCGATCCTGACCCAGAGCGCGTATTTCCGCGCGCACAATCGCGACGATTCGATCTCGAACCTCTATTTCGTCGGCGCGGGTGCCCATCCCGGGGCGGGTATTCCGGGCGTGGTCGGAAGCGCGAAGGCGACCGCGGCGCTGATGCTGGGAGACGGCCGATGAAGCGCATCGCGGTCTATTGCGGCTCGGCCACCCCCGCCGATCCGGTGTACATCGAATCCGCACGCCATGTCGGGCGCAGCCTCGCCCAGCGCGGCATCGGAATCGTCTATGGCGGCGGCAGGCTGGGGCTGATGGGCGCGGTCGCCGATTCGGCACTGGAGGCGGGCGGCGAAGTGATCGGCGTGATCCCGCAGGCTTTGGTCAACGCCGAAGTCGCGCATCGTGGGCTCACCGAGCTCCAGGTCGTCCAGACGATGCACGAGCGCAAAGCCCTGTTCACCGATCTCGCCGACGGCTTCGTCAACCTGCCCGGCGGCACCGGTACGATGGACGAATTGTGGGAGGCGCTGAGCTGGGCGCAGCTCGGCTATCACGCCGATCCGATCGGGCTGCTCAACGTGGCCGGCTATTACGACAAGCTCGTCGATTTCTGGGTCCATATGGGCCAGGTCGGCTTCCTGCGACCGCAGCATCAGGGGCTGCTGCTGGTGGACAGCGACCTCGATGGACTCCTCGACAAGATGATGAACTTCGAGCCGACGATACCCATCATCCGCATGGCGCGCGAAGAGCTGTGAAACCCGCCCGCGACGCGATCGTCGCGACCGCGGGCGAAGCGATCTCGCGGGGCTCGAAGAGCTTCGCTGCCGCGAGCCGGCTGTTCGATCGCGCCACGCGCGAGCGGGCCTGGCTGCTCTACGCGTGGTGCCGTGCCTGCGACGACCTCGCGGACGGTCAGGACCACGGCCATGCCATAACGGCGGTCGCAGACCCGGCCGCGCGGCTCGAGGCGATCCGGGAGCGAACCGCCGCGGCACTGGAGGGGCGATGGGTCGGCGATCCCGCCTTCGACGCCCTCCGCATCGTGGCCGCCGAGACCGCCATGCCGCACGGGCTGGTCCGGGATGTCGTCGAAGGGTTCGCGCTCGATGCCACTGGCTGGGCGCCGGCGACCGAGGCCGACCTGATGCGCTATTGCTATCATGTCGCCGGCGCTGTGGGCTGCATGATGGCGGTGGTGATGGGGGTCGCGCCGACCGACGAGGAACGCCTCGATCGCGCTTGCGATCTGGGGATCGCCTTCCAGTTGGCCAATATTGCGCGAGATCTTGCTGAGGATGCCGCTGCGGGACGTTGCTACTTGCCCACCGATTGGCTCGCCGAGGCCGGGGTCGCGCGAGACGCCGTGATGACCGATCGAACCACACTTGCGGGCTTGGCGCGGTGCCTTACGCACCGGGCGGGCGAGTATGAGGCGCGCGCACGCCTTGGTGCCGCAACCCTGCCATTTCGCTCCGCTTGGGCTGTTTTGGCCGCCGCCGGAATCTATGGCGATATCGCGCGCCGTGTGGAGGCGCTCGGCGAATCGGCCTGGGACAAGCGTGTCACGGTGCCGGCCAGCGCCAAGTTCCTGTGGATCGCGCGCGCGTTCGTGCAGTCCTGCATCCGCAAAAGGGGCGCCGCGGATCCGGATTTCGCGACCCCGATTTGGTCAAGGCCGCGTCAACCAAAGAGCGAAAGCCCTTCCTAAGCAGGCCGGCGCCAGGTGATGGAAATGACTATGCTTTCGCTCCAGCTGTCGCGCGCGTTGGCGCAAGGACGTGCCGCCCCGGAGCTGCCGGAGAACCGCACCGCGCTTTTGGTCATGCTGCTGCGCAAGCGCGCCGCCGCGCACAATGCCGGGGCACATGATCTGGAAGCGCTGCTGCGCGATCAGATCCGTTGGGCGCTACCGATTGAGCGCGAATGCTAGAATTTCTTGAACCAATGCCTCAACCGCCGCGACGTTCGGTGTGCGGCAAACGCGCGTCCACCATCTGCGGCGTGAGGCGCTGGCAAGCGGCGCTGATCACCGGATAATCCACATCGGTGTTGCGCTGGAGCGCAGCCGGCATCGCCTCCTGACACGCCTGGATCGAAGTGTATCGGACGGGCTCGACACGCGCCTGCTGGCACTGCGCCGAATCGTCGCCGCAGCCCATGATCGCCAGCACGTAGAGAACCTGATCCATCACCCCTTCCTTCGCGAATAAACGAAGCGGGATCATGCACGTTCCGGCAAAACGTTGCATCGCGGCGCTCGACGCCCCAAATCGCGCCTTGATGCTTCCGCAAGTTTCTGATTCCGCGCCCGAGCGGCCGTTGCTCGCGACGATGCGGCGCTTTCTGCCCTATCTGTGGCCGAAGGACTCGCCCGGGCTTCGCGCCCGGATCGTGATTTCGCTGATACTCGTCGTGATCTCCAAGCTAGTCCAGGTCTATGGCGCGCCTTTCGCGCTGCAGGGCGCGATCGATCGGATGGCGAGTGGATCGCGCGACGCGGTCTGGCTCGTGATCGCCCTGGTGGTCGGCTATGCCGCCGCGCGGCTGGGCACCGTGTTGTTCGACAATCTGCGCAACGCCGTGTTCGAGAAGGTCGGGCAGGACGCGACGCGCCGGCTGGCCTCGGACGTGTTCGCGCATCTCCACAATCTGTCGCTCCGCTTCCATCTCGAGCGCCGGACCGGCGCGATCACCAAGGTGGTCGAGCGCGGCACCAAGAGCATCGACACGATGCTCTATTTCCTGCTGTTCAACATCGCCCCGACGATCCTCGAGCTCGCGCTGGTGATCGGTATCTTCTGGACGCGCTTCGGCCTGTGGCTGGTCGCGGGTACGCTGGTGATGGTGGTCGCCTATATCGCGTTCACGCGCTGGGTGACCGACTGGCGCTCGAAGCTGCGCGAACAGATGAACGACCTTGATACCGGCGCGGTGGCGCACGCGGTCGATTCGCTGCTCAACTTCGAGACGGTGAAATATTTCAACGCCGAGGCCCGCGAGAGCGCCCGCTACGACAAGGCGATGGCCGCATACATGAAGGCCGCGGTCACCTCGGAGAACTCGCTCGCCTGGCTCAATATCGGCCAGGCGGTGATCACCAACGTGATGCTCGGCGCGGGCATGGCACTCGTCGTGTTCGGCTGGAGTTCGGGCAGGTTCACTGCGGGCGACGTGGTCCTGGTCTCCACCTTGCTCAGCCAGCTCTTCCGGCCACTCGACATGCTCGGCTGGGTCTATCGCACGATCCGCCAGGGCGTGATCGACATGGGCAGCATGTTCGACCTGATCGACACCCATGCCGAGATCACCGACTCCCCTGGCGCGGCTTCGCTCGACGTGCGCCAGGGGCATGTCCGGTTCGAGAACGTCGCCTTCGGCTACGATGCCGACCGCCAGATCCTGAAGGGCATCGATCTCGACATCCCTGCCGGGTCCACCGTCGCGGTGGTCGGCCCCTCGGGCGCGGGCAAGTCGACGCTCGCGCGGCTGATGTACCGCTTCTACGACGTGACCGGCGGCCGGATCACGATCGACGGGCAGGATATCCGCGACGTGACGCAAACGAGTCTGCGCGCCGCGATCGGCATCGTCCCCCAGGACACGGTGCTGTTCAACGACACGATCGGCTACAACATCGCTTATGGCCGCGAAGGCGCCGGACCGGACGAGATCGCGAACGCGGCGCGCGGCGCCGCGATTGCCGGCTTCATCCAGTCGCTGCCCGAAGGCTTCGACACCCGCGTCGGCGAGCGGGGCCTCAAGCTCTCGGGCGGCGAGAAGCAGCGCGTCGCGATCGCTCGGACTTTGGTCAAGGACCCCCCTATCCTCATCCTAGACGAAGCGACCAGCGCGCTCGACAGCCGCACCGAGGCCGACATCCAGGCGACGCTGGAAGCGATCGAACGCGGCCGCACCACGATCGTCATCGCGCACCGCCTGTCGACCGTCGTCCATGCCGATCGCATCGTCGTGCTCGAAGCCGGCCGCGTCGCCGAGCAGGGTACCCATGCCGAACTGCTCCGCCAGGGCGGCCTCTATGCAGAAATGTGGACCCGCCAGGCGCAGGAACGCGAGGAAGGCGAGGAGCTGGCGGCGGAGTAGTTAGACCAGCAGGTCCTGCCACTCCGGATGCTTCGCGATATACGCCGCGACGAACGGGCATTGCGCACGCACCTTCAACCCGCGGCTGCGCACATCGCCCAGCGCACCGACGATCAGCCGGCTGCCGATGCCCATTCCCTGCAGCGACGGCGACACGACCGTGTGCGTGAACGTGATCACTTCGCCGTCTATCTCATAGGCCGAGAAGGCGAGATGGCCCTGCTCGACCAATTCATAGCGGCTGCGTTCTTCGTTGTTGCGTACGTCGGACATGCCTAGGCTCTAGCCCGGCGTGGCGGGAGAGGAAAGCGATGCTGATAGCTTTGGGAGTGCTCGGGACATTCGCGCTCGGGCTCGCCGGCTGGTCGGCCTATGTGGGGCGCAAGGCCGAGGAGATGGTGCCCGCCGAGGGCAAGTTCGTCGAGGTGCCCGGCGCCCGGCTCCATTATGTCGACCTCAACCCCGAGGCCGAAGGTCCGGCGATCGTGATGATCCACGGCCTGATGGGGCAGCTCCGCAACTTCTCGCATTCGCTCGCCGGCCGCCTTGCCGCCGATCACCGCGTCATCCTCGTCGATCGGCCGGGGTGGGGGCATTCGTCGATCGAGGGCGCGCGGCCGGGCATCGTCGTCCAGGCGAAGATGATCGCGGCGCTGATCGAGCAGCTCGACCTGGACAGGCCTTTCCTGGTCGGCCATTCGCTGGGCGGCGCAGTGAGCCTCGCGCTCGCGCTCGATCGGCCCGATCTGGTTCGCGGGCTCGCGCTGATCGCTCCACTCAGCCAGGTCGTCGAGACGGCACCTGCGCCGTTCAAGGGCCTGCTCGCACCGCCGGCACTGCGTCCCGTGCTGGCCTGGACCGTCGCAGTGCCGGTCGGCCTGCGCAATGGCCCCCGCACTGCGGCGGCGATCTTCGCGCCCGATCCCGTTCCCGCCGACTTCGCCCTCGCCGGCGGCGGCGCACTGGCGGTGCGGCCCAAGAGCTATATGGCGGGATCGTTCGAGCTCCGCACCGTGCCGGCCGAGATGGCGGCGCTCACTGCGCGCTATGGCACGATGCGCGTGCCGGTGGCGATCCTTTATGGCCGCAGCGACGCGGTGCTCGATCCCGGGCTCAACGGCGAACGGACCGCGGCCGAAATCCCCGGTGCGACGGTCGAGCTGATCCATGGCGGCCACATGCTGCCGGTGACGCACCCGGCAGAGACCGAAGCCTGGCTGCGGCGCGTGCTGCATCGGGATATTCAGGCGACCGGAGGCGCGCTCACCGACACCGTCTGACCGCCGGGCAGCTTTACCGACCCGCCCGTCCCTGCCTGCTTCTGCACGAAGGACCCGATGAATGCGCCGAGCGTCAGCTTGGCGAGGTCCATGAAGGCGGGATAGCTGATCGCGAGGATCGAGAAGAACAGAGTCAATCCGATCGTCGCCAGCGGCAGCCCGGTCAGTCCCAGCTTCGTGAATGCGCCGGTGAAGCCGCTAAGGCTGGTCAGTCGGATATACTGCGTCACCGCTTCTTCCTGACCCGATTTCACCTGATCGCTGATCGCCGCCCATTCATCGCCGTTGATCACTCGGCTCGGCTGCTGGCTCTTCGAAAGTCCCACCGATCGCAGCAATTGCGTGCCCAGAAGCGCGCCCACCAGACCGATGGCGCTCAGAATGAGTTCGGGCACGAAATCGGCAAGCGTGGTCGGATGCTCGCTGGCACGTATGTCGTCCTGCACCAGAAGATAGCAAACGAAGCCGAACAGCGCGACGGCGCCATAAATGAACCCGATCCCCGCGACGGCCAGTGAACTACGGCCGAAGCTGAACCCGCGCGGCTCGTCCGGCCTGCCGAAGCCCTTGTCCATGGCCCCCTCTCCCTGCTGCCGGAAGAGAGGCTAACAGCGCGTCGAAGCGCCTGAAAGCGACGCTTAGCCCATTTCGGATGGTTGCGTGGTCCAGCCGAGGCGAGGAATCGTGATCGATCGCTTGCCGGCCAGATCGACGCGAGTCACGAACAGCTCCTTGCTCTCGATATAAGTGAGCAGCCGCCGCACCCGGCCGAGCGAGCTGGTGCCATAGGTCGCGGCCAGCTCGGTGTCGCTCGGGCAGGGCAGCCCCTCACGCGCGGCACGGGCGACGAGCAGAAAGGGCCCGAGCATGTCGTCGGGAAGCGCGCGCGCCGCATCGAGCGCCTGAGCCCAGTCCGCGTCGGGATCCCCGTGGATGCCCGCCCGCGCCGCCGAGAGCCGGCGCACGAATCCGGAGAGGTCGAGCGGCGGGCGCGCCAGCCCGACCATCCGACAGCGCACGAGGAAGTCCTGATAGAGCACCGAAGGCGATCGGTAGGTCGATTCGGCATCCTCGACGATGTCGCGCAGCACGTCGGCGATCCGCTCGGCGGCTTCTTCCGCGGGCACGTCGGGCACGGCCTCGACCGGCATCGGCGTCGCGCGGGCGAGCGCCTCGATCAGCCGTTCGGAGGGGACCGGCGCCGAAGCGGCCATGGGCACGGGCGGGCTCCAGCTCGGCTCCGCCGGGGCGAGCAGCAAATCCCGGAAATCCTCCGCCGGCGCTTGCGGCAGCGGCGTCAATTTGGGGCTGGAACTGCGCGCGCTGGTCTCGACCGCGCCGATCTGGATCGCCACTGGCCGCCGCGCCACTGCCGGCCCGAGCGCGAGGAAATGACCGCGCTGCAAGTCGCGGATCGCCTCGGCCTGGCGGCGCTCCATGCCGAGCAGATCGGCGGCGCGCGCCATGTCGATGTCGAGGAAGGTCCGCCCCATCAGGAAGTTCGAAGCCTCGGCCGCGACATTCTTGGCGAGCTTGGCGAGCCGCTGGGTGGCGATCACGCCGGCGAGCCCGCGCTTGCGGCCGCGGCACATCAAATTGGTCATCGCCGACAGCGAGGCCCGACGCACGTCCTCGGCCACTTCGCCGCCGCCCGCGGGGGCGAAGAGCTGCGCCTCGTCGACCACCACCAATGCCGGATACCAATGCTCGCGCGGCGCATCGAACAGGCCGTTCAGAAACGCCGCGGCGCATTTCATCTGGCCCTCGGCCTCGAGGCCTTCGAGGCTCAGTACCACCGAGGCGCGATGCTCGCGGATGCGCGTCGCGAACCGTGCGACGTCGCGCTCGCTATGCTCGGAAGCCTCGATCGCGATATGGCCGTAGCGGTCGCCCAGAGTGACGAAATCGCCTTCAGGATCGATCACCACTTGCTGGACCTGCCCGGCGGATTGTTCGAGCAGCCGGCGCAGCAGATGCGACTTGCCCGACCCCGAATTGCCCTGGACGAGCAAGCGCGTGGCCAGGAGCTCCTCGAGATCCATCGACACGGCCGCCCCGCCCGTGTCTTTCCCCATTTCCACGCGAACCGTCATTCGCCGCATGCTTTGGCGGATGGCGCCCCCGGCAGGCAAGGCCCCGTATGGACGGTTCGGCGCAATGCTGTGGACGGAACTTGCCCCTCACGGCGCGGCGGAGGATAGGGGCGGCGTGACCGATCCGCTCGACATCCTCCACAAGACCTTCGGCTTTCCCGATTTCCGCGGCGTGCAGCGGCAGGTGGTCGATCGCGTCATGGCGGGCGCCAACACGCTCGCGGTGATGCCCACAGGCGCAGGCAAATCGCTCTGCTATCAGGTCCCCAGTCTCGCGCTCGACGGGACCTGCATAGTCGTCTCGCCGCTAATCGCGTTGATGCACGATCAGCTTCGCGCCGCCGAAGCCGTGGGCATCCGCGCGGCGACGCTGACTTCCGTCGACGAGAATCGCGAGGAGACCATTGCGCGGTTCCGCGCGGGTGATCTCGACTTGCTCTATGTCGCGCCCGAGCGCGCGTCGGGTGAGGGTTTCCGTAATTTGCTGGGGCAGGCGAAGCTCAGCCTCTTCGCGATCGACGAGGCGCATTGCGTCTCCGAATGGGGGCATGACTTCCGTCCCGACTACCGGCTGTTGCGGCCGCTGCTCGACCGGTTCGGCCACGTGCCGCGGCTGGCGCTGACCGCCACTGCCGACGCGCATACCCGTGCCGACATCCTCGAGCAGCTCGGGATTCCGCCGGACGGACTGATCGTCGCCGGGTTCGACCGACCGAACATCCGCTACGCGATCGCTCCGCGCGAGAACACGACGCGTCAGATCGTCGATCTGATTGCCGAACAGCCGGGGCCCGGCATCGTCTATGCCCAGACCCGCGCCGGAGTAGAAAAACTGGCGGAAAAGCTCGCCGGGACCGGACGCAGCGTGCTGCCTTATCACGCCGGACTCGACCCTTCGGTCCGCCGCCGCAACCAGGCGGCGTTCGTCGCGAGCGAAGACATGGTGATCGTCGCCACCGTCGCCTTCGGGATGGGGATCGACAAGCCCGACGTCCGCTTCGTCGCGCATGCCGGGCTGCCCAAGTCGATCGAGGCCTATTACCAGGAGACCGGGCGCGCCGGCCGCGACGGCGATCCGGCGGTTGCGCACCTGTTCTGGGGCGCCGACGATTTCGCCCGCGCCCGCCAGCGCATCGGCGAAGTCGAGCCCGGGCGACAGGCGGGCGAGCGTACGCGGCTCTCGGCACTCGGCGCGCTGGTCGAGACCGCGGGCTGCCGCCGCCGCGTCCTGCTCAAGCATTTCGGCGAGGACGCGCCCGAGAATTGCGGCAATTGCGACAATTGCCTGAGCCCGCCCGCGGCGATCGATGCCAGCGTCACTGCGCAGAAATTCCTCTCCGCGGTGTTTCGCACCGGCATGATGTTCGGCGTCGGCTATATCGAGTCTATCCTGCTCGGCCAGTCGAGCGAACGGAGCCTGATGAACGGCCACGAGAAGCTTTCGGTGTTCGGAATCGTCGACGGCGACGAGGCGGCATTGCTCAAGCCGGTGGCGCGCGCATTGCTGCTGCGCGACGCGCTGCGTGCCAATGCCCATGGCGGGCTCGAATTCGGCCCCGGCGCCAAGCCGATCCTCAAGGGCGAAATCGAGGTCAAGCTTGTCCTCCCGCCCAGACGTGAGCGGCGGTCGCGCGGGCGCGCGGCCAACGGCGGCGTCAATCCGGTCGGCAACCCGCTGTTCGAGGCCTTGCGTGCCAAGCGCCGCGAGATCGCGATGGAAGCCGGCCTGCCGCCTTATGTGATCTTCCACGATTCGGTGCTGCGCGATATGGCGATGCTCCGGCCCGGGACGCTCGATGCGCTGGGACAGCTTTCGGGCGTTGGCGCGCGCAAGCTCGAAGCCTATGGATCGGTGTTCCTGGAAGTAATTCGCGAGGCGGCATGATCCGGAAGATCGACGAGCAGATATCGGTAGCGCCCCAGATCGCGCCCGAGGACGTGGCCGGGTTCGCCGATGCCGGGTTCAAGGCGATCGTCAACAATCGTCCCGAAGGCGAGGAGCTCGGCCAGCCGTCCGGCGCTGCCATCCGCGCGGCGGCCGAGGCGGCGGGGCTCGCTTATGCGGAAATCCCGGTCACGCATGCCGGCTTCTCGGCGACGCAGGTCGAGGCAATGGCGAAGGCGCTCGCGGGCGCCGGCGGACCAGTGCTGGCTTTTTGCCGCTCCGGCACGCGCTCGTGCAATCTCTGGGCATTGGCCGAGGCCAGCACCGGCGGCGATCCCGACACGCTGACTGCCAAGGCCGCCGGCGCGGGCTATGACATCTCCGGCATCCGCCCGCTGCTCGACGCGCTTTCCGGCCGCGCATGAACTGGATGCAGCTGGGCGGCTCCGTCGCCGCCGTCCTGGTGCTGGTCCTGATCTCGTGGCTGCTCAAGCTGGGCGAAAGCCGCATCGCCGATACCGAGACCGCCAAGACCATGGCCGAAGATGCGCTGAGCGGCTTCGTCGCGCGCGACGCGCTGGTCGGCACCAATGGCGCGGCGGCACTGGTGCTCGGCACTGACGGGATCGCGCTGCTCAAGCGCCACGGCGCCAAGGTCGCCGCGCGCCGGCTGGCCCGCCCGCTGTGGCGCCGGCCCTCGCCCGAAGGCGTGACGATCGAAAGCGGCGAACGGATGTTCGGCCCGGTGTTGCTGTACGGCGTGCTTCCCGAGGACGTCGACAGGCTGGAAGCACAACTGACATTGATGTAAGTCCGGGGGCATGAAGCTCGCCGATCCCGTGACGCTGGCAATTCCCGCCTTCGTGCTGCTGGTGCTGGCGGAGATGGTCGTCGCGCGGATCAAGGATCGCAGCCGCTACGAACCACGCGACACGCTGACGTCTTTGGCATTGGGTACAGGCAGCACCGTCGCCGGAGTCCTTTCAGGCGGTATGGTGTTCGCGCTGGCGACGTGGGTGTGGCAGTTCCGACTCTTCGAGATCGGCTATGCTTGGTACTGGTTCGCCATCGCCTTCGTGCTCGACGATCTCGCTTATTATGTCTTCCACCGCTCTGCGCACCGCGTCCGCTGGTTCTGGGCGAGCCATGTCATTCATCATTCGAGCCAGCACTATAATCTGTCGACTGCGCTGCGGCAGACCTGGACGGGCTTTTTCAGCCTGGCTTTCCTGTTCCGGCTGCCTCTGTTCCTGATCGGGTTCCCGCCGGCGATGATATTCTTCGTGGCCGGCCTCAACCTGATCTACCAGTTCTGGATCCACACCGAAGTGATCGGCCGGATGCCGCGCTGGTTCGAGGCGGTGATGAACACGCCGTCGCACCACCGCGTCCACCACGCGACCAACCCGCGCTATCTCGATCGCAATTATGCCGGGGTGTTCATCGTCTGGGATAAATGGTTGGGCACGTTCGAGCCCGAGCGCGACGACGATCGGCCGCGCTACGGCATCGTCAAGAATCTCGGCAGTTTCAACATCCTCTGGGCGGCAACCCATGAATGGGTCGGGATCGCGAAGGACGTCTGGCGCGCGCCCGATTGGCGTGCCCGGCTCAATTACATGATCCGGCCGCCGGGGTGGAGCCATGACGGAAGCCGGGACACGTCGGAAACGATAAAGGCGCGCTGGGAAGCGGCGCGCCAGGAGCGGGGGGAAATGTGGAAGAAGCCGATATCGTCGTCATCGGATGCGGATCCGGCGGGAGCGCCGTCGCGGGCCGCCTGAGCGAAAGCGGCAAATACACAGTCGCCGTGCTCGAGGCGGGCGGACGCAATACCAGCCTCAAGACGATCATGCCCGGCATGATGCCCTTCCAGACCGACAGGACCAACTGGCGCTTCGAGACCGTGCCGCAGCCGGGGCTGAACGGCCGCCGCGGCTATCAGCCGCGTGGCAAGGGCCTCGGCGGATCGAGCGCGATCAACGCGATGCTCTACATCCGCGGCCATTCCCAGGACTATGACGAGTGGCGCGACCTCGGCTGCCCGGGCTGGGGCTGGGACGAGGTGCTGCCCTGGTTCCGGACAAGCGAGCACAATGTCCGCGGCGCCGACGCCTTCCATGGCGAGAACGGCCCGCTCTGGGTGAGCGACCAGGAGCATGCCCATCCCGGCAGCCGCGCGTTCGTCGAGGCGGCGTCGCGGCTGCAGATTCCGGTCAACCCGGACTTCAACGGCGTGCAGCAGGAAGGCGTCGGCCTCTATCAGGTGACCCAGAAGGGCGGCGAGCGCTGGACCGCGGCGCGCGCCTATCTCCCCCCGGGCCAGCGCGACAATCTGGAGATCATCTGCGACGCGCTCGTCGATCGCATCCTGTTCACCGACGGCCGCGCCTCGGGCGTCGCCTATCGTCTGGCCGGCGAGGCGCGAGAAATTCGGGCGCGACGCGCAGTCGTCCTTGCTGCCGGCGCCTTCCAGACTCCACAATTGCTGATGCTGTCGGGAATCGGCCCAGGTGCGCATCTGGCAGAAATGGGGATCGAGGTGCGGCTCGATCGTCCGGCGGTGGGTTCCGACCTGCAGGACCATATCGATTATGTCGCGGCGTTCGAGACCGAGGGCAGCTTCTTCCTCGGCCGTTCGCCGATCGGCACGCTCAAGTCGCTGGGAGCGATGGCCCAATGGCTGCTCACTCGCCGCGGCGGGATGACTTCGCCTTTTGCCGAGGCAGGCGGCTTCCTGCGTACCGAGCTCGCGGGCGCGCGGCCCGACGTCCAGCTCCACTTCCTCATCGCGATCGTCGAGGATCATGGCCGCACCAAGGTGAAGGGGCATGGCTATAGCTGCCACGCCTGCGTGCTCCGTCCCGAGAGTCGCGGCACCGTCCGGCTTCAGTCGCCCGACGCCGCTTCGGCGCCGCTGATCGATCCCGCTTTCCTCTCCGACCCACGCGACATGGAAGTGCTCAAGGCCGGGGTCCGCGCGATGTACCGCATCCTCGATACGCCGCCGCTGGCGGACTATAAGGGCCGCGATCGCTACCCGATCGACCTCGCCGACGACGCCGCACTGGAAAGCCTGATCCGCGCCCGCGCCGACACTGTCTATCACCCCGTCGGCACTGCGCGGATGGGATCGGACGAAGCCGCCGTCGTCGATCCGCGGCTCAAGGTGCGCGGCGTGGACGGGCTCTATATCGCCGACGCCTCGGTGATGCCGCGGTTGATCGGCGGCAACACCAACGCCCCCAGCATCATGATCGGCGAGCGCGCCGCTGCCTTCCTGTGCGAAGCGTGATTGCCGGCCCAATGTAGGAAAGATACCGCTTAACTTCGCACTTTTCCCGTGAATCGTGAACAAAAGTTGCTGATCTGCGTAATAAATGATCGCGAACAGTCTGGTTGCCTTCACGCTGTCAAAGAGCCGCCAGCGACGCTGGCACGCCAAATCCTACATTGAAAGCCATTCGATTGCCGGCGTGTCTTTTGCCGCTTCCATGACAAAAAGAGGGCCGGCGGTTCGAAAACCACCGGCCCAGTCGTCCGCAGGAGGAACGTCGGTTGGGCGCCGCGCTGGCGGCGCCCGATTTCGTCAGTAGTTGTAGGCGCGCTCGCCATGCTCGTTGATGTCGAGCCCTTCGAGCTCGACCTCGACGCTCGGGCGAAGGCCGATCGTGTGCTTGAGCGCCAGGAACAGGATCGCCGAGACCCCGCCCGAGAGCAGCAAGGTCACGCCGACTGCCTTGGCCTGGGTGAGCAATTGCGCGCCCATGTCATAGGTACCAGCGACCGCCGGGATCACGTTGAAGTCCATGAAGCCCTGGCCGCCCAGCGCAGGGTTGGCGACGATCGCAGTGCCGATCGCGCCGACGATGCCGCCGATGCAGTGCACGCCGAACACGTCGAGCGTGTCGTCATACTTGAACTTGTTCTTCACCGTGGTGACGAAGAAGAAGCACACGCCCGAGGCGACTGCGCCGAGAACGATCGACGTCATCGGGCTTGCGAAGCCCGCGGCCGGGGTGATCGCCACCAGGCCGGCGACGACGCCCGATGCCGCGCCGAGCAGCGACGGCTTCTTGTGGATGATCTGTTCGATGATCGCCCACATCGCACCGGCGGCGGCAGTCGCAGTCATGGTGTTGACGAAGGCCAATGCGGCGAACTTGTTGGCTTCGAGGTTCGATCCGGCGTTGAAGCCGAACCAGCCCACCCACAGCAAGGCAGCGCCGATCATCGTCATGGTCAGCGAGTGCGGCGGCATCGGATCCGTCTTGTAGCCGGTGCGCTTGCCGATCACGAGGCAGCCGACCAGGCCGGCGATGCCCGCATTGATGTGGACGACGGTGCCGCCGGCGAAATCGAGCGCGCCGAGACCCCAGAGATAGCCGTGATCGTCAGGCAGGCCGGGCTGGAAGTCCGGCCCCGGCCAATACCAGACCATGTGCGCCATCGGGAAATAGACCAGCGTCAGCCACGCCACCACGAAGAGGATCAGCGGGGTGAACTTGATGCGCTCGGCGAACGCACCGACGATCAGCGCCGGGGTGATCATCGCGAAGGTCATCTGGAAAACGACGAACACGGTTTCGGGCAGATAGACGCCGTTCGAGAAGGTCGCCGCGAAGGTGTTCGCGTCGACGCCCTTGAGCAGCACCTTCGAGAAGCCGCCGACGAAGCTGTTGAGCCCGCCGCCGTTGGTGAACGCCATCGAATAGCCCCAGGCGCACCAGACGAGGCCCGCGACGCAGACGATCGTCAGCACCTGCATCAGCACCGAGAGCATGTTCTTGGTGCGAACGAGGCCGCCGTAGAAGAGCGCGAGGCCGGGAACCGACATCATCAGCACGAACGCCGTCGAAACGAGCATCCAGGCAACGTCGCCCTTGTTGACCATCGCGTCGGTCGGCACGACCGTCGCCGCCGCGGCGGGCGCGGCATCCTGTGCCCAGGCGGGCAAGGCCGCGAACAGGGCGAGCCCCGCCCCCGCGGCAAGTTTCGTTGCTAGCTTCATCTGGACCCCCTTCTTCACAGCGCCGTCTCGTCGGTCTCGCCGGTGCGGATGCGCACCGCCTGGCCGAGATCGAGGACGAAAATCTTGCCGTCGCCGATCGCGCCGGTGCTGGCCGCGGCCTGGATAGCCTCGACGGCGCGTTCGACGATGTCGGCGCCGCAGGCGATCTCCAGCTTGATCTTGGGCACCATGTTGGTGCTGTACTCGGCGCCGCGATAGATCTCGGTCTGGCCCTTTTGGCGGCCGAACCCCTTGACCTCGGTTACGGTCATGCCGGTGACGCCCACTTGCGTGAGTGCCTCGCGGACCTCGTCGAGCTTGAACGGTTTTATGATGGCGATGATGAGCTTCATTTCGCCCCCTCTTGGCAGTTAACCCGGAGGACCAGAGAGCAAGGGCCGTGCCAGCATGCAGAATCGCGCGATTCCGTCGGCCGGACGGGTAATTAAATATTACCTGGGCGTAAATTTTTGTGCAGATGCGAAAGTCTGCTCAAAAATCAGGCACGTCATCGAGCAGTTTCCGGGCGAGTCCGAAATCCTCGTCGTCGACCATCACCCGCACCGGGATCAGCAGATAACTGCCGTCCGCGATGCTCGTTCCCGCGTCGAAGACGAAGCTCATGATGCCTTCGCTCTCCAGCCGCGACTGGACGATATAGGCTTCCTGTCGGTCGAAGCGGCCGAGCTCGACCAGCGCCATTACACGTTCCTCGGCCGGCGCGCGGTGCCCTGCGCGCATTCGAGTGCCGCCCGATCCCAGTCGCCCAAAATGGCAGCCGCCTCGTAGGTCGATTGCAGGAATTCGAGCAGTGCCGCTTCGGGGTCGGGCGCGGCGCGGACGGTGTCGTAGTCGAGAAGGAACTCGCCGAGCGTGGCATCGAACCGCGCAGCCGCCGGGCCTACGGGTGCTTCGGCGAAGCCTTGCGGCGCCGGATACGCGTAGGAATAAAAGGCTGCGCGCGGCGAGGCGTCGCTGCCCGGCCAGAAGCCCGCGCTCGATACTTCATGGCTATAGGCTTCGCGCGTCACGGCATCGGGCAGGCCGGGGACGCCGCCCGGGTGCGGCGGTGCGGCGCGGCCCGAAAAGCGCGTGACGGCGAGATCGAAGCTGCCCCAGAAGAAGTGAACCGGGCTAGCCTTGCCGAGAAAGCCGGTGCGGAACTGCTTGAAGACATGATCGACGCGGACGAGTGCGTCGTGGAATCGCTCGATCCAGTCGCGATCATAGGGCCGTGGGGCATGATCCTCGGGAAAGCGGACCGGGTCGGGCATTTCGTTGGGCAATGTCGCGATGGCCACTTCGATGCCGAGCTGCCGCAACGCTTCCATTACCCCGGCGTAAAAGCCCGCGACGGTGCCGGCTTCGAGAGGCAGCGTCCTGCTATCCGCAACGGTGGCGATGCGCAGGACGTGCGCGCGAAGGTCGAAATCCATTTCGAACGGCCCCGCTGCGGACGGGATCGGCGAGGTTCCCAGCCCGCGCGGCGTCACGTAGAGCGGCACGTGCCAGCCATGGTTGAGCCACGGTGTCAGCGCGATCCGCACCTTGCCGACGATCTGCGTCATCAACTGCAGATGGAGTGCGCTCCCGCGGCCCTCTTGCCAGCCGAGAACGGGCCATGCGTGCGCGGTCATGCGGATCTCCTTCGGCGACGAATGCCGATAGGCCCGCTATCCTCGCCTCCCCGCCGAAAATCAAATGGCAGACTTGCGGACGTTCTGCGCGGCGGTGACGATCCATGCGATCGGAATGCCGACGAGCAGGATATGGATCGCCAGCGGCATCAGCACCGACATCGGCGTGATCGCCGCGCCGGGGTTCGGCGGCCAGCGCAGCGGGATCACGATCCAGTACATGATCAGATAGAGCAATGCGCCATAAGCGACGCCATAGAGCAGCCGCCATTCGCGCATTCGCGGTAGCAGCCGCGACGCCGCGACGAAGGCGGCGACCATCGCCGCCATGATCGCGAAATGCACTGCGAGGCCGGTGGCTGCGCCGATCCAGCCGCTGGTTTGCGGCCATTCGCCGAACGGACCCGAGGCGACGGACTGGAGCATGCCCGTCACCGATCTGCCGCGCAGCGCGGTGAGGATCATCGCCGAGGCGATATCGAGCGTGCCCGCAACCAGAGTTGCGACTGCGATTGTCTTCCCTTGCAAAACCGACCCTCCCCTTTTGGCGACAGCGTGCGCGTGCCGATCCGACTTCACCAGCCCCTTGCGGCTCTGCGCAACTGTTGGCGGAGTGCGATGCGGGCGAACGGCACAAATCCGTCGCCGAACGTCTTCCGGCCCCTGCGCCGGCAGGTTGGCAGCTAGCCGCGCGCGTTCGCCCGCTCACGAATTGGAATGCCCCGGACCTCCTCCTCTAGTCGGTCGATAATCAAAAAGGGGCCAATTTCATGATCATCACCACACGTACGCGCCTGCTCGCCACCGCGATCTCGTTGTTCGCCGTGGCTGCACCGGCACTCGCCCAGGACAATGCCGCTGCCGATCCCGCCGTCCAGGACGCGGGCCAGGAAGAAGACGAGATCGTCGTCACCGGTTCGATGCTGCGGCAATCCGATACCGCGACGCCGTCACCCGTCACGGTCGTCACCGCCGAAACGCTCGATCAGCGCGGGCTCAACACCGTGCAGGACGCCGTGCAGCAACTGTCGTCGAACAACGGTCCGGCGCTCACCAATTCGTTCACCGCGAACGGCGCATTCGCCGGCGGCGCCTCCGCAGTCTCGTTGCGCGGCCTTTCGACCAGCTCGACGCTGGTGCTGTTCGACGGGCTGCGCGCGGCCTATTTCCCGCTCGCCGACGACGGATCGCGCAACTTCGTCGATCTCAACACGATCCCCGACGACATCGTCGATCGCGTCGAAGTGCTCCGTGACGGTGCCTCCTCCAGCTACGGCGCCGACGCGATCGCGGGCGTGGTCAACATCATCACCAGGCGCGAGTTCCGGGGCGTGGCCGGGCGCGTCGAGGCGGGCATCGCCGAGACCGGAATCGGTGCGAACCAGCGGCTGACGCTCACTGCGGGCACCGGCGATCTCGATACCAACGGCTACAACGCCTATCTCAGCGGCTTCTATCTCCGCAGCGAGGCGGTCTATAACAAGGACCTCCGCGCGCCGTTCAATTCGGACGATCTCCGCGGCATCTGCAGCGATCGCACCGGCGCGCTGCAATGCGGCCCGAACAACATGATGAACGGGCTCGACGGCGATAACCAGTTCCCGAATCTCGGCTTCGTGATCGGCACGTCGACTTTCTTCGTCCGCCCTTATGACGCCGCGAACGCCAACGCGCTGGGCCGATACCAGATCCTGAACCCGACCGCCGGCTGCCGCGTCGGCACCTCTTACAGCCCCACCGCCGCCGAGCTCACGGGGAGCAACAACGGCTCGGTGCCGACGCGGCTCTGCCAGCAGGACACCACCAACGCCTATGCGCCGGTCACGCCCAATATCGAGCGGTTCGGCGCCTCGGCGCGCTTCACCGCCAAGATCGGCGACAGTGCCGAGGCCTATGCATTGTTCAATTTCCAGCAGAGCACGACCAACTTCACCGGCGGTCCCGCCGCGATACGCGCCAATGCCAATACCGGCATCCGCTATCCGCGTTTCTCGACGGCGACCAACGCCGGCGCGGTCGCACCGGGTTCGTTCGCATTGTCGCTCCCGATCTATGTCTGTCCGCAGGGCGTCGGATCGGCGAACGGGCTGAATACCGGGTGCACCGCCGCCAATGGCGTGCTCAATCCGAACAACCCGTTCGCGGCGCAGGGCCAGGTGGCACGGCTGGTGGGAACGCTGGCGGACACGCGGACCTTCAACGAGACGCGCAGCCGCGTCTATCGCGCCGCCTTCGGGATCAACGGGTCGATCTTCGACGACTGGACCTATCGCTTCGACGCCACCGCGATGCACACCGACCTGCGGCTGCGCACCGACGGCTTCGTCTATATCCAGCATCTGCTCGATGCGATCGCGCAGGGCACCTACAACTTCGTCAATCCCGAGCGGAACAGCGCCGCGATACGCGATTATCTCTCGCCCGAGAACATCACGCACGACAGCTCGGACCTGTACCAGGCGCAGCTGACCGTCACGAAGAAGCTGTTCGATCTGCCCGGCGGCCCGCTCCAGCTCGGCTTCGGCGGGTCGATCTTCTACGAGGCAGTCGACGCACCGAGCGCGAACGACGACTATAATGGCCCCACCCAGCGCTACTTCACGCTCAATGCGTTCGGCACCAAGGGCCATCGCACGGTGACTTCGGCCTTTGCCGAGATCAACGCGCCGATCGTCGACATGCTCGAAGTCAACGCGTCAGGCCGCTACGATCATTATTCGAGCGGGCAGAGCGCCTTCTCACCCAAGATCGGCGCCAAGTTCACGCCGATCCGCGAAGTCGCCTTGCGCGGCACCTATTCGCGCGGCTTCCGCATCCCGAGCTTCGGCGAGGCGAATGCACTGCCGACGACCGGATTCGTCTCGCAATCGGTGTCCAACATCCCTGCGGCGTTCCTCGCGCAATACGGCGCCAATTGCCGGCCCGACAATGCGGCGGGGTGCCCGGGTTATATCACGGTCTATGCCATCGGCCTGACCACGCTGGCATCGCCTGACCTCAAGCCCGAAAAGTCGCGCAGCTTCACCGCCGGCTTGCTGTTCGAACCGATCCGCAACCTCACTTTGACGGTCGATTACTTCAACATCCGCAAGACCGGCGCGATCACCGCGCCCTCGTCTGATCCGGCGATCTCGGCTTATTATGCCGGCACACCGATCCCGGCGGGCTATAACGTCATCGTCGACGCGCCCGATCCGAACCACCCCACTGCCAAGCCGCGCATCGCCTTCGTCGAATCGCAGCTGATCAACGCCAACACGATCAAATCCGAAGGCGTGGATTTCGGAGTCAATTTCACGCACGATTTCGGCGGGTTCCGCTGGACCAGCAATCTCGACGCCAGCCTGATCCTCGAGCTCAGCACGACCTTTCCCGACGGCAGCAAGGAGACCTATGTCGACACGCTCGGCAACTTCAACCTGACCGCCGGCTCGGGCACCTTCCGCTGGCGCGGCACCTGGCAGAACACGGTCGAGACCGGTCCGCTGATGCTGACCGGCACGGTCAATTACGTCGGTGGCTACGATCTGTCGGCGATGGATCAGGGCACCGACTATCACGATTGCGGGCTCGCGCCCGATTATGTCGGCTGCCGCGTCAAGCGCTACGTCACGGTGGACCTGAACGCGACGATCAAGGTCACCGACAATTTCAGCTTCTACATGAACGCGATCAACCTGTTCGATGCCATGCCGGGGGTCGATCCGGTCACCTATGGCGCGTTCAACTACAACGCCGTCCAGGTCGGCAACAACATCCTCGGTCGGCAATATCGCGCCGGGGCCAAGTTCCGCTTCTGACACGCGGGCCGGTGAAACAGAGGCGGCGGATTTCGACCCCGCCGCCTTTTCATGCGTGCTCGCGCAGCATGTCGCGCAGACGTCTGGCATAGACGCGCCCCGTCGCGATCCGGGTGCCGTCGCGCAGGATCACGTCGCGCCGGCCGGTGGGCGTCTGACGGACCTGCGCGATCGCGGCGACGCGCACCAATGCGGCACGGTGGACGCGGACGAACTTCGCCGAATCGATTCGCTCCGACAGCGCCTTGATCGAGAGCCGCAGCAGATGCGATCCCGAAGGCGTGTGCAGCCGGACATAATCGTCTTCGCTGCTGACCCAATCGACCTGATCGAGCGCGACATGGATCAGGCTTCCGCTGACCCCGCGGATCCACAATTCGGTCTCGTAAGGAGCCGGCCCGCCGGAATGGAATTCGGCGCGCAGATCGGCGATGATCCGGCGCATTTCCTCGATCTCGCGCGACGAGCCGTCGGCCGACAGGCGCTCGCGCGCCCGGCCGATCGCCTCTTGCAACCGCGCGGCCTCGATGGGCTTGAGGATATAGTCCACCGCCGACACTTCGAAGGCACGGATCGCGAAATGATCGAAGGCAGTGGTGAAGATCACCGCCGGGGTCATATCGGGCGGCAATTGCTCGAGAATCTCGAAGCCGGTGCCGTCGCGGAGCCGGATGTCGAGCAGGACGATATCGGGCCGCAGCTCGATTATGGCGTGGACGGCCTCGCGGCACGACGCCGCCGATCCGACCAGCCGGACCCCGGGCAGCCCCTTGAGCAATATCTCGAGCCGCCGCAGCGCCAGTGGCTCATCGTCGACGATCAGGATGCGATCGTCGCTCATCGCGCAAAGGCCAGCGGCATCGTCACCCGCGCCTCGAACCAGCCGCGCCCCGGCGTCAGCGTCAGGCTCTGCGCATCGCCGAAATATTCGGCGAGCCGCTGGCGGACATTGGCAGTGCCGATCCCTTCGGGGCCGGTGGCCCTGCGTTCGATCTCGGGGTTGCCCGAATCGACCACGAGGATCGACAGGCTCTCGCCGATGCATTCCGCGGTGATCGAAAGCCGCGTCGGCGGGCGTGACTTCGCGATGCCATGCTTGACGGCATTCTCGACCAGCGGCTGGATGATCAATGCGGGCACCGCCGCTCGCCGCAATTCCTCGGGCAACAGGATTTCGACCGCGAGATCGGGATACCGCATCTGCTCGATCGCGAGATAGCGCCGGTGCAGCTCGAATTCCTGTTCGAGCGGAACATCGACCAGCGGATCGATCGCCAGCGTCGATCGGAAGAAGGTCGAGAGCCGCGCGAGCATCCGTTCGGCCTCGGCACCGCGACCATCGAGGATCAGCGCCGAGATCGAGTTGAGGCTGTTGAACAGGAAATGCGGGTTGATCTGGTTCGACAGCGCCCTGAGCTTGGCGACATGCGCCATGCCGCGCAGTTCGGCCGAGCGCTGCGCCTCGTGCCGCGCATCGAAATTATATTCGATCGCGAGATAGAGCCCGGTCCACGCGATGAAGAACCAGGTCCACATCGACAGCACGTACATCGCATCGTTCCAGTCGACGACGACCAGCCGCGCCGTCCGGCCGTACAGCGCGGCAAAGGCGAAATAATTGGCCCAGGCATAGGCCTCCGCCAGGAAAGGCGCGACCGCCGACACCGCGATCGCACGCGTCCGGAACGAACGATGCGAGAGCCTGCGCAACAGGCGATGGAGGCCATAGCAGATGGCGATGCCGCATGCCGACATGGCGATCCGGAGCAAAGCCGCCTCGAAGGCCATGTGACTGCGCTGTAGGATCGTTCCCAGCGTGAACAGCGCGACACTCGCGCCCCACATGCTGAGCGTGAGCGCCAGCTTGGCCCGAATCTCGGCGCGCGCCTGCGGTCGCGAATCGGGGCCCACTTCATCGACAAGGAAGAATTCGCGTCGCGCGGCCGGATCGAAAGCATCCACCGCGCCTTGATCGCAAAAGCCTGCGGGCCTGTCGACTGACGCTCAGCCGCTCAAAATCGACGTTCGGCGTCCAGGCAGGACGGTGCTGCGTGCCGCCGTCCAACAGGCCGAGGCATCGCGCGGCGTTCCGATCCATAACGCAGTCGATCCGCGGACGTCGGGCTCGACCCGTAATACCAGTCCCCAGCGGCGGCGTGCCTCGATAGGATCGCACGCGCCGATGCCCGCGAATTTGCGACGGACGCGATAGGTGATCACGTCGAGCGAAGCGATGCTCGCTCCCGCATCGGCAAGCGCCTCGGCGATGTCGCGATGCGCGGCCCGCCCGCGCCGGATCAGGAGCGCCATCAGCGCGGTTTCCGCGGGCGAAAGCCGGAGCGGCACGCCGTGGCGAAAGATCTCCGGCGGCTCGGTGGTCAGCGCCAACGCGCCGCGCCACAGCATCGCCGGATTTTCCTCCACGAGAAACGAGGCAAGGCCGTGCTCGATCATGTTGCGACGCTAGCGTCGATTCTTCCGTGCGTTCGAGCGCGCCGCTGCCCAACGATCCGGCAGAATAGCTCAACGAAATTGCGACGTTCGCGCCGGATTGTCAGCCGCTCGAGGCGAGCCCCGCGAGAACAAGAAGGGCGGCAAGCAACGCTGCCACCTGCGCCCAACGGACACCGAAGGTCAGACCGAGCAGCACGATCCCGCCCGCTACCGGCGCCAGCCCGACCCATGCGAGCAAACGCATCGGCCAGTCCGCCGACCCGAGCGCCACGACCAGCGATGCAAGGACGAGGGGCCACCCTGCAACCCGCAGCCGATCGCCGTACGCCGCGGCCCGCCATTGTGCCGGCAGCAACTGGGCATGGCGGCTCATGCTCGCCGCCAATGCGAACAGGCCGAGATACAGCAGGCCGGCGAAGATCATGCCGCCGCGCTTGCGCGCGATCGGCGCGGTGCCACGGGCGCGCGCAACGTACGGATCTGCCGGATCACGATCAGTGACAGCGCAGCCGCGGTCGCAAGGAGCACCAGGTCCATGCCCCATTGTGCGAAACCCGAGATACCGAGGCCGAGCACGGCTGCACCTACGCAACCCGCCGCCAGCGATCCCAGCAACGCCGGCCAGGCGAGCGCCGGGCGCAGCGCGGCACCTGCAATGACTGCAATCCCCGCGCTCCACAAAGCGATCGATATTTCGGTATCGGCGCGCGCTTCCACGCCGAGCGGCAACAGGCGATTTGCCCAGAGATAGGCGACACCGCCCAGCAATACGCCGCCGATCACGCCGGCGTTCAATCGCTCGAGGATGCGGTTGCCCAGCGAGAGCGGTGCCCGTTCACGCCGCTTGACCACCCACAGAACCAGCCCGCTCGCGATGGTCAGAGTCAGCATCGCGCCGCCGAGGAAATAGAGCCAGCGCAGCAGCCCGGGCGCAAAGCGGGCCATGTGGAGGCCATAGACCACGTTGTAGGTCTTGAGCGCCGGGCGCGTCTCGGTCCAGTCGGACAGCACTTCCCCGGTCGCGCCGTCGAAGCTGATCTCGCCGGGCGTGGAGGCGATCTGGCCGGCATCGCTGCGGAACACCGTCACTACCGCCGCCGCGTCGCCCGGATTGACGACATAGACTCGCCCGATCGCAGCTCCGCCGAAGCGGCGCCCGGCTTCGCGCAGCATCGGCGCGATCGGGGCGAGAGGCGCCTTCTTCTCCGCCAAAGGCCGGTTCACCGTACCTGGAGTGAACGCCTGGTACATCGTCGCGAGGTCGTCGCCGTAATTGGCAGTCATCGCCCATGGCATGTTGAGCGACGCCAGCGTCACCAGCCCGGTAAAGGTGATCATCAGGTGGAAGGGCAGCGACATCACTCCGAGCGCGTTGTGACCGTCCAGCCACGAGCGCTGGCCCTTGGCGGGGCGGAAGGTGAAGAAGTCGCGGAAGATGCGGCGATGCGCGATGATGCCGGTGATCAGCGCCACCAGCATCATCAGTGCCGCCAGCGAGGCGAGCAGCCGCCCCCAAGGATAAGGAAGCTGTAGCTCGAAATGCAGGCGATAGAAGAACTCGCCGCCCATCGTCTCGCGCGCCACCGGCGCTCCGGTAATTGGATCGAGCGCGCGGTAGAGATAGACGCCGCCGCTGTCATAGGCGGCCTCGACGGTGTTCATCCGGCCGTCCGGCGCAGTCAGATACCAGCCGGCGGCATCCTTCGCGTTCTTGCTCAGCCAGTCGGTCGCCGCGGCGATTGCGTCGGCCGGGGCCGCGATGGCGGTGGCCTCGGGGCGCATCCAGCGGCCGATCTCGGGCTTGAAAACGCTCAGCGTGCCGGCGAGGCACATGAGGAAGAGGACATGCCCGAGCAGCAGGCCAGTCCAGCCGTGAAGCCACGCCATGACCTGACGGGCGCCCTCGCGAACCGCGCTCATGCCGGTGGACCCGCAAGCCAGGCGATGGCGGCGAACAGCGCGGCCAGGGCGGTCACGCCCGCCCAGGCGCGCCACGGCCCACGGGCGAGGAAGGCCCAGATCATCACCGCGGGAATGACGAGAAACGCCAGCAAGGTGGCCGGCACGATCGCGTCAAGCCGACCCATCGGCAATATGCGGGCGGCCGCGGCGGCAAACAACGCCGCGACCGCATAAGCCCCCACGGTACCGGCGAGCGCGCGGGCCGCGACATTGGCCCGGTACCGCCAGTTCCGCCGATCCGGTGCCGTCCCGGATCCTGCCCGCGCCCCGTTCATTGCGCTCAGTAAGCGAAGCTGAGGGAGAAGTTCGCGCTGCGCGGCGCGGCATGGAATGCCTGACCCCACATCAGGCTCGCGAGATACTTCTCATTGCCGACATTGCGGACATTGACCTTGGCCCGCACCCGATCGAGCAGCCGGATGCTCGCCATCAGATCGACCACCGCATAGCTGTCCTGCGATACGATCACGTCGCCGGTGACGACGCCTGCATTCTGCACCCCGGCGTCGGCATAGCTGATCTCGTTCTGCCAGCGCAGCTGCGCGCCGAGCTTCAGGTCGTTGAATTGCGGCACGGTGTAGGTGGTCGCGAGCTTGAGCGATCGGGTCGGCAGCCAGGTCCGCGCCTTGTTGCCGGCCTGATCCTCGATTTTGAGGCCGGTATAGCCGCCGCTCAGCGTCCAGTTCGGCGTGACGCGTCCGGCGATTTCGAGCTCGAAACCCTTCGAAGTCGTGTCCACGCCCTCATAATAGCTGTCGCCATTGGGCAGCACGCCGAGGAACGAGGCGAGCCCGGTCTGCTTCGCGCGGAACAGCGACGCGGTGGCGTAAAGCCGGCCGCCGAACCAGTTGCTCTTGATGCCGCCTTCGATGCTGGTGCCCTTGGCCGGATCGAGCTTGGCGTGGTTGATGTCGATCTCGCTCTGCGGATTGAAGATGCCGGTATAGCTCGCATAGAGCGAGAAATGCGGGGTCACGTCATAGACCGCGCCGACATAGGGGCTGACGCCGCTTTCCTTGCGCGACTGATCGGTGCCGTAGGAGATGCCGGTCGATTTGATCCACATCGCGCTGGCGCCGACCACGGCCTTGAGGTCGTCCGTGAAATTGAGGTGCGCGGCGCCGTAAGCGCGGGTCAGCCGATCGCTGTAATCGGCGGCGAGATATTCGCCGGGATAGGTCGGCTCGGCTACCTGCAGCTTCCCCCAGTCCGGCACCGCCGGATAATCGATCAGATCGCCGGAGAAATTCTCCCATTCGAGCGCGTCCGAGCGCGCGGTCGAAACGCCGAAGGCGAGTTGGTGCTCGCGGCCGAACAGCCGGACCGGACCCGATGCGTAGAAATCGGCGAGATACTGATCGTAGGTGGAGGGATAGATGCCCGACATGCCGCTCACGCCGAGCCCGGTCGCCTTGTCGGGGTAATTATAGGCGTAGAGCAGCTTCGAAAGCTCTTCGAAGCGCTTGTAGGTCAGCACGCCCTTGGCCGACCAGCCGCCGCCGATCTGGTAGTTGAGCTCGGCGAAGACACTTTGATCGGTGACGTTCCAGAAGGTCCAGTCGGCCGAGGTCGAGGCCGAAACCGGATAGTCGATCCGCGTGCCGTCCGTATAGGTCAGCGGCAGCGCCCCCCATAGCACGCCGTCGGCCCTGTTCTCCTGTCGCGAATAGCCGACCGTGGCAGTGAGATCGGGCGTGACCTTCCAGCTGACCAGCGCACCGAACACGTTCCGGTCGACATGGTTGTAGTCGAGATACGAATCGCGGTCCTCATGCGCGAAGATCGTCCGCGCGGAGACGGTGTCGGTGATCGGCCCCGAAGCATCGGCCTCGAATCTTTTCTGATTCCACGAGCCGAACTGCGCCGAAGCGCTGGCCGTGAGCGTGTCGGTGGGGCGCTTGCGGACATAGTTGATGGTCGCGGACGGATTGCCCACCCCGCTCATGATCGCATTGGCGCCGCGGATCGCCTCGACACTGTCGAACAAGGCGGTGTCGAGGTCACCGAACTGGATGCCCCAGATCAGTGGCAGGCCGATGCCATCGACCTGGAAGTTGGTGATGTCGAAGCCGCGCGAATTGAAATAGGTCCGGTCGGTCTCGACCTTCTCGACATTGATGCCGACGACTTGCTCGAGCAGATCATTGACATTGTTGAGCGCGAAATCATCGATCCGCTGACGATCGACGATCGTCACCGATTGCGGCGTCTCGCGAGGCGATAGCGTGAGCCCGGTCGCGGAACTCGACTGCGTCGCCACCGATCCGGTAACGACGATCTCCGCCTTGTCCCGAGACTGCGCATTTTCATCCGCAACCGGATCTGCGGCCGCGAATGCGGGGCTGGCAGGCATGACGAGCAACACGCCCGAGAGGAGCGCATGGCGGAAAAGCGACGTCATTCTGGTTTCCCCCTAGGTATGCGACGACAGCCACCTAGGCAAACAGATATTGCGAGTCAAACGCATTAGCATTTACGGATGGGATCCACGAGGTTGGACGGCAAGCCGTTCGCTGTTCTGCGAGTAAGGGGCGCGACGCCCGGTGGCCGGTTCAGTCGGCCTTCTTGCTACCTGCGCATTTGCTCAGGAAATATTGGCGCTTCAGATCGACTGCCTCCTGGCGCATGGTTTCGAGCCGGCGCTGATCGTCGAGTGCGCGCTGCCGGTCGTCCAGCGCCAATTGCCTGAGTGCGAGTTCCTGATCGGAGGCGGCGGGCGCGCTCTGCCCTGTCGTCGGCGCCGCGCCTCCCTCTCGCAATGCACGCCGCTTGCTCGCCGTGGCAATCCGTTCGGTCGCGATCTGCACCTGTTCCTCGTAGAAAGCGGTCACCGCCGCGCTCCGCCTTTTCGCTTCTGCCGCAAAGACCGGAAGGACGGACCCCCGCTCGCAGCGCTCGATCGCCGCATCGAGCGCCGGGAAATCCACCGATTCGACAATTTGAGGCGTGACGACCGCCAGAACGAGGAAGAGCATGCGGCGCGCCTTATCCGATATGGCACTTGCGCGCGAGATCGGGCCCGAAAAGCTCAGGTCTGATCCTACTTGGCAAGCTCGCTTCGTTCTTCAGTGACCACCTCACCCGACCGAGTGAGGACCGACAACCTCCCCGACGGACTGCCAGGAGATTTCGCGCATCAGAGGGTTACCGGATTGGGAGGCCTCTTAAAATGGCAGCAGAATCAAGGCGTTGTGGCGGAGCGGGAGGAATCCCATAATCTCCTATAGACCGTCCTCGAACGCACCGGCCTCAGCCGCTCGACCATGTACCGCAAGATGCAGAACGGCACCTTTCCGAGGAATGTGCAGATCAGCACGCGCTGCGCCGTCTGGCGCGAATCCGCCGTCAGCGCGTGGCTGCGCAATCCAATGTTCTATTCGGCCGAGAGCGGCGAATGAGCCGGCGCCGAGCCCTGACGTGACACCGGCCCTCAGCCGATCGGGGCTAACCGTTCGTGAGCCGCTTTCTGCAGAACCCGCAGCTGCGCAAGCCAGATACAGCCGCGGTTCCGGAGATCCGGGATACGGTCTTCCTCGATCAGGCGCTCCACCTCATCGAAGCGCAGCTCCGCCCGGCCGATAAACTCTTCGTCCGCATCGCAGATCGCCCCGGCAGCAGGCACCAGGCCAGTGGCGAGGAAGTAGTAGTTGCGGCCCGTCATATGGACGCTGTTGACGTGCGAGCTCATCAGTTCGAACGAGGTTGCCGTCAGGCAAGCCTCCTCGAAGAGCTCGCGCGCTGCCGCCTCAATGGGGGTTTCGCCCGGGTTGATCGCGCCGGACGGCACTTCATAGGTGGTGCCAAAAAGGTGGCGGCTCTGCTCGACCAGTACGATCTTTCCGTCGTCGGTGAGCGGGACGACCAACACGCCGTCACTGCTTTCCTCGACGACCTCACGCTCAACATGGCCGCCGGGGACGGCTACCGTATCAACGCGGACATTCACGAAACGGCCCTCATAGACCGATTCGCTGCTCAAAAGCTCATGCGGCATCCACCATTTCCCTGCTCATGCCCATCACCGCTTCCTGCAGTCGGGGATTCTTGCCAATCACCCCGCTACCTACCAGCTTGGCTACTTCGTCCACCAGCTTCGAACGCCGAGCGACCAGTTCGTCGGTGATGTCGCTCAAACCGGCAGATGCATCTTCGGCAAGTCTCTTCGTTACCGATTCGACGAAGTCCATCTCCAGCTCCCGGAAGCGGAACAGGCAATCTTCGACTCTGCGCGACGCGGGGCTGGGCGCCCCGCCTGGCCCGAGCAAAAGAGTCTGGGAGGCGACCTCCCCCTTCAATCCGAACATAAGTACGTACATGTCTTCGACCCAGCGATCGGCGACCTCGGCGACACGCTGAACGCGCGCGTCCTCGAAGGTGGCTTTGAAAAACACGAGATCGTCCGTGCTTTCCTGAAGCAGGCCCTTTTGCTGCGCTAGCTTGAGATATGGCGACCCGGCCTGAACCCGAAGCACGCTAAGCGGATTGGTGATTTTCCGGTACATCCCGGTCCGCCGAAGGAACGAAATATTCTCCTGCAGCTCGACAATACTCATCGCAGGATCGATCGGGATGTAGCCCGCGACGACATCGATCTCCAGCTCATGCAGGATTTCCAGCGCCTTGTAGTTGCCCTCCACGCTCACCTGCTTTCCATAGCGCCGGAGCTGGCTCGGCGATCCGGACTCCATCCCGATGAAAACCCGTTCGAGACCGGCATCGCGCAGCTCCACCATGATCTGTCGCAACCGCCGATTACGCTCCAGCAACTCGCCCTCATTGAGGCGCTCGCCCTTGATGCTCGCCCGCTCGCGCCAGATATGATCCGCCCGCGTGGAGATGGAGAAGCGGACGTTCAGCCGTGCCTCCTTGATCAACCGCGCGATCACGGCCGTGCGTTCCGGATCGCCACCGAAGTCGTCGTCCGTGAAGCTCACAGCATGGATGCCGCGTCGTTCGAGTTCGACGAGATCCGCGACGACGCTCTCCGGTGGAATTCCGCCGTCGAACCCACCGCCGTGCAAATCACGGATCGAACAGAAGGTGCAATTGAAGTCGCAACCCCGGGATCCCTCCGCCCAGACCATACCTCCGAGCGCCTTGTGCACGCGCTCGGAGGTAATACGGGCAGGCAGGAACCGCCTGGCCAGATCCAGGCGCCGGCCCGGCGTATTGACGACGCCTCCGTCGTCCTTTCGGAACGCAACGCCAGGAACGCTCGACAGCGTGCGCTCTCCGCGAACAAAGTCCACCAGACCCGACATCGCATTCTCGCCTTCACGCACCACCAGGACGGTGTCCGGGAATTCATCGAGCAAAGCTCGGGTCGCGAACGTCGGCACCACGCCTCCAAGAACCAGCGCGGGCCCCGTTCCATCTGCGTAGCGCAATGGCTGCAACGCCCGCATGAGATCGCGCAACTGATCGAGAGCGCCGATTTTCACTGAGATGCCTACGATGCTGGGCCTCGTCCTGAGGACGAGACTCGCCACCTCGAAAACGCTCGGGTCGAGCTGAAGATCGACGTGGTCGACTTGAACCGACCTCCCATAGGTGCCGATCAGATGTCCGGCGATGGCTTCCGGACCGAGGGACTCGCTGATCGCGCCTCCATGTTTCGCAGAGAAAGTGGAGATGAACAGAACGCCCGTCGGACGATTTGCGTCGTGATACAGATACTCCGGATCGGCTTGGTCGTGCGATGTGAAAAGCATCGGGCTCTCCTCTTCGGACACGCACGATCCCGTCCGCTGAGGAGGTCTCAGCGGCTAAGGGGTACGTGCTCTGGTTTCGGGCGCGCTACGCCGGGGCTTGGCCTTGCTCGGCGGACCGAGCGCGTAGCTGCCGAGGCGTTCAGCGACGCCATGGTCGGTCAAATCAGTGAGAAGGGGCGTGACAGAGACGTAAGCGTCGTGCAGCGCCGCAACGTCCGTCCCTGCGGTCTCTGGAAGCGGCATGGCCTCGTGAAAGCACATCCAGAAATAGACGCCGCCGCGGGGGGCCGTCCGCCGTTCGACCTTGGCGCAGGATTGCTCATGAAAGCCCTGCCGCGTAATCGCGATACCGGCCACGTCCTTGCTGCGGCACGCGGGAAAGTTGATGTTCATTACGCTGCTGGCCGGAAGCGGCTCGCTCAAAAGCTGGGTGATCAAATCTGCAGCGAGATTGGTGCTGGAAGACCAGTCCTCCTGATAGCCGTATTCGAAACTGCCGATCGCCTGGCTAAGCGCCATCGAGCGGACGCCCAAGGCAGCCCCCTGCACTGCGGCGGCAACCGTTCCCGAGAGCCCAAGGTCTTCGCCGACATTCTGGCCGCGATTGATCCCTGACAGAATCAGATCTGGTCGCCCCTCAGCCATCAGGTCAAGAACGGCGATCCGCACGCAATCGGTCGGCGTCCCAGCCACGGAGAATCTGTGTTCCCCACGTTCCCGAACGCGAACCGGCATCGAGAGCGTGAGTGCGCGACTTGCGCCGGATTGCTCTTGGTCGGGCGCGACGGTCCAGACGTCATCCGAGAGCGTAGCCGCGACCCGCTCGAGCAGCCGGAGGCCCGGAGCCTCAAAGCCATCGTCGTTGGTCAGCAGGATACGCACTGGGAACTCTCCACACGGCCGTAGACCATGAGGTGCTCACCAGCAGCGTGCCGGCACATCGCACCTTCAGCGGGTAAGGCTATGGGTTTTCGGGGATACACAAAGCTTATTCGCCGGATATTTGGCCGCTATATGATGGGTATCTCGCCGGGCGACCGATACAGGGCTCTTACGATGTGCCCCGCGGCGCGTTTGCGCCGCGTGTGATATCTGCCGATTATCCTGCGAATGACGGCGCTGTCCTTGCTCTCCAAGGCGGCACGCAATGCGGTGACCTCTTCGCCGACTTGCGACAGCACCTCTTGCTCCGCAAGACGAACGGGCGCGAAGCGCGCGTTCGCCCAGCGCATCGCAAGTGCATGCTCACGACTTCCTGAACGCTGGGCAATTCGCGAGAATAAAGCCGCCGTGAGGGATGACGAGTCGCCGGGATAGGAGGGGAGCGGTTGTTCGTCTCGAGCCTCTCCCGCGCGGCGGCGTAAAGACGCGAGGAGCAGGTCGACATTCCAATCATAGAGGTCGTTGAGGCCGGGCTCATCTATGTGCGGCACATGAAAGCCCTCGCTGACGCCGAAAGCGACCAGACCTTGGCCGATCAGGATGTGCAGAGCGTCTCGAACCGGAGTCACGCTGCTGCCAAATTCTGCCGCAAACTGGGCAGGATCGATCCGGTCACCAGGCTTGATGGCGCGGTGTGTCAAACGCTCTCGCAACGCATCGTACACTCTTCCTGAAGTCGGGCCTGATGTCATTGTGGTACGAACTCCTGCTGGCGTCATTACAAGCGCTTGCAGATGATCATTAACGCGACGACCAAGTCCAGATTACGACGGCGGCCAAGCTATCAGTTGGCATGAGATGCAAGAACGGTTGCGGCACGGCCGATTGTTCTTCCAGACCTCAACGGGATCGCGCGGAGCGAGCGACGGCCAGACGAAAGCTGGGCGGTGGCCACCCGCCACCAACTCTGATCATGCCTGCCTTTTGAATCAGATTCCAAAAGCTGGTGGGAGCGAAGGAAGCAGCGCTTCCTCGAAGAGGAAAGGGCGCCGGTTGCCCAGCGTTCGGTCGATACCCAAGCTCTCCAGTATTTTCGCCCTTACGGCGTGGTCACTGGTGGCGCACCTCGCTATCGCAAATCTTCTACGGTCTGGCGGAAGTCGGAGATCTGCCCCTTGATCAGTGCCTCGGGCGGCTCGAAGCCGTCGAACCGTTCGTAGAGCGGCAACAGGGTTTGCATCACGACACGCTCTAGGTCCCGATCGATTCCGTCGACGCTTGTGACGATGTTGAGATCGACCTGGTCCGATCTTGCGCGCAAACCCTCCTCAAGCGTGAGCGCCAGCCCAGGTTTCGCCCAAGCGAGAAGCTCTCGGCCGGCAAGGCCGGTATAGCGCGCGAAGAAACGGATTTTGGCGGTGCCGCTCGCGCCCACCTGCTGAGCGAGCCAGGCCGCATGATACAGCACCTCGGCGGTCCGCCGGATTGGAAGGCTGAGATCGAAGAACGTGCCGGCTTCGAGATCCCGCCCATCTTCCTGATAGCCGCGCTGGAGATATGCCGTCCCATCGCGCGCGATTTGCCAGAAGTCGCTATGCGCGGAATCGTTGAAGTGACGATCTGCGTCTGGCCGGCCGAGCCAGCATTCCAGCAACCCGTCATGGAAGGTAGGCTTGATCGACTCCTTGGTCGGCACCCAGAACGGTGACCACCCCGACGTCTTGGGCGCACGGGACAGAATGTCCTTCAAGCGGGCCAGTGTCGGAAGCTGCTCGACGCTCTCGATCGAATAGGCTTGCTCGCTGTGCCCGAGCGGTTGCCGGGAGGGGTGATCGTCGTCGAGGCGCTCGACCAGTTCCCGGAACCGGTTTCGCGCATCGTGGATGAACGACTGCAAACTGTCGGCGCGCCCTGGCTGCACGAATAGGCCAAGCGCATCGAGAATGGCGATCACGCGTTCGAACCGAAGATTGATCTCGCCCTGTTCGAACGAGACAACGGTTTGTCGGCTGACGCCGGCAAGCGCTGCTAATCCCGCTTGGGTCAGCCCTTCCCGCGTGCGGCGCCGCTTCGCCTCATCGACTACGGCACGCCAGTCTATCGGCCACTCGGTCATGCGAATATCCTTCCGGCATTTTCCCGGATGATCTCCCGATATCCGATACGAAAATCGTCGGGCTGGACCCGCGCAGAAAATTCGAGCGTCTTGGCACCTGCAAAGGCCTTGGCGAGCGTATCGAGCGAGCGCTTGATCTCGGGCACAGGCAATCCGATCGCCGTCCCGAGCGCCTCGACCAGCGCGCGATCGAGCGTATCGAAGGCGCGCTTCGCGCCGCCGATCTCGAGCGCGGCGTTTCGCTCATAGTCTGGGTAGACGAGCGTATTGATCAGGTCATAGGCGGGGCTCAGGCGCAAACCCTCAGGTGTTTCCAAGAGCGAGAAATTCTTCAGATGGGCGTCGGCATTGCCGAGGACCAGATTGAAGACGACCAGCCGGAAATAGCGGGCGAGGTCGATGCGTGCCCGTGCCGAGAATCGGGTGATGACGGTGGCGGCTTCCTCATAGGACGAGTGGTACTTGCCATCGAATTCACGGCCACGCGGTTTGCCAAGTATCTGCGCGAAGTCTTCCAGCCGGAGCTTCTCGTCGCCCGCCCGATCGAAGCGCTCGACGAGGAGCGCCAGACCTTCGATCCCTGCCAGGACCGCAGGTTTCGCCTTGGTGATTTCCGCTTCGCCCAGGATTTCGCGTCCAAGCTCCAGCGAGAGATTCTCGTTCTGGACGAGGGTCGGCAGATCGTCGCGATTGAATTTCGCGATATGCGTCGCGGGATCGCTGGTCCTGATGCAAGGCTCGAAGCCCTTGTCGCCGCAAAAGGCGAGCAGCTTTTTCTGCACACCGGAAAGCGTCCGCCCCGGTAGTGCTGCCGCTTCCTCGATCACATTCGGTTCGGCTGGTGCTACGAGCCGCCCTCCATCCGGCTCGAGGATGCCCACAGCGCCGATGCAATCTGCGCCGTAGTTCAGCAGCAGCCCGAAATCGTCCTGCGCCGCGGTGCCGCCTGCTCGGGCTTGGCGTCCCCGCAGCCACCCTTCCGGGCCTAGATGCTCAAAGAAGGGAATGAGGCCATTACGATAATAATGATCGCGCTGGGTGACAGGTAGTGCGCAGGCGATCGTTTCCGTCCAGCCTTCGTTGTAAACAAACCGAGTGTCCGCCCCGAGCTCACTTAGCGCGCCAGCGGGAACACCCTTATAGGTTACGATGGCCGTGCGGTCGGGGATGTTGCGCTTCCTTGTCGTTGTTCGCGACGGAAATGGCAGATGTAGGCAAAAATGTCAATAAATGTCGACATTACGCACATTGCCAACACCACAAGCGATCTACGTCGACATGCCCTACTATGCCCAGCTATATCGATAAAGTCGGCATAATTGGCAAATTTGCCAATGTATGCCGACAAATGGTAGGCCCGCTCGCCCCGTTCGCATAAAGTTAGACATCCTGGATCTCACGCGCAGAGGCCAACCGCCATTTTCAAGCGAGCCTGCGGCTTCCCCCTGCCAGCACCCTAAAGTTCCGAGTTCATCAACGCGCGCAGCGGATGCCGATATGCGCGAAATCGCATAAAGCCCACTTATGCAATTTGGCGCATAAAGCACTAAGGCCTCCCGGGACGCACCGCCTCCGGCACACCGTCACGCAATTGGTCGAGATAGTCACTCCACCATTGGTGCATGGCAACTCGCTCGTCCCAATAAGCGCCACGATTATAGGTGCCGCGGACGGCATCTTTGTCCGCATGGGCAAGCGAACGCTCGATCGCGTCGGGGCTCCACTTCCCGCTTTCGTTCAAAAGCGTCGACGCGGTGGATGTACTTCACGCGCCACAGCTTCGAGCCGCTGGGATGCACCTCAATGTAGAGGCCACCTTCGTCAGATTTTCTGTAAATGCGGTCGGTCGCCTTGAGGGCGCGGATCTGCAGGTCTTTCAAAGCCATCAGCCTAACTCCCGATTCAATCGGTTCCGTTCGGATGGCGTCCATGATTCCCAGTCGAAATGGCCCATGGGGCCATCATTTAATCGGGGCCATTTTTTGCCCCGATCATGGCCCATATGGCCCTGGTATCGACTGGAACCTGCTCGGATCGTCTTAGACAGAACCGAGGAAAAAATGGCAGATTTCTGCCGTTTTTTCGATGGTTTGGGATACCCCGAGACAGGTATCTGGTGCCCAGAAGAGGACTCGAACCTCCACGGCCTTGCGACCGCCAGCACCTGAAGCTGGTGCGTCTACCAATTCCGCCATCTGGGCACGGGGTAGGCGGCGCGCTCTAGGGGAGGGTCGAGGGGCTGTCAACCGCGGCGCATGGCGAATTCAACGGTTTGCGCGGGTTGCCGTTTTCGTGGTCACGCGGCATGGGGGCAGCTCGCTACGAGGCTCGAGAGGCAGGCATGAAGGACAGGCTGGTAACGCTGATCGGCGGCGGCGGATTTCTGGGCCGCTACGTTGCGCAGGAACTTTACCGCGCCGGCGTACGGGTCCGGATCGCGCAGAAGCGGCCGCGCGATGCATGGTTTCTCAAACCGCTGGGCGGGCTGGGCCAGACCCAGTTCGCCACGGTCGACGTCACGGCACCCGATTCGATTGCCCGCGCGATCGAAGGATCCGATTTCGTCGTCAATCTGGCGGGCACGTTCGGCGCCAGGATGCGCGCGGTGCATGTCGACGGCGCACGCGACGTCGCCGCGGCCGCGCAACGCGGCGGCGTCGAGGCACTGGTTCATATTTCTGCGCTGGGCGCCGCCATGGATTCGCCCTCGGCTTACGGCCGTACCAAGGCCGAAGGCGAGCGCTCGGTGCTCGATGCGTTTCCTGCCGCGACGATTCTGCGGCCCTCGATCCTGTTCGGGCGCGAGGATGCGTTCGTGAACCGCTTCGCCGGACTGATTGCAAACGCGCCGATCGTTCCGGTCTTGCGGCCCACCGTGAAGTTCCAGCCCGCTTATGTCGCCGATGTCGCGCAAGCGGTGGTGAAGGCCCTGGCCCATCCCGCTGCACATGGCGGCCATGTCTATGAGCTGGGCGGACCCGATATAGTGACCATGGCCGAGCTCCATCGCTGGATTGCAGGTGCGATCGGACGCGAAGCGCATTTCGTCGAATTGCCCGATGCATTGGGCGGCCTCGTCGCCTCGGTCGGCGTGTTGCCGGGTGCGCCGATCACTCGGGACCAATGGCGCATGCTTCAGCGCGACAACGTCGTGACCACGGGCGCGGAAGGCTTCGAGAAATTCGGCCTGACCCCGACGCCTCTGGCCTCGGTCGCGCCGGGGTGGCTGGTCCGTTTCCGCCGCCATGGCCGATTCGGCCAGCTGGGCGAAGCCGCCTGAAATCTTGTCCGATAAAGCCGCCGGCGTGGTGCCGGCCGGCGCGTGATCGAGAGGCCCCTCTCCTATGACCGAACTTCTCGTCGCGATCCTGCTCGGCATCGTCGAAGGCGTCACTGAATTCCTGCCCGTCTCCTCGACCGGCCATCTGATTCTCGCGAGCGAGCTGATGGGCTATGACGCGGCGCAATGGGCGGTGTTCAACATCGCCATCCAGCCCGGCGCGATCCTCGCGATCGTCGTGCTCTATTGGCGGACGTTCCTCGCGGTGACCAAGGGATTGCTGCGCTGGGAGGCCGCTTCGGTGGCGTTCGTCCGCAACCTGCTCATCGCGTTCTTCCCTGCGGTGGTGCTAGGGCTCGCATTCGGCGACCAGATCGAGGCGCTGCTCGAAAATGCCGTGGTCGTCGCCTGGGCACTGATCGCCGGGGGTATCGCGATCCTTGTGATCGAACGCCTCGTGCATACCGAGAATGTGCTTGGCATCGCGGGAGTATCGACCATGCAGTCGATCAAGATCGGCCTCGTGCAATGCCTCGCCATGATCCCCGGCGTCAGCCGTTCGGGCGCGACGATCATGGGGGCGATGGCGCTCGGCATCGATCGTCGGACCGCCGCCGATTTCAGCTTCTTCCTCGCGCTCCCGACGCTCACCGGTGCCACGGTGTTGCAGCTCTACAAGCACCGCGACGCCATCACGGCGGACAGTCTCGGGCTGATCGCGGTCGGCTTCGTCGTCTCCTTCGTCGTGGCACTGGCAGTCGTGAAAGCGTTCCTCGCGATCGTCACGAAGCACGGATTCGCGCCCTTTGCCTGGTATCGCATCGTTGCCGGAGCAGCGGCGCTGGTCTGGCTCGGGATGCGATAGGGCCGATACGGCCCATTATTTCTGCGTAATAATGTTGCGAATTGAGCTTTCGTGTCGATGAATCGATAAATATGGCAGTAATACTGCCTTTTGTTTTGTGGCGCCTTGCGATAGGGGCGCGGCATGGCAGACGATGCGATGCTCAAATTCGTGGCGCGGGGGCAGGAATATCCGGCCAAGCGCGAGGCTGAACTCCGCGCGGAAGATTTCCGCGAGATCGCGGACCGCTACGCCGTGCCCGAGGCCGAGGCGCAGGCCGGGCGCTGCTCGCAATGTGGCGTCCCCTATTGCTCGGTGCATTGCCCGTTGCACAATCACATTCCCGATTGGCTGCGGCTGACCGCGGAAGGGCGGCTGCGCGAGGCATATGCGCTCTCCAATTCGACCTCGACCATGCCCGAGATCTGCGGCCGTATCTGCCCGCAGGACCGGCTGTGCGAAGGCAATTGCGTCATCGAATTCTCGGGCCACGGCGCAGTGACGATCGGGTCGGTCGAGAAGTTCATCACCGACAAGGCATGGGACGAAGGCTGGGTCGAGCCCGTCCGCGTCGGCCCGGCGCGCGGCCAATCCGTTGGTGTCATCGGCGCGGGACCGGCGGGACTCAGTGCCGCCGAATATCTGCGTGAGATGGGCTATGACGTGCACGTCTATGACCGGCACGATCGCGCCGGGGGGCTGCTGACCTATGGCATCCCGGGCTTCAAGCTCGAGAAGCATATCGTCATGCGGCGAGTCGCCCGACTCGAAGAGGCGGGAATCGTCTTTCACACCAGTTTCGAGATCGGCCGCGACGCGACGCTGGAGGAACTGCGCGCGAAACACGACACGATCCTGATCGCCACCGGCGTCTACAAGGCGCGCGGGATCAAGGCGCCGGGCGTCGGCGCCGCGGGCGTGGTCGAAGCACTCGATTATCTGACCGCGTCGAATCGCAAGGGCTTCGGCGATGCCGTTCCGGCGTTCGACGACGGCAGCCTCGATGCCGACGGCAAGCATGTCGTCGTGATCGGCGGCGGCGATACCGCGATGGACTGCGTCCGCACGGCGATCCGCCAGGGCGCGGCATCGGTGAAGTGTCTCTATCGCCGCGACCGCGCCAACATGCCCGGCTCTCAGCGCGAAGTCGCCAATGCCGAAGAAGAAGGCGTCGAGTTCGTCTGGCTTTCCGGGCCCGAGGCGTTCGACGGCACCGACAAGGTGACCGGCGTGCGCGCGTCGAAGATGCGGCTCGGCGCACCCGACGCCTCAGGCCGGCGCGCGCCCGAAGTCGATCCCGGTGGCGCGTTCCAGCTCAAGGCCGACCTCGTGATCAAGGCACTCGGCTTCGAGGCCGAGGATTTGCCCCGACTGTTCGGTTCGGAAGGGCTGGGCGTAACGCGCTGGGGCACGCTGCGCACCGATGGCAAGACCATGATGACCAGCCTCGACGGCGTGTTCGCCGCGGGCGACATCGTGCGCGGCGCGAGCCTCGTCGTTTGGGCGATCCGCGACGGCCGCGACGTAGCTGCGCACATGCATGCGTGGATGCGCGCCAAGGCGAGGGTCGCCGCATGATGCGGATCGAGGGATTGGCAGTCGCTCTGGCGCTGGCGGCACCTGGTGTTGCGGCGGCGCAGACCGTCCCACCGGCCGCTGCCCAGACGGCGCCGACTGATCCTGCCCGGCTCGCAATGGCCGGAAAAGTCGTCGCGAAGCTGGTACCGCAAGGCGTGTATCTGCGCATGATGCGCGATGCCTTTCCGCAGATGATGGAGGCGATGATCGGTCAGATGAGCGGGCTGACCCCCGCCGATCTCGGCCAGAAGGACAATAGCGGCAAGACGATCGACCAGATCGCGGCCGAGCGCGACCCAGCCTTTCGCGAGCGCATGACGATCATGACCCGCGTGATCGGCGACGAAATGGGCAAGGTGATGGACAAGCTCGAACCGCGCGTCCGTGTTGCGCTGGGCAAATCCTTCGCACGCCGCTTCACGCTTCAGCAACTCGGCGAGATGGACACGTTCTTCGCGACGCCGACGGGCTCCGCTTTCGCGCAAGACTATTTGCTGACCTTCATGGATCCCGAGATGATGCAGGAAATGTCGGCAGCCGCGCCCGAGATGATGCGCGTGATGCCCGCCATCATGAAACGCGTCGAGGAAGAGACCGCGCATTTGCCGCCGCCGCCCAAGCCCGAGACCAAGCAATGACCAACGAAGCCGAACGCACCCGCCTCGCCCGCGAGGGCATGTACCGTCCCGAGTTCGAAGGCGATGCCTGCGGCGTGGGCATGGTCGCCGCGACCGACGGTCAGCCGTCGCGCCGCGTCGTCCAGTCGGCGATCGATGCGCTCAAGGCCGTGTGGCACCGCGGCGCAGTCGATGCCGACGGCAAGACCGGTGATGGTGCCGGCCTGCATGTCGACCTGCCCGTGCGCTTCTTCGACGATGCGATCGCCGCGGGCGGCCACCGCGTGATGCCGAACCGGCTCGCGGTCGGCATGATCTTCCTGCCGCGCACCGATCTGGGCGCGCAGGAGAGCTGCCGAACGATCGTCGAATCGGAGATCATCGAGGCGGGCTACACCATTTATGGCTGGCGCCAGGTGCCCGTCGACGTGTCGGTCATCGGCATGAAGGCGCAGGCGACGCGACCGGAGATCGAGCAGATCATGATCGCGGGACCGATGCCCGATGCGATCGACGCCGCCGAATTCGAGAAGAACCTCTATCTGGTCCGCCGGCGGATCGAGAAGCGCGTCATCGCCGCACAGATCAGCGGATTCTACATCTGCTCGCTGTCGACGCGATCGATCATCTACAAGGGGCTGTTCCTCGCGGAGAGCCTCGGCGAATTCTATCCGGATTTGAAGGACGAGCGCTTCACCAGCCGCGTGGCGATCTTCCACCAGCGTTATTCGACCAACACCTTCCCGCAATGGTGGCTGGCGCAGCCCTTCCGCTGCCTCGCGCACAATGGCGAGATCAACACGATCCGCGGCAACAAGAACTGGATGCTCAGCCATGAGATCAAGATGGCGAGCATCGCGTTCGGCGAGCAGAGCGAGGACATCAAGCCGGTGATCCCGGCCGGCGCGTCGGACACCGCCGCGCTGGACGCGGTGTTCGAGGCGATCTGCCGCTCGGGCCGCGACGCCCCCACGGCCAAGTTGATGCTGGTGCCCGAGGCGTGGGACGAGAACACGCCGGAGAGCCATCTGGCGATGTACAAATATCTGGCGAGCGTGATGGAGCCGTGGGACGGCCCCGCCGCGCTGGCGATGACCGACGGCCGCTGGGCGGTGGCGGGGGTGGACCGCAATGCGCTGCGTCCCTTGCGCTACACCCAGACGTCCGATGGGCTTCTCATCGTCGGCTCCGAGACGGGCATGGTCCAGATCTCTGAATCCTCCGTCATCGCCAAGGGACGGATGGGCCCGGGGCAGATGATCGCAGTCGATCTGGACAAGGGCGTGTTGTTCGACGACGCCGCGATCAAGGATCGCATCGCGGGCGAAGCGAACTATGCCGCGATGATCGGCGAGTTCATCACCATCGACGACTTGCCCGCGCCCGCCGACGAACCCGGCCATTATGATCGCGCCGAACTGACGCGCCGCCAGGTCGCGGCGGGACAGACGCTCGAAGACATGGAGCTGATCCTCGCGCCGATGGTCGAGACCGCCAAGGAAGCGATCGGCTCGATGGGCGACGATACGCCGCTCGCGGTGATCTCGGACAAGCCGCGGCTGATCAGCCAGTTCTTCCGCCAGAATTTCAGCCAGGTCACCAACCCGCCGATCGATTCGCTGCGCGAGCGCCAGGTGATGACGCTGCGGACGCGCTTCGGGAATCTGGCGAACATCCTCGATCCCGAGGGTGCGCCCGGACGCGTGCTGGTTCTTGAGAGTCCGGTGCTGACCAATGCCGACTGGTACCGCCTCCGCGCGCATTTCGGAGCGCAGGCGGCCGAGATCGACTGCACTTTCGAAGCGAAGGGCGGGCCCGACGCGCTTCGCGCCGCGATCACGCGCATCCGCTACGAAGCGGAACAGGCGGTTCGCGCCGGCTGCACCGAATTGTTCCTCACCGATGAGCATCTCGGCGCCGACAAGGTCGCGATCGCCGGCGTGCTCGCGGCCGCCGCAGTCCACACCCATCTCGTCCGGCGCGGACTACGCTCTTACGCCTCGGTCAACGTGCGCTCCGCCGAATGCCTCGACACGCATTATTATGCAGTGCTGATCGGCGTCGGCGCCACGACGGTGAACGCCTATCTCGCCGAGGCCTCGATCGCCGACCGGCAGGCACGTGGGCTGTTCGGAGATCTGAGCCTCGCCGAATGCCTCGAGCGCCACCGCAAGGCCATCGACGAAGGGTTGCTCAAGATCCTGTCGAAAATGGGCATCGCGGTGATCTCGTCGTACCGCGGCGGCTATAATTTCGAAGCGGTCGGCCTCAGCCGCGCGCTGGTCAACGATCTGTTCCCAGGCATGCCGGCCAAGATCTCGGGCGAAGGCTATGCCTCGCTCCATCTGAACGCGATGATGCGCCATGAGGCGGCATTCGATCGCGCGATCGCCGCGTTGCCGATCGGCGGCTTCTATCGCCAGCGCCACGGCGGCGAAACGCATGCCTATTCGGCGCAGCTGATGCATCTGTTGCAGACCGCGGTTTCGACCGACAGCTATTCGTCCTACCTGCAATTCGCGCGCGGCGTGCGCGACATGCCGCCGGTCTATCTGCGCGACTTGCTCGAATTCAACTTCCCGAACGAAGGCATCGCGATCGAGCAGGTCGAGGCGATCACCGAGATCCGCAAGCGCTTCGTGACGCCGGGCATGTCGCTCGGCGCGCTCTCTCCCGAAGCGCACGAGACGCTCGCCATCGCGATGAATCGCATCGGCGCCAAGGCGGTGTCGGGCGAGGGCGGCGAGGACAAGCTGCGCTACAAGCCCTACGAAAATGGCGACAATGCCAACTCCGTCATCAAGCAGATCGCGAGCGGACGTTTCGGCGTGACCGCCGAATATCTGGGCGCCTGTGACGAGATCGAGATCAAGGTCGCGCAGGGGGCCAAGCCCGGCGAGGGCGGCCAGTTGCCCGGCTTCAAGGTCACCGAGTTCATCGCGAAGTTGCGCCACGCAACTCCGGGGGTGACCTTGATCAGCCCGCCGCCGCACCACGACATATATTCGATCGAGGACCTCGCCCAGCTCATCTACGACCTCAAGATGATCAACCCGCGCGCGCGGGTGTGCGTCAAGCTGGTCAGCTCGGCGGGGATCGGCACGGTCGCGGCGGGCGTCGCCAAGGCGCACGCGGACGTGATCCTTGTCGCCGGCCATGTCGGCGGTACCGGCGCGAGCCCGCAGACTTCGGTCAAATATGCCGGTACGCCATGGGAAATGGGGCTGACCGAGGTCAACCAGACGCTCACCCTCAACGGCCTGCGCGGCCGGGTGACGCTGCGCACCGATGGCGGGCTCAAGACCGGGCGCGACATCGTCATCGCCGCGATCCTCGGCGCCGAGGAATTCGGCATCGGCACGCTGAGCCTGGTGGCGATGGGCTGCATCATGGTGCGCCAGTGCCATTCGAACACCTGCCCGGTCGGCGTCTGCACGCAGGACGAGCGCCTGCGCGCGAAATTCGTCGGCACGCCGGAAAAGGTCATCAACCTGATGACCTTCATCGCCGAGGAAGTGCGCGAGATCCTTGCGAAGCTCGGCTTCTCCAGCCTCGACGAAATCATCGGCCGCACCGAATTGCTCCGCCAGGTCAGCCGCGGCGCCGAGCATCTCGACGATCTCGACCTCAATCCGATCCTCGCCAAGGTCGATGCCGACGACGCCAACCGGCGTTTCAGCCTGTCGACCTTCCGCAACGAGGTCCCCGACAGCCTCGATGCGCAGATGATCCGCGACGCGGCGGCGGTGTTCTCCCGCGGCGAGAAGATGCAGCTGACCTATTCGGTGCGCAACACGCACCGCGCGGTGGGCACGCGGCTCTCCTCCGAGGTCACGCGGAAATTCGGCATGTCGACGCTCGCCGACAACCACGTCCAGGTGCGGCTGCGCGGCTCGGCTGGGCAATCGCTCGGCGCGTTCCTGTGCAAGGGCATCACGCTCGAAGTGTTCGGCGACGCCAACGACTATGTCGGCAAGGGGCTTTCGGGCGGAACGATCGTCGTCCGCCCGATGGTGAGCTCGCCGCTCGCCAGCCAGGACAACACGATCATCGGCAACACCGTGCTCTACGGCGCGACCTCGGGACGCCTCTTCGCCGCCGGCCAGGCGGGCGAGCGCTTCGCGGTCCGCAATTCGGGCGCCGAAGTGGTGGTCGAGGGCTGTGGCGCCAATGGCTGCGAGTACATGACCGGCGGCACCGCAGTCGTGCTCGGCAAGGTCGGGATGAACTTCGGCGCCGGCATGACGGGCGGCATGGCCTTCGTCTATGACGAGGACGGCAGCTTCGCCGCGCGCGCTAATCCCGAGAGCATCGTCTGGCAGCGGCTCGCCTCGGAGCATTGGGAAGCCCGCCTGCGCGGACTCGTCGAGGCGCACGCCGAGGCGACCGACAGCAAATGGTCGCAGGGCATCCTCGAGGACTGGCATCGCGCGATAGGGCATTTCTGGCAAATCGTGCCGAAGGAAATGCTCACGCGGCTTTCGCACCCGCTCGACGACGAGGGCGAGGCCGTTGCGGCCGAGTGAGACATGAACCGACGCACTGTGCAGGAGCTTGGCGCGGCGTTCGTCATCGTCGCTATGCTGCTGGGCTTCACATGGTTCGCGTGGCTCAGGCTTCCCGCGGATCGCTCGGTCATCACGGCAAAAGCGACCGTCGTCTCGCTCGCCCCCGGGCTCGGGAGCAAGAGTAACTTGCGTCAGCCTTACGCGCTCCTGTCGCTCCAGCTGGACGACGGCATGCCCGTAACGCTTACGCGGCCGCTCTCGTGCTTGCCCAGAGTCAAGCCGGGCGACCGAATCCAGTTGTCCGGCGTGCACAACCATGGCGGCGCCATCCTATGGAGCATCGTCGGAGAGCCGTGCCCGGAATAGCGGGCGCTCGCTTACGTTCAGGCTAGGCTAAGCCGTTGACGCGGATGTATAAGACGTTCCTGACGACTCGGGAGAATGTCATGCGTCTGGTCACAGCCACTGCCCTATTATGCGCCGTTGCCATGCCCGCCGCCGCGCAATCGCGTGCCGACGCCGAAGCCGTGCGCCGGCTCAACGATCCGATGGTGCAGGAAGGCGTCGCGATGGCGATGAGCGCGCTGGCGGGTATCGTGCTCGACACCAGGGTCGGGCCGCTGGCGCGCTATGCCGATCCGGACGAGGATATCCGGCCGTCGGATACGCTGCGCGACGTCGAACGCCGCAGGGACCCACATTTCGAAGCCAAGCTCCACGACCGGACGCGCCGCGCGGTCGGCACCGTGGGTGCAGTGTCCGGTGACGCGCTGGCGATGAGCGGCGAACTGGCGCGCACCGCCGACCGGCTCCGCGCTGCGCTGGCGCCGCTCGCGAGCATGGCCCAGGCCTATAGCGACGATAATTGACGCATCCGCTGGACGCGCCGCGCGTCCTCGCTAGATACGAGTTGCATGTGGCAACTCCTGCAATTCCCGCTTTGTCCGTTTTCCCGGAAAGTTCGCCTGCTGCTGGGCGAGAAGGGCGTCGGCTATGAGCCGGTGCGCGAATCCCCCTGGCTGCGGCGCGACGAGTTCCTCGACCTGAATCCGACGGGCCAGGTGCCGGTGATGGTGGATACCGAACGCGGCGTAACGCTGATCGATTCGACCGTGATCTGCGAGTTCTTCGAGGAGACGGTCAGCAAGAACGCGATGATCAGCGGCACGGCCACCGATCGCGCGGAGATCCGCCGGCTGGTGATCTGGTTCGACGACCATTTCTACGGCGACATCACCGCGCCCCTGCTCCACGAGCGGATGATCAAGCGCGTGGTCCATAAAACCGCCCCCGACGCCAGGGCGCTGCGCGAGGCGATGAAGGCGGCGGTCGCCCACCTCGACTATATCGATTATTTGCTCGACCACCGCACCTGGCTCGCCGGGCCGACGATGAGCCTCGCCGATCTCGCGGCAGCCGCGCAGATCTCGATTGCCGATTATCTGGGCGGGATCGACTGGAAGAGCCACGACCAGGCCAAGCGCTGGTATGTCGGCATGAAGAGCCGCCCGAGCTTCCGGCCGCTGCTGGCGGAGCGGATGGAGGGCATCCCGCCGCCCGCGGATTACGAGAAGCTCGACGTCTAGGCCGCCTCTCCCATTGCCGGGCATTCGATTTGGAAGGTCTGCTTCTGACGGAAGCGACCCTTCCCTCCACGCAGCCCAGGTCGGTTCGTCGCAGCGAGCGCTCCAGCCACCCGCTCAACTGACGGCTCGCCTGAGCCTGTTCATCTGTCGGACAGCTTAACCTGAACACGCAGGGCCGGTGGGGGGCAATTTGAAGGAGGTTGCTCAATGCGTGTCATTTCCAAGAGATCAGGAGTTCGCTTCCTGGTGGCCTTGCTGGCCGCGTCTGCGTCCAGCAGCGCGATTGCCCAGCAGCAGCCGCAGCAGGAGCCGTCGCAGCAACAGCAGAGCCCGGCCGGTTCCAATATCGTCGTATATGGTGAATCCGCGCCTGCGATGACCGAAGGGCCCGAGGTGAAGGGCGTCATCGTCGCGCGCAACGACGACAAAATGAAGGTCAAGACCGCCGACGGCTCCAGCGTGGTCATCGCCGTCAACGATTCCACCAAGATCAAGGCCGGAGGCGGCCTGTTCAGCAGCACCAGCAAGCTCGGCGCGGATTCGCTGCTCAACGGGCTGCCGGTTACCGTCAAAACCATGCAATCGGGCAGTGACCTGGTGGCGAGCCAGATCAGTCTTCGGAAAAACGACCTCAAGACCGCGTCGATGATCCGCAACGCGACCGATCAGCGCTTCGAGGAACAGACCGCGGCAACGGAGGCGCTGCGCGGCCGCCTGGGCGATATCGACAAATATAATATCAAGGGCACCACCAACGTGCACTTCGATACCGGCAAGGCGGAACTGTCCGCACAGGACAAGGCCGAGCTCTGCACGACGGCGACCACGGCCGAGGGAACCGAAAACGCCCTGCTCCTGGTGGTAGGCTACACCGATTCGACCGGAAGCGACGACGTCAATCAGGAACTCAGCGAGAAACGGGCCAACCGCGTGATCAACTATCTCCAGCAGAAGTGCGGCTGGAAGCCCTATCGCATGCTCACGCCGACCGGCATGGCCACGGCGGACCCGCTGGCGAGCAACGACACTGCCGAAGGCAAGGCGCAGAACCGCCGCGTCGCGGTTAATATCCTGGTCAGCAAGAGCGTCGACGTCGCCGACAACAATATGTGAACCAGGCCGGGGCGGGCTTTGCCTCCCCCGGCATGTTCGCAAGCGGAACGTTGCAGGGGATCTCCGCATCGGGCCGGGAGTAGCAGTCCGCTCCCGGCCCGATGCCCCTTCTCCTCCCGTCCGGTCCCCGCCGTTCCACGCTACGCACCCCGCTCAGGAAGCGCCGACGCTCGCCCAGGCGCCGCCGATCTCCTCGAGGCTCGCCGCGGCTTCGCGGAACGGCGCGGGATCGGTGCCGATACTGGCCTGCAGCACCTGCTGGCGAAGCCCGTGATAGAAGGTCGCGAGCGCGCGCGAAACGTCGCCGCCCTTGTCGAAATCGAGCCCGGCCTCGAGCGCGAACAATATGGCGGTCGCGCGCGATACACGCTCGCTCTTGATCTGGCCCTGACGGCCCTCGGCCGCGCAGGCGGCGGCGCGCAGCGCCGCGACGCCTTCTTCATAGAGCAGGCCGACGAGACGGTGCGGGTTCGCCCCCGTCGTGCGGCCGGTCAGGTCGATCTGGCGATAGGTCGCGGCGGGGTCGGCAAGGGCGGTTGCGTAGCGGGTCATCGCGTCAATTGTCCGAATTCCACGCCTTGATCTGCTGCTCGAGGAAGCTCTGCGTCGACTTGTACGCCGCGACCTTCGAATCCATCGCCGCGAACTGCTGGGTCATCCGCGCGCGCATGGTCTCCGCGGCGGCGAGCGCGTCCGCTTTGTCGTCGGCGACATCCTCTTGCGCGTCGTCGTAAAGCGCCAGGCTGGCGGCGAGACCCGTTGGCCGGCCGAAGCGCGGGTCCGAAGCCTTGCCGATAGCGGTTTCGGCGATCTTGGAGAGCGCCGTGGTGAGGCCCGCACCGCCGGCGAACATCGCCTCGAGCTGATCGGGCCAGCTGCTCAACACCTTGGAGAGCCGCGTCGCATCGACGCGCAGCGTGCCGTCGCGCTGCGTCGCGACGCCGATGTCCGCGAGCTTGCCCGGGATTTCGTCGGTGGCGTCGGGCAGCAGGACGGTGAGCGACAGGCCCTTGAGCTGGCGCAGCAACTCCTTCGCCGCCGGATCGCCACGCAGCTCGCCCGAAATCGGGTCCACCGCCGCCTTCACCATCTTGTATATCTGGTTGTAGGTCTCGACGAAATTGGCGACCGCTTCCCCCAGCTCGGTGGTGGGCCGCGTCGCGCCGATCGCTACCTTTGTGCCCACCGACGCCGCGACGAGATCGAGACGCACGCCCGGGATCAGATTCGAGATGTTGTTGGTCGGATACGTGACGTCGACGCCGTCGAGCGAGACAAGCGCATTCTGGGCGGTTGCGTTGATCGTCGAGCCGCTTGCGTTCCGCCCGATATCGAGGCTGGCCAGATCGCCGCTGCCCGAGAGCTCGAACGCCTGCGAGGCACCGGTGGCGCTCTTGACCACCAGCCGCGCGCCGTTGCCGTCGGTGATCACCGAGGCGGTCACCCCGGGTTTGACGGCGTTGATGGCATCGGCCACGCCCTGAAGCGTGTCGTGCGCGGCATCGATCGTGATCGTGATCGGGCTGCTCGTTCCCGCAGTGAAATCGGTCATAGCGCCGTCGGCCACGGTGGCGGTGCCGAAAGTGAGGGTCAGCGTGCCGGTACCGATCACGCTCGACGCCCCATCGGCGAAGGCGGCGGTGCTGGCGACCTGACCCTGGGCGAGCTGACGGACCTCGAGACTGGCGTTCAAACCCGCCAGCGTGGCGCCGGGAAGCCGCGTCGTCCTGACGATGCCGGTATTCGCGCTGGTCGGCTGGGTGGCGAGCGTACCGCCCGAAGTGAGCTGCGACAGCGCATTCGCGAAATCGCTGATGCCGCTCCTGACCTCGCTGACCTTCGAGATCTGCGCGGTCAGCTTCTCGCCTTTTGCCGTCAACGCGGCGTTCTTGTTGGCAAAGGAGGCGTCGACGAGCTGGCCGACCAGCGACGTGATGTCGATGCCCGATCCGGTTCCCAGAGTCTTCGCAATCGATTCGATGGCCATCGCTTTTCCCCTGTCTTGTTAAGCGACCGCGCAGGCGCGCGCTTTAGGCCGGACGTTCGATTTTCTGGCCGTTCTCGTCGAACAATGCCCCGGCCGGCACGGTCACCGGCGGCTGGCCGCCGCCTGCCCGCTGGTTGACGCCGAATACGAAGGCGAGGACCGTGGCGATGGCGAGATACAGGTCGTCGCGGACCTCCTGCCCTTCGCGGCTGGTGTAATAGACGGCGCGGGCGAGCTGCGGATATTCGAGCACCGGCACCTGGAATTCACCGGCGAGCTCGCGGATCGCGAGCGCGGTCTGGCCGCGGCCTTTGGCGACGACGACCGGCACCTGGTCCTTGCCGGAAGCATAGCGCAGCGCGACGGCGAAATGCGTCGGGTTGGTGAGCACGACATGCGCGGTGGCGACGGTCTTGCGATAGCCGCCCTTGAGGATCTCGCGCTGACGCTGGCGTTGCGCGGCCTTCAACTCGGGCGAGCCCTCGGTTTCCTTATGCTCTTCCCTGACCTCCTGCTTGGTCATGCGGAGCTGGCGGAAGTGGCGGATCATCTGGATCGGCACGTCCACGCCGGCGATGATCAGCAAGCCGGCGGCCATGACGAACATCAAGGTGAGGAACTGGCCGCCGAGCGATCCGATCGCACCGTGCAGATCCGCGGAGACGAGCCCCAGCGACTGATGGGTGATCGATCGCAGCATCCACGCCCCCATGGCGCCGAGCAGCGTGACCTTGAGCAGCGACTTGCCGAGCTCGATCCAGCCGGTAGGGCCGAACATGCGCTTGAGGCCCGACGCCGGGTTGATCCGCGAGCCCTTGGGCGCGAAGAGCTTGTTGTTCCAGCCGATCGAGCCGAGCCCCGCCTGGCTCAGGATCGCCGCGGCAACGGTGAGCACGAACAGCCCGGCCAGCGAGGGCGCGAGCTTCCATCCCGCCGACATCAGCGGCCGCAACGGCTCGAAATTCTCGACGTCGCCGCGCCCGAACGAGAGGCAGGCGCGCATCACTTCCTTGCACGCGCCGATCAGCGACGGGCCGAGCAACGCCATCCATGTGCAGCCGACCAGAATCACGATCGCAGTGCCGAAATCCTTCGATTTGAGAAGCTGGCCTTCCTCCGTCGCCTTGCGTTTGCGCCTGGCTGTCGGGGCTTCCGTCTTCTCGCCGAAGCTCTCCGACATCAGCCGAGCACCAGCCGGGGCGCGGCGTCGAGCGCTTCGCGGATGATGACGAGGAGGTAATCGCCCATCGCCGGAAGCGCGAGCAAGATCGCGACCACGCCCATCGCGAGGCTGGCGGGCAGGCCGACCGCGAACAGATTGAGCGCGGGCGCGGCGCGGCTGAGCATGCCGACGACGACGTTGAGGCAGAGCAGCAGGAACCCGACGGGAAGCGCAAGCAGCAGTCCCGCGAGGAAGGCATAGCCACCGAACAGGGCGATGCTCAGCAGCCGTTCGGGCGCAATCCACGCGCCGGGAGGCATCGCCTCATAGCTGCGCACGACGAGATCGACGAGGACGAGGTGGCCGTCCACCGCGAGGAACAGGAGGGTGAGCAGCAGCGACAGGAACTGGCCGAGCGCCGGAGTCGAATGCCCGCTGGTCGGGTCGACCGCATTGGCGAAGCCCAGTCCCATCGACATGCCGATGACTTCGCTGGCGATCAGCGGCGCCGAAAAGGCGATCTGGAGGACGAAGCCGAGAGCGAGACCGATCAAGGCCTCTGCGGCGACGGCGAGCATCGTGGTGAGCGAGAAGATCTCGGCCGGGGGAGTGATATGGGTGGTGTTGATGACCAGCACCCCGATCGCGCCGGTAAGCGCGATGCGTGCCGGGAGCGGTATCGCGATGGCGCTGAACACCGGCGCCGCGACGAACGCCGCGCCGATCCGCACCATCGCGAACAGCAGGGCCCAGAGTTGCGGCTCGATCGAGAGGCCGAAGCCCATCATCGCTTATTTCACCAGATCCGGGATGCGCTCGAAGATGCTCGTGGTGAAGTCCCCGAGCAGCCCCATGATCATGCCGCCGAAGATCACGAGGCTCACCGCCACGACGATCAGCTTGGGAACGAAGGTGAGCGTCTGTTCCTGGATCGAAGTCGCCGCCTGGACCATGCCGAGGATCAGTCCCGACAGCAGAGCCGGCACCAGGATCGGCGCCGAGGCGAGCGCGAGGATCCACATCGCCTCGCGCGCGACGGTGAGAAAGTAATCGGCGTCCATTTCTAGGTCCCGAAGCTCGCGGCGAGGCTGCCCATCGTCAGCGCCCAGCCGTCGACCAGCACGAACAGCAGCAGCTTGAACGGCAGCGAGATGATCGTCGGCGACATCATCATCATGCCGAGGCTCATCAGCACGGTGGCGACGACGAGATCGATGACGATGAAAGGGAGGAAGATCAGGAAGCCGATCTGGAACGCAGTCTTCAACTCGCTGGTGACGAAAGCCGGGAGCAGCACCGAGAAGGGCACGTCCGACGGATTGGCATAGGGGCCACTCTTCGCCATATCTGCGAACATCTTCACGTCGCGGTTGCGGGTCTGCCTGATCATGAAGCCATGGAGCGCATCGCCGGTACCGGCGATCATCTGCGTCGCGCTGATCTCGCCGCGGGCATAAGGCTGGATCGCAGTCGTGTTGGCCTGATTGATAACCGGCGCCATCACGAAGAAGCTGAGGAACAGCGAGAGGCCGATCAGCACCTGATTGGGCGGAGTCTGCTGGAGGCCCAGCGCCTGACGCAGCACAGACAGCACGATGATGATCCGAGTGAAACTGGTCATCATCAGCAATATGCCCGGCAGCACCGTGAGCAGGCCCATGATGATGAGGACCTGGAGCGACAGGCTGAGCGGCGCATCGCCGCCGCCGAGATCGCCCAATGCGCGGTCTACCGCATCACCGACGCCGGGCGTGGGAACAGGCGCCGGCGCCGGTACGCCCTGGGCGAATGCCGGCGCAGTGAAGAGAATGAAGAAGGCGAGCAGCCCGACGAACAGCGCCGCGCGCCCGCCCACCGAGCGGGGAGCCGAAAGCCGTGCCAGCATCAGCTTGCCGCCTTGTCGACCAAAGTGACGCCGCTGCGGCTGACCGAGACGAGCAGTTTTTGCCCCTCGAACTCGACCACCGCGAGGCGGAGGCCGGGTGCGAGCATCATGGTTTCCTTGACCTGGACCATCCGCGTGCCCTGATTCTTCGGCAGCCGCGCCTCGAGCTTGCGCCACGCATAGAGGCAGCCGATCAGCAGGCCGCAAACGAGCGGCAGCAGGATCACCAGCTTGAGGATATACGACCACATCATGCGCGCGCGGTCCGCTTCTCCGGGCTGACCAATTCGGTCATCCGCACGCCGAACTTCTCGCCGACGGTGACGACTTCGCCGCGGCCGATCAGCGTCCCGTTGACGAAGATGTCGAGCAATTCGTTGGCGTCGCGATCGAGCTCGATCACGCTCTCCTCGCCCAACGCGAGGAGGTCGCGCAGGGATAGGGATGTCGAACCGATCTCGACGGTCAGCTTGACGTCGACGTCCTGGAGGAGCCGGAAATTGGCGGCCACCGAAGTATCGACGGGGAATCCCCCGGCCATGTCGTTCATCGGAAATCCTCTTCGCTGAGCGGTTCGAGTTGGGTGAGCCGGACCGCGGCGCGGCCGTTGGCGGTGCCGACGAGGCCGGTGCCCAGGCGGCGCGACGCCACCATCACCGGAACCTCGGCGCCGAAATCGATCGGGATCACGTCGCCGGCCTGCAGTTCGAGCAGGCGGCCGAGCGAGACCATGGGCTCGGCAAGCACCGAGCGGATCGGGAATTTGACTCCCATGACCGCGCGGGTGAGGCCGCTGCGCCATTCGGGCTCGACTTCGGTGGGCACGCCATGCACCTTGACCGCGAGCGCGGCGCCGTGCGGCTTGAGCGCCGCCACCGGATAAAGCACGTCGACAAAGGCGGGCTTGCGATCGCCGAGCGCAATGCCGAAGCGCGTGACGATCATGGGATCGTCGCCGGCGAATTCGGGAAGCGCGGCGAGGTTGCCGCCTTCCACCGCGCGGAAGGCGACGCGAGTCAGCGGCTCCCAGGCGGCTTCGAGCGGAATGGCGATCGCGGCGGCGAGGCGCAACGCCAGCGTCTCCCCGGCAGGGGTGAACTCAGCGGGCAGCGGATTGGGCGCCTCGCCATCGCCGCCGAAGAATGCGTCGAGCATCTCGAACAATTGCTTCGCATCGATCGCCAAGTGTACGTGCGCGCGCGAATTGCCCATCGCCAGCGGTTGCCACGCCGTGAGGCCGTGACCGCGCTCGGTGCGATAGTCCGCCCAGCGCTGCACGGCGAGCGGCTCGGCCCAGGTCCGCAGATCGGCGCGGCAGATCCCGTCGAACACGGGCTTCAACGCCTTTGCCAGCCGCGCGCAGAGGTGCTGCAGCGTGACGAGATCGCCGAACGGATTGAGATTCGCCGTGCCCAGCGCCGGCGCGTGCTCCGCGCTGGCCCGGGGCCGTTCCCGCCGTTCGGCCATGCCGATGTCTGAAGGGGCGTTAACCATGCCCGTTCACTGAACGATGAAATTGGTAAAGTAGACGTTACTTACGCCGCCGAAACCTTCCTTTTCCTTCAGCACGGCGTTGATAGCCTTGCTCAGGCGATCCTGGATCTGCCGCTTGCCCTCGGCAGTGAAGACCTCCTCCTCGGTGGTCTCCCCCAGCGCCATGAGGACCTGCGAGCGGATCGCGATCTCATGGGTCTTGATGTTCTCGACGACGCGCTCGTCATAGGGCGTCGAGACGGCGATGCCCACCTGAACGAAATGGACGCTGTCCTGGAGGTTCGACGTGAACTCCTTTTCGAGCGGATAATAGGTCGAGGCGTATTTGTCCCCGCCCTCGCCCTTGGGGGTCGGCTTGCCGTGGCCGGCAGACGCGCCCTCGCCGCTCTCGCCATGGCCGCTTTCGGCACCGCCGGCACCGGCACGCTTCTCCTCGCTCTTGGGGACGAGCCTGGGCTCGTCGTCATGCGTATCGGCGGGCTTCACGCTGAACCAGCCCGACTGCATGCCATAGACGGCAGCGCCGCCGCCGGTGGCGAGCAGGGCAATCGGGACGCCCACGAGAATGAGCAGCTTGCCGCCCTTCTTCTTTTTGGGCGCCGGCGTTGCTTCGATTGTATCGGCCATGACGGTCTCCGTTGATCTCAGGCGATGCGTTCGTTGGTTGGATCGTCGACCGCTTCCGCCGCGCGGGGCTCAAGCGGCTGCGGCGTCGGGTTTTGCTGGGGCTGGCGCGCCGAACCCTGCCCCGCCCCGCCGCCGTCGACGCTGGTCTGGCCGAGCTTGACGCCGCGGGCCTCGGCCAGTTCGGAGAGGCGCGGCTGGGCGTCGGCGAGGAGCTGGCGCGCGACCAGTGTCTCAGTGGCGAAATGGACATGGACGCGATCGCCGTCGTGGCGGATCGAGACATCGACCTTGCCGAGCGCTTCGGGCGACAAGCTCAGCCGCGTTTCGCGCGCCGGCGAGGCATCGCGCATCGCCTCGACATGATCGACCATCTGCCCCATCCATTCCTGGCGGCGCATGTCGAGCATGTTTTGCTGGACGTCGGCGGGCGCCGCGACGGCGTGCGGGCGGACGATGTCCGTGAATGCCGTCGGCGCCCCGGCGGGCAGCAAGTCCTGCATCAGCGTGCGACGCGTCTCGGCCGGAGCCGCGACCACAGGTGCGGCGGCGAAGAGCGCGGCGGCAAGCTGGGCAGGCGGGGTTGCCGGTGCTTCGACGGTCACGGGTTGTGCGACCGGCACGGCGACACGGAGCTCGATCGGTGCAGGCTCGGCTTCGGGCGGGGCGCGTTCGGGCTGGAGACCTGGCGCCTGTGCGGCGTCGAATTCGGGCTTGACGGTGTCGGTACCGATACCGTCGCCCGCAATCGGGAGCGCAGGCGCCGGGAGCGGCTCTCCTTCCGTTCCGTCCACGCCGACAATGGCCGGGCGCGGAGCCGTGCCGAGCGGCGGAGCCGGGGCCGGCGGAGTGGCGATGGGGAGGGCGAACCAGGCGAAGGCGATGTCCTCGGCGTCCGGCGTCTCTTCCTCGCCATCCATGTCAGCGATGTCGATTTCCGGCAGTGCCTTGCCGGGGGCGGCAAGGATTTGCCGGCTGGGCGCGAGGATCTCCCCCGCTTCAGCGGCAGCCGTCTTCGCTCGGGGCAGCGCGAAGCTGCCGGCCGCACCCGGTGCGGGCGGAGCCGCGCGCACGGGCCCGTGCGGGATCGCGGCGGGAAGCGACGAAAGCTGGATCAACGAAAACCCCCGGTGAAACTAATCACCGGTGCCTTCAGCAAATATCGTGCCGTTTTCTCGGGCTGGCCGGCAGAGTCTCCAGTTCGCGGAGCGCCTTGAGCACGGCCCTGGTATCCTCACGCTCGATCAATTTCTCGATCGCACTCTGGTCGCGATGCGCCTCGCGGGTCGCGGCACGCGCGTTTTCGAGCCCTTGCCGGGCAACGACGACGCGGCGTTCGGCGGCGTGCGCCGACTGGTGGAGCCGGTCGCGATAATGCGCGGCGGCGATCAGCGACGTAGCGAAGGTGGGCGCCGGCGCCGCGACGGGCGCGACATTGGCGGCGAGCGCAGCGATACGCTCGCGTAGAGTCTCTTCCTGGTCGACCTTGGCGCGCGCGTTCACTTCGGCCGCGCGGACCTGATCGAGCTGGAGCGTGCGGACCCGCAAAAGCCGTTCGAGCGTCTTGGCCGTCCTAGGCATTTTTGCAGTCCCGCACCGGCCCGCTCCCCCACCCGGCCACCCATATGATACTGCCGTTGGGTGGCCGGGTGGGGGAGCGGGCTGGCACCGTCGTCAGATCACGCATCGCCGAACACGCCGGTCAGCTCGGTGACGGCGTCGGGCAGGGTCACGATTTCGTCCGCACCCTGGCGGATATATTCCATCACCGCCGGGTGACAGGCGATCGCGGCGTCGATCTCGGGATCCGCGCCGGGGCGATAGGCGCCCATCAGCACGAGATCGCGATTTTCCTCATAGGTGGCGAGATGCCGGCGCAGCACGCGTGCGGCATGGATATGATCTTTGTCCGCGATGTCGGTCATCACGCGGCTGACCGAGGGACCGAGATCGATCGCCGGATAGACACCGCGTTCGCCCAGCGCGCGGCTGAGCACGATATGGCCGTCGAGGATCGAGCGTGCGCTGTCGACGACCGGATCGTTGCCGTCGTCGCCGTCGGCGAGCACGGTGTAGATCGCCGTGATCGACCCGCCCGAGGACACGCAGGTGCCGGCGCGTTCGATCAGGCTGGGCAGCATCGCGATTGCCGAGGGCGGATAGCCGCGCGCGCTGGCGGGTTCGCCGAGCGCGAGGCCGATCTCGCGGCCGGCATGCGCCACGCGTGTCAGCGAATCCATGATCAGCAGGACCTTCTTGCCCTCGGCGCGGAAGGACTCGGCTATGGCGGTGGCGCGCAATGCGCCGCGGATGCGGAGCACCGGCGAGTGATTGGCGGGGACCGCCACCACCACCGAGCGCGTACGGGCGGCGCCGAACACCTTGGTCTCGAGGAAATCGGCGACTTCGCGCGAGCGTTCGCCGATCAGCCCGACGACGACGACATCGGCTTGCGCCGCGCGGACGATCATGCCGAGCAGCACCGACTTGCCGACGCCGGACCCCGCCATGATGCCGACGCGCTGGCCCTGGCCGATGGTGAGCAGCCCGTTGATCGCGCGGACGCCGACATCGAGCGGCTCGAGCACGCGGCCGCGATCGAGCGGCGACTGGAGCTTGCCCGCCAGCGGCCATTTGCCTGCCCCGCGAACGGGTCCGAGCCCGTCGATCGGCTTGCCCGCGCCATCGACGACGCGGCCGAGCAGTGCCGCACCGACCTCGGCCTCGCCCGGAGGGCCGATCGGGCGCACCGGCGCGTTGGGAAGCAAGGCGGCGGGGCCGCCTAGATTCATCATCAGGGTCTTGCCGCCACGAAAGCCGATCACTTCGGCCTCGATCCGGCTGGCGCCGTCACCGACCGCGCACACCGTGCCGACGGGCAATGCGAGGCCGACCGCCTCCATCAGCAATCCGTCATAGGAAGACAGCCGGCCGGAGACCTTGGGCCGGGGCGCGAAATCGCGACACCCCAGTCCGTCGAGATAATCGTCGGTGAACTTGTTCAGCATGCGGGCGGGATCGGGACGCGATCGATCGCCTGGGCGAGCTGCTCGAGCCAGATTTCGGGGCCGTCCTCGACGATCGTCGACGCGCTCTCGACGACGAAACTGCCGCGCGCGACATGCGGATCGCCGACCGGGAAGATCGTCGCCGGAAGCCTGCCCTGGACCAGCGGCGCATCGTCGGGGTGCAATCGCAGCAGCGCCGATTCGGCGCCATCGGCGAGCAAGTCGACTGCCGCGGTGATCCGCGCGGCGAGGATGTCGGGCGCGATGCCCGCATCGCCGATCATGCGCTGGACGAGATGGAGCACGGTCTGGCGGAGGTGACCGGCCATGCGCTCGCGATCGAAATGCGCGCCGGCGGCGAGCGCGGCGGAAACCTGATCGAGCAATGCAGTCTCGCGGGCGCGGGCCTCCTCGACCTCGGCGAGCGCGGCGGCGCGGCCCTCGGCGAACCCCGCCTCGTGCGCGGCGGCGATCGGATCGAGGAAAACGGCGGGCGCGGGGGGCATCTCGGCAGTGAAGGGGTCCCAGCCCTCGGTGGGGTTCATGCCCGGATCGGCGGGCGAGAAGTGGCGCGGCGAGATCGGCGCGGGTTCGTCGAACGTGCGCCGGCCGATGCTGCCGACATCGGCGGCGGCAAAGGGGGCCCCTTCGCCGAACGCGCGGTGTAGCATTTGCGCCGCGACCTGGATGCGGCCTGCGAAGCCGGGGGCGAAATCAGACATAATCGTCGTCGCCGCCCTTGCCCGGCATCTGGAGCGTACCGTCCTTCACGAGGCCGCGGGCGATGGCGATCATCACCTTCTGCGCATCGAGCACATCGGCGAGCTTCATCGGCCCGCGCGCTTCGATCTCGTCGCGGATACCGTCGGCGGCCCGGCTCGACATGCAGCCGAGGAAGCGATTGCGGACGCCTTCCTCGACGCCCTTCATGGATTTGACCAGCACGTCGGAATCGACGCTGCGGATGAGAGTCGACAGATTCTTGTCGTCGAGCTCGAGCAGATTGTCGAAGACGAACATCGCCTCCTCGATCGCCCTGGCGACTTCGCGGTCGATCTTGGCGAGCTTGGGCATGACGCGCTGCTCGGTGACCTTCCGCGCGCCGGACAGGATCTTGGCCGCTTCGCGCGTGCCGCCGAGCTGCAGCCCGACCGATTTGCGCGTGCCGCCGGCGCGACGGGCGAGCATCGCCTTGAGCGTCTCGATCGCCTCTGGCGGGACGGGGCCGAGCTTGGCGACGCGGCGCAGGATCTGCGGCTGCGCGTCCTGGGGCAGATGCTCGAAGACCTGCGCGGCTACTTCGGGATCGAGCTGCGCGAGCAGGACCGCCGCGATCTGCGGATGCTCCTCGGCGATCATCGACGCGATCTCCTCGGGCTCGAACCATTGCAGCTGTTCGAGCCGGGCGGTCGCTTCGGCGGGCACGATCCGCGCGAGCACGCCCTCGGCACGATCGGCGCCGAGCGCGCGCGTCATCATCCCCTCGACCTGCGGCCGGGGATCGAAGACGACGCTGGAGCGGCCACGCGCCTTGAACACGAAATCGTCGAGAACCTGCTCGACTTCGGCCTCGCTGACATCGGCGACGGTGAACATCGCCCGGCCGAGATCGCGGACCTCGTCGGGATCGAGCTTCTGGAGGATGGCCGCGGCCTCCTCCTCGCCGACCAGCATCATCAGCACCGCGGCACGCTCGACGCCGTTGAAGCTGCGCAGCACGTTCATCGGGCGTCCGCCTTGATCATGTCGCGGACCGCGAGTGCGGCGCGCGCGGGATTTTCGCGCGTGAAGCCGCGGACCAGCCCGACGCGATCGTCATAGCTGTTGCCGCGATCCTCGAGCATGTCGATCGACACGCTGGGGACCTGCGCGAACGCGTCTTCGGGATTGTGGCCGCCGATCGGCAGCGCGGGGCGCTGGCCGGCATCGTCGCGCTTCTTGAGCAATGCCCGGGCGAGCGGGCGCACCCCGAGGAAGAGGACGAGCAAGGCGATCACCAATGCCGTCGCGTTGCGCGCGGCCATCGGCACCCATTCGGCCTCGTACCAGGCGGGGCCCGCCTTGCCGGCATCGGCGGCGACGCTGAACTTGCGGCTGACCACGGTGACCTGGTCCTGGCGCTGGGCATTGTAGCCGACGGTGGCGCGGACCAGCTCGTTGATCTGGTTGATCTCGGCGATGCCGCGCGGCTTGCCCGGCTCCTCGCGTAGCAGCACCGCGACCGAGAGGCGGCGGACATTGCCGGGTGTGGCGCGGGTGACCGAGATTTCCTTGCCGGTCTCATAGGTGCGCGTGAAGCTGTCGGTCTGCTTGCTCTGCGGCTGCGCGGCGGGCGTGGCGGGCGCCGCGGTGGCGGTGGCGCCGGCCGCATTGGGCGCGACCAAATTGCTGACCGGCGGCGGAGTGTTCGAGAGCGCGCCGGGAATGCCGCCGGGGGACGTGGCGCCGTCCTTCGAGGTGCCGGTCCACGCGCCTTGCTCGGCGCGCATCACCTGGCCCTGCTTGTCATAGCTTTCGCGCGTGGCCTGGCTCTCGTCGAGATCGACATCGGCCTGGACTTCGGCAGTGAAATTGCCCGCGCCGACCATCGGGGTCAGCAATTGCGCCAGCTGCTCGCGATATTTGTCTTCGACGCGACGCTGGAAATCGATGCGGTTGTCGCCGGCGGTGGCGTCCTTGCCCCCCGATTTGGAGAGCAATGCGCCCATCTGGTCGACGATCGTCACGGCATCGGGCTGCATGCCCGGTACCGACGAGGCGACGAGATTGATGATCGCGCGGATCTGCGGCTCGCCGAGCGCGCGGCCCGGCTGGAGCTTGACGATGACGCTGGCCGAAGGCGCGGCGCGGTCGCGGACGAAGGCCGAAGCCTCGGGCGTGGCGAGATGGACGCGCGCCTCGGCGATCGCGTCGATCTCCTGGATCGAGCGGGCGAGCTCGGTCTCGCGCGCCTGGCGCATGCGCTCGCCTTCGACGGCGCGGCTGACGCCCATCGGCAGATTGTCGAGGAGCGCGTAGCCGCCGGGCGCCGCCTTGGGCAGACCCTGGCCGGCGAGGAGCATCCGCGCCTTGTGATAATCGTCCTCGGCCACGGTGATCGATCCCGATCCGTCGATGCTGTTGGCGATGCCGGCGCCTTCCAGCGCAGACGAGATCGCCGCCTTGTCGGCATCGGACACGTTGGCGAACAGGATGCGCTGAGGCGAGGTCGCGACCATCGACCAGGCGAGGAAGCCGGCGAAGACGAGCCCGACGAGGAAGACGAACGGCAGGCTGCGCCTGACCGCAGGCTGGCCGAGCAGGCCAGTGAGCTGCTGGAGCGGGCCGCGAGCCGGGATGCCGGCGGCGTCGGTGGGGGCGAGTGCGTTGCTCATCGGATCAGACCGGCATGCTCATGATGTCCTTGTATGCGGACAATAACTTGTTGCGGACCTGCAGGGTCGCCTCGAAGCCGACCGAGGCCTGCTGACGGGCGAGCATCACCTTGGCGATGTCGATCGTCTCGCCGCGTTCGTACGCTTCGGAGAGCGCACCGGCCTGGGCCTGCGCCTGATTGACCGACTTGAATGCGTCCTGGAACGTGTCGGCGAAACTAGCCGGCTTGCCCTCGGCGGGCGCGGTCGGCGCGGGCGCCTGCTGGGCACGGGTGAGCGCGGCGTTGCGCTCGAGGATCTGCGCGCGGAGCGCGAGGACCCGGTCGACGCTCATCGGCGCGGTGACGCCGCTCATGCCGAGATCGCCTGCGCGATGTCTTCACCCTGTTCGCGGGCCTTGGCGAGGCGGTAGCGCAGGGTGCGCTCGGAGATGCCGAGGCGCTTCGCGGTCTCGATCCGGCTGCCGTTGCACTCGGCGAGCGTCTCGCGGATCGCCTGGAACTCGTGCATCTGGACGATGTTGCTCAGCGTCTCGGGACGCTCCTGCCGCAACTCGGGGCGGCGATCGAAGATCAGATGCCCGGCCTCGATGACGTCGCCAGGAGCGAGCAGCATTGCGCGCTGGATGACGTTCTCCAGCTCGCGGACATTGCCTGGCCAATCATGGTCGGTGAGCACTTCGAGCGTCTCGGGCGTAATCCAGGGCAAGGTGGAACGGGTGCCCATGTGGCGCAGGACCATTGCTGCGGTGAGCGCGGCGATGTCGCCCGTGCGCTCCGCGAGCGCCTTGGTCGCGAGCGGGAAGACGGCGAGACGATAATAGAGGTCGGCACGGAAGCGGCCGGCGGTGACTTCGCCATGCAGGTCGCGATTGGCGCAGGCGATGACGCGGACGTCGATCTTCTCCGGGGTCGTGCCGCCGATCGGCACGACCTCGCGCTCCTGCAGCGCGCGGAGCAATTTGGCCTGGAGCCCGAGCGGCATCTCGGCGATTTCGTCGAGCAGCAGAGTGCCGCCATTGGCGGCGCGGAAAAAGCCCTGTCCGCCCGACGACGCGCCGGTGAACGAGCCCTTGTGGTGGCCGAACAGCATTGCCTCGAGCATCGTCTCGGGCAGCGCCGCGCAATTGATCGCGACGAAGGGGCCGTCGCGGCGGCTGGAGCCCATGTGGATCGTCTTGGCGAGAACTTCCTTGCCGGTGCCGGTGGGGCCGTTGATCAGCACGGTGATGTCGGAGGCGGCGACACGCTCGGCGAGCGCGAGCAAGGCGAGGCTCTCGGGATCGGCGGCGACGGGCTCATAGGGTCCGCGCGCCATCGCGCTGGCGAAACCGGCACCGATCGCGGCGTCGTCGCTGCCATAGGAAAGGCGAGCGGGGTTGCCGTCGCGGAAGGGGATCGCGGTGCGGTCGCCTTCGCCCAGGATCAGCGTGCGTGCCGGTGCGGGCGGGACCTCGCCCTCGGCGATCAGAAAGAGATCCTGCGTGCCGGACTTCCCTCCCTCGCAAGATCCGATCGCGAAGCCCTGCGCCCGAAGCGCCGAAACCAAAGCATATTTCTGCCGGAGAACCGCTGCCGAAGGAACGATCGAGCGCATGTGTAATCCCCCCTGATTGCGGTCTATGTGCCGCCAAGTTGGTTAACGCGCCGTAAAACTACGTAATGACGCACTTCTGCGGTTCCGGCGCGTCTACGCGCGCGCGTGATGGACGATTTTTTTGCTTAAGCAGGGAAATGGCCTGCCGTTCCTTGGCTTGGCGGCTCCGGGCTCCCGTTCAGGGGGGACGCGGGAAGCCGACGAGCATGGAGATTGATCATGACTGTTATCGGAACCAACACCGCGGCGCTTCGCGCCTCGAACGCGTCGAACAGCGCCAACAAGCTGCTCGGCACCGCTATGGAGCGCCTGTCGACCGGCAAGCGCATCAACAGCGCGAAGGACGACGCCGCCGGCCTCGCCATCGCCTCGACCATGACCGCATCGATCCGCGGCATGAACCAGGCGATTCGCAACGCCAATGACGGCATCTCGATGGCGCAGACCGCCGAAGGCGCGCTCGAAGAAGTCACCAATATGCTGCAGCGCATCCGCGAGCTGTCGGTCCAGTCGGCTTCGGGTACCTATTCGAGCACCGACCGCACCAATCTGCAGACCGAAGTCGCGGCACTCGCCACGCAGATCACGAGCATCCTGACCAACACCGAGTTCAACGGCGTCAAGCTGTTCGACGGCAGCGCCGGTACTTCGGGGGTCGTCACCATCCAGGCCGGCTCGACCGCAGCCGACACGGTGGACCTGACCTTCAGCGATATCGACCTCGATGCCGCCGTCGCGCTCGACATCTCGACCGACACCGCCGCTTCGGCCGCGCTGACGACTCTCGACACCGCGCTGACCACCGTCAACACGGCGCGTGCCAGCCTCGGCGCCGGCCAGAGCCAGCTCGAATCGGTCGTCAACAACCTGACCTCGAACGTCGCCAATCTGAGCGATGCGCGCAGCCGCATCCAGGACGCCGACTTCTCCGCCGAGACCACTGCGCTCGCCAAGGCGCAGATCCTGAGCCAGGCCTCGACCGCGATGCTGGCCCAAGCGAACCAGAGCCAGCAGACGGTTCTTTCGCTGCTCCGTTAACCGCGTGCCGGTCGGGGTGTCACCCCCCTGACAGGCACCGCGGCCGGTCACCTCTTCCTTCCGGAAGAGGGCGCAAGGGGAACCCCGGTGGTCCGCGTGACCACCGGGGTTTTCCTTTGCCCATCGTCCTGACTGGTAGCGCTACCAGAAATGCGATAGCCTCTTCGCAAACAGAATGGAGAGGTTGTGTGACGAGGAAGGTTACGATCGCGCTCGCCCTGCTGGCATCGAGTGCATGGGCACCGCTGGCAAGCGCGCAGACCGCCGCGCCCGGGCTGCTCGGCGATCCCTCGGCCACGCCCGAGCAGCGCGCCCGCGACGTGATCGCGCGGATGACGCTGGAGGAGAAGGCACACCAGCTCGGTCATACCGCCCCGGCGATCCCGCGGCTCGGCGTGCCGCAATATAATTGGTGGAACGAGGGACTGCACGGCGTCGCGCGCGCGGGCATCGCCACGGTGTTTCCGCAGGCGATCGGGATGGCGGCATCGTGGGACCCGCCGCTGCTCCGGCAGGTCGGCGACACCGTGTCGACCGAGTTCCGCGCCAAGTTCGTCGAGCGCCGCCTGCCCGACGGCGGCAGCGAATTCTATCGCGGGCTCACCGTCTGGTCCCCCAACATCAACATCTTCCGCGATCCGCGCTGGGGCCGGGGCCAGGAAACCTATGGCGAGGATCCCTATCTCACCGGCCAGCTGGGCACCGCCTATATCGCCGGACTGCAGGGCAACGACCCGAAGTTCCTGAAGACGGTTGCGACGTCGAAGCATTTCGCCGTCCACAGCGGCCCCGAGAGCAACCGTCATCGCGAGGACGTCCACCCGACGCCGCACGACCTGGAGGACACCTATCTCCCCGCGTTCCGCGCGACGGTGACCGAGGGCAAGGTCGAATCGATCATGTGCGTGTACAACGCCGTCGACGGCGTGCCGGGCTGCGCGAACAGCCGGCTGATGGAGGATTACCTTCGCAAGAGCTGGGGATTCAAAGGCTATGTCGTGTCGGATTGCGGCGCGGCGGCGAACATCTACCGGCCCGACTCGCTGCATTACACCAGGACCGCGGCCGAAGGAGTCGCCATCGGGTTCAAGGCGGGCATGGACCTGATCTGCGGCGACTATCGCAATCACATGACCACCGAGCCCGAGAACATCGTCGCGGCGGTGAAGTCGGGGCAATTGCCCGAAACCGTGATCGACCGGTCGCTCCAGCGCCTGTTCGAGGCACGCATCCGCCTCGGCCTGTTCGATCCGCAACCTCCCTTCGCGGACATCGCCGCCAAAGATTACGACACGCCCGAGCATCACGCGGTCTCGCGGAAAATGGCCGAGGCGTCGATGGTATTGCTCAGGAACGAAGGCGATCTGCTACCGATCAAGGGCACGCCGAAAACGATCGCAGTGATCGGCCCCAATGCCGACAGCTTCGATGCGCTGGTCGGCAATTATTACGGCACGCCCTCGAAGCCGGTGACGGTGCTCGACGGCATCCGGGCCCGCTATCCCAAGGCGAAGATTCTCCACGTCCAGGGCACGGGGCTGATCGGCCCGGCGGAGCTGCCGGTGCCCGACAACGCGCTGTGCGTCGACCTCGCTTGCCGCACGCCGGGACTCAAGGCCGAATTCTTCAAGGGCGTCGAGCTCGAAGGCGCGGCGATCGAGACGCGCGTGGACCCCAACGCCCGCTTCGAATGGCGCGGCGATCGCGCGACGTCCGCGCGCTGGACCGGCACGCTCGTCGCGCCCGAGAGCGGCGAGTTCGGCTTCCGCTTCGCGAGCGAGAACGGCTATCGCATCTGGGTGGGCGACAAGCTCGTGGTCGACGAATGGGGCGTCGGCGATGCGCCTTCGATCCTGTCGGGCACGATCACGCTCGAAAAGGGGCACAAATACCCGCTGCGGGTCGAAGCCTTCCAGCGCGGCCAGCGCAGCAGCCAGCAACTCGTCTGGAGCTTGCCGAGCGGCGACGGCGACCATGCCGTGGCGGCGGCGAAGCAGGCGGACCTCGTCCTGTTCGTCGGCGGCCTGTCGGCACGGATAGAAGGCGAGGAGATGAAGGTGAAGGCCCCCGGTTTCGCCGGCGGCGACCGCACCAGCCTCGACCTGCCCGCACCGCAACAGGCGCTGCTCGAACGCATCCACGCGACCGGCAAGCCGGTGGTGTTGGTGCTGATGAACGGCAGCGCGCTCAGCGTGAACTGGGCTGACGCGCATGTCCCCGCGATCGTCGAGGCATGGTATCCCGGTAGCGAGGGCGGGCATGCGGTGGCCGGGCTGATCGCGGGCGATTACAGCCCCGCCGGGCGCCTGCCGGTGACCTTCTACAAATCGGCCGACCAGCTTCCCGCCTTTCCCGATTATCGCATGGCGGGACGGACCTATCGCTACTTCACCGGTGCGCCGCTTTACCCGTTCGGCCACGGCCTCAGCTACACCCGTTTCGGCTATGCGGCGCCCCGCCTGGGCACATCGGCAGTGACGGCGGGCGGGGCCGCCGAAGTGTCGGTCGACGTCACCAACCAGGGCCAGCGCGACGGCGACGAGGTCGTCCAGCTCTATGTCTCGCACCCGGGCGTGGCCGGCGCGCCGGTTCGTGCGCTGCAACGCTTCGAGCGGGTGCATCTGAAGCGCGGCGAAACCCGTCGAGTGACCTTCACGCTCGATGCGCGGGCGCTGAGCGTGGTCGGCGAAGACGGCGTGCGCCGGGTGTCGCCGGGACAGGTCTCGCTATGGATCGGCGGCGGGCAGCCGGGTTCGCGCCCGGGCCTGCCGGCGGTGGCAGGCGTTGCGGCGCAGCTGGAGGTTTCAGGAAGCGCCGTGCTTCCGAAATAGGCAGACATCCTCCGGATCGCCGGATGTGCGGGTGTTGTAGGGATACAACACGCTAAACTTTTGTTGTGCCCACATTTACAAAATGTTTCCGACAGGCCAGTTGTGGAAATATTGGCACGCGGGGGGACGCACCGTGTGTGCCTAGCCGACCCGTCAACAGGCGGGCGTTCAGGGAGTTTTTCAATGCTGTTCCACAATCGATCGGCCGCGGCATCGCTGCGGCGCGGAGCTGCGCCGTTCGCGCTGGCGCTCGGGCTGCTTGCCGGCCCCGCTTTCGCGCAGGACGCGCAGACCACGCCGCAGGCTGAAGTTACGCAGCCTGCCGTCCCGGCCGCGGAAGGCCAGGAAGACACCATCGTCGTCACCGGATCGCTGTTCCGGCGCACCGATACCGAGACTCCGTCCCCCGTCACGGTGCTGACGTCCGAGAATCTCGAGCGCGCCGGCATCACCACGATCTCCGATGCGATCCGCTCGATCTCGGCCGACAGCGCCGGCTCGATCGGCACCGGCTTCCAGACCGGCTTCTCGGCCGGTGGCTCGGCCGTGTCGCTTCGCGGCCTCGGCGTTTCGTCGACGCTGGTGCTGGTCGACGGCCTGCGTTCGACCAACTTCCCGATCAACGACGACGGCCACAACGCCTATGTCGACCTGAACTCGATCCCGTTCAGCCTCGTCGACCGGGTCGAAGTCCTGAAGGACGGCGCCTCGTCGACCTATGGCGCCGACGCGATCGGCGGCGTGGTCAACATCATCCTCAAGAAGCAGTTCAACGGCATTGCGGGAACGATCGAGGGCGGTGTCGCCGAGCGCGGCGACGCATCGCGCATCCGCGGCAACCTCACCGCCGGCATCGGCGATTATGAGGCGAACGGCTGGAACGTCTACATCAACGGCGAGTATCAGCGCGACGGCCGCGTCTCCAACCATAGCCGCGGCTTCCCGTACAACACGCAGGATCTGACCCGGATCGGCGGCAACGACAACAACACCGCCGACAGCGGTCTCACCGTCAACACGCCGACCGCCTATGTCGTCCGCACCACGCAGACCGACCTCAACAACCCGCTGAGCGGCGGAACGGCGGTGATCAACGACGCCGGCCAGTCCTACGCGACCTATACCGCGCTCGGCATCGCCAATTGTGCACGCCCGACCTATTCGGTCACCACGGGCGCGGCGCGCGGCGTCGGTTGCCCGTACGACCTGACCGACCTCTATCGCCAGATCCAGCCGCTGCAGGAGCGCTATTCGGCGAATGGCCGCCTGAGCGTGCGGGTCAATGACAATATCGAGGCCTATGTCACCGGCAGCTTCAGCCGCAGCTACGTCTCGATCACCAGCGCCTTCCCGTCGGCGATCCGCCAGACCCAGCCGTTCGGCGGCAGCCCGCTGGTCGCGACGAGCAATCCTGGCGTGGTGCTGCCGTATTTCGTCTGCTCAGCAGGCGTGAATTGCGCGACGGCGGCGGATCGTCGCCTGAACCCCAATAACCCCTACGCCACCAATGCGGCCGCAACCGCGGCGATTGCGAGCGCGAACGCCGCCCGGATCTATTATCTGTTCGGCGACATCCCCGGCGGCAGCGAGCGCACCAACGACGTGTATCGCGCGACCGCGGGCCTCAACGGCAGCTTCGGCGACGATCGCTGGAACTGGCGAGTCGAGGGCGTCTATGCACGCGACAATCTGGAGATCACCCAGCACGGGCTGATCAACATCGCGGCATTGCGCAACGTGATCAACACGGGCGCGTACAACTTCGTCAATCCGACGCAGAACAGCCAGGCGGTGCGCGACTACCTCGCGCCGGACAAGACCACGCCGTCGCACTCGGAGCTCTATTCGCTCGACGCCTCGATCACCGGCCAGGTGGCCCAGCTGCCCGGCGGGCCGTTGCAGATCGCCGTCGGCGGTCAGGTGCGCCGCGAGAAGCTGGAGAACAACAACCAGAACGCCGCGCTCGACACCTATGGGCTGACCACCTCGTCGGCCTTCGGCGCGCATACCGTGTACGCCGCATTCGCCGAGATCGATGCACCGATCCTGTCGTCGCTCGACCTCAACCTGTCCGGCCGGTACGACCATTATTCCGAGGGCTATGGCCGCTTCTCGCCGAAGGTGGGCGTCAAGTTCACGCCGGTTAAGGAGTTCGCGATACGCGGCACCTATTCGCAAGGCTTCCGCGCCCCGACCTTCGCCGAGGCGGGTCCGCGCAGCCAATATGCCGGCTTCGTGACCATCACCCCGCCGGGCGCGTTCTGCGCGCAGCATGGCGGTTCGTCGACCCCGACGGGTGCCTGCAGCAACGGCGGCAATCCGTACAACTTCCAATATTCGGTGGGTCGCGGTTTCGCGGGCAATCCCGATCTCGAGCCGGAAAAGTCGCGCAGCTTCACTGCGGGCGTCATCTTCCAGCCGGCCAAGTGGTTCAGCGCGACGGTCGACTATTATAACGTCAAGAAGAGCAACCTCGTGGCGAACGGGCCGCTCGCTGGCGCCGCGATCAACGCCTATTATTCGGTCGCGGGCAACAGCTATCCGACGCCGGCGGCAGCGTCGGCGGCAGGGTGCGCGGCGGTGGCTGCGGTCGGTCCGGGCTATACCTGCAATCTGATCGACGGCGTCGACCCGCTGTTCCCCAACGCGCTGCCTCGCCTGCTGATCGTCAACGCGCCGTTCGTGAACGTGAATTCGGACAAGACCGAGGGTCTCGATTTCTCGGCCACGGTCTCGGCACCGTTCAGCGACGACATCAAGTTCACCAGCCGCGTCGAGGCGACGTACGTTCTACGCTATGACCGTGACACGGCGGCGGGCATCCAGAAGTTCGCGGGTTCGTTCGGGCCTTACGACCTGTCGTCGGGCAACGGCACGCCGCGGATCCGCGGCAACTGGCAGAACACGCTCGATTTCGGCAACTACACGATCACCGCGACGGCTTATTATGTCGGCCGGATCAAGGAAGTCGCGACCGATCAGGGCAACCTGTCGACGGATTGCACCGCGAATCTCTACAAGGTTCCGGCCTCGGCGCCGGGCTACGAAAAGTTCTGCTACGTCAACAGCTTCATCAATGTCGACCTGAACCAGACCATCCGGGTCAACGACAAGTTCACGTTCTGGGTCAACGTCCTGAACCTGCTCGACGCACGCGCACCGGTCGCTCCGGCGGCCTATGCGAGCGCACCGAACTTCCTGACGACTTGGCACTATGCCGGCCTGATCGGCCGCCAGTTCCGGGCCGGCGCTTCGTTCAAGTTCTAGGAGCTGAGCGCTTCCTCGCGCGTCAAGACGGCGGTCTCCTTCGGGAGGCCGCCGTTTTGGTATGCGCTCAGCCCAGCCGGCGCTGGAGCGCGCGCTTCAGACGGGCATGCGCCGAGGCCTTGATCTGGCAGATGCGCGCGGCACCGACGCCGAGCACCTGGCCGATCTCCTCGAGGTTCAATTCCTCGACATAATAAAGCTGGATCACCTGCGCCTCGCGTGTCGGCAGCTCGCCGATCGCCGCGATCAGCGCCTCGCGCTGGTCGCCCTCGGCAAGCTGGTCGAACGCGTTGGGCTCTTCGGACATGAACCAGGGCGATTCGTCCGAATAGAGATCGTCGATCGAATCGAAGCGCACCGCCTCCGCGCTGGCATATTCGGCGCGGAGTTTCTCAGGGCTCACACCGAGCTTCTCCGCGACCTGCGCGTCGCTCGGCGCATGGCCGAGTTCGGTGGCGAGCGCGGATATCGTTTCCTGATAGGCTTTCCGCCGCCGCATCGCGCCACGGGTGAGCGTCGCCTGGCGGCGCAACTCGTCGATCATCGCGCCGCGCAGCCGCGTCATCAGATATTGCTCGAACGTCACCTGCCCGCGATCCTCGAAACCGCTGACCGCCTCGATCAAGGCGACCATGCCGATCTGGATCAGATCCTCGACTTCGACGATCGAGCTCATCGAGCCGTGCACGTGCCACGCGATCTTGCGGACGAGCGGCAGGTGCTTGCGCACCATCGCCTCGGCGTCGCGTTGCGGCGAGGGCGCGCGTTCATAGGTCAGCGGCGTGGGTGCGAGAGAAGCCATGTCTTTCAGGTTCCCCGGTGTGAATGCGTTCATGCGGGCAGCGCCTCCGGCGCGCCGATCACCGCGACGACTTCGACGGCCTTGTCCTCGGGCACTTCGAAGAAGCTCATCACCGGCGTGTCGGGAAGAATGGTCTTGACCAGCTTGCGGATCGCGACGCGGATCGCCGGCTGGACGACGAGTGCGAAAGGCTTGGCCTCGGCGATCAGCGGACCGGCGGCGCGCTGGAGCGCCTCGGCGATGCGGCGGCCGAGATCGGGCTCGATCGTGTGGCGGCGCGAAGGATCGGAACGGACCGCTTGCCCCAGCAGCGCCTCGAGCTGGCCTTCGAGCGTCATCACGCGCAACGGCTCGCGCACCCCGCATAGCCGCTGGATGATCAGCGGGCCGAGATCGGGACGGATCAGCTCGAGAATCTCCTCGGCATCCAAGGTCCTCTGCGCGGCGACTGCGATCGCCGCGGCGATCCGGCGGAATTCCTTGAGCGGCACATTTTCCTGGAGCAGCCCGCGCAGCACCGTAGTGAGCGTGGTGAGCGGCACCGGCTGCGGACAGAGCGAGGCGACCAGTGACGCGGCGCGTTCCTTGAGCCCATCGAGCAATGCCTGGACTTCGTCGGGTCCGAGCAGATCGGCGGCATTCTGGATCAGCACGTGGTTGAGATGCGTTGCGATCACCGTGCCGGGATCGACGACGAGATAGCCCGCGCCGGTCGCCGCATCGGCATCGCCGCCGGCGATCCACACCGCGTCGAGCCCGAAGGTCGGGTCTCGGACCGGCTTGCCCGGCAGCTTGCCGACCGCCTGCCCGGTGTCGAGTGCGAGCATTTCGTCTGGCGAGACATGGTCCTCGCCGATGACGACGCCGCCGAGGATGATGCGATAGGTGAACGGCGCGAGGTTGATGTCGTCGCGCACGCGGACCTGCGGCACGACGAAGCCGAGCTCCTTCGATAGCTGGCGGCGCACGCCCGTGATCCGGCCCATCAGCGGGCCGCCGCGGCGCTCGTCGACCAGCGGCACGAGTCCGTAGCCGATGTCGAGCATCACCTGCATATTGTCGGTAACTTCGTCCCAACCGATCTTCGAAAGATCGACAGGCTCGGCCGCCGGCGGGGGCGGCGGCAACCGTTGGGCAATCTTCCGAAGCCTCCACGCCGCAAGCCCGGCCGCAGCGGCGGCGGGCAGGATCACGAAATGCGGCATGCCCGGCATCACCCCGAGCAGCCCGAGGATCACCGCGACCGGAGTCCAGGTCTTGTGGCTGCCGAATTGGCTGCCGATCTGGCCGGCGAGGTCGTGCTTCGAATTGACGCGCGTGACGATCGCGGCGGCGGCGATCGACAGCATCAAGGCGGGCAGCTGCGCGACCAGCGCATCGCCGATCGCGAGCATGATATAGCTCTGCGCCGCGTCCCCCACCGCCATTTGGTGACTGACGACGCCGAGGATCAGGCCGCCGACGATGTTGATCGCGAGGATCAGCAATCCGGCGATCGCGTCGCCCTTCACGAACTTGGACGAACCGTCCATCGCGCCGTAGAAATCGGCTTCGGTCGAGACCTCGACGCGGCGCGCGCGCGCTTCGTCGGGCGTGATCAGCCCGGCGTTGAGATCGGCGTCGATCGCCATCTGCTTGCCGGGCAAGGCATCGAGCGTGAAGCGTGCGCTGACTTCGGAGACGCGGCCTGCGCCCTTGGTGACGACGATCATGTTGATGATCATCAGCACCGCGAACACGACGATGCCGACGACATAGTCGCCGCCGATCAGGAAGGTGCCGAATGCCTCGATGACATGCCCTGCAGCCGCGCCGCCCTCATGCCCGTTGACCAGAACCACGCGGGTCGAGGCGACGTTCAAGCCGAGGCGGAACAAGGTCGCGAACAGCAGAACGGTGGGGAAAGCGGAGAAATCGAGCGGCTTCTGCGCATTGAGCGCGACCATCAGCACCGCGAGGCTGATCATGATGTTCATGATGAAGAAGGCGTCGAGCAGGACGGCCGGGATCGGCACGACCAGCAAGGCGACGAGCAGCAGGATCGCGCCCGGCAGCGAGAAGCTCCGGAGCGCCGGCATCACGCCGGCGGGCAGGGCAAGTCCGTTCACGAGGATCAGGCCCCCAGTTTTGCGAGCATGAGATAAGCGAGCTTCGCCGTCTCCGGCGTCGGCCGGAACGGATTGACGGTCACCTGCGCGAACGGATCAGAAGCGAGCGGGTTGCCGCCGGAACGCGAGGTCTTGAGCTGCGCGAGGGTCGTCTCGATCCAGTGCCGGTCGCTGTCGACCGCGCCATTGCCGAGCACCACCTCGCCATCGCCCATGCCCAGAGCGTCGATGCCCTTCGAAAAGTCCTCGAACGCATCCGACGCGAGCCCGGTCGCGCCGACCGCGGCAGCGCCCCGGTCGAGCTTGCCGGCGAAGCGGGCATAGATTTCGCTCAGTGTGCGGGGCTGGCCATTCGAGGCGTAGAAGATGTTGCGATTGGCGCGCGCGGCGGAGGGAAACATCGCCGCGCCGGTACGATCGGGACTGCTCTCCATCGCCCCGAGAAACTTCGCGGCGCCGCCCTGGCCGAGGAAATGCGCCATGTAGAGATCGGTGCCGGTCGCCGGCCGGCCGAGCCGGTCCTCGAGCGCGGCCTTGTTGTCCGATGCGTGTTCGGCCGCCATCAGCGCCGCGGTGCCGGGATCGCTGCGCATTTCGAGAATCGCGCGGCGGACCGCAGGATCGCTCACCACGTAACGGCCGCTCGACGTCTGGCGGATCGAATCCGCGGCCCAGCCGAGGCCATGCTCCGCACCGTGATTCTTCATCACGCCGAGCCAGCTCTGCTCGATGAATTGATAGAGACCGGTGGCGCTGGAGGTGGCGGCGCGCGCATTGGCGCGCATGCCGCTTTCCACCTGCGCCTGACCCAGCAGATAGTTGAAGTCGATTCCGGTCTTGCGGCTGGCGGCGGCGATCGCCGTCTGGATGCCTGCTTTGGTATTGACCGATACGATGCTCATCGATCCCTGATCCGACTGCCCTTGGTAGGGCAGGGATCAGCAAGGACCGTGCCAGCCCGTTCTCAGGCGATGGCGTACCCGCCCGGCCGATACGCTGGAGCCGTCTCGCCGGAAAGAAGTTGCAGGCGGCGGCGAACATTTGCCGCCATCAGATTGACGTAGATCCGGCAGGTCTCGTTGAGGCGGTGCGCCTCGGCGGCAAGTTCCTTCACCTCTCCCGAGGGTGCCTCGCCGTCGAACAAGGCGACGGTGTCGATGCCGGAGAGCTTGGCGCGCGTCGCGGCTTCGAGTGCCGAAACGTCGTTGGCCTTCAGCGCCGCGATTTCGGCGTGAAGCGATTCGATGACGGTGATGAGCGCGTCACGCCGCGTCATTGGGGCTCCATTCGAGCTTGAGCGCGAGCAGACGGTCCGCGATCGTCGTCGGATAGATCGGGAATTTGCCGTCCTCGATCGCCTTGCGGATTCTCGCTACCCGCTCAGCATCGATCGGGGGCCTGGCCGCCATCGCGCTCGACAGTTCGGCGGCGGTCGATTCGACCGTCTTCACCTCGTTCGCAGGCTTGGCCGCCGCCACCGGAGCGGCGGGAGCGACCGGCACAATGCGACGGTCAGCGACCGCGCCTGCCTTGTTGCCGATAGAGTCCACCATTGCCGCTTCCTCGGGAAACTGTTCCTGCAGCGATAGGAACGGCCGCTTTGGGGGCGGCTTTAGGAAAAAATCATTCGGTCCGTCCGGGCAGGCGCGCGCGGCCGGATTCGAGCGCCACTGCCTGGATCGGCGGCTTCTTCTCGTCGACCTTGACCATCAGCCGCGCGCCTGGCGCGGCATCGCCCATCGCGATGCCGTCGCGCGTGATCGAAAAGCCAGTCGAACCCGCCTCGACAGTGATCGGATCGCCGCGGCGGATCACGGGCGCGAGCCTGACCGGCGAAGCCGGCATCTCCGCGGTGACCAGCGGCGCGGCCTTGGGCTGGGGCACGGCATTGACCGGTACATAGAGCTTCCAGGCAGGCGCCATGCAGCGGACCACCACGGCGTCCTTCGTCTCGCTGCGCCATTCGAGCTGAGGCGCTGCACAGGCCTGCAGCTTGAGCCGGGTATCGACCGGCGCGCGCGCGCCGCCCTGCTCGCCTACGCCCATGCCGGTGAACTGGGCGACGATCGTGTCGAGTACGCGCGTCGACTGGAAATCCTGTGCGGCCGCCGGCGTGGCGACGGCAAGAGCGAGGGAGAGCAGCATCGAAGTCTCCTTGAACGAAAGGCGGCAAGGCCGGGTTGCCGGGCGGCAGATCATTGCCGGCCGCCGTCATAACCGAGGGAAAGCACCGCGCGGCGCTGGCCGCGGGCAGTGACGATGGCGATGCGTTCGGGCGCGACCGCATGTGCGCGAACCAGCATCGCCGCGACGGCGCGGGCGCGGTCGGCGGCGAGGATCGGGCCGCTGCCGGTGACCGGGTCGACGTCCTCGGTGCTGCCATCGACTTCGCCGATGATGCGCAGGCGCGTGCGCGGGTCCGATGCGGCCGTGCGCGCCCAGGCGAGCGCCGCGGCGCCGTTCGGAAGCCGCGCCGAGCCGGGCGCGAAGCCGGTGACGGCAGCGAGATCGACCGGCATCGCCGGCGTCTGCTCCTTGATGCCGAAGCCGGCGCGGAAGCCGGCGGCGAGCGTGTTCGGATCCACCTGATTGGCCTGAAGGAGCACGAAGAAGCCGACCAGCAGCAAGGCGAGATCGGCGAGCGTGGTCAGCCAGATCGGCCGCGCGGGGAGATCGTCTTCGAGCGTCATGCCGCGAGCTCGCGTGCATGGCGGGGCTCGACCGTGGCGAGGGCTGCGAGCGGGGCGACGAGCCGGGCGCGCTCCTGCGCCTCGTGCCGGGCCTGGCGCTTGAGCCGCGACGCCACCGGCGTGGCGATCAGGCAGGCGATGACTGCGCCGTATAGGGTGGTGAGCAAGGCGACTGCCATCGCCGCACCGATCGTGGCGGGATCGCGCATCGCCGTGAACATCTGCACCAGCCCGATCAGCGTACCGATCATCCCCATTGCCGGGGCGATATCGGCCGCACCGCTCCACATCTCGGCGGCGGCGCGGTGGCGTTCGAAGCGCGCGAGGCCGCGCTGTTCGAGCAGCTCGGTCACCTGATCGGCCGAGGCGCCGTCGACGATCGCGGCGACGGCGGCGGCGGTATCGGGATCGGCGATCACCGAGCGATCGAGCGCGATCACCCCGTGGCGGCGCACGATCCGGGCGAAGGCGGCGACTTGCGCGATCAGCGGCTCGGCATCGAAACGGTGGCGCACCAGCGTGCGGAGCGCGGCGACGCCATGGCCCAGATCGCCCAGCGGGGTACGCAGCACGACGGCGACCACCGTCCCGCCAAGCACGATGGCGAGCGCGAGCGGATCGAGAAAGGGGCCGAAGTTTGCGAACGTCATGCACAAGCAGGTGCAAGGCCCGGGCCAATTCCACCTCGGGCTCCGATGGTCGAGTTCTTACCGTCATCCCGGCAGGCGATTGCCGTCGGACCGGCAAGACTTTGCCGTTTTAGAGGGAGGACTCACATTCTTCCCTCGTCACCCCGGCCCTGAGTCGGGGTCCCGCTGCCCTTGGTAGAGCAGAAGAAGCGGGATCCCGGCACAAGGCCGGGATGACGGGGGGAATTGGGGTGATCGCGCTCCCCAGCGAAAACTGGCACGGCCATTGCAGCGACACGCCCGAACTTTTGTGCGGGAGACGTGCAATGCAGAGTGACAGCCTTTTCGGCGTACACGGCGCGGCGCTGACCGTGCGCTCGCAGCGCATGGGCGTGCTCGCGTCGAACATCGCCAACGCATCCACGCCCGGGTACAAGGCCAGGGACATCGACTTTCAGGCCGCACTCGCCTCGATCGAAGCGCCGGGCGGATCGAGCGATGCCGCGATGGACGCCGCGACGCTCTATCGTGTCCCGCTGCAGCCGAGCCAGGACGGCAACACCGTCGAGCTCGCCACCGAACAGACCGCCTTCGCCGAGAATGCCGTCGCCTATCAGACGACCCTGTCGTTCCTGAACGGCCGCATCTCGACGATCACGCGCGCGCTCAGGGGAGAATGAGCATGGGCAGCCCGCTCTCGATCTTCCAGGTCTCGGGCCGCGCGATGAGCGCGCAGCTCGTGCGGATGAACACCACCGCCTCGAACCTCGCCAATGCCGGCACCGTCGCGTCGAGCGCCGAGTCGGCATATCGCACGATCAAGCCGGTGTTCCGCACCGCCTTCGACGAAGCGAGCGGCATGTCCACCGTCGATGTCGAGCAGGTCGTCACTGCCGGATCCGAGCCGACCAAGCGCTATGACCCCGGAAACCCGCTGGCCGACAAGGACGGCAATGTCTGGGAGAGCGCCGTCGACGAAACGCGAGAGCTCGTCGACATGCTCGAATCGTCGCGCACCTACCAGAACAATGTCGAGGTCATGCAGACTGCCAAGCAGCTGATCGTCGACACCCTCAAGCTGGGCCGCTGATCATGGATTTCGATAGCACGCTGCAGACCCTGGGCATCAAGCGCTACGGCGGGTCGTCCCAGTCGGGCACCAAGGATAATTCGAACCTCGGCAAGACCGAGATGGACCAATCCGACTTCCTGACGCTGATGACCGCGCAGCTCAAGAACCAGGACCCGTTCGAGCCCGTCGACAACACCCAGATGGTCGCGCAGATGGCGCAATTCTCGTCGCTCTCGGGCATCACCGAGATGAACACGACGCTGAAGGCGATCTCCGAGAAGCTGGCGGGCACGTCGCTGGGCGATGCGCTCGGCTATGTCGGCAAGACCGTGCTGACCGAAGGCTCGAGCGCCTATCCGCGAACGAGCGGCGGCATCGCCGGTGCGGTGGCGCTGGCAGACAATGCCACCGACGTGAGCGTCACGATCAGCGATCCCAACGGCAAGATCCTCAAGACCATGACGCTCGGCGCACAGGACAAGGGCGCAGTCGCGTTCGACTGGGACGGCGTCACCGAAAGCGGCGATCCCGCCGGCGACGGCCCGTTCACGGTGAAGGTCAGCGCACGCAACGCCGACGGCACAGTCGGCGCCGCGCCGCTCGTCTGGGCGCCGGTCTCGACCGTCTCGATGGGCGCCGACGGCCAGCCCCGCCTCACGCTTCCCGGCATCGGCCAGATCGGTCTCTCCGACGTCTGGCAAGTCGGCTGATCCCAGGTTCCAAGGAGTAGTCCCCAATGTCCTTCTTCACTTCGCTCAGCGGGCTCCAGGCTGCCCAGACCGACATGTCGACGATCTCGCACAACCTCGCGAACGTCTCGACCAACGGCTTCAAGCGCTCGACGACGCAGTTCGCCGACGTGATCGCTTCCACCGCCAGCACCAACCCGACCAACGTGATCGGTTCGGGCACGGTGGTTAAGTCGGTCCGCCAGCAGTTCAGCCAGGGCGGCTTCACCCAGTCGACTTCGGCGCTCGACGTCGCGGTCTCGGGCGAGGGCTTCTTCGTGGTGAAGAGCCCCGATGCGAGCGGCAACGGCGTCGCCTACACCCGCAACGGCAGCTTCCTCGTCGATTCGAACCGCAATGTCGTGGACGCGCAGGGCAACCGGCTGCAGGTCTATCCGGTCGACGGTTCGGGCGCGGTAGTCGCGACCGGCTTGGGCTCGACCATCGCGCTCCAGCTGCCGCAGACCAGCGGCATCCCGGTGGCGACCGCGAACGTGAACCTGTCGCTCAACCTCAATGCCAATTCGACCGTGCCGAGCGCGGCGTTCGATCGCTTCGATCCGTCGACCTATAATCATTCGAACCAGACGACGATCTTCGACGCCGGCGGCAACGCAATGACGCTGACGACCTATTTCGTCCGCGACAGCGCACCGAGCAGCGGCGATCCGACCAGCAGCTGGAGCGCCTATTCGTTCGTCGGCGACAAGCAGCTCAGCGCGGATTCCGATCCCGATGCGGGCACGCCGATCTCGATGACCTTCGACGCGACCGGCGCCATGACGTCGCCGACCGGCACGACCACCTTCGCAGGCTTCCTCGCTCCCGGCTCGACCGTGGACCAGGTGCTCACCATGGATTTCGGCAATGCGACGACGCAGGTCTACAAGCCGTTCAACGTCGATGTCGCCACGCAGGACGGCGCGCCCGTCGGCCAGCTGGAAGGCGTGGCGATCGGCGAGGACGGCCTGGTCCGCGCCAGCTTCTCGAACGGCGACACCCAGTCGCTCGGCAAAGTCGTGCTCGCCGGCTTCTCGAACCCCACCGGCCTGCGCCAGCTCGGCAGCAGCACCTGGTCGGCGTCGGGCCTGTCGGGCGATCCGCGCCTCGGTGAGCCGGGCACACAGGGTTTCGGCGGGCTTATGACCGGCGCGATCGAGCGATCGAACGTCGACATCACCGAGGAATTGGTGGGGCTCATCGCCGCGCAGCGCGCCTTCCAGGCGAACGCCAAGGCGCTCGATACCGCGAGCCAGATCTCGCAGACCATCTTCAACATCCGCAGCTGAGCCGAAAGGTTAGAAAAGGTTAGGCAATGGACCGGCTCGTCTACACCGCGCTCACGGGGCTCCGCAGCCAGATGGCGGCGCAGTCGACGATCGCGAACAACATCGCGAACGCGTCGACCACCGGCTATCGCGCCGATCGCGTCAGCTTCGACCGGCTGGTGCTGACGGGCGGGCTCGAGACGCGCCAGCTGGCGGCGGAGGAAGTCGACGATTTCGATCGCCGCGCCGGCACGATCGTCCAGACCGCGCGCCCTCTCGACGTGGCGGTGACTTCCGATTCGTGGATCGCAGTCCAGGCGACCGATGGCAGCGAAGCCTATACGAGGCGCGGCGACCTTTCGGTCGCGGCCTCGGGCGTGCTGGAAACCGGCGACGGTTTCCCGGTGATGGGGTCGGGGGGCCCCATCACCGTGCCGCCCTATCAGTCGATCGCCATCGCCGATGACGGCACCGTCTCCATCGTGCCCGCCGGCGGCGATCCGACCCAGCCGCAGGTGATCGACAAGATCAAGCTCGCGAGCCCAGCGGGCACGCAGACCGCCAAGGGCCTCGACAACCTCCTCCACGTGAAAGGCGGCGGCGTGCTGCCCGAGGACATGGACGGCAAGCTCGCATCCGGCGCGCTCGAGCAATCGAACGTCAACCTCACCCAGGCGCTGGTCGACATGATCGAGAACCAGCGCAGCTACGAAGTGCAGGCCAGCCTGCTCAAGGAAGCCAAGAACATGGACGAGAGCGCCGCATCCCTGATGCGGATGCCCGCGTAACGAAAGGATTTAGACGATGGGTTCCTCGGCAATGCACATCGCGCGCACCGGGCTCGACGCTCAGGACATGCGCATGCGGGTGATCTCGAACAACCTCGCCAACGTCAACACGACCGCGTTCAAGCGCGATCGCGCCTCGTTCCAGACCTTGTCCTACCAGGTCGTGACGGCGCCGGGCGCGGCCAGCACCGCGGAGACCAAATACGCCACCGGGCTCAATCTCGGCACCGGCGTCCGCATCCAGGGCACGGCGCGGGTGGAGACGCAGGGGTCGTTCCAGAACACCGGCGGATCGCTCGATCTCGCGCTGGAAGGCGAAGGCTATTTCCAGGTGCAGATGCCGGGCGGCCAGCTCGGCTATACCCGCGCGGGCAATTTCTCGCGCTCGGCCGAAGGGCTGATGGTGACGAGCGACGGCTATCAGGTGCAGCCGGGGATCACGATCCCCGAAGGCACCACCGGGATCACCATCGGCGCCGACGGTACCGTCTCGGCAACCGTCGCCGGGCAGACCGAGGCCAGCCAGATCGGCCAGATCCAGGTCGCGACCTTCCCCAATCCGGGAGGGCTGCAGGCGACCGGCGACAATTTCCTGATCGAGACCACCGCGAGCGGCGCGGCGAGCCTAGGCGCCGCCGGCGACACCGGCCGCGCCAAGATCCGCCAGGGCGCGCTCGAGGCCTCGAACGTCAATGTCGTCGAGGAACTGGTCGACATGATCGAGACGCAGCGTGCGTACGAGGTCAATTCGAAGATGATCTCGGCGACCGACGAGATGCTCAAATATGTCAATCAGAACATCTGAGGCCGCCGCCATGAAGTTCCTCACCGGCCTCGCCACCGGCGCGCTCGTCGTTGCCGCTTTGGCGTTCAGCACCGCACCGGCCAAGGCGCAGTTCCTCGGTATCGGCAAGAAGAAGGCGAAGGAGGATTTCTCCGCGACGCTTGCCCGGCCCGAACCCGTCGTGGCGCCCGCGAACGGCGGCATCTTCCAGCCGGATGACGGCTATGCCGCGCTCTACGAAGGCCAGCGCGCGCGCCGCAAGGGCGATCCGCTGACGATCGTCCTGGTCGAGCGCACCAGCGCCTCCAAGTCGGCGAGCTCGAAGCTCGACAGTGGCGGCGGCTTCTCGCTGACTCCGCCGACCACCGGGCCGCTCAACCTGTTCGACAAAAGCGATGCCTCGATGAGCGGCAACCGCAACTTCAACGGCACCGGCACCGCCGACCAGGCCAACGCGCTGTCGGGCGAGATCAGCGTCACCGTTGCCGAGGTTTATCCCAACGGCACGATGCTGGTGCAGGGCCAGAAGCGCGTGACGCTCAATCGCGGCGACGAGTTCGTCCAGATCAAGGGGCTGGTCCGCACCGCCGATATCGACGCGTATAACCGCGTCGCCAGCACGCGCGTCGCCGATGCCCGCATCGCTTATACCGGCAAGGGCGACGTCGCCCGCGCCAGCCGCCAGGGCTGGCTGAGCCGGTTCTTCCAGATCCTCAGCCCCTTCTGAGCGGAGCCGCAGATATGATCCGTTTCGACCTTCGGCCAGCTCCGCTCCCCTCCCTGCTTGCAGGGAGGGGCTGGGGGTGGGCGCGCGCGTCTGCGCGCCTAAGAGACTCTGTCGCCCAGCGTCGAAGCGCCGACCGGGGCATCGAGCCCCGTCCGGCGCAACCCACCCCTAACCCCTCCCTTCCAGGGAGGGGAACCCTGGTGCTCGCCCTTCTCGCGCTTTTCACTGTCATCACCCCCGCGCATGCGCAGCGCGTGAAGGATCTGGGTGGCTTCCAAGGAATCCGCACCAACCAGCTGACCGGCTATGGCGTCGTCGTGGGCCTTCCCGGCACCGGCGACGACAATCTGGAATATACCGTCCAGTCGATGCGTGGCGTCGCTTCGCGCTTCGGCTTCCAGCTACCGCCCGGCGTCAGCCCCAGCCTCAAGAACGCAGCGGTGGTGATGATCACCGCGGAGCTCCCGCCCTTCGCCAAGCCGGGCCAGAAGCTCGACATCACCGTCTCGTCGATGGGCAAGGCCAAGTCCTTGCGCGGCGGCACGCTGATCCTGACCCCGCTGCAGGGCGCCGACGGCCAGATCTACGCAATGGCGCAGGGCAATCTCGCGGTCGGCGGGCTCGGCGCGGACGGCGCGGACGGCTCGAAGATCGTCGTCAACACGCCCTCCAGCGGCCGCATCCCCGAGGGTGCGACCGTCGAGCGCATCGTCGATACCGGGTTCGACCGGGCGCCGATGCTCACCTTCAACCTCGCCCGCGCCGACTTCACCACGGCGCAGCGCGTGCAGGACGCGATCAACAGCCGCTTCGGCAGCGCCCGCGCCCGCGCGATCGACGGCGTGTCGATCGCAGTGCAGGCACCCGCCGGCGCAGACGTGCGCGCCGAACTGATGTCGGAAATCGAGAATCTCACGGTCGAGGCCGCCGAGGCGCCGGCCAAGGTGATCGTCAATGCGCGCACCGGAACCGTGGTCATAAACTCGGCCGTCCGGGTCAGTCCGGCCGCGGTGACGCATGGTAAACTCACCGTTCGTATCGATGAGGCCCAAAATGTCAGCCAGCCTCTGCCGTTCAGTAAGGGCGAGACCGTCACGGAGCAGCACAGCAGCGTGAACGTCGAGGAGGAAAAGAAGCCGATGTTCCTGATGCAGCCCGGCCCCAAGCTCGCCGACGTGGTCAAGGCAGTGAACGCCATCGGCGCTTCGCCCGCCGATCTCGTCGCGATCCTCGAGGCACTCAAGGAAGCCGGCGCGCTCAAGGCCGAGCTGATCATCCTGTGACCCAAGTCAATGCGCCCGCAACGAGCAATGGCGGCGGCGTGTCGATGGATACGTCGCGGCTGGCCTCAAGCGAGAATCTCGAAGCCGCGGGCAAGCGCTTCGAGGCGATCTTCGTCGGCATGATGCTCAAGTCGATGCGCACCGCGAGCCTTGGCGAAGGGCTGTTCGACAGCAAGGCGGGGCAGCAGTTCCGCGACATGCAGGACCAGCAGCTCGCGCAGAGCATGGCCGCGCACGCGCCGATCGGGATCGGCAAGGCGATGACCGACTTCCTCGCCAAGTCGCAGTCGCTCGAAGCTGCGGCACCGGCCGCTGAAGGGAGCACGCCATGAGCGACATGCTGTCGATCGGCGCGTCGAGCCTCAGGGCCTATCAGGCCGCGCTGACCACCACGTCCGAGAACATCGCCAATGCGGGCAATGCGGGCTATTCGCGCCGCACCGCGCCGGTGCGCGAAGTCGTGGCACCCGGCGGGCTCACCACCGGCTCGGCGCAAGGCATGGGCGTGGTCGTCACCGGGATTTCGCGCGCGACCGACATCTACAAGACCGCCGAGGTCCGCACCGCAACCGCAGATCTCGCCAAGACCGAGACCGGCGCGACCTGGCTCCAACGGATCGAGGGCTCGCTGAGCGGCCAGCAACTGGGCGACCGGCTCACCGCCTTCTTCAACGCGGCCAAGGGCGTCGCCGCCGATCCCGCTTCGCTCGCGCCGCGCGCGACGATGGTGGAGGCGGCATCGAGCGTGGCCTACGCCTTCTCCGCCACCGGCGCCGCGCTCGACAGCGCGGCCGAGGATCTCGATGCCAGCGCCAGCGCCGCCGCGACCCAGCTGAACGGGCTCGCCCAGGCGCTGGCCAAGGTCAATGCGGGGCTCGGGCGCTCGACGCTCGGCACCAGCGGCCAGGCGGCCCTGCTCGACCAGCGCGACAAATTGCTCGAGGAGATGAGCGCGATCACCGACGTGTCGGTGACCACCGATCCGTTCGGCAAGGCCTCGGTCCGCGTCGGCGGGCCCGCCGGGCCGGTGCTCGTCGAGGGCGAGAATGCGGGCGCGGTGACTTATGCGCGCAGCGATGCGGGGCTGGTCGCCTATGCCGCGCATTTCCAGGGCCAGAGCAGCGCGGTGTTCCCGAACGGCGGCGCGCTGGCGGGCTTTGCCGAGGGCGCGCAGCGGATCGCCGACGCGCATGCCGAGATCAACCGGCTGGCGACCGCCTTCGCCAATGGCGTCAACACGGTGCAGGCCGCGGGCGACGATCTGACCGGCACTGCCGGCGCTCCGATGTTCACGATCGGCGATCCGGCATCCACGCTCACGCTCGTGCTCGACGATCCGCGCGGCATCGCCGCCGCGGCGACCGGCGCAGGCGTGCGCGACAACGGCAACCTCGCCGGGTTCGAGACGCTGCGCAGCTCAGGCAGGTTCGAGGACGGGGTGTCCACGCTCACTTCCGCCAACGCCGCTGCGCTTTCGGCACGCACCACCGTCGCGCAGGCCCAGTCGGCGATGCGCGATTCCGCCATTGCCGAGCGGACCGCCGCGATCGGCGTCAACGTGGACGAGGAAGCGGTCGACCTGATCCGCTTCCAGCAGGCGTATCAGGCATCGACCCGCGTGATTCAGGTCGCGCGCGAGACGCTGCAATCCATCCTCGACATCCGGTGATCCAGACCATGCGCATCGCAACTTCGCAGCTCTACAACCGCCCCGCGTCGCTGATGACCCAGCTGAGCGCCGAGGCGGACCGGATCCAGACCCAGATCGCCACCGGCAAGCGGATCCAGACCGCGTCGGACGACCCCGCCGCCTATCTGCGCCTGCAAACCATGAGGCAGCAGACCGCCGACGACGGCGCCTGGTCCGCGAATATCGGCATGGCGCAAGGGCTGCTCGCGCAGACCGACACTACGCTCGACAGCGTCGAATCGCAGCTCCAGCGCGCGCTCGAGCTCGCCACCCAGGCCGCCAACGGCACGCTCTCGGACGCCAATCGCGACGCCATCGCCGAGGAGCTGAACGCGATCCGCGACGCGCTGTTCGGGCTTTCGAACACCCGGGACGTGCGCGGCCAGCCTTTGTTCGGCGGCGCGACGGGCGACGTCGCTTATGTCCAGGCCGCCGACGGCACGATCAGCTTCGCGGGAACCGGCGAACCTTCGGCGATCCCGATCGGCGAAGGCACGAGCATCCAGGGAACGGTGACCGGCGTGCGCGCCTTTGCGAGCGGGAGCAGCGACATGTTCGCCGTGCTCGCCGGTTTCACTGCGGCACTGGAAGCCGGAGGCGACGTCAAGGCGGCAGCCGATGCGGCGATGACGGGGCTCAACGGCGCGCTGGAGAGCGTCAACCTCGCCCGTGCATCGGCCGGTGCGCGCGCTGCGCGGCTCGATCTCGATGCCGAGCGGCTCGTCGACGCGGGCGAGGCGCGCGAATCCGCGCGGACGGCATTGGAGGACACCGACATCACCACCGCGGTGACCCAGCTCCAGAAGACGCTGACGATCCTGCAGGCGACGCAAGCGAGCTTCACCAAGCTCACCAGTCTGTCGCTGTTCGATTATCTGCGCTGATCCCGGCGGGCACGCTTTTTCCGCTGAAAGTTACGGCGAAGCGGTCGTTTACCACAACAGGTGCCGGCGCTCGGACACGGGGGGAAGTTTAGTCGCATGTTTGTGTTGATCGGCTTTGTCGTCCTCATCGCGATGGTCTTCGGCGGGTTCGTCATCACCGGCGGCGCGCTCGGCCCCGTGATGCACGCGCTCCCGCACGAGATGCTGATCATCGGCGGCGCGGCCGCGGGCGCGCTAATCATCGGCAATTCGATGAAGGAGCTGAAGGCGCTGGGCAGCGGCTTCATGAAGGTCGTCAAGGGCCCGAAATACAAGAAGCAGGATTATCTCGACACGATCTTCCTCGTCTCCAAATTGATGAAGATGCTGCGCACCGAGGGCCCGATCGCACTCGAGCCGCATGTCGAGGATCCCAAATCCAGCGCGATCTTCGCCGAATATCCCCGGCTGCTCGCCGATCACACGTTGATCAACCTGATCACCGATACGCTGCGTCTCGTCGTCGTCTCCTCGGGCACGCTCGACGTGCACGCGGTCGAGGACGTGATGGATAACGCGATCAAGACCCACCATCACCATGTCCAGGGCCCGCAGACCACGCTGCAGAGCCTCGCCGATGCGCTACCGGCACTCGGCATCGTCGCCGCCGTGCTCGGCGTGGTGAAGACGATGGGCTCGATCGACAAGCCGCCGACGATCCTCGGCGGGATGATCGGCTCGGCGCTGGTCGGTACCTTTCTCGGCGTGCTGCTGGCTTACGGCATCGTCGGCCCGCTCGCGACCCGGCTCCAGCAGGTGATCGACGCCGACGCGGCGATCTATCACACGGTCAAGCAGATCATCATCGCCTCGCTCCACGGCCACCCGCAGCCTCTGGTGATCGAAGCCGCACGCTCGGGCATCGCGCACCAGAACCAGCCAGGCTTCGGCGAGGTGTTCGACGGCCTAAGGGGCCGGTAAATGGCGGCGCGCGCTCCGCACGGGAGCAACCAGCCGCCGAAGATCATCGTCAAGAAGATCTTCGTCGAAGGCCATGGCGGCCATCACGGCGGCGCGTGGAAGGTCGCCTATGCCGATTTCGTGACCGCGATGATGGCGTTCTTCCTGCTGCTCTGGCTGCTCGGCGCGACCACCGAGAAGCAGCGCAAGGCGCTTGCCGATTATTTCGCGCCGACGCTGATCGACTTCAAGCAGAACAGCGCCGGATCGAACGGGCTGCTGGGCGGCGACGCGATCAATTCGCGCGACAATTATCCCAGCAAAGCCTCGCAGACCGGCACCCGGTCGATGACGATCCCCGCCGGCGCGATCGGCGGCAACGATGTCGGCACCGGCGAGAAGGGCACGCTCAAGGACCAGCGCGCGCTCACCCAGCAGGACCAGAAGAACTTCAGCGAGACCGCGAAGAAGATCCAGGCCAAGATGCGCTCGCGCCCCGGCCTGGCAAAGCTCGCCAACCATATCCGCTTCGTCGCGACGCGCGACGGCATGCGCATCGATCTGCTCGACGACGCCAATTATTCGATGTTCGATCTGGGCACGACGGCCTTGGTGCCCGATGCCAGCGCGCTGATCGGCACGATCGCCGAGACGATCGCGGACATGGAGAACCCGATCATGATCCGCGGCCATACCGACAGCCTCGGCTATGGCGACCCCCGCAACATGAACAACTGGATGCTCTCCAGCGGCCGCGCCGAAGCGACGCGCCGCCGGCTCGCCTCGGGCGGCGTGCCGGAGATGCGCTACGAGCGGATCGAAGGCGTCGCCGACCGCGAGCCGCTGATCGTCGAGAACCCCACCGACCCGCGCAACCGCCGCGTCTCGATCACGCTGCTGTTCCGCCGGATCATGGACCAGGACAAGAACGAGCGCTTCGGCCGGGGCCCGCGACCGCAGGCGATCGCCGCACGCTGACGCGACGGGTTAGAAGAACTGCTTGCGAAAGGTCAGCCGGACGACACGGCCCAGCGGATCGACGAGGTTCGGCACATAGGCCGACGGTACCACGCCATTCTCATCGGTCACGCGCTGTCTGGCATTGAACAGATTGTCGACGCGCAGCTGGATACGCGATCCGCGGAGCCAGGGACTCTTGAGCAGGAAATCGATGTCCTGACCTGGGTTGAACTCAGTCAGCAGGCCGATCTTGGCCAAGCTGCCGAAGTTGAGCTGGGTCTGGCTGCCGAGCGCGCCGGTCATGCGCTGCGATCCGCTTTGCCAATTGGCGGTGGCCTGAAGCAGCCACGCGTCGCGCTTCACTGCGACCAGCGCGTCGATCCGGTGCGCGGCGACACTCTGTCCCGACGAACCGTCGAGCCGATCGATGACCGGCAGGCCGGGGCGGATCAGCGCCTCATCCCTTAGCACCCAGGCATGATCGAGCGTGAAACGGATGAGATTGCCGCCGCCGCCGAAGCCGCCGCGCGCCCCGCCGCCGAAGCCGCGCCCGCCACCGCCCTGTCCGCCGCGGAACCCGCCGCCCCCGCCCGGGCCCTGGCCTTCTCCGCGATCCCGCCCCTGATCCGGCTGGCCCTGCGTCTGAGGTTGGCCCGACCCCTGACCTTGGCCTTGGCCTTGGCCTTGCCCCTGCCCTTGGCGACGCTGGTTGCCACCGAACAGGCTCTGCTGCTGGCCGAGGCGGCGGAATTGTTCGAGCTGCGCAGTAAATTCGGGTGGAAGCGGCTGGCCGGTGCGGCGCGATTCGGCCATCGCCGCCTGGAATGCGGTGCGGCGTTCGCGCATGCGCGTCGCCTGTGGCGAGGAGATCGGGATCGAAAAGTCGATGCCCCAGCGCAATTGGGAAGTGTCGCGGCTCGCATAGTTGACCGGCCGATAATCGATGCTGGTCAGCCGCCCGTCCCGGTCGCGGACGAACCGGTCGGGAAACGCCGCCTCGATCTCGGCCGTGGCGCCCGGGAAGCTCTCCGTCGAGTTTCGATAATGCTGGTTGCTGTAGCTGGCCCTGATGTTGAGGTTGGTCTCGGTGAACGGCCTGATGGAAACGCGCGCATTGAATGCATGGCGGCTGTCCGCCACCAGCAGCGGGTTCCCCCCAGTGATCGCGATGATGTCGACGCTCTCGTTGCGGACGAAATCGAATACGCGGCGGTTCGGCGTCACCAGCACCGGATCGCCGAGTCTGCCCGGATCTGGCGCGTTGCTGTCGTCACTGATGCTGATGTTTGCGCGGATCTGCGGAATCGGCGACCAGTTCAGCCCATAAGTGGTGCTGGTGAGCCGGCCGAAATCCGAAAGCTGCTCGACCTCGAGATTGCCGGTGATCGACAGGTCGCCGATCGCATCGAGCACGGCCAGGCGGCGGCTGGTGAGCGGAACGGTGATGTTGCCGCGTATGCTGCCCGTGTCGCGCGCGACATCTCCCGGCTGGAATCGGTTCGCGATCCAGGATTCGCTGTGCTGGTCCTGACTCCGCCCGGCTACGCGCACGGTCGCGCGCACGTCGCCGGCGGGCATCTTGAACAACGACCCGAAGGTCGCAAAATCGATATTGAGGTTGCTCGAGTTCGATTTGGCAAGCTGGTCGGAACGCAGGCTGACCAGCGACGGAGCGATCGGCCCGAACGGATTGAAGCCCGGATCGCGCGCGTCCAGCAGCGCCTGCGCCTGCACGGCGTCCACGCCGGTGGCGGTGACCGAACTGGTCTCGCCGTAATTGTAACTTGCCTGGAGCGACCAGCTCCAGCTCGCGAGCCACGGCGAAGTGGTGCCGTTGAGGGTAAGATTGCCATTGATCGCCCGGTTGTCGCTCGAGCGCGTCAGCGGCGCGAGATTGTCGTAATAGCGGAAGAGCCGCACGTCGTTCGAGAAGGGCGAGAAAGGATTGCCCGCGGGCAGCAGCAGCGTCGCGCCGGGCAGGCCGAGCAGCGAATCGGTGTGATTGGCCGTGAACTGGACCGTGGCGGTGGCGTTGACCTTGTCCGAGATCGCGGGCGTGTAGGTGGCGCTGATCGCAAGGTTCTTTTGCGGTGTCGCGCTAAAGCCCGGTCCTTGGCCGGGGCCGCCGCCGCCGCCCGTCAGCGTACGATAGGGCGAGAGATCGGCGGCATTGGCCCGGTTCGCATTGGCCGCGAAACCGGCGAGCGTCGGCGCCGCACCGACCGCGCTGTCCGGCGCGCCGGCTACCGTGACCATGGTTCCCGCAAGCGCGCTGAGTGCAGGGTCGATCTCGGTGCTGATAAGGCCCGTGACAGGGTCGACACGGGGGACGCCGGCGATATTGCCGACCGTGTCGAACAAGGTCACCGGCGCGCGCGTCACGCCGCGTTCGCTCTCGAGGATGCCTGAATTCTGGCTGTACTTGATGTCGAGCTCGAGCCGTTCGCTGCGCCGGATCTTGTTGAGATTGACGTTGCCGCTCTGCCACGAATTGCCGCCGGCGGTGGGCATCGCACCTTCGAGCACCGAAGTGAGCCCCATGAAGCGGCGGCGCAGGACGAAATTGACCACCTTCTGGTTGGCGCCGTAGCCGAACTGGAGCGCGGCCTCCTCAGGCAGGATGTCGATGCGCTCGATCGCTTCGGTGGGCAGGTTGCGGATCTCGGCGATGTTCGAACGCCGGCCGCTGAGCAGGATCACCGGCTGCTCGTCGCCGCGGCCCGAACCGCTGCCGAGCTGCGCCGAAAGCGCGGTCATCAGCTCGGTGACGTTCGACGCGCCATAAGCGCGGATGTCGGCGGGGCCGAGCTGGACCTCGGGCTTGACGTCGCCGGGCACCGCACCGCGCAGCTGGCCGGTCACGACGATATCCTCGCCGGCCGCCTCGGCATCGTCCTGTGCCGGCGCCTGCTGCGCGCCCGATTGCGCGGGAACGGGCTCGGCCTGCGGCGCGGGAGTTTGCGTCGCCTCGACGGTAGCCGGAGTCGGAACCGGAGTCGGAACCGGGGCCGGCGTCGCCTGATCCTGCGCCAGTGCCGCCACCGGCAGCGCGCCGACCATCAGCGCACCGATCGCGCATCCCCACTTCAACATCCTGTTACTCCCAAGACCCACGCTCCCGCATGACGGGGCCGCGTCTCATGGCTCGCTACAGGCGACTTGTCGCAAAATTGTGCCAGGCTTGGGAAAAACTGTGGCGCCGCCGAAGCGGCGCCCCCTGGTTTCTGGTGCGGTCGAGAAGACTCGAACTTCCACGGCCTTTCGGCCACAACGACCTCAACGTTGCGCGTCTACCAGTTCCGCCACGACCGCACGTGAAACTCGCCGGGAGGTCCCCGGCGTCTGGTAAGGCGCGGCCCCTAGCAAAGCGTTTGGGGGCATGCAAGCCACCTGCGCCCGCTTTCGCGTAATCCGTTTCCGCTTTGCTGAAACCACAGTAGACGCAGCGGCCCGCCATGCTGCTCTCCCCCGCCCTCACCGCCGAGATGCGCCGCATCCTCGCCCTTGCGTGGCCAGTGGTGCTGACCAGTCTCAACTGGACGATCCTGCACGTCACCGACGTGGCGGTGGTCGGGCTGGTGAGCACCAGCGAGGCGGCGGCGCTGGGGGCGAGCCGATCGCTCACCTTTCCGGGCATCGTCGTGGGGCTCGGCTGGCTGACCGGCATCCTCGTTTATGTCTCGCGCGCCGACGGCGCCGGGGATCTGCGCGAGACCGGACGCGTGTTCCATCAGGGCATGCTGCTCGCATTGATGCTGGGGCTGGCGAGCGGGCTGGCGCTGTTCCTGTGGCCCGAGCCGATGCTGCTCGGACTCGGCGTCGCGCCCGGCATCGCCCCTGCTGCCGCCGATGTCGTGCAGGTGATGGCGATCGCCTATCCCTTCCAGCTGATCATCGTCGCGGCGAGCTTCTTCCTCGAAGGCGTGAGCAGGCCGCGGCGCGTGACGGTGGTCAACCTGTCGATCCTGCCGCTCAATGCGCTGCTCGCCTGGGTGCTCGCCACCGGCCAGTTTGGATTCCCGGTGACGGGCGCAGTCGGCGCGGCGCTGGCGACTGCGATCGCATCCGCGCTCGGTGCAGTCGGCATGGTGGTCGCCGCCTGGACACTGCCGCGCGCGGGATCGCGCGGCGTGCACGATCTGGGCGCGCTGGGGAGCCGCGCTTCCTGGGCCGGCGCACTGCGGCTCGCGCGCTTCGGACTGGTGCCGGCGATCGCCTCGGGGCTCGAGCTGATCGGCTTCGCGATCCTGATCGCGCTGTCGACCCAATTGGGCAAGACGACCGCACACGCCTTCCAGATCGTCTTCTCGATCCACAACGTCACCTTCGCGGTGGCGCTCGGGCTGGGTTCGGCAGCCGGCGTGCGCGTGGGCAATGCCGTTGGCGAGGGCGTGCCCCACGACGCCGCACGACGCACGGCAATCGCGGCTTTGCTCGCGGCGCTGGCGACGGGCGCATTGTCGCTGTTGCTGATCATATTGGCGCTGCAGGTGGTCGCGGTCTTCCCGGCGACCGGCGGCGTCCACGCGCTCGCCGCGGCGATGCTCGTCTTATGGGCGCCGTTCATTCTGTTCGACGGCGTGCAGGTCGTGTTCGTCTATGCGCTGCGCTCGCTCGGCGATCAGGTGGCGGCGGGGGTCAACGGCATCATCGCCTTCTTCGTCATCACCGGCGGCCTGGGCGTGCTGCTGGTGCAGGGTGGCTTTGGCCCGAACGGTCTCGTCCTCGCCTCCGGACTGGGAATGGTCGCGGCCGCGCTGCTGCACGGCCTACGGCTCGGCTGGGTCAGCCGCCGATTTCGTTCGCGAAGCTGAGCTTGACCGTCTTGGCGTTGCGCGGAACGTCGAGCTTGGCGCCGGTAAAGTCGAGCGCCGCCTTGGGACCGAGTGCACGGTTCTCGGGGGTGATCCGCCAGCTATAGACGATGTCGTCGGCGCCATCGAGCAGCTCGACGCGGATATCGGGGATGCGCTGCCCGGTTCCCGTGGGGTTGTTCACCTTGCCCGAAACGACGAACGCCTCGCTGCCATTGGGCATCGGGCGAAGCTCGACGCTCTTGTCGGTGAAGAGCAACGGCGTCTCGACTTCGCGGCCGATGCCGAGGCCCAATTGCGCCGCGATGCCCGGCGCTCCCGAATAGAGGATGGCGCCGGTGCCGAGCAGCATCGACAAGCCGGCGATCACTGCGGCGGCGGTCCAGCGTTTGGCCGGATTGCGGCGCGGCTTGAAGCGCGGCGGCGGCGCGAAGGGGTCATATTCGGGAGCCGCGACGACCGGATCCTCATAGACGCGCGGTGACGACGGCGGTGACGATGGCGGTGTCGGCCGGGCGGGTGCCGGCGACGGCGCGCGCGCTGCGGGACGCGCCGCGACAGCCACCGGCGCTTCCGCCTCGGCCATTTGCACGCGCGGGGGCGCCACCTTCACGCTGAACGTCTGGGGCGCGGATCCCGATTGCCCGGCGGGCGCAACAACCGGCGCGGGCGCGCTATGACTTTCCGCCGGCACCGGGCGGGTCGTGCGATCGAGGATGGCGGGCGCCTGGAACCAGCTATGCTTGCAGCTCGCGCACCGCACCGTTCGGCCCTCGGCGCCGATCGCGCTGTCGGGAACGAGGTACCGTGTCCGACACTGGCTGCATTCGAGGATCATCTAAACGTCTCACCCGCCGGCTGCCCACTGGCCGGTTATGGTGATTCTAGCTGTAACGAATCGGCCCCACAAGAGTCTCGGTTGCGCGCGCCGTGCCACCATCGCTTGAGCCCGCGGGCGGGCTGTGCGATGCCGTCCGCCACTGGAAAGCAAGGAGCGGCCGGCGCCGGCGAATGGCCAATATCGTCCAATTCGAGAATGTCGGCTTGCGCTATGGCACGGGAACCGAGACGCTCTCGGACGTCAGCTTCACGCTCAAGAGCGGATCCTTCTATTTCCTGACCGGCCCGTCCGGCGCGGGCAAGACCTCGCTGCTCAAATTGCTCTACCTCGCGCAGCGCCCGACGCGCGGCGTGATCCGGCTGTTCGGCGAGGATGCCGGGGGGTTGCCGCGCCAGAGGCTTCCCGGCTTCCGCCGGCGGATCGGCGTGGTGTTCCAGGACTTCCGGCTGGTCCCGCACCTCTCGGCCTATGACAATATCGCGCTGCCGCTCCGTGTGGCGGGGGTGCAGGAGAACGATGTCGAGGCGCCGGTGCGCGAGATGCTCGCCTGGGTCGGCCTCACCGATCGCGGCCGGGCCAAGCCGCCGACGCTTTCGGGCGGCGAGCAGCAACGCATCGCGATCGCCCGCGCAGTGATAGCGCGCCCCGAGTTGCTCGTCGCCGACGAGCCGACCGGCAACGTCGATCCCGAAATGGCCGAGCGGCTGCTCTATCTGTTCGAATCGCTGAACCGGCTCGGCACCACCGTCGTCGTCGCGACGCACGACTTCCACTTGCTCCACCGCATCCCCAACGCGCAGATGATGCGGATCGAGCATGGCAAATTGAGCGACCCCACCGGCGTGCTGCGCAATCCGCCGGGTGCGGCATGATCCTCAGCCTCAATCCCAATGCCCCCGACCGGCGACTACTCGACGAGGGCCGGCGCACGCGGGCGATGACGTGGATCATGGCGATCATGCTGTTCCTGACCGTGCTCGCGGGGGCGCTGGGGCTCGGCATGTTCGCGGCGACCGGCCAGCTCGACCGCGAGCTTTCGGGTCGCCTGACGGTGCAGATCGTCGAGCCGGTCGCGAGCCTGCGCGACGCCCAGGCGGCGGCGATGGTCCGCGAACTCGGCAGGCTGCCGGCGGTCGCGCGCGTCCGCGAAGTCGATCGCGCGCATCTCGCCGAACTGCTGCGGCCCTGGCTCGGCGATGCCGGGCTCGATCCCGATCTGCCGATGCCGGCGATGATCGATGTCGAGGTGCGCGGCAGCGACGTTGCGGCGGTGGAGCAGGCGGCGCGCCGGATCGCGCCGGGCGTGCGGCTCGATCGGCACGCACAATGGCTGTCCCCGGTGCGCAGCTTCATGTCGACGATGAGCTGGCTGGCTGTGAGCCTGATGCTGCTGATCGCGGGCGCGACCGCCGCGGTGGTGCTGCTCGCGGCGCGCGCCGGACTGGACACGCACCGCGACACGATCGAAGTGCTCCACATGCTGGGTTCCACCGACGTCCAGATCGCCCGCCTGTTCCAGCGGCGCATCGCCTTCGATACGCTGCTGGGCGGGCTCGCCGGCACCGTGGCGGCTCTGGTGCTCGTCTGGTTCCTGCAGGGACGGCTGAGCGCGGTCGGATCCGAGATGCTCGGCGGCGTGGCGCTGCAACGGCACGACTGGTTCCTGTTGCTGCTCCTGCCGCTGAGCTTCGCCTTGCTCGCCACCATCGCGGCACGGATCGCGGTGCTGCGCAATCTGGGCAGGCGCCTGTGATCTGGCGGATCGCCTTGTTGCTGCTGGTCGCCTGGGCGCTCGGCTTCGCCTTCTTCCTGATGTCGCTCGGCAAGCCGCTCGACAATCGCAAGACCGACGCGATCGTCGTGCTGACGGGCGGTTCGGGGCGGATCGATCGCGGGTTGGCGGTGCTCGGCAAAGGCGACGCCAAAAGGATGCTGGTGAGCGGAGTCGATCCCGACGTTCGCCCCGTCGAGCTCGCGGTGCAGTTCAAGATCGACCGCCGGCTGATGGCATGCTGCATCGATCTCGGCTGGCAGGCGGTCGACACGCGCTCGAATGCGGACGAGACTGCGAAATGGGTGCAGCGCCACGGCTATAAATCGGTGCGGCTGGTGACCACCGACTGGCACATGCCGCGCGCGCGCATGGAGCTGGCCAACGCGATCGGCGGCGATGTCGAAGTGATCGGCGACGGCGTTCGCAGCGGCGCCAACAGCCCCGGCTGGGGCGTGCTGCTACGCGAATATCACAAATATCTGGTGCGCCGGATCGCGCTGTGGACCCATGCGGGCTGATGGACCGGCTTCGTACCCTGTCGTTCGCAGTCGCCTTTTTCGGGCTTTCGGTGCCGATCGTGCTGCTCGCGCCGGTGATGGCCTTGTTCGGGCAGCGCGCATTCCGCCGCTGGGTGCTGTTCTGGACGCAATATCACGCATGGTGCGCGCGGAATCTGGCGGGGATCCGCGTTCGTGTGGAGGGCGCGCCGCTGGCCACGCCCGCGCTCTACGCATCGAAGCACCAATCCTTTTTCGAGACCTTCGAATTGGTCCGGATGCTCGACGCGCCCGCGGTGGTGATGCGGCAGGAGTTCGCGCGCATCCCGGTCTGGGGTTGGGCGGCGCGGCGCTACGGCGTGATCATCATCGACCGCAGCGGCGCGGCCTCGGCGCTGCGCCAGATGATGCGCGAGGCCAAGGCGGCGGGCGCCGCGGGCCGATCGGTGATCCTCTTTCCCGAAGGCACGCGCTCGGCAATGGGCGAGACGCCGCCGATGCAGGCCGGGCTCGCTGGGCTGTATCGCGCGGTCGGCCTGCCGGTGGTGCCGGTCGCGCTCGATACCGCGCGCGTGTGGCCCAAGCACGGGCCGATGCGGCCCGGCATAGTGACCTTCCGGTTCGGAGCCGCAATTCCGCCGGGGTTGAAGCGCGACGAGATCGAGTCGCGCGTATATGCGGAGATCAATGCGCTGAACCGCCAGGCGGCATTGTAGGATTGCCGTCGCTTAACTTCGCACTTTTCCCGCGAATCGTGAACAAAAATTTCCGAAACGTGAAATGATATTACGCAAGGAAAGCGGGCTATTCGACGATATCAAAGAGCGAAGGTCCGCGGGAAATGCGGAAACGCGCCAGTGCAGCAGGTGAAATCCTACTTTGCAACCGTCGGCAGGTGACAGCCTCAATCGTGCGAGCGACCGAAGTCCGGGCGGGCGTCGTCCTGGCCCTGGTCGATGATCGAGCGGCGGACGGCGCGGGTGCGGCTGAACAATTCGAACAGTTCGTCGCCCTTGCCCCAGCGGATCGCGCGCTGGAGCGCGGTCAGGTCCTCCGAGAAGCGCTGGAGCATGTCGAGCACCGCCTCGCGATTGGCAAGGAACACGTCGCGCCACATCGTCGGGTCGGAAGCGGCGATACGGGTGAAGTCGCGAAAGCCGCCGGCCGAATATTTGATCACTTCGGACGCCGTGACTTCCTCGAGGTCCGAAGCGGTGCCGACGATCGTATAGGCGATCAGATGCGGCAAATGGCTGGTGACCGCGAGCACGCGATCGTGATGCGCGGGCTCCATCGTCTCGACTTCGGCGCCCAGTCGGCGCCAGAACTCGAGCACGCGCTCGGTGGCGAGGGCGTCGGTGCCCTCGGGCGGCGTGACGATGCACCAGCGGTGGTGGAACAGCGACGCGAAGCCCGCCTCGGGGCCGCTATTCTCGGTGCCCGCCACCGGGTGTGCGGGGACGAAGGTCGCTTGCGGAAGCGAAGTGCGGACCGCCTCGATCACGCTTTCCTTGCACGATCCGACGTCGCTCAGGATCGCATCGGCGGGGAGATCGGCGGCGATCTCCGCCGCGACCGCGCCCATCGCGCCGACGGGAACGCAAAGGATCACCAGATCGGCGTCGATCACCGAAGTGCCCGCGGTATCGGCCACGTCGTCGCACAGATCGATCCGCACCGCCGTCTCGCGCACCGCCGGGTCCATGTCGTAGCCGGTGACGCGGACGCTGGGCATGTGCTGGCGCACCGCGCGCGCGATCGACGAGCCGATCAGGCCCAGCCCGATGACGGTGACGCGGGCGAAGGGCAGCATCAGGCGCCCGCCAGCGCGCGAAGCGCCGCGATCACGCCGCGCGTCTCGTCCTCGGTCCCGATCGTGATGCGCAGGCCGTGCGGAAGCCCCTGCCCCGGCAGCCAGCGAACGATATAGCCCGCGTCCATCAGCCCCTTATACGCCGTCTCGGCGCTGAGCTGGCCTTCGAACAGCACCAATACGAAATTGGCCTGGCTCGGCACCGCGCGCAGCCCGGCATTGCCGAGCTTGGCAATTTCGTCGGCGAACCAGCGACGCCATTCGGCATTGTGCGCCTTGGTGTGCGCGACGAAGGCCTCGTCGCCCAGCGCCGCGACTGCCGCCGCAGTGCCTGCGATGGTGATCGAGAAGGGCAGGCGAATGCGATGCATCGCCTCGATGATCGGCGCCGAGGCATAGCCCCAGCCGATCCGCTCGGCGGCGAGGCCGTACATCTTCGAGAAGGTGCGCGTCACCAGTACGTTGGGCGCGGTGCGCGCCAGCTCCATGCCGCCGTCGTCATCGTCGCCTTCGATATATTCGGCATAGGCGTGATCGAGCACGAGCAGCACGGTGCTCGGCAGCCCGGCGTGGAGGCGCAGGATCTCGGCGCGCGGTGCATAGGTGCCGGTGGGGTTGTTGGGGTTGGCGATGAAGACGATCTTCGTGCGCTCGGTCACCGAGGCGAGGATCGCGTCGACATCGGTCGCATAGTCCTTGTCGGGCGCGACCACCGGGATCGCGCCGACGCGGCGAGTGGCGATCGGGTATACGGTGAAGCCGTAATGGACGTAGATGATCTCGTCGCCCGGCCCGGCGAACGCGCCGGCGGCGAGGTGGAGCACTTCGTCCGAGCCGTTGCCGTAGATGATCCGCGCCGGATCGAGGCCGTATTTCGCCGCGATCGTCTCGCGCAGCTGCACGGCGCTGGCATCGGGATAGCGCTCGAGGCTGGTCGCTGCGGTGAGGAAGGCGTCGCGCGCCTTTTGCGAGGTGCCGAGCGGATTCTCGTTCGACGAGAGCTTGGTCACCTTGCGGCCGTCATCGGTGGTGGAGCGCCCCGGTACATAGGGGGCGATTTCCATGATCCAGGGCTTGGGAACGGGTGCGGTCATGGCCGCGCGGCTTGGCGGAATGGCTTGCGGATGGCAAGCTCGGTATGGGCGAGCATATGGGAGGGGGCGATGCGAGGAAGCAGCACGGTATGGCGGGCGCTGGCGGCGGCACGGGCGCGCAACCTTGCCGACGCAGGCGAGGCGGCGCCGGTTGCGGGGGCTCCCGGGGCGACCCGGCGCGCATTGCTCAAGGGGATCGCGGCGGCAGGCATGGCCTCCGCGCTGCCACGCCCTGCCCGCGCCTTTGCCGGCGGGCGCGTTGCGATCATCGGCGGCGGGATCGCCGGGCTGAGCGCGCTCCATCACCTGCGCGAAGCCGGCATCGACGCGCATGTCTATGAGGGGCGCACGCGCACCGGCGGACGGATGTTCACGCATCGGCCCGCGGGCGGCACGGCGTTCGAAGTGGGCGGACAGCTCGTCAACACCGATCATGACGACATGCAGGCGCTGTGCCGTCATTTCAAAGTGCCGCTGGTCGATCGGAAGGCCGAGCCGCACGACACGCTGATCCTCGGCGACGGCCGGCTGCTGGGCGATGCCGAACTCGCCGAGGGACTGCGCGGAATCGCGGCACAGATCGACCGGGATTCGACTCGGCTGGACAAGGATTTCGAGCGCGTCGCGGCCGAGCTCGACCGGATGTCGATCGCGGGATATCTCGACAAGCACCGCGCCTTGATGGGGCCGTCATGGGTGCGCCGGCTGATGGAGGCGACGAGCCGCACCGAATATGGCGTCGAACCCGCGCACGCATCGGCAGTCGAACTCGTGTTCAATCTGCCGACGGTCGACGGCCAGCGCGTCGAAGTGCTGGGCGAATCCGACGAGCGCTATGTGATCCAGGGCGGCAGCAGCACGCTGATCGAGGCGATGACGGCGCAGTATGCGGATCGCATCACCACCGGCAAACGGCTGGCGCGCATCGCGCAGTCGCGCGGCGGCGTGCGCCTCGACTTCCTCGACGGAACCCGGGCCGAGGCGGAGACGGTGATCGTCGCGGTGCCGGCACCCTTGCTGCGCCAGATCGATTGGCGCGTGCCGCTGCCCGCGATCTGGCGTGCATTCATCGCCGAGATGGAGCTGGGCCATAATGAGAAGGTCCAGGCGGGCTCGAACGGCACGCCGTGGCGCGCGCCCATGGGGGTGGGCGGCGAGCTGTGGCAGACCGAAGCCGATGCCGGCTGGGCGCTCGGCTGGGACGGCAGCGTCCACCGCGCTGACGGGGTCGCGCCGGTCTGGACGTGGTTCCTCGGCGGCGACGAAGTGCGGCGCGCCGAAGCCGAGGCGCCTTCCGCGCTGGCCGCACGCTTCGCCGGCGGTGCCGCGCCCGCGATACCCGGGCTGGCGGAGGCCTTCACCGGCCCCTTCGCGCGCACCAACTGGCATGCCCAGGCGATGACGCTCGGCGCCTATGTCAATTTCCGCCCCGGCCAGATCACCCGCTTCGCCCGCTTGCTCTGCGTCGAATCGGACGATCCCGCCGAACGTCACGTGCCCGGCGCCGGGCAGGTCTGGTTCGCCGGCGAACACCTCTCCGAAGCTTATCCGGGCTATATGAACGGCGGCGCGCAGACCGGCCGCGTGGCGGCGCAGGCGATCGGCGGATGGCGGGGGCTGACGAAAGCGGCCTGATCAACCCGCCGACATTGCAGGACGTTCGGCGGCGACCTGGATCAGGCCAATTTATCGAGGCTTCGTGTACATCGGCTTGCTGCCAGCCCTCGAATGAGGCTGGTAAAATAGGATTTGTTCTGCTTTCGTTCGAAGCATGCGCGACCAACCCGGTTCCCACACGACGAATCCATCCTCCAATCTGCCAGCGCGCGCGCACGCGAAGCATGTGTAAACTTCGTCAACCGCTTCTTCTCCCAAAGCCGCCCGAAAACCGCACGAATGTGCGCTTTTCGATACCAACCAGAAGGTTGGCGATCGGCGCGTCCAACCTTTTGGTTGGTTGTCGGCCTGAGTCGGGCTTCGCGGCGCGCACGCGCCATCCGGCACCCCGCCTCCGCACGATGCATTGCCACTCCGCCCGACACCCCCTAACCGGTCCCCATGTCTGACGATCTGCGTTTTGGTCTGAGCCGCACGGCGACGTTGCCGGGGCCGTTGCGGCTCGACGGGGGCGTGCTGCTGTCGCCGGTCGATGTCGCCTATGAGACCTATGGCACGCTGGCGCCCGACGGCGGCAACGCGATCCTCGTCTGCCATGCGCTCACCGGCGACCATCACCTCGCCTCGGACCATCCGGTGACGGGCAAGCCCGGCTGGTGGGCGCGCATGGTGGGCCCGGGCAAGCCGATCGACACCGACCGCTATTTCGTCATCTGCGCCAACGTGCTCGGCTCCTGTCTCGGCTCGTCGGGGCCCGCGAGCATCAACCCCGCCACCGGCAGGCCCTGGGCGATGGCATTCCCCGTCATCACCATCCGCGACATGGTCCGCGCGCAGGCGATGCTGCTCGATCATCTCGGCGTGGAACGGCTGTTCGCAGTGGTCGGCGGATCGATGGGGGGCATGCAGGCGCTGAGCTGGGCGGCGACCTTCCCCGAACGGGTGGCGTCGGCAGTGGTGATCGCCAGCGCGGCGCGGCATTCGGCGCAGAACATCGCCTTCCACGAAGTCGGGCGGCAGGCGATCATGGCCGACCATCGCTGGCGCGGCGGCGATTATTATGCCGACAACGATCCCCCGGCCTCGGGCCTCGCCGTGGCGCGGATGGCGGCGCACATCACCTATCTCTCCGAAGCGGGGCTCACCGCCAAATTCGGCCGCAAGCTGCAGAGCCGGGACGCCAAGACCTTCGGCTTCGATGCCGATTTCCAGGTCGAGAGCTATCTCCGGCACCAGGGGCTGAGCTTCGTCGACCGGTTCGACGCCAATTCGTACCTCTACATTACGCGAGCATTGGACTATTTCGACCTCGCCGAGGAGCATGGCGGCACGCTGGCCAATGCCTTCACCGGCGATACGCGCTTCTGCCTCGTCAGCTTCGACACCGACTGGCTCTACCCGACCGGCGAATCGCGCACGATCGTCCACGCGCTCAACGCCGCGGGCGCGCCGGTGAGCTTCGTCGAGCTCTCCTCGCCCTTCGGCCACGACGCCTTCTTGCTGGAAAGTCCGGAGCTCGACCGCGTGATCCTTGGTTTCCTGCGCGCCGGAGAGGGCCGATGAGCATCCGCATCTCCTTCGATCCCGCCGAACAGCAGCTCGACGTCATCCACGGCTATCTGACGCGTTCCTATTGGGCTGAGAGCATTCCGCTTGCCGTGGTCGAGAGGTCGGTGGCCAACAGCTTCTGCGTCGGGGCATTCGACGGAGCCGCGCAGGTGGGATTCGCCCGCCTGATCACCGATCGCGCGACCTTCGCCTATCTCGCCGATGTGTTCGTGCTCGAAGACCATCGGGGCCAGGGAATCGCCCGGACGATGCTCGAAGCGCTCGACACGCATCCCGAGTTGCAGGGGCTGCGGCGCTGGGCGCTGTTCACGCGCGACATGCAGCCGCTTTATGCAAAGCTCGGTTGGGAAGCCTATCCGCATCCCGATCGGCTGATGGTGCGCGACATTCCGGATATCTACACACGATGACCCTGCGCCCCGACCTCGCGATCATCGCCGCCAACGTCCAGCCGGTGACGCGCGTGCTCGACGTCGGCTGCGGCGACGGCGCGCTGATGGCGGCTTTGCGCGACCAGCGCGGCTGCGACGCGCGCGGGCTCGAGCTCGACCCAACCGATGTCGCCGCGGCGATGGCGAAGGGCCTGTCGGTCGTGCAGGGCGATGCCGACAGCGACCTTGCCGATTATCCCGACGCGAGCTTCGACTATGCCATTCTCAGCCAGACGCTGCAGACGACGCGGCGGCCCGATCGGGTGCTCGACGAATTGCTGCGGATCGGCCGGCGCGCGTTCGTCTCCTTCCCCAATTTCGCGCATTGGCGGGTGCGGACGTCCCTGCTGTTCGGCGGACGGATGCCGGTGACGCGGCTGCTGCCGATCGCCTGGTACGCCACGCCCAACATCCACCATGTGACGGTCGACGATTTCCGCGCGCTGGTGAAGGCCCGCGGGATCACCGTCGAGGAAAGCTGGTTCCTGTCGGGCGATCAGCGCACCGGATCGGGCTTCGCCAACTTCTTCGCCGAACATGCCGTGTTCCTGTTGAGGAAGGACCGGTGACCGGCCGCGCGGTCCTGTCGGTCCATCCGGCATATCGCGACGATATCGGCGATCTCGTCACGCGGCGGCCGGTGCCGGGTCCCGGTATCGGGAATGTCGGCGCGTTCCTGTTCCTCAACCACCACGGGCCGCAGCCCTATCCGCCGAGCAACCGCGGACTGCCCTTCGGCCCGCACCCGCATCGCGGCTTCGAGACCGTGACCTTCATCCTCGAAGGCGAGCTCGCGCACACCGATTCGGCCGGGCATGAGAGCGTCATCCGCGCCGGCGGGGTCCAGTGGATGACCGCCGGGCGCGGGATCGTCCATGCCGAAGTCTCGCCCGCGGCGTTCAAGCGCGACGGCGGGCGGCTCGAGATCCTCCAGCTCTGGCTGAACCTCCCGGCCCGGCTCAAGATGACCGCGCCGCTTTATGTCGGAGTGCAGGCCGACGGCATCCCCGCAGTCGCGGCCGAGGGCGCGACGGTGCGCCTGGTCTCGGGCGCGTGGCGCGGCGAACACGGACCGGTGGAGTCGCTCACCGGCGTGTTCCTGAGCTGGATCGAGGCCCAGCCGGGCGCATCCATCACCTTCGATGGCCTGAGCGGCCGCGACGTGTTCCTCTACGCGGCTCGCGGCGGGATCGAGGTTGCGGGGCGACAGGTTCCGCAATTCCACCTCGCCCAATTGAGCGAAGGCGATAGCGTGACGATCGCCGCGCCCGAGCCGGCGCTGTTCCTGTTCGGGCATGCCGATCCTATTCCCGAACCGATCGTCGCGCACGGGCCGTTCGTGATGAACAGCATGGAGGAGATCCGCGAGGCGTTCGCCGATTATCAGGCGGGCAGGTTCGGCGCGGCCGAGATCGTCGAACGCTAGACGTCGCGGCCCCAATTGACCGTGGCGCGCGTTCCCCCGTTCATCGGCTCGACCAGGATCATCAGGCTGCGCTTGGTCGCCTCGCCGGCCGAATACATCGTCGCGGTCGACAGCCGCTGCCCGAGCCCCGAGGCATTGGCTTGCGCACGCGACCAGCTGAGCACCTTGGCCGGCGCGGCCTTGACCAGATAGACGATCGTCCCGCTGACGTGCCGCGGCGTTCCGTCCGCGCTCGACACGCAGGTGGTGATCTGAGCGCCTTCAAAGACCGGCACGAAATCGGGCTTGTTCGAGCAATCGGCAGCTGCCGCGATCGCCGCCGGCGTGCCATTGGCGGCCGCCGCGGCGACGTTCTGCCCGGCGGGATCGCCGGTCGTCTCGCTGGAGATCCCGCCACCACAGGCCGTGAGCAGCAAGGCGGCGCTCACAATCGAATATCGCATCCTCATCCCCCAGGTGCGGCGCAGCCAGCAAATGCTCAGAACGGTACGTCGTCGTCGAGATCGTCGGGGAAACCGCCGCCGAAATTGCCGCCGCCGCTCTTCTGGCCGCCGCCGTTGAAGTTGCCGCCGCCGCGGCTCGACGATTGGCCCGAGAATTCGTCGCCACCGCCGGCGCCCCAGTCATCGCCGCCGCCACCGCTGCTGCGGCCCGCGCCGCCGCCCTGACCGGGCGCGCCGTCGAGCATGGTCAGTACCGAATTGAAGCCCTGGAGCACGATTTCGGTCGAATAGCGGTCGGCGCCCGACTGATCCTGCCACTTCCGCGTGGTCAGGGCGCCTTCGATATAGACCTTGCTGCCCTTGCGCAGATACTTCTCGGCGACGTTGGCGAGGCCTTCGTTGAAGACCTTGACCGTGTGCCACTCGGTCTTTTCCTTGCGCTCGCCCGAGTTGCGGTCCTTCCAGCTCTCGGACGTGGCGATGCGGAGCTCGACCACCTTGCCGCCGTTCTGGAACGAGCGCGATTCGGGGTCGCGGCCGAGATTGCCGACGAGAATGACCTTGTTGACGCTGCCGGCCATGGAAACTCCGCTGTGATATCGATAATGGCGAGGGTGAACGAACAGGGTACTATCGATGGCCGAGATCATCAACCTGAACAAGGCCCGCAAGGCGAAGGCACGTGTGGACAAGTCCGCACAGGCGGAAGCCAACCGCACGCGTTTCGGGCGGACCAGGGCACAGAAGCAGGCGGATGCGGCCGAGACCGCGAAGTTGACGCGACTGCTCGACGAATCGAAGCGCGACTAGAGGCCCAGCCCCACGGCACTCCAATAGGTTATCCCCGCCGCGACATAGGCCAGCACGAACAGATAGCCGACCATGAAGGCGGGCCATTTCCACCCATTGGTCTCACGCCGGGTCACCGCGATCGTCGAGATGCACTGCGGCGCGAACACGAACCACATCAGGAAGGCGAGCGCTGTCGGCAAGGTCCAGTTCTTGCGGAGATTGGCGCGAATGGCCTCTTGCCCCGCGTCGCCCTCTGGATCGTCGATCGCATAGACGGTGCCGATCGCGGCGACGGCGACTTCGCGCGCGGCCATCGCCGGGATCAGCGCGAGGGCGATATCGCGATTGAAACCGATCGGGGCGACGACGGTCTGGAGCCCGTTGCCGATGCGGCCGGCGATCGAATAGTCGACCGGCGAGATATTCGATCCCTCGGGCGGCTTGGGGAAGCTCAGCAGCGCCCACAAGACGATCGTGGTCAGCAGGATGATCGTGCCGGCGCGCTTGAGGAAGATCTCGGCACGCTGCCACAGCCCGAGCAGCACGTCGCGCAGCCGCGGCATCTGGTATTTGGGCATCTCCATCATGAAGCCCGACGTTGCCCCCTTCGTCACCGTCCGGCGGAGCAGCAGGGCCGCGCCGAACGCGCCGGCAATGCCCATCACGTAAAGGCCGAACAGCACGAGGCCCTGCAGTCCGATCCCCGGAAGCACGGCCTTGTCGGGGATCAGCGAGCCGATGATGATCGTGTAGACGGGCAAGCGCGCCGAACAGGTCATCAGCGGCGCGATCAGGATCGTGGTGAGCCGGTCCTTCTCGTCCGAGATCGTCCGTGTCGCCATGATGCCGGGCACCGCGCAGGCGAAGCTGGACAGCAAGGGAATGAAGGCGCGGCCGGAAAGGCCGACGCTCGCCATTATCCGATCCATCAGGAAAGCGGCGCGGACCATGTAGCCCGAGGCTTCGAGCACGAGGATGAAGGCGAACAGGATCAGGATCTGCGGCAGGAACACGACCACCGCACCGACGCCGGCGATCACCCCGTCGGTGAGCAGCGAGCGCAGCGGCCCATCGGCCATATGATCCTTGATCGCGCCCTGGAGCCACGAAAAGCCCGCGTCGATGGCGTCGGCCGGAGGCGTCGCCCAGGCGAACACTGCCTGGAACATCACGAACAGGATGCCGAGTAGGAGCACCGTCCCCGCCACGGGGTGCAGCGCGACGGCGTCGAGCCGGTGGGTCCAGCGGCGCGCGGCGGTTTCCGAAATGGTGACCGCCGTGGCGATCTGGCGCGCGCGGCGCTGGAGGACGACGATGTCGTGGACGACGCCGGCGCCGGGGCGCACCGCATGGACGTTGCGGACGACTTCGCCGAGCCGCTCCTTGAGCGCATCGAGCCCGCGCTTGCGCACCGCGACGGTGGGCACCACCGGCACGCCGAGCTCACGCTCGAGCGCCTCCGGATCGAGCTTCAATCCATCCCGCTCGGCGAGGTCGACCATGTTGAGCGCGACGACGATCGGCAGGCCGAGCGCGATCAATTGGAGCGTGAAACGGAGGTGATTGTCGAGGTTGGAGGCGTCGACCACCGTGATGATCGCGTCGGGAAGCCGTTCGCCCGCCTGGCGGCCGACGAGCACGTCGCGTGTCACCTGCTCGTCGGGCGAGGAGGGATCGAGGCTGTAGGCACCGGGCAGGTCGAGCAGTTCGACCGGACGGCCGTCCGGCAACGCCATGCGTCCGGCATGCCGTTCGACGGTCACCCCGGGATAGTTGCCGACTTTCTGCCGCGCGCCGGTCAGCGCGTTGAACAGCGCGCTCTTGCCGGCATTGGGATTGCCGACCAGCGCTACCAAAGGGGCCTGGTTCATGGTGCCGGGTTCGGCGAGACGTGGATCGCGGCAGCGACATGGCGGCGCAGCGCCACGGTCATGCGGCCGATCCGGCAGGCGACGGGCCCGCGCCCGAGAAACGAGCGATGGAGCAATTCGACTTCGACGCCCTCGTCGAGCCCCAGCTCGCGCAGGCGTCGTCCCTCGGGTTCGGAAAGCAGGTGCCAGTCGACCGCCGCAACCGTTCCGGGTTCGAGGCGAGGCAATTGGGCAAGCCGGACAGGCTGGGGAATCGCAGCGGCGACGTTCATGCTGCGAGTCATTATCAATAACCTGCCGAGTGCGCTAGTGGGGGATGTGCGGGGTAACTCAGACCACCGGGTAGCGCAGCCGCCCGATGAAGCGCGAAAGGCTGGGGCGGTGCGAGGCGCGGGCGAGGAAGCCGGCCTTGGTCTTCTCGAACCTCATGATGTCCTCGATTCGCCGGCCGAGGAACGCGCGGGTATCGGCATGGCCCTCGCTGTCGTCCTGGAGGAATATTGCGATCGTCGCGGCATAGATCGAGCCGAGCAAAGCGCGCTTGGTGTAATGGTTGTAATCGGTCGCGGTATCGCCGGCGAGGCGCCACATGACGTCGGCCGAGCGCCAGCCGAGCTGCGCGGCGCGCGCGACATTCTGCGGCATGGCGAGAATTGCGGCGGCGCGGCGCAGCGCTTCGCGATTGGCGGCGAGGATCTCGAGCCGCGTCTCGACCAGGGCTGTGATCCGTGTCCGGATCTTCATCGCGGCGAGCGCCTCGGGTGTGAAGCGCGCCGCCATCGCCCGATCCACGCTCGCGAACCACGCATCGATCATCGCCACTGCTCCGCCCGAGAAAGCGAGCCGCGCAACGTCACGATCGACGCCGAGGCTGTCGGCGGCGGCATCGAGCGCGACCGTCTTCCAGCCATCGAACGCAGCGTTGGCGGCAACCGCCGGCGCGAGCGCCTCGCGGAGTTCGTCAAGCGTGGCATCGGCGAGGTCCATCATGCCGATTTAGGCTCCCCGGCGCCGGGCGCAAGCGGCTGCGGCTTGTTGCCGCCGCGTACCAGTACCAATGCCAGCGCGACCAGCACCGCGCCCACGGCGTCGGCAGCCGCAAGCCGCTCGTCGAAGATCACCCACCCCAGCGCCGCGCCGACCGCCGGCTGGATCAGCAGCGCGATGCCGACGACGAGCGGAGTCAGATGCCCCAGCGCGTAGATCATACACCCCTGCCCGATCAGCTGGCTCAGCACCGCCATTGCGAGCAACGGCCACCAATTGCCCGGCCAGACCTGCTCGCCGAGCACGAAGGCGAGGAGCAGCAATGGCGGGATCGACGCGAGCGACGACAGCGCCAAGGCCGGAAATGGGGCGAGCCGTTCGCGCACGCCCGTCATCAAGACGAAATAGATCGCATAGAGCACGCCCGCGAGCAGGCAGAACAGATCGCCGCCGAAATTGCGCGGCGACAGGCTCGCCGAACGCGCCATCAGCAACCCCGCGCCGACCGTGGCGAGCGCGAGCGCGAGCGCTTGCACACGCGAAGGCCACATCCGCGCTGCGATGAAGCCATAGATCGGGAAGATGAATGTCGCCGAATTGCCGAACAGAGTGGCATTGGCGAGCGTGGTACGGCCGATGCCGATGTGCCAGCTCGCAAGATCGGCGGCGAAGGCGAGCCCCGCCAATGCGAGCACACCCCACAGGCCGCGCGAGGCGCGGACCGGCCGCTCCCCCATCAGCATCGAGGCTGCGAGCAGCACCGGCGCCGCCAGCGCGATCCGCCAGAACCCCGCCGCCACCGGCCCGACGTCGGAAAAGCGCACGAACAGCGGACCGAAAGCGAGCGCGATGTTGGCGATCACCAAAGCGGCGAGCGCAGTCGCGGCATGGCTTCTGACGGGAATAGTTTTCCTTGGGGTGCGGGCTTGCTGCATGGCGCCCTGTAACGCCCTATCTGCTCGCGGTCACAAGAAAGGGTTCTTTCTTTATGCCCAGCCTGTTCGATCCGATCCAGCTCGGCGCGATCGCCGCGCCCAATCGCATCCTGATGGCGCCGCTGACGCGCGGCCGCGCGACTCGCGCGCACGTGCCCACGCCGATCATGGCCGATTATTACGCCCAGCGTGCCGGTGCCGGTCTGATCATCTCCGAAGCGACGGGGATCAGCCCGCAGGGGCTGGGCTGGGCCTATGCACCGGGGCTGTGGAGCGAAGAGCAGGTGGAGGCATGGAAGCCCGTAGTCGCGGCAGTGCACGAAGCAGGCGGCCGGATCGTCGCGCAGCTCTGGCACATGGGCCGGCTGGTGCATTCGGACTTTCTCGGTGGCGAGCCGCCGGTCTCTTCTTCGGCGACCACTGCGCCCGGGACGGTGCGCACCTATCCGGCGGAGGAGAGCGGCGAGATCAAGCGGCCCTATAGCCAGGCGCGCGCCCTGCGCGCCGACGAAATCCCCGGCATTCTCGACGATTATGCCCGCGGCGCCGCCAACGCGATCCGTGCGGGCTTCGACGGGGTCCAGATCCACGCCGCCAATGGCTATCTGATCGACCAGTTTCTCCGCGACAATTCCAACTTCCGCGACGACGCCTATGGCGGCTCGATCCCCAACCGCATCCGGCTGCTCCGCGAAGTGACCCAGCGCGTGGTCGACACCGTCGGCGGCGATCGCACCGGCGTGCGCCTCTCGCCCAATGGGGAAGTGCAGGGCGTCAATGACAGCAATCCGCACGCGCTGTTCGAAGCCGCCGCCGCTGCACTCGACGACATCGGCATCGCGTTCCTCGAGATGCGCGAGCCGCGTCCCGGCGGTACCCGTGGGCTGCCTGACCATCCGCCGGTGCACCCCGTGATCCGAAAGGTGTTCAAGGGCCCGCTGGCGCTCAACGCCGATTATCATGCCGACGACGCGCAGGCGGCGCTCGATGCCGGCGAGGCCGATGCGATCGCTTTCGGCCGTCCCTTCCTCGCCAATCCCGATCTTCCGGCGCGGCTGGCGGAGAAGCTGCCGCTCAATCCGCAGCGCGAGGACCTGTTCTATATCGGCGGAGCCGAGGGCTATATCGATTATCCGCGATGGGACGCGGCTCAGGCAGCCTGATCCAGGCCGTCGATCCAGCTGGTGCTGGCGGCCCGGAGTTGCGCCCGCAGCTTCGGGCCCGCGGCCAGCGCGAAGACGAGGAAGATGGCGATGGGCCAGAACAGGAAGCTCAGCACCACGAGCAGGGCAATTGCGATCGCCGCGCCATATCGCAGCTGGGTGAACCGGCTCCGGGTGGCGTAGTTCAAGCGGATCGTGCGGGGCGCCCTGTCGTCGTACCAGCGCCTGGTGACGAAGCTGTTCGAATCGATTCCAGCGGTCCCCGTTCGCGTTCCGCTTGCGGGAGGGGCCGGCAAGTCGCGCGGGCCGAGCCCGCCTTCCCCTCCCCTCGTTCCCACAAGCGGAAGAGGGACGGAAGGTCGCGAGACCGGTTCGCCGGTCAACGTGTCGATCACTTCCAGCCGGCGGCCGCGCTCCACCACTTTGTAGCGGGTGGGCGGCGGCCGCATGATCAGGCGAACCTGGCCTTGAGCGCGAGCATGGCCAACGCCGCGCTGGCGGCCTCGCCGCCTTTGTCCTTCTGCGTCGGGTCGGCGCGGACCAGCGCCTGCTCTTCGTTCTCGACCGTCAGAATGCCGTTGCCGATGGGCGTTCCGTCGAGCGCCAATGCCATCAGTCCCCGCGCGCTCTCGCCCGCGACGATTTCGAAATGATATGTCTCGCCGCGTATCACGACGCCGAGCGCGACAAAGGCATCGTACTGCCCGGTCTCGAGCGCCATCGCCACCGCGCCCGGGATTTCGAGCGCGCCGGGGACCGTCACGACTTCATAGTCATGCCCTGCCTCCTGCAGCGCGGTGCGCGCGCCGTCGAGCAGCATGTCGTTCAAATGCGCGTAGAAACGGGCTTCGACGATCAGAACGCGGGCCATCAACTCTCCAGATCGATTGCACGCTCGCCGACGATCGACAGGCCGTAGCCGTCGAGCCCGACAAGCGTGTGGTGGGTGTTGGTGAGCAGGATCATGTCCTGCACGCCGAGTTCGGTGAGGATCGTGGCGCCGACGCCGTAATCGCGCAACTCGTCCATATCCTTGGGCTGGAGCGTTCCCGCCCGCGCCTGCAGCGCGACGCTGAACTGGTCGGGCCGCGGCTTGTTGATCACGACGACAACACCCGCGCCCTCTTCGCCGATGATCTCCATCGAGCGGCGCAGCAGGCCGCCGCGACTGCCGCCCTCGCCGAAAATATCGCTGAACGGCGAGAGCGCATGCATGCGGACGAGAGTCGGCTTCGACGAGTCGATCCGACCTTTGACCAAAGCCACCTGCTCGCTCTCGGTCGCCTTGTTCCAGAAAGTGTAGGCGGTCCATTCGCCGCCCCAGTCGCTTTCGAACCGGGCTTCGGCGCGCTTCTCGACGAGGTGATCGTGGCGACGGCGATAGGCGATCAGATCACGGATCGTGCCGATCTTCAGATTGTGGAACTGCGCGAAGGAGACGAGATCGTCCATCCGCGCCATCGTCCCGTCGTCCTTCATGATCTCGCAGATCACGCCGGAAGGGTTGAGCCCCGCGAGCCGGGCCACATCGACCGCGGCCTCGGTGTGCCCGGTGCGGACCAGCACGCCGCCGTCGCGGGCGACGAGCGGGAAGACATGGCCGGGCGTGACGATCGCGTGCCTGTCCTTCGATGCGTCGATCGCAACCGAAATGGTGCGCGCCCGATCGGCGGCGGAAATCCCGGTGGTCACGCCTTCGCGCGCCTCGATCGAGACAGTGAAGGCAGTCTCGTGCCGGGTGCCGTTGTTGCGCGACATCAGATCGAGCCCGAGCTGGTCGACGCGTTCCTTGGTGAGCGCGAGACAGATCAACCCGCGGCCGAACCGCGCCATGAAGTTGATCGCGTCCGGCGTCGCCATTTGGGCGGGGATGACGAGATCGCCTTCATTCTCGCGGTCCTCGTCGTCGACGAGGATGAACATGCGGCCGTTGCGGGCCTCGTCGATCAACTCCTCGGGCGAGGACAGGAAACCGTGCTTGAGGCGGGACAAGGGACTTGATTGTTCAGGCTTTGCCACGGAGCGCCTCCATGCGCTGGAGATAACGGGCAAGCACGTCGATCTCGAGATTGACCGCCTGCCCGGGTTGCATTGACCCGAATGTAGTGACGGCGGCGGTGTGGGGAATGATGTTGAGCATCAGATTTACGCCTGATGTGGTGTCCTCGACTGCATTCACGGTGAGCGAGACGCCGTCGATGGTGATCGAGCCCTTGGCGGCGACATAAGGGGCAAGGTCCTTGCCGGCCGCAATCGTCAGCCGGTGCGATCCGCCCTCCTCGCGCCATTCGGCGACGGTGCCGATGCCGTCGACATGGCCGGTGACGATATGTCCGCCGAGCTCATCGCCAAGCCGGAGCGCGCGTTCGAGATTGAGGCGCCGGCCTTCTGCCCACATATCCGCAGCGGTGCGCGAGACGGTCTCGGCCGAAACGTCGAACGCGACGCGCCCGGGGGCCTTGTCCACCACGGTCAGGCAGACGCCCGAACAGGAGATCGACGCGCCCAAGTCGATCGTGTCGACGTCGTAGCGGGTAGCCACCTCGACGCGCAGGTCGCCCTGTTGCGTCGCGGCAGTGACGGTGCCGATATCGGTGACGATTCCCGTAAACATCAGGAGCTCGCGTAGACTTCGAGGCGGTCGCTGCCAAGCATCCGCGTGTCGGTGAGGCGCCAACGGCCGTGCGCCGATGCGAGATCGGCGAGGCCGAGATCGCCGAGCGCCGCCTTGCCGGCACCGATCAGGATCGGCGCGCGATAGAGGAGAAGGCGATCGACCAGTCCCTCGCACAGGAACGCGGCAGCGGTCTCGGCACCGCCTTCGACGAGCAGATGATCGACGCCTTCGAGGTCTGCGATGTCGGACGGACGAGAGAGATCGCCGGCGGACGAGAGGATCAGGCGACGGGGCGAACGGGACTCGAGTCCGGGCAGACGCACATCGAGCTTCGGTCGGTCGATCTCCGCAGTGCGGCGCCCGACGAGAATCGCCTCGTGCCGCGCGCGTTCGAGATGCGCGTGGGCGCGGGCCTCAAGACCGGTGATCCAGCGGCTCTCTCCCGAGGCAAGCGCGATGCGGCCGTCGAGCGAGGTGGCGAGCTTGAGCGTAACGAAAGGTCGGCCTTTGGCGCGCCGAGTGAGGAAGCCCGCCATCGCCGCGCGCGCGGGCGCTTCGGCCCCGCCCTCGACGACGTGGATCCCGGCCGTGCGCAGGCGCGCCACGCCCTGGCCATTGGTGCGCGGATCGGGGTCGCCGAGCGCGATCACCACGCGGGCGACGCCAGCAGCGATCAACAGGTCGGCACAAGCGGGGCCACGCGGCGAGGCGTGCGCGCAGGGTTCCAGCGTGACGTAGCAAGTCGCGCCGCGCGACTTTTCGCCGGCTTGCGACAGCGCCATCGCCTCGGCGTGGGGACGCCCGCCGGGCTGGGTCCAGCCGCGGCCGACCACGCGACTCTCTTTCACCAGCACGCAGCCGACATTGGGATTGGGGGCGGTGCGCCCCCGCGTGCGTTCGGAAAGCGCCAGCGCAGCGCTCATCCAGCGCGCGTCGCTCAGAAGCCCCACGATTCGAGCTTGTCGTCGAGTCGCTTGAACTCGGCCTGTTTGGCCTCGCGCTTCTTCTTCAGCTCGGCCAGCTGAATGGCCTTCTTCGCCTGATCGATCTTCTGCTGCGCGCGAATCTGCTCGTCGGTGCGCGTGATCGGCCATTGCTCGACATAGATGATGTTGCGTTCGTACGGCTTCTGGAAGTTCGCATCCTTGAAGAAAACGAAGATGATCAGCGTCGTGACGGCCAGCGAAAGCGCCATGAACCACAGCTCGTGGCGCCGGCGCGTCGCGAGGAAGAGGCGCAGATCGCGATAAGCAGCCACTGGCGAGAAGAATTTGAGGAAGGTCATGTCGCCGCCCAAGATAAGGGCGCGGGGGCTCCAGGGCAAACCCCCGCGCCGGCCGGCCGCCGAAGCGGCCGGCGCACGCCTTATTGGTTCTTGATCTCGAACCGGACGCTCATCGTCTTCCAGCTCTCCTGCGGGATTCCGCCGCGGGTCGCCGGCTTGAAGCGCCATTTCGAGAGCGCCTGACGGCGAGTCGCCTCGAAGAAGGCGTCGCTGGTCGCGCTGACCGATTCGGCGGCCTTCACGCGGCCGTCGACGCCGATCAGTACCCTGATCTTGACCATGCCATCACGCTGGGCGCGAAGTTCGGCGGAGGGATAACCGGGCTGGAAATCTCTCGCGAAGCGAAGGTCCTGCTCAGCGCCGATCAGCGGCGGCAGCGGAGGGGACGGTTCGGGGACGAAGATTGGCCCGTCTTCGGCCTTGGGCAGCGGCGGGAGGGGCGGATCGCCGATCACCGGAGTCGTCTTCGTCTCATTGTCGCTCTCGCTCTTGATGAACGGATCGGGAGCGGTGGGCGTAGGGTTCTGCGCGGCGCGATTGTCCGGTTTCGGTTTCGGCAGATCGATGGGCGGAGGCTCGACTGGATTGCGGATCGGAATCACGGTGATGCCGTCCTCGGGCCCTTTCGGAATGACATTGGGTGCGGCGAAGATCAGCCCGGCGATCAGCGCGCCGTTGATCAGAAACGCACCTCCCAGGCTGACGGTGCGCGATTTGGGCGCGGCATAGCGATGTTCGGCATACATGGCGTTGCTCTCCATCTCCACCGGTCTCGATGCCGGCGTTAGTGATGATACAACGTCTCATTCAATGCGTAAATAGAGCGCCGCTAGCTCTCCGCGCCGAGGCGGGAGAGCGCGGCGTCGCGGCCGATCAACGGCAACAAAGCCGCCATGTCGGGGCCGTGCTCGCGCCCGGTGAGCGCGAGTCGCAGCGGCAGGAACAGCGGCTTGCCCTTGCGCCCCGTCATTTCCTTGAGCGCGCCGGTGAGCGCATGCCACGGATCGGCGGACCAATCGATCCGCGCCGCCACATCCGCCGCCTGTGCAAGATAAGCGCGATCCTCGTCCGGCAGATCGGCGGGATCGATCGGGCCTTCGATCACGCGCCACCAGTCGCCGGCTTCGGCGATCGTGGAAAGATTGGGGCGAATCGCCTCCCAGGCGGCTGGCGTCATGCCGTCGGGAAGCCGCGCAGCAACGGCATCGAAGCCGAGTTGGTGGACGATCCGCGCATTGAGCTGAGCAAGCTCGGCCTCGTCGAAGCGCGCCGGCGCGCGGCCGAAACGGGCGAAATCGAATCCGGCGACCAGCGGCGCCGGATCGGCGAACGGCTCTACCGGATCGCTGGTGCCGAGCCGCGCGAGCAACGCGACCAGCGCCTGCGGTTCGATGCCGGCATCGCGGAAATGATCGACGCCGAGCGAGCCGAGCCGCTTGGAGAGCTTGCCTTCATTGCCGACCAGCAGTGCCTCATGCGCGAAGGCAGGCGGGCTGCTCCCCAGCGCGTCGAACATCTGGAGCTGCGTGGCGGTATTCGAGACATGATCCTCGCCGCGCACGACGTGCGTGACGGCCATGTCCATATCGTCGACCACCGAGGGGAAGAGATAGAGCCACGAGCCATCGGCGCGGCGGATCACCGGATCGCTCATCGTCTTCGGATCGAAGCGCTGATGGCCGCGGACCAGATCGTCCCATTCGATCGGCGCATCGTGATCGAGCTTGAAGCGCCAGTGCGGGCGGACGCCTTCGGCTTCCACCCTGGCCCGATCGGCCTCGCTCAGCGCGAGCGCGGCGCGATCATAGACCGGGGGCAGGCCACGCCCGAGCAGTATCTTGCGCTTGAGATCGAGCTCCTGCGCGGTCTCGTACGCCGGATAGACGCGGCCGGCGGCGACCAGCTCGGCGAAACGCGCCTCGTAGCGATCGAAGCGCGCGGACTGGCGTTCCTCGCCATCCGGAGCGAGCCCGAGCCAGGCGAGATCGGCGCGGATCGAATCCACGTGCCGCTCCTCCGAACGCGCGCGATCGGTGTCGTCGATGCGCAACAGGAATCGCCCATTATTGGCCTTCGCGAACATCCAGTTGTGGAGCGCGGTGCGCAGATTGCCGACATGGAGCGTCCCCGTCGGGCTGGGGGCAAAGCGCGTGGTTACGATCATGGTCGCGACCTAGGCCGCACGCGGCCGAGCGGCAATGCCCCTTTGCCTCTCCCGATCCGCGCTCTAAGGGGTGGGCCAGGGACCAAGGTCGACGGGAAGCACACTATGAAACTGATGGCCGGCAATTCGAACATGCCGCTTGCCAGCGCGATTGCGGATTATCTCGAGATCCCGCTGACCCAGGCCAATGTCCGCCGCTTCGCCGACGAGGAGATCTTCGTCGAGATATTGGAGAACGTGCGCGGCGAGGACGTGTTCGTGCTCCAGTCGACCAGCTATCCGGCCAACGACAACCTGATGGAGCTGCTGATCATGATCGATGCGCTGCGGCGCGCATCGGCCAAGCGCATCACTGCGGTGCTCCCCTATTTCGGCTATGCCCGCCAGGACCGCAAACCCGGTCCGCGCACGCCGATCTCTGCCAAATTGGTCGCCAATCTGATCACCACCGCGGGCGCCAACCGTGTGCTCTCCGCCGATCTTCACGCGGGGCAGATCCAGGGCTTTTTCGACATCCCGACCGACAATCTGTTCGCCGCGCCGGTGATGTCGGCCGACATCCAGACGCGCTTTCCGGGCAAACAGTGGATGGTGGTCTCACCCGACGTCGGCGGCGTGGTCCGCGCGCGCGCGCTCGCCAAGCGGCTCGACAACGCGCCGCTGGCGATCGTCGACAAGCGCCGCGAACGCCCAGGCGAATCCGAAGTTATGAACATCATCGGCAATGTCGAAGGCCGCTTCTGCATCCTGATCGACGACATCGTCGATTCGGCGGGGACGCTGTGCAACGCAGCGGCGGCGCTGAAGGCGGCCGGAGCGGAGGATGTCGTCGCTTATTGTACCCACGGCGTGCTCTCCGGCGGCGCAGTGGCGCGAGTCGACGGGTCCGCGCTGACCGAACTCGTGATCACCGATTCGATCGGCAACCACGCGGTGATCGCCGAAAGCGCCAAGACGCGGCACCTGACGATCGCGCCCTTGCTCGCCGAGGCGATCAAGCGGATCGCGGACGAGAGCTCGGTTTCTTCGCTGTTCGATTGAGGCTCTAGGCCAGCGCTTCCCAGATCAGCGCGGCGCCGACAAGGATCATCAGCCAGTAGATCGTCGTGTAGAAGCGCTCGGGGGCGATGCGGCGGACCAGCCATACGCCGGCGAGGGTCGAGGCCAAAGCGAGCGGGAGCAATGCCGCCGCCGTCAGCAGGTTGGCGCGCGTGAACTGGCCGAGCGCCGCATAGGCCGGCACCTTGATCCAGTTGATCGCGGCGAAGAACAGCGCCGTGGTGCCGATCAGCATGTCGCGGCCCAGGTTTCTCGGCAGCACCCAGAGCTGGAACGGCGGCTGGCCGGCATGCGCGATCTGGCTGGTGAAGCCCGAAGCGATCCCGAACAGCGACCCCACCCATAAGGGCCAGCGCGCCGCCTCGCGCGGGGCGGCGGCGTGGCGCGCGGCCCAGAGGCGATAGGCGCCGAAAATCATCGAGATAGCCCCTACTGCCGCCATGACGCCAAGCGGCGAGACGCTGGCGGCGAAGGCATAGCCGAGCCAGATTCCGAGCACTGCGCCGGGCATCATCCAGCCGAGCAGCTTCCACTCGACGGTGCGGCGGAACGCCCAGACGCCGACCACGTCCTGTGCGATCAGGATCGGCAGCAGGATCGCCGCTGCGCGCACCGGATCGATCGCGAAGGTCAGCATCGGCAGCGACAGCGCGCCCATGCCGGCGAACCCGCCCTTTGCGAGACCAAGCAGGATCACGGCGGGGATGGCGAGCGCGTAGAAGTGCCAGTCGGTGAGCATCGCGCAGCGCGGTAGCGGGTTTGCGCGCGGCACCAAAGTGCCTATCGACCGGATACACAGGGAGACGCTGACATGGCCGAGGATCGGACGGGGCAATTGGTGGTGATGTTCATCTCCGAGCGGACCGGCGACGACTCGGAAGGCTATGCCGCCGCCGCCGACGCGATGGACGCGCTCGCCGCGCGCCAACCCGGTTATCGCGGCATCGACAGCGTGTCGGCTGGGGGACTCGGCATCACGCTCAGCTATTGGGCCGACGAGGCGAGCGCAGTGGCGTGGCGCAAGCATCCCGATCATGCCGCGACGCGCGAGGCAGGCCGCGGGCGCTGGTACAAATGGTACCGGCTGCACGTTGCCGACATCAATCGCAGCTATTCCTGGGCTCGCGAATGAGAGTCCGGAGCTTCGATCGCACCTTCGCATTGCTCTTCACGGTGATGCTGACGATCGCGGCGGGGAACACCGCGCTGCAATCGGTATTGCCTGCGCTCGGTCGCTCGCTCGGTGCCGCCGACAGCGCGGTGGCGGCGGTGTTTTCGGTATCCGCGCTGCTCTGGGTGATCGCCGCGCCCTTCTGGGCCAATCGCTCCGACCGGCATGGGCGGCGCGCGATGGTGCTGGTCGGCGTGGCGGGCTTCACCGTGTCGCTGCTGTTGTGCGGCGTCTTCCTCGCATTGGGGATCAACGGCGTGCTCGGGCCGCTGGCGACCTTTATCGCCTTCATCATCGGTCGAGTGATCTACGGAACGTTCGGTTCGGCGGCACCGCCGGCGGTGCAGGCGATCGTCGCGGGGCGGACGACGCGCGAGGAGCGGACGCGAGCGCTGACCTTGCTCGCCTCGGCGTTCGGGCTCGGCACGATCCTCGGCCCGGCCGTCGCGCCTTATCTGGTGCTCGGGCATCTCTGGAGCGGCGGGCCCGAGATCGGGCTGGCGGGCCCGGCCTTCGTGGCGGCGGCGATCGGCGCGGTGATCTGGATCGCGGTGGTGCGGATGCTGCCAAAGGACGAAGGCATCGGCCATGGCGCGGCATCGAGCTACCCGTCGATCGGCGGGCAGGGCACCGGCGCGACGGTGACCGCGGCGATGGCCGAGACCAGCGAGAAAGTGGGCTATTTCGACCTGCGGGTGCGCGCGTGGATCATCAGCGGGCTGGTGATCGGCCATGCCCAGGCGATGACCGGGCAGGCGATCGGTTTCCTGATCATCGATCGGCTGGCGGTGTCGCCGATGGAGGCGCTTCAGCCCACCGGTCTCGTGTTGATGATGGGCGCGGGATCGGCGCTGCTCGCGCAATGGGGACTGATTCCCTTGCTCGACCTCAAGCCGCGCGCGCTGATCCTCGCCGGCGCGGCTTTGGGAGTTTTCGGCTGTATCGCGGTCGGCAGCGCGACGTCGCTGTACGGGATCGCGCTGGGCTATGCGCTGACTTCGCTCGGCATGGGGCTGGCGCGGCCGGGATTCACCGCGGGATCGTCGCTCGCGGTCGGCGCCGAGGCGCAGGGTTCGGTGGCGGGCAAGGTCACTTCGGTCAACGGCGCGGCGTTCGTGCTCGGGCCGTCGATCGGCGTGGGGCTATACGAGCTGTGGCGGCCGCTGCCTTATCTGACAGCGGCCGCCGCACTCGCGTGCCTGCTCGTTTATGGCTGGCTCAATCTTCGCCCTTCGGACCCCGACCGTGGAGCATCCCCGGCGCAATGAAGCCGATCGGCTGGATGGCCGACGCCTGCTGCTTCAGCCGCCCCGACATGGCCTCGTACTCGTCCTCCATCTCGGGCGTCACCGTGGCGCGGGAGTCGGCCAGGGCCTCCTCGAAATCGGCCATCGAGACTTCGCTGGCGCCCAGCGATTTGCGGAGCGCGACCAGGCCGGCGCGGCGCACCACGTCCTCGAGATCGGCGCCGGTATAGCGCTGGGTCTCCTCGGCCACCGCGCCGAGATCGACATCGCTCGCGAGCGGCATCTTCGCGGTCTGGATCTTGAGGATGCGCTCGCGCCCAGCCTTGTCGGGCACGCCGACATAGACCAATTCGTCGAACCGCCCGGGGCGCAACAGCGCCGGATCGATCAGGTTCGGCCGATTGGTCGCGCCGATCACCACCACCGATTGTAGTTCCTCGAGCCCGTCCATCTCCGAGAGGATGGTATTGACCACCCGCTCGGTCGCCTGCGGCTCGCCCAAGCCCCCACCGCGTGCGGGTACCAGCGAATCGAGCTCGTCGATGAAGATCACGCACGGCGCGACCTGCCGTGCGCGGGCGAAGAGGCGCGCGATCTGCTGCTCGCTCTCGCCATACCATTTGCTGAGCAGGTCGCTCGACTTGGTGGCGATGAAGTTCGCCTCCGCCTCGCGCGCGACCGCCTTGGCGAGCAAGGTCTTACCGGTGCCGGGCGGGCCATAGAGCAGGAAGCCCTTGGCTGGACGGATACCCAGGCGGCGGAACGCGTCGGGATCCTTCAATGGCAGCTCGACGCCTTCCTTGAGCCGCATCTGGGCGTCGTCGAGCCCGCCGACATCCTCCCAGCGGACGCGTGGCGCCTCGACCATCACTTCGCGCATCGCAGAAGGCTGAACGCGCTTGAGCGCCTCGAGGAAATCCTCGCGCGTGACCGACAGCGTGTCGAGCACTTCGGCGGGGATGCTGCGATCCTCGAGGTTGAGCTGCGGCATCAGCCGGCGGACCGCCTCGATCGCCGCCTCCCGGGTGAGCGCGGCTAGATCGGCGCCGACGAACCCGTAGGTGGTGCGCGCGAGCTCGCCGAGATCGACGCGGTCGCCCAGGGGCATGCCGCGGGTGTGGATGCCGAGAATCTCGCGGCGGCCACGCTCGTCGGGCACGCCGACCACGATCTCACGATCGAAGCGGCCCGGACGGCGCAGCGCTTCATCGATAGCGTCGGGCCGATTGGTCGCTGCGATCACCACGATGTTGGCGCGCGCCTCCAGCCCGTCCATCAGGGTCAGCAGCTGCGCGACGAGGCGCTTCTCGGCCTCGCCCGAGACCTGGCCGCGCTTGGGCGCGATCGAATCGATCTCGTCGATGAACACGATCGACGGCGCCGACTTGGCCGCTTCCTCGAACACCTGGCGCAGGCGCGATTCAGACTCGCCATAGGCCGAGCCCATGATCTCCGGGCCATTGATCAAGTGGAAGGTGGCGTCGCTCTCGTTCGCCACGGCACGCGCCAGCCGCGTCTTGCCGGTTCCGGGCGGGCCATGGAGCAGCACGCCCTTGGGCGGATCTACGCCGAGCCGCTGGAACAGCTCCGGATAGCGCAGCGGCAGCTCGACCATTTCGCGAAGCTGATCGATCGTCGCGGCCATCCCGCCGATATCGTCATAGGTCACGTCGGCGCGCCGGCTCTCGGATGCCTCCTCGAACTCGGGCCGCAGCTCGACTTCGGTATTCTCGTCGATATGGACGATGCCCTTGGGCGTTGCCGAGACAACTGCGAGGCGGATCTCCTGCAGCGCATAGGCCGGCGCATTGACCCAGCGCTGGACATTGGGATCGACGACGCGGTGATGCCCCGCGGTGGCGACGATATCGCCCTGCGCAAGCGGGCGGCCGTAAAAGGTGCGCTGGAGCGCCTGCGCCGAACCCTGGAGCCGCAAATTGGCCTGGGCAGGCGCAAACACGACGCGAGTCGCCGGTTTCGACACCGCCGCCCGAACCTCGACGAAATCGCCCGAGCCGACGCCGGCATTGGCGCGCTGGAGCCCGTCGATACGGAGCAATTCGAGTCCTTCGTCCTCGGCATAAGGCAGCACCGCGCGCGCAGGCGTGGCACGCTTGCCGACGATCTCGATCACGTCGCCTTCGGTGATCCCGAGCGCCGCCATCTGGCTGCGCGGGATATGCGCGATGCCGCGGCCGCTATCCTCGGGCCGGCTGTTGGCAACCTGTAACTTGCGTCCTCTCGTTTCGTCGTCCGCCACGCTTCATTTCCTTCAGGCAATGAAACGGGAACATAGGAACGGACTTTCCGTGCCGCGAGGGGGCAAAAAAAATGGCGGGCCACAAGGACCCGCCGGGAAAGTTTTAGGAGAGGATGCCTGAAAGGCACGCTCTATGTGCAGTGCGGCGAATTTTTGTGCAAGTGCGAAATATACTTGGCCAAGTTGCAAGGGTTGCAATCGTAATGTCATCGAACGATAGTAGCTGCACAGGCACATTGGGGGCTTGCACCCGCGCACGCTCTCGACGAAGCTCGTACTGCAGTGCACAAAAGAAAGACCATGCGTAGGCTACCGCCCCTCACCGCCATCGAGGCATTCGTCCAGGTCGCGCGACTCGGCTCGATCAAGGCCGCGGCGGAGGAGCTCGCATTGTCCTCGCCGGCGCTGAGCCGCCGGGTGCAATCGCTCGAGCGATTCATCGGCAAGCCGTTGTTCGAGCGCCGTCACCAGGCGCTGCGGCTCAACGATGATGGCGATCGGTTGCTTGGGCTGATCGCGCCCGCGCTCGATGCGATGACCGACGCCGTCGAAGCGATGACCAGCGGCAGCGAGTTGCTGCGACTACGGCTCGGCGTGCTGCCGCTCTATGCGACGCAGCAGCTGCTGCCGCGCCTTCCCGAACTCAAGCGCCGGCACCCCGAGTTGCACCTCGACGTCGACACTGCGGGCTATGGCGTCGCGCGGCTAGGCGACGGGCTCGACGCGGCGATCGTCATCGCGCGCGACATCGATCCGGGTTTCTATTCGCGCCGGCTCGATCGCAACCGCGTCCATGTGATCGGGGCACGGACCCTGCGCGAAGGTCCCGATCCGATCACTCGCCCCGAACAGCTTTCGAAGCTCACCGCTTTGGTCCATCGCGACATGCCCGAGACCTTCACCGCGTGGCGCGCGGCGGCGGGCTTCCCGGATCTCGAGCCACTGGCGATCGACCATTTCGATTCGGGCAATCTGATGCTCGAGGCTGCGGCGCAGGGGCTGGGCGTCGCCTTCATGCTCGAATCGCATTTCGAAGCGGCGCGCGACGAGCGGCTCGTCCAGCTTTTCGACCTGACGGTGGAGAGCCATTACAGCTATTGGTTCGTCTGCCGCCCGCGCGCGCTGAGCCAGCGCCCGGTGCGGATCTTCCACGACTGGCTGATCGAGTCGCTGGGCGCGGACAGCGTCTGAGCGAAGACAGTTACCCCGGCTTTCGCCGGGGTGACGTTCAAGCTTCGACAGTCGCCTTGACGATCTTGCCCGGATTGCGCGGCGGCTCGCCCTTGGGGAGCGCGTCGACATTCTCCATGCCTTCGGTCACTTCGCCCCACACCGTGTACTGGCGATCGAGGAAGGTCGCGTCGTCGAGGCAGATGAAGAATTGCGAATTGGCGCTGTTCGGATCGTTGGTCCGCGCCATCGAGCAGATGCCGCGGACATGCGGCTCGGCGCTGAATTCCTGCGAAAGGTTGGGCTCCTTCGAGCCGCCCATGCCGGTGCCCGAGGGATCGCCGCCCTGCGCCATGAAACCGTCGATCACGCGGTGGAAGACGACGCCGTCATAAAAGCCGTCCCCGGCCAGCTTAACGATGCGCTCGACATGCTTCGGCGCCAGATCGGGACGAAGCTTGATCCGGACATCGCCGGTATCGAGAGTCAGGACGAGCGTGCTGGGCGTGGACATAGACTACTCCGATGGAACTTTGCCTGCGGCCCTAAGCACCTTGCCAGTGGCTTGCAACACGCGCGCTGCATTGGCAGTTGGAACCGCGCGCGCTAGGAGCGGCGCGACCGGGCGCAACAGGGAGGTCGGACGATGAGCGAGACCGAACTTCATCCAGAGTCGCGGGCACCCGAGAGCGAGCTCGACGAGGACGACCGGCTCAAGCCCGAATTCGTCAGCGCCGTGCTGGAAGCAGTCGCCGCAGGCGATGCCGAGACCGCGCGCGCGCGCGTCGCCCCCCTACATCCCGCGGACATCGCCGATCTCGTCGAGCTGACTCCCGCCGAGTTGCGTCCGGCGCTGGCGGCGGCGATCAGCGACCTGATCGATGGCGACGTGCTCGCCGAAATGAACGACTGGGTGCGCGAGGCGCTGGTCGACGCGCTCGAGCCCCACCAGGTGGCGGATATCGCCGCCGAACTCGATACCGACGACGCCGTAGCGATCATCGAGGATATGGATGTCGAGGACCAGCGCGAAGTGCTTCGCGCGCTCGACCCCGACGATCGCGCCGCGATCGAGGAAGCGCTCTCTTATCCCGAAGAGACCGCCGGCCGCCTGATGCAGCGCGAGCTGATCGCGGTGCCCGAGCATTGGACCGTCGGCGACGTGCTCGACTATCTGCGGCGCGAAGAGGAACTGACCACCGATTTCTGGGAAATCTTCGTCGTCGATCCCGCACACCATCCGGTGGGCACTTGCCATCTGAGCTGGATATTGCGGACGCCGCGCGCGGTTTCGATCGCCGACGTGATGAAGCGCGAGCAGACGCTGATCCCAGCCGATATGGACCAGGAGGAAGTGGCGCTCCGCTTCCAGAAATACGCGCTGATCTCGGCCGCGGTGATCGATTCGAATGGGCGGCTGGTCGGCATGATCACCGTCGACGACGTGGTCCACATCATCTCCGAAGAGGCGGGCGAAGACATCCTCCATCTGTCGGGCGCGGGCGAAGGCGACATCAACGAACCCGTGGTCGACAGCTATCGGGGACGCGTCCGCTGGCTGCTCACCAATCTGGTCACCGCTTTGGTGCCAGCGACGATCGTGTTCTTCTTCGACGCGACGATCGCGCAGAAAGCCGTACTCGCCGCGTTGATGCCGATCGTCGCCGGAGTCGGCGGCAACGCGGGGACGCAGACGCTGGCAGTGACGGTGCGCGCGCTCGCCACCAACCAGCTCACCCAATCGAACACACTGCGCGCGATCCGGCGCGAGATCTCGATCGCCGTGCTCAACGGACTGACCGTCGCGACGGTGATCGGGTTGGGCATCGGTGCGGCTTTTCACGACGCCGGGCTGGGAATGGTGATCGCGGCGGCGATGCTCGCCAACATATTGATCGCCGGGCTGGCGGGGGTGCTGGTGCCGCTGACGCTCGAGCGTTTCGAGCAGGATCCGGCGGTGGCGTCCTCGGTGTTCGTCACCATGGTGACCGATTCGATGGGATTCCTCGCGTTCCTTGGACTGGCGACCGCGAGCGGGCTGGTCGGTTAGTTTGTAGGATTTGCCGCGCTTAACTTCGCACTTTTCCCGCGGATTCGCTAATTTCGTTGCGCCGTCCAGCAAGAATATTGCGCAAACGACGCCGCGCGATTCACGGGTTTCAAAGAGCGGCAGGATCGTCTCACGCCAAATCCTATTTTGGAAGCCAGAACGAATCCCGGCTCCGGCGCTTGCCCTGCCTTGGCCGCCGCCCCAGATTGGTCGCGTGCCGCTACACCTGACCAAAGTCGCCTATGGCTGCGACAGCATCGAATATCTCCAGGAACGCCTCGCGCTCAAGGCGGCGCACCAGCCCGCTTTCCTGACCACACGTTATATGCCCAAGCGGCATGCGGAAATCGCGGGCGGATCGCTGTTCTGGATCATCAAGCACCAGTTGATCGGGCGCTCGCCGATCCTGGGCTTCGGCGAGGCCGAGGGCGGGCGCATCGCGATCTATCTCGAGCCGAAACTGGTGCTCGTCCAGGCGCGGCCCAAGCGCGCGCACCAGGGCTGGCGTTATCTGGAGGGCAAGGACGCGCCGGTGGACCTGGGCGAGGCGGGTGCGGGCGTTGCCGAGATGCCTGCGGGGCTGGTGGGCGAGCTGGCCGCGATGGGGCTGATTTGAATCCCATCCTCTCCCGCGAAAGCGGGAGAGGGCTAAGAGGGAACTAGTTCGCGAGTTGTGGAAACGCGTTGCGGAAGGCGGCGACCTTGGGCTTGTCCCAGCGCACGATGTAGGGGTGCGTCGGGTTCCGCCAGAAGAAGTCCTGGTGATACGCTTCGGCTGGATAGAAGGCGCCGCTCTCGATCTTCGTCACGATCGGCTTCGCCCATGCCTTGGTGCGACTCAGTTGCGCGATGTACGCGGCGGCGACACGGCGCTGGGCGGCGTCCTGCGGAAAGATTGCCGAACGATAGCTGGGGCCGGTGTCAGGGCCCTGGCGGTTGAGCTGGGTCGGATCGTGCGCGACCGAGAAATAGACGCGCAGCAGCGTGCCGTAGCTGACCTTCGTCGGATCATAGACGATGCGCACCGCCTCGGCATGCGCAGTGCGCTCGGTCGATACCTGGCCGTAGCTGGCGGTGCCCTTGGTCCCCCCGGCAAAGCCGCTGGTCACCGAATGCACGCCCTTCACCGACTGGAAGACCGCCTCCATCCCCCAGAAGCAGCCGCCGGCAAGGACGGCGACCTGCTCGTTCTTACCGCCGGTGACGTCCTGCGCCGGCGGCGGGATCGGCACCGCGCGTTCGGCGGCGGGGGCGGCGATCGCCGGCAGCAGCAAAACCGCTCCGGCGAGACCGAGGGGGAGGGCCCATTTCAGCATGGGCGCAAGATCGTGCGTCCCGCGCCTCAGCGCAAGGCCGCGCAGGCGGTCTGGATGCGCGTGCACGCCTCGGTCAGCAAAGCCTCCGACGTCGCATAGCTGATCCGCATCGCCGGCGAGAGGCCGAAGGCGGCGCCGTGCACCGCGGCGACCTTGGCCTCGTCGAGCAGATAGGAGATCATCTCCTCGTCGGTGGTGATCGTCAGCCCCTTGGGCGTGGTCTTGCCGATCAGCCCGGCGAATTCGGGATAGACGTAGAAGGCGCCCTCGGGCCGCGGGCAGGTCATGCCGTTGATCTGGTTGAGCATCGACACGACGAGATCGCGCCGCCCCTGGAACGCCGCGACGCGCTCCTTGAGGAAGCTCTGGTCGCCGTTGAGCGCAGCGACCGACGCCGCCTGCGAGATGCTGCACGGGTTCGAGGTCGATTGCGACTGGAGCTTGCCCATCGCCTTGATCAGCCAAACCGGGCCGCCGGCATAGCCGATCCGCCAGCCGGTCATGGCGTACGCCTTGGAGACGCCGTTGGCGGTGAGCGTGCGATCGTAGAGCGACGGGCAGACCTGCGCGATCGTCGCGAATTCGAAACCGTCATAGAGGATGTGCTCGTACATGTCGTCGGCATAGATCAGTACGTGCGGGTGCCGCTCGAGCACTTCGCCCAGCGCCTTCAGTTCGGCCGCGCTGTACGCCGCACCCGTCGGGTTCGAGGGCGAGTTGAGCACCACCCATTTGGTCTTCGCAGTGATCGCGGCCTCGAGCTGTTCGGGACGGATCTTGTAGTTCTGGTCGGCGCCCGCCGCGATGAACACCGGCTTGCCGCCGGCGAATTCGACCACGTCGGGATAGCTCACCCAATAAGGCGCGGGGACGATGACTTCGTCGCCGGCGTCGATCGTCGCGCAGAAGGCGTTGAACAAAGTGTGCTTGCCGCCCGAGTTCACGCTGATCTGGTTCTCGGCATAGGTCAGGCCGTTGTCGCGCGCGAACTTGGCGACGACCGCCTGCTTCAATTCGGGGGTGCCGTCGACGTTGGTGTACTTCGTCTTGCCCGCGCGGATCGCCTCGATCGCCGCTTCCTTGACGAAATCGGGCGTGTCGAAATCGGGCTCGCCGGCGCCGAGGCCGATCACGTCGATGCCCTGCCGCTTCAGCTCGAACACGCGGCTCGTCATCGCGAGCGTGGCGGAGGGCTGGATGCGCTGGAGCGCGGCGGAGGTCTGCATGGTCCTGGGCCTTTTCCGGTAGGGAATGGCCGCGCCTATACGTCTGCCTTCGCGGGCTCCGCAACTGTAACGGCAGATACGAGTCCACGCAGCGCATTGCCGAGCTGGAAACCGCCCGCGAGATCCTCGGGACGCAGATCGTGCTCGACCGCGCGGCCACTCTCGATCAACTGGGCGCGGAGCACGCCGGGCAGCAGTCCGCGTGCGAGTGGTGGCGTGCGCAGCATGCCATCACGCTCGACGAAAATGCTGGTGAAGCTGCCTTCGGTCAGGAAGCCTTGCGCGTCGGTGAACACGACTTCCGGCGCCGCCGCCGCTGCGCGCGCGCGATCATAGAAACCGCGGCGGCTGGTCTTGTGGCGCAGGCGAAAGTCGTCCGGCGCGACTTCCAGCGGGCGAATCGCGACGCGCAGGGGCTGATCGGGGGCTTCGGGCAAGGGGCCGATACCGATCGAGATCGCGCCGGAGGGCCCGAGCAGCAGCCGCACCTTCGAGGCGGCGCGCAACCGGAAAGTCGCGGCCTGAAGCTCGTTGCGTACCGAATGGCGGTCGAAGACGAAGCCCAGCGCCTCCGCGCTGCTTTTCATCCGCGAAAGGTGACGCTCGAGCAGCGGGATGCCCTCCATCGGATCGAAGCGCATCGTCTCGATCAGGTCGAACGGACGCTCACCCGCCGTCACGAATGCGCCCTTGGCGAGGCATTCCTGCCATTCCTGCTCCGGGTCCGAATCGGCAACCACGCCCGACCCTAGACCCAAAACCGCGCGCGAGTCGCCCCCGGCAAGGGTCAGCGTGCGGATCGCGACGTTGAACATCGCATCGCCATTGGCGTCGAGCCGGCCGATCGCCCCGGTGTAGATGCCGCGTGGCGCATTCTCGGTTTCGGCGATGACTTCCATCGCGCGCAATTTGGGCGCGCCGGTGATCGAGCCGCAGGGAAATAGAGCCGCCAATGCGTCGATCGCATCGCGGCCTTGGTCGAGATCGGCAGTGATCGTCGACACCATCTGATGGACCGTCGGATAATGCTCGACATGAAAGAGCTGCGGCACTGCGACGCTGCCGGCGCGCGACACGCGGCTGAGATCGTTGCGCATCAGATCGACGATCATCAGATTCTCGGCGCGCTGCTTGGGATCGGCCCGCAGTTCCGCGGCATTGGCCGCATCGCGCACCGGGTCCATGTCGCGCACCGCAGTGCCCTTCATCGGCTTCGCAGTGAGCGTGCCGCCCTCGAGCGCGAAGAAGAGCTCGGGCGAGAAGGACAGCAGCCATTCCTCGCCGGTGGCGACGAGCGCGCCATAGCCCGCCGCCGCGCGTCCGCGCACCAAAGCATAGAGTGAGGCCGGAGAGCCCGCCGTCGGCACTTCGGCGCGGAAAGTGAGGTTGGCCTGATAGATGTCGCCCGCCGCGATCAGCTCGGCGACGCGCGCGAAGCTGTCGGCATAGTCACGGCGCGTGATCCGCGGTTGCGGCGCTCCTGCCCACGCCCCTGCGGGATCGGGCAGGATCGTCGCGAGGTCGACCTCCCTATAGCCGTTGAACAGGCCGAACCAGAGCAAGGGACCCTGCCCGGCGAGATGCGCCAGCTTCGGCTCGAGCCCCGCCGCCGCCTCGTACCGGATATAGCCTGCCGCCTCGAGCCCGCGTGCGCGGGCGGCCCGCAGCGCGTCGAGCGCGGGCCGGACCTGTTCGGGCCGGTCGGCGCGAACGATCTCGACCGGATCGGCATAGAGCCGCGCAGCCGCGCCGCTCGGGCGGGCGTCGTCGAGCAGCACGAAGGGAGGAGCGGGCAACGCCATCGCGCTGCGCATGCCGCCGCCGTCGCCGCACGGCAAGCCCGTGTTGCCGCTGGACCCGCCGCCACCTATCAGCGGCGCATGTCGAACCCTCCGATGCGCGTGGCGATCGTCCCGGTCACCCCGCTCCAGCAGAATTGCAGCCTGCTCTGGTGTACGCGCACCATGCGCGGCGCCTTTGTCGATCCGGGCGGCGACCTCGATCGCCTCCGCGCGGCGGCTGCGCAGCATCAGGTCGGAATCGAGAAGATTCTGATCACTCACGGCCATATCGATCATTGTGGGATGGCGGGCGAATTCGCCGCCGAGCTGGGCGTGCCGATCGAAGGCCCGCACGAGGCCGATCGCTTCTGGATCGACCGGCTCGAAGAGGACGGCCGCAAATATGGTGTGCGGGGAGTGCCGTTCGAGCCCGGCCGCTGGCTGGTCGACGGCGACCAAGTGACTGTCGGCGAACTGATGCTCGACGTCTACCATTGCCCCGGCCACACGCCGGGCCATGTCGTCTTCCACCATGCGCCGTCGAAGCTGGCGATCGTCGGCGACGTATTGTTCCTGGGATCGATCGGCCGGACCGACTTTCCGAAGGGCAACCATCAGGACCTGATCGACGCGATCACCGGCAGGCTATGGCCGCTGGGCGGCGAGACGGTGTTCGTCCCCGGTCACGGCCAACCGAGCAATTTCGCACACGAACGCCGCACCAATCCGTTCGTGAGCGACGCGGCGCTCAGCGCAGCGGATTGAGTCCGGTATAGCCGAGATAGACCGCGTAAGCGGCAAGCCCGAGCATCGTCAGCATCGTGGTCGCGATGCCGATCATGCGTCCGGGCCGCCAGCCGTCCATCCCGAAGGCATGGAGGATTCGGCCGACGATGAAGACCAATGCGACGCCCCACAGCCAGGCCTGCGTGCCGCGGGCGAGTTCGACCAATGCGATCAGGATCAGCACCAGGGGCGCATATTCGGCGAAATTGAGTTGCGCGCGCATCCGCGCGAGCAGGCGCGGATTGCCGCCGTCACCGACCAGGATCTTCTCGGATATGCGCAGCCGGCTGACGCGCAGCCCGAGCCAGAAATTGAGCAATGCGGCGGCGCCCGCAGTGACGAGAGCGATGGGCAGGAAAAACATGAGCGACCCCCTTTGGATCGCCCGTACGTGGCACGCCCTTGCAACTCGGGCAAGAATCGGTATACGCGCGGCCTCGCTTCGTGACCTGCCCCGTTGGTCCGGCGGGCAGCCGGCCTAACCGTCGCTTGCCCGGACACCTATGCGGGCGTATCGCGACCTGATTCACGTGTTCTTCGAAGTAAAAGGTGCCTGAATGGCCGTTCCCAAGAGAAAGACCTCGCCCTCGCGGCGTGGCATGCGCCGGGCGCACGACGCGCTCACGGTCGATGCGTTCCAGGAATGCTCGAACTGCGGCGAACTGAAGCGCCCGCACAATCTGTGCACGGCGTGCGGCCATTATAACGGCCGCGAAGTCGTCTCCGTCGAGGGCTGAGCCACGCGCGCGACCCAGGGCCAGCAGGCATGACCACGACGCGAATCGCCGTCGACGCGATGGGCGGCGACGAGGGGATCGCGGTCATGCTCGCGGGCGTTGCGCGTGCACGTCGTCGTTTCGAGGGGATGGAATTCATCCTCGTCGGTGACGAAGCACAGATTCGCGCGGGTCTCGAGAATCATCCCAATTTGACGGCTGCGTCGGAGATCGTCCACGCGGCCGGCGTCGTCGCGTCCGATGAAAAGCCCAGTGCCGCGATTCGCCGCGCCAAGACCACTTCGATGGGAATCGCCATCGATCTGGTGAAGCAGGGCAAGGCCGGCGCGGCCGTTTCCTCGGGCAATACCGGCGCGCTGATGGCGATGGCCAAATTGTCGCTGCGAACGATGCCCGGCATCGATCGCCCCGCGCTCGCCGCGCTGATGCCGACTTTGGGCGAGAACGACACCGTCATGCTCGATCTCGGCGCCAATACCGAAGTCGATGCGCGCAATCTCGTCCAGTTCGCGGTGATGGGCGCCGCTTATGCGCGAATTGCGCTCGACCTCGAAAATCCCCGCGTCGCACTGCTCAACATCGGCACCGAAGAGATGAAGGGCACCGACAAGATCCGGGAGGCGGCCGCCGAACTTCGTGCCGCGAAGCATCTCCGGCTCGACTTCAAGGGCTTCATCGAAGGCAACAAGCTCTCGCGCGGCGAAGTCGACGTAATCGTCTGCGACGGTTTCTCGGGCAATATCGCATTGAAGACGATCGAAGGCACCGCACGCTTCGTCGCGGACCTGCTCAAGCGCGCTTTCTCCAGCTCGACGCGCTCGAAGATCGGCTTCCTGATCTCGCGCCCCGCCACCGAACTGCTGCGCACCCATCTCGATCCCAACAACCACAATGGCGCCATCTTCCTCGGGCTCAACGGCATCGTCGTGAAGAGCCATGGCAGCGCGAACGAACTGGGCGTAGACACGGCAATCGGCTTCGCGGCGAAGATGCTGCGCGACGACCTCAATCGGCGAATCGCCGAGGATCTCGGGAATTTCGAGGCAAAGGCTGCGTGACAATCCGTTCGGTGATTTTGGGTACCGGCTCCTTCCTGCCGGAACGACGCGTTTCCAATGCCGAGCTGGCGGAGCGCGTCGACACGACCGATGAATGGATCGTCGAGCGCACCGGAATCCGCTTCCGCCACATCGCCGGAGATGACGAGACCACCAGCACGCTGGCGACCGGCGCCGCGCGCGCCGCGCTCGAGTCGGCAGGAATTGCCGCGACCGGAATCGACCTGATCGTGCTGGCGACAGCCACGCCCGATCAGACCTTCCCGGCGAGCGCGACTCGCGTGCAGACTGCACTCGGCATCGATGACTGCGTCGCGTTCGACGTCGCCGCGGTGTGCTCGGGCTTCCTCTACGCCCTGCAGGTGGCCGATTCGATGCTTCGCGCCGGAGCGCACAAGCGCGCGCTGGTGATCGGCGCGGAGACTTTCAGCCGCATCCTCGATTGGGAGGACCGCACCACTTGCGTGCTGTTCGGCGACGGCGCCGGCGCAATCGTTCTCGAGGCGCAGGAGAGCGACGAGACGACCGGCCGCGGCATTCTCACGACCCGGCTCCACGCCGATGGGCGCCACAACGATCTTCTTTACGTCGATGGCGGCCCCTCGACCACGGGTACCGTGGGCAAGCTGCGGATGAAGGGCCGCGAGGTCTTTCGTCACGCGGTGGTGAATCTCGCCGCGGTCATGGAGGAGTCGCTCGGTGCCGCGGGATTGTCCTCGCAGGACGTCGACTGGGTGGTCCCGCACCAGGCCAATGCCCGCATTCTAGATGCCACCGCTCGCAAATTGGGACTGGCCCCGGAGAAGGTCGTGGTGACGGTCGATCAGCATGCCAACACCTCGGCGGCATCGGTGCCGCTGGCGCTCGACACGGCCGCTCGCGATGGACGAATCAAGCCCGGAGATCTCCTGGTCCTCGAGGCCATGGGTGGGGGTTTTACCTGGGGTGCAGCGGTCGTACGTTTCTGATATGTGTCAGCTTGCGCACGAGTCGTTACCTCAGCGAAATGTTGAGGTTTGCGGGGCGATCGCAATCTGATAGAGTCAAGACTGAACATAGATTTATTTTGGGGGACATGCCGACATGCCGGCCGCGGGCACGCTGACCAGGGCAGATTTGGCCGAATCGCTACATCGCGAAGTCGGGCTTTCGCGTGCCGATGCTTCGCGTCTCGTCGAGCAGATTCTCGCGCATATGTGCGAAGCCCTTTCGAAGGGCGAGAACGTCAAGATTTCCGGTTTCGGCAGCTTCATCCTGCGCGACAAGGGCGAACGGGTGGGCCGCAATCCCAAGACCGGTGTCGAAGTGCCGATCGCACCCCGCAGGGTGCTCACTTTCAGGGCCAGCCAGATGATGCGCGACCGCATCGTGGCAGGCAACTGAGAGGGGCCATGCCCCCCTCGGAGAAGGCGGCAGGCGCCCTCCGCACCATCGGGGAACTCGCGCAGGAAATCGGCCGACCCCAACATATATTAAGGTACTGGGAGACCCGTTTCCCCCAGCTCCGTCCGCTGACCCGCGCGGGCAACCGCCGCTATTACCGCCCCGACGATGTCGCTTTGGTGCGGCGCATCCACCATCTCCTCGCCGATGAGGGCTATACGATCCGCGGCGTGCAGAAGCTGCTGGCCGACGAAAAGGCCGCCAGCCGAAGAGCGCCGCGAAACAGTGCCCAGGCCTTCACTGCGATCCGCGACGCGCTGATCAAGGCGCTCGACGAGGATGGCGGCTAGGGGGCATCCGGCCCCAGTCCCGGATCGAGATCGCGCGGGCGGACGAAGCGCGCCAGCGTGGCGCTGCCGGCCTGCACTTCATCCCAGCTGGCGATGTCGAAGGCCATTTCCGCCAAGGTCGCGGTGGGAAATTTGATCTCGACTTCGTCGCGCAGCGTGCCGCCATCGGGCACCAGCAGCAGCACCAGTTCCTCGAGTCCCGGATTATGCCCGACGAGCAGGACGCGGTCGGCACCGTTGGGCAGGCCATGGACCACATCGAGCAGGGTCGCGGCCGAGGCGAGATAGATGCGCTGATCCCAGGCGGGGGCGAGATCGCTGCCATAGCCCTGGCCGACATGATCGAGCGTCTCGACTACGCGCGCCGCGGGCGAGGCAATGACGCACTCGAAGGCGAGGCCCAGCGACTTCATGTGCCGGCCGACCATCGCGGCGGCGCGCTGGCCCTTGGGATTGAGCGGCCGATCGAAATCGCGTGCGACCGGATCGTCCCAGCCCGACTTGGCGTGGCGGAGCAGCGTCAGCGTCTTCATCGGGTCCCCGTCAGGCGTTGGCGCGGGCCTCATGCCGCAAGCGCGCCTCCAAGGAAAGCCGCACGCGTTCGACCGCCTCGTCGAGGCTGACGCGCGCCACCGGTGTCCCCGGCGGAAAGGCATCGAGCAGCCGCGAAGGGCTCGCCGCCGACAGCAACACGAAGCTGCCGCGATCGTCGGCGCGGCGAATCAACCGGCCGAACGCCTGCGCCAGCCGCGCGCGGACGATGCGATCGTCATAAGCGGTGCCGCCGCCCGCCAGCCGCCGCGCCGCGTGGAGCACGCTCGGCTTGGGCCAGGGCACGCCTTCCATCACCACCAGCCGCAGCGAATGGCCGGGGACATCGACACCGTCCCTGAGCGCATCGGTGCCGATCAGCGAGGTCCGCGGATCGTCGCGGAAGATGTCGACCAGGGTACCCGTGTCGATCGGATCGACATGCTGGGCGAGCAGCGGCAGGCCTTCGCGCGCGAGCCGATCGGCGATGCGGGCATGGACCGCGCGCAGCCGGCGGATCGCCGTGAACAGCCCGAGCGTGCCGCCGTCCGCGGCGACCACCAACCGGGCATAGGCATTGGCGAGCGCGGGCAGGTCGCCGCGCTTGATGTCGGTGACGATCAGCACTTCGGCCTGGCCGGGATAGTCGAACGGGCTGACCGCTTCGAAGCGCTGCGCCGGGCGCAGCAGATGCGACGCGCCCGACCGCGCCTCGGCAACGTTCCAGTCGCCGCCGGCGCGCAGCGTCGCCGACGTGATCACCGCACCGTGCGCCGGTTCGAGCACGGTCTTCGCGAAAGGCTTCGAGGGATCGAGCCAATGGCGGTGGAGCCCGACATCATATTCGCGCCCCTCGACCCGATCGACTGCGAGCCAGTCGACATATTCGGGATCCGCCGGCCCGCCGATCCGCGCGATCAAGGCGAGCCAGGCGCCCACGGTTTCGGTACGCCAGCCGAGCGAGGCGATCGCGCCTTCGATTCGCGCACGCGCCGGGCCGTCCATCCAGTCGGGCGCATCGGCGAGCACCGCTTCGAGCCGCCGGCCGAGCTTGACCAATGGGCGGACAAGCGCGTCGAGCGCCGCCCCCGCAGGCCCCGCCGCTTCGACCAAAGCGCCGTCGGGCTCGGCGAGCTCGGTCTCGAGGCCATAGCCCGCATCGCCCGAGCCGTTGACGTCCCGCGCGTAGACCAGCCCGCGTACTGCCGCGAGCAGCGCCTCTACCGGTCCGAACGGCTCGCCTTCGTTCAGCCGCTGGAGCCAGCCGTCGCTGGGCAGCGCGCGGGCGGCATCGACTGCCTCGGCGATCGCAAGGCCGCCTTCCTCGTCATAGCTGGCGACGTCGGAAAGCCGCGCCGCCAGCCCGCGCCGGCGGCCGCGCGAGCCCGATTCGGGGCCCGTGATCCAGCGGCGGATCTCGATCGCCTCCTGGCCCGTGAGCGCCGCCGAGAACATCGCGTCGGCGGCGTCGAACAGATGATGCCCTTCGTCGAAGACATAGCGCGTCGGCCGAGTCGCCGACTCCCTTCCGCGCGCCGCATTGACCATCACCAGCGCATGGTTGGCGATGACGATATCGGCCTCGGCGCTCGCCCGCGCGGCACGCTCGATGAAGCATTTCCGGTAATGCGGGCAGCCGGCATAGATGCATTCGCCGCGACGATCGGTCAGCGCCGTCGAACCGTTGCGGCGGAACAAGGTGGGCAGCCAGCCGGGCAGGTCGCCGCCGACCATGTCGCCGTCGGCGCTGTACGCCGCCCAGCGCGCCACCAGCTGCGCGAGGATCGCCGCACGGCCGGCGAACCCGCCCTGCAGCGCGTCTTCGAGATTGAGCAGGCAGAGATAATTCTCGCGGCCCTTGCGCGTGACGATCCGCCGCCTGCGCGTCTCGGGATCGGGAAACAGCCGCTCGCTCTCGTGCGCGAGCTGGCGCTGCAGTGCCTTGGTGAAGGTCGACACCCAGACCGGTCCCTCGGCGCGCTCGGCCCAGAGCGACGCGGGGGCGAGATAGCCGAGCGTCTTGCCGATCCCCGTTCCCGCCTCGGCGAGGATGAGATTGGGCGAATCGCGCATCTCGCGCGGCGCGAAGGCGCCGGCCGCGGCGGTGGCATAGTCGCGCTGCCCCTGGCGCCGCTCGGCACCGTTGCCGGTGAGCCGGGCAAGCCGCTCCGCGACGTCGCCTTCGGAGAGCGTAACGGTGCGGGGCGCGGCGCGCGGCGGGCGCTCCTCCCATTCGGGCAGCTTCGAGAACAGCCAGCGTTCGGCCTGGCCAGGCTTGCCGATCCTGGGGCTCAACGCGGGCGCCCAGGGCCAGCGCAAACGGAACAGCGACTGGAGGGAATTCCACGCGCCCTCCCGCTCGGGCCAATCGCCGTCGGGGACCGCCAGCAGAGCCTCCGCCGCGCGGCGCAGCAACGGGGCGACCTCCGCATCGCTTTCGGGAATTGCGAGACCGGCGGCGCGGGCAAGGCCCTTGGGCGTGGGCACCATGAAGCGTGCGGGGTGGAGAAACGCGAACAATTCGAGCAGATCGAGCCCGTTGATCTCCGGATGGCCGAGCCTTTGCCCGATCAGCGGCGCGTTGAGCAGGATCGTCGGCGTGTCCGCAGCGATCCGTATCGCCTCGCCTCGGCTGACGGCGCGCGTCTCCTCCGCAGTGGCGATCCAGATGCCGCCATGGCTGGCGTGGAGCGCGGGATAAGGCAAAGGCGGCGTCATCGGCGCGTCAATCTGTACGCTTTTCGTTCCGCACCGCCAGTCGAATTCGCGAGTCGCGCGCGGCAAATCCTACATCGAAAGGGGACGGCATGTCTGCTCCCGCCCCATCCCAGACGTTAGCTCGCCGGACGCGCGGCGTTAGAAACCGACCGGCAGTGAAGACTCGTTGCGGGCATCTTGAATACCTGACACCATGATTCGATGCGTACATGGCTGTTCGCTCTCATCATCATCGACCTCGGGGGATGTGGCTATGCGCCAATCGAGGACCGGGAGGAAATCGCAGGCAAATCTGCAGCTTTCCCCGCAGATGATCTGACTACCTATTTGAACGGGTACAAGCTCGAGGTTCCAAAGGCCGGGCGCTTCCTGTGGAATAGTCAGGAAATAACCGCTGAGACCTTACAGCGCTATCTAAAGGAAGTCGGAGGAAGGGAACGCATAGTGGTACAATTTGAGCCGGCCACACCGGACACGCGGGTGCATTGGGTCCGCCGACAGGTGATTACGGCGAGTCACTGTAAGCCATCACGATGTGCCGAAGCGCCTTGGAAGGCAGTGCGACCGGTCGTTAACTAGCACGCACCTGGCGTGATCGCGCACATGCCGCCATTAGCAGCTTGAAGGGGTTGCCAGTCTAAAAGCTACCATTCCGCTTTCCACTCCTAGCGGACATTCCCCGCGTCCCCTTGCTCCGTTCATAATGCAGTCCGCGGTGCGCGGCGCTGGCTCCCTGCGCCGGTCTTCGCTAGACGCGCCGGATCATGACCGACATCGCACCTGAACTCCGCGCCGCCGCGCTCGACTCCAAGGCCTGGCCCTATGAAGAGGCGCGAAAGCTTCTCAAGCGCTACCCCGACGGCGTACCCGCGAAGGGCCATGTGCTGTTCGAGACCGGCTATGGCCCATCGGGGCTGCCCCATATCGGCACGTTCAACGAAGTGCTGCGCACGACGATGGTGCGTCGCGCGTTCGAGACCCTGTCCGACATTCCGACGCGGCTGATCGCGTTCAGCGACGATATGGACGGGTTGCGCAAGGTGCCGGACAACGTGCCCAACAAGGAGATGCTGGCCGAGCATCTGGGCAGGCCGCTGACCCGCATCCCCGATCCGTTCGGCACGCATGACAGCTTCGCCGCGCACAACAACGCGCTGCTCCGCGAATTCCTCGACCGCTTCGGGTTCGATTACGAGTTCGTCTCGTCGACCGACTATTACGAAGGCGGCACGTTCGACGACGCGCTGAAGGGCGTGCTGCGACACTATCAGGGCATCATGGAGGTGATGCTGCCGACGCTGCGCAAGGAGCGCCAGGCGACCTATTCGCCGGTGCTGCCCGTCAGCCCGAAATCGGGCATCGTCCTCCAGGTTCCGATCGAAGTGCTCGACGCCGAGAGCGGGATGATCGCATTCGAGGATGAAGGCGAGCGGATCGAGCAGTCGATCCTCGGCGGACGGGCCAAGCTTCAGTGGAAGGTCGACTGGGCGATGCGCTGGGTGGCGCTCGGCGTCGATTACGAGATGGCGGGCAAGGACCTGATCGATTCGGTGATCCAGTCGTCGAAGATCGCGCGGGTGCTGGGCGGCAAGCCGCCCGAGGGCTTCAACTACGAGATGTTCCTCGACGAGAAGGGCGAAAAGATCTCCAAGTCCAAGGGCAACGGGCTCAGCCTCGAGCAATGGCTGACCTATGGCCCCGACGAGAGCCTCGCTTTCTACATCTATCGCGAGCCGAAAAAGGCCAAGGCGCTGCATCTCGGGCTGATCCCGCGCGCCGTGGACGATTACTGGCAGTTCCGCGGCAATTATGCCGCCCAACCGGTCGAGCAGAAGCTCGGCAACCCGGTGCACCACATCCATAACGGCCCGCCGCCCACCGAGACGCTGCCGGTCACCTTCGGCTTGCTGCTCAACCTCGTCGGGGTGATGGGCGAGGCGAGCAAGGAGCAGGTCTGGGCCTATCTCGCCAATTACGTCCCCGATGCGACGCCCGAAAGCTATCCCGCGCTCGACGATCTGATCGGCTATGCGCTCGCTTACGCACGCGATTTCGTCACCCCGACGCTGAAGAAGCGGGCGCCCGAGGGCGTCGAGGTCGAGGCGCTGCGGCGGCTCGACACCGAACTGGGGGGCCTTCCCGCCGACGCCTCGGCCGAGGACATCCAGAACATCGTCTACGAGATCGGCAAGACCGGCGGGTTCGAGAATCTCCGCGACTGGTTCAAGGCGCTCTACGAAACCCTGCTCGGCTCCGAGCAGGGTCCGCGCATGGGCAGCTTTATCGCGCTCTACGGGATCGAGAACAGCCGCAAGCTCATCGCCGAAGCGCTCGCCCGGGGGTGAGCCGGGCACCGCTCCTCCATCGCGCACGTTCGGCGACGCGCGATTTCCTGCACAGCGAGGCAGCGGGCGGGATTGTGCTGATCGGCGCGGCGGCGCTGGCGATGATCGCGGCGAACGTGCCCGGCTGGCGCGAGGCCTATTTCCACGCGCTGCATCTCGAGACCGGGCCGGTGATCAGCCCGCGCTACGGGCCGATGAACGTGCATCTGTGGATCAACGATGCGGCGATGGCATTGTTCTTCCTGCTCGTCGGCCTCGAGATCAAGCGCGAGTTCGTCGACGGGCGGCTGGCGAGTTGGGAGCGGCGGCGGCTGCCGGTACTGGCCGCCGCCGCGGGGATGGCAGTGCCCGCGGCGATCTACCTGTTCGTGACGCGCGGGCAGAGCGAACTGGCCAGCGGCTGGGCGGTTCCCGCCGCCACCGACATCGCCTTCGCGATCGGCGTGCTCGCGATCCTCGGCAAGCGGGCGCCGACCGCGCTCAAGCTGTTCCTCACCACGGTGGCGATCGTCGACGATCTCGGCGCGGTGGCGATCATCGCCTTGTTCTACACTGCCGGGCTCGATCTGGCGGCGCTTGCCGCAGCAGGGGGGGTGATGCTCGCGATGTTCGCGCTCAATCGCTTCGGCGTCAGGCGGCTCGCGGTGTATCTGCCGCTCGCGGCCGTGCTGTGGTATTTCGTGTTCCTGTCGGGCGTCCACGCAACGGTCGCCGGAGTCGCCGCCGCGATGATGATCCCGATCACGCGCTCTCCCGGCGCGCCTGACGATGCGCAGTCGCCGCTCCACCGGCTCGAGCACGCGCTGCACCCCTGGTCGGCCTTCCTGATCGTGCCCTTGTTCGGCTTCGCCAATGCCGGCGTGTCGCTGCACGGCATATCGCCGGCGATCCTGCTGGCTCCGTTGCCGCTGGGAATCGCAGCGGGACTGTTCCTCGGCAAGCAGCTCGGCATCCTCGGCAGCGTCTGGATCGCGCACAAGACCGGCTTCGCGGCCAAGCCGGGCTGGTCGAGCTGGCCGCAAATCTATGGCGTGTCGCTGCTCGCGGGGATCGGCTTCACGATGAGCCTGTTCATCGGCGGGCTGGCGTTCCCGGGCAACGAGGCACTCGCCGACGAAGTGAAGATCGGCGTGCTTGCCGGATCCGTCCTGTCGGCGGTGGCCGGCTATCTGGTGCTACGGTTCGCGCCGCCGCGCCGGATGCTCGCGCTCAAACTGATCGCAGAACGACAGGATTGAGCGCACGGCGCTCGGCCAGCATCGCGACGCACCAGACCAGGAAGCCGCCCGGCGCCATGATATTGCCCGCCGTCATCCCCGCGCCGAACTCCGCGAGCGCCGCCGGGATCATGGCGCGCACATACGAATGCAGCGCACGCAACTTGGGGCAATCATCGACGGAACCCCATTGGTCGATTAGGATCCGCGCTGATGCTGCTCGCCACCCTCCTTGCGTTCGCACTGTCGGAGCCCTGCGCCCCGGACTGGCGTTTCCTCTTCGCCAACGGTCCTCAGGGAGAGGATGTCGCCGGAAACCGGGACGCACTGATCGCCGCAGTGCGCCGCGGCAGCCCGTTGCGAGTCGGCTGGGGCGAGGCGGCGGCCGACGGGAGCTGGTCGGTCGAGGAATTCTCAAATGTCGGCTTCACCAACATCATGCGCGGGCGCGATCTGGTGGTGCAGCTCGAGCCGGCGATGATCCAGAACGATTATCTCGACGCGGGGAAGGCGACATTGCGGGCAGAGCCGCTCGAGTGGCGCGCGGTCATGTCCACCGATGGACGATTCGACGCGCAGATGACCGATCCGGCGACCGGCAAGCTCTACCGGACGCTACGCCAACGCACCCGGATCCACTGGTACGCCTTCGCGCCCGATCCGAAGTGCGACGCGCGCGAGGCAGTCAATTCGGCGCCGCCCGGCCGCAAGAACATCCTGGTCGAGAGCATCAAGCCGGAGGATTGAGAGGGAGTGGGCGCGACGGCGACTGTTAAGCCTGAGCGAGTTGGCCGCAAGTCCAACGCTCGCGCGGCGCTTTCACGCTTTAAAGCAATGTTCCCGATGCCATGCCAGAAACAATGGATGCGGGCGGTCGGCCGGTCGCCCTGGCAGGCGGGCATAGCCCGACTGATTGAGAAGTCCCTCCACGCTGTCGCGGTCGTTAACATAGCGCGAAATCAGGACCGAAAGATCATCGTTCAACGAGATGAGACCGCGATCGAACATCCAATGCACCGTCCCGGACAGGGCTAACCCATTAGACACGATGTCCGGTCCGTTCTTCTCGACGGATTGGATATGCGCAGCCTCAACTTCCGCCCGGCCGCCGCCATTTATCAGCTTGAGCCCCGTCAATGCGCAGCGTGAGTCATATGCTTCAAGCACCGTCTTGCGGAACGCGCGGTCCCTAATTGGGCGCGATACCAACTGAGGAACGCGCGCCCTCTCGCCGAAGTCAAAGGGCATGGCAGGCTCGCGCAGGAATTCGGTAGAATGCAAGCGGTCTTGGCGCGGCAGGATCTCCCCATCGCGCAGCCCCAAATTGACGATTCGGACGAAATCCTGGGCTGAGATTGCGCGAACCGCAGCTTGCGCTCGACCCGATATCCCTTCTCGCGCATTCAGCAAGCCGCGCTCGACTAAGGTATCGTCCAATTTGAACGGGACGGGCGTGCTGAATTGCACGAAATCGCCTTCGGCGATCATCGCATAGTACATGCCGTCGGCATCCGGATCAGGAACGATCGTATCTACCCGGGCCGCGGCCCAGTAGCCGCGTGTGTTCCTAACCTTGACCGGCTCATAGTAGAGGATCCAGTCGCCAACGCAGGCACGAGCTCGCTCCAGATATTGTTTGGGGAAGTGATATCGAATCGCCGGGGTATCACGATAAATCGAGTCCTCGCGATGAATGAAAACCCCGTTCGCCATTTCGCAGGCGTACCGAGCCCGCGCTGAATTTGGCAAGCCCGCGTGACTCGGCATATCCGCAAGAAAAAGGGGCAGCCGCCGCCAGCCGCCCCTTTTTCTACACAGAAGCGCGCCTCAGAGCTTCTCGGTCAGCTCCGGGACGATCTTGAACAGGTCGCCGACCAGGCCGATGTCCGCGACCTGGAAGATCGGGGCGTCCTCGTCCTTGTTGATCGCGATGATCGTCTTCGAGTCCTTCATGCCGGCAAGATGCTGGATCGCGCCCGAGATGCCGATCGCGATATAGACTTCCGGGGCCACGATCTTGCCGGTCTGGCCGACCTGATAGTCGTTCGGGACATAGCCCGCGTCGACCGCCGCGCGCGAGGCGCCGACCGCGGCGCCGAGCTTGTCGGCGAGCGGCTCGATGATCGCGTGGAAGTTCTCGCCGTTCTGCAGCGCGCGGCCGCCCGAGACGATCACCTTGGCGGCGGTCAGCTCGGGGCGCGTCGATTCGGCGATCTCGGCACCGGCGAAGGCCGACAGACCCTTGTCGCCCGCACCAGACACCGCCTCGACCGTGCCCGAGCCGCCGCTGGTCGCCGCCTTGGCGAAGGCGGTGCCGCGCACGGTGATCACCAGCTTCTTGTCGCTGGTCTGCACCGTGGCGATGGCGTTGCCGGCGTAGATCGGCCGCGTGAAGGTATCCGGCCCCTCGACCGAGAGGATGTCGGAGATCTGCATCACGTCGAGCAGCGCGGCGACGCGCGGCGCGATGTTCTTGCCGGTGGTGGTCGCCGGGAAGACTGCCGCGTCGTGGCTTTCCATCAGCGAGGCAATCAGCGGCGCGACATTCTCGGCGAGCGCGTGTTCGTACGCCGAATCGTCGGCGAGATGGACCTTGCCCACGCCGGCGATCTTGGCGGCTTCGTCGGCCACCGCGGCGCAGCCCGAACCGGCGACGAGGAGGTGGACTTCCCCCAGCTGCGAAGCCGCGGTGACGGCGGCGAGCGTCGCGTCCTTGACCTGCTTGTTGTCGTGTTCGACCCAGACGAGCGTCTTCATTTCGCGACTCCCAGACCCTTGAGCTTCTCGACCAGCTCGTCGACGCTGCCGACCTTGATGCCCGCCTGGCGCTTGCCGGGCTCGACCACCTTAAGCGTCTTGAGGCGTGGCGAGACGTCGACGCCGTAATCGGCGATCGTCTTCTTCGCGACCGGCTTGGTCTTGGCCTTCATGATGTTGGGCAAAGTCGCGTAGCGCGGCTCGTTGAGGCGCAGATCGGTGGTGACGATCGCCGGCAGCTTGAGATCGACCGTCTCGAGCCCGCCATCGACTTCGCGCGTGACCTTGACGCCGTTGCCGCCCAGTTCGACCTTCGACGCGAAGGTGCCCTGCGGCCAGCCGAGCAAGGCCGCGAGCATCTGGCCGGTCTGGTTCGAATCGTCGTCGATCGCCTGCTTGCCGAGGATGATCAGCCCGGGCTGTTCCTCTTCGGCGACCTTGGCGAGCAATTTGGCGACGCCGAGCGGCTCGACTTCGTCCTCGGTGGCGATCAGGATCGCGCGGTCGGCGCCCATGGCGCGGGCAGTGAGCAGAACGTCGGTCTCGGCCTTGGGCACGCCGATCGTGACGACGACGACTTCGGTCGCGGCGCCCTTCTCCTTCAGCCGGACCGCCTCTTCGATGGCGATCTCGTCGAACGGATTCATGCTCATCTTGACGTTGGCGAGGTCGACCCCCGTCCCGTCGGCCTTCACGCGAGGCTTCACATTATAGTCAAGCACCCGCTTGACCGGCACCAGGACCTTCATCTGCTTCTCTCCCTAGGCTCATCCCAGTTTCCGGGGAGGAAAGGTCGAGCCTCGAATAAAACTCCACTGGCTTACGTTTACGCGAACGTCAACCTGCGCGCGAACCGGCGAACTCTGCGACGAGCGGCTCGAATGATTCGGGCGGCGGGAAGGTTGCGAAGCTATGCGTCGCGCCGGTCTTCGCCCAGGGCAAGGCCTCGGACGTCCAGGTTTCGAAGAAGGGCGGATCGGACGGCGGCACGTCGAGCAGCGTGGTGCGCACGTTGACGAAGGTGTCGAAACCCTCGGGCCGCGTGAACATCCAGCTCATGCAATGGTCGCAGAAATAATGCCGCGTCGCGCCGTGAAGCCCGCCGATCACCGGTTCGCCGGCGGTGACTTCGAACTTGTCGGCGGGCCAGGCGCCGCTCACCGAATAGGCACTGCCGCTCATCCGCTGACAGCCGCGGCAATGGCAGGCGGCAGTGAAGAGGGGGGCGCCGGACAGGCGGAAGCGAACCCGCCCGCAGCGGCATTCGCCTTCCGCCGTGCCGGGCGCCTCGGTCATGCCGCCTGCTGGACCTCCGCGACGATCTTCTTCGCAGCGTCGCCCAGATCGTTGGCGGCGACGATCGGCAGGCCCGAATTGGCGAGGATGTCCTTGCCCTGCTGGACGTTGGTGCCTTCGAGGCGGACGACCAGCGGAACCGAGAGGTTCACTTCCTTCGCCGCGGCGACGATGCCCTCGGCGATGATGTCGCAGCGCATGATCCCGCCGAAGATGTTGACGAGGATGCCCTTCACCGCCGGATCGCTCAGGATGATCTTGAACGCCGCGGTGACCTTTTCCTTGTTGGCGCCGCCGCCGACATCGAGGAAGTTGGCCGGGAACATGCCGTTCAGCTTGATGATGTCCATCGTCGCCATGGCGAGGCCGGCGCCGTTGACCATGCAGCCGATATCGCCGTCGAGCTTGATGTAGGCGAGGTCGTATTTCGACGCCTCGAGCTCCATCGGATCCTCTTCGGTCTCGTCGCGCAGTTCGGCGAGGTCCTTGTGGCGGAACATCGCATTGCCGTCGAAGCCGACCTTGGCGTCGAGCACCATCAATTTGCCGTCGTCGGTGACCGCAAGGGGATTGATCTCGATCTGCTCGGCATCGGTGCCGAGGAAGGCGTCGTACAGCTTCGAGGCGGTCGAGGCGGCCTGCTTGGCGAGATCGCCGGTCAGCCCGAGCGCGGCGGCGACGGCGCGGCCGTGATGCGGCATGAAGCCGGTCGCCGGGTCGATGTCGATCGAATGGATCTTCTCGGGCGTGTCGTGCGCGACGGTCTCGATGTCCATGCCGCCCTCGGTCGAGGCGACCATCGAGATGCGGCCGGTGGCGCGATTGACGAGGAGCGCGAGGTAGAATTCCTTGGCGATGTCGACGCCGTCGGTGACGTAGAGGCGATTGACCTGCTTTCCGTGCTCGCCGGTCTGGATCGTCACCAGGGTATTGCCGAGCATGTCGGTCGCGGCGGCGCGGACCTCGTCCTCGGTCTTGGCGAGGCGGACGCCGCCCTTGGCATCGGGGCCCAGTTCCTTGAACTTGCCCTTGCCGCGGCCGCCGGCATGGATCTGCGCCTTGACGACATAGAGCGGCCCGGGGAGCTTCTTCGAAGCCGCGACGGCCTCTTCGACGCTGAGGGCGGCATAGCCTGCGGGAACCGGAACGCCGAACTTGGCGAGCAATTCCTTGGCCTGATATTCGTGGATGTTCATGGGCGCGCCCCTATCTTGCCGGCGGGATCAATTTGCGGAGGCCTTAAGCACGCCGCGCCGATGAATCCAAATCTTTTCCGCGTAAATGCGATTGCGAGGTAATTGCAATATGGTTCCGTGTGGGCGGTTTGGCTTCATCCTCCCCCGCCAGGGGGAGGTGGCAGGCGCAGCTTGACGGAGGGGGAGGAAGCACGACGGCCAGTTGGTCGCTTACCGCCCCCTCCGTCGCCTTCGGCGCCACCTCCCCCTGGCGGGGGAGGATCGAGCGCGCGTTAGTCCGCGAGCCCCGTTGCGCAGAGTGCCGCCGAGCTCGAGGTGACTCCGAGAATCTCCGCGTCCCCTAGCGCCCGCACCCGGTGGAGGAATTGATCGACCGATTCGGCACCGCCGGCATAAGGCAGATCGGCGATTCGCATCAGCTGCTTGAGCGACAGCCGATCGACCATCCGCTCGGCCATGCACGCCGACAGCGGCCTGGGCAGGCCGGCGCGGATCAGTCCCGACCGTAGCCGCGCCTCGGGGACCGCGCAGCTCGACAGCAGGGCGGCGGCGATGAGGAAAGCGAACCTTATCTGCATGGTTCCGGCGCGCTATATCGCCGCCATGCACCCGGCAATCGGAATCCTGCTGTTCGCCGCAACCGTCGCCGGGATGGAGGCCTTCGCTTACGCAGCGCATCGCTGGGTGATGCACGGGCCCGGCTGGTTCCTCCATGCGAGCCACCATGCCCCGCGCACCGGCATGTTCGAGCGCAACGACCTCTACGCCGTGATCTTCGCGATTCCCTCGATCGTGCTGCTGCTCGGCGGCGTGCAGCTCGGCTGGTGGCCGGGTACGACATGGATCGGTGCGGGAATCGCCGCTTACGGGGCGATCTATTTCGGCTTTCACGACGTGATCGTCCATCGCCGCCTGGCGCACCATTATGTCGCACGCTCGACCTACATGAAGCGGATCGTCCAGGCCCACCGGCTGCATCATGCCGTGACGAGCAGGCACGGCGCAGTGAGCTTCGGCTTCCTCTGGGCGCCGCGCGCCGACACGCTCAAACGCCAGCTCAAGGCCCGCAGCGACTTGATCCGGGTTAATATGGAGCCGGATTGACGCGCGCCGCGGCCGGGCACACATCTAGAGTCCATGGAGCAGCTCAACCTGTCCGAGTCCGAGTGGCGCAAGCGGCTCACGCCCGAACAATATCATGTGCTGCGCGAAGCCGGCACCGAGCGCGCCTTTTCGGGGCTTTACAACGACAACAAGGCCGACGGCATCTATCGCTGCGCCGCGTGCCAGCTCGATCTGTTCGACAGCGCCGACAAATATGATTCGGGGTCGGGCTGGCCGAGCTTCACGCAGCCGGTCGCGCCCGACCGCGTCGTCGAGCATGCCGATGTCAGTCACGGAATGCGCCGCGTCGAGGTGCGTTGCGCGCGCTGCGATGGCCATCTCGGCCATGTCTTCCCCGATGGCCCCCCGCCGACGGGCCTGCGCTATTGCATGAATTCGGTGAGCCTGGATTTTCGTTCACGCGGCGGCAACCCGAACGGCGCTAGCAGCGAACCCTCCGGCTCCTGATTCTTGTGAGCCGCGGCTTTAGGGCTTAACCACCGCTTCGATGGCTTCCAGAAAACCGAAACCCGCTCGCTCGAAATCCTGGTGGCGCACCGGATCCGGATGGAAACGCCTTGCCTTGTGGACGGTGATCGCCGGCGTGACGGCCGGGCTGATCGCCGCCGTCGCGCTGGGAATCGCAGTCTATTCGACGCGCAGCTCGCTGCCGAGCTATGACGAGCTCAAATCCTCGCCCAACGGCCAGATGATCCGCGTCCATGCCGCCGACGGCACCGTCCTGGTGTCGCTCGGGCCGAGCTATGGCGAGTGGATCCGATACGATCAGATCCCGCAGGTGATGAAGGACGCGATCATCGCCGTCGAGGATCGCCGCTTCGAGGATCACTGGGGCGTCGATCCCTGGGGCCTCGCGCGCGCGGTGCGCACCGGCATCGCCAATCGCGGCTCGGGCCGCCGCCTGCAGGGCGCTTCGACGATTACGCAGCAGGTCGCACGGACGATCTTCCTGTCGAACAAATATGATTTCGGGCGCAAGATGCGCGAGGCGGTGCTCGCGCTGGCGATGGAGCGGAAGTTCTCGAAGGACCAGATCCTCGAGCTCTATCTCAACAAGGTCTATTTCGGCGGCGGCGCCTATGGCATCGACGCTGCGAGCCGCAAGTTCTTCGGCCATTCCGCCAGCGAGCTGAGCCTCGCCGAGGCCGCGGTGATCGCCGGCCTCGTCAAGGCGCCGTCGCATTATTCGCCGACCGCCGACGCCGAGGCCGCAGTGAGCCGCGCCAGCGTGGTGCTCGACGTGATGGCCGAGACCGGCAAGATCAGCCGCGCCACCGCAGCCGCCACCGACCCGCGCACCGTCAAGCTCGCGCCCGAGCCGCGCCAGAACAGCGTGCGCTATTTCACCGACTGGGCGCTTCCCCAGCTCGAGATGCTGATCGACGAGAGCGAGGCGCCGCTCGAGGTGTGGACCACGCTCGATCTCGACATGCAGCGCGCCGCCGACGAGGCGATCCGCAAGAACGCGCCCGGCAATGCCCAGGGCGCGCTCGTCAGCCTAGACCGCGACGGCGCGGTCCGCGCGATGGTCGGCGGCAAGGACTATGTCGCCTCCATCTACAATCGCGCGACCCAGGCCGTCCGCCAGCCGGGATCGGCGTTCAAGCTGTTCGTCTATCTCTCCGCGCTCGAAGCCGGGCACAAGCTCGACGATACGGTGGTCGACGAGCCGGTGACGATCAACGGCTGGACTCCGCGCAACAATTCGGGCCGCAATTCGGGCCCCGTCTCGCTGCGCACCGCCTTCGCTTATTCGCTCAATACGATCGCGGCGAAGCTGGGCCAGGAAGTGGGTTTCAGCACGGTGGCCAGCATGGCGCGCCGCTTCGGCATCACCACGCCGATCAACACCCAGCCGGCGATGGTGCTCGGCACGTCGAACGTCCGGCTGATCGACATGACCCGCGCCTTCGCCTCGGTGGGGCAGAAGGGTGTCGCGGTCACGCCGTACGGCATCACGCGCGTCACCGCGAACGGCGCAGTGATCTACCAGCACGAAGTCGATACCAGCCATGTGCTGGTCGCGCCCTATGTCGCGGCGCAGATGACCGACCTGCTCCAGACCGCAGTCGCCACCGGCAGCGGCCATGCGGCGCAGATCGGGCGGCCGGTAGCGGGCAAGACCGGGACCACCAGCTCGAACAAGGACGGCTGGTTCATCGGTTTCTCCTCCGGGCTCACCACCGGCGTGTGGATGGGCCGCGACGATGCCAAGGTCGTCCCCGGGCTGCAGGGCGGCACCGCGCCGGCGCGCGCCTTCGCCGCCTTCATGACCAAGGCCGTGGCGAAACGCCCGGTCGAGCAATTCGATACGCAGGTCACTTTGCCCGAATGGCAGCTCGAGCCCGAGGACAATGCCTATTACGCGCAGCCCGACAACGGCATGTTCGTCGATCCCGACGGCAATCCGCTGCCCGAAGACCAGCAGCCGCGCAGCGACGGCACCGAGGAACAGACGCCCCCGGACGAACGGCTCGACCAGGACTGGATCGACCGGATGACCGGCAACGGCCCGCCGGCACCATCAGGGCCGGTGCGCACCCAACCGCGCGACGATCGCCGCCAGCCGCCGCCACGGGATCGCACGCCGCCCCCCAGCGAGGAAGGCTTCTAGGCCGCTGGAATCACGCCGTGGCGAATGGAAGCTGCGGTGCTCTAGGTTGAATATTGTTTCTCGTCACCCCGGCCTTGAGCCGGGGTCCCGCCGCCTTCAGGCCGGACAGAAGAAGCGGGATCCCGGCTCAAGCCTGTCCTGAGCGCCTGCCTTGCAGGCAGTCGAAGGGGCCGGGATGACCGAAATTTATCAACAGCTTGTATGGGTTCTTAACCGACGAGCGGATTGCAGCGGCCGATCCAGTGCAGCCCGGCGCCGTTGCGGCGCAGCCATGCGCGCGCGGGGCCGGGATCGGCTTCGTAGAGTTCGGCCACCAGCCGGTGAAAGACCGGCGAGTGGTTCATGTGGATGCGATGCGCGACTTCGTGCGCGACGGTCGCGCGGCGGACGAAATCGGGCGCGAGGATCAGCCGCCAGCTATAGCGGATCGCCCCCGATGAAGCGCAGCTCCCCCAGCGGCCGCGCGGATCGCCGACCGACACCCGCGTCACGATCACGCCGGCGCGTTCGGCATATTCGGCGGTCTCGGCGCTGAGCACGCGCAGTGCCTCGGCGCGCAGCCAGCGCTCGACGCGGCGCTCAAGTCCTTCGCGCGGGCCGCCGCAGATCAGCGTGCCGCCGTCCAGCTTCGGGGTGCGCGGCGCCGAGGGGACCGAGACGATCTCGGTCTCGCGGCCGGCGAGCGGAAAATACGCACCTGGCGTCAGTGGGCGCATTTCGGGGAGCCGCGCTTGCTGCGCCGCGATCCAGCCGCTCTGTTCCTCGGCCCAGGCCAGACCCTTTTTGAGCGAGGCGCGTGGGGGCAATGTCAGCCGTATCCGCCCGTCGCGCGGATCGACTGCGAGCCGCATGCAGCGCGCCCGCGCATGGCGGACGACTTCGATTCCGCGGCTCAAAGCGTGCGGTCCACCAGATGGTGCTCGAAGTCCCCGGCATCGTCCTCGGAGATCGTCCAGCCGCGCGTCGACTGGCCGGCCGCGTGTACTGCCTCGCGATCGCCGCACACCAGATAATGCCATTCGGGGAGCTGCTCGCCCGCCGCGCGCAGGCGATAGGCGCAGGTCGAGGGCAGCCATTCGATTCCGGCGACGTTGTTCGCGTTGAGCCGCACGCATTCGCTGACATAGGCATGGCGGTGGCGATAGTCGCTGCACCGTCCCATGCGCCGATCGAGCAGGCGGCAGGCGACGTTGGTCGCGTGCAGCTCGCCGGTCTCCTCGTCCTCGAGTTTGTGGACGCAGCATTTGCCGCAGCCGTCGCACAGGGCTTCCCATTGGGCGCGATCGAGCTTCGCGAGCGGCACGTCCTCCCAGAAGCGCGCGCTCATCGGACCCAGTGCTTCGCTTGCTCGGCGATCGCCTGCCCGTCCTTGTCGATCGGCAGCGACGTGATCGGCGCGCCGTCGGGACCCATCAGGAAGGCGACCGCGAGGTGATCGACCATATAGCCGCCACCGGGTCCCGGCGGCTGCTTCTTGAAATAGACGGCATAGCTCTTGGCCACCTGGGCGATCGCCTGCGGGCTTCCGGTGAGGCCGACGATGCCGGGGTGGAAGTTCGCCACGAACTGCTTGATCGCTGCCGGCGTATCGCGCTCGGGATCGACGGTGATGAAGATCGGTACGACCTTCGCCGCAATGCGCGGCGCTTCCTTGTCGAGGATCTTCATCGCCTGGCCGATCTTGGCCATGTCGGTCGGGCAGACGTCGGGGCAATAGGTGTAGCCGAAATAGACGATGCGGTACCGGCCGGCGAAATCTCCGTCGCGCACGGTCCTGCCATTCTGGTCGATGAGCGTGAACGGCCCGCCGATCCGCGCACCGGCGAGCGGCGGCTCCTCGGGCTTGGCGGCGCCGCATCCCGCAAGCGGGATCGCGCAGAGCAAAGCGAGGGCTGGAAACATCCTGTACATGGCGCCGTCAGCCATGATCTGTTAGTCGAGCGCTTGCAAGAACGGGGTTCAGTCAGGGGTTCAGCCGCATCATGGGTTTTCGTGTGTTCCGCGTAGCCGCCGTCGCCGCCTTGGCGCTCGCTGCGGTTCCCGCCGTCGCGCAGCAGTTTTCGGACGGCTACGAGTTCCTCAAGGCCATCCGGGATTCGGACGGCGCCAAGGTCAACAAGTTCCTGCTCGATCGCTCGCTGCGCATCGTCAACACCAAGGAGCGCGGCAGCGGCGAGGGTGCGCTGCACATCGTCGCCAGGCGCTCGGACGCGCTCTATCTGCGCGTGCTGCTCCAGGCCGACGACATCAACCCGAACCTGCAGGATGCCCGCGGCAACACCGCGCTCATCATTGCGATCGAGCAGAACTGGAACGAGGGCGTCGGAATCCTGATCAAGTACCGCGCCAACGTGAACCTCGCCAACAGCGGCGGCGAGACGCCGCTGATCCGCGCGGTGCAGATGCACAATGCCGACATCGTCCGCCAGCTGCTCGACGCCAAGGCCAATCCCGACCGCGCCGACTACGGCAGCGGCAAATCGGCACGCGACTATGCCCGCGAGAATACGCGCTACCCGGCGATCGCCAAGCTGCTCGCCGATGCGCCGAAGGCAGGCGCGAAGACCGGCGCGACGGGACCCGGCGCGAACTGAGGCTCAGAAGACCTGCTCGGCCTCGGGGTCGAGCAGGTGCGTCACGCGCCGCGCGGCGCGCCGGGCGAAGGCAAGGGTGCATTTCTTGCGCGTCGCGGCGGCCAGCGGCACCGTCGCCGCCTCGCGCACCACCGCCGCGTCGTAGCGATCGGCGACGATCAGCCCCGCGCGCTGCGGCAGAAATCCCTCCTGCTCGAACGGCCGCAGGTCGAACCCGGCGGGCACCGCCCAGAAGAAGCGGTCGCAATGCGCGAGATAATCGGTCCATTTGCCGTCGCCGAGCAGATCGGCGCGCGACACCTTGATCTCGACGATCACGATATTGCCGCGCGCATCGAGTGCCATAAGATCGGCCCGCCGGCCGCCGTCGAGCGGCACTTCGGCGATCGCGACGCAATCGTGGCGAAGCAGCATCCGCGTGACGCCGCGGGCGACTTCGCTCGCCACCAGGGGCGCATCGGATGGCAAAACAGCCGGGGAGGTCATCCCCGGCTGTTAGAACATTCAGCGAACGCGGGAAAGCCCCGCGCCAGAATCAGCGATAGAAAATGTGGTTGCCCACCGTGGCGACACGCGCACGGCCCCAGCTCGGCTTCACGTAGCGCGCGTGGAAATACAGCGCGTTCTCGGCCGGGCTGTCCCACAGATCCTGCTGCGCGACCTTGGCGACGCCGAGCGCCTTGCGCCACTGGGCGTTCGCCGGCGGAGTCGGCAGCTTGCCGCCGCGCACGAACGAGAACTGGCCGCGCTGGGTGATCACCGAGCAGATCGACTTGGGGAACCGGCCCGACTTGGTGCGATTGATGATGACGTCGGCAACGGCGAGCTGGCCGGCGAGCGGCTCGCTCTTCGCTTCGTAATAGACACCGACCGCGAGGCAGTTGAGCTCGGCATCGGCGCCGGCGCCGCCCTCATGCGCGGCCACCGCGGCGGAGAGAGTCGCGAAATCCTGATCTTCCTTGAGCGCCGCTTCCGGGAGCGGCTGCACGATCTCGCCGTCCTGCTTCAGGACCGGCTGCGCCACGATCGCCGGCGCCGGAACAACTTGGTGTTCCTGAGTGTTGACTGCCTGGACCGGAACTTCCTGGTTCACGAGACCGGCGTCAAGCGTGGCTGCATTCGCAAGTGCGCCAGCGCAAAAAGTCACAGCCGCGAAGGTCGCGGCGCGTGGCATGAACTTCATTATGCTTCAATATTATGCGGTTGGCGCGCGACAGACCGTCAACAAACCTGGTCTGCCGGGCTTCCCCCCCGACTGCGTAACCGTCCGGTCTCACACCCCGATCGGCACAACGCTATGGAACGTCTGCCGCCTTTCCCCGCGCGGGCGCGCAATGTCAATCAACGTTAAACGTTTCAGCGGCGAAGCGTTCGGCATCCGCGATATCCAGTTCGATCACCCACAAATCCGAGTCATAGCCCCGCCGGCGCTGCCAGTACGCCGTGACCTCCCCCTCGTCGGCGGTTTCGCGGGGCCCCGAAGTGATCAGCTCAGGGACACCCTTTGGACCAAGACCGCGTTCGAAGAAGCGCGGATTTGTGCCTTTTTGGTACGTCAGCAACAGGATTCCGCCTGCGGTCGCGTCGCCTTTGGCGAGCACCATCGCCGATCCGCCTGCCTGATTCACACGTCGAATCAAGGCGCTGACCAGCGTTGCGCTGGTCAGCCGCGCCATCACGCCGTCCGATAACCAGGGAGCGAAGCGAGCGGGATCCGCGAGCGCATGAAGGTGCCGGTGCCGCGTGCCGCTTCCTCGCCGCTCGCGTCGATCAGCCGCGCTTCGGCGACGAACACCCGGCGCTGCCCGCTCACCCAGCGGCCCTCGGCAATCACCGGGCCCTCGCCCAGCGGTTTGGTGAAGAGAAGGTTGAACGCAGTGGTGAGCAGGAAGCGATCGGTGACGAGGCTGTTGGCGGCATAGAAGGCCGCGTCGTCGAGCATCTTGAAATAGCTCGTTCCGTGCGCCGCGCCAGCGGCGTGGAAATAGCGCGAATCGATGCGGAACCGGATCCGTGCGATTCCACCCTCGGCGATCTCGAGCGCGGATTCGAACAGCCGATTGATCGGCGCGGCGGCATAGAGCGATTCGAGCGCACGGAAATGCGCTTCGGCGCCCCGCGGCTCAGGGCGAGGCTCAGGCGGCGTCGCGCGTCTCCACCCCGGCGAGCAGCGCGAACAGCGCGTCGTCCGAGCCCGCGCCACGCAATTTGGCGGCGAAATTGCGGTCGCGCAGCTTGCGCGACACGCAGGCGAGCGCCTTGAGATGCTCGGCGCCCGCGCCCGTGGGCGAGAGCAGCATGAACACCAGATCGACCGGCAGATCGTCGATCGCGGCGAAATCGATCGGCTGGTTGAGCCGAACGAACACGCCGGCGACGTGCTTCAGCCCGTCCAGCTTGCCGTGCGGAATCGCGATTCCGCCGCCAAAGCCGGTCGAGCCGAGCTTCTCGCGTTCGCCGAGCCGCTCGGTCACCAGCTTCGCGTCCACGCCGTAGGCGCGCGCCGCGGCGGTGCCGAGCTGCTGGAACAATGTCTTCTTGTTTGCAGCACCCAGGCCGGCAAATACTGCCTCGGGCGTCAGCAAATCGCTGAGTTCGGTCATCGGTTGTCCAAAGCGTTCCGCCCCCCCGGGGCGCTCTCCCCCTAGGCCTGTGTGCGGTTCGGCTCAACCCAGCCGATCGTCCCGTCGCCGCGGCGATAGACCATGTTGTGGGTTCCGGTCGCGGTATTGCGGAACAGCAGCGCATTGGTGTGGCGCAGATCGAGCATCATCACGGCGTCCGAAACCGTCGCCTCGGGCACGTCGACACGCGTCTCGGCGATGATCAGGGGCGCCTCGGCGGGCTCTTCCTCCGCCGCCGGCTCCTCGAACAGGGTATAGCCGGCATTGTCATAGGCGCCGTTCTCGGCGAAGGCATTGACGGTGCCGTTCTGCCGGTCCTTGAGCCGGCGAGTATAGCGACGGAGCTGCTTGTCGATGCGATCGGCGGCGCCGTCGAACGCGCCATTGGCCTCCATCCCCGAATTCGACGATTTGAGCACCAGTCCCTGCATCACGTGCATGACGATGTCGCACGTGAAGCCATTGTCGTGCGGCCCCTTGCCGAACGTGGCCTGCGCCGAGAGGGCGCGCGAAAAATATTTGTCGGCGATACCCTGGAGTCGTTCGGTGACCAGCGTCTTGAGTGCTGCGCCGGTTTCGACCTGATGGCCAGAGACTCGGATATCCATGACATTACCTCCGCTTCAAAATGAGGTCGCTCCGACGCGAGCGTCGACCGCATCCAATCAACCGGATGCCGCCGATGCCCAGAGCGGGTCCTCCAACTTCTGGACAAAGGCTGCGTGGCGCTCAAGTTCCACGGCCGATGCCGCAAAATGCCGGGCAGGTCGCACATGGACCCGGTTCGCGGCCTCGGCGGGCGTCTCGCGCATCACCGGCGCGTCGACCGCGAGGCCCAAAGTGATCTGCCGCCCGCCGGTGAGCTCGACATAGACCTGCGCGAGCAATTGCGCGTCGAGCAGCGCGCCGTGGAGCGTGCGTGCGCTGAGGTCGATTCCGTAGCGCGTGCACAGGGCATCGAGCGTGTGCTTGGCGCCGGGATGCTTGACCCGCGCGATCGCCAGCGTGTCGACCATCCGGCCATGGTCGATCACCGGCCGGCCGCAGCGGCCGAGCTCGCCGTTGAGGAACGAGAAGTCGAACCCGGCATTGTGCGCGACCAACGGGCAATCGCCGAGAAACTCGATCAGCTCCTCGACCACGTCGTGGAAGAGCGGCTTGTCCGAAAGGAAGCGCGCGCTCAGCCCGTGGACGCGTTCGGCCTCGGCCGGCATGTCGCGCTGGGGGTTGATATAATGGTGCAAATGCCGGCCGGTGGGCACGCGGTTGACCAGTTCGATGCAGCCGATCTCGACCAGCCGGTCTCCGCCCGCGAAGCTGAGCCCCGTCGTTTCGGTATCGAACACGATTTCGCGCATGCCGCCTTATCCTCCCGCGCGCGCGGCTAGGCAAGTGAGGACGTGGCGCACCTGCGCGCGGGTTTCCTCCAGCGGGCCATCGGTGGAAATCACGAAATCGGCGCGGGCGCGCTTCTCCGGATCGGAAAGCTGGCGCGCGAGGATCGATTCGAAACGCTCGACGGTCATGCCCGGACGGCCCAGCACCCGCGCCCGCTGGACTTCGGGCGGCGCCGATACGACCACGATCTTGTCGACCGCCGCCCAGCCGCCCGCTTCGAACAACAAGGGTACGTCGAGCATCACGATCGGCGCGCCGGCATTGGCCGCGAGGAACGCGTCGCGCGCGCGCGCGACCGCCGGATGCACCAGCGCCTCCAGCCGGGCAAACGCCGCCTCGTCGCCGAACACCGCGTCGCGCAATGCCGCGCGGTCGACGCCCTGTTTGCCGGTCGTGTCGGGAAAGGCCGCCTCGATCGCCTCGACCAGCGCGCCGCCGGGGCCCTGCAGATCGTGCACGGTCTCGTCCGCGTCGAACAGCGGCACGCCTTCGTCAGCGAACATCCGCGCGACGGTCGACTTGCCCATGCCGATCGACCCGGTGAGGCCGACGGTGATCATTTCTCCAGCAATTCCCGCAGTTCGTCGTCGCGCGCGCGCGGCGGCTCGGCACCGAAGAACAGTTCGAACGCCAAAGCGGCCTGGCCGATCAGCATGTCCAGCCCGTCGACCGTATCGAGCGCCCGCGCCCGCGCCTGCGCGAGCAGCGGCGTCTCCAGCGGCGTATAAACGATGTCGTAGACCACTGCGTCCTCGGGCAACGGTGCGAGGTCGAGATCGAGCGGCGGCTGCCCGCCCATCCCCAATGCGCTGGCGTTGACCAGCAGGTCGGCAGGCGGAAGCGGGCTGCCGAGCGGCACCGCATCGCCCTTGATCCCGAAGCTCGACAGCAGGGCCGCGGCCTTGAGCACGTTGCGGTTGAGGATCGTCACGCGGCCGATCCCGATCCTCGACAATGCGAACAGGATCGCGCGCGCCCCCCCGCCCGCGCCGATCACCACCGCGTGCCGGCCTTCGAGGTCGAGCCCCGCGATCGGCGCATAGAATCCACCGGCGTCGGTATTGGTGCCGACCAGCGCGCCGTCTTCGGCGCGCACCACCGTGTTGATCGCGCCAATCGTGCCGCGCACGTCGCCGCGATCCTCGACATGGTCGAGCGCCGCCTGCTTGTGCGGGATGGTGATGTTGGTCCCGCGCCAGGCGGGATCGGCGCGGCGCGCGTCGAAATAGTCGGCCAACCCCTCGGGCGTGACGTGCGTCGCGCGATATTCTGCGTCGATTCCCAGCGCCTTGAGCCAGAAGCCGTGGATCAGCGGCGACTTCGAATGCGCGATCGGATCGCCGATGACTTCGGCATATGGCGTCATGGCGTCAGCACTCCCCGGACGCGCAGATAATCGAGCAATGGTAGCATCGGCATGCCGAGAATGGTGAAATGGCTTCCCTCGGTGCGGCTGAAGAGCTGCACGCCCGGCCCCTCCATTCTATAGCAGCCGACGCATCCGCCGATCGCCGGCCATTCCCGATCGAGATATTCGGCGATGAAGGTCTCGGACAGCGTCCGCACATGCATCCGCGCGCGATCGACATGCCGCCAGACGCCGCGTCCACCCTCGGCGATCACCGCCGCGCTGTAGAGATCGTGGTGCCGGCCCGACATCATCCGCAGATGCTCGGCGGCGTTCTCGCGGCTGACCGGCTTGTCGAGCAAGGTGCCGTCGTCGAGCGCGACGACGGAGTCGCAACCGAGCACCAGCGCACCCGGCGCCATCCGCGAGACCTTGAGCGCCTTCAATTCGGCGAGCGCATCCGAGAGATCCCGCGCGGAAATTCCCCCCGCGATCAGCGCATCCTTCGCCGAAGCCTCGTCGACCAGCGCGGCGACGGCTTCATGGGGCACGCCGGCCGCATCGAGCATCGCCCGGCGCGATGCGCTCTGCGAGGCGAGGATCAGACCTGGCCTGAGCGGAGTCGAAGGGTTCATGCATCCTTCTCCCGCAATGTCCGCTCGTTGCAGAGCTGGATGATCGCCGCCGCCGTCTCCTCGATCGAGCGTCGCGTCACGTCGATAACCGGCCAGCCATTGTCGGCGAACATGCGCCGGGCATAAGCGATCTCGCGCTGGACCGAATCCTGGTCGACATAGGCGGTTTCCGGACTCTGGTTGAGCGAGAGCAGCCGGTTGCGGCGGATCTGGACGAGCCGGTCGGCGCTGGTGGTGAGCCCGACGATCAGCGGATGCCGGAGCGTGAAGAGTTCGGGCGGCGGCGGGGATTCGACCACGATCGGGATGTTGGCGGTCTTGTAGCCGCGATTGGCGAGGTAGATCGACGTCGGCGTCTTGGACGAGCGCGACACGCCGGCGAGGACGATGTCGCATTCCTCCCAATCCTCGGCGCCGATGCCGTCGTCATGCGCCATGGTGAACTGGATCGCGTCGACGCGCGCGAAATAAGCGGCGTCGAGCGTGTGCTGCCGCCCGGGGCGCGCCTTTGCTTCCTGTCCGAGCAGATTGGAAAGCGCATGGCTCACCGGATCGAGCGGCGCGATCGCCGGCAAGCCCATCGCCCGGCAGCGCGTCTCGAGCGTGCGGCGGACGTCGTTGTTGACCAGAGTGAAGATCACCAGGCCGGGATTCTGCGCGATTTCCTCGAGGATCCGCTCGAGATGCGCTTCGCTGCGCACCATCGGCCAGAAGTGCCGCAGCGTCTCGACATCGTCGAACTGCGCCAGCGCGGCCTTGGCGATATTCTCCAAAGTCTCGCCGGTGGAGTCGGAGAGCAGATGGAGATGGAGGCGCATCAGGAGGCCGTGCGTGAATCTGTGGAGAACATGCCCAACAGCCGCTAGCGCAACCGTGCGCGGCGGCCAAGCGCGCGAAACCGGGGACCCGATGCGCGATTCTTCCACAACCCCGTCCCCAGCCCCCGGTTCCGGTTCACAGGCTGTGGAAAGCGGGGACACGGAATCCGAATCCGGGCGGCGCCGTGGGCTGCGCGGAGTCAATCTGTTGGCAGTTTCCGGGCAAGTGGCTAAGCCCCGGCTTCCACGCTCCTACTGACTCCAACAACCCTTAGATTCTTATCTTATAGATATAGGAAAGAGGCGTTTCTGACCTCCCCGTCGTCCAAACCGTTGCTCGCGACTCTCAAGGGTGAACGCCAGTCGGTGCCGCCGATCTGGCTGATGCGCCAGGCGGGCCGGTACCTCCCCGAATATCGTGCGCTCCGGGAGGAGAAAGGCGGCTTTCTCGCCCTGGCGATGGACAGCGACGCGGCCGCCGAGATCACGCTCCAGCCGATCCGACGCTTCGGCATGGACGGCGCGATCCTGTTCTCCGACATCCTCATCGTGCCGATGGCGCTGGGACAGGATCTCTGGTTCGAAACTGGCGAAGGCCCGCGGCTCGCACCGACCGTCCAGGCCCGGAATGTACTGGACGCCCTTCAGCCGAACGCTGAGGCACTCGAACCCGTCTATGGCACCGTCCGGCGGGTAGCGGCCTTATTGCCCCCCCAGACCACCTTCCTCGGCTTTGCAGGCAGTCCCTGGACCGTCGCGACCTATATGATCGCCGGGCAGGGCAGCCGCGAGCAAGCCGAGGCACGGCGGCTCGCTTATCGCGATCCCGAACTGATGCAGGCGCTGGTGACACGCATCGCCGATTGCACGATCGAATATCTGCTCGGCCAGATCGAGGCGGGCGTGGAGGCGGTCCAGTTGTTCGACAGCTGGTCGGGCAGTCTTTCTCCCGCGCAGTTCGAGCAATGGGTAATCGCGCCGACCGCACGCATCGTGGCGGCGCTCCACCAGCGTGCGCCCGGCGTGCCGGTGATCGGCTTTCCGAAAGGTGCCGGCGGCAAGCTTCCCGCTTATGCGCGCGAGACGGGCGTCGATGCGATCGGTGTCGACGAGACCGTCGATCCCGTCTGGGCGCATGCCTCGCTGACCGCGAACCTACCGGTGCAGGGTAATCTCGATCCGCTCGCGCTGATCGCCGGCGGTCCGACACTGGAAAGCGCGGTCGACCGTATCCTTTTGGCCTTTTCAGAACGCCCGCATATCTTCAATCTCGGCCATGGCATCCTGCCCGACACGCCGATCGCGCATGTCGAGCAGTTGCTGGCGCGGGTGAGGAGCGGAAAATGACGGCCCGCGAGCGGAGGCGAGCATGACTGGATTTCTCGGCAACGCCTATCTGTGGGTCAAGGCGTTTCACATCATCTTCGTGATCTTCTGGATGGCGGGCCTGTTTCTGCTGCCGCGCTATCTCGTCCATCACCAGGAAGCGCTCGGTACCCCGCAGGCCGCCGATTGGGAAAAACGCGAGGCCTTGCTCCGGCGTACGATCCTCGTGCCCTCGATGGGGATCGTCTGGCTGCTCGGGCTCGCGCTCGCCGCCAATTTCGGGCTGTTCGACGGCGAGCCCGGGCTCGGCTGGCTCCATGCCAAGCTGCTGCTGGTGATCGCGCTCAGCGGCTATAATGGCTGGGCGGTCGGCTATTCGAAGAAGCTGGCCAGGGGGCAGGGCAGCCTCTCGCCGCGCCGGCTGCGCCTGCTGGGCGAGGTCCCCGCGCTGGCAGTGGTGCTCATCGTCGTGCTCGTGGTGGTCAAGCCGTTCTAATTTTGCGGCAGCTCCGGGGCTTTCCGCAATTATCCTGCGCGCAAATCGGTGCGATGCCCGTTGACTTGACCGAGACCCACACCTAATTCGCAGATCAGACCGAACGCTCTTCCGGGCGGCGGTTCCTTCCTTCCAGCATCGCCCATCGTGCGCATCCGCCGACCGACGCTCTCCCCATAGCTTCCCAGCACCCGGACTCCCCATGCATCTCAAGGAACTCAAGAAAACCCCGCCCGCAGAATTGGTCAGCATGGCCGAAGAGCTGGGCGTCGAAAGCGCGTCGACGCTGCGCAAGCAGGATCTGCTGTTCGCCATCCTCAAGGCCCAGGCCGAGAATGGCGAGCAGATCATGGGCGAAGGCACGATCGAAGTGCTGCCCGACGGCTTCGGTTTCCTGCGCAGCCCGCAGGCCAATTATCTCGCCGGCCCCGACGACATCTATGTCTCGCCCAACCAGGTCCGCAAATTCGGCCTGCGCACCGGCGACACGGTCGAAGGCGAGATCCGCGGACCCAAGGACGGCGAGCGCTATTTCGCGCTGACGCGGCTGGTCTCGGTCAATTTCGACGATCCCGACGCGGTTCGCCACCGCGTCAATTTCGACAATCTCACCCCGCTCTACCCTGAGAGCAAGCTGACGCTCGACACGCTCGATCCGACGATCAAAGATAAGTCGGCGCGCGTGATCGACATCGTCGCTCCGCAGGGCAAGGGCCAGCGCGCACTGATCGTCGCGCCGCCGCGCGTCGGCAAGACCGTGCTGCTCCAGAACATCGCCCGCGCGATCACCGAGAACCACCCCGAGGTGTTCCTGATCGTGCTGCTGATCGACGAGCGGCCCGAGGAAGTCACCGACATGCAGCGCAGCGTGAAGGGCGAGGTGATCTCCTCGACCTTCGACGAGCCGGCGCAGCGCCACGTCCAGGTCTCCGAGATGGTGATCGAAAAGGCCAAGCGCCTCGTCGAGCACAAGAAGGACGTAGTGATCCTGCTCGACTCGATCACGCGTCTCGGCCGCGCCTACAACACCGTCGTCCCCTCGTCGGGCAAGGTGCTGACCGGCGGCGTCGATGCCAATGCGCTCCAGCGTCCGAAGCGCTTCTTCGGTGCCGCGCGCAATATCGAGGAGGGCGGGTCGCTTTCGATCATCGCCACTGCGCTGATCGATACCGGCAGCCGCATGGACGAAGTCATCTTCGAAGAGTTCAAGGGCACCGGCAACTCGGAAATCGTCCTCGACCGCAAGGTGGCCGACAAGCGCATCTTCCCGGCGCTCGACGTCGGCAAGTCGGGCACCCGCAAGGAAGAGCTGCTCGTCGACAAGAACAAGCTCTCCAAGATGTGGGTGCTGCGCCGCATCCTCATGCAGATGGGCACGATCGACGCGATGGAATTCCTGCTCGACAAGATGAAGGACTCGAAGACCAACGAGGACTTCTTCGACAGCATGAATCAATAGCCAACACCGTCGCCCCGGCCTTGTGCCGGGGTCCACCGCGAGGCTGGGCGAAGCGCAGGAGGCTCCTGTCTTTGCCCTCGCGGCACAGTGGATCCCGGCACTTCGGCCGGGATGACGAGTATGGATTATACGAGCGCGCGGCCAGGTCCGCCAGGAAGCGGGACGGGGATGATCGTAGAACACGCCCTCCTCAACGTTCGCCCAGGCCAAAGCGAGGCTTTCGAATCCGCAATGCGCGAAGCACGGCCGCTGATCGCCGCCTCGCCGGGATTCGTCGAGATCGAGGTTCGTCCCGCTGCCGAACGCGCGGACCTATATCTGCTCCGCGTGGTTTGGACCGACATCGCCGCGCATCGCGAGGGTTTCCGCATGTCCGACCGTTATCAGGACTGGCGCAGGCTGCTCCACGGCTTCTATGAGCCGATGCCGGTGGTCGAATATTTCGGGGAGTCGATCGTTTGAGCCTGTTCGCATTGTTGTCTGCCGCCGCCACAGCCGGCGGGATGGGATCGCCGCTCGACATCTGGCACCATATCGTCGCCGATTTCTCGAACATCACCGAGCCGGCGGCGCTCGCGGCGTTTGGCTCGGTGCTGATGATCGACCTCGTCCTCGCCGGCGACAATGCGATCGTCGTCGGCGCGCTCGCCGCGGGCCTTCCCGCCGACCAGCGCAGGAAGGTCATCCTGATCGGCATCGGCGCTGCATTGGTGCTGCGTATCATCTTCGCCCTGCTCGTCAGCTGGCTGATGGGGATCGTCGGGCTGGTCTTTGCCGGAGGGCTGCTGCTGCTCTGGGTGAGCTGGAAGTTCTGGCGCGAAATCAGGCATATGGGCGAGAGCCCGGGCTCGGAGGAAATCGCGGGGGACGAACGCTCTGGCGTCCGTTCTGCGCGCACCTTCGCCGGTGCCGCCTGGGCGGTCGCGATCGCCGATGTGTCGATGAGCCTCGACAATGTCCTCGGCGTCGCCGGCGCGGCGCGGGCGCATCCCGGCATCCTCGTGGTCGGACTGCTGCTTTCGGTGGCCTTGATGGGCCTGGCGGCCAATTTCATCGCCAAGTTGATCGATCGCCACCGCTGGATCGCCTATATCGGCCTCGCGGTGATCGTCTTCGTGGCCTTCCGGATGATCTACGAAGGCTGGGTCGGCACGCACCAGACGCCGGGGATTCTAAGCTTCTTCGGGTGAACGCTAGAGGCAGCCTGCCTCCGAGACTCTGGCATCGGCTCCCTGAAGCAGTCCTTCGCCGCTGGTCGACCATTTGATCTCGACGCGTTCGTTGCATGGTAGGCTCTGGATTCGTCGCGTGGCGACGCGCGTCGCTCGTTCGATGACGAACTGGTTGGCGCGCAGCCATGAGAGGAGTTCGCTTTCGGGCACACCCTTGTGGAACCTTCTCCCAAACACGGGCGCTGGCTTCTTCCATTCAGCGTTTCGCAGCAAAGCGGGTCGGTGCTCCGCGTTCGCGACGGCAGCGCCGAAGATCAGATTATCTGCCTTTGCGAGTGCCAGCAGCGCCGCTCCGACCACAAGAATGGAGACAGTCCAGCGGGCGCGCGTGTTCACCGATAGCTAGCCCAGATGCTCCGCGAAGAACGCCGCCGTGCGTTCGTCCGCCAGCTGCGCCGCGGCGTCGGACCGGCGCTTGCCCATCTCCGCCGCGAAGCCGTGATCCTCGCCGGGATAGTCGAACAAGGTCACCTTGGGATGGTCGTCGAGCCCTTCGTGCATCCTCGCCTGGATGTCCGGCGTCACAAAGTGATCGGCGCCCGCGATGTGGAGCAGCACCGGGTTGGCGATCGCGTGCTTCTCGCCGAGCAGATTGTCGATGTTGACGCCGTAATAGCCGACGGTCGCGTCCGAATCGGTTCGCGTCGCGGTCATGAAGGCGAGGCGCCCGCCGAGGCAATAGCCCACCGCGCCGACCTTGCCGCTGCCGCCCAGCTTCGCCCGCGCCGCCTTTATCGTCGATTCGATGTCCTCGATGCCCTTGGTCTGGTCGAACTTGTTCATCCAGCCGAGCGCCTGCTGGAATTGCTCGGGAATGTCGGGATCGAGCTCGATCCCCGGCTGCAGCCGCCAGAACAAATCGGGCGCGAGCGCGAGATAGCCCATCGCGGCCCAATCGTCGCATTTCTGGCGGATCCCCGGATTCACTCCGAAGATCTCCTGAATCACCACGATCGCGGCGCGCGGAATGCCCTCGGGTTCGGCGACATAGGCAAGGAATCTGCCGCTGCCGTCGCTCGCATCGATGCGCACCGTCATAACAAGGTCCCTTCTGAAGGCCGTCGCTCATGCTCGAGCAGCCAGGATTTGGTCTTGGGCCCGTCGCCACCCGAATAATGCCCGAGCGTTCCGCCGCTGCCGACCACGCGGTGGCAGGGGACGACGATCGGGAAGGGGTTTCGCGCGCAAAGCTGGCCGATGGCCCGCGGGCTCGACGCCAGCACCCGCGCCAACGCGCCATAGCTCAGCGTCTCGCCATAGCCGATCGCGATCAGCCCGGCGCGCAGTTCCTCGCCGCGCGGCGTACCCATCGGGGCCAGCGGCAGATCGAATTCCTGACGTTCTTTGGCGAGCCATTGCTCGAGTTGTTCGACGGCTTCGCGCACCGCCTGCGCGCTGCCTGGCGAGCGCGTGGGGTCGCCGCCGATGCGGATCGCTGTCAGCACCGCCTCGTCGCCCTCGATCCGGATCGCTCCGATGGGCGTTGCGATCAGGGCATGGTCGCGCGCATACATGCGGCAAGACTAGCAGCCGCCCCGCGGCCCGCGCAACGGAGACGGCGCCTATGAAGATCAATGTCGAAGTCGATTGCACGCCCGAGGAGGCGCGCCGCGCCATGGGACTTCCTGACCTCTCGCCGGTACACGACCGCTATGTCCAGATGATGGTGGAAGCCATTGAAAAACAAGGAACTCCCGAAGGATTCGCCGACATGATCCGCAATTGGGGGCCGATGGGCGACGGGGCGATGAGCTTCTGGCGGACGATGTTCGAGAGCGGCAAGCAAAGCGGCTGAAATGGATACCATCTTTGCGGTGTCGAGCGGAACCCCGCCCGCCGCCATCGCGATAGTGCGCCTGAGCGGATCGCGTGCGTTCGAAGCGGCGGCGCTGCTGGCAGGTGACCTTCCCGCTCCGCGACATGCAGGGCTGCGCGCGCTGCGCGATCCGGCGAGCGGAGAATTGCTCGATCGCGGGCTCGTCCTGCTCTTTCCCGGCCCACGCAGCGCCAGCGGGGAGGATCTCGTCGAGCTTCATCTCCATGGCGGTCGCGCGGTCGTACGGTCGATCGAGGCCGCGCTCGGCGCGCTCGAAGGCCTACGCCATGCCGAGCCGGGCGAATTCACGCGCCGGGCATTGCTCAACGGCCGGATCGACCTGAGCGAAGCGGAAGGGCTGGGCGACCTGCTGATGGCCGAGACCGAGGCGCAGCGCCGAATCGCCGTGCGTTCGGCCGAGGGTGCGGTCCGCCGGCAGGTGGAGGATTGGTCGCGTCGCCTGCTGATGCTGGCCGCCGAGGTCGAAGCCCAGCTCGATCACAGCGACGAAGACGATGTCGCCGGCGCGCATTCGCTGGCCGGGCTTCACGATGCGGCAGCCACACTGGCGGCGGAGATCCGGCAGGTCACGGTGCGCCCGCCGGTCGAACGGCTCAGGGACGGGTTGCGCGTCGTGCTCGCCGGTCCACCCAATGCCGGCAAGTCGACATTGCTCAACGCAATGGTCGAACGCGAAGCTGCGATCGTATCCCCGATTGCCGGCACCACGCGCGACCGGATCGAAGCACCCGTGGCGCGTGGCGGTACGGCCTATCTGCTGATCGACACCGCCGGCCTCGCCGAGGCGACCGCCGACCCGATCGAGGCGATCGGAATCGATCGCGCACGCGCCGCGCTGGAGGAAGCCGACATCCTGTTGTGGCTCGGCGACGTGCCGCCGCCCGACCATCCGGCGGTGCTTTGGCTCCACGCGCGCGCCGATCTTCCAGGCCGCGAGGCGACGGGCAAGGATTTGGCCGTCTCAGCGGCCACCGGGGCGGGAATCGAATTGCTTTGGAAGCGGCTCGAGGCATTGGCGGCGACTCTCCTGCCGCCGCCGGACCTTCTGGCGCTCAATCGCCGACAGCGGGATCTTGCCGCAACGGCGGCCGGTGCACTGGACCGTGCTGCGACGCAGCATGACTTGCTGTTGGTCGCTGAGGAGCTGCGCACCGCCCGGGGCGCCTTCGACGCCATTACCGGAAGGGCGGGGGTGGAGGCGATGCTGGACTCGCTTTTCGCGCGTTTCTGCATCGGCAAATAGGACGTTCCACGTGGAACGTTTTGACGGCGCGCGCACGAATCTCTAGCGAACGGCGCATGTTCGATGTCATCGTAATCGGCGGAGGCCATGCCGGCACGGAGGCCGCGGCGGCGTCTGCGCGCCGCGGCGCGCGGACGGCGTTGCTGAGCTTCGACTTGACCAAACTCGGCGCGATGTCCTGCAACCCTGCTATCGGCGGGCTCGGCAAGGGCCATCTCGTCCGCGAAGTCGACGCGTTTGACGGTCTGATCGCGCGTGCCGCCGATGCCGCTGGCATCCATTATCGAATGCTCAATCGCAGTAAGGGCACTGCGGTCCAGGGGCCGCGCGTGCAGGCCGATCGCGTGCGCTATGCCGCCGCTATCCAGACGATGCTGCGTGCTCAGCCGGGACTCGACCTGATCGAAGGCGAAGCGGATTCACTCGACCTCGTCGGTGGGAAGATCGCGGGAGTTCGGCTCGCCGACGGAAGGCTGCTGAAGGCGTGCGCGGTGGTGCTCGCCACCGGTACCTTCCTCGGCGGGCGGATTTTCCGTGGCGAAGAGCGTGAGATCGGCGGAAGGGTGGGCGAGTTGGCGGCGACACGTCTCGCCGATCAACTTCGCGCGCTATCGCTGCCGATGGCGCGGTTGAAGACCGGTACGCCGCCCCGCCTCGATGGCCGGACGGTCGATTGGGCGCGCGTCGCCGAGCAGCCTTCGGACGACGACCCCTGGACGATGTCGCCGCTGACCGCTGGGCGTTTGCTGCCCCAATTGCATTGCGGCGTGACGCGGACCACCGAAGCGACCCACGATGCGATCCGCAGCGGCCTGAGCCGCTCGCCTTTGTTCACGGGCGCGATCGATGCGCAGGGGCCACGCTACTGCCCCTCGATCGAGGACAAGATCCACCGTTTCGGCGATCGCGACGGCCACCAGATCTTCCTCGAGCCCGAGGGGTTGGACACGCATCTGATCTATCCCAATGGCATGTCGACCTCGCTCCCGGTCGATATCCAGGAGGCGATGGTCGCTTCGATTCCGGGACTCGAGCGCGCTCGCATCGTCACGCCCGGCTATGCGGTCGAATATGATTATATCGATCCGCGAGCGCTTGCCGCGACTCTGGAACTGCCCGAGATCGCCGGCCTCTATTTCGCGGGCCAGATCAACGGTACGACCGGATATGAGGAAGCGGCGGGGCAGGGGCTCATCGCGGGTATCAATGCCGCCGCGCACGCGCGGGGGCTGGAGCCGCTGATCCTCGATCGCGCGACTTCCTATCTGGGGGTGATGGTCGACGACCTTGTCTTGCAGGGCGTTACCGAACCCTATCGTATGCTCACGGCCCGTGCGGAGTTCCGCCTCCGCCTGCGCGCCGATAATGCCGAGACTAGGTTGGGCGAGGTCGCCGAGAGGCTTGGGGTGCTCGGTACCCTGCGGACTGCACGTCATGCAGCGCGGCGCGATGCGCGCGAGGGTTTGGAAAAGCAGTTCGCCGTGTCGCTCACCGCTTCGGCAGTCCATGCGCGCGGTGCCCCTGTCGGCCTGGACGGCGCTCGACGTTCGGCAAAGGAATGGCTGCGCTTCCCCGGCGTAGAGCTGTCGCACGTCGTCGAAGAGGTGGATGCTGATGGCCAGCTTCTCGCCGAGTTCATCGAGGACGCGCGATACGCGCCCTATCTCGAACGGCAGCAAGCAGAGGTGGAGCAGCTCCGCGCCACGGATAATGTTCGTCTGCACGCAGCCTTGGACTTCGCCGAGATCCCGGGATTGTCCAACGAAATGGTGGAGAAGTTGAGCGCCGCACGCCCGGATACGCTCGGGGCGGCGTCACGCATCCGCGGCATCACGCCCGCAGCCCTGTCGGCTATTTTGCTGCACGCCCGAAGGACCGCGGCGTGACCGAGGAGGAAGCCCGGGCCTGGATTCGGAACGCCTTCGGTGTTTCACGTGAAACGTTGCTCGATCGCTATCGGACGCTTCTGCTGGCGGAGGCCGCGAACCAGAATCTGATCGCGGCGTCCACGCTCGATTCGCTGTGGGCCCGGCATTTCGTCGACTCGGCACAGCTCATCCCTTTGGCCGTGGAAGCACCGTCCGGGGCGTGGGTCGACGTGGGAAGCGGGGCGGGGCTACCCGGCGTCGTCGTCGGTATCCTGGTCGATCGTCCGGTGGTCCTGGTCGAGCCGCGTGCTCGTCGCGCGGAGTTTTTACGGTACGTCGTATCTGAACTCGGACTTTCCCGCGTTACCGTCCAACAGAGCAAGATCGAAAGCTACCGTCCGGTGAATCGCGCCGCAATCGTTTCCGCCCGCGCGGTGGCCGAGCTCTCCGAGATCCTTGTGTCCACAACCCACTGCACAGATTCATCCACAATCTGGGTGCTTCCAAAGGGCAGAAACGCGCAATCAGAGGTGGATGCCGCGCGACCGAAATGGCAAGGTGTGTTCCACGTGGAACCAAGCATCACACAGCCGGATTCCGGTATCGTGGTGGCCCGAGGGGTGCGGCCCAGATGATCTGCATAGCGATCGCCAATCAGAAGGGCGGGGTGGGGAAGACCACTACCGCGATCAATGTCGGCACCGCGCTGGCGGCGACCGGCAAGCGCGTGTTGCTGATCGATCTCGATCCGCAGGGCAATGCTTCCACGGGTCTCGGCATCGGCCGCGCCCATCGCGCGCAATCGAGCTATGATCTGCTCGTCAGCGAGCTCGATCTCGAACAGGTTGCGATCGCTACCAAGGTGCCGCGGCTCGACATCGTCCCCGCGACACAGGATTTGTCCGGTGCCGAAATCGAGCTGATCGAATTTGAAGCGCGCACCCATCGTCTCGACGCCGCGCTCAGCCGGCACACCGCGCAACGCTGGGACGTCGTGCTGATCGATTGTCCGCCTTCGCTGGGCTTGTTGACGATCAATGCGATGGTCGCCGCGCACGCGCTCCTCGTGCCGCTCCAATGCGAGTTCTTCGCGCTGGAAGGCCTCAGCCAATTGCTCAGCACGATCGATCGTATCCGCAGTCGCTTCAATCCCGGCCTGTCGATCCTCGGCGTCGCGCTCACCATGTATGATCGCCGTAATCGGCTGACCGACCAGGTCGCAGACGATGTCCGCGCGGTGCTCGGCAAGGTGGTGTTCGATACGGTGATTCCGCGCAACGTCCGTCTGTCCGAGGCGCCGAGTCACGGCATGCCGGCGCTGATCTATGATTATCGCTGCGCCGGTTCCGAGGCCTATATCGCGCTCGCCCGCGAAGTGATCGAGCGCCTGCCCAAGCTCAGGAAGGCCGCATGACCGAACCCGCCCCCCGCAAGCACGGCCTCGGCCGCGGCCTTAGCGCGCTGCTCGGCGATACCGTTCCCGAAACGCCGATTTCGGGCGCGGCGGAGACCAGCAGCACGCCCGGGCTGCGCACGCTGCCGGTGAGCGCGATGGCGCCGCATCCCGGCCAGCCGCGCCGCCATTTCGACGAGGCCGCGCTCGACGACCTCGCCGAATCGATTTCCGCACGCGGCCTGATTCAGCCGATCGTCGTCCGGCCGCACGGCCATAGTTACCAGATCGTCGCCGGCGAACGTCGCTGGCGCGCGGCGCAGCGCGCCCGGCTCCACGAAGTCCCGGTCATCGTCCGCGAATTGAGCGACGCCGAGACGATGGAAATCGCGCTGGTCGAGAATATCCAGCGCGAGGACCTCAACGCGATCGAAGAGGCCGAGGCCTATTCGCGGTTGATCGGTGAATTCGGCCATACTCAGGAAGCGCTTGCCCGGCTGGTCCACAAATCGCGCAGTCACGTCGCTAACCTGTTGCGATTGCTGGATCTTCCTCAACCCGTCCGCCAGATGGTGGTCGAGGGTACGATCGAGATGGGCCATGCCCGTGCGCTCATCGGTGTTCCTGATGCCGAACGCCTCGCGCGCGTGGTCGCCGAGAAGGGCCTGTCTGTCCGCGAAACCGAGAAGCTCGCGCGCGATGCCAAGCCCGCGAAGCGCAAGAGCGGGGAGAGCGCGTTCCGGGATGCCGACATTCAAGCGCTCGAACGCCAGCTCGGCGACGTGCTCGGTCTCAACGTCAAGATCGCTCACGGCGCCAAGGGCGGCAGCCTCACGCTCGCTTATTCGACGCTCGACCAGCTGGATATGGTCTGCCAGCGCCTCACCGGCGAGCGGATCTAGCCTCGCGCCCGTGCGGCGGCGCGGGCAATCGCGATACATTCCGCGTCGGCCAGCACTTCGCCCGCGCTTCCCGAATGCATCAATGCGCGTTCGGTCTGGCGCACGCGATCGATCGCGCGGGTGATCTGGGCGGCGTTCCAGCGGCGCAGCGCACGCCCTGTCGCGGGTTTCTCACGGAAGAAAATACGATGCTTCTCAAGCACTTCATCGACACTGGCACCGCGATCCATGTCGCCGCGCAGCTCGGCCAGGGTCATCAGCCGGCGCGCCAGCTGACGCAACAGCGGGATCGCAGTGCCGTCGCCCAATTGCGCCAGTTCGGTGCCGATCTCGGCAACGCGCCCGTCGAGCACCGCTTCGATCGCGTGGAACAACTCGGTGTCGCCCAGATCGGCACCGATCGCATCGAAAGCTGCGCCATCGGCATCGCGCGGGCGGTCCGGCGCGGCGTCGAGATAGAGCGCCAGCTTCTCGACTTCGCGCGACAGGATCGCGCGATCGCCCCCGGTCGCCGCCGCCAGTCGCTGCGGCAAGTCGCCGGTGAGCCGCAGGCCCTGTTCGCGCGCTACCGTCGTCGCCAGCCGCGCCGCGTCGACTCCCTCGGGCACATAGCAGGCGAAAGTCAGCGCAGCGGGCGCTGCGATCGCGCTCTTGACCAATTTGCCGCTCGCCTTGAGCCCCGGCCCGATCGCGATCACCGGATTGCCCGCGCGCTCGGCGCCGAGCAGCAAGGCGATCGCCTCGCTCGCGCCTTCCTCGACGCCGGTGATCCGCAGATAACGCGCGCCTCCGAACAGCGACATCGACGCCGCCTCGTCGGCCAAGCGCCCAGGCTGATCGCGTAGCGCCTTCATATCGATATCGACGCGCTCGGCGTCAGGCCCCAGCGCCCGCGCCAGCCGCTCGGCGAGCTCGGCCGCACCCGATTCGTCGGGCCCGTGGAACAGATAGAGTCGGGTCGCCGGATCGGGCTTGTCGACGGCGGCGCGGATCTGCGCCGCGCTAGCCTTCATTGCCCCGTAGCGCCCGCGCTCGCGGGCACGGCCGCAGGCTTGCCGCCCGACCGGGCGAAGCGCGCCACTCGCGCGACGATCTGGTCGGCGACGATTCCCGAGAGCCGCTCGAGCGCGGTGTTCTCGGCGGCGATCGTCGCATATTCGGATCCGACCACGTCGATGCCCGCGTCCGATCCCGCAGTCGCGTCGAGCACCACGCCGCCGCTGGAAAGATCGACCAATTGATAGCGCGCACGCAGTGTCCGCCGCTCGCGCGCGACGCTGTCGTCGCTGCGCACACCGAGCCCCGCGATCGAATCGTCGAGCTGGACTTCGAGCCGATAGCGCGGCGTCGTATCGCCCGCCTGCAGCCGGTCGCGCAGCGCGTTGGAGACCAGCCAGCCCGATTTTCCCTCGATCGGCGCGACCTGCACGCCGGCGAGCATGGTCTGGACCGGCCCACCGGCCCCGCCGCTATAGAGCGGCTTGAGCCCGCAGCCCGAAAGCGCCAGCGCCGCTGCGCAGAGGAGCGCCGCGGCCCTCATGCGACGATATTCACCAGGCGATCGGGCACGACGATCACTTTCCTCGGAGCCTTTCCTTCGAGCGACCGAACGATCTTGTCGGCGGCAAGTGCCGCCGCCTCGATCACATCCTTCGGCGCGCCCTTGGGCATTACCAGCGTATCGCGCAGCTTGCCATTCACCTGCACTGCGATCGTGACTTCGTCGTCGACCAGCAGTGCGGGGTCCACGTCGGGCCAGGCCGCGTCGGCGATCAGTCCGGCATTGCCCATCGCGGCCCAAGCCTCTTCGGCGAGGTGCGGCACCATCGGCGCGACGATCCGGACGATCGTGCGGATCGCGCTGTTCCGCGATGCCGAGGGCGGCGCCTTCTCGACCGCGTTGACCAGCTCGTAGAGCCGCGCGACCGACTTGTTGAAGGTCAACGCCTCGATGTCGGCGGCGACACCGGCGATCGTGCGGTGGAGGCGGCGGTCGAGGTCCTTGTCCTCGCCCGTGGCGTCTTCCAGACCGTCGAACAGCCGCCACAGCCGCTGGACGAAGCGCCACGCGCCTTCGATGCCGTTCTCGCTCCATTCGAGGTCACGCTCGGGCGGACTGTCGGAGAGCATGAACCAGCGCACCGCGTCTGCGCCGTACTGGTCGACGATCGGCTCGGGATCGACGGTGTTCTTCTTCGACTTGGACATCTTCTCGATGCGGCCGACCTCGGCGACATCGCCCGATGCGATCTCGATCACGCCGGCGCTGTCCTTGCGGATTTCCTCGGGCGAGAGCCAGCGCCCGTCCCGCGCCTTGTAGGTCTCGTGCGTCACCATCCCCTGCGTGAAGAGGCCCGCGAACGGCTCAGCGACGTCGAGCTTGCCGATATGCTGGAGTGCGCGGGTGAAGAAGCGCGCATAGAGCAGATGCAGGATCGCATGCTCGACTCCGCCGATATACTGGCCCACCGGCAGCCATTGCTCGGCCACTGCCTTGTCGAACGGCTTGTCGCTCGGCTGGCTGGCGAAGCGTATGAAATACCATGAGGAATCGACGAAAGTGTCGAGCGTGTCGGTCTCGCGCCGGGCAGGGGACCCGCATTTCGGGCAGTCGACATGCTTCCAGGTCGGGTGCCGGTCGAGCGGGTTGCCGGGAATGTCGAACGACACATCTTCGGGCAGCACCACCGGGAGCTGGTCGCGCGGGACGCCCACCGGTCCGCACGATTCGCAATGGATGATCGGGATCGGCGTGCCCCAGTAACGCTGGCGGCTGACGCCCCAGTCGCGCAGGCGCCACACGGTGGTGCCGGTGCCCCAGCCGCCTTCTTCCGCGCGCTGGATCACCGCGCGCTTGGCGTCGGTCACGTCCATCCCGTCGAGGAAGTGCGAGTTCACCAGTGTGCCCGGACCCGAATAGGCTTCGCTCTCGGTGAACTCGAGCGCAGTCTTATCCCGATCGGAAATAACGCGGCAAACCTCAAGGCCGTACTTACGGGCAAATTCGAGATCACGCTGGTCGTGCGCAGGCACGCCCATGACCGCGCCGGTACCGTATTCCATCAATACGAAGTTGGCGATGTAGACTGGCAACGTCCATCCGTCGTCGAACGGATGTAGGACCTCATAGCCGGTGTCGAAACCCAGCTTTTCCTGTGTGTCGAGTTCGGCTGCGGTGGTGCCGCCCTGCTTGCAACGGTCGATAAAAGCGGCCGCCTCCGCTGAGTGCTCGGCGACTTCACGGGCGATCGGATGATCGGGCGAAATCGCTACGAAGCTCGCGCCGAAGATCGTGTCGGGCCGTGTCGAATAAACTTCGATCGGCTCCATGAGCGGCGTCAGCGGTGCAAACCTAAACCGCAGCCCCTCGCTCTTGCCGATCCAGTTCTCCTGCATCAGCTTGACCTTGTCGGGCCAGTGCTCGAGGCCCTGCACGCCTTCCAGCAGCTCGTCGGCGAATTGGGTGATCTTGAGGAACCATTGGCTGAGCTTCTTGCGCTCGACCAATGCGCCCGAGCGCCAGCCGCGCCCGTCGATGACCTGCTCGTTGGCGAGCACGGTCATGTCGACCGGGTCCCAATTGACCGCCGATTCCTTGCGATAGACCAGCCCGCTCTCGAAGAAATCGAGGAAGATCGCCTGCTCGTGCCCGTAATAATCGGGCTCGCAGGTCGCCAGCTCGCGCGTCCAGTCGAGCGCGAAGCCGAGGCGCTTCAATTGCGCCTTCATCGTCGCGATGTTCTGGCGGGTCCAGTTTCCCGGATGGACCTTCTTTTCCATCGCCGCATTCTCGGCGGGCATGCCGAACGCGTCCCATCCCATCGGATGGAGCACTTCCATGCCCTTCATCCGGCGGAAGCGCGCGAGCACGTCGCCCATCGTGTAGTTGCGGACATGGCCCATATGGATGCGCCCCGAGGGATAGGGGAACATCTCGAGCACGAACGACTTGGGCTTGGGCGAATCGTCGCGCGCGGCGAAGGTGCGGCGCTCTTCCCACGCCTTCTGCCACGCCGCGTCCGCCTTCAGGGGGTTGAAGCGCGACACGTTACAAACTTCCTCTGGCGGGGGCGGCTTCGGCGCCGCGTCCCGTTGATGGGGCCATTAATTGGCGATGGCGGCCCGGCGCAGATCGCGGGCCCGGGTGAGGATGATGTCCTCGAGCTTCTGCACCGTCGCGGCCTGCACGGGGGCTGCGACCCACTGGCCGGTGCGGTTGACTTCGCGCAGCGCGGCGACGCGGAGCGCGTCGGCGCGCAGATCCTGGTCGAGCACGGTCACGGTCACCTTCATCCGCTCGGTCGGCGTGTTCGGGTTCACATACCAGTCGGTGACGATCACGCCGCCGTTCGAATCGGTCTGGAGCAGCGGCATGAAGCTCAGCGTGTCGAGGCTCGCGCGCCACAGATAGGAGTTCACCCCGATCGTCGTCACCTTCGAAGCGGCCAGATCCGCCTCAGGGCGCTTGTGGCCGCCGCACGCGGTGATCGAAAGAGCGAGCGACCCCAGGATCGCGGTGCGCAACAGGCGGTTCATTCACACATTCCTAAAGGCGAAAGGGAAAAGCGAAAGCATCTATAGGGGCTCGTGTGGCGGGAGCAAGGCGGCAGCGCCTCGACGACTCGCCGGCGAATCATCGGCAGAAGGGGCGATTCGCTGCTGAATCTGTGGGCCTAGGGCAACACTGGCGCGAAATTTGAGCGAAAGGTGGAACCTGGCTTCCGAATCATGGTACGCACCTCCATATAAAAGGGGATGAAAATGCGTTTGGCACGGTGGACGACGTTGATGGGGCTGGGGGCGATCTGCGCCGCCGGCGCTCTCGTCGCGCCCGCGCTCCAGGCGCAGGAAGGCCGCGGCGAGCGCGCTTATGCCAAGCGCAGCACCGCGGTGCGCGGCGGCATCGGCACTTTCACGCCCGCCGCCGCCGATCCCAAGCTCGCCGCGATCCTCGCGCGCAGCGGCTTGCCCGAAAGCGGCTTCCGTTTCACGCCGTCCGAATCGCGCCGCAGCAGCCGCGCCGTCACCGTGGCGGTTCGGGCGCGCTCGACTCGCACCGCGCTCGCCGATCGCAGCCTGGTCGCCGCGGCCACGCCGGTCAGCCTCGCGCCGATCGCCTATAATCTGGGCGTCTCGGTCGGCTGGAAACGCTTTGCCGTCGCCGGTGACGTGACCCGCATCGAGCTTCCGGCCCAGCCGGGCAGCACCGAACGCGCCAATCTCGGCGTCAGCTATACCGGTGGCCGGGTCACCGGCCGGGTCCAGGCCGCCGCCGAGCGTCCGCTCGCCGATACGCCGGTGCTGATCGGTGACAAGCCCAGCTATTCGATCGATGTCGGCGGCAGCTATTCGCTGACCCGCAACCTCGATGTGACCGCGGGCGTGCGCTACAAGAGCGAGCAGGATCGCCTGCCCAAGCTGACCGACAACCGGCGTGACAGCCAGGCGGTCTATGTAGGCACCGCCTTCCGCTTCTGACGCCGCACGCGTCCTTCCCGGCGAAAGTCGGGATCTCGAATATTTCCCAATTCCGTCACCCCCGCGAAAGTGGGGGCCCATCTCCCGGCGCCGTCCCCAGGCTTCGCCGGTGTATTTTATCGCCCGCTCAGGAGATGGGTCCCCGCTTTCGCGGGGATGACGAAGGAGTGGGCGTCCACGCATCGATCGCCGCCCAGCCGTAAATCCCCAGCGGCTGCAAGCTGGCTGCCCGGCGTCCGTTCATGCCGCCGAGCGCGATTACCGGCACCGGAAGGTTGCGGATCATCAATCCCAGCCGCGCCCGCCCCAGCGCGCGAGCACCCGGATGTGACCGGGTCGCGAATACCGGCGAGACGAACAGCATGTCGGCGCCCGCCCGGGTTCCCGCGACTGCTTCGCGCCGCGAATGCGCCGCGCGGGTCCGGATGCCGTGGCCCCGCCGTCCATGCACGCCGTCCTCCCGGCCCAGCCGCTCGGCGCCGGCCCGGACCAGCAGCAGACCCCGCCGGCGCGCCACATTGGCCACCTTCGCGAACAACGCCCGCCGCTCTGCCAGCCCCAGTCCATAATGCCGGAACACCACGCCGCTTCCCCGGGGCAACCGCTCGAGCGCTTTCCATAGCGAATCGCCCATTCGCTCGTCGGTCATCAGCCAGAGGTGCGGCAGAGGGTGGCGGGGGCGCATCTGCCCGCCTATAGCGCGCCGCATGCCTCTGGACGATGCCTCAGCCCGCCTCGCAGACGTTCGCGAGAAGATCGCCCGCGCCGCGCGCATCGCCGGCCGCGAACCCACGGATGTCGAACTGATCGCCGTCTCAAAGATGCACGATGCGGCGGCGATTCGTCCGCTGATCGACGCCGGCCAGCGCGTGTTCGGCGAGAATCGCGTCCAGGAAGCCGCGGCCAAATGGCCCGAGTTGCGCGAGACGACTTCAGGAATTGCCCTCCATCTCGTCGGCCAGCTCCAGTCGAACAAGGCCGAGGAAGCCGTCGTCTTGTTCGACGCGATCCATTCGGTCGATCGGCCCTCGCTGGTCGATGCACTGGCGCGGGCGATGGACAAGACCGGAAGGCGCCCGACTTGCTTCGTCCAGGTCAATATCGGCGATGAGCCGCAAAAGGGCGGCTGCGCGGTGACCGATCTGCCCGTCCTGCTCGCCGGGGCCCGTGCCGCCGACCTGCCGGTCGCCGGTTTGATGTGCGTTCCCCCGCTGGAAATCGAGCCCGCGCCCTATTTCGCGCTGCTCGCCAAGCTCGCGCGCGATTCCGGCGTCACCGGGCTCAGCATGGGGATGTCGAGCGATTACGAGACTGCGGTGACGATCGGCGCCACCCATGTCCGCCTCGGTACCATATTGTTTGGAGAGCGTGCGTGAAGTTCGATGCGATGATCTTCGATTTCGACGGGGTCCTGCTCGAAAGCGAATATGCGGGGAACCGCCAGATCGCCGAGTATCTCACCAGCATCGGCCATCCGACCACGCCCGAGGATTCGATGGCGAACTTCATGGGGCTCGCCGGCGCCGACTTCTTCGGCGCGATCGAATCGTGGATCGGCCGCGCGATTCCGGACGACTTCCATGCCGTGCGTGCCGAGGAGGACAATCGCGTTCTGGAGGAGGGGCTTCCCGCGGTCGCCGGCGCGATCCGCTTCATCGAGGACCTTCCCGAAACGCTGCCCCGGGCGATAGCCTCGTCGAGCAGCACCGAGTGGATCACCCGCCATCTCGATCACCTCGGCGTTCGTGCGGCGTTCGGCGACAAGATCTTCAGTGGCCGCGAGCATGTCGAGCGCGGCAAGCCCGAACCCGACATCTATCTCCACGCCGCGCAGGCGCTCGGCGTCGATATCCGCCGCTGCGTGATCCTCGAGGATTCGCCGGTCGGCGTCACCGGTGCGGTAGCGTCGGGCGCTTATGTGATCGGTCTGTGCGCCGGCACGCATTGTGCGCCCGACCATGCCGATCGCCTGCTCGCGCTCGGCGTCGACGTCATCGCCAATGATTTCGACGAAGTCGCCCGGCTGATCGCCTGAGATGCATTTCGCCTAACCTTTACTAACCTTTCAGAGCTGATGCCCGGTGCGGTCGCGCTTGGTGGCGAGATAGCGTTCGTTGTGCGGATTGGGGGGAAGCTTGTGCGCCACCCGCTCCGAGACCACGATCCCCGCCGCCTCGAGCGCGGCGACTTTGTCGGGATTGTTGGTCAGCAGCCGCACGCGCTTCTGCTCGAGCAGCGCGAGCATCCGTCCGGCGATGCCGAAATTGCGCGCGTCCACCGTGAAGCCGAGCCGCGTATTGGCGTCGACCGTGTCGAAGCCCTGGTCCTGGAGCGCATAGGCCCTGAGCTTGTTGACCAGCCCGATCCCCCGGCCTTCCTGGCGCAGATAGAGCAGGATCCCCCAGCCGCTGGCTTCGATCGCGGCGATGGCGGCCTTGAGCTGCGGCCCGCAATCGCATTTGAGGCTGCCGAGCACGTCTCCGGTCAGGCATTCGCTGTGCAGACGGACCAGCGGCGGCTCGCCATTGGGCTGGCCGATCAGCAGCGCGACATGCTCGCCGGGCATCTCGTCGGTACGGAACGCAATGATCTCGGCATCTTCGGCGCCTTCGACCGGCAGCCGTGCCCGCCCGACGATGCGCAGCCGGTCGGCATCTTCGTGCGCATCGATATCGGCGGGCGTGATCGCCTCGTCGGCATCGCCGGCAATCGCGAAGAACGCCGGCAGCAGCCCCGCCACCCGTGCCAGCCGCAGCGCCGCCGCCGCGGCCTCCGGCGCCTCGACGCAGATCGCCCGGAACGGTCCCTTGAGCGGCGTCGCCAGATCGAGCTGCGGATCGGCGAGCGCCGTCGCGGTATCGAAATCGAGCCAGGGCACGCGTTCGACGAGCACGGGCCCGTCGGGCGCCGCCGCTTCGCGCTGGTTGGCGAGCTTGAGCGTCGCCGCGCGGCCGGCCGAGAGCAGAACCGGCGCCGCGCTGTCGGGATCGAACGCCTTCAACCGTTCGGCGTCCGCAGTCTCGATCGCGAGCAGCTTCAGCGTGCCGTCGCTGCCGCGAATCGCCACCGGCCACCCGCGGCGCAGCGCGTCGATCGCGCGGGCGACGGCGCGCGGATCGGTCAAAAGTCGAACTCGGTGACGATCGGCACATGGTCCGAGGGCTTGAGCCAGCTACGGCACGGCTCGCACACCTTGTGGCTGGTCGCCTTGTCGGCGACTTCGCGGCTCGCCCACATATGGTCGAGCCGGCGCCCGCGGTCATTGGCGGTCCAGTCCTTCGAACGATAGCTCCACCAGGTGAAGCAGCGCTCAGGCGCGGGAATGAACCGGCGCCCCAGATCCACCCAGTCATGCGCCGCCTGCAGCCGTCCCAGCGCCTCGACCTCGATCGGCGTGTGGCTGACCACATCGAGCAATTGCTTGTGGCTCCACACGTCGCATTCGAGCGGCGCGATGTTGAAATCACCGGTCAGAATCGACGGCACCTCGAGCGACTCGGACCAGCGCGTCATCCGCTCGACGAAATCGAGCTTCTGGCCGAACTTCGGGTTCACGTCGCGATTCGGGATATCGCCGCCGGCAGGCACATAGACATTCTCGAGCCGCACGCCGTTGGGCAGCCGCACGCCGACATGCCGCGCTTCCTGATTGGCCTGCCAGTCGAACCGGTCATCCTCCGCCACCGGCACGCGGCTGATGATCGCGACGCCGTGATGCATCCGCTGGCCGTGCTTGATGACGTGATCATAGCCGAGCGCGCGGAAGGGCGCTTCGGGGAAATCGCCGTCGATGACCTTGGTCTCCTGCAGGCACAGGATGTCGGGCACCTCTTCGCGCAGGAACTGCTCGACGATCTCGATGCGGAAGCGGACGGAATTGATGTTCCAGGAGGCGATCTTCATCGCCCGGCATGTAGCGCGTTTCCCACGTGGTTCCAGTAGCGCGAGCAACGCGATCCGCCACGGACTGCGCCAAGCCCCACATGACGGCGCCCATTGTCACGTGCAGCACCCGACGTCAGACTGACTGGCGGGGAGGAGAATTGCATGGAGAACGACTCGGTCTTTCAGTGGACCAAGATGATCCTCGACCATCTCTGGCTGCTCATCCCCATCGCGGTCACGCTCTACGTCCTCTGCAGGCCGAGCGTCCTTCGCTATATTTCACGGGTCAAGTTCGGCGATTTCGAACTGGAGCTCGCCTCGCTGAAGGAGGAGCTGAAGGACACGAAGCAAAAGCTGGTCGAATCGCATTCGGAGGTCCGCGCGCTGATCGAGAAGCTCGATGCCGCGGGAACGGTGAGCGAGTTGCGCGACGCCTCGCGGGGCCTCAAGACGCGTGCGGCACATCTGTCGGACGAGGATCTTGCCGAAGCTCTGGTGGGACTGCAGCCGGGCGCCAGCCCCGCCGCGCTCCATGCCGCGGCCGTGATCGCCCGCAAGCGTGCGGACCCCGCCGCGCTTGCCACGCTCGTCGCGTGCCTCGATCGCTTGAGTTCGGCCGCCGATCTTGACGGCATCCGCCTCAATTCGATCTGGCATCTCGCCAGCGCCGTGCATCTCACGCTCGTCGCAATCTACAAGAACGGGGCGACGCCCCGGCCCGATCACGCGCTGCTGATCCGTGCCAAGGCGGTGTTCGAGCGGCTCATCGCGCATCCGTATATCTTGCAGGACCGTCCCGAGGATCCGAAGAAGGGCGTGCGCGGTCCCGCTGGTCACGCGCTCGCCTGGATCGAGACGGGGCTCCGCCAGGCCGGAGCCGCGAAAGGCTAAAAAGGAAAGGCCCCCGCTCCGGGGGCAATGGAGCGAGGGCCGACCTAGCGTTCGTCACGCAGGCGGGAAATGGTTCGATCCCGAGCAACAGGGGGAAAATCCCGGGTACCGCCCCACATCCGCAATTTGGTTTCTAATGGCCGCAACCTGTCGCCAGCATGAACGATGTTCAGAAAACTCAGCGATTCCGCGGGCCTTGGCTCCGCGGGTCGTTCCAGCGGAACACTCCGTCGGATACGTTGCCGTTGATCTGCTGATTGGTGAGGCGGATCGTCGTGCGGTTATTCTGCGAGTCGAGCGCCACCCAGCCCTGGAGCATCAGCCCCGCCGGCCCGGCCGCGTTCTTCTGGAAGATCATCGTGATCCGGCCATATTCGGGATGCGCGCTGTCGTGCACTTCGATCGAAACCACCCGCGGATCGCTCGTCGGGTTGAGCTTGGCGAATTTTGTGATGTCGCGCTTGGGGTTGAGCAAAACCGCGAGCGGCGAATTGCCGATCGGCCAACGATCGACCTGCCGAACCTGATAATCGATGAAATAGAGGCTTCGCCCGTCGGCGACGATCAGCTGGGGCACGCCCTTTTGGTACTGGAAGCGGATCTTGCCCGGGCGCTTGAGCGTCATCGTGCCGGTCAGCACGCGGCCGTTGCGGTCGGTCTGGCTGAAATTCGCGGTCATGCTGGTCACGCCGGCCAGATGCTGTTGCACCTGTGCGAGCTCTCCCGTCGGCGCCGCGGCGATCAGCGCGGGCGCTGCGAGAACGGTAAAGGCGAGGGGCCGTGCAAACACGTCTATCTTCTCCGAATGCTTTGGAAAGGGCGGGTAAAGAACTCGGCTTGAATGCCCCCTGAACCCTCATGCTCCCGAAACGATCCTCAAAGCGGACGCCCGTCGGTATCCATCAGCACTTCGCGGCGGCCGACATGATCCGGGCGCGAGACGAGTCCGTCCTTCTCCATCCGCTCGACCAGCCGTGCGGCCGAGTTGTAGCCGACGCGCAACTGGCGCTGAAGCCATGACGTCGAAGCCTTCTGGCTTTCGGCGACGAGTTGGGTGGCGCGGCGATAGAGCTGGTCCTCGGGACTGTCATCGCCATCGGGGCTGCCTTCCAATGCGAATCCGCCATCCTCGGGCTCCTCGGTTACCGCGGTGATGTAATCGGGAGCGCCCTGCGCACGCCAGAAATCGGCGACTGCCTGGACTTCCTCGTCGCTGACGAAGGGGCCGTGGACGCGGACGATCTGCTTGCCGCCGGGCATGTAGAGCATGTCGCCCTTGCCCAGCAGCTGCTCGGCGCCCTGCTCGCCGAGGATGGTACGCGAATCGATCTTCGACGTGACGTGGAAGGAGATGCGGGTCGGCAGATTGGCCTTGATCACGCCCGTGATGACGTCGACCGAGGGGCGCTGCGTCGCCATGATCAAGTGGATGCCTGCCGCGCGCGCCTTTTGCGCGAGCCGCTGGATCAGGAACTCGACTTCCTTGCCCGCGGTCATCATCAGATCGGCGAGTTCGTCCACGATGACGACGATCTGCGGCAATGCCTGGAGGTCGAGCGTCTCTTCCTCGTAGATCGGTCGGCCGGTGTCCGGATCATAGCCGACCTGGACTTTCCGGCCGAGCTTTTGTCCCTTGGCCTTGGCCTGGCGCACCTTGTCATTGAAGCTGGCGAGGCTGCGGACATTGACCGAGGCCATCATCCGATAGCGATCCTCCATCTGCTCGACAGCCCATTTGAGCGCGCGCACCGCCTTGGGCGGATCGGTCACCACGTCGGCGAGCAGATGCGGGATGTCCTTGTAGATGCTCAGTTCGAGCATCTTGGGATCGATCATGATCATCCGGCACTGGTCCGGTGTCAGCCGGTAGAGCAAAGACAGGATCATCGCGTTGAGGCCGACCGACTTGCCCGAGCCGGTGGTGCCGGCGACGAGCAGATGCGGCATCGGGGCGAGGTCGCCGATCACCGGATCGCCGGCGATGTTCTTGCCCAGCACCAAAGGCAAAGTCGCACCCTGCGCCTCGAATGCCTCGCTGCCGATCAGTTCGTGCAGATTGACCGATTCGCGCTTCACATTGGGCAGCTCGATGCCGATCACGCTGCGGCCGGGGATCGTGGCGACGCGCGCGGAGATCGCGCTCATGTTGCGCGCGATATCGTCGGCGAGCTGGATCACGCGACTGGCCTTGATACCCGATGCCGGCTCGAGCTCGTACATCGTCACCACCGGGCCCGGCTTCACTTCGACGATCTGGCCCTTCACATGGAAATCGTCGAGCACGCTCTCGAGCAACCGCGCGTTGCGTTCGAGCGCGAGCTTGTCGATCCCGGCATTCTGGTTCGGCGGCGCCGGCTTGAGCAGGTCGAGCGGCGGCAGCTTATAGGTATCCTTGAAGTCGAGGCTGCTCTGCACCGGCGGCTTGGGCCTGGCCGGCGACGGCCCGATGCTGGGCTCGGCGATGACCGGGCCGGGACGATTGTCGGGCACCACCAGTTTCCGGGGCTCGCGGGCTTCGCGCGTTTCGCGGGCAGTCTCGCGGAACTCCTGAGGGTCCGGTCCGCGTAGCAGCGGCGTCTTCGGCGGGCCGAACAGCCGTGGCATGCCGATCCCGGCACGTTCGGGCAGCGTGAAGTCGAGGCTGCGCCACCAGATCCACAGCCCGGCGAGCCCGAAGATGAGCCCCAGCCCGCGCCCGATCCAGAAGACCAGTACCGGATCGCCGATGAAGCTGGTCATCCAGTTGAACAGCCCGGCGACCGACAGCCCGACCACGCCGCCCCAGCCACCGACCAGCCACAGCACCGAATCGCTCGAAAAGAAGGTGAGCGCCGTCGCCATCAGCACCACGCCGATCACGACGCCACGGAGCATCTTCTTCCAGTTGCCCAGCGGTCGATCGAGCCACAGCCGGTTGGTGATGATCAGCCCGGCCGGCGCGATCAGCGCCACCGGGAGCCCGAGTGTGGCGAGCAGCAGATCGGCGATCCAGGCACCGGGCAGGCCCAGCAGGTTGCGGGCGGGCCCCCCCGACGCCGTGTTCAGCGACGGGTCCTGCGAATTATAGGTGAGCAGCGCCAGCACGACGCCCACCGTCGCGAGGAACAACAGGGTTCCGACGATCAGCGCGCTGCTGCGGCGCACGCCGGCCTTCATGGTGTCGCGCAACAGCGACGGTTGTGCCCGGGACGCCATGGCCCAGTCTCCGCAAATGTCAGGGGGTGCGGGGGATTCATCGCCTACACGGAGTCTGACGTCAAGTATGGACCTGTTTTGTACCCGTCCCGCGGGCTGGCACCGCTACCCAAAACCTCTTAGGGCAGGGCCATGGACAGCGCGGACGTTCTCATCCTCGGCGGCGGACTGGTTGGCAGTGCGCTGGCAACGGCGCTCGATGCGCATGGCCTGAGCTCGATCGTCGTCGATCCCGCCGATCCCGCGACGATCCTCGCGGCGGGCTTCGACGGCCGCGCCTCGGCGATTGCCAGCGCGCCGATGCGGATGTTCGAAGCGATCGGCGTCGCGCCGCGGCTGGCGGGCAAGGGGTGCCCGATCGAGGGCATCCGGGTCAGCGATGGTCTCGCCCCAGGCAAGCTCGATTTCGCGCCCGATCCGGACGGCGGCGCGCTCGGCCATATGTTCGAGAACCGCATCTTGCGGACGGCATTGTTCGAGGCTGCGCAGGCGGCACCGGGCGTAGATCTGCGGATGCAGACCCGCGCGGTCTCGGTCGAGCGCGGCGAGTTCGGCGTCACTGCAACGCTCGATTCGGGTGCCGTCGTCCGCGCGCCGCTGCTCGTCGCGGCGGAAGGCCGCAATTCGCCGACCCGCGATGCCGCCGGGCTCAAGACAGCGCGGTGGAGCTATGACCACGCCGCGATGGTCGCGACGCTCGGGCATGAGCATTCTCACGAGAACATCGCCTTCGAGATCTTCTACCCCGAGGGACCGTTCGCGATCCTGCCTTTGCTCGACGACGCCAACGGCCATCGCTCCGCGGTGGTCTGGACCGTCAATGCGCGCGACGCGGCGGGAATGAACAAGATCTCCGACCGCGCCTATCTCGCCGAGGCCGAAAAGAAGATGGGCGGTTTCCTAGGCAAACTCGGGCCGCTTTCGGGGCGGTTCAGCCACCCGCTCGGCTTTCATCACGCAGCGTGGATCACTTCGAACCGCCTCGCTCTGGTCGGCGACGCCGCGCACGGCATCCATCCGATCGCGGGTCAGGGCGTCAATGTCGGCTTTCGCGACGTCGCGACTCTGGTCGAAGTGCTCGTCGACGGCAAAAGGCTCGGCATGGACCTCGGCGACCCGCAGCTCCTCGCGCGTTACCAGCGCTGGCGAGGGCTCGACACCTTCATGGTCGCCGCCGCCACCGATGGGCTGACCCGCCTGTTCGGCATCCCCGGCAAGACCGCCGCGGCGGTGCGCCGCTTCGGCCTATCGGCAGTCGACAAGCTGCCGCCGCTCAAGGACTGGTTCATGGCCGAAGCGCGCGGCGAAAGCGGTGATGTGCCCAAGCTGTTGCAGGGGCTGACGATATGATGCTGGCGGCGATGCTGCTGGCGGCGCCGGTGGCGCAGCCCGCCGATCCGCTTGCGGATGCTTGGCTCGTCCAGGTGAAGCCGGGAGCGAAGCTCGCTTTCTTCGACGATGTCGAGGGGGCGAAGCCGAAGCCCAGCAGGGCCTATGTCGTCGCGGGCGACGTGCTGGTGGCGCGCGACACCCGCGGTGGGTTCACCTCGGTCACCTTCGTCAACCCGGCGGGCAAGACCCGCAGCGGCTGGCTCGACAGCGCCCGTCTGACCCGGATCGCTGCCGGGACGCGCTGGCAAGGCGTGTGGCAGGCATGGGAATCCGAAATCAAGGTCATGCCAGGCCGGATTGGCGGGACGTTGCACGTCGAGGGCTCGGCGACCTGGGGCGGGCATGATCCCCAGCGAGTCGCGATCGGCTCGGTCCATGTCGGCGAATTTGCCGTCGATACCCGAAGCGCCGGAGACCGCATTGCCTTCTCGGTCGACGAGAGCGGCGAGAACGGAAACATGGCTGCCCCCTTCGACGACGCGCCGGACGAAGAATATCGCTGCCGCGTGCAATTGCGGCTGCTCGGCCCCTATCTGCTCGCATACGACAACAATGCCTGTGGCGGCGCGAACGTCAGTTTCACCGGCATTTATCGGCGCAGCCGCTAGCGAAGGCGCCGGGCTTCCTCGATCAGCAATATCGGCACGCCATCGCGGATCGGATAGGCGAGGCCCGCCGCGTCGGACACCAGTTCCTCTCGCGCTTCGTCATGGCGCAGCGGGGTGCGCGTCGCGGGGCAGACCAGCTTTTCGAGCAGCCATGGATCGATCATTGCCCCGACCTCACTGAAGCGTCGCTCCGCCTTCCTCGCCGTGGCGGCCGAAGAATTGCATCAGCTGGACGATCAGCTCCGATCGGGCCGAAAGCCCATCTGCTTCCAGCAAGGCCTGTTTCGAGGCGACGTCGAACGGCGCGATCTGAGCGATACCGTTGACCAAGGATTCGTCGTCGAGCCGCGTCACTGCTTCCCAATCGACTGCATAGCCGAGCCCGTCGGCGAATCGCCGCGATTCCATCTCGAGCGAGGCACGTTCGGCCATTGCGAGCACTTCCTCGGCGCCAGCCTCTTCCAGTTCGGCCTCGACCTGGCGGAACGGCGTCGTGACGTCGAGCTCGCGTACGATCGTGAATCGCGCCAATCCCTCGAGCACGATATCGTATCGTCCGTCCGGCAGCGCCTCGACCTCGGCGATTCGGCCGACGCAACCCATTTCGAACAGCGCCGGCGGCTCGCTCGCGTCGCGCGGCTGGATCATGCCGATCCGCCGGTCGCGGGCCAGTGCGTCGGAGATCATCGCACGATAGCGCGGTTCGAAGATGTGGAGCGGCAGGTGCATCCGCGGAAAGAGCAGCGCGCCCGCGAGCGGAAACACCGAGAGCCGCGTCACCGTCATCCGAACAGGATCGCCGAGAGCTTGCGGCGTTGCGCCGAAACCCAGGGGTCCTCGAGCCCCACTGCCTCGAACAGTTTGAGCAGGCGCGCGCGGGCGGCACGCTCGTTCCATTCGCGATCGTCCGCAATCATTGCGAGCAGCGTCTGTGCGGCGGCGTCGCGGTCGCCCGCAGCCATCTGTCCGCCGGCGAGCTCGTAACGCGCGCCCATATCGCCGGTCGCGGCTTTGGCGGCGAGCCCCGACAGGTCCTCGACCGGAGTCGCTTCGCGGGCGAGCGCCAGCGCGGCGCGTGCCTGTTCGATCTCGGGCCCCTTCGCTGCCTCTTCGGGAAGCGCCGCGAGCACTGCCTCGGCTTCGTCGGCACGCCCGAGCTCGAGCAGTGCGCGGGCGCGCCCGGCGGCGATCTGCGGATGCTCGGGTGCCATCTCCGCGATCTGCTCGAAGACCGAGAGCGCGCGCTCGCCATCGCCTTCGGCCAATACCTGCTCGCCCATCGCGATGAGCGGCTCCAGCTCGGCTTCGGCTGACGCCTCTTCGCTTTCGACGGGCAATTGCCGCAGGATCTGGTCCAGCATCGTCCGCAACTGGCTTTCGGTGCGCGCAGTCGACAAGTCGGCGACGAGCTGGCCCTGGAACATCGCATAGACGGTCGGGATCGAACGCACCTGGAATTGCGCGGCGATGAACTGGTTCTTGTCGACATCGACCTTGGCGAGCGTGACGCCCTTGGCGGCGTAATCTGCAGTCACCTTTTCGAGGATCGGCGTGAGTGCCTTGCACGGCCCGCACCATTCCGCCCAGAAATCGATGACGACGAGGCTGGTCATCGACGGCTCGACGACGTCGCGGCGGAAGGCTTCGACGGCTTCCTTCTCGGCGGGGGACAGTCCTAGCGTGGCCAATTGGTTGCTCCTGGCAAAGCGGTCTCGGTTTGCCCGCTATGTGGGCGTTCGCGCCTCGTGCGCCAAGCCTTTTCCCGAATCGCCTGTAGGGGCTTGCGCTGCCCGAAAGCCGCTGCTAGTGGCCGCGCCTCACCCGCCCCCAGCGACATGTCGCAACGGGGCCAGACGCCAGAGCGGGCGTAGCTCAGGGGTAGAGCACGACCTTGCCAAGGTCGGGGTCGAGGGTTCGAATCCCTTCGCCCGCTCCAGCTTCTCGCCGTGATTTTAGCGGCGCTAAATCACGATCAAGCGAGAAGCTCGGCCGGCGTCGCAAAGCGACGACCGACGACGCGGCTTTGCCGCGGCGCCGCCTCCCAAGGTTCCATTTCCAAATCCGCGCCTTGTGCGGCACATCTACGATTTCCAGATTCGGTGCCGTTCACCGGAGAGCCATCGTCGGTGTTCGAAAGGGTCTGCGATGAAGTCCATCGTTTCCAAATCGCTGGCACTCGCGCTCGTCGCTTTGCCCGCCGCCACTCCCGCATTCGCCGATGAGGCGCCGGCCCCGCCGCTGGCGACCGAATGGCGCAATCCGTCCAACAGCGTCCATGTCCGCATCGACAAATGCGACGGCCAACTCTGCGGCACCGTCACCTGGGCGAGCGCCAAGGCCCAGGCCGATGCGCGCAAGGGCGGCACCGAAAATCTGGTCGGCACCCGCCTGTTCCGCAATCTCGAGCCCGCCGGCACGGGCAAGTGGCGCGGTAAGGTCTTCGTGCCGGATATCCGCAAGACCTTCTCCGGAACGATCACCTTCGCCGATTCGGACACGATGGTCGGCAAGGGTTGCGTGCTGTTCGGCGTGATCTGCAAGTCGCAGACATGGAAGCGGCTCCCCTGAATTCGAGCGCAGCTTCCGGACTGACTGCGCGCGCTTTCTCGGCTAAAAGCGGGCCATGGCCCAGGCACCCATCAGAATCGGCATCGGCGGCTGGACCTTCGAGCCGTGGCGCGGGACCTTCTATCCGGAGGGCTTGAGCCAGAAAAAGGAGCTCGAGTTCGCCAGCCGCGCGCTGGGCGCGATCGAGATCAACGGCACTTATTATTCCACCTTCAAGCCCGCGACCTTCGAAGGCTGGGCGAAGACCGCGCCCGACGGCTTCGTCTTCACGGTCAAGGCGTCGCGCTTTTGCACCAATCGGAAAGTCCTCGCCGAGGGCGGCGAATCGATCCGGCGCTTCGTGTCGCAGGGACTCGTCGAGCTCGGCGACAAGCTCGGCCCGATCTTCTGGCAGTTCATGGCGACCAAGAAGTTCGAGCCCGAGGATTTCCGTGCCTTCCTCGCCTTGCTCCCGCGCGAGGAGGCCGGCGTGAAGCTCCGCCACGCGGTTCAGGTGCGGCACGAGAGCTTCCAGGTTCCCGAGTTCGTCGCGATGTGCCGTGAGGCCGGCGTCGCGATCGTCTATGCCGATTCGCCGCAATATCCCGCGATCGCCGACATCACCGGCGACTTCGTCTATGCCCGGCTCGAGGCTGGCGAGGACGATAATCCGCTCTGTTACCCCGAGGCCGATTTCCCGCGCTGGACCGAAGCGGCCCGGACCTGGGCCAGCGGGGGGCGTCCCGAGGGGCTGCCCTATGTCACTACGGAGGCCGCGCCGGCCGTGCCGCGCGAGACCTTCCTCTTCTTCATCCATGGCGGCAAGGTTCGCGCTCCGGCGGCGGCGCAGGAGCTGACTCGCCGGCTGGCCTAGGGACGCTTCGGGCTGGCCCGATCCGAAACCATCCGCTCGCCATCGATCACGATCGGGCTCGCCAGCCCGGGGAGCCCCTCGCGTTCGATCCGCATGCCCCGCGCAATCACCTGTGAGTCGGCGAACACTTCGTCGACTGTATTGATCGGCCCCGCCGGCACCCCCGCCGCCTCGAGCGCCTCGTAGAGGTCGGCCTTGGCCCAGCGCTGAATGGCCGCCGTGACAAGCGGAATCAGCACCGCCCGATGAGTCACTCGCGCCGGGTTGGTCGCGAATCGGGGATCGTCGGCGAGATCGAGCCCCACCACGTCGCACAGCTTCCGGAACTGCGAATCATTGCCCACCGCGACGATCAGCGCGCCGTCCTTGGTCTCGAAGGCCTGGTACGGGACCAGATTGGCGTGGCCGTTGCCCATCCGGTGCGGGACCCTGGCCGGATTCGCCATCCAATTGAGCGCCTGGTTGGCGAGCACCCCCACCTGCGTGTCGAGCAGCGCCATGTCGATATGCGCGCCCTCGCCGGTCGCGTCGCGGCGTCTGAGCGCCGCCAGGATCGCAACCGCCGAATAGACCCCGGTGAAGAGGTCGGCATAGGCTACGCCGGCTTTCTGCGGCGTGCCGTCGGGTTCGCCGGTCAGCGACATCGCCCCGCCCATGCCCTGGATGATGAAGTCATAGCCGGCGCGATGGGCATAGGGACCGTCCTGCCCGAAGCCGGTAATCGAACAGACGATCAGCCGCGGATCCGCGCCAAGCAGGCTGGCGGGGTCCAGCCCGTATTTGGCGAGCCCGCCGACCTTGTAATTCTCGATCACGACATCGGCACCGGCGATCAGCGCGCGGACTTCGGCCTGTCCCTCGGGCGTGGCGATGTCGATCCCACGGCTCTCCTTGCCGCGATTGCAGGCGTGAAAATAGGCGGCGTCGAGATTCGCGCCGTCCGGCCCATACAGGAAGGGTGGCCCCCAATGCCTTGTGTCGTCGCCGGCGCCCGGCCGCTCGACCTTGATCACTTCGGCGCCGAGATCGGCGAGCAACTGGCCGCACCATGGGCCCGCGAGAATCCGTGCCAGCTCGACGACCCGGAGCCCCGCGAGCGGTTTCACCCGCGAAACCCGCCGCGGCGGATGACGTAATAGCAATGACCGGGGAGCACATGACCGTTGCCGCGCTCGACCCGGCCTTCTTGCAGCACGCCGCCGATCTTCTCCATCGCCCGGCGGGATCGCAAATTATTCTCGCCCACCACGAACACCGCGCCGCTCACGAAGCGATGGATATGGTCGAGCATCAGCCGCTTGATCTCGCGGTTCCACACTCCGCCCCAATAGGTTCGCGCCAGAAAGGTCCAGCCGATCTCCACCTCATCGCGCACCGCGTCGGGAAAATCGTAGCGGCTCGCGCCGATGATCGCTCCGCTCGCCTTGTCCAGGATCGTAAGGCCGCCCCCGCTCGCCAGTGCATCCTCGAAATAGGCGCGGAAGACCGGTTCCTGCCAGCGATTGTGAAACGGGTGCTGCTCCCAGATCAGGGGATCCGACGCGACCGCGAACATTCCCTCCCAGTCTTCGGGCACGGTCGGCCGCAGCAGCGCAAGTTTGCCGGTCAGCGTCGGCTGGAAGTCCATCAGAACGCCGCGATGCCGGTGATCGCGCGGCCGAGGATCAGGCCGTGCACGTCGTGGGTGCCCTCATAGGTGTTCACCGTCTCGAGGTTGATTGCGTGGCGCATCACGTGGAATTCGGCCGAGATGCCGTTGCCGCCGTGCATGTCGCGCGCGACTCGGGCGATATCGAGCGCCTTGCCGCAATTGTTGCGCTTGATGATGCTGATAGCCTCGGGGCTCAGCGTGCCTTCGTCGAACATTCGGCCGCAACGCAAAGCCGCCTGCAGCCCCAGCGCGATCTCGGTCTGCATGTTGGCGAGCTTGAGTTGCACCAGCTGGTTCGATGCCAGCGGCTTGCCGAACTGGGCGCGATCGAGCGTGTATTGCCGGGCGGCGTGCATGCACGCCTCGGCGGCGCCCATCGTTCCCCACGCAATCCCGTAGCGCGCGCGGTTGAGGCAGCCGAACGGGCCTTTCAGCCCCTGTACCTCGGGGAGCAGCGCGTCCTCGCTCACTTCGACGCCGTCCATCACGATCTCGCCGGTCACCGACGCGCGCAGCGAAAGCTTGCCTTCGATCTTGGGGGTCGAGAGCCCGGCCATGCCGCGCTCGAGCACGAAGCCCTTGATTCCGCCGCCATGTGCGTCGGATTTCGCCCACACGACCATGACGTCGGCGATCGGCGAGTTGGTGATCCACATCTTGGTGCCGGTCAGGCGATAGCCGCCGTCGATCTTCTCCGCCCGGCTGCGCATGCCGCCGGGGTCCGATCCCGCATCGGGCTCGGTGAGCCCGAAGCAGCCGATCGATTCGCCGGTCGCCAGCCTGGGAAGATATTTCCGCTTCTGGTCTTCGGTGCCGTACGCGTAGATCGGGTGCATCACGAGGCTCGACTGTACGCTCATCGCCGAGCGATATCCCGAATCGACGCGCTCGACTTCGCGCGCGACCAGCCCATAGGCGACATAGCCGAGGCCGGCACCGCCATAGCTTTCGGGGATCGTCGGGCCGAGCAGCCCCAGCGCGCCCATCTCGGCCATGATCTCGCGATCGAATCGCTCGTCGAGGAAGGCGCTGGTCACCCGCGGCAGCAATTCGCCCTGCGCGTAATCGCGCGCGGCGGCCTGCACCATCCGCTCCTCGTCGGTCAGCTGCGCGTCGAGCGCGAACGGATCCTGCCAGTCGAACCGGCCCATCTCTGCCATTGGTCTTCCTTCAGCTGCTCGCCGGGCGCGCGGGGGGTGCCGCGGCCGGCGGCGTGGCGGGCGGCGCTTCGAGCGCGGCCCGTTCGATCTCGAGCAATCCCTGTCGCGCCGCGATATAGCGCCTCGCCGCAGCTACCCAGCTTTCGGCGCTCGCGATGCCGGGCATATGCACCACTTCGGCGAGTGCGGTTTCGACATCGCCATGATCGAGAGCGAGGCGGGCGCGCCGCATCCGATCCGATGTGCGCGGGCTCGGCGAATCGGCCTCGCGGAGCACGACGAGATCGCTCAGCAGCCGCCGTACGCGCATCCACATGCTATCGTCGGCCCCACTCGCGAGCCGCGGAGCGATCGTCTCGAGCGCGAGGCGCAAATCGCCGAGCGTCACTGGATCGGCCGAGGCGCGCAGGATCATGCTCACTGCCTCGCCATGGCTCTCGCCGAAGCGCAGCCGCAATTGGCCGTCGAGCGCGCCCAGTGGCTGGCCGCGTTCGATCGCGCGGCGCACGCCCGCGGCGATCAGCAGTTGCTCCGCGCGACTGGCATAAGAGGAAGCGTTGCGCGCGCTGCCACTGATATCACGGAGCCGCAGCTCGAGCTGGTCGAGCTTGCCGGCAAGCTCCTGCTCGCGTGCGCCCAGCGTCGCCACATCGGTGCCCGCGGGCAAAGCGGCGGGCCGATTCGGCTCGGTCTGGACGGTCTCGACCGGCACGAGGCTCGGCACCGGGCGGGGTGTGCCTCCACCTCCGCCAAGCTGGAAGGCGGCCGCCGTCACGGCGATGCCGCCGACAAAGGCAAGACCGCCAATAAGATAGTGGGTCCGTGTCTCGGGGCCGCGGGCCGGCTCCGGGGCGAGGGGCTCGTCGCTCATGCCCCCTTATTCGCTGCGCCGCCCGCGCGGTCAATCGGCGAGCGCGATTGCGGCCTCGATCAATGCTTCGCCGCGCGGATCGTCGGCCACCACGACATGCTCCCAGCCCTGGCCTGCCGCTTCTGCCGCACGGGCGCTGACCGCCACCAACGCGATACCGCCGCGATCGATTCCCGCGGCATCGACGACATAGCCGAGCCGTGCTGCCGCACGCGCGGATTGGACCAATGCGATGCTGCCGGCGAGGCGCGCCGCGTCCTGCGGTGCGTCGGGTTCGCTGGCATAGACCGGGATGACCCGCGCCACGATTCCGCCCGACTCCAGCGTCCGTTCGCGTCCTGCGAGGTGCAGCGCGTGGTGAATTCCCGCCGCCTCGGCCGTTGCGAGGAGTGCCTCGGCGCCCTTTGTCCCAACGCAGACGACATCGAAACCGGCTCGCCGCGCCGCCTCCGCTGTCGCCGCGCCCACTGCGTATACCGGCAACCCAAGCAGCGCCGTCAGGCCCGGCCCGGCGTGACGGACGGCGTTGGCGCTGGTCAGGATCAGTGCGTCGAACGCGTCCGCGTCGGGCGCGTCCCATGCAAGCGCGCGCACTGCGAACAGCGGCATCCGGATCGCGCCGTGCCCACGCGCCTCGATCGCCGCCGCTGTGACGCGGTTGCCCGGTTCGGGCCGCAGAACGGAGATTCGGCGGCTCACCCGCCGAACAGCCGACGAATCTCGTCGGGCGCGTTTATCAGCAGGTCGCGCGCGACTGCGATCGGCAATGCCGGATCGGACGGTGCGCCTGCCTCCTGGGCGTAGACGTGGACGCTGCCGTCCTCGGACAGCAATTCGGCCCTGAGCGTCATGATCGCGCCTTCGATCGTCGCCAGCGCCGCCACCGGCGAGTGGCAGTCCGCCTTGAGCGCCGCCAGCAACGCACGCTCCGCCGTCACGCAGGCATGGGTCTGCGGATCGTCGATCTTCGCGAGCATCGCCCGGGCATGCGAATCGTCGCCGCGGCACTCGATGCCGACGGCTCCCTGCGCCGGCGCAGGCAACATCACGTTGATCGGAATCGGGTTTCCGACGTCATGGCGTCCCAGCCGGTCGAGCCCGGCAGCGGCGAGCAAGGTCGCATCGGCTTCGCCCGCGGCGAGCTTGGCCAGCCGGGTGTCGACATTGCCGCGGAACAGCACGATCTCGAGGTCGGGCCGCAATCTGCGCATCTGCGCGGCGCGCCGCGGCGAACTCGTCCCCAGCACGGCACCTCGCCGAAGCGCCTCGATCGATGCGGCGCCGACCAAACGGTCCTGCACGTCCGCGCGCGGCAGCATCGCCGCGATCGCGATCGCCGCGGGCCGGAACGTCTCGACATCCTTCATCGAATGCACCGCGCAATCGATCTCGCCGTCCAGCAATGCCCGATCGAGCTCCTTGGTCCACAATGCCTTGCCGCCGATCTCGGCGAGCGCGCGGTCCTGCACCTTGTCGCCGGTGGTGCGGATCGTGACGATCTCGATGGCGTCGGGCGCGATTGCGTGCGCGGCGATCAGCGCGTCACGCACCATATTGGCCTGGGTGAGGGCGAGCGGCGAGCCGCGGGTGCCGAGGCGGAACTTGGGCATGGCTTGTGCTAATGCCCCCGTGGACTAATTGGATGCAATGGCGCTGATCCTTGGAATTGAATCGAGCTGCGACGAGACCGCCGCCGCCCTGGTGACGAGCGATCGCCGGATCCTCGCCCACAAGCTCGCGGGACAGGAAGCGGCGCATCGGCCCTATGGCGGCGTCGTCCCCGAGATCGCCGCGCGCGCGCATGTCGAGGTGATCGGTCCGCTGGTCGAGGCCGCGCTAGCCGAGGCCGGCGTCACACTCGGCGATATCGATGCCGTGGCCGCCACCGCGGGGCCGGGGCTGATCGGCGGCGTGATGGTCGGGCTCGTCACGGGCAAGGCGCTGGCGCTGGCGAGCGGCAAGCCGCTCGTCGCGGTCAACCATCTCGAGGGTCATGGCCTGTCGCCGCGCCTGGCGGATCCCGACCTGGCTTTCCCCTATCTCCTGCTGCTCGTCTCGGGCGGGCATTGCCAGTTGCTGCTGGTCGAGGGTGTCGGCGCCTATCGCCGGCTCGCCACCACGATCGACGACGCCGCGGGCGAGGCATTCGACAAGACCGCCAAGCTGCTCGGCCTCGGCTTTCCCGGCGGTCCAGCGGTGGAGAAAGCGGCGGCGCACGGTGATCCCCGCGCCGTGCCGCTTCCGCGCCCGCTGGTCGGCTCGGCCGAGCCGCATTTTTCCTTCGCCGGACTCAAGAGCGCCGTCGCCCGCGTCGTCGGCCAGTACAGTGCCGAGGACCTGGCCGCGTCGTTCCAGCAGGCGGTGGTCGATTGCCTGCTCGATCGCACCCGACGGGCACTGCAATCGGTCGATGCCACGGCGCTTGTGGTCGCTGGCGGAGTCGCCGCGAATGCGAGCGTCCGCGGGGCGCTCGAGGCCCTCGCTGGCGGGCACGGCAAGCGCTTCGTCGCGCCGCCTCTATGGCTGTGTACCGACAATGCCGCGATGATCGCCTGGGCCGGCGCCGAGCGATTTGCGCTCGGCCTCACCGACCCGCTCGACTTCCCGGCCCGCCCCCGTTGGCCGCTCGATCCGGGGGCGGAGAAAGTGCGCGGCGCAGGAGTGAAGGCATGAGGATTCGGCCATGAGAATGGGGGTCATCGGCGGCGGCGCATGGGGCACCGCATTGGCGCAGGTCGCGGCCCGCGATGGCCTGCCCGTCACGCTCTGGGCGCGCGAGCCCGAAGTGGTCGAGAGCGTCAACACTGCCCACGAGAACCGTCACTTCCTCGCCGGCGTCCCGCTTTCCGAAACCATTCGCGCCACCGGCGATCTCGCCGATCTCGCTGGCCACGACGCACTCCTCGTCGTTGCCCCTGCCCAGCATGTCCGCGCGGTGCTCGCCGCCGCCCCGATCGGCACCACCCCCCTCGTACTCTGCGCCAAGGGCATCGAGGCGGGGACTCGCCTCCTCGTCGGCGAAGTCGCGCATCAGGCCGCGCCCGACGCGCCGATCGCCGTCCTCTCCGGGCCCACCTTCGCGCACGAGGTCGCCGCCGGAAAACCCACCGCCGTGACGCTCGCCTGCGAGGACGAAGGCTTGCGCGCGCGCCTCGCCGAACGTCTCGCCGGCCCCGCTTTTCGCACCTACGGCTCGGCCGATATCATCGGCGCGGAAATTGGAGGCGCGGTCAAGAACGTCCTCGCGATCGCCTGTGGGGTGGTCGAGGGCGCGGGTCTCGGCCTCAATGCCCGCGCCGCACTGATCGCGCGCGGTTTCGCCGAGATGACGCGCTTCGGCCTCGCTCGCGGTGGCCAGGCCGAGACGCTGACGGGCCTGTCGGGGCTCGGCGATCTCGTCCTCACCTGTTCCTCGACCAATTCGCGCAACTTCTCGCTCGGGGTGGGGCTCGGCCAGGGCAAGAGCGCCGCCGCGCTGTTGGCCGATCGCAAAACTGTCGCCGAGGGCGCGTTCACTGCCCCCGTGCTCCGCGAGGCCGCCGCGGAGGCACGGGTCGACATGCCGGTGACCGAGGCCGTGAACGCCCTGCTGGAAGGTGTTGCGGTACGCGATGTCATCGAAGCGCTGCTCAGCCGCCCGCTGCGCGAGGAAGTCCAATGAAGTGGGCGGCGATGCTGCGCGGGGTCAATCTCGGCAAGCGACAACTCAAGTCGGCCGAATTGAAGGCGGTGGTCGAGGGAATGGGTTTCACCGGGGTCAAGACGATTCTCGCCTCGGGCAATGTCGTGTTCGAGGCGGGTGATGCGAAGCCCGAGGCGCTCGAGCGCGATCTCCATGCAGCGCTGGAGAAGGCCACCGGCCTAAAATCCGAGATATTCGTCCGCAACAGCGCCGAGCTCGCCCGGCTGGTCGAAGCCAATCCCTTCCCCGAAGCGGCGCGCGAACGGCCCAGCTTCCTCGTCGTCAGCTTCCACCGCGAGTCCGTAGACAAGGCCGCGATCAAGCGCTTGGCCGAAAGCTATGACGGGCCCGAGAGGATGGAGCCGATCGGCCGCGAATTGTTCACCGATTTCCCCGACGGCCAGGGGCGCTCGAACCTGATCCCGGCGATGCAGAAGGCCAAGCTCTCGCGGGGCAATACCGGCCGTAACTGGAACACGGTCCAGAAGCTGCTCGCCGCGCTCGCCGACTAGAAGTCGACGGCGACGCCCTTGCGCTCCCAATCGCCGTAGCGTGTCGGGTCGAGCGGGTCCGTCGGCGGCGCGGCGGGCGCGGGCTTGGGTACCGGCGGGCTCTTCGAGAGATGCTGCGGGGGCTTCACATGGCTCGGGCGCTGGCCCATGGCACTGGCTCCAATGAGTAAAGCCCCCAATCGTCCCCGCCGCACGCGCGGTCAAGAGCCCGACGGCCCCGGCGTTCCCGCGCGGCGCGCTGCGCTGAAATTGCTCGACGCCGTGCTCCGCCGCGGCCTCGCGCTCGAACAGGCGCTCGATTCGGCCGCTTCCGGCCTCGCTCCCAACGATCGCGGGCTCGCCCATGCCATCGCCGCCGAAGCGCTGCGCCGGCTTCCTGATCTCGATGCGCTGATCGATTCGGCCACCCAGCGCGACTTGCCCGACGACGCCAAGGCGCGCTTTGCGCTCCGTATAGCCTTGGTGCAGGCGCTCGCGCTCGGCACACCCGGCCATGCCGCGATTTCGACCGTGCTGCCGCTTGTCGACGGCGGCCCGCGAAAGCTCGTCCACGGCGTGTTCGGCACGTTAGTCCGGCAGGGCGCGGCTTTGCCCGAACCGCCGACGCTTCCCGATCCGGTGGCGCTGCGCTGGCACGCCGCCTGGGGCGACCAGATGATCGAGGATGCCGAGCGTGCCGTCGCCGTCCCGCCGCCGCTAGACCTGACACTGCGCGATCCGGCGCACGCCCCCGATCTGCCGGGCAAGAGCCTGCTTCCCGGCCATCTTCGCCTCGACGAGAAGGCCCTGGTCACGGGTATCGAAGGCTATGCCGAAGGCGATTGGTGGGTACAGGATCTCGCCGCCTCGATCCCGGCGCGGCTGATCGGCAAGGGCAGCGGCACGGCGCTCGATCTCTGCGCGGCGCCCGGCGGCAAGACGCTCCAGCTCGCCGCCGCGGGTTGGGCCGTGACTGCCGTCGACGTGTCGGAAAGTCGTCTCGCGCGACTTCACGAAAATCTCGAACGCACCGGCCTCGCCGCGACGGTGATCGCGGCCGATCTCCTCGAATGGCAGCCACGCGAACCCGCCGACGCCGTCCTCCTCGATGCGCCGTGCAGCGCCACGGGCATCTTCCGCCGCCATCCCGACGTGCTCCACCGCGTTCGCCCTTCGCTGATCGCCGAGATGGCGGCGCTCCAGTCGCGCCTGCTTGACCGTGCCGCGGCGTGGGTGAAGCCCGGCGGCATTCTGGTCTTCTCGACCTGCTCGCTCGAGCCGCAGGAAGGCGAGGCCCAGCTCGCCCGTTTCCTCGCCGGGCATCCCGAATTCGCGATTGCGCCGATATCTCCCAACGAACTCCCCGAAGGCGTCACGCCGCGCGAGGACGGTAGCCTCCGCCTCCTCCCCGGGGCACTGGCCGAGTCCGGCGGCCTCGACGGCTTCTTCATCGTGCGGCTGCGGCGATCGTGACACCGGCATCGGCATGAACCCCGGTTGCGCGCGACTCATGCCATGCTAGAGCAAGCGGCATGCCCGCTGTCCGCATCGCCCCCTCGATCCTTTCCGCCGACTTCGCCCGTCTGGGCGAGGAAATCCGCGCGATCGACGCGGCGGGGGCCGACTGGATCCATGTCGACGTCATGGATGGCCATTTCGTGCCCAACATCACCATCGGTCCGGGCGTGATCAAGGCGCTGCGTCCGCACACCGCCAAGCCGTTCGACGTCCATCTGATGATCGCGCCGGTCGATCCGATGCTCGCGGCTTTCGCCGACGCCGGTGCCGATACGATCTCGGTGCATCCGGAATCGGGCCCGCACCTCCATCGTACGCTCCAGACGATCAAGGCGCTGGGCAAGCGCGCCGGCGTGGTGCTGAACCCGGCGACGCCCGTCGATGTTGTCGACCATGTCATGGACATGATCGACCTGATCCTCGTGATGAGCGTCAACCCCGGCTTCGGCGGACAGAAGTTCATCGAGAGCCAATTGCCCAAGATCACCGAGCTGCGCCGCCGGATCACTGCGTCGGGCCGCGCGATTGATCTCGAAGTCGATGGCGGAGTCGATCGCGATACCGCGCCGCGCGTGATCGCCGCGGGCGCCGATGCGCTGGTCGCGGGCACCGCCACCTTTACGGGCGGTCCTGATCGTTACGCCGGCAATATCGCGGCGTTAAGGGGCGGATGAACGATTCATTGCCCGGGTCCGGCGCCGACGGAGTCGAGGAAGGCAAACGGCTCATCCGCACCGGCGGCGATCGCGGCCTGAGCCTTGCCGAGCGCATCTCCGAACGTTTCCAGCGCCTCACCTGGGGCACGCCGCTCCACGCGATGCGGCTGCGCGGACGCTATCCGCTCAAGCTCATCGCAGTGCCCGACGATCCCTTTTTCGGCGATGTCCATCGAGGCAACGGTCTGCTCGAAGGCGTGGTCCGCTTCCGCGGCGAGGAGCGTGCGATCGAGCAGCTCGATTTCAGCAAACCCGGCTGGTCGACGCCTTTTGCCGAATATCTCCAGAGCTTCGCCTGGCTCCGCGATCTGTCCAGTGTCACGACCCGCGCGCAAGGTGCGCCGATCGCCGAGGAGATCATGCGACGCTGGCTGGAGGCGCATGGTGAGAAAGTCTCCGATCCGGCCTGGCGCGCCGATCAATGGGGCCGCCGCATCCTGTTCTGGACGGCGCATGCGCCGCTGATTCTTTCGTCCAGCAATCTCATCTATCGATCGAGCGTGCTCCATGCGCTCGCGCGCGGCGCGCGCCACCTCGATCGCGGCGCGGATCGCGTCCAGCCCGGCGTGGCGCGCATCGCCGCCTGGTCCGGTGTGCTGGTGGCAGGCCTGTCGATGCCGGGCGGGGATCCACGCCGCGCGTTCGGCGAGAACGGCCTCAAGCGCGCGCTCGATCATTCGGTGTTCGAGGATGGCGGCAGCGTCACGCGCTCGCCCGCCGCGCAACTCGAATCGATCCAGCTCCTGACCATCCTCGGTGAGGCCTATGCCTCGCGCCGGCTCCAGACGCCGGACTTCATCGATGCCGCGCGAGCGCGCATGGTCACTGCGCTGCTCGGACTGTGTCATGGCGACAAGGGCCTTTCGAGCTGGCAGGGCTCGGGTCCAATCGCGGGCGAGATCATCGAGCAGGTGATCGAGGCGACCGGCGTGCGCACCCGCCCGCTTAAGCAGGCGCGCGAATGGGGCTATCAGCGGCTCGCTGCGGGGCAGAGCGTCCTGATCATGGATGCCGCGCCGCCGCCTCTGGCGCGGCTGGTCGAGGGCGGCTGTGCCTCGACTTTGGCGTTCGAATTCTCCGATGGCGTGGATCGCATCGTCGTCAATTGCGGCGGGGCGCGTGCGACGCATGCGCAGGTGCCGGCGGCGCTCACCGAAGGGCTGCGCACCACCGCCGCGCATTCGACGCTCGTGCTGAGCAACAGCAATTCGACGGCGATCCATTCCGACGGCACGCTCGGCCGCGGCGTGGTCGAGGTCGAGCTCGCGCGGCACGAGACCGACAGCGCCAGCCGGATCGAGGCGAGCCACGACGGCTATGTCCGCCGCCTCGGCTATCTCCATCGCCGCGTCGTCGCGATGTCGCCCGACGGCCGCGACATTCGCGGCGAGGACATGCTGCTTCCCGCCGACAGGCGTAAACACAAGATGCCGACGCCGTTCACGGCGCGCTTCCATCTCCATCCACAGGTCGAGGTGACGCCCACCGCCGACGGCTTCGCCGCGATCCTGCGCACCGCGTCGGGGCATCTCTGGCAATTCCGCTGCAAGGGCGGCGAGCTCACGGTGGAAGATAGCTTGTGGATCGATCCGCGGGGCCGTCCGCTGTCCAGCCAACAGCTTGTCGTCACCGGCGCCAGCCCCGCGGGCGGCGCCAATCTCAGCTGGCTGTTCCACCGGGCCAAATAGAGGCAATTAGGGGTTGCGGGGCGAGGCTCGATCCTTAGGAGGGCGGGCCATGGACCAGGTCACGATCAAGCGCGCACTCCTTTCGGTTTCCGACAAGGCTGGAATCATCGAGCTCGGGCAGGCGCTAGCCGCGCAGGGCGTCGAGCTCGTCTCCACCGGCGGCACGGCAAAGGCGCTGCGTGATGCCGGCCTCGAAGTCCGAGACATCTCCGATCTCACCGGCTTCCCCGAGATGATGGACGGCCGCGTCAAGACGCTCCATCCCAAGGTGCATGGCGGCCTGCTCGCGGTGCGCGACAATGCCGAGCACGTCGCCTCGATGGAGGAGCATGCGATCGGCGCGATCGATCTGGTGGTGGTGAACCTCTACCCCTTCGCCCAGACCGTCGCACGTGGCGCAGCGCGCGAGGAGATCATCGAAAATATCGACATTGGCGGCCCTTCGATGGTCCGTTCGGCCGCGAAGAACCATGAGTCGGTCGCAATCCTCACCGATCCCGCCGATTATCCGCTGGTTTTCGGCGGCAGCACGACGCTCGATCAGCGCCGCAAATTCGCCGCCAAGGCCTATGCCGCTACCGCCGCCTATGATGCGGCGATCGCGAGCTGGTTCGCCTTCGCCGATCAGGGCGAAGGCTTCCCCGCCACGCTGCCGATCGCGCTCACCAAGGGACCCGAGCTGCGCTACGGCGAAAATCCGCACCAGTCCGCGGCCTTGTATCTTCCCCAGACCGGAGCGCGCGGCATCGCGCAGGCCGAGCAGTTGCAGGGCAAGGCGCTCAGCTACAACAATTACAACGACGCCGATGCCGCGCTCGAATTGGTCTCCGAGTTCAAGGACGGGCCGCCGACGGTGGTTATCGTCAAGCACGCGAACCCGTGCGGCGTCGCTACTGCTGATACGCTGAAGGCAGCCTATATCGAGGCGCTCGCCTGCGATTCGGTCTCGGCTTTCGGTGGCATCATCGCCGTAAACCAGACACTCGACCGCGAGACCGCCGAAGCGATGGCCGGCATCTTCACTGAAGTCGTCGTCGCTCCTGACGCCGACGCCGATGCCCGCGCCGTCTTCGCCGCGAAGAAGAATCTCCGCCTGCTCATCACCGGCGATCTTCCCGATCCCGCCCGGCCGGGGCTGATGCTCAAGTCGATCGCCGGCGGCATGCTCGTTCAGTCGCGCGACAATGGCCGGCTCGGCGATCTCAAGGTCGTCACCAGGCGCGCGCCCACCGAACAGGAACTTGCCGACTGCCGCTTCGCCTGGACTGTCGCCAAGCACGTCAAGTCGAACGCGATCGTTTATGCCAAAGACGGCGCTACCGCCGGAATCGGCGCGGGACAGATGAATCGCCTCGAATCGGCGCGCATCGCCGCATGGAAAGCGAAGGACGCGGCGGAGAAGGCCGGCTGGACTCAGCCTCGCACGATCGGCTCGGCCGTCGCGTCGGACGCCTTCTTCCCCTTTGCGGATGGCCTGCTCGCGGCGGTCGAAGCCGGCGCCACCGCAGTGATCCAGCCCGGCGGCTCGATCCGCGACGACGAAGTCATCGCCGCCGCCGACGAGGCCGGGCTCGCGATGGTGTTCACCGGAATGCGGCATTTCCGCCACTGACCGGCGCTGTCATCAGGTCAGTCTTGCTGACCTACTCGACAAGGCTTTTGAAATTTTATAACAAGCGTCCGGAAACCGGGCCCGTGCGTTCTCGAAGCGACAGGGCCTGCAATTCGGAGAGACCATGGACGCTTCGCGCGCCAATTTGCCGCCGCTATCGTTGCATGTGCCGGAACCCAGATTCCGTCCCGGCGACGAGGCCGACTTCAGCGACGTCGAGGTTCCGCCAGCGGGTTCGGCCCGCCGCCCGGACACCGCCGAACCCGCCGCCAACTTCCATGAGCTCGCCTACACGCTCGTCCGCGTGCTCGACGAATCGGGTGAAGCCGTCGGCCCCTGGAACCCGCGACTCGACCCCGATGCGCTCCGGAAAATGCTCCGCTCGATGGCGATGGTCCGTGCGTTCGACGAACGCATGTTCCGTGCCCAGCGCCAGGGCAAGACCAGCTTCTACATGAAGTCCACCGGCGAGGAGGCCGTATCGGTCGCCGCGACGATGGCGCTCGCCAGCGATGACATGTGCTTCCCCTCCTACCGGCAGCAGGGGATCCTGATCACGCGCGGCTATCCCTTGGTCACCATGATGAACCAGATCTACTCGAACAAAGGCGATCCCTTGCAGGGCCGCCAGCTGCCGATCATGTATTCGGCCAAGGATCACGGCTTCTTCTCGATCTCGGGCAATCTCGCCACCCAATATCCGCAGGCAGTAGGCTGGGCGATGGCGAGCGCCGCCAAGGGAGACACGCGCATCGCGGCCACCTGGTGCGGCGAAGGCTCGACTGCCGAGGGCGACTTCCATTCGGCGCTGACCTTCGCGACGGTCTACAAGGCGCCGGTCATCCTCAACGTCGTCAACAATCAATGGGCGATCAGTTCCTTCTCGGGCTTTGCCGGTGCCGAGGCGACGACCTTCGCCGCGCGCGCGGTCGGCTACGGCATTGCCGGGCTGCGCGTCGACGGCAACGACGCGCTCGCGGTCTACGCGGCCACGCAATGGGCGGCCGAGCGCGCGCGGACCAATCAGGGCCCGACCTTGATCGAGCATTTCACCTATCGCGCCGAGGGCCATTCGACCTCGGACGATCCGACCGCCTATCGTTCGGCGGGCGAGCCCAATGCCTGGCCGCTCGGCGATCCGATCCGGCGTCTGAAGGACCATCTCATCGCCCTCGGCGAATGGGACGAAGAGCGCCACGCCGCGCAGGATCTCGAGCTCGCCGAGGACGTGAAGCGCGCCCAGAAGGAGGCCGAGAAGAACGGCATCCTCGGCCACGGCTTGCACCAGCCCTTCGAGACGATGTTCGAGGGCGTGTTCGAGGAGATGCCGTGGCACCTCAAGGAACAGTCCGAACAGATGATCGCCGAGCGCAAGGCGGCAGGGATATGAGCGCCGCGGACGAGGCGGGCGCGACGACCCGCATGAACATGATCCAGGCGATCAATTCCGCCATGGACGTGATGATGGCGCGCGATCCGAACGTCGTCGTGATGGGCGAGGATGTCGGCTATTTCGGCGGCGTCTTCCGCGCCACCGCGGGCTTGCAGGCGAAGTATGGCAAGACCCGCGCCTTCGACACGCCGATCACCGAGATCGGCATCATCGGCGTTGCGATCGGCATGGGCGCCTATGGCCTGCGTCCGGTCCCCGAGATCCAGTTCGCCGATTATATCTACCCGGCGCTCGACCAGCTCGTCTCCGAAGCCGCGCGGCTGCGCTACCGCTCGGCGGCGGACTTCATCGCGCCGATCACGGTGCGCTCGCCTTATGGCGGCGGGATCTTCGGCGGGCAGACGCACAGCCAGTCGCCTGAGGGTATCTTCACCCACGTCTCCGGGATCAAGACGGTGATCCCGTCGACACCCTATGACGCCAAGGGGCTGCTGATCGCCGCGATCGAGGACAATGACCCCGTGCTCTTCCTCGAGCCCAAGCGCATCTACAACGGCCCCTTTGACGGCCATTACGACCGTCCCTCGAAGAACTGGTCGGCGCATCCGGCGGGCGAAGTGCCCGAGGGGCATTACCGCGTCGAGCTCGGCAAGGCGGCAACGGTCCGCGCGGGCGAGGCGGTGACGATCCTCTGCTACGGCACGATGGTCCATGTCGTCGCCAGCACGATCGAGGAACTGGGCGTCGACGCCGAGATCATCGATCTGCGTACGCTCGTCCCGCTCGACATCGAGGCGGTCGAGCAATCGGTCAGGAAGACCGGCCGCTGCCTGATCGTCCATGAGGCGACGCGTACCGGCGGCTTCGGCGCCGAGCTCTCCGCGCTCGTCCAGGAGCGCTGCTTCTACCATCTCGAAGCCCCGATCGAACGCGTCACCGGCTTCGACACGCCTTACCCTCACAGCCTCGAATGGGCCTATTTCCCCGGCCCGGTGCGCATCGGCGAGGCGCTCAAGAAACTCCTGAAGGACTGACCCGAATGGCCCGCTTCACTTTCCGCCTGCCGGACATCGGCGAGGGCATCGCCGAGGCCGAGATCGTCGCATGGCACGTGCGCGTCGGCGAGCGTGTCGAGGAGGACCAGCAGGTCGCCGACATGATGACCGACAAGGCGACGGTCGAGATGGAATCGCCGGTGTCGGGCGTGGTGGTCGAGCTCGCCGGAGAGGTCGGCGATCAGGTCGCGATCGGTTCGGCGCTGATGGTGATCGAGACCGACGGCGACGAGGCGGTGGTTTCCGAGGAAGTCGAAGAGCAGGTCGAGGCGGAAACGCCGGGTGTCGAGGAAGTCGTCGAAACCGCGCCGGAACCTGCCAGTGCTCCTGCGGAAGCAGGAGCCCAGAGCCCCAGGGACGTCGCTAGCGACTCTGGGCTCCTGCCTTCGCAGGAGCACAAAGAAGAAGCATCGCAGCACCGCCAAATCCTCGCCTCGCCGGCAGTCCGCGCCCGCGCGAAGGATCTCGGCATCGATCTCGCTGCAGTAAAGGCCGAAGGCGATCGCCTCCGCCATTCCGATCTCGACGCCTATCTCCGCTATGGCCAGGGGCAGGGCTATCACGCCCCCCACGCCAGCCGCGCCCGTGAGGACGAGCCGGTCAAGGTCATCGGCATGCGCCGCCGCATTGCCGAGAACATGGCCGCGTCGAAGCGCGCGATCCCGCATTTCACTTATGTCGAGGAAATCGACGTCACTGCGCTGGAGGACATGCGCGGCGATCTCAATGCCAATCGCGGCAATCGCCCCAAGCTGACGATGCTGCCCTTCCTGATCGTCGCGATCTGCCGGACGATCCCCGATTTCCCGATGATCAACGCGCGCTACGACGACGAGGCCGGCGTGGTCACGCGCCACGGCCGCGTCCATCTCGGCATGGCGACGCAGACCGATGCGGGCCTCATGGTTCCGGTGATCCGCGACGCACAAGACCGCAATGTCTGGCAGCTCGCCTCCGAGATCGGTCGCCTCGCCGAAGCCGCGCGCACCGGCAAGGCGAAGAGCGAGGAACTCAGCGGCTCGACGCTGACGATCACGTCGCTCGGGCCCTTGGGCGGTATCGCCACCACACCGGTGATCAACCGTCCCGAAGTCGCGATCATCGGCCCCAACAAGATCGTCGAGCGCCCGGTCTTCCACGGCGACGAGATCGTTCGCGCCAAGCTGATGAACCTCTCGATCAGCTGCGACCACCGCGTCGTCGATGGCTGGGACGCCGCGAGCTACGTCCAGGCGGTCAAGAAATTGCTCGAAACCCCCGTATTGCTGTTCGCCGACTGAGATGGCGCCGCGCGCCAGGATCATGCTCGCGGTCGGGCTGTCGCTCCCGCCGGCGGGCGTGCTCTGGGTCGTGCTTCGGCATGCGTTGCCGCCGATCCATGACGATCCGATGGGGTTCGCGCTCGGCTGCAGCGGGGCCGTACTCCTCCTCACGCTGGCGCTCGGGATCGAGGCTGTGGCGCATGAGCGCCTGTTCCATGCCTCGATCGATCCGCTCGCCGGTGCCGATTCGCGGCGGCTGGTGATCAATCAGCGCTACCTCCGGAACACGCTCGAGCAGGCGGCGCTGTTCGTGCCCGGCCTCTTCCTGCTGGCGCGCCATGTCGGGGATCTGCGCGTGGTCGCGGCCACGGCGATCCTGTGGACATTGGGGCGCTGGGCCTATTGGGTCGGCTATCATGTCGATCCCGCGTGGCGGGGGTTCGGCATATTCTCGATGGGGATCAGCCTGGTGACGCTGGCTTACGGCGTCGGCACCTTCGGATACGCATTGGCGGGCTGGACCGGGACGGCGGCACTGATCGGCCCTTTTCTGGTGATCGAGGCCTATCTCTTCCGCACGCTGCGAAGGCCCGCATGAGCCATTTCCTGCTCTCTTACCCCGCCTAGCCGGGCAGGAAGATCGATCGGCTCAGCACGTCGCGAACGGCTTCGCGGCCGGCGGCCATCCGCTCCTGCGTCGCGCGCTCGATCCGCGCGGTCTCGCCGGCCAGCTCCATCCGGCGTTTTGACAAAGCGCGGAACCGTGCTTCGTCAGTGCCGCTGCGGAAGCCGAAATAGCCGCCATTGTTGAACCAGCCGCGCTTTGCCAGCAGCTCGCAGAGGTCGGAGGTCGCGCCTACCATCGCCAGCTGGTTCGTGAGCAGCGGATCGCCGGCGGACGCGGCCGGCCCGGCCATCACGGCGATGCCTTCCTTTGCCTTTGCGGGCAGATTGGCAGCGAAGAGTGCCTGCGCCACCGCCTTGGCGCGCTGGTCGCGGGCCGCCGCCTGAGACCGTGCCAGCGTCTGGAGATCGGCAATTGCGGCGCATTGCGACAGCACGCGCGGGTCCTGACCGAGCAGATAGGGGCTGGTCAGGTTCGCCACGCCGAGGCGGCCGAACGCGGTGCCGAAGTCCCGCTGTGCCTGCGTATCGGCAGTCACACTTTCGACGAAGAGGCGGGAGAGCGGCCCGCGTGCCGCGGCACCCGCCGGCACCAGCGCCGCCCCACCGGGCCCGAACTCGACCTCTGCGAAGCTGCTCGCATCGGCGCGCGACAGCGTCTCATATTGCGCATGTGCGATCATTGCGGCGCCGATGCCGCCCAGCCCCAGCAGCGCGAGCGAACCCGATTTCCACGCGATGGTCGAATAGCGCGTCGTCAGCGCAAAGCCGATCGCCCACAGCATCAACGCAAGCGCCACGCCGCCGCCGAACAGAAGTCCGAGCGATTGTCGCGGCAGAAACCGCGGCACCAGCAGTGCGCCGATCACGAGGACGGCGAGGCCCGCGAGCGTCGCGATCACCGGATGGTCATACGGCATCCCGCGACCCGTTTCGTCGATATCGTCCATGCGTTCCCCCCGATTACCGACGCTAGCCGACCCGCAATTGCGGGCAAGGGGTTAAGCGACGATTTCGACGGCGCCGACTTACTGCGCGAAGCATGATTTTTCACCGGGCAAGCCATGTCCCGCTTGCCCATCCGGCCGCGCCGGGCAAAGGGGACGCATGCGCACTTCGTCCACCGCCGATACGGGCGGCCTCGCACTTGGCGTCGGCGCCTACACGCTCTGGGGCATCCTCCCGCTCTACATCCATTTGCTCAAAGGCGTACCCGCGCTCCAGGTGCTCGCGCATCGTGTGCTCTGGTCGTTGCTGCTGCTTGCGGTGATCATCCTGATCTTCCGGCGCGCGCGGCCGATCTTCGCCGCCGCACGAGGGCGGACCCTGCTGCTGCTCGTCGGGAGCGCCTTGCTGATCGCAGTCAACTGGATCGTCTATATCTGGGCGGTCCAGAACGATCATGTGCTGGAGGCCAGCCTCGGCTATTTCATCAATCCGCTGATCAATGTCGCGCTCGGCTTCGCCTTTCTGGGCGAGCGGCTGCGGCGGATCCAGGGCGTCGCGATCGCAATCGCCGCAGCTGGCGTGGCGGTGCTTGCGATCAACGGCGGCGGGGCGTTGTGGATCTCGCTCGCGCTCGCGATCAGCTTCGGGCTCTACGGGCTGCTGCGCAAGGTCGCGGCAATCGATGCGCTGGGCGGCCTGACGGTCGAGACGCTGCTGCTCGCGCCGTTCTGTCTCGCGCTGCTGGTTCATGCCGGCCAGTCGGGCACCAACGCATTCGGCCAGTCGACGCATCTCGATCTGCTGCTGGTTCTCGCCGGCGCAGTCACCGCCGCGCCGTTGCTCATGTTCGCCGCCGCCGCGCGGCGCATGCCGCTCGCCACGTTGGGGCTGCTCCAATATATCGCGCCTTCGCTCCAGTTCGCCGAAGCCGTGCTACTGTTCGGCGAACCGGTGCGCACTGTCCATATCGCCACCTTCGCGCTGATCTGGACCGGCTGCGCACTCTATGCGTTCGACGGCATCCGTGCGTCGCGGGCTCCAGCCGCACCGGAATAATATTCAACCATATGGTTGACTAAATCCCGGGCGCGTCCCATGTTCAACTATATGGTTGAACAACGACTCGATACGACTTTCCACGCCTTGGCCGATCCCACCCGGCGGGGCATGCTCGCCACGCTCGCGCTCGGCGAGAAGTCGATCGGCGAACTGGCCGAGCCCTTTTCGATGAGCTTCGCCGGCGCCGCCAAGCACGTGAAGGTGCTCGAAGGCGCGGGGCTCGTCGCGCGGCGTAAAGTCGGCCGCAACCAGCTCTGCCGCCTCAACGCCCGCCCGCTGGCCGAGGCGGACAAATGGCTCCGCCAATGGGAGCAGTTCTGGACGATCCGTCTCGATCGGCTCGAGGCGCTGATCGCCGAAGACCAGCAGAAAGATATCGGAGGACGCGAATGACCAAGGCAACGCCCTTCCTCATGTTCCAGCATGGCAAGGCGCAGTCCGCGCTCGATTTCTATGTCGAGACCGTCCCCGGCAGCCGCATCGTTTCGATCGAGCGTTTCGGTGCTGAAGGCCCGGGGCCCGAGGGAACCGTGCTGCGCGCGCATGTCGAGATCGCCGGCCAGCCGGTGATGGTGCATGACAGCTTCATCACCCACGGTTTCGATTTCACGCCGTCCTGGTCCTTCTTCGTCGACTGCGACGACGAAGCCGAGACCGATCGGCTGTTCGACGCGCTCAGCGCCGGCGGCGGGGTGCTGATGCCGCTCGACAATTACGGCTGGAGCCGCCGGTTCGGCTGGGTGTCCGACAAGTTCGGCGTGTCGTGGCAGATCAATCTCCAATGAGCGGCCCGGTCGTCCTCACCGTGACGCGGGGCTTCGCCGCGCCGGCGGAGCGCGTGTTCGACGCCTGGCTCGATCCCGCCGATGCCGCGCGTTTCTTGTTCGCCACGCCCGACGGCGAGATGATCCGCTGTGAGATCGATCCGCGTGTCGGCGGCGGCTTCACGCTCACCGAACGCCGTCCCGGCGGCGATGCCGAGCACCGCGGCCGTTATCTCGAGATCGATCGCCCGCGCCGCCTCGTCTTCCTATTCGCGGCCGATCCGGCGGAGGAAGGCGAATGGACCCGCGTCTCGGTCGATATCGTCGACACGTCCGATGGCTGCACGCTTAGCCTCACCCACGAAATGGACCCGCAATGGGCGGCATATGAGGCGCAGACCCGTCAGGGCTGGACGATGATCCTCGAAAGCCTCGCCCGCATATTGGAGAGCTGAAATGGCCGATACCCTGACTGGCGACACGATCACGCCGCAGATGCTTCGTTTCGAGCGTGAGCTCGCCGCCCCGATCGAGACGGTGTGGCAATATCTGGTCGATTCCGATCTGCGCGCGCGGTGGTTCATGGGCGGACCGACCCAATTGCACGAAGGCGGCGCGCTCGGCTTGACGATGCGGCACGGCAACCTCGCCGACGAGACCGATCCGATGCCCGAACGCTATGCGCCCTATGACGGTAAGGCGTGGAGCGAGACGATCACCAAGCTCGAACCGCCCCGGCTGATCGCCTTCACCTGGTCGGGGGGCGAGGCGGGCGAAGTGACGATCGAGCTGGATCGCATCGGCAATGACCGCACTCGCCTGGTCCTGACCCATGCCGGTCTGCGCGGCCCCGACGATGCGCGCAATTTCGGCGGTGGCTGGGGCTCGCACCTCGCGGTGCTCGAACGGCGGCTGGAGGGCAAGCACATCGCCAGCTTCTGGGCGCTGCATGCCCAGGCCGAGGCCGCCGCCGCCAAGGCGCTCGGACTGTCAGCCTAGGGGATTTCGAACAGGCCGGCGGCGCCCATGCCGCCGGCGGTGCACATCGAGACGACGACATAACGTGCCCCGCGTTTGCGCCCCTCGATCAGCGCATGCCCGACCAGTCGGCTTCCGGTCATGCCGAACGGATGGCCGATCGCGATCGCCCCGCCGTTGACGTTGAGCTTGTCGGGGTCGATGCCGAGCGTGTCGCGGCAATAGAGGCATTGGCTGGCGAAGGCCTCGTTGATTTCCCACAGCCCGATGTCCGCGACCTTCAGCCCTGCACGCGCGAGCAATTTGGGCACCGCGAAGACCGGGCCGATCCCCATCTCGTCGGGCTCGCAACCCGCCACCTGGAAGCCGCGATAGATGCCGAGGATCTCCTTGCCTTCCGCCTCTGCGGTCTTGCGGTCCATCAGGATCTGCGCGGCGGCGCCGTCGGAGAGCTGGCTGGCATTGCCGGCCGTGACGTTGCGGCCTTCCTTCACGAACTCGCCGTCTTTCCACACGGTCCGAAGCCCCGCCAGCGCCTCGATTGTGGTCCCGGGCCGGATGCCCTCGTCCTGCGTCACCGTGACCGTCTCGCTGCCGGCGCGATTGCCTTCCTTGTCGTAGAGCGCCTTCCCGACCGTGATCGGCACGATCTCCTCGGTAAAGGCGCCCGCCTCGAGCCCCGCTGCTGCGCGCTGCTGGCTCATCGCAGCGAATTCGTCCTGCGCCGCACGGCTGATCCCGTAGCGCTCGGCGACGATCTCGGCGGTCTCGATCATCGGGATGTACGCAGCAGGCACTTGCTCGATCACCGACCGGTTCACTACGCGCGGCGCGTTCTGCATCGTCAGGCTGATCGATTCCATGCCTCCTGCCAGCGCTACGTCGATCTCGTCGGTCATGATCGATCGCGCGGCGAGCGCGATCGCGGTCAGGCCCGAGCCGCATTTCCGGTCGAGGCTGAACGCCGGGACGCTGTGCGGAATCCCCGCCGCGAACAGCGCCAGCCGTGCCATGTTGCCGCCCTGCGTCCCCCATTGATTGCCCATGCCATAGAAGACGTCGTCGATTCGGCGGGGGTCGATTCCCGCCCGTTCGACCGCCGCATTCATCACATGCGCCGCGAGAACCGGCGCTTCGGTATCGTTGAAATAGCCGCGCCCGGCCTTGCCCACGCCGGTGCGGGCAGTGGAGATGATGGCAGCCTCTCGCATGCTCGGGACTCGCTTTTCGAGTTTCGGGTATGGCTCTCGATCTAAAGCCACTCCGCCCGATTGCAAGACTCAGTCGGTAAAGCTCGGCGCGCGTTTCTGCGTGTTGGCCATCACTGCCTCGATCTGGTTGGGAGAGCGCAGCAAAGCGGCCTGCTCGCGGCTTTCGGCGAGCAGAACGGTGCCGACATCCGCCTCGAGATTCGCCAGCCGCTTCGCCGCGCGCACCGCATCGGGGTTACGCCCAGCGATCGCCCGCGCGAGCGCCATCGCCTCGGCATGCGGATCGGCGGCGATCCGCGTCACGAAACCCAATGCCAGCGCCTCCTCCGCGCCGAACTCGCGCGCGGTGTAGATCAGCTCGCGCAGCACATCGTCGCGGACATTGCCGCGCCACAAGGCATAGCCCGCCATGTCGGGGACGATCCCCCATTTCATCTCCATCGCGGAGAGCCGGGCATCGGGCGCCACGATCCGGATGTCCGCGCCACTGGCGATCTGCAGCCCGCCGCCGAACGCGACGCCGTGCACCGCCGCGATCACCGGGACGGGCAGTGTCCGCCAACCCCAGGCGACTTGCTGGAAATCGTTGGCGAGTCCGTGCGTCCGTGTCGCGAGGTCCATTCCCGATCCACCACTCGCCATGCTCGCCATGTCGAGGCCTGCACAGAAGCCGCGGCCCTCGCCCGACAGCACCGCCGCACGCAGTCCGGACGTGGCTTCGAGCTGCGCGATCGCGTCGGTCAGCGCCGCGAACATCGCCGGATCGAGCGCATTGAGCTTCTCCGGCCGCGTCAGCCGGACATCGGCGACATGGTCCTCAATTGCGATGCTGACGCGCTGTCCGGCCATTCCCCGTCCTCTCTTCCGCCGCCACGCTACGCCAATCCAGCCCACCGGTCAGCCCATCGCGAGCCGATATCCGCGCCCCTTGTCGGTCATCAGCATCGGCGTTGCGAAGTCGCGGTCGAGCTTGGCGCGCAGCCGCGAGACATGGACCTCGACGACATTGGTTCCCGGATCGAACCGCAGACCCCAGACCGCGGCGAGAAGCTCCTCGCGGCCCACGCAGCGCCCGGCCGATCGCGCCAGGTGCAGCAACAAAGCGTATTCCCGCGGCAGCAACGCGATGCTGTGGCCGTCGCGCTGCGCACGCCGCTCGACCGGATCGATCCGCAGTCCGCCGAACGTCACGACCGGGGAGTGCCTGCGCAGCCGTGCGGCAAGTCGCGCGGCGATCTCGCCGGCCCTGGCCGGAAGCGTAACTGCATCGTCGGCGCCCGCGTCGAGCGCGCTTTCGATGCTTGCCCCGCAACCGTCCGCAAGCGCCAGCATCAGCGCGCCGTGCCAATCCTGTGCGCGGACCATCGCGACACAAGCCGCGGGATCGCGACCCTCGAGGCCGATGATCGCCGCTTGCGCGCCACTGTGCCGCAACGCGGCCGATGCGATCGGCACCAGGTCCAGCCCGCGCGCGCCGGCGGCCCGTCGAAGCTTCGGGATATGGAGCGCGCAGGCGACGATTCCGGCCACGGCCATAGCCTAACCGTAATTGCGCCATAGCGGATGGAAACATCTCCATTACGGAGCATCTCGTGTCGTCAGCCGCAGCCGGGCGTGTTCCGCGACATACCTGCCGGGCGAGGACGCCGCCGCCTCGAGCAGCGCATCCGCCCTTTCCGATCTCGCCGAGGCCAGCGCATCGAGCGCAGTCACCCGCATGCGGTCGCAGGGATGATGCCGGGCGAATTCCGCTGCCAGATCCTCGCCATTGCCGAGGTGCACCGCGACTGCCAGCAATGCCTCGGCGCTCGTGCAGGTCAGTCCTTCCGCGATCACTCCGCGGCCGATGTCGAAGCGATATTGATCGAGCCAGGGCTGGGTGGGATCGGCGCCGAGGATGTTCAGCGAGACCGAAAACGCGTCCGGCGGCAGCTGGACATGGATGTCGCGCCGCATCCGATAGAGCATCAACTTGCCCGGCTCGAGCCGCGAGCGCTCGACGAAACGCAGTCGCGCATCTTCGCCCGCTATGCCCGCGAGCCCGGCCACGTCATATTCGAAATAGTCGCTCCAATAGCCCGGTCCCAGATAGCCATAGGTCAGGAACGGGAAATTATGATCGTGCGGCAGATCGTAGAAGAATGCGGCGGCGCCGCTCGCGCGCACCACCGGATCGGTGCGTGCCGGCCAGAAATTGGCGCGCAGCACATACCGCCCATTGGGCGGACGCAGCAGGAAGACCTGCGCGCCATAGCCGTTGCCGCGATGCTGCGCCTCGCACTGTCCCTTGAGCTCGTCGATCGCCAGCTCGGCGAGGAAATCGACGTTGCGCCCGAGCCGCGCGAGCAGCGGGCCCAATGCCGCGAACTCCTCTTCGTCACGCGCATCGAACGGCGTGGAGTCCAGCGCCTCGACCAAGTCGTCGAGTTCGATCGCCCCTCCAGCGCCCGGTTCGATCAGACGGGGCATCGCGCCGCCGCCAGCCGCTGCTCGACGATCGGCAGCATGCACGCCGCCGCCGCCCGTACTTCGGCATGGGGATCGGCGCATGCCATCTCCGCCAGCCGACTCGCCGCCGCCGCCGCGTCCAGTGCCAGCCATTCGCGCATCGCCGCCCAGCGCAAATGGAATCCGGATGCATGCGTCGCCTCTTCGAAGCAGGGACTTGCGTCGGCTCTCCCCGCCACGCGGAGGAAGCGTAGCAGCATCTCGGTGCGCGAGGGGCGATCATCGGCATCGGCGATGCGGAGCAGCGCGCCGCTGTCGACGTCGTATTCGCGCATCAGCGGCGCCGCGCCGGCGCGGATCGTCGCGACCAGCGTGACGACATCGCCTTCGGCATCGCAGATCAGTCGCGCCCGTCTGCGGCCGTCCATGCGATCGACCATGCCGTCCTGCAGCCGCACCGGCGTCATCGGTGTGCAGGACGCCGCATCGGCCGCCTCGAATTGTGGTCCTATCGCTTCGGATCGCCAGCGCCGCAGCCGCGCGCCCCCCGCGCGAATCGTGCGCGTGACCGCCACCCTCCCGGTGAAGACGATCGTCCGTGGCGGCGGCAACCTTGCCATCGCCGATGCGCTGGTGATGCTCGCGGCGATCGACGCTACGGGACAGTCGAACAATATGGCTCCGGTGCGCAGCGCGTCACGATGCGCCTTGAGCGGCGGTTCGAAAAGCGGATCGGCTGCCAGCGCCTCGATCAACGGGGCGATCAGCGCCGCCGCCCAGCCCGGGTCCTCCAGCAATCGCTCGGCCCTATCCGCCGCCTTCTCCTGCGAATCCATGCAATCGGCGAAGGCAGTCGTCGCGGCCCGATACGCCGCGCCTTCGCGGCACTTCCGAATCGCGGCACCCGCTTCGGCCCGCGCCGCGACGATCGCCGCGCGAATCGCCTCGGATACGCACATGGCGCTCAACTTGGCGCCATCTCGTAGATCAGTACGGCGATCCCCACGAGCATTTCGAACAGGTCGTCGACGCTCGCGATCTCGCCGGCGCGCACCGCGCCATGCACTGCCACTCGCGTGCCCAGCTCGGCGATCTCGCCCGGATCGATCCGCACCATCTGCACTTCCCCCCTTTGAGAACGCTTCAGGCTAGCTCGGGGGAACGCGGTGGCGCACGTTACAAGCGTGTAATGTCGACATCCGGCATGGTTTGCGCGGACCGATTCGCCGCGCTAGGGCGGCGGCATGACCGACAGCGAGACGCCTCCGGCGCGCGGCTTCGATCCCAGGCTGTTGTTCGGCGGTCGCTTCGGCGGACACGGTGGCCGGCTCGGGATCGTCTATCACGATCACGGCGACGACTGGGCCGAGCTCGCGCTTCCCTATCATGCCGATCTGGTCGGCGACGAAGCGTCCGGGATCATTGCCTCCGGGCCGATCCTCGCGTTGATGGACATGGCGACCAGCGTAGGCGTCTGGCTCAAGCTCGATGCGTTCAAGGGTCACGCCACGCTCGATCTGCGCATCGATTATCTGCGTCCGGCGCGGCCCGGCCATACCGTTATCGGCCGCGGCGAATGCTATCGGATCACGCGCTCGATCGCGTTCGTCCGCGGGCAGGCGCATGACGGCGACCCGAACGATCCGCTCGCGCACGTCGCAGGCACCTTCATGGCAGTGGAGGGCTATTGGTGATTCCCTATGCCGAATTGCTGGGGCTGAGCGTCGAGCCGGGCGAGACCGCCCCGACCCTCGTCATGCCCTTCGTCATCGACGTGATCGGGCGCCCGGGCTTCCTCCATGGCGGCGCGATCGGCGGGCTGCTCGAAATGGCGGCGGTCGGCGCGCTCAAGCAGGCGCTGGAAGCCGAGGGCGGCGCCCGGATCAAGCCGATCAACCTCACGGTCGATTATATGCGCGGCGGCCGCGACAAGCCGACGCGCGCCCGCGGCACGGTGACCCGGCTCGGTACCCGCGTCGCCAATGTCGAGGCTGTGGCGTGGCAGGACGAGCCCGATCGTCCGATCGCCGCCGCGCGGATGAATTATCTGATCGTGCGCTAGCTCAGTTCGCAGTCAGCTTGAGCAGGCGCCCCTGCGAATCGCCGCCATCCTCGAGCAGCCAGATCGCGCCGTCGGGGCCTTGCTCGACTTCGCGGATGCGTGCGCCCATCGGCCATTGATCGCCCTTCCGCGCGTTCGTGCCGTCGACGTCGATGCGCACCAGCGACTGGCTCGAAAGGCCGCCGATGAACAGATCGCCCTGCCATTGCGGAAACATCTTGCCCGAATAGACGATCAGCCCGCCGGGGCTGATCACCGGATTCCACCACACTTTCGGTGCCTCGAAACCGTCGCCAGGGCGGTGATCGGGGATGTCGCGGCCGTCATAATGGTCGCCGTTCGACACTTTGGGATAGCCATAGTTCCTGCCCGGCAGGATCAGATTGACTTCGTCGCCGCCCTTGGGGCCCATCTCCTGCTCCCAGAGATTGCCGGCGCTATCGAAGGCGATGCCGAGCAGGTTGCGGTGGCCGTAGGACCAGATTGCCGGGTGAAAGCCCTTTGCCGCCAGCGGATTGCCAGGTGCCGGCTTGCCCTCGAGCGTCAGCCGCAGCACCTTGCCTAAAGTCGCTTTCGGATCCTGCGCCGGGTCGAATTTCTGGCGTTCGCCGTTGGTGAAGAACAGGTATTTGCTGTCCGGCGAGAAGGCGATGCGGCCTGAATAATGGCCATTGCCCGAAACGAACGGCGTGGCGCGGAAAAGCTCGGTGATTCCGAGCAGCGTTGGTTGCGCGCCCCGGTCGCTCGCCAATTCGCCGCGCACCAGCACGACGCCTTTGCCGCCTTCGCCCGCAGCCGAATAGCTCAGATAGACATGCTTGCTGCTCGCGAAATCGGGCGCGAGGACGACGTCCATCAAGCCACCCTGTCCAGCCGAATCGACCGGGAACGTCGCGACCGTCTGACGCTTTTGGCCGTCGGGAGATACGAGCAGCAGCGTTCCCGCTTTCTCGGTCACCAGCAATCGTCCATCGGGCAGGAAGGTCATCGCCCAAGGCGCATCGAAATCGGCGACCGGCGTCACTTTGAACGGCAGTCCCGCCGCCGCGGGCGTTTTGTCCTGCGCCACCGCATCGGATTGGGGATTGCACGCGGCGAGCAGCGCCGCCGGAAGAAGCACGCGGAGGCTGGGCATGGTCTCACCTGAACGCTGTTTGGACACGCGACGCTCATTCCCTGCTTGCGCCCCGCCGTCCAGATGCAACGCGCGCTCATTCCGCTTGCGTATCAATAAGTTGCGTAAAAGTCCCCGGTTGCGCAATTTTCTTCTGTCAGACATGATCGCCGCGTTGAGCGTGGGGCAAGTGAATGTTCGGACGATATGTTTGCGCGGCGATACTGTGTGCCTTGTCTGCAAGTCCGGCGTGGGCGCAATCGGTCGTGCCCGCCGCGGCCAGCTATTTCGCCCGTCCCACGATCGAGGACGCGGCGCTCTCGCCTGACGGGCGCCGGGTGGCGGCGCGGACCTTGATCGATGGACGGCCCAGACTCGCCGTCTTCGATATGTCCGGCGCCGTTCCCTCCGTGCGTCCCATAGCCTTGCCCGAGGAGCAGCGACTCGAATGGCATCGCTGGCTTGGTCCCGATCGCCTGCTCGTCAGTCTGCTTCTCGAACGGGAGAAAGAGACGCGCCTCGTCCGGATCGACATCGCGGCCGGCAAGCTCACGCAACTCGGCCCGGCGCGCGCGGTCGAATCCGGCAATGAGATCCTTCATGTCTCGCCCGATGGCGGGTTCCTGCTGCTCAGCGCGGCGGTTTCCGGCCGCCCCACACCGGGCGTGTACCGCGTCAATCTAACCACCGGTGCGACAATGCTCGAAGTCGCGCCACAGGATCATGTCTGGGATTGGTACGCCGATTCGGCGGGCGTGATTCGGGCGGGCATGGCGCAGGACGGCAAAAAGTCGTGGATGCTCTATCGCAAGCATGAGCATGACCGTTTCAGCCGCTCCGCGCGCGGCGCAGGCGCTGGCGGCTCCGGGATCGACCGTCTGGTGCCCGTCCGCGGCACCGATCGCGGCTATGCGCTGGCGCAGACGCCCGCCGGCCGGGTCGGCCTCTACGCCTATGATTTCCCCGCCGGTCAGCTCGGCGCCTTGCTCTACGAGGATGCGCAAGTCGATCTCGATGGCTTCCAGACCGATCCCGACGGCCGCCTGCTCGGCGTCGAATATTCGGCCGATCGCCCGGAGACGCGCTGGTTCGACCCCTATATGGCGGCGCGGCAGGTGCAGATCGACGCCACGCTTCCCGGCCGCGCCAATCGCGTGATTTCGACGACCGCCGACCGCAGCCGCTCGCTGGTCTTCAGCGAAGCGGCCGGCGATCCCGGCGCCTTCTATGTCTATGGCGACGGCGGGGCGAAGCTGGTCGCCGCCGTCAGCCCGGGCCTGACCGGCAAGCGCGCTTCGGAGATGCGGACGGTGCACTACTATGCTCGCGACGGGCTCGAAATCAGCGGTTACCTCACGCTTCCCGCCGGGCGCGCCGCGCTCGGCCTGCCGCTGATCGTGATGCCGCATGGCGGCCCGTTCGCGCGCGACAGCTGGGGCTATGATCCCTGGGTCCAATATCTCGCCGATCGCGGCTATGCCGTGCTCCAGCCCAATTATCGCGGCTCGACGGGCTTCGGCCGCGGCTTCGTCGGCAAGGGCGACGGCGAATGGGGCCGCGGCATGCAGGACGATGTCGACGACGGCGTCGATTGGCTCACCGCCCGGGGAATTGCCGATCCGGGCCGCGTCTGCATCATGGGCGCTTCCTATGGCGGCTATGCAGCGATGTGGGCCGCGGCCCGGAACGATTCGCGTTATCGCTGTGCCGTGAGCTTCGCCGGCATTTCCGATGTCGCTGCCCAGCTCGCTTACGACCACAAGACCTTCGAGGAGCGCGACTATCGCAACTGGAAGCGCCGCATCCAGGGCCGCGCCTCCTCGCTCGATACGCTTTCACCGATCGCGCGCGTCGCGGCAGTGCGGATGCCGATCCTGATCGCGCACGGCACGGCCGACGAAACCGTGCCGCCCGATCAGTCGATCCGCCTTCACGAGGCGCTCAGCCGCCTCGGCCGCGCACACGATTATGTCGCCTATCGGGGCCAGGGCCATACGCTGCAGGGCCCGATCGACAACGCCGATTTCCTCGAGCGGGTCGGCAGATTCCTCGCGGTGCACAACCCCGCCTAGTCCCACTTGCCTGCCGGGCGGCGAGCGCGTATATCGCACTTGCTTTCTCGACATCGTCAAACGTGCCGAGGTCGGGGCCCGCAGGGCTCCGGCGCTGAAGCTGCTTATCTGATTGCCCGGAGAACCCATGGCGGACATCGCCGCACTGACCAGCCTGATCGAACCCGAAGCCAAGGCGCTCGGGCTGGCGCTCGTGCGCGTGAAGATGTTCGGCGGCCAGTCGGATCCGACGCTGCAGGTGATGGCCGAGCGCCCCGATACGCGCCAGCTGACGATCGAGGATTGCGCCGATCTCTCGCGCCGCATCTCGGATCGGCTGGACGAACTCGAGGCCGCCGGCCGCGATCCGATCGATCATGCCTATCGGCTCGAAGTCAGCTCGCCGGGGATCGATCGCCCGCTCACGCGCCTCCAGGATTTCGAGGACTGGAAGGGCCACGAAGCGCGGATCAATCTCGTCGAGCCGACCGAGGATGGCCGCAAGCAGCTGACCGGCGTGCTGCTCGGCGCCGAGGCCGACCAGGTCAGCATCGACGTGCAGAAATACAAGCAGGTCACGGTGCCGTTCGCCAAGGTGGCGGACGCCAAATTGCTGATGACCGACGCACTCATCGCCGCAACCGCGCCGCTCTCGTCAGAGGGCGCAGACGAATTCGAAGCAGAGGAACAAGACTGATGGCCACTGCCATTACCGCCAACCGCGCCGAGCTGATCGCGATCGCCGATTCGGTGGCCAAGGAAAAGCTGATCGACAAGGCGATCGTGATCGAGGCGATGGAAGACGCGATCCAGCGCGCCGCCAAGAATCGCTACGGCAGCGAGAACGACATCCGCGCCAAGCTCGATCCGGTCACTGGCGATCTCCGGCTGTGGCGCGTCGTCGAAGTGGTCGAGGCAGTCGACGATTATTTCAAGCAGGTCGATCTCAAGGGCGCGCAGAAGCTCCAGAAGGACGCGAAAATCGGCGATTTCATCGTCGATCCGCTGCCTCCGATCGAATTCGGCCGCATCCAGGCGCAAGCCAGCAAGCAAATCATCTTCCAGAAGGTCCGCGACGCCGAGCGCGAGCGCCAGTTCGAGGAATTCAAGGACCGCATGGGTGAGATCATCACCGGCGTGGTCAAGCGCGTCGAGTTCGGCCACGTCGTCGTCGATCTCGGCCGCGCCGAGGGCGTGATCCGCCGCGACGCGCAGATTCCGCGCGAAGTCGTTCGCGTCGGCGACCGTGTCCGCTCGCTGATCCTCAACGTCCGCCGCGAGAACCGGGGCCCGCAGATCTTCCTCAGCCGCGCGCACCCCGACTTCATGAAGAAGCTGTTCGCGCAGGAAGTCCCCGAAATCTACGACGGCATCATCGAGATCAAGGCCGCCGCGCGCGATCCGGGCAGCCGCGCCAAGATCGGCGTGATCAGCCACGATTCGAGCATCGACCCGGTCGGCGCCTGTGTCGGCATGAAGGGCAGCCGCGTCCAGGCGGTGGTCCAGGAAATGCAGGGCGAGAAGATCGACATCATCCCCTGGTCGCCCGACACCGCGACCTTCGTCGTCAACGCGCTCCAGCCGGCCAATGTCAGCCGCGTCGTGATCGACGAAGAGGATGACCGCATCGAAGTCGTCGTCCCCGACGATCAGCTCAGCCTCGCGATCGGCCGCCGCGGCCAGAATGTCCGCCTGGCTTCGCAGCTCACCGCCAAGGCGATCGACATTCTCACCGAGGCCGATGCCAGCGAGAAGCGCCAGAAGGAATTCGTCCAGAATAGCGAGCTGTTCCAGAACGAGCTCGACGTCGACGAGACGCTCGCGCAGCTGCTGGTCGCGGAAGGCTTCGGCAGCCTCGAGGAAGTCGCCTATGTCGAGCTCAACGAGATCGCCGGGATCGAGGGTTTCGACGAAGAACTCGGTCAGGAGCTGCAGAGCCGCGCGCAGGAAGCGCTCGATCGCCGCGAGGAAGCCAATCGCTTGGCCCGTCGCGAGCTCGGCGTCGAGGACGATCTCGCGACCATGCCGTATCTGACCGAAGCGATGCTGGTCACGCTCGGCAAGGCGGGCATCAAGACGCTCGACGATCTGGCCGACCTCGCCACCGACGAGTTGGTCCAGAAGAAGCGTCAGGAGCCGCGTCGCCGCGCCGAGAACGCCAAGTCGTCGGAACGCGCCGAGGACAAGGGCGGAATTCTCGCCGAATACGGCCTCAGCGACGAGCAGGGCAACGAGATCATCATGGCTGCCCGCGCGCACTGGTTCGCGGACGAAGAGCCGGCTCCGGCCGGTGCGGAGGACGCTGTTGCGGACTCCGAGCAATGATAAAGCTGGCGTAACGGCCAAGCCTGACTCCTCCTTTGCCCCCGGGCAAGGGAGCGAGCCGGTGCGCACCTGCATCCTGTCGCGCGAGGAATCCCCGCGCGAGGGGCTCATCCGTCTCGCGCTCTCGCCCGATGGCGACGTGCTTCCCGATGTCCGCGCCAAGGCTCCCGGCCGTGGCGCGTGGATCGGTGTCGCGCGCGCCGAGCTCGAAGCCGCGCAAGCCAAGGGCAAGCTCCGAGGCGCGCTCTCGCGTGCCTTCAAGACGCAGGATCTCCGTATCCCCGACGATCTCGGTGAGCGGATCGAGACGCAGCTGCAGCGCAACGTGCTCGATCGGCTGGGGCTCGAAGCCAAGGCCGGCCATGTCACGATCGGCGGCGAGCGGCTCGACAAGGCGGCGCGCTCGGGCAAGCTGCACCTGCTGCTGCACGCGTCGGACGCGGGCGAGGACGGAGCGGGCAAGCTCGCCCAGGCATGGCGCGTCGGCTCGGACATGGAAGGAAGCGGGCGCAAGGGGTTAACATTGCCGATCCCGCGCACCATATTGTCCTTGGCGCTGGGCCGCGAAAATGTGGTACATGCAGGCCTGACAGATCCCAGGGCGGCCAGGCGGGTGAGCGAAGCGCTCGACCGGTGGCTGCACTTTATCGGACCCGAACCCACTCCCCGCCCTTGCGAAACAGGCTCGCAAGGCGCATCCGCGTTCCCGCCGGGCGGGTCGCAGAACACGACGAACTCGACTGAAGGACTTTGAGCACGCGCATGAGCGATACCGATAACGAAAAGCCGAAACTGGGCATGCGTCAGCCGCTGGGGCTCAAGCGCACCGTCGAGACGGGCAAAGTGCAGCAGAGCTTCAGCCATGGCCGCAAGAATACGGTGGTGGTCGAGGTCAAGCGCCGCCGCGTCCTCGGTCCGCACGGCGTTCCGCAGGAAGAGCAGACGCCAGCGCCCGAGCCCGTCGCCGCAGCCCCCGCACCGCAGGCGCCGCAGCCCGCAGCTCCCGCACCGCGTCCGCCGGTCTCGAACGAATCGGCGCAGGAGCGTCAGGCGCGCCTGCTGCGCGAGGCCGACGAACAGCGCATGAACGCGCTCGAGGAAGCCCGCCGCCGCGAAGAGCGCGAGCGTGCCGAGGCGGTCGAGGCCGAAGCGCGCCGCGCCGAGGAACGCGCGCGCGCCGCTGCCGAAGCCGCGAATGCGCCCAAGGTTGAGGCCAAGGCCGCACCCGAGCCGGTTGCCGCCCCTGAGGCCGCTCCGGCACCGGCACCGGCGCCGACCCCCGAGCCTGCGCCGGCTCCCGCGCCCCAGCCGGTCGAGATCCAGCTCGATCCCAGCCGGCCCGCGCCGCGTCGTTTCACGCCGGTGCAACGTCCCGAAATCCCCAAGCCGCAGCCCAAGCCCGAGCCGCAGCCGCAGGAGCGTCCCGCGGCCGCAGCGCCCGCCGCGTCGACAGGGTCGGCCGCGCCGCGCACCGCGCCTTCGGCCGGCGGCCTCGCGCCGCGACGTCCCGCCGAACCGGCACGTCCGCAGCAGCGCGACCGCAAGGCCGATGACCGCCGCCAGTCGGGCAAGCTCACGGTCAATCGAGCGCTCGGCGACAATGACGGCGCCCGCGCCCGCTCGCTCGCCGCGCTCAAGCGCGCGCGTGAGAAAGAGCATCGCCGTTCCTATGGCGGCGCGCGCGAGCCGCAGGCCAAGCAGGTCCGCGACGTCGTAGTGCCCGAGGCGATCACCGTGCAGGAACTCGCCAACCGTATGGCCGAAAAGGGCAGCGACCTAGTGAAGGCGCTGTTCAAGATGGGCATGCCCGTCACGATCACCCAGACGATCGATCAGGATACCGCCGAATTGCTCGTCACCGAGTTCGGCCACAATATCGTGCGCGTTTCGGATGCCGATATCGATCTGGCTGCCGACACGGTCGAGGATGCCGAGGATACGCTGCAGACGCGTCCCCCGGTCGTCACGATCATGGGCCACGTCGATCACGGCAAGACGTCGCTGCTCGATGCCCTGCGCGGCACCGATGTGGTGAAGGGCGAGGCCGGCGGCATCACCCAGCATATCGGCGCCTATCAGGTCACGCTGAAGGACAAGTCGAAGATCACCTTCCTCGACACGCCTGGCCACGAAGCCTTTACCGAGATGCGCGCGCGCGGCGCCAACGTCACCGACATCGTCGTGCTGGTGGTGGCCGCGAATGACGGATTGATGCCGCAGACGATCGAGGCGATCAATCACACCAAGGCGGCCGGCGTGCCGATGATCGTGGCGATCAACAAGGTCGACCTCGATTCGGCGAACCCTCAGCGCGTGCGCGAGCGCCTGCTCGAGCATGAAGTGATGGTCGAGGAGATGGGCGGCGAGGTCCAGGACGTCGAGGTCTCGGCACTCAAGAAAACCGGGCTCGATCAGCTGATCGAGAAGATCCAGCTCCAGGCCGAATTGCTCGAATTGCGCGCCAATCCGGATCGCGAGGCCGAAGGCACCGTGATCGAGGCCAAGCTCGACAAGGGCCGTGGTCCGGTCGCGACCGTGCTCGTCAGCCGCGGCACGCTCAAGGTCGGCGACGTGTTCGTCGTCGGCGCCGAGAGCGGCAAGGTTCGCGCTCTGGTCGACGACAAGGGCCGTCAGGTCAAGGAAGCCGGGCCGTCGATGCCGGTCGAGATTCTCGGCCTGTCGGGCGTGCCGATGGCGGGCGATCCGCTCCAAGTCGTCGAGAACGAGGCGCGGGCCCGCGAAGTCGCGGAATATCGCGCCGGTGTGATCCAGCAGAAGCGCACCACCAATGCCCCGGCCAGCCTCGAGAGCATGTTCTCGGCGCTCAAGGAAAAGCAGGCGATGGAATATCCGCTGGTCGTCAAGGCGGACACCCAGGGCACCGTCGAGGCGATCGTCGCGGCGATCAACAAGATCTCGACCGACGACATCAAGGCGCGCGTGCTGCATGCCGGGGTGGGGGGCATCACCGAGAGCGACGTCAACGCCGCCGCGGCCTCGGGCGCGCCGATCATCGGCTTCAACGTCCGTCCGAACGCCAAGGCACGCGAGATCGCCGATCGTCACAAGGTCGCGTTCAAATATTATGACGTGATCTACGAGCTGACCGACGAGATCCGCGCCGGCATGGCCGGCCAGCTCGGGCCGGAAGCGTTCGAAACCGTCGTCGGCCGCGCCGAGATCAAGGAAGTGTTCAGCGCGGGCAAGCACGGCAAGGCGGCGGGTCTGCTCGTCACCGAAGGCGCGATCCGCAAGGCGCTCAAGGCGCGCATCACCCGGGACGATGTCATCATCTACCAGGGCGAGATCGCGTCGCTGCGCCGCTTCAAGGACGACGTCCCCGAAGTGCGCGCGGGTCTCGAATGCGGTGTCACGTTCTCGCAGAACTTCACCGACATCAAGGCGGGCGACTATCTCGAGACCTTCGAAGTCGAGATGCGCGAGCGCACGCTGTAATGCCGGAAAGCCGGGGGAGACGACGGAAGTCATCGCCTCCGGCACCGCGCCGGCGAAGCTGGTGGCGTAGGGCGTTGTTCTCGGCGGCGGATGGTGCGAGCATCGGCTGCCTGCCGCTGTTCTTGTGCTTCGCCTTGCCGGTCTGGCTGCTGCGATGAGTTCGATCTTCGACGATTTCCCGTCGCCCTCGTCGGCCCGGCTGCTCGGCTGGGAGATGAAGGCGTTCGACGCGGACAGGAAGACGATCGAGATCGGCTTCGTCGCCGATGATCGCTTCCTAAATCCGGCGGGCACGGTGCAGGGCGGTTTCCTGGCGGCCATGCTCGACGATACGCAGGGCCCGGCGCTCTACGCCGCCGCCGAAGGCGCGGTCTATGCGCCGACGATCGACTTCCATGTCGTTTGCCTGAAGCCCGCCCGTCCGGGGCGCTTCACCGGCAAAGGCAGGGTGGTCAGCCTCGGCAAGACCATTGCGGTCACCGAAGCCGAATTGTTTGACGAAGGCGGCATCCTCGTCGCCCGCGGCACCTTCACGGGCCGCGTCATGGAAGGCGCGATGGCGCGTCGGGACTGAACCGGAATATGAAGCACAACCAGCCTGAAGAACGCTCCGTCCGCCTGCTCCGCGTGGGCGAGCAGGTGCGGCATGTCCTTTCGGAAATCCTCCAGCGCGGCGACGTGCATGACGAGACGCTGGCGAGCCACATGGTCTCGATCACCGAAGTCCGCATGTCCCCCGATCTGCGCCACGCCACTGTCTTCGTGAAGCCTTTGCTCGGCAAGGACGAGGAGGTCGTGATCAAGGCACTGCGCACCAACACCGCCTATCTCCAGCGCGAGGTCGCGCACCGCGTGAAGATGAAATATGCGGCCAAGCTCAAATTCCTCGCCGACGAGAGCTTCGACGAGGGCACGCATATCGATCAGCTGCTGCGCGCTCCCAAGGTGGCGCAGGATCTGGACGATAGCGATAGCTGAACGGCGCGCTTACAGATCGAACTGGTACATCACGATCGGTTTGGCCTCCGCCCAGCGCTTGTACAGCGCGCGCGCGGCGAGATTGTCGGGTTCCGTGCCGAGCCAGCATTCCTCGCACCCCGCCGCGCGCCCGATCGCCAGCATCGCCTCGACCATTCGTCCGGCGATGCCTTGCCGCAAATGGCTGCTCGTGACCCCGACTTCGTCGATATAAAGCTCGGGCGGCTTGTCGGGGTGGCGATGGATCACGGCGGCGACCTGGCCGACGACCAGCGCGCCGTCGCGCGCGAGCACCATCAGATGATCGGGCGCGCGCAGATAGAGGGACAGGCGTTCGGGATCGATCGCTTCGTCGAACACGTCGGCCGCGATATTGGTGAACCAATCCGCGTGCTCGGGGCCGACGCGATCCACGGTGATATCCTTCACGACTCTCTCCTGCGGCATGGGTCTCGCCATGCTGGTCCGGTCCCGGAAATTGGGCAATAAGCCGCCATGGCCAAGCTCTATTTCTATTATGCCTCGATGAATGCGGGGAAATCGACCACCCTGCTCCAGGCCGATTTCAATTATCGCGAGCGCGGCATGCGCACCTTGCTGTTCACCGCGGGCGTGCATGATCGCGGCGGCAAGGGGGTGATCGATTCGCGGCTCGGCATCAGCGCCACTGCGATACCCTTCGCAACCGAAACCGACCTCCAGCAGATCGCGCAGGACGCGCATTTCGAAGCGCCGCTCGCCTGCGTGCTGGTGGACGAGGCGCAGTTTCTCTCGGCCGTGCAGGTCCGTCAGCTCGCCGCCTTGTGCGACGAGGACGACGTCCCGGTGCTCGCTTATGGTCTGCGCACCGATTTCCAGGGAAAGCTGTTCGAAGGTTCGGCCGAGCTCCTCGCGCTGGCGGACTCGCTCGTCGAGATAAAGTCGGTCTGCGAATGCGGCCGCAAGGCGACGATGAATCTGCGCGTCGACGATTCGGGCCGGGCGGTGCGGCAGGGCGAGCAGAAGCAGATCGGCGGCAACGAACGCTATGTCGCCTTGTGCCGGCGGCATTTCATGCAACGCACCAGAATACCGGGCTGATCGGTGCACGGCTGGATCATCCTCGACAAGCCTCTCGGGCTCGGCTCCACGCAAGGCGTGAGCGCAGTGAAGCGCGCGCTGCGCGAAGCCGGCTATGGCCCAAAGAAAAAGGATATGCCCAAGGTCGGGCATGGCGGGACCCTCGATCCGCTCGCCACCGGCGTGCTGCCGATCGCGATCGGCGAGGCGACCAAGCTCGCCGGGCGGATGCTAGACAGCGACAAAGCCTATGAGTTCACCATCGGGTTCGGCGTGCAGACCGACACGCTCGATGCCGAGGGTGTCGAGATTGCGCGATCCGATGTGCGCCCGACGGCGCGGGACATCGCTGCGGTCCTGCCGCACTTCACCGGGCCCATCGCGCAGATTCCGCCCGCTTATTCGGCGCTCAAGGTCGATGGCGAGCGTGCCTATGATCTGGCCCGCGCTGGCGAGGAAGTGACGCTTGCGAGCCGCAACGTCGTCATCCAGGCGCTCGATTTCGCTGAAAGCGGGAACGGGCCGCTCGAGGCGGCCACGTTCACCGCGCATGTCTCCAAGGGCACCTATATCCGCTCACTCGCGCGCGACATCGCGCTCGCATTGGGCACGGTCGGCCACGTCACGATGCTCCGCCGCACCAAGGCTGGCCCCTTCACGCTCGATTCCGCGATTTCGCTGGACAAACTGGCCGATGCCGCTAAGGCCCGCACGCTTGAACACCTTCTCCTGCCATTGAGGGCGGGGCTGGACGACATCCCGGCTCTATCCCTCACTCCCGACCAGGCAGGGCTGCTCCGACAGGGGCAGGTTCTGGCCGGGATCGCCGCTGATGCCCCTGACTTGAGGGATGGCCAATATTTCGCGCTGCTGGAGGAAACTCCCGTCGCGCTGGTGGAGGCTCAGTCCGGACTCGTCCGGGTCGTCCGCGGGTTCAACCTGTAAAGTGATGTCGTAGGAAAAAGACACATGACGATTTCGCAAGAGCGCAAGGATGTGCTCGTCAAGGAACATGGCCGCGAAAAGGGCGACACTGGCAGCCCCGAAGTGCAGATTGCGATCCTCACCGAGCGCATCGTCAACCTGACCGAGCACTTCAAGACCCACGCGAAGGACAATCACTCGCGCCGCGGTCTTCTGCTGATGGTCAACAAGCGCCGCAGCCTCCTCGACTATCTCAAGAAGAAGGACGAGGGTCGCTACGCAGACCTCATCGCGAAGCTCGGTCTTCGCAAGTGACGCAATCGTTCGGCCCGCTTCGGCGGGCCGTTTACGTATTGCGTCATCCCCGCTTGGGGTTCCCAGCAAAGTAGTACTTTGCTGGGGCCCGATGGCGGGGATCCAGGGTTTCAGGCGATTCGCTTGTGACCCTGGGCTCCTGCCTCCGCAGGAGCACAAAGGAGAAGGGCAATCCGGCCTCTCTCCACGAGCCAGGAACGGCTCGACTAATAGGCCCCTCGCGCATCGGGCGCGGGGAGTGAAGGAAATAAAATGTTCGACATGAAGAAAGTGGAGATCGAGTGGGGCGGCAAGACGCTCACGCTCGAAACGGGCCGCGTTGCCCGCCAGGCCGACGGCGCGGTGCTCGCGACGTTGGGTGAAACCGTCGTGCTCTGCGCCGTCACGGCCGCGCGCTCGGTCAAGGAAGGGCAGGATTTCTTCCCGCTCACCGTCCATTATCAGGAGAAGTATTCGGCCGCGGGACGCATCCCCGGCGGCTTCTTCAAGCGCGAGCGTGGCGCGACCGAGAAGGAGACTCTCACGAGCCGCCTGATCGACCGTCCGATCCGCCCGCTTTTCCCCGAGGGTTTCTACAACGAGATCAACGTCATCGCCCAGGTGCTGAGCTATGACGGCGAGAACGAGCCCGACATCCTCGCGATGGTCGCCGCTTCGGCAGCGCTCACCATCTCGGGCGTGCCCTTCATGGGCCCGATCGGCGCCGCGCGCGTCGGCTATGTCGACGGCGAGTACGTCCTCAACCCGACGCTCGATCAGGTCAAGGAAGGCGATCTCGATCTCGTCGTCGCCGCCACCGGCGAAGCCGTGATGATGGTCGAATCCGAAGCCAAGGAGCTTTCGGAGGAAGTGATGCTGGGCGCCGTCCAGTTCGCGCACAAGGCGTGCCGCCAGGCCGTCAACGCGATCATCGACCTCGCCGAGCAGGCCGCCAAGGATCCGTGGGAAATGGCCGCCCAGGCCGATCTCTCGGCCGCCAAGGACAAGCTCAAGAAGCTCGTCGGCAAGGACATCGCAGCCGCCTACAAGCTGACCAACAAGTCGGCCCGCTCGAGCGCGCTCAACGAAGCCCGTGCCAAGGCCAAGGAAGCTTTCGCCGACGCCGCGCCGCAGGACCAGATGGCTGCCGGCAAGCTGATGAAGAAGCTGGAGGCGGAGATCGTCCGCGGCGCCATCCTCAAGGACGGCACCCGCATCGACGGCCGCACCACCACCCAGATCCGTCCGATCGAGGCAATGGTGCACTTCCTGCCCCGCGCGCACGGCTCGGCGCTGTTCACGCGTGGCGAGACCCAGTCGATCTGCACCACCACGCTCGGCACCCGCGACGCCGAGCAGATGATCGACGGTCTGAACGGGCTCAACTACGAGCACTTCATGCTGCACTATAACTTCCCGCCTTACTCGGTCGGCGAAGTGGGCCGCTTCGGCGCCCCGGGCCGTCGCGAAGTCGGCCACGGCAAGCTCGCCTGGCGCGCGCTGCACCCGGTGCTGCCGACCAAGGAAGAGTTCCCCTACACGATCCGCGTCCTCTCCGACATCACCGAGTCCAACGGCTCGTCGTCGATGGCGACGGTGTGCGGCGGCTCGCTCAGCCTGATGGACGCCGGCGTGCCGCTCAAGCGCCCGGTCTCGGGCATCGCGATGGGCCTGATCCTCGAGGGCAAGGACTTCGCCGTCCTCAGCGACATCCTCGGCGACGAGGATCATCTCGGCGACATGGACTTCAAGGTCGCGGGCACGTCCGAAGGCATCACCACGATGCAGATGGACATCAAGATCGCCGGCATCACCGAAGAGATCATGCGCGTCGCGCTGAACCAGGCCAAGGAAGGCCGCGCGCACATCCTCGGCGAAATGGCCAAGGCGCTCGATCACACCCGTGAGGAGCTCTCGGCGCACGCACCGCGCATCGAGACGCTGACGATCGACAAGTCGAAGATCCGCGACGTGATCGGTACCGGCGGCAAGGTGATCCGCGAGATCGTCGCCACCACCGGCGCCAAGGTCGACATCGACGACGAAGGCGTGATCAAGGTCTCGTCGAGCGACCACAGCCAGATCGAGGCGGCGATCGCCTGGATCAAGGGCATCGTCGAAGAGGCAGAGGTCGGCAAGATCTACAACGGCAAGGTCGTCAACCTCGTCGATTTCGGCGCCTTCGTGAACTTCATGGGCGGCAAGGACGGTCTCGTCCACGTCTCGGAGATCAAGAACGAGCGCGTCGAGAAGGTCTCGGACGTCCTGAGCGAAGGCCAGGAAGTCAAGGTCAAGGTCCTCGAGATCGATCCGCGCGGCAAGGTTCGCCTGTCGATGCGCGTCGTCGATCAGGAGACCGGCGAAGAGCTGGAAGACACCCGTCCGGCCCGCGAGCCCCGCGAAGGCGGCGATCGCGGCCCGCGCGGTGATCGCGGCGATCGTGGCGACCGCCAGCGCGGCGGTGGCCGTGGTGGCGATCGTGACCGTGGCCCGCGTCGTGAAGGCGGCGGAGATCGTGGTCCGCGCGGCGAAGGCCGTGGCGATCGTGACGGTGGGCGCGGCCCGCGCCGCGAACGTTCGGAAGGCGGCGAGGACAAAGGCGGCGAGGACATCGGCCTGCCCGCGTTCCTGACCGGCGACCGCGACTAAAAACCGGCGAAAGTTCGGAGGGGATGAAGGGGCTCGCGGAAACGCGGGCCCCTTTTTCTTTGGTGTATCTCCGCCGCGGGGCCCCTGTGCATAGCGCGACTGCGTCGCTTGGCCTTACCTGACGAAGCGATTGACGTCTTGCACGGAAGATTTTCTGTGCGATCATCCCCGTCATGACAACGAATCAATTTGAACATGTTGCGAGAAGCTGGATCGCAAAAGCTCTCTATACCAATCCTGTCGACGTTCCGGATGTACTCTATCATTATACTGATGCATCTGGTCTAGTTGGAATGCTACAGAGCGGTGTCGTATGGGCGACAGATCTACGTTTTCTGAATGATCGACAGGAACAGCGCCACTTTTGCGGGGCATCTCGTTCTTATGTTGAGACGGTGCTGTCGAACGATAGTGCTTCGGAAGCCGCGAAGAAGCTTTGTATAGAAATACTAAAATACCACCTTATTTCGTCGAATGATCATCGATTTGTTTTTTCTTTGTCAGCGGATTCCGATGATCTGAGCCAATGGAGAGGGTACGGGCGCGACGGACGCGGCTACACTGTCGGCCTCAACGGGCCTCTGATTTTCAAGACGGCTGAGCCAGATGACGCTCAGTTCGGATTTGCTAAGGTGGAATATCTCCACGAACGTCAGTCTGGCGTGATATCAAAGATATTCGATGACATCCTCATAGAGCTTATCAAGAAGACTTCAAACGGCATAGATGAAAATTTGATAGAGGATGCCGCTAGATGGTATGACTACGCTATAGAAAACTGCTCTGCTCTAAATAAGCACAAATCATTTGTAAGAGAGGGGGAGTGGAGGGTGATATCTGTTATCAGTGAGGATGAGAAAGATCACATAAAGGTTCGGTCATCAGGTGATAGGTTGGTCCCATATCTCGATTTATACTTGGCGGGTGAGGCTGAGAAATTGCCCGTGATGAGCATCGGTATCGGACCGGGATTCGCTGAATCGGACGAGAGACATGCGGTGGAGGCGCTCTGCAGGCAGCATGGCTATGCCCCGGAAATCTACTTTGCCGATACGCCTTACCGTCGCACGTGAACGGATAAGCGAGCAGGCGGGCTTGGCTGTATGAGCGGGGCGCGCGCAACACTCCCGACCGTCCAGCATGGGAAGCGGGATTAGTGGAAGTGGGGAGCTTCTGTTGCCCGGTGCTCCCCGTACCGCTGGATTCCCCTTCTGTTGCCCGGTGGGGTCCAACCGCGCATTTTGGAATAACCTTGGGCCGTTAGGCCGTAGGGTTACGCCGCAATAGCGAGTGCTTCGTTATCGTTGGCACTTGTGTAATGGACCGTCACAGTGGCCCACGCTGAGAGATAGATAGCGCTTTTCAACACACGTCGATCCTGGTTCGGCCCCGTCAGAAACGGTGTCCAGTACACCACCATTTATGGTGGAGCCGCCGGGTACTGCCCCCGGGTCCGCTGTGCCTATTGCACGCCTTCGTTTATCCCCATAGCCGGGCGAACCCGGCACGACCCATATAGGGTGCTCTTTGCTTAATGAAAAGGTCAGGTTGGCACCCCTAAGGGGTTCACATAGAGGCAATCACTTGGCATGAAGGGTGCATCATGTTGACGCAGCGTTCCCGTTACGCGCTTCGAGCGATGCTTTTCCTCACGCAGCAGCAGTCCGCCACCGGGCCCGTGCCGATGAATCGCATCGCGACCGAAGCCAATGTGCCGAGGAAGTTTCTCGAGCTCATCCTCGCCGATCTGCGCGAGGCGGGATTCCTGCTGTCGACACGCGGCAAGATGGGCGGCTATCGGCTCGCCCGTCCGCCGCACCTGATCTCGCTGGGCGAGATCATCCGCGTGATCGAAGGGCCGCTCGCATTGGTACCCTGCGTCAGCCGCACCGCCTATCGCCCGTGCAACGACTGCAAGGATGAGGCGAGCTGTGCCATCCGCCACGCCATGGCGCGGGTGCGCGACGAGACCGCGCGCATCCTCGACGGCACCAGCCTCGCCGATGCCGTCGCGGAGGAGCTTGCCGCGGCCTAGACCGCGCCGCCCCGCTTCTTCAGCTCGTCACGGATCTCGCGCAGGAGCTCGACTTCCGCCGGATCGGCCGCAGCCTCCGCGCTGTTGCGCAGCACCTTGTTGGCGAAGCGCACCAGCAGGAAGATCATGAAGGCGAGGATCAGGAAGTTGATCACCACGGTGATGAACGCGCCGAAGCCGAGCAAGGGCACGCCCGCGGCCTTCAACGCGGCATAATCGGTCAGCGATCCGGTATAGCTCGCGGGCACCGCGCCCAGCTTGAGGAAATAGCTCGAGAAATCGAGCCCGCCGAAGAGCGCGCCGACCACCGGCATGATCAAATCGTCGGTCAGCGACTTGGTGATCGTGCCGAAAGCGGCACCGATGATCACGCCCACTGCGAGATCGAGCACGTTGCCGCGCGCGATGAACGTCCGGAATTCCTTCCACATGGGCACAAACCTCCTTTGCAGTCGTTCGGTATCGTTACATGTCCGATTTCGCTTTCGGGCTCCAGTGTTGCCGTCGTATAAGACACTTCTCGACAAGATCCGGAGGATCACCAGGTGATGAAGTTTCGTGCCGTTCTCGCGCTTGCTGGCGCCGCCCTGCTCTCGGCCTGCGGGCTCAACAGCGTGCCCACCGCGGAGGAGAATGCCAAGGCGCGCTGGGCTGATGTCCAGACCAACTACCAGCGCCGCGCCGATCTGATCCCCAATCTCGTCGCGACGGTGAAGGGCGCGGCCGGGTCGGAGAGCAAGATCCTCACGGACGTCGTCAATGCCCGCGCCAGGGCGACCTCGATCCAGGTCAGCGGTGACGATCTCACCGATCCGGCCAAATTGTCGGCGTTCAATCAGGCGCAGAACGGCCTGTCGCTGTCGCTCCAGCGTCTGCAGGAGGCCTATCCACAGCTTCAGAGCCAGAAGAATTTCCAGACGCTGATGGATCAGATCGAAGGCAGCGAGAACCGCATCGCCATCTCGATCCGCGATTATAATGCCGCGGTGCAGGCCTATAACACGCGCATCCGCACCTTCCCCGACGCGGTCGGCGCCAAGATCTTCTATGGCTCGAAGCCGATGACGCCCTTCCAGGCCAAGGCGGGCGCGGAGAATGCTCCGACCGTCGATTTCGGGAACGGCAGCTGATCATCCTGCGGCTCGCCTTCGCGCTTGCACTGGCAGGCTGCAGTGCAGCGCCGGTGGACCAGCCGGTAGCGTCGCAAACGGCGCTGCCGGCTTTGACGGGGCGCGTGGTGGATGATGCCGATCTGCTCGCGCCTGAACAGGAGGCGCGCCTCGCCGCGCAGTCGGCGGAACTGGAAAAGGCGACCGGGCACCAACTGGTCGTGGTCACCATACCCAGCCTGCACGGGCAGGACATCGCCACCTTCGGCGTCGATCTTGGTCGACGCTGGGGCGTGGGACGCAAGGATGTTGACGATGGCGTGCTGCTGATCGTGGCGCCCAACGAACGAAAGGCACGGATCGAAGTGGGATACGGCCTCGAAAAGGCGTTGCGTGACGAGGAGGCGGGTCGCATTCTGCGCGACGCGATCCTTCCGGCGTTCCGCGCGGGCGACATGCCCAAGGGCATCGCCGCCGGTGTCGACGGCATCATAAGCGAGATCGGGCCGGGAGCCGGCGCATGAGGTTGCTCCGGGCCCTGCTCGCCTTGCTCCTGCTGCTGCCGATGGCGGCGCAGGCGCAGCCCAATTTCCCCAAGCGCGATCGCGAACCGGTCGTCGATGCCGCCAATCTGCTCAACGATGCGCAGAAGGCGGAAATCACCAAGCTCGCCGAGGACATCAACAAGGCGACCACGCGCCAGTTCGTCGTCGCGACGATCCCCGATCTTCAGGGATATCCGATCGAAGACTATGGCTACCAGCTCGGCCGAGCCTGGGGGATCGGGCAGAAGGACGCCAATAACGGCATCCTCCTCATCGTCGCGCCCAAGGAGCGCAAGGTCCGGATCGAAGTCGGCTATGGCCTCGAGCCGATCATGACCGACGCGATGTCGAGCAGCATCATCCAGGACACGATCCTGCCGCGCTTCAAGGCCGGCGACATGCCCGGCGGCATCGTGGCGGGCGCGCAGGCGATCGGCGAACAAATGAAGCTGCCGCTGGAGGCCGCCGAAGCCAAGGCAAAGGCGCAGGCGGACAAAGCGAGCTCCACGCACCGGCAGAACCGGCGCAGCGGTGGCGGCTTTCCGATCGGATTGCTCTTCTGGGGGATCATTCTCCTCTTCGTGATCCTGCCGATGTTCGGGTTCAGCCGGTTCGGCAAGCGCCGGCGGCAGGGCCCGTGGGGCGCGCGCCGCTATCGGCGTGACGACGGCGGCGTGCTGCCGATCATCCTGTGGAGCATCGCCAGCGAAATGAGCCGCGGCAGCGGCTCGTCGGGATGGGGCGGCGGCGGTGGGGGCGACGGCGGTGGCTGGGGAGGCGGCGGTGGCGGCGGCTTCTCCGGCGGCGGTGGATCGTTCGGAGGGGGCGGCGCCTCGGGGAGCTGGTGATGCGATTGACCGAAGCCGATCATGTGCGGGTGAGCGCCGCAGTCACCGAGGCCGAACTTTCCACCGACGGCGAGATCGTCGCCGTCGTGGCGGGGCGCTCGGATGCCTATCACGATGTCGCGCTGCACTGGACGGTGCTGGCGATGCTGCTCGTGCTCGCGCTGCTCGCATGGCAGCCCGCGCCGGTCGAATGGCTCCATGCCCGGCTGATCGACGCCTGGTCGGATACGCCGCCGCGCTGGTATCTCACCTTCGCATTGGTTCTGATGGCGGTGACCTTCCTCGTCGCGCGCGTCGTCCTCGCGATCGATGCGCTCAGGATCGCGCTCACGCCCGGGGCGACCAAGTCGCGCCGCGTCAATCGGCGCGCGCTGACGCTGTTCCGAACCGCTGCGGAGAAGCGCACCAAGGCCTCCACCGGCGTGCTGCTCTATCTGTCGCTCGCCGAGCACCGTGCCGAGATCATCGCTGACGAATCGATCCATTCGAAGGTGGCCGCCGACGTGTGGGGTGAGGCGATGGCCGCGCTCATCCTTGCCGTGAGGGACGGCCGGCCCGGCGACGGTCTCGCCGAAGCCGTCGCGCAGATCGGCAAGGTGCTTGCGGAACATTTCCCGCGCAGCGAAGGCGACACCAACGAACTTCCGGACCGTCTGATCGAATTATGAGTGCACCCGAAGAGCCGGTCGAGACCGTCTGGCAAGGCAAGTGGATCGTCGCCAAACGGCAGGGCAAATGGGAGTTCGTCGCGCGTGCCCGCGGCATCGAGGCAGCGGTGATCCTGGCGATCGATGCCGACGACCATGTCCTCCTCGTCGAGCAATATCGCGTGCCGCTCGGGCGACGCTGCCTCGAGCTTCCCGCCGGGCTGATCGGCGATTCGCACGATGACGACACCGCGATGGACGCCGCGCGGCGCGAGCTCGAGGAGGAGACGGGCTATCATTGTGACCAGGCCCAGGATCTCGGCTTCTTCCACGCCTCGCCGGGGATGGTCACCGAAGGTTTCACTTTGGTCCGCGCGACCGGGCTCACCAAGGTAGGCGAAGGCGGCGGGATCGAAGGCGAGGACATCATTGTCCACCGCGTCGCGCGCCGCGACGTACCCGATTTTGTCGCCGCCAAACGCGCCGAGGGCGTGGCGATCGACGTGAAACTGCTGCTGCTGCTCGCTCAGTCGCTACTGGGCGACTAGCTCGCCATCGTCATCCACCGGGCCGCAGAGGCTTGCGGCGCGGTGGATCTCGGACTGCAAGACTTTCCAGCCGAAAACCCGGCGGTTTTCGGGGAAAGCCTAACATCCGGGATGACGGGGAAGGGCGGGCGCCTAGGCGCCCTACCGGAAATTGTCGGCGTAGGCCTGGAGCTTGAGCTTGTGCGTCGGCGCGGGAACGACGTGATAGGCATAGCCTTCCCGCTCGGCATGCGCCTTGGCGGCATCGAGGGTCGGGAAAGCGATGCGGATCTGATTGGTGGTTTCGCTGCCGCCGTTCCAGCCGGTCAGCGGATCGGCTTGCTGCGCAGTGAGCGGCTCGAGCTCGAGCAGCCATTGATCGGTGCGTGCGCGGCCGGACTGCATCGCGTTCTTCGGGCGCTGATAGATACGGGCGGTTCTCACCTGGGCCTCCAATGAATCCTCAGCGCCTTAACGCGGCGCGGCGTTCCTTGCATCAGCCTTTTTGGTCCTGAGCGTCGCCGATGCGCTTGCGGGATCGTCGGGCCAGGGGTGCCGGGGATAGCGGCCGCGCATTTCCTTCGCGACCACCGCCCAGCTGCCCTTCCAGAAGCCGGGCAAATCGCGCGTGGTCTGGATCGGCCGCCCCGCGGGCGAAGTGAGACTGAGCACCAGCGGCGTGCCGTCACCCAGCACGGGATGGGTAGCGAGGCCGAACAGCGCCTGGACGCGGACTTCGACCGTCGGTCCCGCCTCGGCGGCATAGTCGATCGCATGGCTGGAGCCGGCGGGGGTCTCGAGCCGCGCCGGGGCGAGACGCTCCACTGTCTTCTGTCCTTCCCAGCCGAGCAGATTCTGGAGCGCCTGGGTGAGCGCCTCGGTCGCGACTGCGTCGAGCCGGCGCTTGCCTGCGAGCGCGGCCGGCAGCCAGTCGTCGAGGCTCGCCAGCAACGCCGCGTCGCTCAGCGTCTCGATCCCCGCATAGGCCGCGCGAGTCCGCAGTGCCTGCGCGGTTTCGGACCATGGCAACAGCGAGAGACCGTGTTCTCGCACCCCTTCGAGCAGCGCCGCCTCGATCTCGGCAGGGCTCGCAGCCGAATCGCTCCCGCTCGAAAGCCGGATCGCGCCGAGCCGACGTTCGCGCAGCGCTTCGATGCGGCCGGTCGCGGCATCGAAGCGGACGCTGCGGCGCGTCTCGATCCGGTCGCCGAACAATGCCTCGACGGTTTCGGCCTCGATCTGCGCAGCGGAGAGAATCCGGGCGCCCGCAGCCATGCCCTGGGTCTCCGCCACCGCCAGCCATTCCGCGCGGGCGAGTGGCGATGTCGGGTCGAGCCTGAACCCGCGCCCGCCGGCCGAAACCCAGCTCTCCCCGGAAGCATCGCGCCGCCGCGCGATCCGATCCGGAAAGGCGAGTGCGATGCAGATGGCGATATCAAGCTCCCTCTCTCCGCTTGCGGGGAGAGGGTCGGGGAGAGGGGGAGTGCGGGGCGTTCGCGGTTCAAGCCCCTCTCCCCGACCCTCTCCCCTGAAGGGGAGAGGGAGAAGCTTCGCCCATCGTTCCGCCAGCCTCCGCCCATTCTCTGCCCGCATCCCGCGTTCGCTCCGCCAGCGCCGCAGCCGCAGCTCGAGATCGGGATCGTTCCCGCCGAGCCCACGCTCGCCGAGCAGCACCGCAACCTGCGCGGCGGTGTGCGCCAATCCCATTTCCCCCGCGCGGACGAGCATATGGCCCAGCCGCGGCGGCAGGGGCAGCCGCGCGATCGCCTTGCCGTGCGCCGTCGGGCGGCCGTCCGCGTCGAGTGCCTCCAGCGTCGTCAGCCGCCTGCGGGCTTCGACGACCGCGGCCTCGGGCGGCGGATCGAGCCAGGCGAGATCGCGCGGATCGGCGACGCCCCACAGGGCGCAATCGAGCATCAGCGCCGAGAGGTCGGCTTCGAGTATCTCGGGCGGGTCGAAACGCGGCAGTCCCGCAGTCGCCGCCTCTTCCCACAACCGATATGCCGCGCCCGGCCCCTGCCGCGCCGCGCGACCCGCGCGCTGGGTGACCGATGCCTGGCTCGCGCGCTCGGTGACGAGCCGCGTCATTCCCGCCGCCCGATCGTAGCGCGGGCGGCGCGCAAGCCCCGAGTCAACCACGATCCGGATGCCGTCGAGCGTCAGCGAGGTTTCGGCGATCGACGTCGCCAGCACTACTTTTCGCCGCCCCTCCGGATCAGGGGCGATCGCCGCGCGTTGGGCGCTGGGATCCATGCTGCCGTGGAGGCGATGCAGCACCACCCCGCCGATCTCGCCGAGCCGCTCGGCGGTGCGCTCGATCTCGGCGACGCCGGGAAGGAAGGCGAGCACCCCGCCGGTCTCCTCGCGCAGCGCGGTGCGGACCGCCGCCGCCACCGAATCCTCGATCCGCGCCTCGGCCGCACGCCCGATATGGCGAAGCTCGAGCGGATAGTTGCGGCCTTCGCTCTCTATCACCGGCGCGTCGCCCATCAGCGTGGAGAACCGCGCGCCGTCGAGCGTCGCCGACATCGCCACCAGCCGCAGGTCGGGCCGCAGCGCCGCCTGTGCATCCAGTGCCAGCGCCAGTCCGAAGTCGCTGTCGAGGCTGCGCTCGTGCACTTCGTCGAACAAGACCGCCGAGACGCCCGACAGTTCGGGATCGGACTGGATGCGATTGACGAAGATACCCTCGGTGACGACGGTCACGCGCGTCGCCGCCGAGCGCTTGCTGTCCATCCGCGTGGCATAGCCGAAGGTCTTGCCAACCGGTTCGCCGGCGAGCGCCGCCATCCGCTCGCCCGCCGCGCGCGCGGCGAGGCGGCGAGGCGAGAGCAGCAGCACTTCGCCGACGCACCAGGGCTCGGCGAGCAAGGCGGGCGCGACCGCGGTGGTCTTGCCCGCGCCCGGCGGCGCCACCAGCACGGCGTTGCTCGCGTCCCGCAGCGCGGCGAGCAATCGGGGCAATATGGCGTGGATCGGCATTGTCTCGCTCATCGCGCGCAACCATTTCCCCAAAGCCGGGTTTGGCGCAATCGAGGCAAGGAGCACGCAGACATGGCAAGGACCCTGGCACAGTTCACGATCACTCCCGTCGGCGACGGGGACTATACGCTGCATCTCGAGGACGAGGACGGCGAAACGCTGGAATTCACTGCCGGCTACGAGCAGCTCGACCTGATCGTCGAGGCGATCGAGGAGCAGCTCGACAGCGACGAGGAGGACGTCCTCGGCGTCGACGACGATGAGGACGAGGCCGAAATCGAGGAATAAGGTTCGTCGGGAGGGGCTTCAGTAAGCCCGGGCCACCGCGAACTCGACTGCCTCGACCATCGCATCCTTCGCGGCACCCGGCGCGAAGCCGCCGAGCGCGTCGATCGCGCGCTGGCCGTAATGGCGGGCACGGGCGAGCGTGTCGTCGACCGATCGGCTGGCGCGGACCAATGCGATCGCCTCGGCGAAATCCTCGTCCGAAGTGCGGCGGCCGCCGATCGCGTCCTTCCAGAAGGCGCGCGCGACCTCGTCGCCGCGGGCATAGGCCAGGATGACCGGAAGCGTCATCTTGCCCTCGCGGAAATCGTCCCCGGCGTCCTTGCCCATGGTCGAGGCGTCGGAGATATAGTCGATCGCGTCGTCGACGAGCTGGAAAGCCACGCCGAGATTGCGGCCATAGGTGTCGAGCGCGGCTTCCTCGGCTTCGCTCCGCTCGGCGACCACCGCCGAGATCCTGCAGGCCGCGGCGAACAAGGCCGCGGTCTTCGCGCCGATGATGTCGAGATAGCGTTCCTCGGAAATGTCGAGCCGGCGCACCGCGGTGAGCTGGTTGACTTCGCCCTCGGCGATCACGGCGCTGGCGTTGGACAGGATCTTGAGCACCTTGAGGCTGCCGTCCTCGACCATCAGCTCGAAGCTGCGGCTGAACAGGAAGTCGCCGACCAGCACGCTGGCCGGATTGCCCCAGATGATGTTGGCGGTACGGCGTCCGCGGCGCAGGTCCGACGAATCGACCACGTCGTCGTGGAGCAGGGTCGCGGTGTGGATGAACTCGACCGCGGCGGCGAGCTTGTGATGCCGCGCGCCCGAATAGCCGAGCAACTGCGCGCTCGCGAGCGTCAGCATCGGCCGCATCCTTTTGCCGCCGCCGGCGATCAGGTGTCCGGCGAGCTCGGGGATCAGCGGGATGTTCGACTGCATCCGGTCGAGGATGACCGCGTTCACCAGGTTGAGGTCGTGCGCCACCAGCTGCAGCATCGGTTCCAGCGAAGGCTCGGGCTTTTGCCCCAAGCGATGGATGGTAGCGCTCATGGCCGGGCTCTGGCGCGACGCGACGGCAAAGGCAAGGCTTGCGTAGCGTTCGCGCGCGGGCAAAAGGGGACACATGCCCGACGAGACGCTCAATCGCTATCGCCAGAGCATCGACAATATCGATGCCGCGTTGATCCACATGCTCGCCGAGCGCTTCAAGGTCACCCAGGCGGTCGGCGCCTACAAAGCCACGCACGGGCTGCCCCCGGCCGACCCTTCGCGTGAGGAAGCCCAGATCGCGCGGCTCCGCGGGCTCGCCAAGCAGGCCGATCTCGATCCCGAATTTTCGGAGAAGTTCCTGCGCTTCATCATCGACGAAGTGATCCGCCACCACGAACGGCTGCAGGGCGGAACAGGATCGCCCTAATCCCGTTCGGGTCAGGCAATCGAGGGGAGCGACTGTGTCCGACGATTATCTGATCTTCCGCCCCGACGATGTCGATCTCGCGCGCTCGCCGCTGCGAAAATCGATCGACGCGCCGACTTTCGTGCTCGGCGCGTTCAATCCCGGCCTCACGCGGCTGCCCAACGGCAATCTCCTGCTGATGGTGCGCGTCGCCGAGGCGTTGCGCGATCCGGTGCAGGGCGATTGCGCGCGGGCGATCCGCTGGACGCCTGGCGGCTATGTGCTCGATCGCCACGCGCTCCACGGCATCCACATGGACGATCCGCGCCAGTTCGCGCTCCGGGATCGCAATCCGCGGCTGCTCGGCCTGACCTCGCTCTCATGGCTGCTCCCGGTCGAATTGAGCGGCGACGCGCGGTGCATCGTCGCTGTGCATTACGACAAGGCGATCGAGCCGTCGGCGAGCTTCCTCGAATATGGCGTCGAGGATGCCCGGATCAGCCTGGTCGGCGGCAGCTGGTGGATGACGGTGTGCGGCGTCTCGGCCGAGCGTCACTGCACCGCGATGTACCATTCGGTGAACGGGCTCGACTACAAGTTGCTCGGCGTAGTGCTCGATCATCAGAACAAGGACATGCTGCTGTTCGAAGGCAAGGTCGGCGGCAAGTACATGGCGCTCACCCGGCCGCTCGGCGAAGTCTATTTCACCTATCCGGAAGACGGCGAGTGGCTCGGCGGCCCCGCGATCAACATGGCGCAATCGCCCGACGGCCTCCACTGGAAGCCGCTCGACACACCCGGCATCCGCGCGCGCAAGGGCACGACCTCCACCCAGCGGATCGGGGGCGGCAGCCAGCCGGTGCTGACGCCCGAGGGCTGGATGCTGATCTATCACGGCGTCGAGAAGCAGGGCGCGGTGGGGATCTATCGCAGCTTCTGGGCGCTGCTCGACAAGGACGATCCCTCGAAGATCCTGCGGCAGGAAGATCAGGTCCCCTTGCTCGAGGCCAACCCCACGCTCACCGCCGATATCGCGCACCAGATGTACCTGCCCACGCCGGTGGTGTTCACTACCGGCGTGGCCGATGCGGGCGACCATTATATCGTCGCGAACGGTGAGGCTGATTTGGCCTGCCGGATCACGCACCTCCCGAAGGAGCGCTTCCGGTGATGCATCCAGCCGTCACCCCGGCCTTGTGCCGGGGTCCACTAGGCCACACCGGAAAAGCAGGAGTCTCCAGGCCACCGCTCGCCTCGCGGTGGACCCCGGAACAAGTCCGGGGTGACGAATGGAGGGGCAGATGATCGAACCCATTTGGTGGCAAAGTGGCACGATCTACCAGATCTACCCGCGCTCGTTCCAGGATTCGAACGGCGACGGCATCGGCGACCTCCGCGGCATCGAGTCCCGTCTCGACGATTTGGTCGCGCTCGGTATCGACGCGATCTGGATTTCGCCGATCTATCCCTCGCCGATGGCCGATTTCGGTTACGACGTCGCCGATTATACCGGCGTGGATCCGCGCTTCGGCACGCTCGACGATTTCGATTCGCTATTGAAGGCCGCGCACGCTCGCGGGCTCAAATTGCTGCTCGATTTCGTCCCCAATCACAGCTCCAGCGAACATCCCTGGTTCGTCGAGAGCCGATCGTCGCGCGATAACCCGAAGCGCGGCTGGTACATCTGGCGCGATCCCGCTCCGGACGGAGGCCCGCCCAACAACTGGATCAGCGATTTCGGCGGCCCGGCCTGGCAATATGACGAACGCACCGGTCAATATTATTACCACGCCTTCCTCAAGGAGCAGCCCGACCTCAACTGGCGCAACCCCGGGCTCCGCCGGGCGATGCTCGACGTGCTGCGTTTCTGGTTCGATCGCGGCGTCGACGGGTTCCGGATCGATGTGCTGTGGCACATGATCAAGCACCAGGATTTCCCCGACAATCCGGCCAATCCGGCGTACACGCCCGCGATGGGCGAGATGCACCGCGTGCTCCAGCTCCACTCGACCGATCAGCCCGAAGTGCACGGCATCGCCGCCGACATGCGCCGCGTCGCCGACGCCTATCCCGAGCGCGTGCTGGTCGGCGAGATCTACCTGCCGGTCGATCGGCTGATGCGTTATTATGGCGAAGGCGAACCGGGCGTGCATTTGCCCTTCAACTTCCAATTGATCGAGGCGCCGTGGGAGGCGCGCAGCCTTGCCGCGCTGATCGCCGATTACGAGGGCGCGCTGCCCGCGGGCGGCTGGCCGAACTGGGTGCTCGGCAATCACGATCGCCCGCGCGCCGCCACGCGCTTCGGCGCGGCGCAGGCCCGCGTCGCGGCGATGTTGCTGCTCACGCTCAGAGGCACGCCGACGATCTATTATGGCGACGAGATCGGCATGCAGGATGTCGCGATTCCCTCTGCGCAAGTGCAGGATCCGCGTGAGCTGCGCGAGCCCGGCATCGGACTCGGCCGCGATCCGGTGCGCACACCGATGGCGTGGGATGCAAGCGCCAATGCCGGCTTCTCGACCGCCGCGCCGTGGCTGCCGCTCCATCAGGACTGGCATGCGCGCAACGTCGCCGCCCAGCGCGAGGACCCGCGCTCGATGTGGCGGCTCTATCACGATCTGCTGGCGCTGCGGCGGGCGCATCCGGCGCTGTCGATCGGCGACTGGCTGCCGATCGAATGCACGGGCAGCCTGCTCGCTTATGAGCGTCGCCATCGCGACGAACGGCTGCTCATCGTGCTCAACCTCGGCGACCGGGCCGAAAGTTTCGCGATCCCCGAATGGGCGGAAGGTCTGCAGGTCCTCCTCACCACCGGCACCGGCGGCGATCCCGCGGTGCTCGGGCCGAACGAGGGATATGTGCTCGGATGAAGATCGCGATGCTGGCGCCGATCGCGTGGCGCACGCCGCCCCGGCATTACGGCCCATGGGAATTGGTGACGAGCCTGCTCACCGAGGCTCTCGTCGCGCGTGGGATCGACGTGACCCTGTTCGCCACGCAGGATTCGATCACTGCCGGCACGCTCGCCGGAGTCGTGCCGCGCGGCTATGAGGAAGACCCGGCGATCGACGCCAAGGTCTGGGAATATGCCCACCAGTCGCATCTGTTCGCCCGCGCCGGCGAATTCGATCTGATCCACAACCAGGCCGATTTCCCCGCGCATGCTTATGCCCCGCTGATCGACACGCCGATGGTCACGACGATCCACGGCTTCTCCTCGGATCGCATCCTGCCGATGTACAAGCCGTTCGAGGATCGCGTGCATTTTGTCGCGATCAGCGACGCCGATCGGCACCCGTCGCTCAGGTACGCCGCGACGATCCATCACGGCATCCGCCTCGACGAATTCCCGTTCGACCCGCAAGGCAGCGACGACCTGCTCTTCTTCGGCCGCATGCACCCCGACAAGGGCGCCGCCGAGGCGATCCATGTCGCGCGGGCGACCGGCCGCCGCCTCGATCTCTACGGCATCGTCCAGGATCAGGGCTATTTCGACCGCGAAGTGTTGCCGCATGTCGATGGCGAACGGATCCGCTATCTCGGCCCGGTCGGTGGCGAGGCGCGGCTGCGTGCGCTCGGCAAGGCACGGGCACTGCTCCATTTGATCAATTTCGACGAACCCTTCGGCCTGTCGGTGATCGAGGCGATGGCGTGTGGGACCCCGGTGATCGCGATCGATCGCGGCAGCATGCCCGAGCTGATCACCCCTGAGACCGGCATCCTCGTGAAATCGGCCGGCGAGGCGATCACTGCGCTGGGAGAGATCGACGGTATCGATCGCGCCGCCTGCCGCCGCCACGTCGAGGCGCATTTCTCGGTCGAAGCGATGGCCGACAAATACATCGCTCTGTACGAACAAATCCTCGCCTGACTCCCGTCATCCCGGCGAAAGCCGGGATCTCAGGCGGAGGCGCGATACGCCCTTCTCCGTCACCCCGGCCTTGTGCCGGGGTCCACGAAGCCGCACCGGAAAGGCTCGAGCCTCAAGTCCATCGCGGGCCTCACGGTGGACCCGCAACAAGTCCGGGGTGACGAAGGGAAGAAACATGGCCTTACTTGCAATGTAGGATTTCGCCTGCTGCAATCGCGCCGCCAAGATGCGGTGACGCATCGCGGCCTCGCTCTTTGAACCCGTTGATAGGCACCGCCTCCGCGTAACGATCTTTCTTCGCGCGGAAATTTTCTTTCACGATTCGCGGGAAAAGTGCGAAGTTAAGCCGGCGAAATCCTATTCCGCCGCCAGCAAAGTCTCCGCCCCGCCCAGATCCACCGACACCAGCCGGCTCACCCCGCGCTCGACCATCGTCACGCCGAACAGCCGGTGCATCCGGCTCATCGTCGCGGCGTTGTGCGTGACGATCAGATAGCGCGTCGCGGTCTCGCGCGTCATCGCTTCGAGCAGGTCGCAGAAGCGCTCGATATTGGCGTCGTCCAGCGGCGCATCGACTTCGTCGAGCACGCAGATCGGCGCCGGATTGGTCAGGAACAGCGCAAAGATCAGCGCCACCGCGGTCAGTGCCTGCTCGCCGCCCGAGAGCAGAGTGAGCGACTGGAGCTTCTTGCCCGGCGGCTGCGCCATGATCTCGAGCCCCGCCTCGAGCGGATCGTCCGAATCGACCAGCTCGAGATGCGCCTGCCCGCCGTTGAACAAGGTGCTGAACAGCCGCCGGAAATGCACATCGACTGCCTCGAATGCAGCGAGCAGCCGCTGCCGTCCCTCGCGGTTGAGCGTCCCGATCGATCCGCGCAGGCGATTGACCGCTTGCGCCAGCTCGTCGCGCTCGGCGGCGTTGCTGATGAAAGCCGCTTCCAGCTCGGCCAGCTCGGTCTCGGCGACGAGGTTGACCGGTCCGATCCGCTCGCGCTCGGCGCTCAATTTCTCGTGCGCCGTGGATTCGTCCTGCGGACTGCGCACGCTCTCCGCCTCGAACCCCGCCTTTTGCGGCAGCAAGGGCGGCGGGCATTCGAAGCGCTCACCCGAGAGCCGCCCCATCTCGATCCGCCGCGCTTCCTGGTTCTCCGCCCGCGCAGTCGCCCCGGCGCGCGCCTCGCGTGCCTCGGCGAGTGCCTCATTGGCCGTGCGGACGTCGCCTTCGGTGGCGCGCAGCGCGGCTTCGGCCTCGCGCTCGGCAGCTTGCGCCGTGGCCGATTCGGCGCGCGCGGTCTCGGTCGCCGCCTCGGCTTCGGTAACCGCGGCGTCGAGCGCGGCGGGGCGAGCCGCGATCGCTTCGCTTTCCTCGGCCAGTTCGGCGGCGCGCTTGTCCATCTCGGTCGAGCGCCGCGCCGCCTCGCCCGCACGCGATTTCCAGCTGCGGCTCTCGGCTCCCGCGGCGGCGAGCCGCTCGCGCGCCTGACCGATCTCGCGATCCAGCGTCCCCCGCTCGCTGCGGGCATTGGCGGCGCCGGCGCGGCGTATCTCGGCTTCGGATGACAGCGCCGCGACCCGCGCGCGTGTGTCCGATCCGTCGGGAAGCGCAGCCTTGGCGGCCTCGGCGCGGGCGAGTTCGCCCGCTGCCTCGTCCTGCTCGGCGGCAATGCGGGCACGCCGCGATTCGAGGTCGGCACGCTGCGATTCGAGTCGCTCCAGCTGCGCTGTGGCGCGATCCTCGGCACGGCCCGCCTCGCGCCCGGCATTCTCGGCATGGTCGAGCACGCGGCGGCAATCCATGGCGGCGCGGCGCGCTTCGGCGATCGTCTCGTCGATCCGCGCGAGCTCGATATCGGCGGCGTCGACCGCGCGCACCGCAGCGGGGCGCGCTTTCTCCAGCGCCGCGAGCCGGTTGACGCGCTCGAGCCGTTCGGCTGCGGCCGCTCCGCCCGATTTCGCGACATAGCCGTCCCAACGGCGCAGCACGCCGGCCAGCGTCACCAGCCGCTGCCCCACCGCGAGCGGCTGCCCGGCGTCGGTCTCCGCCACCAGCACCTGCGCAAGCCGCCGGGCGAGCGCAGGCGGCGCCTCGACATGGCGCGAGAGCGGTGCGGTATCATTGGGCGCGCTCGGATCGCCCGGTCGCGGTTCCGCGCCCGCCCAATAGCGCTCGGCTCCGGCATCGAGCCCCGCCTCGAGATCGTCCCCCAGCGCCGCGGCGAGCGCGCGTTCATATCCCGCGTCGACCTTGAGCCTGTCGAGCAGCCGGTCCTTGCCAGAAGGTCGCGTCGCTTTGGCGAGCGCGGTGGATTCGCTGTCGAGCTGCGCCAGCTCGGCATGCGCGGCGGCGCGCGCGGATTGGGCCCGGTCGCGCGAATCGATCGCGCTGCGCTCGCTGGCATCCGCGCGGGTCAGGCCCCCACGCGCCGTCTCCGCCTGACGCAGCGCCTGCGCGCGCGCTTCGGCGGCGCGCGCTTTCTCCGCCTTGAGCGGTTCGGCATCGCCGAGCGCGCGTATCTCGGCATCGATACGTGCCTGGTCGCGTGCCGAGCGCTCGGCGCGGGTACGCGCGGCGATCAATGCGGCTTCCGCGACGCGCGCGTCTGCCGCCTCGCTCGCTTGCGCCGCGAGCGCCTGGGCAAGTGCCACCTCGACATCGCGCGCGGCGCGCTCAGCCTCGGCCAATGCCGAGTCGAGCGTCGGCATCCGCGCGCCGGCCTCGTCGATCCGCGCTTCCAGCGTGCGCGCCTCTTCGGCCAGTCGTGCCAGTGCCTCGGCGGCGTCGTGCGCGAGCGCGCCTTCGCGGCTGCGGTCCTCGGCTAGTCGGATCGTGGCGTCGCGCAGCTCCACGATCCGGCGCTCGACCCCCGCGCGCTCGCTGCGGAGCGTCGCCAGCCGGTGCATCGCCTCGGTCGCGCGGTCGCGAACGGTGAGCGCATCGGCGCGGACTCCGGCGAGCGTCTCCGCCGCCGCCTGTTGCCGAGCCGCTGCGGCATCATGTGCCTTCGCCCGTTCGGCGACGAGAGCCTCGGCCGCGACCGCTTCCTTCTTGGCGGCATCGGCAGCCTCGGCAGCGTCGCGCCAGCGCGCGAAGATCATCCGCGCCTCGGCGACGCGGATGCGGTCGGACAGCTCGCGATAGCGCTCGGCCTGCCGCGCCTGCCGCTTGAGCGCGGCAGCCCGAGTCTCCTGATCGCCGATCACCTCGTCGAGCCGGGTCAGGTTGGCTTCGGTCGCGCGGAGCTTCTGCTCGGCATCGCGGCGGCGGACGTGGAGACCCGCGATCCCCGCCGCCTCTTCCAGCATCGCCCGGCGCTCGCCCGGCTTGGCCGAGATGATCGCCCCGATCCGCCCCTGGCTCACCAGCGCCGGCGAATGTGCGCCGGTCGCCGAATCGGCGAAGACCAAGGCGACATCCTTGGCGCGGACGTCGCGGCCGTTGATCCGGTAGGCCGATCCCGCGCCCCGCTCGATCCGGCGGACAACTTCGAGCTCGTCATCTTCGCCGACCTGCTCGGCGAGGATCGAGACTTCGGCGAAGTCGCGCGCGGGCCGGGTGGCAGTGCCGGCGAAGATCACGTCTTCCATGCCCGCGCCGCGCATCGATTTGGCGCTGTTCTCGCCCATCGCCCAGCGCAAGGCTTCGAGCAGGTTGGACTTGCCGCACCCGTTGGGGCCGACGATCCCCGTGAGGCCGGGCTCGATGCGCAGATCGGCCGGATCGACGAAGCTCTTGAAGCCCGTCAGTCGCAGCCTTTTGATCTGCATCGGCGCCGCCCCCCGCGGTTTGTCGTCAGCGGGCCCCGGCCGCCTGCAGCGCGGTCTCGACCTGCGACCACATCGCCGCGTCGACAGCCTTGCCGTTGATGAAGAAGCTCGGCGTGCCCTGCACGCCACGGTTGTTCGAAGCATCGGCCATCACGTCGGCGATGCTCTTGATCACTGCCTGGTCGGCGAGGCACTGGCGCGCTTTGGCTTCGGGAATGCCGCGCTGCTTGACGAACTCGATCGCGCCCATTCCTTCGGCCATCGCCGCAGCAGCCTGGGGCGGCGCCATCGTCTGGAACTGCTGCATGAACGTTTCGGGCAGCGCAGTCATCTTCTCGCCGAAATTCGCCTGGTTGGCGAACATCTGGTCGAGCATCGGGAAGAAGGCTTCGGTGCCGACGCACTGGTTGAGCAAGGCGAGCGCGAGATCGGGCGGGCCGTGGAGCGGGAAATCGCGGAACTCGTAGCTCACCTTGCCGGTCGAGACGTATTTCTGGCGGAGCGGCTCGACGCCCTCGGCGGCGAAGCGGCCGCAGGTCGGGCAGGGGCGCGAGCCATATTCGACGAGCTGGATCGGCGCATTGGGATTGCCCTGGCGGAAGCCGCCCTCGGGCGTCTTGCTGACGATATCGACCCATTGCTTGCCGGCGGGCGGGGCGGCCTGCGCGACCGGGGTGCTCGACGTCACCGGGGTGGACGCGTTCTCGGTACCGCCGCCGCAGGCCGCGAGCGCGAGAAGGGGGAGCAAGGCGAAGGCAAAACGCATATTCGTGTCTCCGAAGAAATGTCGGTCAGCTGTCCGCGGCGCGGAGCTCGGGCTGAAGTTGATCCCAGGTAAAGGCGCCCACGCGGCGCCCGTTGACGAAGAAGCTCGGGGTGCCCTGGACGCCGGCCTTGGCGCCGGCGGCAAAGGTATCGGCGATGCCCTTGATCAGCGCGGGGTTGGACAGGCAGCGCCGCGCCTGCGCCTCGGGCAGCCCGCGCGCCTTCATGAAAGCGATCATGCCCAGCGCTTCGGCGAACTTGGTCGCCGCTTGCGGCGGCGGAAGTGCCTGCCATGCCTCGATCTGCTTGGGCTGGCTGTCGATCAATTTGTGCAGCGGCGCATCGAAGCCCCGCTGGTTGGCGAACATCGCGTCGAGCGTCCGGAAGAAAGCCGGGGCAGGCACGCACTGGTTGAGCAAGGCCAGCGACAAATCGGGCACGCCGTGGATCAGATAGTCGCGGAACTCGTAGCTGAGCTTTCCGCTGGCGATCCACTCGCGGCGGAGCGGCTCGACTCCTTCGGCGGCGAAATGGCCGCACGTCGGGCAGGTGCGCGACCCATATTCTACCAGCTTGATCGGCGCATTTGGGTTGCCCTGGCGAAAGCCGCCTTCGGGAGTCTTCGCAACCACGTTCACCCAGTTCGCCGCGGGCGCGCGGCGCGCCTGCTGCGCGGGGGCGGTGGCGGCACCGAGCGTCAGCAGCAGCGTGGCGGCAAGCAAGCGCAAAGGCATCAGTCGATCCTGCCGAGCTTGAGCGTTTCGTCCGCCGCCGCGACTCCGGCCGCAAGCGATTCGAGCACTGCCTTCAATTCGGGATCGGCGATGCCCCGCAAACTGTCTCCCATCGCTTCGGACAACGGCTTGAGGCTGGGCGGCGGCGCGGTCTTGGCCACGCGTTTGATCTCGCCCTGGCGGATCGCGACGCGGACGACCGCGGGATAGCCGAAGAAGCGATTGACCCGGTCGACGATCTCCGGCGCGATGTGCTGCATCATCGGGGCATGCGCTCCCGCGACGACGAGGCTCAACACGCCCTCGGCGCGCTTGCCCTGCGGGAAGCGGATCGATTCGGGCGCCGAGACCCGCGCATAGCGCTCGCCGACGATCTCGCCCCATCGGCTGACGATGGCGTGCTGGACGAAGCCGAACTTGCGGAACGCGGCGCGGCCGACATCGGGCAGCAGCTCCGAAACGGGCCGCGCACGGTTCGATCGCTGCGGTTCGAGCCTGGGTTGTCGCGTGGTGGCGCGCTTCGGTTTATCGGGGGCCTTCGTCATTTCGGCCTACCCATGCCATAGGCGAGGCGTGCCCGACAACGTCCCTCGCGCAATCGCCGCTCCGCTGCTCACCTGGTACGACGCTTATGCCCGCGACCTGCCATGGCGCGCGCGGCCCGGCGCCAACGCCCCCGATCCGTACCGAGTGTGGCTGAGCGAGGTCATGCTCCAGCAAACCCAGGTCGCCAGCGTCATCCCCTATTTCGAGAAATTCACTGCGCGCTGGCCGAGCTTCGAGGCACTGGCGGCGGCGGAGGATGCCGAGTTGATGGCCGCGTGGGCGGGGCTCGGTTATTATGCCCGGGCGCGCAACCTGCTCGCCTGTGCTCGCGAAGTCGCACGTCGTGGCGCGCTTCCCGAAACCGAAGCCGAATTGCTCGGCCTGCCCGGGATCGGCGGCTACACCGCCGCCGCGATCGCAGCGATCGCGTTCGGCCGGCGCGCGGTGGTGGTCGACGCCAATGTCGAACGGGTGGTGACTCGGCTGTTCGCGCTGGCCGATCCGCTCCCCGGCGCCCGACCCCGCATCCGCGCGCTCACCGATAGGATCACGCCGGACGCCCGCGCCGGCGATTTCGCGCAGGCGATGATGGATCTCGGCTCGGGCATCTGCACCGCCCGCGCGCCGCGCTGCCTCCTCTGCCCGTTGCGCGCGCAATGCGACGGCTTCGCCACCGGCGCGCCCGAGCTTTTCCCGGTCAAGGCCGCCAAGGTGCCCAAGCCGCAGCGCTACGGTACGATGTTCTGGCTCGAGCGCGACGATCGGGTGCTGCTCGTCCGGCGTCCGGCCAAGGGGCTGCTCGGCGGCATGCGCGCGCTCCCCACCGGGCCCTGGGCCGATTCACCGCCCGGACTGACGGAAGCGCCCATTGCCGCGGAATGGCAATTGTTCGATGCGCAAGTCCGTCACGGCTTCACGCATTTCAACCTCGACGTGGCGCTTGCGGCTGCAACAATCCCGGCGCACACAGACGCGCCGGAGGGCGAATGGTGGCCGATCGCCGAGATCGAAACGGCGGGGCTGCCGACTGTTTTCGCCAAAGCGGCAAGGATGTTCGGGAGGATGCATGCGTAGTTGGCGGATATTCGGATCGATCGCGGCGCTGGCCATGGCCGGCCCGGCCTGGCCCCAAACCGCTACCGCACCTTTGCCCTCTCCCGATTCGCGCAGCCTCACCACACAGGGCGAACTGGCCCGGCGTGTCGTCGCCGACGGCAAGGTGCCGGGCATCGTCATCCTCACCGCGGTGGGCAACGGCGTGCCGCATCTCGTCGCCGAGGGGCGGATCGCGGTCGAGCCGGATGCGCCGGCCGCGAATGCCGACAGCCTGTGGCGCGTCTATTCGATGACCAAGCCGATCACCGGCATCGCCGCGATGATCCTGATAGAGGAAGGCAAGCTCGGGCTCGACCAGCCGATCAGCGACTTCATCCCCGCGTTCAAGGACATGAAGGTCCTCGTCGATCCGGCCAAGGACCTGACCAGCCGCCCCGCCGTGCGTCCGATCACGGTACGCAACCTGCTCACCCATACTGCGGGTCTCGGCTATACCATCATCACCAAGGGGCCGCTGCTCGACGAATATAACCGGCGCGGGATCAATCCGGCGCAGGTCAACGCGCTGCTCGAGCCGGGTATGCGCGGCGCACGGCCGGCGAGCCTCGAGGAATTCGCCAATCGCGTCGCGACATTGCCGCTGATCGCCGATCCGGGCGCCAAATGGAGCTATTCGATCGGGCTCGACGTGCTCGGCCGCGTGATCGAAGTCGCCGGCGGCATGCCGTTCGATCAGTTCGTCAACACGCGCATCTTCGCGCCGCTCAAGATGCAGTCGAGCTTCTGGACCGTGCCGCAGGCAAAGGCCGGGATCCTTTCCACCAATTACATGGCGCCGGGAGTCGCGATCGATCAGGGCGCCACGTCGGTATGGCTCCAGTCGCCCAGCTTCCCTTATGGCGGCGCCGGCCTCGTCATGTCGGCGCGCGATTATGACCGGTTTCTCCACATGCTGCTGAACGGCGGCGAACTCGAAGGCGCCCGCATCCTCAAGCCGGAGACCGTGAAACTGGCGATGTCGGACCTGCTCCCGCCCACCGTCGATCGCTCGACGCTCGCACAGATGACCGCCGATACCGGTGCGCCGATGGGCTTCGGCGCGGGCGGCTCGGTCTATCTCGCCGATGCGCCCGGCGGCGCGGGCAAGGGCACCTTTGGCTGGGCGGGTGCGGCGGGATCGATCGGCTGGGTCGATCCGGCGCACCGGCTCCGCGCGACGATGATGATCAATTCGTTCAGCGAACAGACGCTCAAGCGCGAAACATCGAAGGCGATCTACGCCGATCTCGCCCGGTGACGGCGCCCGGCTTTACCGGCGGCACGCTCGACCGTGCCGACCGGGTTCGCCACGAACCGGCGCTGCTCGCGGCGGCCGAAGCCGATCCGCTCGCGCGCCTGCTCGTGCTCCACGGGCTGGACCCCGAGCTCGACGATGCCGATCGCCTCGTCTGGGCCCCGCTCGACGCGGCGCCGGGCGAGCGCCTGTTCCTCGGCTTCGACGAAGGCGTTCCGCTCTTCGCCGCCGCGCCGCCACACGGGCAGCGGCTGCCCGGGGGTCGCTCGCCCGCCTTGTTCGCGATGCTCGATCGTTTCCATGCGCAGGATGCCGCGCTCTATGCCGCCGCGCGGAGCCTCGTCGACTGGCACGGCCGCCACGGCTATTGCGCGGTCTGCGCCACCCCCACTGCGATCTTCCGCGCCGGCTGGGCGCGGTCCTGCCCCAATTGCCATGCCGAGCATTTTCCGCGGGTCGATCCGGTGGTCATCATGCTCGCCGAGCTGGGCGACAAGGTGCTGCTCGGCCGGCAACCACCATGGCCGCAGGGGCGATACTCGGCGCTGGCCGGCTTCCTCGAAGTCGGCGAATCGATCGAGGAAGCGGTCCGCCGCGAGATATTCGAGGAAGCGGGCGTCCGCGTCGGTGCGGTGCGCTATGTCGCCAGCCAGCCCTGGCCTTTCCCCTCGTCGCTGATGATCGCCTGTATCGGCGAGGCCGAGGACGACGCGATCACCATCGATGTCCACGAACTCGAGGACGCCCGCTGGTTCAGCCGTGACGATGTCCGCCGCGCGCTGGCCCGCGATCCCGGCGCTCCGTTCGGCGCCCCGCCGCCTTATGCGATCGCCCATACGCTGCTGACCGCCTGGTTCGAGGGCTAGTCGTCGTCGGCGACCGGCCGGGTCGCCCAGCTCGCATGCAGCGTCGGCACCGCCGAATGGAGCGTGATCAGGTAGAAGCCGAGCGAGCGCAGCTGATCGAGGATGGCGAAGCGCGGCCACTCGCCGATCAGCGCCAGCCCGACGACCAGCCAGATGCCGGCGAATGCCGCCATGCTGACAGCGGCGAACCCGGCGAGCATGGCGCGGCTCCGCAATGCGCGATCGAACTCGTCGACCCGTTCGGGCGCCCCCCAGGGCTTCAGCGGCCCGAAGATCGGCAGCATCACGGCGATCGCGAAGCCCAGCATGATCAGCGCATAGCCGGCATTGACCAGATCGATGCGGATCAGCCCCGTCAGCATGCCTGCCGATGCCATTGCCAGCGCAATGATCGGTACCCAGCGCAGATGCCGGCGGCGCGCCTGGCCTCTGGCGATGGCGGGAACGCCGGTACGCTCGGCGGCGGCGTCGAGCCTGGCGAAAAAGCGTTGATTGAACTTGGCCATGGACCGGCTCCTATTCGGCGGCGCGCCGCAGCGCCGTCGCCACGGATTCGAAGGGATCGAAGGAGAAGAGCAATTCGACCGGCACGTCGAACACCCGCGCGATCTTCATCGCCAGCTCCAGGCTGGGGCTGTAGTCGCCGCGCTCGAGATAGCCGATCGTCTGCGGGTTGACGCCCGCCGCATCCGCCAGTGCGCGCCGGCTCATCCCGCGCTCGGCGCGGAACAGGGCAATGCGATTGTGAATTTGCGACATTGCAAGGACTCATGAGACGATTTGTTGTGTATAGGCAACAAATCGTCTCATGAGTCAAGTGAGCGGGGTCAGCCGCTCTGCATAACCATCGCTAATTTCAGGGTCGCTCGCGCGCCTGCGGATAGGTGCCGAGCACGCGCATCCACTTCGAATGGAATTTGAGCTCCTCGAGCGCGCGGTCGACCGCGGGATCGCCCGGGCCGCCGACGATATCGGCATAGAATTCAGTCGCCGCGAAGCTGCCGCCGCGCTGATAGCTTTCCAGCTTGGTCATGTTGACGCCGTTGGTCGCGAAGCCCCCCAGCGCCTTGTAGAGCGCCGCCGAGACGTTCTTCACTTCGAAGATGAAGGTCGTCATCATCGGGCCCGCGATCGGCAGCGCCAAGGGCTCGCGCGCAAGCACGACGAAGCGCGTCATGTTGTGCTCGGCATCCGCCAGGTCCGATTCGAGCAGATTGAGCCCGTAAAGCTCGGCCGCCCCGGGCGGTGCGAGCGCGGCGATCGCGGGGTCGGCCATTTCGGCGATCACCGCGGCTGCGCCGGCGGTATCGGGATAGGCGACGGGCGCGATCCCGCGCGCCTTGAGCCAGTGGCGGCACTGGCCGAGCGCCTGCGGATGGCTCATCGCCTGGCGGACCTGGTCGAGGCTGCCCGTGCCCATCAGGCCGTAGCGGATCGGCAGAAAATGCTCGCCGGTGATCGCGAGGCCGGATTCGGGCAGCAGGAAGTGGATGTCGGCGACGCGGCCGTGGAGCGAATTCTCGATCGGGATCATCGCGCGGTCGGCGCGGCCTTCCTTCACGGCATCGATCGCGTCCTCGAACGAAAAGCAGGGCAAGGGCAGCCCGTCGGGAAAGGCCTCGTGCACGGCGATGTGCGAATTGGCGCCCGGCGCCCCCTGGAACGCCACGGTGCGGCCCGGCTCGGCCGAGGCCCTGGCGATCATGTCGGCGACGATCGGTCGCGCAGGCGCTGCGAAATTCTCCATGGGATCGCGCGCTAGCGGTGCGCGTTTCCCGCGGCAAGCCCGGCTTGCGATAGCAAAAACCGCAGCCTAAAGGGCGGACGACTTTCCTTTAGGGGCATGTGATGGACGATCGGTTCAATACGATTGCGGGCTGGGCGTTGGCGGGCGGCATTGCGGCGCTCGGCCTTTCGATCGTGAGCGGCATGGTCTTCCACTCCGAGCGCCCCGAGAAGATGGGCTACGCGATCGAAGGCGTCGAGGATACGGGCGAGGGCGGCGGTGCCGCCGTCGCGCCGATCGCGACCCGTCTCGCCGCCGCCGATGTCGCCAAGGGCGCCGACATCTTCAAGCAGTGCACTGCCTGCCACACGATCAACCAGGGCGGCGCATCGGGCATCGGCCCCAACCTCTATGCCGCGGTCGGCAAGCCGCACGGCCATGTCCCGGGCTTCGCTTATTCGGACGCGCTCAAGGCGGTTCCCGGCACCTGGACTTTCGAAGCGCTCGATTCGTGGCTGACCTCCCCGCGCAAATACGCGCCGGGCACCAAGATGACCTTCGCGGGTCTTTCGAACCCGCAGGACCGCGCGAACGTGATCGCCTATCTGAATTCGCAGGGCTCGAACCTGCCGCTCCCGGCCGCTCCGGCCGCTGGCGAGGAACCGGCAGCGGGCAACGCCGCCGAGGCCAACGTGACCGAAGGTGCCGGCACTGCCGACATCTCCAACGAGGCGACCCCGGCCGAAGGCACGCCGGCCAAGGACCCGCAGGCTGCGATCCAGGCCGAGAAGAAGGGCCACTGAGCCGGGCTAGAGGTCGGGCAACGCCTGTTCGGCCTCGCCCCAGCCCTGCAGCGCGCGGCTGGTGGCGCGTTCGAGTAACGTTGCGGCATCCCGGATCGTGTAGAGCTTGGCCGATTCGAGATCGCGCAGCTCGCTCCAGCTGATCGGCGCCGCGACCGGCGCATTCTCGCGGGCGCGGGCGATATAGGGCAGGACGGCCGTCGCGCCGCGCTGGTTACGCAGATAGTCGATGAAGATCTTGCCCTTGCGGGTGACCTTCTTGAGGTTGGCGGTGAAGCGTTCCGGCTCGGCCTGCGCGAGCGCACGGGCGAAGCGTTCGGCGAAGCTGCGCACTTCGGGCCAATCGGCTTCAGGGATCAGCGGCACGACGACGTGCACGCCCTTGCCGCCGGATAGCAGGGGCCAGCTGGTCAGGCCGATATCGGCGAGACGGCCTTTGAGATCCTCGGCCGCCTTGCGGACATTCCCAAAATCGAGCCCCTCGTCGGGATCGAGATCGAAGACGAGGCGATCGGGCTTCTCGATATCGGCGACGAGGCTGCCCCAGCCGTGGAATTCGATCGTGCCCATCTGGACGCAGGCCATGATCCCGTCGAGATCCTCGACATAGAGATAGGGCTCGATCGAGCCGTCTTTCTCGCGGACGTCGACATGATGGACATGTTCGCCGAAGCTGCCGGCATCGTGCTTCTGGAAGAAACAGTGCTTCGCGCGCCCCTGCGGACAGCGGACGAGGCTGATCGGACGGTTCGCCAGCCAACGCAGCGCCACCGGGGCGATCGCGGCGTAATAATCGGCGAGCTGGCCCTTGGTGAGCCCCACCTCCGGGTAGATCACCCGGTCCCGGCTGCTGATCTTGATGTTCGACTCCGCCGCGGCCGGCGTTTCAGGAAGCGCGACGGGCTTCTCCACGACGACGTCCTTCGCCTTCTTGTCCTCGCGCAGGCCGAGGAAGCTGCCGTGGCGCACGACATTCTCAGCGGTGAATTCGGTGAACGCGACTTCGGCGACGAGCTTCGGGCGTAGCCACTGCGCGCCGCGCGCTTCGGCGCGGGGGACCTTCACCGGTGCTTCCTTGGCGGCGATCTTGTCGAAACGTTCGCGCAGATCGTGGAGTGTCGTCTGGTTGAAGCCGGTGCCCACCTTGCCGGCATAAACGAGACCGTCGGGGCCGTTGACCGCGAGCAGCAGCGAACGGAAGCCGCGGCCCTTGGCGCTGCTCGGGGTCCAGCCGATGATGACGAACTCCTGGCGGTGGATGCATTTGACCTTGAGCCAGGCCTTGGTGCGCGTGCCGCGATACGGCGCGTCGGCCCGCTTCGAGACGATGCCTTCATAGCCTTCGCGACACATCGTCTCGAACAGCTTCTCGCCCGCGCCGATGATATGCTCGGAGAAGAGGATGCGTTCATCGGCGCCTTCAAGAAGGTCGCGCAGCCGCTCCTTGCGGGCCAGCTGCGGAAGCCCGGTGGTGTCCTCGCGGTCCGCCAGCAGGTCGAAGGCGAAGAAGGTCAGGCTTTCGCCTCCGGCGGATATCGCCTCCTGCAACGTCGAGAAATCGGGCTTGCCGTTCTTGTAGGCGACGATCTCGCCATCGATCAGCGCGGGCGCGGGGAGGCTCTTCGCGGCCTCGGCGATGCCGGGGAACTTCCCGGTCCAGTCGAGCCCCGTGCGGGTGTAGATCTTCGGGCCCCCGGTCCCGGTGGCGATGAGTGCGCGATAGCCGTCATATTTGACCTCGTGGAGCCATTGATTGCCGGTGGGCACGGCATCGACCAGCGTCGCGAGCTGGGGAGACTGGAAGGCCGGGACCCTGGTGTTCCTCGGTGCCGGCGCATGTTTGGCGACGCGCGCGGTAGCTTGTAAGGCCTTGGCCGGGCGCTTGTCCGGCTTCCTCCCCTCCGCGATCTCCTGCATCGTGCGGCCGGTCTTGATGCTGGTGAGGCCCGTTTCGACCAGAGTGTCGGTCGCGCCGGCATAGGCGTCGTCGATTTTCCGGAGCAGCCAGTTCTCGTTCTTCTCCTTGCCGCGCGGCTTGAGGCGGATGAGCAGCCACTCGCCCTTCATCCGCTCGCCTTCGAGGCGGAAGTGGAGATGGCCCTTCTCCAGGTCCTTTGCGCTCTTGCCTTCGATCGGCTCCCAGACGCCGTCATCCCACAGCATCACCGTGCCGCCGCCATATTGGCCCTTGGGAATCGTGCCCTCGAAATCGGCATAAGAGAGCGGGTGATCCTCGGTGCGGACGGCAAGGCGCTTCTCGTTCGGGTCCAGGCTGGGGCCGCGCGTGACCGCCCAGCTCTTGAGCACCCCGTCGACTTCGAGGCGGAAGTCCCAATGGAGGCGTGTCGCGTCGTGCTTCTGGACCATGAAGCGATTGCCGCCGGTGCGCGCGATCTTGCCCGCGGGTTCGGCGGTCCGGGTGAAATCGCGCTTGGCGTTGTACTTGGCGAGGGGGTCGGACTTGGCCATTGCCCCTCACCGTTCGCTTCGAGCGTAGTCGAGAAGCAGTTGGAATCCTGACGCAAGCCGTTTCTCGACTACGCTCGAAACGAACGGATAGGGAATCATGCTCGCTTCCTCGCCGGCCCCTTCCTGGCGGGAGCCTTGGCAGGCTTGGTCTTCACAGCGGTGCTGGACTTGGCCTCCGGCTTTTCGAGCGACTTCTTGAGCGCGGCCATCAGATCGACGACGTTCGATCCCCGGCTGGGGGCGCCTTCGTCCTTCTCCTCGATGATCTTCCTGCCCTTGGCCTTCTTCTTGCGCTCGATCAGGTCCTTTAGCGCATCGACGTACCGGTCGTGGAACTCCCTGGGATCGAACTTGGCGACCTTCTTGTCGATCAGGGTCTCGGCGAGGCCGAGCAGCTCGGGATCGGGCGCGCTGTCGGGGATGTCGCGGAAATAGCCCTGCGCCTTGTTGACTTCGTCAGCATAGCGCAACGTCTCGAGCACCATGCCGCGTCCGCAGGGCTTCAGGCTCACGACATATTCACGGCCGCGTAGCGCGAGCTGGCCGAGACCGACCTTGCGCGTGCGCTTCAACGCCTCGCGCAGCACGATGAACGCTTCTTCCGCCAGGTCGTCGGCCGGGACGACGAAATAGGGCTTCTCATAATAGAGCACATCGATCTCGTCGGCATCGACGAACTGAGTGAGCTCGAGCGTCTTCTTCGATTCGAGCTTCACTGCGTCGATCTCGTCCTGTTCGAGCAGGACATACTCGCCCTTCTCATACTCGAAGCCCTTGACGATCTCGTCGACATCGACCGGGCCGACGCCTGGGGCGACCTTCTCGTATTTGATCCGCTTGCCCGAGGGTTCGTGGATCTGGTGAAAGCTGATCTGCGCGCCCGATTTGGTCGCGGAGTAGATTTCGACGGGGATCGAGACCAGCGCGAGCCGTATCTGTCCCTGCCAATAGGCGCGCGCGGCCATGTCGAACTCCCTCGTTGCGAAACCGATTCAATTCGCCAGACCGGAGTCCGTTCCTCGACACCAAAATGGTGTCGGCGTAGAGGGCAGACACGATGACCACCGACCCTTTCCAGCTCTTCGACGCATGGTTCGCCGAAGCACGGGCGAGCGAGCCCAACGATTCCAATGCAATGGCATTGGCGACCGTCGACGCGACGGGGCAACCTTCGGTGCGGATGGTGCTGCTCAAGGGGCACGGGCCCGACGGTTTCGTGTTCTACACCAACCGCGAGAGCCGCAAGGCGGGCGATCTCGCGGCGGTACCGAAAGCGGCCTTGCTGTTCCACTGGAAGTCGCTGCGGCGGCAGATCCGGATCGAAGGCACAGTGTCCTGGGCGAGCGACGCCGAGAGTGACGCCTACTTCGCTAGCCGCAGCCGCGATTCGCAGCTCGGCGCCTGGGCCTCGGACCAGTCACGGCCGCTCGATGCGCGGGCGACCTTCGAAGTGCGCTACGAGGAAATGCGCGCGCGCTTCGAGGGCGGCGACGTGCCGCGGCCGCCACACTGGGGCGGATATCGCGTGACTCCGGCGCGGATCGAGTTCTGGCAAGACCGCGCGCACCGGTTGCACGAACGCCGCCTGTTCTCGCGCACGTCCCACGGCTGGGACGAAGGGCTGCTCTACCCATGAATCTCGCACGGCGGGCCGCGCTGGCGAGCGTCGCGTGCGCGGTGCTGCTCGGCGCGCTCAAGGCGTGGGCGGCATGGCGGACCGGTTCGGTGGCGGTGCTCGCCAGCCTCGCCGACAGCGTGCTCGATCTCGTCGCCTCGCTGGTGACTTTGGCCGGAGTCCATTGGGCGTCGCAGCCCGCGGACCATGACCACCGTTTCGGCCATGGCAAGGCCGAGGCGCTGGCCGCATTGTTCCAAGTCGGCGTGATTGCCGTCTCCGCCTTCGCGATCCTGCTGCGCGCGTCGCAGCGGCTGATGGAAAGCCGGACCAGCGTCGAGGCCGAATATGGCATCGCGGTCTCGCTCGTCGCGATCGTCGTGACTCTGGGGCTGACGCGCTACCAGCGCTCGGTGGTGCGGCGCACCGGCTCGATCGCGATCGGGACCGACCGGATCCACTACGAATCCGACCTGTTCCTCAACAGCGCAGTGATCGTCGCGCTGGCGCTGGAGAATTATGCCGGGATCGCCGGCGCCGACGCGGTGTTCGGCATCGCGATCGGGCTATGGCTGTTGTTCGGCGCATGGCGCGCCTCGGTCGACGCGATCGACCAATTGATGGACAAGGAATGGCCCGAGGAGAAGCGCCAGCGCTTCGTCGAAGTCGCCGCGCGGCATCCCGAGCTGATCGGGCTGCACGATCTGCGCACCCGGACCAGCGGCGTGAAGGATTTCGTCCAGTTCCATATCTGGATGGATCCGCACATGACCGTGCTCGAATCGCACGATGTGGTCGAGAAACTCGAGACGGAGCTGGGCGCGGAATTCCCCGGCACCGAGATCCTGATCCATGTCGATCCAGAAGGTCAGGTCGATGAACCCGGCAATCCGCTGGCCGAAACCGATTTGCTCAAGGACACCAGATGAAACTGCCCTTCGCCCAGATCGACGCGTTCGCCGACCGGCCGTTCACCGGCAATCCCGCGGCGGTAATCCCGCTCGACGCATGGCTCGACGACGGCGTGCTGCAGGCGATCGCCGAAGAGAACAACCTCTCCGAGACCGCGTTCATCGTTCCCGATGCGACTGACGAAGCGGATTACGAACTGCGCTGGTTCACGCCCGCGGTCGAGGTCGCCTTGTGTGGCCACGCGACGCTGGCGAGCGGGCATCATGTGCTGACCTGCGAGCAGGACCGCGACCTCGTCCGCTTTCGCACGCGCAAGTCCGGCGTGCTGGAAGTCGCACGGCACGGCGACAGCTATCTGATGGCGCTACCTGCTTATCCGCCCGTGACGCAGGAAGTGCCGGGCTTGCTGGAGGCGCTCGGCGTCGCGCAGGCCGAAACGTTGCGCCATCCGCGTGGCTATGATTTGATCGTGCTGGACACCGCCGAAGCGGTGCTGGCGCTTACCCCCGATTTCCGCGCACTTGCCGCGATCGGCGACACGCTCAACATCGTCACCGCGCCCGGCATCGACACCGACGTGATCAGCCGCGTCTTCGCTCCGGCCGCCGGGATCGACGAGGACCCGGTGACCGGATCGGCGCATTCGGTGCTGGTGCCCTGGTGGGCCGCACGGCTGGGGCGCAATCACTTCACGGCATTTCAGGCGAGCCGTCGTGGCGGACACATCGGCTGCGAGCTCGATGGTGATCGGGTGATATTGGCCGGAAAGTGCGTGACGGTGATCGCGGGAGAATTCACGCTCCGGGGTTGATTCTCCGTCATCCCGGCCTTGAGTCGGAATCCGGCTGCCTTCAGGCCGGTCACAAGCTCGGGGCAGCAATGTAGGATCTCATCTGATCTATACTGTCGGATGCAAGGCCCGCATGCCTCCTCCGATATCGCCATCCCCCCCGCGCGCGCCTATGCGCGCTGCGCGCCAGGGGCAGCGCAAGCTTCACACACGCGGATGTCCCGACTTTTGTGACTTTATGCGCTGATTCGGGCCGGCAGCAGTTCCGCCCGCTCGGTCTCGGCGATCCAGCCGCCGCCGAGCACGCGGTCGCCGGCATAGAGGACGGCGGCCTGGCCGGGGGCGACGCCATATTCGGGGGTTTCGAACACCACGCGATCGCCCTCCCGATGCGCGGGGACCGGCTTCGCCAGCGAGCGGACCTTGACCGTCATGGGGCCGGCATGGTCGCCGCCCAGCCAGTTGACGTTCTCGATCCGCGCGGCGCGCACCGCGAGGGCGCTCTTGGGGCCGACCACCACCTCGCGCGTCGCCGGGTCGAGGCGAAGGACATAATAGGGTTCGGGCGCGCCGCCGATCTCGAGCCCGCGGCGCTGGCCGACGGTGAAGTGAATGAGGCCCTTGTGGGTGCCGAGCTTGCGGCCGCTCTCATCGACGATGTCGCCGCTCGTATCGGCTTCGGGGCGCAGTTTCTTGACCAGCGAGGCGTAATCGCCGTCGGGGACGAAGCAGATGTCCTGGCTGTCGGGCTTGCCGGCGACGCCGAGACCCAGTTCGGCGGCGAGTTCGCGGACCTGCGGCTTGGGCATGCCGCCCAGCGGGAAGCGGAGATAGTCGAGCTGCGCCTGCGTGGTGGCGAACAGGAAATAGCTCTGGTCGCGCGCGGGATCGGCGGCACGGTGAAGCTCGGCGCCCTCAGCGCCTTCGACGCGGCGAACATAATGGCCGGTGGCGAGGCAATCGGCGCCGAGATCGCGCGCGAGTGCGAAAAGATCGGTGAATTTGGGACCCATGTTGCACTTCACGCACGGGATCGGCGTGCGGCCGGCGAGATATTCGTCGGCGAAATCGTCGATCACCGTCTCGCGGAAGCTAGAGGCGTGATCGAAGACATAATGCGCGATGCCGAGTTTGTCGCAGACGGCCCGCGCGTCGCGGATGTCGCGGCCGGCGCAGCAGCTCCCTGCGCGTCCCACCGCTTCGCCGTGATCGTAGAGCTGGAGCGTCACGCCGATCGTCTCGGCGCCGCTGCGCGCCGCGAGCGCGGCCACGACCGAGGAATCGACCCCGCCTGACATGGCGACGACGATCCGCCGCTTCGAAAGCGGCCCTGAGAGCTGGAAATCCACGGGAATCACGAGGGCGCACATAGGCGCATGTGTCGCCTCGATCCAGTCCGGGGTCCGGAAACGGATCAGCAACGCAGGTTAAGCAGGGGTTCCCATCGGCTTTACGGCCCCTTCATCCTGATTGGCTAAAGCTGGCCGACCAAGAGAGTTGAGGCTGGATTGTAATCGTGGACTTGAGCTTTGCCAGACTGGATCGCGACGTGGCGGTCACCGCCATGCCGACCGAACTGGCGGTTTTGCTGGTGGGCGTCGCAGCCCGCCAGGCGGCAAGTCCCACGGCATGCGTCCAAACGCGATTGGCGCTGGCGGCACCCGCCGATGCTCTGCTCGCACCCTCCCACGGCGCCTTCCACCGCGCTGCGGCGCTGGCGCTAACGCGGTGGCAAGAGGAATGAAGCCGGCGTTTACCGTGGCGTTTTAGTCGTTGTTCAAGCGCCGGGCATAAAGGTGGTTGAAGTTGAGTAACGGGGGCCCCGCCCCGATGAGGCTAGTAGATGATTGAAAACCAGAAGATCCGTCCTGCGAAAGTGATCGGGCCGCTCGGCGAGCCGCTGACGCTCGATACGCTGCCGCCACCGAGCACCACGCGCTGGGTCGTGCGCCGCAAGGCCGAGGTCGTCGCCGCGGTCAATGGCGGGCTGCTGAGCGTCGACGAGGTTTGCGAGCGCTACGGCCTTACCGTCGAGGAATTCGCCGGCTGGCAGCGGGCGATCGATCGTTCGGGCATGCCGGGCCTGCGCGTCACACGCATCCAGCATTATCGCTCGCTATACGAACGCCAGCAGAAATACTGAGTCAGCCCTCCCATCGGGCCAAGGCGGCTCGCTCCCGGGATGCCGGGAGCGGGCCGTTTTCTTTTCCCGCACTGTCCGAAAGCTGGAAAGTTCCAGCCGTGCACCGAAAAATCGATACGGAACCAACATGAGTGCTTGCGGATTTTCTCTTTGTCGCCCGGCCCGCCGGGCTTAACAACGGAGGGACTATCAATGGTGGGTCTTCTGGTTTGGCTCGTCATCGGCGGCGTCGTCGGCTGGCTGGCGAGCATCGTAATGCGTACGGATGCCCAGCAGGGCATCTTCCTCAACGTCATCGTCGGCATCGTCGGCGCGTTTATCGGCGGTCTGCTTTTCGGCGGATCGATCAATAACGGCGCCATCACGCCGATGACGTTCCTGGTATCGCTGCTGGGTGCGATCATCCTGTTGGCGATCGTCAACCTCGTCCGTCGCGGCGCCGTCCGCTAGGACAGAGGCAAGTAACAAAAAGGGGCCGTCCGCAGGGGCGGCCCCTTTTTCATGCCCCGTTATTTGAGCAGGAAACGCACCGAAAGCGACACGCGCAGCTCGCTTTCCCCGGCGACGACCTGAGTCGCGTCGGCTGCGGCTTCGGCACGCATCATCATCATCGGCCGTGGCGGTGCCGGCATCGCACCGCTTTCCGAAATCGACAGGATACGATCGACGCGCAGTCCTGCCGCCTTGGCATATAGCTCGGCGCGCACGCGCGCCGTGGCCACGGCGGCGGTCCGGGCCTCGTCGAGCGCGGCCTCGGGCTTGTCGATCGTCAGATTGGGCCCCGAGATGTTGTTTGCGCCCTCCTTGACCAGTGCATCGAGGATCGCGCCGCTCTTGGCGATATCCCGGAAGCGCACCGTGACCTGGTTCGACGCCTGATAGCCGGTGATCACCGGCGGCTCGTTCTGCGCATAGCGATATTGCGGGCTGAGCGCGATGCTCGAGGTCTGGATGTCGCGTTCGGCGACGCCCGCGCGCTTGAGCGCTGCGAGCACGGCCGCCATGCGCGTGCTGTTCTGCCGCATCGCATCGCCTGCGGTCGCCGCCTGCGTGACCACGCCCGCCTGTATCATTGCGAGATCGGGCGTGCGTGCGCTCGTGCCGTCGGCGGAAATCTCGAGAACGGTGCCGTCGATCGGCGCCATCATCGGCCGCGCTTCCTGGGCGGAGGCGGAAATGGTGGCCAGCGTGAGACCGGCGGCGGTTGCATACAGAGCCAGACGAATCATCGATACTCTCCCGAAATGAGCGTGTTGCGCCACGCCTTGCCGCAAGCAAGGCGCACCCAAGCTGAACGAAGACGAAGGCCTGCGTTCAGATCCGCCGGGCGATCACCATCCGATAGAGCGCGAGCAGGATAACGGCGCCGGCGGTGGCCGCTGCATAAGCCTGCCAGGTACTGTCGCGCACCTCCAGTCCAAGCACCGGCGTGAGATAGAAAGCGAGCAGTGCGCCGGCGATACCGATGACGATCGTGACAATGATGCCGCCGGGGTCACGGCCGGGCATGATCAGCTTGCCGAGCGCCCCTGCCACGAGGCCGATGAGAAGCCATCCGAGGATACCGTGGGGCATGCGATCCCTCCTGTTGCCGCCCGATCCTGGGCGCTGACAGTCAGCGTCGCGCCAAGCCACAGTCAATGCAACCGTTTCTTGGAACAAACGATCCCGATCTTGCTAGAAAGGTGCAAAACGGGCATTGCGCGCCGCACGAAGCGAAACGGCTCTTGTAGCCAGTGCTTTATTCATCTAATACAGTGCGATCAAGAGGGGCATCGGCCAACCGGCCGGATCGGATGTCGCACATGAACTATGAGGCAGGGATGTTCGGACGGCAGGAGCGGCTGGAGTTCACCGGCGAGGAAGTCACGCGCAAAAGCAGGCGATGGATGTGGATCGTCGGTGTGGCGATTCTCGTCGTGGGGGCTATCGCCTTCTTCATGATGAGCGGCTCGAAGCCCGCACCCAAGGGCGCGGCGGGCAAAGGCGGCCCAGCGGAGGCGGGCCAGTCGCAGATCCCCACCGTTACCGTCGCGACGCCCGGACGCCAGACCGTGCAGACGATCATCACGGGCACCGGCAGCCTCGCCGCACGGCGTGAAATGCCTGTCGGCGTGGCCGGCGAAGGCGGCGTGGTGACGCGCGTGCTAGTCGAGCCGGGCAGTTGGGTGGGCAAAGGCCAGGTGCTCGCGACTGTCGATCGCAGCGTGCAGGTGCAGACCGCTGAATCGCTCGCCGCGTCGGTGCGCGTGGCGCAGGCCGATGCGCGGCTGGCCCAGGCCGAGCTCGACCGCGCGCAGCGGCTCGTCGCGAACGGCTTCATCTCCAAGGCCGATATCGACCGCAAGACCGCGACGCGCGACCAGGCGCAGGCGCGCGTCCGCGTCGCCCAGGCGCAGCTTTCGGAGACGCAGGCGCGCAATCACCGGCTCGATATCCGCGCGCCCGAGGCCGGGCTGGTGCTGACGCGTCAGGTCGAGCCGGGCCAGATCGTCAGCGCCGGGTCGGGCGTGCTGTTCCGCATGGCGATGGGTGGACAGGTGGAGCTGCGTACCCAGCTTTCCGAAGTCGACCTCCAGAAGCTTCATCCCGGCGCGGTCGCCGAAGTGACCCCCACGGGCACCACCCAGGTTTTCAGGGGCGAAGTCTGGCAGGTCTCGCCGGTGATCGATCCGCAGACGCGCCAGGGCATCGCCCGCGTCTCGCTCAATTATGATCCGGCGCTCCGCCCCGGCGGCTTCGCCAGCGCGCGCATCGTCTCCGGCGGGATCACCGCAGTGATGCTGCCGCAATCGGCGGTGCAGAGCGACAATGAAGGCAATTTCGTCTACATCATCGACAACAAGAACCAGGCGGTGCGCCGCGGCGTGACCACCGGCGATGTGACGGAAGCGGGCGTGGCGATCACCAGCGGTCTGAACGGTACCGAGCGCGTGGTGCTCACTGCGGGCGCCTTCCTCAACCCCGGCCAGAAGGTTATCCCCAACCTTCAGAAGTCGAAGTAAGCGAGGCGAGCTGCCATGAGCTTCCGGAACATCTCGGCCTGGGCGATCCGCAATCCGGTCCCGCCGATCGTCCTCTTCATCGCGCTGACGATCGCCGGGCTGGTCAGTTTCGCCCGGATGGACGTCAACAACGATCCGGACATCGACTTCCCGATCGTGTGGATCTCGATCAGCCAGCCCGGCGCCGCGCCGAGCGAGCTCGAGAACCAGATCACCCAGAAGGTCGAATCGGCGGTCCGCAGCCTGCAGGGCATCGACGAGATCAACTCGACAGTTTCCGAAGGCAACAGCCAGACCGTCGTCCAGCTCGACATCGGCATGCCGATCGATCGCGCGGTCGAAGACGTGCGCAGCGCGATCCAGCAGATCCGCAGCGACTTGCCCGACGGCATCCTCGAGCCGCAGATCGGCCGCGTCGACACGGCAAGCGACAACGACATTGCGAGCTTCACCGCAGTCGCCACCGACATGACCGTGGCGGACCTCAGCTGGTACATCGACAACAGCGTCGCCAAGGAACTGCTGGCGGTCTCGGGCATGTCGGCAGTCGAGCGCAACGGCGGCGTCGATCGCGAGATCCGCGTGGTTCTCGATCCCGCCAAGCTCCAGTCGATCGGGCTCACTGCGAGCCAGGTCAACCAGCAGCTGCGCCAGGTCAATTTGAACGCTGCGGGCGGCCGCGCCGAAATCTCGGGTTTCGAGCAGTCGGTGCGCGTGATCGGCAATGCCGACAATGCCTATCGCCTCGGCCAGACCCAGATCTCGACCGGCGGCGGACGGACGGTGCGGCTCGCCGACATCGCCGATGTCAAAGACGCCTATGCCGAGCAGCGCAGCCTGGCGAAGTATAACGGCCAGCAAGTGATCTCGTTCGACATCAAGCGCGCCAAGGGCGCGTCGGACGTCGAAGTGTTCCACGACGCCGAAAAGGCGCTCAAGAAGCTCGAGGAGCACAACCCGAAGGTCAAGTTCCAGCTGCTCAACAACAATTCGAAATATGCCGAGCAGCAATATGAGACCGCAATGGAGGCGATGCTGGAGGGCGCAGCCCTCGCAGTGGTCGTCGTGTTGATCTTCCTGCGCGACTTGCGGGCGACTGCGATCTCGGCGCTGGCGATCCCGCTCTCGGCGATTCCCAGCTTCTGGTTCATGGACATGCTGGGCTTCACGCTCAACCAGATGACCCTGCTGGCGCTCTCGCTGGTCGCGGGCGTGCTGGTGGACGACGCGATCGTCGAGATCGAGAATATCGTCCGGCACATGCGCATGGGCAAATCGGCCTATCAGGCATCGATCGACGCGGCCGACGAGATCGGCGTCGCAGTGCTCGCCACGACGATGGCGATCGTCGCGGTATTCCTCCCCGTCGGCCTGATGCCGGGCATTTCGGGCCAGTTCTTCAAGAATTTCGGCCTGACCGTCGTCGCGGCGGTGCTGATGAGCCTTGCGGTTGCACGCCTGCTGACGCCGATGATCGCGGCCTATTTCCTCAAGGCCAAGGGCCATGCCAATCATGGCGAGGGCCGGATCATGGACGCCTATACCGCGCTGCTGCGCTGGACGCTGCGGCATCGCTGGTCGGCGGTGCTCGGCTATGTGCTCTCGCTCGCGGCGACGGTTTTCATGTTCGCCACCTCGCCGATGACCTTCCAGCCGGCACAGGACCAGGATAGCGTCACCGCGACGATCGAGATGGTCCCCGGCACGCCGCTCGCCGATACCGAGCGCGTCGTTTCGCAGGTCGCCGGCATCCTGCGTCAGGAAGGGATCGTCACCGACATCTACAGCCGCAGCTTCGTCGGCAATGGCCGCGTGACTGCGCAGCTCAAGGAAAAGCGGGACGAGACGAGTACGGCGTTCGAGAAGCGGCTCGCGCCCAAGCTGATCGCGATCCCCGATGCGCGCGTGAACTTCCGTTCGCAGTTCGGCTGGGGCTCGTCGGGCCGCGACCTGACCGTCACGCTGGGCGGTGAGGATCCGGCGCTGCTCAACGAGACGGCGAACAAGCTCGTCAAGCAGATGGAAGGGATGAAGGAAGTCGTGGCGCCGCGCGTCGCGGGCGATCTCAACCGTCCCGAGATCGTCATCCGTCCGCGGCTCGATCTCGCTGCCAATCTGGGCGTGACCACGGCCGCGTTGTCGAGTGCGATCCGCATCGCGACCTTGGGCGACATCGATCAGAACAGTGCGAAATTCTCGCTCTCGGACCGTCAGATCCCGATCCGGGTGGCGCTCGACGAGGATGCTCGCGCCAAGCTGTCGACGATCCAGAACATGCCGGTGCAGACCCAGATGGGCGGATCGGTGCCGCTGTCGGTAGTCGCCGATATCGGCTTCGGTGCGGGCCCGACGCGCATCCAGCGGCTCAACCTCCAGCGCCGCCTCGTCGTCGGCGCCGATCTCGCAATGGATCCGGCGACCGGCAAGCCCTTCGTCAACAACGAAGTGATGAAGAAGATCAACGAGCTCCCGATCATGAAGAGCCTGCCCCAGGGCGTCGGCCAGATGACCGTCGGCCAGGCCAAATGGCAGGCGGAGATGCTCAACAACTTCTTCATCGCGCTGGCTTCGGGCATCTTCCTCGTCTTCGCGGTGCTGGTGCTGCTCTATCGCCGCTTCGTCTCGCCGCTGGTCAACATGGGGTCGCTCCTCAATGCGCCCCTCGGCGGCCTGATCGCGCTCAAGCTGTTCGGCATGCCGCTGTCGCTGCCGGTGTTCATCGGCATCCTGATGCTGTTCGGCATCGTCGCGAAGAACTCGATCCTGCTGGTCGACTTCGCGCTCGAGGAGATGGCGAAGGGCATCGACAAATTCACTGCGATCGTCGACGCAGGCCACAAGCGTGCCCAGCCGATCGTGATGACCACGATCGCGATGGTGGCAGGCATGATCCCGACGGCGATGTCGCTGAGCGGCGACTCGTCGTGGCGTGCGCCGATGGGGATGGTCGTCATCGGCGGCCTGATCCTTTCGACCGTCCTCACGCTCGTGATGGTGCCGGCACTGTTCAGCCTCGCGGTCGGGCTCGAAGGATGGCTCGGGCCGCGGCTCTCGCGGCGCCTGCTCACCTTCAAGCCGGGCGACGATGGCGCTCGCGTGCTCGGCCAGGCGCATGGCGCCGGCACGATCGAGCACAAGCCCGGGGACGATACGCCGCAACCTGCGGAGTGAACTTCGGCGCGGTTCGGGTATTGGGGAGCGTGTGACCAGGTCGCCCGCTCCCCTTTCGCTCGAGGCAACGCCGCCGGGGCTGCGCCGCATGCGGCTGGTCGCGACCGGGCTGCTCGTGCTGATGGCCGCGGTCTTCCTCGCCGCGCGGCAACTGCAGCACCTGCATCCCGCGATCGGCTATGTCCGCGCCTTTTCCGAAGCGGCGATGGTCGGCGGGCTGGCGGACTGGTTCGCAGTGACGGCGTTGTTCCGCCATCCGCTCCATCTGCCGATCCCGCACACTGCGATCATCCCGCGCAACAAGGATCGCATCGCAGGCACGCTGGCGGCGTTCCTGCGCGACAATTTCCTGATCCCCAGCGTGGTCGCTCGGCGGATGCAGCGCGTCGATGTCGCGCGGGCGGCGGGCCGTTGGCTGGCGGATCCGGGCGCGGGGCGCGGACGATTGCGCGCGGGCATCGGCCGGCTTGCCGCCGACATGCTCGAGGCGCTGGATCAGGAGCGGCTGGGCGGCATGGCCAGGCGTGCGCTGGCCGATCGGCTGCGCGGGCTCGAGGTCGCCCCGCTGCTCGGCCGCGCGCTGGCGACGGCGATGCAGGAGGATCGCCACCGGCCGCTGCTCGACGGCATCGTCCATTGGGCCGCCAAGGTGCTCGACGCCAACGAGCACATGATCCGCCAGATGGTGCACGAGCGCTCGGGCTCGGTAATGCGCTGGACCGGGCTCGACGAGACGCTGGCCAACAAGATCATCGCGGGGCTCGCCAAGCTGATCAACGACATGGCCGAGGATCCCGGGCACCCGCTGCGCGCCAAGGCCGAGGAGGGGTTGGCGAAGCTGGCGCAGGATCTCCAGCACGATGCCGACAGGCGCGCGCAGGTCGAGGCGTTCAAGAACGAGCTGCTCGACAATCCGGCACTGGGCGATTGGTGGATGGGCGTGTGGGAATCGGGCCGGGCGGCGCTGCTGCGGCTGGCGCGCGACCCCGATCGCGTGCTGGCGGGCGATCTCGGCGGCGCGCTGCGCCAGCTCGGCGAGACGCTGCAGGGCGACGCGCGGCTCGCCGATACGATCAACCGCTTCGTGCGGCGCACCGCGGTCGGCGCGGCGTCGGATTATGGCGACGGGATCGTCCGGCTGGTCTCGGACACGATCCGCGGCTGGGACGCGCGCACCGTGACTGGCCGGCTGGAAAACGCCGTGGGACGCGATCTCCAATATATCCGGATCAATGGGACCCTGGTCGGCGGGCTGGTCGGCGTCGCCATCCATGCCGTGGATGCAGTGCTGCGCTAGCGTGGCCGGGCGATCGGAGTCGACGCGGATTGGCAAGCCTGTCACCTTCGATCGAATTGCCGCAAATTGAAGAGAGACCGTCGCGATGATCCTGACAGCCCTTTTCACCCTCGCGATCGCCACGCCATCCGCCGACGACGGCATCCTCGCCTTCGCCGATGCTTTCGATCGCGCGCAGCTCACGCAGGACGCCGCGGGGCTGAACGAGATGATCGCCGACGAGCTGGTGTTCATCGACGGGTCGGGCAAGCGGCGAGGCAAGAAGGACTTCATCGCCGGCTGGACCGCGCAGGGCGATCGGTTCGATCCGGTGGTGCTGATCGACCGCAAGGTGATCCCGCTCGGCAGCGATGCGGCGATCGTCAGTGCCGAAACCACGCTTGCCGGCACCTCAGGCGGGCAGCGCTTCGCGAGTCGCATCCGTTTCGCGGACACGTTCCGTCGCGTCGGCGGAAAATGGCGCGCGGTGCACATTCAGGTGACGCCCATCCGGTAGCGGCCGCGAGGACTCCGAATATTGCGAAGACAGGTGCACCGCCCGCGCCGATTATCTCCAGTCGAGCAGTGGCCAGCCTCGCGCCGCCGCCAGCGCCTGGAGCGGACCATGGGCATTCACCGCAAAGCCTTCGTCGGCCCATTCGAGCAGCGGCGCATCCGAAACATGGTCCGAATAAGCGCGGACGTGCATATCGCCCCGCGCGATCCCCGCGCGTTGCATCCAGCTTTCGATCATGCGGAGCTTTGCGGGCCCGTAACAGTTGTCCCCCTCGATCACGGAGAGAATACGGCCTTGCCCATCGCGCCTTGCCTGCGTGGCAACCACATCGTCGAAACCCAGAAGCCGCGCGATCGCCGCGGCGTAATAGCCGTGCGATGCCGTCGCCATCACCAGTCGGTAACCCGCGGCGCGGTCCGCTTCGATCCGCTCCCGCGCGCCGTGGAGCACGCCGTTGGCAATCTCCGCCGCGGCAAAGGTCTCGGCGACGCTCTCCAGATCGGCGGCCACGACCGCGCGACCGAGCAGCAGGCGCTGCGAGAGCTGCTTGAGCTTCGTGCGATCGATCAGTTTGAGGAGATAGCCCAGCCCCGCGACGCCCGCGAGCGGCATCAGCGCAAGCCGCCAAGGCGCCCGGACGCGCGCGGCGTGCATCAGGAAGCGCGTCCAGGTGGGCGCGGCCGTGATCGTCTTGTCCATGTCGTAGATTGCCAGGTGCTGCATTGTCGCATCTAGGCCGTGCCGGCACGCCAGAGCAAATCCTTGCCGTTCCACTGCGAATCGCCGAAAGGTGGCGGTGATGAGGGGAAGCGCGGATTTCGAGCAAGTCTATACGGGCGGCGTCACGACGCTGCGCTTTACCGGCAATTTGTCCTTGGCATGTCTGCGCGACTTGCCCGAGCGGCTCAATGCGATCGAAGGCGCGGTTGCCAGGCTCGACCTGAGCGAAGTCGATCGGATCGACACCGTCGGCGCCTGGCTGATCCACCGTTTCGCGCGCGACCATGGCTCGGCGGTGGAAGGTCTGGAAGCCGACGAGCAGCATCTGTTCGACCAGGTCGCCGCCGCCGAGCATCCAATCGAGCTGCCCCGCAAGCCCGCCGATCCGTTCACGCGGATGCTCGGCGAAGTCGGCGAAGCGATCTATACCGCCGGCCACACCTTGTATGGGTTGCTGGGTTTCATGGGCGCGACGACGCTCGCCTTCTGGAACGTCTTCACGCACCCTCGACGATTCCGGTTCAACGCCACCGTCCACCGCTTCGAAGTCGTCGGCGTCTCGGCGCTCGGCATCATCGGGCTGATGAGTTTCCTGATCGGGATCGTCATCGCGCAGCAGGGCGCAGTGCAGCTCCGCCAGTTCGGCGCCGAGGTTTATACGATCAACCTGGTCGGCCGCATCACGCTGCGCGAACTCGGCGTGCTGATGACGGCGATCATGGTCGCGGGCCGCTCGGGATCGGCCTTCGCCGCGCAGATCGGCACGATGAAGCTCACCGAAGAAATCGACGCGATGCGCACGATCGGCGTCTCGCCGATGGAGGCGCTGGTGGTGCCGCGGACGCTCGCGGTGGTGCTTATGATGCCGCTGCTCGGCTTCTACGCTTCGCTGATCGCGATTCTGGGCGGCGGGCTGCTCTGCTGGGTCAGCCTCGACATTCCGCCGGTGACCTTCATCCAGCGCATCCGTGAGGTCGTGCCGCTCAGCGATCTATGGGTCGGCCTCGTCAAGGCGCCTGTGTTCGGCGCGATCATCGCGATCGCCGGTTGCTTCCAGGGCATGCAGGTCGAGGCCGATGCCGAGCAGGTCGGTCGCCGGACTACCATTGCCGTGGTGCAGGCGATCTTTCTGGTGATCGTGCTCGATGCGTTCTTCGCGGTGTTCTTCAGCGAAGTGGGCTGGATATGATGGCGCGCCGCGAACAGGAAGATGTGATCATCCGCGTCCAGGGCCTCAAGAACGGCTTTGGCGATCAGGGCGAGCATGTCGTCCATGACGGGCTCGATCTCGAGGTGCGCCGCGGCGAGATCCTTGGCGTGGTCGGTGGATCGGGGACTGGCAAATCGGTACTGATGCGTTCGATCATCGGGCTGCAGACGCCGATCGAAGGCAGCATCGAAGTCTTTGGCGAGAACACGATTGGCCGCGAGGAGACCGAAGCGGTCGATATCCGCAAGCGCTGGGGCGTGCTGTTCCAGGGCGGTGCGTTGTTCTCGACGCTGACCGTGTCGGAGAACGTCCAGGTTCCGATCAAGGAGTTCTACCCCGGGCTTGATCAGGCGCTGCTCGAGGAGATCGCGGCGTACAAGGTGGTGATGACTGGCCTCCCGCCCGACGCAGGCCCCAAATTCCCCGCCGAGCTCTCAGGGGGCATGAAGAAGCGCGCGGGTCTCGCCCGCGCGCTGGCGCTCGATCCCGAATTGCTGTTCCTCGACGAGCCTACCGCAGGGCTCGATCCGATCGGCGCCGCCGCGTTCGACGAGCTGACCGAGTCGCTCCAGAAGACGCTGGGGCTGACCGTATTCCTGATCACGCACGATCTCGATACGCTCTATGCGATCTGCGACCGCGTCGCAGTGCTCGCCGACAAGCGCGTGATCGCAGTCGGAACCATCGACGAACTGCTCGCGCTGGATCATCCGTGGATCGAGGAATATTTCAAAGGGCCGCGCGGGCGCGCCGCAGTTGCCAGCGCCGAACGGGCGCAAGCGAGGACATGAGGCTCTGATGGAAACGCGATCGAACCATGTACTCGTCGGCGCGGTGGTGCTGATCCTGCTCGCGGTGCTGGCACTGTTCATCGTCTGGCTGGCGCGACTGGGCGGCGGCAATGAGCGCCAATACGACATCTTCTTCAAGCAGGCTGTCGACGGCCTCAATCCCGGCTCGGCGGTCAGCTTCTCGGGCGTGCCTTCGGGGCAAGTCAAGGAGATCAGCTTCTGGAAGCCCGATCCGAGCCTGGTGCGTGTGCGCATCAGCGTGAACGACGACGTGCCCATTCTCGAGGGTACCACGGCCTCGATCCAGGGCAGCTTCACCGGGCCTAGCACCGTGCAACTCGACGGTGCGGTCAAAGGCGCGCCGCCGATCGTCTGCCCGGAACAGAATCCACGCGCAGCCTGCCCGCTGGGCGTGCCGGTGATCCCGACCAAGCAGGGCGGGCTGGGGGCGCTGCTCAACTCGGCGCCGCAGCTGCTCGAACGCATCTCGACGCTGACCGAGCGGCTTTCCGAGCTGCTCGGCGACAAGAACCAGAACTCGATCGCGGGCATCCTGGCCAACACCAACCGGCTGACCGATGCGCTCGCCGATCGTGGGCCCGAGATCGCGGCGACTCTCGCCGAGACGCGGCTCGCGATCCAGAAGTTCGGGCTGGCGACCGAGGAACTCGGTAAGCTCGCCACCACCACCAATGGCGTGCTCGCCGACGACGTCCGCCCGACGATCGCCAACCTCAACCGCACCATCGCCTCCGCACGCAAATCGATGGAGACGCTCGACGCCACGATCGGCGACGCGCGCCCAGGGCTACAGGCACTGTCGAAGAAGACGATCCCTGAGATCGGCCAGCTCGTCCAGGATCTGCGGGTGATGTCGACCAGCCTCGCGTCGGTTGCGGAGAAACTCGATCAGGGCGGCGCGTCGAGCCTGGTCGGCTCGCCCAAACTGCCCGACTACAAACCCAAATGAGGCCCATGATGAACAAGCGCGCTCTGCTCCTCGCCCTGCCGCTGCTCGCGGCCTCGCTGAGCGGCTGCATCTCGTTCGGCGGCAAGCCGCCCAAGTCGCTGCTGACGCTGACGCCCGCCGCCACCTTGCCGGTCGGTGAATCGCAACGGTCGAACGTGGCGGCGACGATCACGATCGCGGTGCCGTCGCTGCCGCAGGAGCTCGCCTCCTCGCGGATCCCGGTGCATTCGGGCGGGACGGCGATCGCCTTCGTCAAGGACGCGCAATGGATCGAGCGCCCGTCGCAGCTGTTCCAACGGCTGCTTGGCGACACGATCACGGCCAAAACCGGTCGGCTCGTGCTCAGCTCGCGCCAGTCGATGCTCGATCCCGGCGCCTATCTGATGGGCGAGCTGCGTCGCTTCGGCATCGAGGAAGAGGCCAGGGAGGCAGTCGTCACCTATGACGCCGCGCTGATTCGCGGCCCGGAGAGCGTTGTCGAAAAGCGTCGCTTCGAAGCGCGCGTGCCCGTGACCGAGATCGAAGCCGCGCGGGCCGGTGCCGCGCTCAACGACGCGGCCAACCAGGTCGCGGCGCAAGTCGCGGAATGGGTGGGCAAGTAACTCAGGGCGCGCGGCGGATCGGCGCCTGGGCGTTGCAGATGTCGGCGCCGCCTGCGGGCACGGTGAAGAAGGGCGGCTTGCGGTTCTCGCGCTCATTGAGCCATGCGGCGAAGCGAGGGTTGTCGGTCGCGCGATACTGGAAGCGCGGGCGCTCGTCCTCTGGCAGCTGGCTGGCGAGCCGTACCGAGAGGATCGGCAGTCGATCGGCCTCGTTCTCATAGACCCCAAGCCCACCGCCTCCGCGCGGCAGGCTGGAGAGCCACTGCATCCCGTCGACGACGCGGCCGATCAGTGCGATGTTGCGATCGAGATGACGCGGCGCGTGACCGATTACGGTGTAGAGCTCAGCACCGCTGCCGGTGCTCGGCGCGAGGTCGCGTGCGACGCCGACCATGCCGTAGCAATGGGTGAGCCAGCTTGCCTTGCCGTCGGTCGCGAGCGGCCATCCATCGGCACTGTGGCTCGTCCTGGTCGCATAGGGATCGGTCCGCGCCAGGCTGGTCACGCCGTCGAAGCGCATCCATTCATATTCCGCCGGCGGGTTCGCGATCACACTGGGCGGCAGCGGTTTCTTCTCGGTCGCGTCGCCCCATTGCGTGACGTAATTGTCCTGGACGCGATAGACGCTGGTGCCGTCCCACCAATGCGCCTCGGCCAGCTTCCGGATATTGCTGACGTGCGCCGGCGCATAACGCGGCGCGAGTCGGATATAGACCTGACGCCCACCCTGCAGCGTCATGACGAGAATCTCGTTGTCGGGAATCGGCCGCCAGTCGGTGGCCGCGGCGTCGGCGGCGGAAGGAGCGGTCTGGGCAAGAGCCGGAATGGCAGCGGCGAGCGCGGAAAGCGCGAGCAAGGACTTGAGCATGAAGAGAGACTGACACGCGCCGCTGCGCTTGCCTAGCCTGCCTGCACGGGCTAGGGCCGCGCCTTCCGGGGAATGCGGAGCGGTGGCCGAGTGGTCGAAGGCGCTCGCCTGGAAAGTGAGTATACGCCAAAAGCGTATCGAGGGTTCGAATCCCTCCCGCTCCGCCACTAGCGCCCTCCGCAGGGCTCGCCAAACTCCCTAAAATCTGCTAGAAAACCGCAGAAATCGGTGGTTTTTTCGTTCCGCTGCGTTTCACTCAATCCGACACAATCTCACATGAAGTGTGGGAAAAAGGACGTGCGCGATGCGGCCTTCGCCACGCGGCAGAAAATCGCGCAGGGGATCGATCCGGTCGCAGAGCGCAAACAAAAACGCCAGGCTATCCCGACGTTCCGCGAAGCGGCCAAATTGGTTCATGAAGAGCATGAAAGGGCATGGAAGAACGGCAAGCGTCAGAACCAGTGGATTGCGACCCTAACGACCTATGCCTTCCCCAAGATTGGCGATCTGACCGTCGATAAGATCGAGGGGCCAGCGATTCGAGACGTGCTGATCCCGATCTGGCTGTCAAAGCCAGAGACTGCGAGGCGGGTACGACAACGTATTGGCACGGTTCTCGATTGGGCTTGCGCCAAAGGGTTTCGGGCCACCGAAGCGCCGATGCGGTCGCTTTCCAAAGGGTTGCCTCGCCAGCCCAAGAAGGACGGCCATTTTGCCGCTATGCCCTATGCGGACGTTCCGGCTTTCGTCGAAAAGCTTGGAGAACGTGAATCCGTCGGTCGGCTTGCGTTGGAAGCGCTCATTTTGACCGCCACCCGATCGGGAGAGATTCGCGGCGCGACCTGGGCGGAGCTTGATCTGAAAGCCGCCCTATGGACCATCCCGGCTGCCCGCATGAAAATGGGGAAGGTCCATGTCGTGCCACTGTCGCAGCCGGCCGTAGCCGTGTTCGAACGCGCCCAGAGGTATAGAGCCGGAATCAGCGACCTCGTGTTTCCCGGCCAGGACGTGAAAAAGCCCCTTTCCGACATGACCCTGCTCAAGGTCCTTCCGTCGCGCTTTCGCCGCATTAGGTGGCAGCCGTTCGATTACTGTTCGAACACCCACTGCGAGCCTGTGATCTGAATCCCTTTCGGTCGATCAAACTGCAACGGCCTGTTGCACTCGACCATCTTGCCCGAAGATCCTCAGGTAGCGCTCGATTTCGGCAGGATTGCCGGTCGCCTTGGAAGGATTGTCGGAGAGCTTCACGGCGGGACGGCCGTTGGCGCTGGTCACCTTGGCAACGAGCGAGATCGGCTCCAGCTCGTGCCCGCCATCGGGATCGCAGCCGCGAAAGTCGTTGGTGAGGTTGGTGCCCCAGCCGAAGCTCATCCGCACCCGGCCATGGAAGTGACGATAGGTCGCCTCGATGCTGTCGACATCCATCCCGTCGGAGAAGATCAGCAGCTTGGTGCGAGGATCTCGGCCATGCGCCTCCCACCACGCAATGATCTGCTCGCCGCCCTCAATCGGGGGCATGGAGTCGGGACGGAAGCCGGTCCAGTCGGCGAGCCAGTCGGGGGCGTGGCGCAGGAAGGCGGTGGTGCCAAAGGCGTCCGGAAGCGCGATCAGCAGGTTGCCGTCATAATGCGCCTGCCATTCCTCCAGCACCCGATAGGGCGCGGCCGCGACTCCGGCATCGTCGGCGGCGAGCGCGGCCAGCACCATCGGCAGCTCATGCGCGTTGGTGCCGATCGCCTCGAGGTCGTTGTCCATCGCGAGCAGTACGTTCGAGCTGCCGATGAAGCGCGTGCCCAACCCCTCCTTGAGCGCCTCGACACACCAGCGTTGCCAGAGGAAGCCGTGGCGGCGGCGGGTGCCGAAGTCTGAAATGATGATGTCGGGGAGCTGGCGCAGCCGTTCGACCTTTTCCCAGAGCTTGGCCTTGGCGCGGGCATAGAGCACGTCGAGCTCGAAGCGGCCCTTGCCTTTGAGCGCGGCACGCGAACGTAGCTCGTTGACGATGGCGAGCGCCGGGATTTCCCACATCGTCGTGTGCGTCCACGGCCCGTCGAAGTGCAACTCGAACTGGCCGTCGACCTTGCGCAGCTCATAGTCCGGCAGCCGGAAATCGGCGAGCCACGCGATGAAGTCGGGCGCGAACATGCGCTGTTTGCCGTAGAAGCTGTTGCCGGCCAGCCAGATCAACTCCTTCTTCGAGAAACGCACGGTGCGGGCGTGATCGAGCTGCTCGCGCAGCTCGGTTTCGTCGATCACGTCCGCCAGTCGTACCGACTTGCTGCGATTGATCAGCGAGAAGGTCGCCTGCACGTCCGGATGCAGATGCCGGATCATCTGCAGCATCAGCAGCTTGTAGAAGTCGGTGTCGAGCAGGCTTCGGACGACCGGATCGAGCCGCCAGCCATGATTGTAGACGCGAGTCGCGATATCGGTGACGGGCATGTCGATCCTCAGCCGGTGACGAGGTGAAGGGCGTGGGCAGCGGGAGCCACGGATACGCGGCGGCCCCAGTCGAATACCAGAAAGTCCTGCTCCATCCCGTCCGCAAAGATCACGCCGCCATCGTTCATCCGTGACGTGACCTCTATCGGCTCGCCGGCTAGCTTGCCTGAACGCAGGCTTGTGCCGGTGGCGATGCTCGGAAACGGCTCGCGGACGAAATAGGCGACGGCGCGCTCCTCGGGCGTCAACGGCAGGTGCGTCCCAATCGATTCCATGATCGAACGGGCCCAGCCCGTGGCGCCGGTTCCCGATGCGACGATCAGACCGCTCGAGCTATGGTCCTCGTGGCCCTCGCCGACCGTGATGCTGTAGCGCGCGGACTGGTGGCTGCGATGGCCCACGAACACTTCATTGAGCGCGAGCAGCCGCTCCCCCGTGTCGAGCCGGGCCTCGACCATCGTGCGGCGCTCGGTCGGCGCTCGCCCCGCGGTGCTGGCGCGAAGCAGATCTGAGAGGTGCCGCACCGACACCCGGACCAGGATGCCGTCATAGAGGTCAGGCGATGGATTCACCCCGAGCACGGGTTGGCCGGCGAGATATTTGGCGACATTGGCGACCAGCCCGTCCTGGCCGACGGGCACGATCAGATCCTCCGGGCCGAACAGGAAGCGGTCGAGATCGGGACGGCGCACATGCGCCTGCCGCCAATCGTCCGGCACCGCCAGCCGCGCCTGTTTCAAGGCGTCGTGCAGCTGGCGGTCGCGATCCTCGAGCGTCTCGATCCGCTGGCCCCGCGTCTCGAGGAAGAACCGTGCCTGCTCGCGCGTCGCATGGCGCGCGAGCAGCAGTTCATAGTCGCTTTCCCGAGTGACGAAGACCGCGCGAGGGCTGTTGGTCGGCATCGCGCCCTCACCGCGCCGGCAACGCGGGCGCTTCGCGGCGGAACTCGCCGACGAGACTGGCCAGCAGATCGGGCGTGACGTTCAGATGCTCGATCGTATCAAGCTTGCCCGCCAGATCGCGCGCCGCGAGGCCGAGCAGGACGGCGGGCGGCAGGTCGCGGTAGATCGCGATGTGCGCCTGCTCGGCCTCTGCCCTCGCGCCCTCGACGGTGCGGATGCGCTCCGCCTCGGCCGCTGCCTCGACCTGCTGCGCTTCGGCGAGGCCCGCTGCGCGCGTGCGGGCGTTCGCGGCTTCCTCCGCGATCAGCTGCTGCTCGCGGCGGGCGAGCTCGGTCCGGTTGGCGAGCTCGTTCTCGGCGATGGCGCGCTCCTTCTCCACGGCGAGGGCCCGGCGCTCGAACGTCGCCTGATCCGCCTTTTGCTGGAGCGCCTCGAAGGTCGGCGTCTGGAGCGCGCGTTCCAGTTCGGCGCTGGGTGCGAGGTTGGTGAGCCGGATCGCGACGACTTCGAGACCGATCTCGCCTAGCGCGGGATCGTGCGCCAGCGCCGCCTGCAACGCGCCGCGTAGGGGATCCGGCCCCGCATCGAGCAGCGCTTGCACGGGTGCCTGCGCGAGATATTGCAACACGGCTTGGTTGACCAGGCCGGCAAGGCGCGTCTCGATGCGCTGGATCGGCTCAGCGGTCCAGCTGCCGCTACGCAGGCCGATCGTGAAGTCGACGCGCGCCGCGAGCAGCTCGGGATCGGCAACGCGCCACGTCAGCGTGCCCTGCACCGCCACTGTCTGGAAGTCCTGGCTGCGGCCCTTGACGAACAGCGCCATCTCTCGGTCATCCATCGGCAGCTCGGCGATGCTGGCGGTCTCCGGGCGGAACCAGAAGACGAGGCCGCGTCCGCTCTGCCGCGCGCGGCCGTTGCGATAGCGAATGACATGGCTGCTCGCGTCGGCGCGAAGCTGGGCGGCGAAGCCGAAATTGCGGACATGTGCCATCATTGTTCCCCTTCTGCTTTTCGGTAGTGATAGAGTTCGGCCGGACGGAACGACGCGCCGGTCTCGCGCTCGCCTGTCGCTTCCAGCCAGCCGCGATCGAGCATGCGGCGGCGGAAGGCGGGCTTGTTGAGCTTGGTGTCGAGGATCGCTTCGTAGATGTCCTGCAGCGCGCGCAGCGTGAAGCGCTGGGGCAGGAGAGCGAAGGCGATTCCGGAATAGTCGAGCTTGCCGCGCAGGCGACGCATCGCGAGGCTGAGCATCGCGCCGTGGTCGAACGCAAGCTCCAGCGGATCGCCGTCGCCGATGCGCGCTTCGACAGGGCCTCCTGTCTCGCCGGGCCACGGCACGGTGAGTTCCGCGAGGGCGAGTTCGGGGGCGGATTTCAGCGCAGCGGTAAAGCGGTCGGCCGGAAGGAGCGCGAAATAGGCCACGCTGATGATCCGCGTCCGCGGGTCACGATCGACTGCCCCGAACGTGTAGAGCTGCTCGACATAGGCATCCGACATCCGCGCCTTCTCGACAAGGATACGGTGCGCCGCTTCGTCGAGGCCTTCGCCGATCCCGACAAAGCCGCCGGGCAGCGCCCATGCCCCCGCAAACGGGTGTTGGTCGCGTCGCGTCAGCAGCACGGCAGGCGCGCCATCGACCACGCTCATCAGGATCAAATCCACGGCGACCGACGGGCGTTCGTACGCGGCGGGATCATAGTTTTCGAGAAAGGCAGCTTCGTCCATCGGCTCGACCTTATACGCGTTATGCGCTTTACTTATGTGCGATATGCGTATATGTCAAATGCCAAGGAGATGACCCATGAAGCGTTTCGTGATCGTGGTGGACATGCAGCGGGATTTCGTGGCGGCCGACGGGGCACTGCCGGTGGCTGAAGCGGAGGCGATCGTATCGCCGATGAAAGCTTGGCTCGCGGGCCTGCGCTCCGAAGACGTGGCCGGCGTGCTCTTCACTGCAGACACGCACGTGCCTGCGATCTATGCGACCTCGGCGGAGGCCGAACAGTTTCCACCACATTGCGAGAAGGGCACGCCGGGGTGGGAGAATGTGCTCGATCCAGATGCGATCGATCCTGCCATCCCGGTCTATCGACTCGAAAAGGGCGTGTTCGACATGTGGGCCGAGCCCGATCTCGCGGTTGCGGCGGTCGCCACAGATGAGCAGGTTGCGCGGGAGGCCTTCTTTGCAGAGCTGAAGGCGCGGGGCGTCACCGAAGTGACGGTGATCGGCGTCGCTGCCGACTATTGCGTACGCTGGGCCATCGAGGGCCTCGTCGCGCGTGGATTCGCGGTCGAAGTGCCGACGCGACTTACCCGCGGTATCGCGCGACCGATCGAGCAAGTCATCGCCGATGAGTTTGCGGATGCGCCGGTCCGGATGGAGGCAGCGGCATGATTGTCCTGTGGCGCGTCTCGAATCACTGCAATCTGGCGTGCCCCTTCTGCGCATATGACAAGCGCCTGAGCTTGCCGCGGGAAGAGGCGGATCCGACGCAGGTCGCGCGGCTCATCGACCTGCTCGGCGCGTGGCGGAGCGAAACCGGCCGTCCTGTGCTGTTGAGCTGGCTCGGCGGCGAGCCGTTGTTGTGGGCGCCGCGTGCCGAGCTGGACGAGCGCGCAGCCGGCCAAGGCATTGGACTTAGTCTGACCACCAACGGGACCCGCCTGGGTGCGCCGCGCGTGCGAGCGGAGCTTGTGCAGCGCTATAGCGAGGTCACGATCAGTATCGACGGCATGGGCAACTTCCATGACGCCATGCGCGGCTGGCGCGGCGCGTTCGGGAAGCTTGCGCAGAGCGTGCCGGCGCTGACAGGCGAGCGGGACGCCGTGGGCGCGGGGCTCAAGGTGCGCGCCAACATCGTGCTGATGCGCGACAACATCGACGGTTTCGCCACCTTGTGCCGCACACTCGCCGGCTGGGGAGTCGACGAAATCAGCTTCAATCAGTTGGGCGGGCGCGACCGCCCCGAATTCTATCCCGATCATCGCCTGCGCCTCGACGATGTCGCGCAGCTTGCGGCTGAGGTGCCACGGCTGCGCGCCGAACTCGGCCAGATGGGAACGACGTTGGTCGGCGGGGCCTCCTATCTGGAGCGGTTCGCTGACACGGTCGCGGGGCGACCACTGCCCATCACGGACTGCCGAGTGGCGGAAACCTTTTTGTTTATCGATGAGGCCGGCCGCATCGCCCCGTGCAGCTTCGCGCCCGAGCATTTCGGAGTTTCAGTCGACGATCTGCATAGTCCAGCGGATATCCAAGCCTTGCCGCGGCAACTGCGGTTGCATCAGCGCATGCATCCGGCCCGCGACTGCGCCGACTGTCCGAGCACCCAGCAATTTGCCAAGTTCGAACCACTGGCGGCATGATCTGGCTGGCAATAGTCCGCAATCGCTGGCCCGGCTCCGGAGGGCCAGCGCCATTACAACCGCGGATCGACCGGCTCGCTCTCCATCGCCAGCACGCCGAACACGCATTGATGCACCCGCGTCAGCGGTGCATGCGCCACGAAGCGATGCAGCGCTTCCAGCCCCAGCGCGAATTCGCGAAGCGCCATGGAGCGCTTGTGCCCCAAGCCGCGCTTCTTCAGCCGTTCGAATTTCTCAGGGCGATCATAATGCGGGCCGTAGATGATCCGCAGATACTCCCGGCCGCGGCATTTGATGGCGGGCTGGAGCAGTTCTCCTCGCGCACCGTGACATGATGATAGTGTCGCGTCTCGATGACCTGCTTGCCGAGCACGTCGGAGAGGTTGAGCTGGTTCGGCGCCATGCCGGTATCCGTCGCCGGCGATGCCAACGGCCGGATCGGCTCGTAATAGGTGCGCTGCGCAGGTACCTCGGCCAGGTCGAGCTCGGGATAGCGCAGCGCAGTCAGCTTTCCGCCGAACACGCAACCGGTGTCGATGCAGGTCGTGCCGTTGACCCAGTTCGCCTCGCATTCCATGAGCCCGTGTCCGCCTCGCCAAAGGCGATTCCGCTAGGCGAAACCACCCGGCAGCTCGCGAAATTGCTCGAGCTGGGTAACGCGGCGAACGCCTGGGCGCTCGAAGATTGCGCGTTTACGGCGGCGTTCCTGTTCAGCGGTTTTCACGGAAGCATCGACTATGAGACCTCCAGGCAAAAGCCCATGGGAAGGTCGGCGCTGGTGAAGCGCCTGCAGGCGCTGCTGTTGCGAACAGTCCGACCTGTCGACGCCATATCGGCTTAATCCTTGGCCACCAAGCCGCCTTAGGCAATTCGGCACGACCCGGCTGGCGTAAGTTCTTGAAGCACCCATTGCGGACGAGCGTCCGCCTTCGAGCATAGCTCGAACCAGCCTCGCGGGCTGTGTGGCGTTTTTCGGTCGTTGCGCCGGCCCGTGCCGATACCGCAGCTATCAGACCTAACGAGCCTAAATGCTGCCGGACTGCTTACGGCCGAAATTGCGGCCGTTAGGCTTGCGGAAAGGCTGTTCGGCGACAAAGCGAGGGTCATAGCGGAGTGCAGGATGCACAAGATCGTTTTTGCCGTTGCATTGCTGGGCGCTTCGTCGGGGGCCCGGGCTGAAGACATGGACTGGCGAACGGAGGAGGCGCAGATCGCCATCCAGGCGGGCCTCGCCACGGCGAGCGACATGTGCGCCTCGTTCGGCTTTACGCGCATGAAGCCGCAGCCGGACGCTGTCATGCGCGACAGGATCTCCGGGCATCTGCTGGGCTCCGCCGCGCCTGTGGACGAGCTCAATCGCTGGGTCGAGGTGGTGATGGCGGCGAAACGGCTTCGGATTGGGGCCGACGATCCGGGCCGGCTCGACCGCGGGCTGGAGGCGCTATCCGCCGCCCAGAGGGACCCGGCGGGGTTCGAGCCGGCGCGGCAGCGCTTCGTCGACAATGCGATGGGGCCGATCCGGACGGCGATCGACGCCTGCAAGCGCGCGGCGGCGGAGCCGTTCATCGGGAAGAACTACTTCGCCGGACACCCCCAGGGTGACGCGGGGAAATATGAAGACATGTTCCGCGTGCAATTCGCCGAGATCCTGAAGAAGATGACCGAGCAGGCGGCGGAAGTGGCGGCGAGGACGAAGGGTGTAAAGTGATAAAGGTAGGCTGGCGCAGTGGCCGAGATGTACTGGGGAAGCTGCACCGAGAGACTGCAAAGACGTCTGTGCGCCCTCCATGGAAGGAAGGTTAGCCACAGCCGGATTCCGACCGCCGCGCCAGTGTGTTTGCCACGGGCAAGCTACGCCGAGGCAACTCAGTAAGCGACGCGGGAACGTCCGGTCTCGCAATCCTGCTTCCCAAAGGCAGACTGGCCGCTCCCGGCCCAATTCCGGACACGGACGTGCGACGGCGGCAAAGCGCCCTAATTGTTGCCGTTCAGTTCGGCCCGGTGAAAGCTTGAAAGCGGGCATCCGTTTAGCACGGACGAAGCAACTCCGACGCACGGACGTTCCTCCGCCCTCAGTAGCTTTCGACCAGCAGACAGCCATCGCTTCTCAGGGTGCGCTTGAGTCAGGCCGCCACTTTCATTGGCCGTCAAGATCCGCACCTTCGACCGCCTCCGCCAGCGCCGCGCATCTTGACAGTCCGGGAATAGTCGGACAAATATTATTTGCAAACACTATTTCATATATGGAAATAATCCGCGCTTGGGAGAGGAAGCGATGCAATGACGATCACGAGGCGGAACCTTTTCAATGCCGCCGCAGCGGTGGGCTTGATCGGCGCCTCCAAGATCTCGGCGGCCGATCTGGTTCCTGCCGGGTTCGACCAGATCGCCAAAGGGCCGTTCGAGCCGACCTGGGATTCTCTCGACGCCGGCTATCGGACGCCCGACTGGTTCCGCGACGCCAAATTCGGGCTGTGGGCTCATTGGGGCGCCCAATGCGTGCCGGAGGCGGGCGACTGGTACGCCCGCAGCATGTACATGCCTGGCCAGCCCGCCTACGCCCACCATCTGAGGACCTATGGCCATCCGGCCGACACCGGCTTCATGGACATCTATCCCCAATGGCGGGCGGAGAACTGGAACCCCGACAACCTGCTGGATCTCTACGCCAAGGCCGGCGCGAAATACTTTGTGGCCATGGCCAATCACCACGACAATTTCGACGCCTACCAATCGAGGTTCCACGACTGGAACTCAGTCCGTGTAGGACCCAGGAAGGACATCATCGGCTTATGGGCGAAGGCTGCTCGCAAGCAGGGCCTGCGCTTCGGCGTCTCCAATCATTCGGCTCATGCCTGGCATTGGTTCCAGACCGCCTACGGCTATGACGCCGAAGGGCCGCGCAAGGGCGAGCGCTACGACGCCTTCAAGCGCTTCGCGGTGGATGGAAAAGGAAAATGGTGGGAGGGCCTGGATCCGCAGCAGCTTTACGCCGGCTCGGTCATGCCCCTGCCGGAGGGCATCGAGACGAACGCCGCCGCCGCCGCGTGGCACGAAGCCAACGACCGGGTGTGGACCGAGAAGGCCCCGCTGAACAATCCGGCCTTCACCCGCCAATGGTATCTGCGGTGCAAGGACCTGATCGACAGCTACCGGCCGGATCTCGTCTATTTCGACAATTTCGATCTGCCGCTCGAACAGGCGGGCCTGGACATCGCCGCTCACTATTACAACGCGTCGCTGCAGTGGCACGGCAAGCTGGATGCGGTGATCAACATCAAGCCCCACGACACTCGCCGCCCGGGGATCGTCGCCGACGTCGAGCGGGGCCTGCGCAGCGAGATCAGCCCCGAGCCATGGCAGACCGACACCTGCATCGGTGACTGGCACTATAATCGCCGCGTCTTCGAGGAAAAGCGCTACCTGCCCGCCGCCGAGGTGATCCATCGGCTCTGCGACATCGTCTCCAAGAACGGCAATCTGCTGCTCAGCATTCCGGTTCGCGGAGACGGCACTATCGACTCCGAGGAGCGGCGGATCGTCGAGGAAATCGGCGGCTGGATGGGCCGGTTCTCCGACGCGATCCATGGCACGCGGCCCTGGACGACCTTCGGCGAAGGGCCGACGGTCGTGGCCGCCGGCATGTTCAGCGAGGGCAAGCAGAAGCCGTTCACGCCGCGGGACATCCGCTTCACCACGAAGGGCGACGCGCTCTACGCGATCACCTTGGGCCGCCCGGAGCGGGGGGAGGTCATCGTCACCACCCTCGCCAAGGGCGGCCACCACGCCAAGGGACCGGTGCGGCGGGTGACTCTGGTCGGCGACAAGGCTTCCCTGTCTTTCCGCCAGGACGGCGCGGGCCTCCGCGTGACCTTGCCCGCGGGAGCGATGCATCCCTTCGGCGTCGCGCTCAGGATCGAGGGGGTTCTGTAGCTGCAGCGGCGCGCAATGATGAAGGGCTCGCGTCCGTGTCCGGAATCCAACGACAATATCGGTAGAGGTGGAAAATGGCTGCTTTCAGCAAGCGAGAGGTTCTGTTTGCGCCACTGGCGGCGGCCCTGGGACTGCCGGCGGTAGCGCGGGCAAAAGGGAGCGGCGGGGGCTTCGGGGACATCCGGCTCGATGCCGTTCCAGGCCCGTTCAATTCGAGCGTTGCATCACTCGAGGCTTATCGGACGCCCGACTGGTTTCGGGACGCGAAGTTCGGCATCTGGTCGCATTGGGGCCCACAGGCGGTGCCCGGGCAGGGCGACTGGTACGCGCGCTATCTCTACGCGCCCGGGCACCCGCATTATGATCATCACGTCAAGACTTACGGCCACCCGTCGAAGTTCGGGTATAAGGATATCATTCCTCTGTGGAAGGCAGAGCGCTTCGACCCGGAAGCGCTGATGGCCAAATATGCGGGCGCCGGCGCCAAATATTTCGTGTCGATGGGCGTTCATCACGACAATTTCGACCTGTGGAATTCCAGACATCATCGCTGGAACGCGGCGGTGATGGGCCCGAAGCGCGACATCGTCGGTGCCTGGAAGGCAGCTGCGACGCGGCAGGGCCTGCGCTTCGGCGTGTCCGAACATCTGGGTGCCAGCTATTGCTGGTGGTATCCCAACCATCTCTTCGACCAGTTCTGGGGAAAGATGGACGCGGACTATGACGGCGCCGATCCGCGTTATGCCGACCTGTACCACGACAATCGGGACGAGCCGTACCGGGGCCACGCCGATACCTGGTACACGAAGAACCCGAAGTTCCATCGCCGCTGGTTCGATCGCATCCGCGACCTGATCGACAATTATCAGCCTGACCTGCTCTATTCGGACGGCGGCATTCCGTTCGGCGACGTTGGCCGGACGATGGTCGCGCATCTCTACAACAGCAGCATCGCCCGCTCCGGAAAGCTCGAAGCGGTTTATGCGCACAAGCAAGGGCCCGGAGAATTCCTTCCGAAGGCCGGCGTGCAGGATGTCGAGCGCGGCGCGCTGGAGGGAATCAACCCGCTGCCCTGGCAGACCGACACGTCGAACGGCGACTGGTTCTTCAACCAGAACGATCGCTTCAAGACGGCGAAGCAAGTGATCGGTATGCTCGCGGACATCGTCTCCAAGAACGGCAACCTCCTGCTGAACGTCGTGCAATATCCCGACGGCAGCCTGCCGCCGCAATCGGAGGAGCTACTGGCCGGACTCACCGCGTGGATGAAGGTCAACTCCGAAGCGATCCACGGGACCCGTCCATGGAAAATCTTCGGTGAGGGGCCGACCAACGCCAAAGCCGGCGCCTTCACCGAATCCGGCGACTATACCGCGCAGGATATCCGCTTCACGACGAAAGGCGGCGCGCTCTACGCGATCCTGCTCGGTTGGCCGCAAGGGGAAAGCGCGATCCGGTCGCTTGGCGGCGAGGCGCTGCCCGATGCACGGATCGAGCGCGTCGACTTGCTTGGCGGGCCGAAGCTGCGGTTCCGGCGTGAAGCCGACGCGCTGTGGTTGACGCTGCCGCCGCCGCAAAGCGGGGCCTCCATCCCGGTGGTGCGGATTCGCGGGCGCGGCCTGGCCTAAGTCTGCAGGGCAAATCAGATTTCAGGAGCCGGATTGGACACCATGCTACGAATCGCACACCGCGCAACCCGCCTGTCGGCCTTGGCCATCACGCTAAGCGTCTCCACCGCTCTCGCGCCCGCGGTAATTGCGCCGCGGGCGCAGGCGCAGAGTGCGGTGGGACATCCCGAATGGCCCGGCAAAGGGGATATCTTCGTCGGCACCTGCTACCAGCCCGTCGATCGCTCGCCGGAACAGATCAGGCAGGACATCGCGGTCATGAAGGCAGCGGGCTTCAACATGGTCCGCATGGGTGACCTGTCCTGGGATTCCTTCGAGCCCGAGGAGGGCCGTTTCACATTCGAATGGTTCGACGACGTCATCGCGCAGATGCACAAGGCCGGCATCCGCGTGGTCGTGGATATCCCGGGCCAGCCCGCGCCGATCTGGATGCACAAGCATTATCCCGGCGTGAACTTGGTCAATCAGGACGGCGTGCGGCTCAACGCGGCGACCCGCTATTGGGATAATGTCAGCGACCCGGATTATCGCCGGCTGTTGCGCCGGCTCGCCGAGAAGATGATGCAGCGCTACGCGCGCAATCCGGCCGTGATCGCGCTCGGCTACAATAACGAGATCGGCAACGGCCAGCTGTCCTATTCGGAGGCCGATCGGGGTCGGTTCGTCGAATGGCTCAAGAAGAAATACGGCTCGATCGAAGCGCTCAACAAAGCTTGGGCGACGCAGCGCTGGTCGCGGCGCATCAACAATTGGGACGAGGTCGACCTGCCCTATGTGCGGGGGCCGGGACCGAACGAGCGCTATCTGGACCTGCGCCGCTATTGGTCCGACGATACGATCGGCGTGCTCAAGGATCTCGAGGCAATCCGCAAGGAGCACGCACCCAACCTGCCGGTCGCGTCCAATTTCTGGCCCACCGCCGGGACCAAGGGGTTCGACTATCTGCGCTCCTGGGACGAGATCTCGACCTATGGCGCGCAGGGCTTCTATCCCGGCGACCCGCTCGGTGCGGGTTTCGAAGTGATGATGAACAAGGCGTCGCACCCGACGCCGGTCTGGTTCAACGAGTTCACTGCCGGCGGCGGCGGATTCTATGGAGAGCCAGGCCGCTCGCGCATGTGGGCCTATTTCGGCCTGCTATATTATTCGCAGACCTTTCTGGCCTGGACGTTCAACTCGCATTTGGGTGGCGAGGAACAGAGCTTGTTCGGCCTGATCGACCATGACGATCGCCCGTCCTGGAAGGTCGATGAGTTCAAACGGATCGCGACGGAGTTCCGCAAGCTCAAGACCTTGGGGTTCCCGCGCTATCGGGCGCCCGAGGTCGCGGTCCATTATTCCTTCGACACCAACTGGCTAACCAGTCCGCCGGACGGACCGAACACCATGAAGGAATATTTCAAGGGCAATTATGGCGAACAGGTGAAAGCGGCGTTCGCTCCCTTCTTCCGCGACAATATCGATGCTGCCGTCATCGATATCGGCCACGATCCGATCGACAAGTACAAGTTGGTCGTGCTGTCGAGCGCATATTTGATGGACGAAGCCATTGCGGCTGCGGTCCGGCGCTATGTCGCGAATGGCGGGACGGTGATCATGACCGGCTATTCGGCCAAGGTCGATGCGACCGGAAAATGGTTCGACACGCCGCTTCCGGGCGGCCTGACCGACGTGTTCGGGCTGCGGACCAACGAATTCTATCGCTCCTGGAATCCGCTCAGCATCTCGTTCCAGGGCAGGCAACTGACCGGATCCGACAATTATTACGAGGTGCTGGAACCCAGCACGGCGAAGACCTTGGCGGTGTTCGAGAATACCCCCGCCAAAAGCCCCGCGATCACGATCAACAGGTTCGGCAAGGGGCGCGCGATCTACCTGGCGACAGCCGCGCAAGCGCCGTTCATCGAGCCGCTGATCCGGTCGCTGTATGACGAACTGGGGATCGAACGGGGGCCTGAGACACCTGACGGCGTGGTCGCACGCCAGGTCGATGGCCGCACGCTCTACGTCAATACAAGGAACGCGCCCGCGACCGTGCACTTCGCAGGCACCAAGACCGGAATCCTGTCAGGCAAGAGCTACGCGCAGAAGATCGATCTGAAACCTTATGATGCCGAGCTATTGCAATAGGGCGCAAGCGCGCCGGAGGGCGGGATCGGATCCGCGAGATCAACAAGCTGATGAGAGGTTTTCGTCGGAGAGGTCGCGCATGGCCGGGTCTGGGCAAGAAAGGTCAGGGGCTGCGCCAGCTTCGCTTCAGTTTGTGCACGATTGCAATGCACGATGATGCACGGTATTGCGCGTTTATATGCACCGAGAACCTCCCGAAGACCGTCGCGAGACGATCGCTTACAGACTGGCTGAAGGGTCCAGCCTCTCCGCGACGGCGTTGGCCGAAGAGTTTGGCGTGTCGCCGGACGCGATCCGGCGGGATCTGCGCGCACTCGCGGCAGAGGGACGATGCCGCCGCGTCTATGGCGGTGCGCTTCCGCTTTCGCCGGCCTCCACGCCGATGCGGACCCGCAGTCAGGAGGCCCCAGCCCGGAAGGCTGCCCTGGCGGCGACGGCGGTGGCCCTCCTACGGCCGGGTGAGTTCCTGTTCCTCGACAATGGCAGTACCAATCTCGCGCTCGCACAGTGTCTTCCCCGGATCGGCCTGACGGTTGCCACCAACTCGGTTTCGATCGCCGCTGTCCTCGCCGACCGGGACGACCTTGAGCTCTACATGCTCGGCGGGCGGGTGCGTCCGGGAATCGGCGGATGCGTCGATGCCGAAGCCGTGCTGGCGCTTCAGCAGATGAACATCGACCTTTGCATTCTCGGCGCTTGCGCGGTGTCGGTCGAGGAGGGGCTGGCAGCCTTCGACGCGGTCGATGCCGCCTTCAAGCGGACAGCGCTAGGCCGTAGCCGGCGGGCCATGCTCCCGGCCACCAGCGAGAAGCTCGCGACGCGCGCATCCCACCGGGTCGCGCCGCTGGAGGCGATCGATACGCTCGTCGTCGAGCATGATGCCGCGGAGCATATCGATCTGGAGGCAATCCGAGCGCTCGGAGTAGACATCATAACCGCCCCTGCGCGCGCTGAATGAAGCGGGCACGGCCGATCACTTCAGAGAGAGAGAATAGCATGACCACCGAACGGGCCGCCAGGCTGGCGACGCGCCTGTCCTTTCTGGTCGCGGGTTTCGGCGTCGCCTGCTGGGCGCCGCTCGTGCCCTTCGCCAGGGAACGGCTTGGCGTCACCGACGCGACGCTCGGCCTGTTGCTGCTGTGCATCGGTATCGGTTCGGTGTCTGCGATGATCGTCACCGGGCCGCTCAGTGCGCGGTTCGGCAGCAAGCCCGTCATCCTGGCGGGCGGGTTTGGCCTTGCCGCCATTTTGCCGATCCTGGCGCTTGCGCCGGATACGGCAACCCTCGCTGCGGCGCTGCTGGTGTTCGGCGCAGCGCTGGGATCGATCGACGTTGCCATGAATATCCATGCGGTCGAGGTGGAACGGGCGGCAGGCACACCGCTGATGTCCGGCTTCCACGCGCTGTTCAGCATCGGCGGTTTCGCCGGCGCGGGTCTGATGACCTCGCTGCTGTCATGGCATATCGATCCGGCGATCGGCACCTCGGCCTGCGCCGCGATCATGGCGGTCGCCATGGCGATCGCCGCGCCGCGGCTTCTCAGCGACGTGCAGGCGGAGGAGGGACCGCTCTTCGCCGTGCCGCGCGGCATTGTCCTGCTGCTGGCAGGACTTGCCGGCGCGACCTTTCTGGTGGAGGGCGCGATGCTCGACTGGAGCGCATTGCTCATCACGCGCGCCGGTCTCGTCGCCGCGCAGCAGGGCGGGATGGGCTATATGTTCTTCGCGATCGCCATGACGATCGGCCGCCTTGCAGGCGATGCGGTGACGAACCGCGTCGGGGACCGGGCGGTGCTGTTCTGGGGCGGGATCCTGGCGGTCGTCGGCTTCGCCGTCCTGCTGCTTTCGCCGGGAATCGCCATCGCCCTGGCCGGGTTCATCCTTATCGGCCTCGGCGCTTCGAACATCGTGCCCGTGCTCTTCCGCAAGGCGGGCTCGCAGAGGGTCATGCCCTCGGCGCTTGCGATCGGAGCGATCACCACCACCGGCTATGCCGGGATCCTCGTCGGCCCGGCGGGCATCGGCCTTGTCGCCGAAGCGATCGGACTCAAAACCGCCTTCTGGATGCTCGCGGCGCTCATGTGCCTCGTGCCCGCAACCGCAAACATCATTGCGGCCGGAAGAAAGTCGCCGGCGACCACTTGAAGTGCGGCTCGGACTGGCCCTGTGAGCGCCGGAGGGATATCCGACCAAAATAGGCACGAAGGGGGAAGATCATGCGCTTTCGCTACCTGACGATCTTGATCGCGGCGGGAATGCTGACCGGTGCGCAGGAAGCGCCGCTTCGACAGGGTAGAGAAGCATCGCTGGCGGCGTCCGGGAAATGCTCCGCACTGGCCGGGCGCGTCCTTCCCGGAAAGGTCAAGATTACCGCGGCCACGTTCATGCCCGCCTCTACGGCCGATGGGCAAGCAGGAAAGGGATTGCCGGCCTATTGCCGGGTGGAAGGCACGATCAACGAGAGGGTCGGCTTCGCCGGCAAGCCCTATGGGATCGGTTTTGCGCTCGCCTTGCCCGACAATTGGAGCGGGCGTTTCCTGCTCCAGGGTGGCGGCGGGCTCAACGGCAGCGTTGCCGCGCCGCTCGGAGCGACCGCGGCAGGCGACACGCCGGCGCTCGCGCGTGGCTTTGCCGTCATCAGCCATGATTCGGGCCATAAGGGCGAAGTCTTCCAGGCGGATTTCAGGGCGGACCAGCGTGCGAACCTCGATTTCGCGGAAAGCTCGGTCCGGGTCGTCACCGAAGTCGGCAAGGCACTGGTCGAACGCTATTATGGCCGCCCGATCGGGCACAGCTATATGGCAGGCTGCTCCACCGGTGGACGCGAGTCCATGCTCGCCTCGCAACGTTACCCTGAGCTTTTCGACGGGATCGTCGTGGGGGCGCCTGCGATGCGGACCGGCAATTCCAACCTGGCGATCGCCTGGTCGGCCGTGCAGTTCAACCGCGCCGCGCCGCGGGACGCAAGCGGCAAACCGCTCGTGGAGCGGACCTTCTCGCCCGCCGATCGAAGCCTGATCCTGAAGGGCATGCTTGCCCAGTGCGACAGGCTCGACGGACTGGATGATGGCATGATCATGAACGTCAAGGCATGCCGCTTCGACCCGGCCAGGCTCCAGTGCAGCAAGGGCAGGACCGACGCCTGTCTGAGCGCCGCGCAAGTGACAGCGATGCGCGCGGCCTTTGCGGGCCCCAAGGACAAGGCCGGCTATCCGATCTACGTGCCCATGCCCTACGACACGGGGATCGTCGTCGCGAACGGGGGCCTGCCGGGCTACCTGCCGACGGGACGGCCCGGACCGTTCGGTCCCGCAAGCCGCGACCTGACCATCGATGTCGACGCGCGCATTCAGGCGATACGGGCTGATGCCGGCCAGCGGCTGACCGACACCAATATTTGGACCAACCTCAACAGCTTCACCAGCCATGGCGGTAAGATCCTTTTCTACCACGGTGTCAGCGACCCGTGGTTTTCCGCCTATGACACGCTCGACTATTGGCAGCGCGCGGCGGAGGCGAATGGTCCTGCCTGGGCCGATGCGAGCCGGTTCTACATGGTACCGGGAATGGGTCATTGCGGCGGCGACACGGCCTTCGACAAATTCGATTTGCTGGGCGCCGTGGTAGATTGGGTGGAAACCGGCAAGGCGCCCGCGGCCGTGCTGTCGAAACGTACCGAGCCCGAGCCCGCCACGCGACCGATGTGCCCATGGCCAGCCTATGCGCATTATACGGGCGGCGATCCGCACAAGGCTGAAAGCTTCTCTTGCCGCGCCGCAGCGAGCTAAAAGCTGCCCGTCGGCTAGCGGCCCAAGAACGGCCATGTGGATAGGGGTTCGCTCAGATACGACGGAACGGGGCGGCGGGCAGTCGCACGGTAACGCAGAGCCCGCCAGCGGAGCGGGGCACCAGGGTGAGCGCTCCGTCATGCGCCTGGGTGATGCTTTTGACGATCGCCAGGCCGAGACCGACACCGGCCTGGTCGCTGTGGATGCGTTCGGTGCCGCGCCGAAAAGGCTCCGCCAGCGTGGAAACCAGTCGCGGGTCGAGCCTCTCCCCGGTGTTTTCGACGGTGAGGATCACATTGCCGGAATGGACGGTCGTGGCGACCCACACCGTGCCCCTCTCCGGCAGATTGTGAACGATCGCATTGTGCACGAGGTTCGTAGCCAGCTGCAGCAGGAGCGCGTGTGAGCCGCTCGCGCGTGCAACCTCGCCCGAGGTTTCGATAGTGACGCCCTTCTTCTCTGCAAAAGGGAGGAGCGTTTCGGTGGCTTCTTCCGCGATCAGGGACAAATCGACCTCCTCGCGCGTGAAGGATCGCTGGTCGGCGCGGCTGAGCAGTAGGAGTGCTTCGGTGAGCTCGATCGCTCGGACATTGACGGCACGGAGGCGCTCGACGAGTTCGCCGGTGTCGTGGTCGGGATCGTTGCTGGCGACGTCGAGCAGCGTCTGCGTAATCGCTAAGGGGGTACGCAACTCATGAGACGCATTCGCGGCAAATCGGCGCTGCTCGGCAATATGGGCTTCGAGTCGCGCGAGCATTGCGTCAAAGGCATCTGCAAGTTCGCGAAATTCGTCTTGGCGACCTGGTAGGCCGACCCGGTGGGCGAGTGATCCATTCGCTGCCCGGCGGGTCGCGTCTGTAATGTGAGTCAGCGGGGCGAGCATGCGGCCGGCGAGAATCCACCCTCCGACAAGACCGAACAGCAGCAAAAGCACCAATGCCACGACGGCCGCCGCGCCGAAGATCTGTGGGCCGAAGTTGGTGGGATCGAACGCTCGCAAAAGGTCGGAGGGTGCCGGCACGAAAATACGAAGCGATTTGTCCCGCAGCAGGAACACCCAAGCGGCCGTGAGCAGCAGGCCACTACCCACCAGCAGGAATCCGGCATAGCTGAGGGTGAGCTTGAGACGAACGCTCAAGCCCGGGACTCTATCCACGACGCCCCTCCTCTGGCGCGGCGTCAGACCCTGTGTCGATGCGATAGCCGACCCCCGGCGCGGTCGCGATCAACCAAGGCTCGCCGAGTCGTTTGCGCAGCGCCGAAACCGTGATCCGCACGGCGTTGGTGAACGGATCGGCATTCTCGTCCCACGCTCTCTCCAGGAGCTCTTCGGCGCTCACGACCCCGCCTTCGGCTGCGACGAGAACATCGAGGACGGCGAACTGCTTCCGCGTCAGCGCAATGAAGCGGCCGTCACGATAGACTTCGCGGCGGAAGGGATCCACCCGGAGTCCGGCGATCTCACGCACGGGGGGCCTGTTGTGGGCGCGACGGCGGTCCAGCGCCCTGAGCCTGAGCACCAGTTCACGCAGTTCGAAGGGTTTGGTGAGGTAATCGTCAGCGCCGAGTTCGAAGCCCGAAGCCTTGTCGTCGAGCCGGTCAGCCGCAGTGAGCATGAGGATCGGCATGCCATTGCCAGAGGCGACAATGCCCTTGGCGATTTCGTCGCCAGACGGGCCTGGGATATCGCGGTCGAGGATTGCTATGTCGTAGGCGTTGATGCTCAGCAACTCGAGAGCGGCATCACCGTCACCGGCGATGTCGGCAGCGATCGCTTCCAGGCGCAGGCCGTCGCGGATGGCTTCCGCCAGATAAGGTTCGTCCTCGACGATCAACACACGCATGCGGCGGCTAGTTCTCTCTTTCCCGGCGCAGCGCTTCCTGGACGCAAGGTCGCGCTTCGACGCGCGCGATATAGCCGGCAAAGGGTGCCGGCAGCGCGAATTCAAGTTGTGCCGCGCCTCGCGCCATTACGAATAAATACGCGTCGGCAGGACCAAATGTGTCGCCAAAAAGATAACCGTTCTCCACGCGATCGGCGAGGAGCCCGATAAAGCGCAGAAAGTCCTTTCTGACATGCGGTTTGAAATCCTCCGGCGCCGATAGGTAGAGTGGAAGACGCTTATGGATTTCGGTGGCGATGAAGCTCAGCATCTCGACCAGCCTGTAGCGGCCCAGGTCGCCAGACGGCGCGAGCGTGGGCTCGCGATCTGCGACCCAGGTGAGTATCGCCACGTTTTCGGTGAGGACTTGCCCGTCGTCGAGTACCAGGGTCGGTACATATCCCTTGGGATTGATCTCGAAATAGCTGCCGCCGCCTTCGATCTCCTTGGTCTTCAGATCGACTCTGATGATATGGAATTTGAATCCTGCCTCGAGCATGGTGATGTGATCGGCCAGGCTGCTGAATTCTGGGGCATAGTACAACTTCATGGAATCCCTCCTTAGCGTCCCTTTTTGGAGGGTGCGCGTACGGAACGGTCATACTTGTCGCCGCACTTTCACCTTGTCGGGCAGCCCTCACGCTCATTTCGTGTGTTCGACGATCGTGTCCATAATCAGCTCCCAGTGGGCCGGATGCAGCTCGTGTCCGCCCCCTTCGAGCTTCAGGAGCCGGGCGCCCGGGACGGCCTTGCAAAGAGCTATTCCGTGCTCGATCGGGAAAATGGGGTCTGCCGTCCCATGGATGACGAGGAGCGGCGGACGCAATTCGCCGAGCCGGCCCCTCCACGCGTCGCCGATGTCGAACAGGACGGAGTGGTTGGTCTCACTGGCATAGCCGCCGGACCGGTCGAAGTCCCTTTCAATGAACGCTTTCGTGCCCGCCTCGTCGAACGTGTCTGCCGTGCCTGCGACCAGGCGCGCATCCTCGACCAGATAGGCGACCGTTTCCGACCGTTCCGACCAGTCCGGCTCCACGGCCATGTGATCCAGCCAGGCCTTGCCGCTTCCGGGAAGTTCCGACTTTTCCAGCCCGATCGGCGTGGTGCTGATCGCGGTGAGCGACAGCACCCGTCCCGGATGCTTGAGCGCCGCGGCCTGGCCGACCATCCCGCCTTGGGAAATGCCGACGAGATGCGCCGCCGCGATGCTGTAGCCCTCGAGCACGCGAAACATGTCATCGATCGCGTCGTCAAAACCATAGCCCGGCTGGCCGCGTGGGTATTTGGTGGAAAGACCGGAATCTCGCTGGTCGTAGCGAATGACGAAGCGTCCTCGTGCGCTGAGCCGCCGGCAGAATTCGTCAGGCCACCACAGCATGGACGCCATGCCTCCCGCTCTCAGAAGCATCCGGGGATGCGCTGGATCGCCGAAAGCTTCGGTGGCGAGTTCGATCCCGTCCTGTCGGATAGTCCGTACGGTCGTCTGCATCCTCTTCTCCTCGCCGCGGCCAAGGTCAGTATGGCGCGCTGCCCCAGCCGGAGAGGTCGCTCGCCCCAAAGGGCCATTCGCCTCTCCCCACCATCACGGATGGGCGGTGCCGGTGTCCTCGGCATGACACCCTCCTTACGGAAGCAGGCCTGAATAGGCCCCGATCCTACCAGCCCGGACATATCGTCAGCATATCGAAAAGCACATACGCCCGGACGACAGCCGTCGTCGTAGCGGTCGCGCGTTGCCGGACTGTGAGGCAACGATCGTTCTTCCTAGGGAAACAAGATCATGCAAAGCCTTATGAACTCCAATTGGGCAAAAGCGCTGCCGTTGAGCGCGCTCGCGCTCGCGGCGACGTTTTCGTTGGCATTTCCGGCGAGTGCCCAGAATGCAGACCCTGCCGAACAGGCCGTCGCCTATGCGCGGTGCATGCGGCAGAACGGATTTACTGATTTTCCCGATCCGGACTCTGAAGGGCGCATCCTCCTCCGGTCGCGGCTCGACAGCCGATCGGCGCCGGCGTTTCGGGCCGCCCACCAAGCCTGCAATGAGGTGGCGCCGCCGGGCTGGCGGTCGGAGCGCCCGGATCCCAATCGCAGGACCAAGTTGCTCGGCTTTGCGCAATGTGTGCGCGCGAAAGGCGTCGCCGATTTCCCCGATCCGAGCGCCCGAGGCGAGTTTGACTTTAGTCGTATCGCCGACAGTCCGACGCTTCGGACCGCGATGGAGAACTGCAGGCGTGCCAAAGGCATCATGGTCGGATTTGGCGGCTAACGCAGTGTCCGTGGCATTGTCGGCGCGCCGCCCCGTGCGGCGCGCCGACATCTTCATCCCGGTGATGGCAGGAGAGCCAAGGCGGCAGCGAGGTTTTTTCAACGAGCACCGCGCCTGTCTAGACTTTGCTGTCGGGGATAGGTCTGGTTGGCGGGAAGGTGAGGGACGTTACCAAGCGAGCCCATTGCGGCTTGGCGTCAGCACGATGGGGTGACCGGCCGGCACTGCGCGGCGGCGACAGACTTTCACGGCACAGCCCTCAGCTCTCGCTGAATGCCGACGTTGTCCCAGGGACTGCTGGTCGGCTCTTATCTGACCTGCCGGTCAGGAATGCGCCCTCAACTCAACCATTTAGCTATTCGAGATTTGATCCCGAAAGCAGTCATTGATGCAGCTGCGCTGCCGCGCGGAGGCAAACCTTGCGATGGTCATGCGCATAGGATTGAGGTCGCCGAGCGCGGAACGCGACTAATAGATTGCAGGCGAGTCGCTGGCGGGAAAACTCTCGTCCAGCGCCTCGTCGAGGGCGCGGTCTTCCTCTTCGACAGCCGCGCCGGTGGGAGACCGGCCGGCCAGCCAGAGGGCCAGGTTCTTCGCATAGTGCCGGATCGATTGCCGCGCCTCAGGCGAATGCGCCAGCGCGTGGCCCGGCTTCTCGCCGACAAAGCTTGGGCAGCCACGCGATGGGTCCCAATTGTAATCCGTGAAGTGGTGGAAGGTCGATTCCGCGAGCGCGGGGCCGCCGGCGGCCGATGGTTCGAATGCCACGGCGATGTTGAAGGCGCGACCGGTCACCTTGCTGGTGCCGGTTGCGATCACCCGGGCGGAGGGGTCCTCGGGCGGCGCGCCGACCGCGCCCTCGTGCGGATGCGCCGGCAAGTAGCGGATCAATCCGCCGGGCGCTTCGGGATCGCGCAGCACGGGATGCGGTTCGCCGACGATGTGGATTTCCTGGAAATCGCCGTTCGCGCCGGAATGATAGTTCGGCCAGAGAATATAGCCGGTCTCGCGGTCATCGATGATCCGGCGCGCTTCGTCCGGCTCGGGATTCCTGCTGTGGAAGAAGTGCGCGGCGCCGACGCCGCCGAGCGTGCAGACCGAACAGCCCAAATCCATATGGTCGCGCGTCACCAGCAGGCCGCGTCCGCTCTGGCGGAAGCGGCCGATCGCCGCGCAATCCTCCGGGTCGAGGCCATCGCCGGTGTCGACTGCGAACAGCCAGAGTTCGTCATAATCGGATCGGTCGATCGTCGAGAGTATCGGATCGGGGCTGCCCGGCGCGGTGCGATCCCGGGCCGTCACCTCACAGAGTGGCGCCCCATCCTCATCGGTCAGCCCGGCGAGATAGTCGCGCAGCATCGAGAAGCGACTGATATTCCAGTCGTCGGCGGTCCCCGGGATCGTCGTCTGGAGCAGGATGCGGATCGGCCTCGACATTCATTCCTCCCGAGCACTGGAAGAGCCGGACAGGTGGGACGCTCGACTGCCATTTCGTTGGCCACAGGGTGAAATCGGAAAAACCCCTGCGTTCATCATCCCTGTCACGTCCGATTAACACGGCTCCCCAAGCTGCTCCAATGCTTCGACCGGAGCCTTGGCCGGTCTTGTGATGGATTTGCGCGGCGGCCGCATCTGGCCAGGGGAGGGGAGCGGCCAAGACCTTGGAAGGTGCGGGACTGAACCAAGGGACAGGTGATGCTCATGTTCCCTCGTGCCCATCTCCGGGTGAATGCATTTCAGGAGGAACACATGGCATTGCTCACCGGCAAGACGGCGATGATCACGGGCGGCACCAGTGGCATCGGCTTCGCGATCGCAACGCTGTTCGCGGCGGAGGGCGCGCAGGTGATCGTCTCCGGACGTCGCGAGGATGCGGCGAAGGAAGCGGTGCGGCAGATCGGGGCTCGGGCCGCGCATATTCTGGGCGATGTCGCTGATCCCGAATTCCACGCCCGGGCAGCCGACGAGATCGCCGAGCGGTTCGGCGCGCTCGACATTTATGTCGCCAATGCCGGGATCAACACGATCCGCGATTCCGGCGAGGTACCTGAGGCGGAATATGATGCGCAGTTCGCGACCAATACGCGCGGCGTGTTCATCGGCGTGCAGAAGATCGCGCCAATCCTGCGCGATCGGGGCGCCATCGTGATCACCGGCTCTCTCGCCAGCGAGAAGGTGCTCGACGGCCATGCAGTCTATGCCGGCTCCAAGGCGGCGATCGGCGCCTTCGCACGGAGCTGGGCGCTCGAGCTCAAGAACCGCAGGATCCGCGTCAATGTGTTGAGCCCGGGACCTACCGATACCGAGATACTCGGCAAGCTCGGCGTTACGCCCGAGCAGCGCCCGGCCTTCGAGGCGCGGATGGCGGCGGCGATCCCGCTGGGGCGGCTCGGGCGCCCGGAGGAGCTTGCCAGTGCGGCGCTGTTCCTTGCGTCCGACATGAGCAGCTTCATCACCGGCGTGAACCTGCGCGTCGATGGCGGGATGGCGCTCCTTTAAAGTTCGATGATCCCCCGCCGCGCGGCGACCGTCACTGCATGGGTGCGGTCGCTGACGTCGAGTTTGGCAAATATATTCTTGAGATGCGCCTTTACCGTCTCCTCCGACAGAGACATGGCGTGCCCGATCTCCTTGTTCGCCTTGCCTTCGGCGACCAGGCGCAGCACCGCGACTTCGCGCAGGCTCAGATTGTCGTCGCCGACATGCAGCGCGATCTCGGCGGCGACATCGCCGTGCACGTGGCGGCGCCCGCGATGGACGTTGTGAATCGCATCGAGCATCTCGGTCCGCAGGCTGCTCTTGAGCAGATAGCCCGTCGCCCCCGCCTTGAGCGCGCACACTGCCTGCACATCGCCGGCATAGGTGGTGAGAACCAGGATGCGTGCGTCGGGGAAATCGGTACGGATCGCGGTGATCGCATCGACGCCGTTCATCACCGGCATCTGCAGGTCCATCAGCGTCACATCGGGCCGCAGCTCGCGGTAGCGCGCAACTGCCTCGGCGCCGTCGCGCGCCTCGCCGATCACGATCATGTCGGTGCGGTCCTCCAGGATCGAAGTGACGCCTTCGCGCAGGATCGGGTGATCGTCGACTATCAGGATGCGGATGGGCGAGACGCCCTTTTCAGGCGGCATGGTTCGGGTCTTTCTTGTTGCGGAGAAGCCGGGAGAAAATTCGCCAGCGTCGGCCGTGCGCCTGGTCGACGAAGGCAAGGCGGGCAGGCAGGCTCATCGTAACTGCGCAGCCCATGCCCGGGCGGCTGTCGATCGAGAAGCTGCACCCGATCCGTTCGGCACGCTCGCGCATCCCGACCAGGCCGAAATGACCGGGTTTGTGACCCTGCGCAGCTACTTCGGGCGGCATGCCCACGCCGTCGTCGCGGATCTCCACGCCGAGCTGGCGCTTGCCGAAGCGGACGACGATCTCGACCGCACTGGCATTGGCGTGGCGGCACACGTTGAATAGTGCCTCGTCGACGATCCGCCCCAGCTCAACCGCGACGAGTGGGTCGACCGGACGCTGGCGCCCTTCGACCACGATACGGACCCCGATCGCGGGATCGAAGCCGGCCGCCACCGCACGCTCCTTGAGCAGCTCGGGCAGGTCGCCTTTGTCGCCGGCGCCGCGAAGGTCCTGCACGCGGTTGCGGCCCTCCGCGATGATGTCGTCTGCGCGCGCCAGCGCGGATTCGAGCTGGCCGCGTGCCGGCCCCTCCGGCGGCATCTTGTTGGCGACCGACTGGAAGCGGAGCACCAGACCCTGCACGCTTTGCAGCAGCGTGTCGTGCAACTCGCGGGCGATGCGCTCGCGCTCTCCGAGCCGTTCCTCCAGCCGCGTCCGGATCCGGCCCGCCACCTGCGCCATGCGCAGCCGATAGGCGACCCAGAGCAGGACAAGGACGATCGTGGCGCACAGGGCAAGGAACCACTTCGACTGGATGAAGGTGGGCGGGATGGTGAACTCGACCGTGGCACCGGCCTCGTTCCACACCCCATTGCCGTTCGCCGCGATCAGCCGGAAGCGATACGTGCCGGGAGCGAGGTTTGTGTAGAAGGCCTGGCGCCGCGTGCCGGCTTCCACCCAGTCAGTGTCCTGCCCCTCGATCCGGTAGCGGACCTGGGCGGCGCGCGGATTAGAGAAGCTCAGCACCGCAAAGTCGAACTCGATGTTCGAGCGGCCCGCGGGAAGCGTCACGTTGACCGGGTCGCGATAGACCCGGTCGGCGACGAGCGCGCCGACCGCGACCTTGGGCGGAGTCATGCTGCGCTTCACGTCCCTGGGGTCGAGCCACAGGGTGCCTGTCTGCGTGGCGATCCAGAGGCGTCCGTCGCCACCCTGCACGATCGCGTTGCGACTATGCGAATGAGGGCGGCTCCGGAGACCATCGGCGGCGTCGAACACCTGCATAGGCGGTATCCAGCCTGGTTCGGAGAGGGCGCGGTCGAGATCGGCCGAGCGCAAGCGCAAAATACCTGCCGGGCTGGCGAGCCAGGTGTCGCCGGTAGCGGTGCGAACCGTGCCGTTGACGCCGCTGAACAGCGGCATTCTCCGCGCAGTGACTGTGCGGAACCCCCTGCCATCGAAGCGCGAAAGACCAAATTCCCCGCCGACAAGGAGGGTGCCGGGAACATCGCGGTTGAGCGAGATGTCGTCGGGCGCATAACCGCCGAACGGTATCGGAAAAGATTGGCGGGTGAGTCCATCGAGCCGGCTCAGCACGCGATCGCTCCAATGTACGACGATCCGCCCCTGATCGTCGGTCATCATCGAACGCGGCGCAAATGGCCGCCCCGGCGCGCCGGCGATCCGCTGCCAGCGCCCCCGATGCAACCGCGCCATGCCGCCCAGCCAGGCGGTTACCCAGAAATCGCCCCGCCCGTCGAAGGCGCAGTCGTACACGACATAGTCGAGCGGGACGCGCGGGCCCGCGCGAATGCTGCCATTCCGCCAGATCATGATCGGCTTGCCCGGGTTCGGGCCGGTCGCGTTGTTCAGGCCAATCCAGATCGCGCCGTCGGGCGCCTCGCACAGCGTACGGGGTTCGTTGCCCGGGCTCCGGAAGATCGCCTCGGGTCGCGCGTTTGGCCGTACGCGATATACAGTCGCGGCTTCTCCGATATAGACGCTGCCGTCGGATGCACGCAGCAACAGGTCGCCATATGCGGCGGGCTGGGCAAGCCCGGGTTCGTAACGCAGGGTCGCCGGCCAGAACCGGTCGAGCCCGTTCTGGGTGCCGGCCCAGACATTGCCTTCCGCGTCCTGAAAGACCCGGGTCGTGGCGTTGGACGACAACCCGTCGCGGCCGGTGAAGTGTTCCACGCGCGCCACGGCCTCTGCTCTGGTCGCGCCGCCGCGCGGATCGGGTCGGGTAACGCGTTGCAGCCCGCCATAATAAGTGGCGATCCACAGATTTCCCTCTCGATCGAAGCGCGGCCAGCCGCGAATCTCCCCGGCGTCGGTCGCGTACGGATAGCGCAGGGGCGGCGGTGCGCCCTGTGCGCCGGGGCCGGTCAGCGGATAGCTCCCATGCATGTCGCTGATCCAGACGCGCTCCTGCGGATCCAGCGACAATCGCCCCTGGGCACCCGGATCGTGACGGATGGATTCGAGCCGGTCGGTGCCGGGGCGCACCCTTGCGATCTTGCCGGACAGCGCAAAGCTCACCCAGGCGGTCCCGTCGGTGGTGACGACCATGCTGAACGGATTGTCCAGCGGTGCGCCGGCTTTCGTGCCGAACGAATCCCAGCGACCGGCCCGATACCGCAACAGGGGCAACCCTATCTTCTCGGTAAGCACCCAGATCGTGCCGTCGGCGGTCTCGTGCATAGCGAGCACACGATCGGGCGAAGGCGGCGCATCGAGCAGGCGCAGTCGGCCGTCGCGATAGACGGCGAAGCGGCCGGTACGCTCGAAACTGGTCCAGATATCGCCGTTACGCCGTACGAGGATCGCCGAAGGCGCGCCCTGGGCGACAAAGTCGATGCCGGCACCCACCGACTCGAAGCGGATGCCGTCGAAGCGGAAAAGCCCTGTGGCGGCGGCGATCCACAGATAGCCGCGCGGGTCCTGCGCCAGCGCGAACACCGGGCGCGGCGCGTCGCTCTCCTCGCTCCAGCGCTGATGGGTGTAATGCGCCATCAGGCGCGGCGAACCCGTATCGGGGCTGGCCGCCGCCATGGCGACCGGCTGCAGCAGCATTGCGGCGGCGAGAAGGGCCCTGATCAGTTGCATCGTCGTTCCAGCAACTCCCCCGGGGGTCCCCGCCTGAGCCTAAACCGAAGCAACCCGGCCTTCGCCGGCAGGCGCCGACGATGCTACCCCCGAATGGGGGAGTGGAAAATCCCCGGAGCGAAGGCTGGCCGGGGTGCGCGTAAGGGCTATCGCCTGACGGTGCCCAAATTGATCCTACGCTATCCTGACGGCCTTTTCGGCGTCGCGCTGTTGCTCCTGCGGCTGTCCTATGCCGTGATCGCGTTTCCGGCGCTCGCGCGCCTTTGGCCCGCGCCGTCGATCACGGTGCCGATCGGGCTAGGTGCGGCAGCGATCGCGCTGGCGCTGGCGTCAGGCTTCGGCGCGAGGGCAGCGGCGCTGCTGCTCGCCGCCGTGCTGGCGATCGGAATCGGCAGCGCGCGAGAAGATCTTGCATGGTTCCTGGTCAGCTGCACGGGCGGCGCCGTGGCGCTGGTGCTGCTCGGCCCCGGCGCCTGGTCGATCGACGCGCACCTCTACGGCCGTCGCGTGATCCGGCTCGAGCCGCGGTCCCCGGAACGGGGAGGTCCGGGCTAACCGGGTTCGGGATTATGCCCGATCGCCCGTCATGAGAAGTTTGCCCGTCTCCAGCCACACCAGCCCGGAGGTCGCATGATGAACGAGAGACTGCAGAAGGACGAGCCGACCGCGCCGGATCGGCCGCTGGTGGTGATCGTTGACGACGATGCCGCCGTCCGCACTTCGATCGAGGAGTTGATGCTCTCGGTGGGGATCGATGCGGCAGGCTTCGGTTCGACGCGCGAGCTGCTCGAGGCGAAATTGCCCGAGCGGCCGGGTTGCATGGTGCTCGACGTGCGCATGCCGGGTTCGAGCGGGCTCGATCTGCAGCAGCATCTCGCCTCGGCGGGCAATGCCAAGCCGATCATCTTCCTGACCGGGCATGGCGATATCCCGATGAGCGTGCAGGCGATGAAGGCCGGCGCGATCGACTTTCTCACCAAGCCGGTGCGCGACCAGTCGTTGCTCGACGCGGTGACGCTCGGCATCGAGCGCGACCTCGCCCAGCGCGTTGGCGCACAGATCACGAAGCTCCACGCCGATCGCTACGGCACGCTCTCCCCGCGCGAGCGCCAGGTGCTTCGCCAGGTGGTCCAAGGTCGCCTCAACAAGCAGATCGCCTTCGACCTCGGCATCAGCGAAGTCACGGTGAAGCTTCATCGTAGCAGCGTGATGCGCAAGATGGCGGCCAATACGGTCGGTGAGCTGATCCGCGCCTGGGACCTGCTGCCCGAATCCCTCAGGCACGAGGGGACCTAGACCATGGTATGGTACCAACGCGCTGTAAATTCAGCGATATCCGGAGGCGGGCGCGGCTTGCGCGTCGAGAGGGACCCTCCGCTTGTCCAGACCATCGGTGATCGCGATCGTGGATGACGACGAGGCCGTGCGCGACGCGCTGTTCGACCTGCTCCAGGTGGAGGGGTTCCGTGCGCGCACCTTCGAGGGAGCGGCGTCCTTTCTCGATATGTGTGGCGATTTCGACTGCGTGATCACCGATGTCCGCATGCCCGAGACCGACGGGATCGAGCTCCAGCGCCGGCTGCGTGCCGGCGGTTCGGCGATGCCGGTGATCTACGTGACTTCGTGCAATGAGGAAGTGCTGCGCACCCGCGCGCTCCAGGGCGGCGCGGCCGGCTGGTTCACCAAGCCCGTCGACGACGAAGCGCTGCTCGGTGCCCTCAAAGCGGTGCTTCCGCGATGTTGACCGGCCCGGCCCTGGCGCAGGACCTGGCCGAGGCTGCTTGCTGGCAAGTCGATCTGTCGCACGTCCGCGCCCTGATCGACACGGTCGCCGCCGGGGGCGAATGGGCCGATTGGGTCGCCGCGCTGCTGCACGGCGCGCGCATCGTCGATGCCAATACGCGCAGCCTCGAGCTGGTCGGCGCCCCGGCGGCGCGCGAGATCATTCTTGGGCAGCCGGTCGCCAATTTCTGCCCCCAGGAAAGCTGGAACGCACTCGCCGGGCTGATCGTCGCGGTCGCCAGAGATCCGGCGCACGCGGCCCGCACACAGGCGGTCAATTCCTTCATGCTGCGCGACGCTACGCTCACTGTATGGTGCGCGCCGGGCGCGGCCGACACGATCTGGGTGCAGGTAGACGGCGAGATAGCGGATGACCGCTCCTTCTGGGCGGTACGTGCCAGCGAGCAACGTTATCGTCGGCTGATCCACCATCTGCCCGGTGCGCTGCTCCAGGTCGATGCGCGGCCAATGGGCGCCGTCTTCTACCAGCTGCGGGCGGAGGGCGTGACGGACATCGTCGCACAGCTCGACGCACATCCCGGACTGGTCGAGCAGGCCTGCGCGATCGTGCGCGTGACCGATGCGAATGGCGGCGCTGCCCGGCTGATGGGAGCGGGTGGGGTGACGGATCTGATCGGTCCGGTCGCTTTCGTCTTCGCCCGGGCGCCGGAGACCGCACGCAACGTCACCATCGCCCATTTCGAGGGGCGACGCAGCCATGTCGAACGGATCAAGCTCGAGACGTTCGACGGCCGTCTGCTCGACGTCGAGCTGACCGTGACCTTTCCTACGCCGCCAGAGCGGCTGGACGTGACCTTGCTCACGCTCGAGGACGTGACCGACAAGCTCCGCACCGAAGCGCAGCTGCGCCAGCTCCAGGAGGAGCACGCCCGCGCCGCGCGCATCTCCACCCTTGGCGAACTCGCCAGCTCGATCGCGCACGAGGTCAATCAGCCGCTCGCCGCAATCGCGATGAATGCCGAGACGAGCCTCCGCTGGCTGCAGCGCGATGAACCCAATCTCGCCAAGGTAGAGCAACTCACCCGGCGCATCGCCGACAGCGCCCGCCATGCCAGCGAGATCGTCCAGCGCATCCGCGGCATGGCTTCGCGTCACGTGCCGGAGTTGGCGCCACTCGACCTCAACGCCGTGGTCGAGGAGGCGCTGATGTTCGTCTGCCACGACGTCGAGACGCGGGCGATCCTGCTCTCGGTGCGGCTCGATATCGGCCTGCCGCGTGTGCTGGGCGACCGCGTCCAGCTCCAGCAGGTCGTGGTCAATCTGCTGGTCAACAGCCTCCAGGCGCTGGCAGGCGTCGCGAAGGGCCGGATCGAGATTGCCACCGGTCCGGACGGCGCCGGCGGCGTGCGTTTCTCGATCCGCGACACGGGGCCCGGCATCGCTGCCGAGAACATCGACCGCGTGTTCGAGGGCTTCTTCACCACGAAGGCGGAGGGAATGGGCATCGGCCTGGCGGTCTGCCACTCGATCATCGCCGCGCATGGCGGGGCGATCGCGGCGGCAAACCATGAACAGGGCGGTGCCTGCTTCCATTTCGCGTTGCCTTCGATCCCCGGTTGAACGTCCGACGGTGCCGGAGATACCGCCGGACGCCCGCACCTCAGCTACGCAGGAACGCGAGCAGATCGGCGTTGAATCGGTCCGCATGCGTGGCGGTCAGGCCGTGGGGAAGGCCAGGATAGAAGATCGTCTGCGCGCCCGATACCAGCCTGGCTGACTTGTAGGCCGAGTCGGCGATCGGCACGATCTGGTCGTCTTCGCCGTGTACGATCAGCGTGGGGACGTCGAACTTCTTCAGATCGTCGGTGAAATCGGTCTCGCTGAACGCCTTGATGCAGTCATGCGCGTTCTTCAGGCCGGCCTGCATGCTGATCAGCCAGAATTCGCCGAGCAGGCTCTGCGGTACATCCGCGCCCTCGCGATTGGCGCCGTAGAAGGGAATCGCGAAATCCTTGTAGAATTGCGATCGGTTCTTGAGGATGTCGCGGCGCAGACCGTCGAACACCGCAATCGGCAGTCCCTCGGGATTGGCTTCGCTCTGCACCATCACCGGCGGCACCGCGCCGAGCAGCACCGCCTTCTTGACCCGCTTTGTGCCATGGCGGCCGATATAGCGCGCGACTTCGCCGCCGCCGGTCGAATGGCCGACCATGACGATGTCCTGCAGATCGAGCGCGCTGAACAGCTCGGCCAGGTCGTCGGCATAGCCGTCCATGTCGTTGCGGCCACTGGTCTGGGCCGACTTACCATGGCCGCGGCGATCATGTGCGATGCAGCGATACCCCTGCTCGGCGAGGAACTGCATCTGGATGCTCCAGGCATCCGAGCTGAGCGGCCAGCCGTGCGAGAAGGTGACGACCGGGCCCTTGCCCCAGTCCTTATAGTATATCTCGTGTCCGTCGCCGGTGGTGAAGATCGGCACCGCGGGTCTCCTTGAACAAGCGCCGCGCGGCCCGCTGCGGGCCGCCTCATGGCGCGGAGGAGCTAGGCGCGAAGCCATCCGCGTCGCGACCGCACCTGAGACGCGATCCGCCCCGCCACCAGGTGAGGGGAAGTTCGCCGATGGTTTGCCCGACCAAGGCCCTGGCGACGGATTCGCGCCCTGTGGACAGGATCGACCCCATATCCGTCGGCCTGACCTGCACCTGGGCATAGGGTCGCCTGCCTAAAAGCGAGCCTGGTGCATCCCAGCGTACGATGGAGGCGGCACGGCCAATCCGCGATCTTCCTTCCATGCCGCGGCGCCATGCCGGTGCAGGTTGGAGGAGAGCGATCATGCGTATCGTCGTGGTGGGAGGAACCGGTCTGGTCGGAGCCAGGGTCGTCCGCCAACTCAAAGCGGCTGACCATGAAGTCGTGGTCGCCGCGCGCTCGACCGGTATCGACATCGTCACCGGGGCGGGTCTCGATCTGGCGCTGGAGGGTGCCCAGGTCGTCGTCGATGTCTCCAGCCCGGGCTATGCCGATCCCGCGGATATGCTGCGCTTCTTCGAAGCCGCCGGTGCCACTCTGCTCGCCGCCGAACAGACAGCAGGCATCGCGCACCACATCACTTTCTCGGCGATCGGCGCCGAGCGGATCGGCGGCGGCTATTATCGCGGCAAGCACGTGCAGGAAGCGCTGGTCGCGGCTTCGGGCATTCCCTTCACCATCGTCCGTTCGGCCCCGCTCTTCGAATATATCGATGCCATCCTTGATGCCGGCCGGAGCGGGGAGGCGGTCCGCGTGCCCCCGCTCAGTGTCCAGCCCATCGCCACGGACGACGCTGCGCGAGTGCTGGGGCGGGTGGCACTTCGCGATCCCGCCAACGCGATCGTCGAGGTGTCGGGACCGAACATCTATGCGTTGCCGGATCTCGCGCAGCAGATCCTGACGGCCGCCGAGGATTACCGTCCCGTGCTGGTCGATGTCGCCGCGCCCTTCTTCGGCGCGCGGCCGGGAGTCAATGCGCTGGTCACGGGTGCAGCGGTGCGCTCGGACGACACCGGTTTCGAACATTGGCTCCAGCGCGCACTCGCGCCGGCCTGACCCTCAACGAAAGGAAGAGACATGAAGATCGTAGTGATCGGCGGTACCGGCCTGATCGGCTCGAAGACCGTCGCCCTGCTCGCCAGGGACGGACACGAGGTGTTCGCTGCCGCACCCAATACCGGCGTGAACACGTTGACCGGCGCGGGGCTCGATCGCGCGTTGGAAGGCGCCGAGGTCGTGATCGACGTTTCCAACTCGCCGACGCTCGACGGCCCGGCGGCGCTCGATTTCTTCGAAAAGGCGGGGCGCAATATCGCTGCGGCCGAGAAAAAGGCGGGGGTGCATCACCACATCGCTCTTTCCGTCGTGGGCACCGATCGGCTCCAGGCCAGCGGCTATTTCCGGGCCAAGCTGGCTCAGGAACAGGGGATCGCGGCCTCGGGCATCCCGTTCACGCTGATCCACGCCACCCAGTTCTTCGAGTTCCTGCGCGGCATCGCCAATTCGGCTGCCGAGGGCGACACGGTTCGACTCCCGCCGGCGCGCTTCCAACCGATGGCGGCGCAGGATGTCGCGGTCGCGGTTGCCCGGGCCGCGCGCGCTGAGCCGGTGAACGGCATGATCGAAGTGGCGGGCCCGCAGGCCTGGCGCATCGACGAACTGGTCGCGCGGGTGCTCGCGTTCGACAAGGACCCGCGCCGCGTGGTCGCCGATCCGGCGGCCCCCTATTTTGGTGTCACGATCGACGATGCTTCGTTGATGCCCGGGCCGGACGCCCGGCTCGGCACCACCGGCTTCGACTGGTGGCTCGCCAACGTGCCCGCGCCGGTGGCGAAATGAACGTCCCTCCGATCGGCGCCGTGCGCGATACGCCGATGCTCCAACCGGCCGTGATTTTCTTAGCGATGCTGCTGGGCATCGGGGGGATCGCGAACGGCCTCTACATGCTGATCTCTCCGGTTGGCTGGTATTTCGCCGTGCCGGGGGTGACCACCACCGGCCCGTTCAACCAGCACTTCATCCGCGACATCGGCATCATCTTCCTGTTCCTCGGCGCGGCGTTCCTGATCGGCACGTTCCGGCGCGAGGGGCGGTTGGTGCTGTGGGGCGGGGCGACGCTCTGGCTCGCCTGCCATGCGCTTTTCCACCTGTGGGAAGTCGCGGCGGGCATCTGCGGCCCCTCGGCACTGGTGCGCGATTTTCCTGCCGTCTCGCTGCCTGCGCTGATCGGCGCCGGCCTCACCCTGTTCGCGCTGCGCGACCGTCGCGCCGCCCGCAACCTCTGATCCCCCAAGCAAGGAGACTGAAATGACCCCCCGTATGAACATCTTCCAGATCGCCCCCGAAGGCACCAAGGCGATGATCGGCGTCGAGACTGCGATCGCCGGCTCCGGCGTCGAGCACAGCCTGCTCCAGCTGGTGAAGATCCGCGCCTCGCAGATCAACGGCTGCGCGTTCTGCATCGACATGCACGTGAAGGACGCGATCAAGAACGGCGAGAGCCACCAGCGCATCCACCTGCTCGACGGCTGGCGCGATTCCCCGGCCTTCACCGATCGCGAGCGCGCCGCGCTCAACTGGACCGAAGTGGTCACCCGCATCGGCAAGACCCATGCGCCGGATGCTGATTATGCAATGCTCCAGGCCCAGTTCAACGAGGTCGAGATCGCCTGGCTGACGCTGTCGATCGGCGCGATCAACCTGTGGAACCGGGTGCAGATCAGCCTGCGCGCCATCCATCCCGTCGAGACGCCGACGGCGGCCGCCGCCTGACCGGCGGGCCGCGGGGCGACCCACTCGGCGCCCTGCGGCCCCCCTTGGAGAAGGACGAACGTGATGCTCTGTCAGCCTGTACCGCGCGCATCCGAAATCCTGCCGCCCATCGAAGAGGGGCAGGGCAATCACGCGTTCGCGGTCGCCGCCGCAGGCGTGCTCCATGATTTGGGTAACCTGATCCAGATCGCGAGCTCCGCACTCAACATCGTCGCCCGCACGCCGGAGATGCCGGAGAGTCGCCGTGATCCGATCTTGCATCGCGCCCGGACCTCGCTCGATCATGCCGGCACGATCGTCAGGCAGTCCGTCATGCGCGCCCGGGACACCGCTGCGCTGCCCCCGCGCTGCGATATCGCCAACTGCCTGGCGGACATCGCAACGCTGATCGTCGCCCGCGAAGATGCGGGGCTGACCCTCGACATCGCGATCGAGCCGGGGCTGCCCGATATCGCCTGCGACTCCATCGAGTTGCGCCGCGCAATCCTCAACCTCGTTCTCAATGCGCGCGATGCGATGGGCGGAAAGGGGAGCGTGCGCATCGACGCGCACGCCGTCGCCGGCTCGGTCGATCTCCGCGTCGGTGATCGCGGGTCCGGTATGCCACCTGCAGTGCTCGCGCACGCCTTCGATCCATTCTTCACCACCAAGCGCGACGGCTTGGGCGGCATCGGCTTGCCCATGGTCGAACGCTTCGTGCGCGGTGCCGGCGGCAGCATCTCGATCGAGAGCGAGCCCGGCGTCGGGACCGTCGTCACCCTGCGCTTGCCCGCCCTTCCTCAGGAGACCAGATCATGAAGCTCTATTACGCCCCCGGCGCTTGCAGCCTGTCCGGCCGGATCTCGCTGCACGAGGCCGGCCTCGCCGCCGAGTTCGAGCGGGTCGACATCAAGACCAAGACCACCGAGCACGGTTATGACTATGTCGCGATCAACCCCAAAGGCTACGTTCCTTTGCTGGTGCTCGATGACGGAAATGCGGTGAGCGAGAACACCGCGATCCTCGAGTTCATCGCAGGACTGGATTCGGGTCTGGCGCCGGGTGGCCCGCTCGGCCGCACCCGGCTGATCGAGATGCTCTCCTGGCTATCGACCGAGTTGCACGTCGCGTTCAAGCCGTTCTGGCATTCCGAGGACGTGGGCGAACGCGCCGCCGCCAGCGAAGCGGTCGCCCTGCGGCTGGCGCTGATCGAGGAGCATATCAACGAGCTCTATCTGTTCGGCCCGCGCTTTACGGTGGCCGACGCCTATCTCTTCGTCATGCTGCGCTGGGCGCAGGCGTTCGAGGTGCCGATATCGCCCTCGATGCTCGGCTATTTCGAGCGCGTCGCCGAGCGCCCCACCGTCCGGCAGGCGCTGATGGAGGAAGGGCTGTTCGTGCCGCTTCCCTCGATCGACGCGTCTTCGATCGAGGCGCTGACATGAAGATCGCGGTGATCGGGAGCCGCGGCCGGATCGGCGAGCGGCTCGTGCGCAACCTGCGGCAGGAGGACCTGCCCGTCGTCGAGGCCTCGCGCCGCACCGGCGTCGACAGCTTCACCGGCGCCGGGCTGGCCGAAGCGCTGGCGGGGGCGGAAGTGGTGATCGATGTCACCAACGTCTCGCCCGACGACGGCGACGCAGCGCTGCGCTTTTTCGAGGCCTCCGGCCGGAACCTGCTCGAGGTGGGGCGTCGCGCCGGGGTGCGCCATCATGTCGTCCTGTCGATCGTGGGTACCGACGGCCTGCTCGCGAGCGGCTATTTCCGCGGCAAGAAGCTGCAGGAGGAGATGGTCGCCGGCTCGGGCATTCCGTTCACGATCCTGCGTTCCACTCAGTTCTTCGAGTTCGTCCGCGACGTGGTGCAGGCCGGCACGGCGCGCGACATCCGCATCGCGCCCGCGCTCGTCCAGCCGATCGCGGGCGAGGATCTGGCCGATATGTTGGCCGATGCGGCGTTGAGCGATCCCTTCAATGGCGTGGTGGAGGTCGCCGGGCCGGAGCAGCTACGGCTAGATCAGGTGGCGGCCGAGATCGCCACCGCCTTCGAGGATACCCGCCGGATCGTGGCGGATATCAATGCGCCCTATTTCGGCGCCGCGCTTGGCGAGCGCTCGCTGCTGCCCGGTCCCGAAGCACGCATCGCCGCGCTCAGGTTCGACGATTGGCTGCGTGACAGCCTCCAGCCGCCCCGACTCTCGATGCCCGTCAACTAGAGCCCCCAAAGGAGACCCTTCATGCGCTTTTCCAGCCTGCTGCTTTCCGCAGCCTTGCTCCTCTCAGGTTCCGCTTTGGCTCAGACCCAAGCCACGTCCCCCAAGCCGGTAATCGTGCTCGTGCACGGCGCCTTCGCCGAAAGCTCGAGCTGGGATTCGGTCATCGCCCGGCTCGAGAAGGACGGCTATACTGTCATCGCCGCCGCCAATCCGTTACGCGGGGTTGCGAGTGACGCCGCCGCTGTCTCAGGTATCGTCAAGTCGATTAAGGGATCCGTCGTGCTGGTCGGCCATTCCTATGGCGGCCCGGTGATCACCGAGGCGGCCGACGGCAATGCCAATGTGAAGGCGCTGGTCTATGTGGCCGGCTTCGCGCCCGAGACCGGAGAGTCGAGCCTCACGCTTTCCTCGAAATTCCCGGGAAGTACGTTGGGCGACAGCCTGAAGACGATCGCGCTCCCCGGTGGCGACGAGGATCTCTACATCCGACCCGAGAAGTTCCACGCCCAGTTCGCCGCCGACGTTCCCGAAGCGCGGGCAGCGGCGATGGCGGCCACGCAGCGCCCTGTAACTCTGTCCGCGCTCGGCGAACCCTCACGCGTCGCCAGCTGGAAGGCGTTGCCGTCCTACATGATCTACGGCACAGCCGACCGGAATATTCCGGCTTCGGTGATGAAATTCATGGCGGAGCGCGCGCATGCACGGAAGGTCGTCGTCGTCGAAGGCGCCTCGCATGCGGTGATGGTCTCCCATCCAGGCGAGGTCACCGCGCTTATCGAGATCGCTGCCTCGGGCAAATGACCGGTCACAGCGCACTAGCCTTCAGTAGCGATATGATGCGGCTAGCCGCCTCCGCACTGAGGGCTAAGTGCGGATACTGCGCGGCCTAGGCCGGAGTGTCACCGGACAAAGGAAGTCTGCTGGCGCACCTCGACATGACTAGCCAACCAACCGCTCGTATGATGGCGGGATCGAACGATGGAGTTCCGACGATGGCCGACAGCTCCAACGCCGCCGCGAGCCAAGATCGTCGTAAGTTTCTCGGAATGGCCGCACTCACAGGCATGACAGCCAGGTCGTATCCGCGGCGCGGTCGGCGGCTGCACCCTTCAATCAATCTTCGGCGCCCGCTCCCTGGCGCGCGCTTGAGCATGTCAACGCAGGCGATCTGCGAGTGAGCTACGCCCCCACATTTGGGGCCACCGTTGGGGCCATTGGTGGCTCCAAAATTCGATGGCAACCAGCGTTGGATCGCCGAACTCCGCACCGCCGACGCGCTCGAGAGACATTGCCGGCAAGGGATGGCGGTTGGACAGCGAGTCCCATCGATCGCGCACGCAGCGGCTCGTGTGAGCGGCGCGTGCTCGGCTGATGCGGCCGATCTCTCGAGAGTGGTTTGCCGCTTAGACCCAAGATTCCCTCGCTCTGCACGGCAGAAGGAAGAATCCGCCGTTCCGGTGCGGGCGACCGTGCACGACCGAGGACAAATCGAGGGGTGAATTGACCCCGCACGGCGTCATCAAGTGCGTCTCAATGTCGATGCGATCCGGCCTTGGCCGATCAGGACGAAGGCTAGCTGCCGGCGCGCCAGCCGCCATCGCCCACCGCTTCGAAATAGTCCCGCTCCGCAATCTTCAGCGGTAGGTCGAGCAGTTCGACGAGCCGGGTAAGTTCGCGCCCGATGAGATCGTCGAAGAATCGCTGTCCGATCTTGCGCAGCAACGGCGCCTGTTGCTCGACCACGGCAAGCATTTCGCGCACGGGCCCGTCAATGAAGCGCCGTGTGCGTGCTCCCTCAAGCCCGAATTCGGCGAGAAACGCCTCCATCTGCGCGCGTGTCATTTCGTCGAAATGGGACGCGCCGCCGAGATTATAAGCGAACTCATGCGTGTAACGGCCGTGCAGGCGGATCGGCAGGAGGTCGTAGAGTGGCGCCAACAGCCGCTCGCCGCGCAGCCCATAGAGAATCGCGAAATTCTTGGCGTGGTTGTCGGTGTTGCCGATCGCCAGGTTGAAGAGCGTAGCGAGCACGAAAGTCTCGCGTGCGCGCGCCGGACTCGAAAGACGGTCGAGAACCGAACGCGCAGCTGCGGTATCGAACTTGCGGCCCTCGATTCCCTTCCGCTCATATTTGAGGCTCGCCGGCAGCCCCAGAGCCTGCGCGAAATCCTCCTGATGGAGCCGGTAGACCGTGCCGTCGATCACGAACCGATCGAACCGTTCGATCAGCAGCGCGTCCACGCCCTCAACCTTGATATGCCGCGAGTTGGACACATCAAACCCGCATGCCTGCGCCAGATTGCATGCCGCCTCTTCCTGCAGCGCCTCTACTGCTTCGGCGCGGCGCGGAACCTTGAGGATATGCGTCGTCGGCACCTTTCGGTCGGACGCGGGCAGCGCAAAGCGCCCATCGGGCAGAATCGTGAGCGGCAGCTTGCTCTGGACGCCGGCGACCGGCGACGGATCGACGATATCCTCGGGCAGCGACTGGCGATCGGCCAGGCGCTGGACGATCAACGCCAGCTCCTCCGCGTCCAGCGGCCGGTAATCCTCCGCCAGGTCACCCGGAACCTTGATCGGCGGGGCTTCGAGGGGAAGGCAGGAGATCGCACCCGGACAATCGCCCCCGACATGCGCGAGAATGTCGACGATATCGGCACGATCCAGCCCCTCGCGCTCGATCACGCGCCGGATCTGGTCGTTCTCGGGCAGGAGATTGTCGAAAAAGGCGCGGGTCAGCGGATCGCCGACCGGTTCGATGCCGGCAGGCAGGGACAGCGAGATGCTTTGCCCGGTGGCGGCAAAGTCCTCGGAATATCGGAATGTGAGCGCCTTGGTTTCGAGCGCGTCGAGCCGGCCGATCGGGGTGGGGTGGCCATCGAACCAGACATCGAGCGACAGGCGGACGCTCATGCGACCAAGACAATCTTGATCCCGGCCGCCTTGCAGACGGCGAGCACGCGGCCGATCTCGAGGCTTGGCTTGCCCTGCTCGAGCTCAATCAGGAAGCGCCGCCCGACACCCGCCATGTCGGCGAAGCGCTGCTGAGTCATGCCCATTGCGAGCCGGGCCTCGCGCACCCTTTTGCCGATGTCGGCCACCGAGGCGACCGGTACGGCGCCCTGCACCGTCTTGGCGGAAGGCGTCGGTGCCGCAGGCGCCGCCACGCGCCGTCCG
>NZ_JOOE01000003.1:862500-864387 GCF_000712135.1 Sphingomonas sp. UNC305MFCol5.2
CTCGCCGAAAGACCAAGGGTTCCTGCGCAAGGCTAATCCGCGCAGGGTGAGCCGGCCCCTAAGACGAGCCCGAAGGGGGTAGTCGATGGGAACCACGTTAATATTCGTGGGCCTGGTGGTGTGTGACGGATCTCGTGTGTTGTACGATCTTATCGGATTGATCGTGCTTCGAAGAGGTCCCGGGAAATAGCCCCACCGTATAGACCGTACCCGAAACCGACACAGGTGGTCAGGTAGAGTATACCAAGGCGCTTGAGAGAAGTGTCCTGAAGGAACTCGGCAAATTGCCTCCGTACCTTCGGAAGAAGGAGGCCCTTGTTCTGCGCAAGCAGTTCAAGGGGGCACAGGCCAGGGGGTAGCGACTGTTTAGCAAAAACACAGGGCTCTGCTAAGTCGGCTTCAAGACGACGTATAGGGTCTGACGCCTGCCCGGTGCCTGAAGGTTAAGTGGAGGGGTGCAAGCTCCGAAATGAAGCCCAGGTAAACGGCGGCCGTAACTATAACGGTCCTAAGGTAGCGAAATTCCTTGTCGGGTAAGTTCCGACCTGCACGAATGGCGTAACGACTTCCCCACTGTCTCCAGGACATGCTCAGCGAAATTGAATTCTCCGTGAAGATGCGGAGTACCCGCGGTTAGACGGAAAGACCCCGTGCACCTTTACTGCAGCTTCAGAGTGGCATTAGGAAGGAACTGTGTAGAATAGGTGGGAGGCTTTGAAGCATTGGCGCCAGCCAGTGTGGAGCCACAATGTGAAATACCACCCTGTTGTTTTCTGATGTCTAACCACGCACCGTCATCCGGTGCTGGGACCCTCTGTGGCGGGTAGTTTGACTGGGGCGGTCGCCTCCTAAAGAGTAACGGAGGCGCGCGAAGGTTGGCTCAGGCCGGTTGGAAACCGGCTGTTAGAGTGCAATGGCATAAGCCAGCCTGACTGCGAGACTGACAAGTCGAGCAGAGACGAAAGTCGGTCATAGTGATCCGGTGGTCCCTCGTGGAAGGGCCATCGCTCAACGGATAAAAGGTACGCCGGGGATAACAGGCTGATAACCCCCAAGAGCTCATATCGACGGGGTTGTTTGGCACCTCGATGTCGGCTCATCACATCCTGGGGCTGGAGCAGGTCCCAAGGGTTTGGCTGTTCGCCAATTAAAGTGGTACGTGAGCTGGGTTCAGAACGTCGCGAGACAGTTTGGTCCCTATCTGCCGTGGGCGTCGAAATTTGAGAGGAGTTGACCCTAGTACGAGAGGACCGGGTTGAACATACCTCTGGTGTACCAGTCGTCGTGCCAACGGCGCAGCTGGGTAGCTATGTATGGACGGGATAACCGCTGAAAGCATCTAAGCGGGAAGCCTCCCTCGAGATAAGATTTCTTAGGACGGTCGAAGACCACGACCTTGATAGATCGGATGTGGAAGTGCGGTAACGCATGGAGCTAACCGATACTAATTGTCCTATTCGCGCTTGAGAGTTCCACCATCAATGACAGCTCTGGCTGACATTCTGGTCGGATGATCCAGTCGCAGCTTTATTCAAACCCGTGTGCACGGTATCGATTTGAAACCCTGATTTGCGCCCAAAGGGCAGCCCAGGCTGCCCGTCGCACGGGCTCCATTGCCTGGTGGCTATGGCGTCTGTGAACCACCCGATCCCATCCCGAACTCGGCCGTGAAACCAGACAGCGCCGATGGTACTATCGCTCAAGCGATGGAAGAGTAGGTCGTCGCCAGGCATTGCAGCCCGTGCGAAACGCAAATCAGCAAAAACCCATTCACAAGTTAAGCGACCTCCGGTCGCGCCCATGGCGCGGGATGGAGCAGCCCGGTAGCTCGTCAGGCTCATAACCTGAAGGTCGCAGGTTCAAATCCTGCTCCCGCAACCAAGGTCG
>NZ_JOOE01000004.1:2500-667500 GCF_000712135.1 Sphingomonas sp. UNC305MFCol5.2
GGCGTTGCCTGAGTGGAGACCTGGTAAAACCACGCATCACTGCTCTGCCGAGTTTCGTGTGGGTCTTATGACCCATCCAGTGTTGTCGTTGGTGGTGTGGACTCTCAAGCGTGAGGTAAGGGCAATTCGTGGATGCCTTGGCATGTACAGGCGATGAAGGACGTGGCACGCTGCGATAAGCGTCGGGGAGCTGTGAGCAAGCTTTGATCCGACGATTTCCGAATGGGGAAACCCACCTGATCCGATTATCTCGAGCGTCAGCAATGACGGTCGGGGTAATGGGAGAAAGGTATCACTTAGCTGAATAAAATAGGCTTCGTGAAGCGAACCCGGCGAACTGAAACATCTCAGTACCCGGAGGAAAAGACATCAACCGAGATTCCGTTAGTAGTGGCGAGCGAACGCGGACCAGGCCAGTGCCCTCAATTCAACTAGCAGAAGCTTCTGGAAAGGAGCGCCATAGCGGGTGACAGCCCCGTATGCGAAAGTGATGTTGAGGGACTCGAGTAGGGCGGGACACGTGTAATCCTGTCTGAACATGGGGGGACCACCCTCCAAGCCTAAATACTCGTACATGACCGATAGCGAACTAGTACCGTGAGGGAAAGGTGAAAAGCACCCCGATGAGGGGAGTGAAACAGTACCTGAAACGGATTGCCTACAAGCAGTTGGAGCCTCTTTATGGGGTGACAGCGTACCTCTTGCATAATGGGTCTGTGACTTAATGTACCAAGCAAGCTTAAGCCGATAGGTGTAGGCGCAGCGAAAGCGAGTCTGAATAGGGCGACTTAGTTTGGTGTATTAGACCCGAAACCCGGCGATCTAGGCATGACCAGGATGAAGGTGAGGTAACACTCACTGGAGGTCCGAACCGATTAACGTTGAAAAGTTACCGGATGAGTTGTGTTTAGGGGTGAAAGGCCAATCAAGCCGGGAAATAGCTGGTTCTCCGCGAAAACTATTGAGGTAGTGCCTCGGACGAATACCATAGGGGGTAGAGCACTGGATGGGCTAGGGGGTCGCGAGATCTACCAAACCTAACCAAACTCCGAATACCTATGAGTACTATCCGGGAGACAGACGGCGGGTGCTAAGGTCCGTCGTCAAAAGGGAAACAGCCCTGACCTACAGCTAAGGTCCCCAAGTCATCACTAAGTGGGAAAGCATGTGGGAATCCCAAAACAACCAGGAGGTTGGCTTAGAAGCAGCCATCCTTTAAAGAAAGCGTAACAGCTCACTGGTCTAAACAAGGGTTCCTGCGGCGAAGATGTAACGGGGCTAAAGTGATGCACCGAAGCTTAGGATGTGATCGCAAGATCACGTGGTAGCGGAGCGTTCCGTAAGCCTGTGAAGCAGTCTGGTAATGGGCTGTGGAGGTATCGGAAGTGCGAATGCAGACATGAGTAGCGATAAAGAGGGTGAGATGCCCTCTCGCCGAAAGACCAAGGGTTCCTGCGCAAGGCTAATCCGCGCAGGGTGAGCCGGCCCCTAAGACGAGCCCGAAGGGGGTAGTCGATGGGAACCACGTTAATATTCGTGGGCCTGGTGGTGTGTGACGGATCTCGTGTGTTGTACGATCTTATCGGATTGATCGTGCTTCGAAGAGGTCCCGGGAAATAGCCCCACCGTATAGACCGTACCCGAAACCGACACAGGTGGTCAGGTAGAGTATACCAAGGCGCTTGAGAGAAGTGTCCTGAAGGAACTCGGCAAATTGCCTCCGTACCTTCGGAAGAAGGAGGCCCTTGTTCTGCGCAAGCAGTTCAAGGGGGCACAGGCCAGGGGGTAGCGACTGTTTAGCAAAAACACAGGGCTCTGCTAAGTCGGCTTCAAGACGACGTATAGGGTCTGACGCCTGCCCGGTGCCTGAAGGTTAAGTGGAGGGGTGCAAGCTCCGAAATGAAGCCCAGGTAAACGGCGGCCGTAACTATAACGGTCCTAAGGTAGCGAAATTCCTTGTCGGGTAAGTTCCGACCTGCACGAATGGCGTAACGACTTCCCCACTGTCTCCAGGACATGCTCAGCGAAATTGAATTCTCCGTGAAGATGCGGAGTACCCGCGGTTAGACGGAAAGACCCCGTGCACCTTTACTGCAGCTTCAGAGTGGCATTAGGAAGGAACTGTGTAGAATAGGTGGGAGGCTTTGAAGCATTGGCGCCAGCCAGTGTGGAGCCACAATGTGAAATACCACCCTGTTGTTTTCTGATGTCTAACCACGCACCGTCATCCGGTGCTGGGACCCTCTGTGGCGGGTAGTTTGACTGGGGCGGTCGCCTCCTAAAGAGTAACGGAGGCGCGCGAAGGTTGGCTCAGGCCGGTTGGAAACCGGCTGTTAGAGTGCAATGGCATAAGCCAGCCTGACTGCGAGACTGACAAGTCGAGCAGAGACGAAAGTCGGTCATAGTGATCCGGTGGTCCCTCGTGGAAGGGCCATCGCTCAACGGATAAAAGGTACGCCGGGGATAACAGGCTGATAACCCCCAAGAGCTCATATCGACGGGGTTGTTTGGCACCTCGATGTCGGCTCATCACATCCTGGGGCTGGAGCAGGTCCCAAGGGTTTGGCTGTTCGCCAATTAAAGTGGTACGTGAGCTGGGTTCAGAACGTCGCGAGACAGTTTGGTCCCTATCTGCCGTGGGCGTCGAAATTTGAGAGGAGTTGACCCTAGTACGAGAGGACCGGGTTGAACATACCTCTGGTGTACCAGTCGTCGTGCCAACGGCGCAGCTGGGTAGCTATGTATGGACGGGATAACCGCTGAAAGCATCTAAGCGGGAAGCCTCCCTCGAGATAAGATTTCTTAGGACGGTCGAAGACCACGACCTTGATAGATCGGATGTGGAAGTGCGGTAACGCATGGAGCTAACCGATACTAATTGTCCTATTCGCGCTTGAGAGTTCCACCATCAATGACAGCTCTGGCTGACATTCTGGTCGGATGATCCAGTCGCAGCTTTATTCAAACCCGTGTGCACGGTATCGATTTGAAACCCTGATTTGCGCCCAAAGGGCAGCCCAGGCTGCCCGTCGCACGGGCTCCATTGCCTGGTGGCTATGGCGTCTGTGAACCACCCGATCCCATCCCGAACTCGGCCGTGAAACCAGACAGCGCCGATGGTACTATCGCTCAAGCGATGGAAGAGTAGGTCGTCGCCAGGCATTGCAGCCCGTGCGAAACGCAAATCAGCAAAAACCCATTCACAAGTTAAGCGACCTCCGGTCGCGCCCATGGCGCGGGATGGAGCAGCCCGGTAGCTCGTCAGGCTCATAACCTGAAGGTCGCAGGTTCAAATCCTGCTCCCGCAACCAAGGTCGCTCGCCGCACCAAAGCCGCCCCGGGCGGCCTTTGGGTGCCGCCGTCTCGTCAGGCTCACAACCTGAAGGCCGTCAGACAAATCCTGACCCCGCAACCAGCCAAAGCCCGCATGCCGCAAAGCACGCGGGCTTTCTTGCGTCCTGCTCCGCGCTTGTCGTGCGACGCAGGTGAAGGGAAAGGCCGGAGTGGTCGGGCAACCCGACCACTCCCCGTCATGACGAACACGAAACGGCTGCCGCGCGTCCGCTACACCCAATAGTCCAGATGGTGTTGCTGCGACGTGGCGTAATCATGCGCTGACATGTCGGCCCATCCGAGTTGCCCGGCGCTTTCCGTCTCGGCGCCTTCCGGAGCCCGCCGCTCGCCCTCGCGGAGGAAGCCGAACATCACGTCGTCGCTCGCGGCGGCCGAATAATGGTCGTCCAGCCCCGCGACGTGCCCGAGCTCATGCATGACTACCGTCAGCAGATCGATGCCCGCAGGGCCATTGTCCCCCGCGAATTCGAGATCGTCGAACGGCGTCGCATCGAGATACCAGCCGAAGCCGGCGGCATTGCTGTCGATCAGCACTCCGCCGCTGCCGTGCAAGCCGAGATCGAGCCCGGCCAGATCGGCGACCGCGAACGATGTGGCGCGCATCGCGGCGACCGCGTCGGCGCCGGCGCCGGCATCCGCCCAACGCTGGATGGCGGCATCGACAAGGCCATCGAGCTCGGTCTGGCCGAGCAGATGGCCGGTGCCGGCCGACGGTCCGGCGACGGCGTCCGCCATCAGTGGCGTCGGATTGTCGGGGACCAGCGCGATGCCCCCGGCCGGCGAGGTCGCCCCGCCGGTCTGGCTCACGACGATGTTCGCCGCGGTGGCGACCGGCGTGTTGCCGTTGGCGTTCCAGGTGGCGACCGCATCATCGTCGAGGCCCGGCCCGCCCTCGACGAAACCGCCGAGGAAGATCCGCGGATCGGAGGTGCCGTCCAGATCCGAGGTGCGAAGGCGCAGCAGGTTGGTGGGTCCGCCGGCAAGGACATCGTTGTTGATGATGTTGGCATAGACCTGGTTGGTCTCGCCGGCCGCCGAGGAACCGGCGGTGATGTTGATGTCGGCAAGGGCGGTGGCGTTCGAATCGAGCGTGTTGTTGTCGAGCGTGAGATCGAGCCGCGCGTCGCCGAAGCGCGCCTGCGCCTCGATCGATGCGCTGCTGTTGCCGGTACCCATGGTGAAATTGTTGTTGCGGACCTCGACGATCGCAGTGCTGCCGGTGTCTTGCGGAAGAATGCGCACGCCCGATCCAGCCGCATTGGCAGTGACGATATTGTCGTTGATCCGCCCTTCGATGTCGGCGCCGCCGAAAGCCGTGACGTTGATCGCGTTGCCGCCGCGGCTGGTCACGGTGTTGCCGATGACGTTGAACGAAAATTGCGACGCGTTGCCTGCATTGAGATCGATGCCGGTGCCGATCGCCGCTTCGCTGTCGATGAGATTGTTGACGATATCGACGCTGACGATCGAATCATGATCGCCGACGACCTGGATCGCCTGGGTCCGGAGCCGCACGAAATCGCTGTCGATGATGTCGATGTTGGTGACTGGCGCGCCCGGCGCGGTGCTGAAGCTGCGGAACTGCAGGCCGCCATCGCCATTGGGGTTGACCGGACCACCGCCGATCACGGTCTGGCTGTCGCGGATGGTGACGTTGTCGAGCACGAGGTTGAGTCCGACATCGGTGTTGACGATGTCGAGCCCGTTGGTCTCCGAGAAGGAGATGTCGGTGTTCGAGATCGAGGAATTGCCCGACAGATTGGTGAACTCGAGGCCGCTTTCGTTCACGGCATTGCCGGCCTGGGTGATCGTGCTGTTGTTCATCACGAAATCGGCGACGTTGATGCCGACGACGCCGCTGTCGGCGGCGCCGTCGATATCGACATTGTCGAACGATGCGCCGTTCACGCCGCTCAGATAGATCGCGCCGTTGGAATTGCTCACGTCGAGATCGGTCGAAGTGCCGTTGGTCAGATTGGCGTTGGTGAGGGCGACATTGGCGATGCTCACCTCCGCGGTGTTGATCAGTTCGATGCCGCGCACGCCGATATTCTGGATCGTGCCGCCTGAGCCGTCGTTGCCGGTGCCGGTGATGTGCAGCCCGCCCGCCGTTCCGGTGCCGTTGAGCCGGATTGCGTAGGCGCCGCCATCGGCCGAGACGCTCTCGAAGGTCAGGTCGGCCGCGCCGATCGCAGTGCCGCTGACCGACACCGCGACCCCCGTGGTCGAGGTCACGCTGTTGCCCGCGCCGGTCGCGGTGACCGACCCGCCGCCGCTGGCGTTGAGACCCGCGCCGCTGGTGGTGACGATGTCGAGCCCGCCGCCAAGCGCCAGCGCGCCGCTGTTGCCGGTGAAGTTGACGGCGGTGGTGGTGCCGGTCGAGACCGTGCCGCCGCCGGTGAAGCTGGCGCTGAGCGACGATCCGGTGATGTCGATGCCGCCGCCGCTATGCGTGCCGGTGATCGTCGTCGCGCCGGTGACGGTGAAGCTGCCGCTCACGCCGGCCAGGTCGATCGCGCCGCCGCTCGAGCCCGAGGAGGCGGCGCTGTTGAGCGCGACATTGAGCGTACCGCCCTGATCCACGTCGATGATCTGGCCCACGCCCGATTTGCCGACGTCGCTGACCGTCAGCGTGCCGACGCCGCCGCCGCCGTCGGAGATGCCCGCGCCGGTGGTGTCGCCGATGTCGAAGCCCGAGATATGGTTGTTCTGGGCAAGATCGACGCCGTTGTTCGTGCCGCCGGTGACGATGATCGTCGGCCGGCCGGTGCCCTGCTCGATCGTCTCGGCGCCGATCACCAGATCCTGGCCGCCGCCGACCAAGGTCTGACCGTTCAGCAGATTGATGCCGTCGGCCTCGGAATAGGTGCCGGTGCCTTCGCGCAGATAGATGGTGTCGCCGGTGCCGGGGCCGCTCGGCGAGCCCTGCGCCGCGTTGAAGGCCGCGAGCGACGTGAACGGATCGGCCTGTGTGCCCAGATTGGCGCTGCCGACCGCGGCATTGTCGATGAACCAGACCTGGTTCGCCCCGACAGTGACGGTCACCGTCGCGGTGTCGGTTGCGCCGTCGGCGTCGGTGAGCGTGTAGGTGAAGCTGTCGGCACCGCTGAAACCGACCGGCGGCTCGTAGGTGAACGAGCCGTCGGGATTTACGGTCACGCTGCCGCCGTTCGCCGATGTCGCGTCGAAGGCAGTGACCGAAGCCTCGCCCGGCCCGGCGCCGACTCCGCCATCGTCGGTGTCGTTGGCGAGCACGCCGTCATTCGCATCGACGGTGAGCGTGACGTTGCCGACCACCGAATAAGCGTCGTCGACTGCGTCGGGCGGCAGATTGTCGGACTCGCCGGTGATCGTGACGGTCACGTCCTGCGTCGTGGTGCCGCCATGTCCGTCATCCACCGAGACGGTGTAGACTTGCGTCAGCGTCTCGCCTTCGTCGAGGAAATCGATCGCGCTGTCGTCGACTGCGAAATGCCAGCCGACGCTGTCGGTGCCCTGGTTGACGGCATCGAGCGTGAAGGTGCCGACATAGCCACTGTCTTGCGGCACGAAGCTCGCGCTGTGCGTGTCGCTCAAATCGGCGTCGTCGAACGCGATCGTGCCGCTGTCCTGGTGCGTGAAGGCATTCTCGTTCGGATCTCCATTGGGCAGTTCGGTAATGCTGCCCGTGGCATCGGTGCCGCCGGCATCGATCACCGGCGCGTCGTTGGTGCCGGTGACGGTGAGGGCGATCGTCGATGCGGCGGTGGCGCCATGTTCGTCGGCGATCGAATAATTGACCGTGACGACAGTGCTTTCGCCGACCGCGAGATAGTCGAAATCGCTGCCCGGGGCGAACTGCACCTGGTTCCCGACCACCGATGCGGTGCCTTGGCCCGACGGGGTGGAGGCAGTCGTGACCGTGAGCACCGCGCCGTCGTCCGCATCGGTATCGTTGCCGAGGACATTGACGAGGATCGTCGCGTTCTCGGTCGTCGCGGCGGCGTCCGGATTGGCGACGGGGCCGTCATTGGTGCCGGTGACGGTGACCGTCACGGTCGAGGCGGAAGCGGCGCCGAACTGGTCCTGCATCGTGTAATTGAGCGTGACGCTGGCGGTCGCGCCCACCGCGAGATGGTCGAAGTCGCTGCCCGGATTGAACTGGACCTGATTGCCGACCACGGCGGCGCTGCCTTGTCCCGCCGGGGCCGAAGCGCCGGTGACGGTGAGCACCGCGCCATTGTCGACATCGGTGTCGTTGGCGAGGACGTTGATCGATATGCTCGCATTCTCGGTCGTCGCCGCATTGTCGGGATTGGCGACGGGCGCGTCGTTCACGCCGGTGATCGTGAAAACGAGGTTGGCGGTGTCCGAGGCGCTGCCGTCCGACGCGGTGTAGGTGAAGCTGTCCTGCACCACCTGTCCCTGCGCGAGGGTCTGCGCCGTTGCGTTGAGCACATAGTTATAGGTGCCGTCGGCATTGAGCGTCAGCGTGCCATAGGTGCCGTTGAACACGCCGGGAGTGGCGGTCAGCGTATCGCCCTCGAAGTCGAAATCATTGTCGAGCACGCTCGCGGTGCCGCTGCTGTAATTGCCGGCATCCTCGGTGAGCGCGGCCGCGTCGTCGGCCGCGAACGGCGCGTTATTCGCAGTGAGATCAATAGTGACGTCGGCGAATTGCAGCCGCTCGACCGAGACCAACAGGTCGGTGCCGTCCGTGCCCGAACCGGGCCCGCCGGGGCCGTTATGCACCACGCCCGCGATCGGCCCGAGCCGATAGATCGTGTAATCGGCGAGCGAGCCCGAATAGACTGCGGTATCGGTGCCCGCGCCGCCGTCGATGACGTCGAATCCCGCACCGCCGGTGAGCGTATCGTTGCCGTTGCCGCCCGACAGATTGTCATTGCCGCTGCCGCCCGAGAGCGTGTCGTCATCGTCGTCGCCGGAAAGCTGGTCGTTGCCGTCGCCGCCGATCAGGATGTCGTTGCCGGTGCCGCCCGACAGCTCGTCGTCGTCGGTGCCGCCGTCCAGCGTATCGGCGCCGTTGCCGCCGAACAAATGATCGAGCCCCGCGCCGCCATGGAGATAGTCGTTGCCGTCGTCGCCATAGAGCGTGTCGCTATCGGCCTCGCCATAGAGGGTGTCGTTGCCCGTGCCGCCATGCATCACGTCATTGCCGGTACCACCGGTCAGCGTGTCGTCATTGGCATCCCCGAACATGTCGTCATTGCCCACGCCGCCGCTCATGACGTCGTTGCCGTTTCCTCCCGACATGTCGTCATTGCCGTCTTCGCCATAAAGTGTGTCGTTGCCGTCATTGCCTTCGATGTCGTCGTTGCCGGTTCCCCCATAGATCGTGTCGTTTCCGCCGCGCCCATAGAGATGGTCGTTTCCGCCAAGGCCATAGATCGTGTCATCGCCGTTGGAGCCGTTGATGGTGTTGCTACCATTATTGCCGGTGTAGATGGGCACATCCGTCTCCTATTGTTGCATTGCAGGAAGCAGCCGATTTGCGACGAAAAGAGCATGGAATAACAATTACAAAGCTCGCCGTATTCGGCGCGCATGTGCGGAAATTGTTGATGTGGTCCCAATCCCCCGTCCGAACGCAGCGCTCGAAATCTCGAACGAAACTTTGCCCCGCGCGACTCGATCTTATTTCATATCGGAACACGCACAGGTTACTCGCCGATGACTTCGAGTCCATAGCAAATCATTTTGGCCGGGGCCTGCGCGGAAAGATCCGATTCCAATCAAGGATCGGCAGGACGAGGCGTGCCCCCGTTTCAGGCCCTGGCGCCCGCGGCGACCGGCTTCCCTGCGATCGACACCAATCGCGAACGCAGCCATAAGGGGGCGCGGGAGTTGCTACGGCGTGACGACAAGCTTGGATGAAGCGCCGGACGAAGTGACTGCGGGAGTGCCTCCCCGCCGTGCGCGCTGGGGACGCTTGTTTCTAGCGCTGTTCGTGCTGCTGCTGACCGCATTGCTCGTCGCGTGGTTGCAGCGGCGCACCATCGCGCGCGAATTCGTCGATCGGGAATTGAGCCGCCGGGGCGTCCGCGCCCAGTACGAGATCGAGCAGCTCTCCCCCTGGCGTCAGCGGCTCACCCATGTCGTGATCGGCGATCCCCGCAATCCCGATCTGACCGCCGACTGGGTCGAGCTGGGTACCACGCTGTCGCCCTGGGGCGCCAAGGTGCTGGCGTTGCGCTCCGGTGAGGTCCGTATGAAGGCGCGACTGGTGCAGGGTCAATTGTCGCTGGGGGCGATCGACCGGCTGATGCCGCCTTCGTCGGGGAAACCTTTTACGCTGCCGCACATCGAACTCGCCGTCGCCGATCTGCGGATGCGGCTGGATAGCGGGCACGGCGTTGTCGATTTCCGGATGGCGGGCAAGGGGATGCTCGATGACGGCTTCACGGGCGCCACGCGCATCGCCGCGCAGCGGCTGGATATCGCCGGTTGTTCGATACTCGACCTGTCAGCTTCGGTGGCGCTCCACATTCGCCGCGCCCGACCCGATCTGGCCGGTCCGTTGGCAGCGGCGAGCCTCGATTGCGGCACCATCCGCGCCGATCAGCCACGGGTCGCGCTCAAGGCGATGCTGAGCGAGGGACTGGACAATTGGAACGGTACGGCGCGTGTGAACCTCGCCGCGCTCTCCATGCCCCGGCGGCGCGTTTCCCAAGTGGCGGGGGACGTGTCCTTTGCCGGCGGTGCCTTGGGAACGCGCGGCAAGGTCGCTCTCGGCACGGGGCGCTTCGACATGCCCCAGGCGGCGGGAGAGCGGTTGCAGCTCGGCGGTGGTTTTGCCCAGCGCGGGAGTGGCTTCGAATATCGCGGGAGGATCGCCGCCGGCTCGACGCGCCTCTCGCGGGCGTTGCTCGACAAGATCCGGAGCACTGCCGCCGCTGCACAGGGCACGCCGATCGGACCGATCGTCGCGCAATTGGCCGGTGCCACCGCCACGGCGGCTGCCGCGTTCGATGCGAGTGCCGACCTCGTCCTCACCGTCTCGCCGACTGGAATGCAATACCGCCTGCCGCGTCTGGAAGTCGCCGCGGCAAATGGCGCTCGATTCTCGTTCGACCGCGGGGATGGCGTGCGCGGGGACGCCAGTGGCGCGGCGCCGCGGCTCGACGGAACGCTCGCGCTGCGCGGCGGCGGAATGCCTGAAGTGCTGGTCCGCCTGTCACAGAAACCGGGTGACGCGCAGATCTACGGCGTCGGCTTCCTCCAGCCTTATGCCGCCGAGGGTGCGAGCCTCGCATTGTCGAACCTGGTCTTCGTGCTTGGGGATCGCGGCGGCACGATGCGGACATTCGCCACCCTTTCGGGGCCCTTTGCGGGCGGGCGGATCGATCGCCTCGCACTCCCGCTCGATGCACGCTGGCGCGACCGGAGCATCACCTTGAATCCGGGCTGCGTTCCCGTCCGCTTCGAGCGGATCGCCGCGGCGGGGGTAGTGCTGATGCCAGCGGGCGTGACGGCCTGTCCGCTGGGCAGCGCGATGGTGCGCACCGGCCCGGGCGGCGTGGGCGGCGGCGTTCGCCTCGTACACCCGGGCCTCTCCGGCCGGGTCGGCTCCAGCCCGCTCGCCTTGCGAGCGGCGGAGGCACGGTTCGAGCTGGGGACCCGCCGGTTCGAAGTGACCGGGACGGCGGTGCGTCTCGGCGCGGGGAGCATCACGCGCCTCGATATCGGCACGCTCTCCGGCCGCTTCGGCGACGTCATCGGCGGTGACTTTGCCGATCTCGGCGGCCAGATCGGCAGCGTGCCGCTGGTGATCTCCGGCGGCGCGGGAACATGGAAAGCCGATGCCACGGGTCTGTCGCTCGCGGGGCGGCTGCAAGTCGCCGACACCGCCGCGCCGGTGCGTTTCCACCCGCTCGCCAGCGACGACGCGATGCTGCGGCTGGCTGGCAACGATATCGTCGCCACTGCCGGCCTCAAGACTCCCACCGCCGGCGTGCCGGTGGGGCGGGTGGAAATCCGGCACGACCTCTCCACCGGCAAGGGCGTCGCATCAATCGCGGTGCCCGGCCTGCGCTTCGCCGAAAGCGGGCTGCAGCCCAGCGACCTCACGCCGCTCACCTTCGGCGTGATCGCCGACGTGAGCGGAACCGTGGAAGGCGAAGGCCGCATCCTGTGGTCGCCCGAAGGCGTGACCAGTACAGGCCGCTTCGGCACCCGCAGCGCGGATCTGGCCGCGGCGTTCGGGTCGGTCCGCGGCCTCGCCACCGAAATCCGGTTCAGCGATCTCCTCAACATGCGCACTGAACCCGGCCAGGTCGCGACCGTCGCCGAGATCAACCCCGGCGTACCGGTCAGCAACGGCGCGATCCGCTTCCGCCTGCTCGACAGCCAGCGTGTCGAGGTGGAAGGCGGGCGCTGGCCCTTCGCCGGCGGCGAACTCGTGCTCGAGCCGACGATCCTCGACTTCAGCCAGAGCCGCGAGCGGCGCATGACCTTTCGGGTTATCGGCGCCGACGCGGCCTTGTTCCTGAAGGAGATGGAGTTCGAGAATCTCGACGCCACCGGCACGTTCGACGGAACGCTGCCGATGATCTTCGACGAGAAAGGCGGCCGTATCGAAGGGGGCAGCCTGCGCGCCCGCGCCGGCGGTTCGGTCGCCTATGTCGGCGAGATCTCGCAGCACGACGTGGGTTTCTGGGGCAATATGGCGTTCCAGGCGCTGAAGGCGCTCGACTATCGCAGCCTGACGATCGCCATGAACGGTCCGCTCGCCGGCGACATGGTCACCGAGATCCGCTTTTCCGGCGTCAGCCAGGGCAAGGGGACCAAATCCAATTTCCTGTTGAAGCGGCTGGCGAAATTGCCCTTCGTGTTCAACGTCCGGGTCAGCGCGCCGTTCAAGCAGCTGCTCGATTCGGTGCAGTCCTGGTACGATCCGAACCGGCTGATCGAGCGCAACCTGCCCTCGTTGCTCGAAGAACAGGAACGATCCGGCGGCGAAAACGGCGCGAAGCCGGTTCAGCCGCGCGAAAGCGACAAGCTGCGATGAAGGGAGCCGTGATGCGGTTGAATCGAACTACAGGCCTTTTGGCGATGCTCCCGATCGGAGCCACGATCGGCGGCTGCGTCAACGTGACGGCGCCCGACAAGCCGATCGTCATCAACCTCAACATATCGATCACCCAGGAAGTGGTGTATCGCCTCGACAACAAGGCGAAGACACTGATCCAGGAAAATCCGGGAATCTTCTGATGCGCCCTATGCTCTTCACCGCCGCGCTTGCGGCAGCTGCGTTGACCGTCACGCCGGCGCTCGCCCAGCGCGATCCGGCCTATGCCGCGGCGCGCGCCGCGGGTCAGGTCGGCGAACAGCCCGACGGCTATCTCGGGATCGTCGGCACGGCGACCCCGGAGCTTCGCGCCTTGGTCAACAACCTCAATATCCAGCGCAAGAAGCAATATACCGATCAGGCTGCGGCGGGCTCGACCGTGCAGCAGATGGCGTTCGTCACCGGCTGCAACCTGATCCTGCGTACGGCGCCGGGCGAGAAATATCAGGCGCCCGACGGCCGCTGGCTCACCCGCGGTGCCGAAGCACCCGTGCGCGATCCGCGCTGTCTTTGAGCCGATAAGGCGAAATCGCGCTCTAGTTTCCCCTCCCGGTAAGGGAGGGGATCAAGGGGTGGGTAGCGGCGGCGAGGCTCGATGCCTCGCCCGGCGCTTCGCCGCTGGGCGACAGAGTCTTTTGGGCGCGCAGACGCGCGCACCCACCCCCAACCCCTCCCTGCAAGCAGGGAGGGGAGTTTAAGATCGCTAATGCGCCGCTCCCATCTCGACCGTCCGTGACGGCCGCGGCGTGAGCCAGATGATCATCGCCGCGAAGGCGAATACCACCGCCGAGATCAGGAAGATGTGCGTGGTCGCCACCGCCAGGGCTTCCTTGTCGACGAGCTGGGCGATCACCATCCGGATCTGATCCACCGAGAAGCCCTGCGCGGCGAGCGCGTCGCTGGTGCCTTGCGTGTTCAGGCTCGATACGATCTCGCTGCGGGCAACCCGGCTGCTGTCGTCCCACATCGTCGCCGAGATCGAAGTGCCGATCGCGCCGGCCATGGTGCGCAAAAAGCTCATCACCCCCGCGGCAGCCGCGGTCTCCTCGGGCTCGACAGCGCCGAGCGCGAGCGTCGTCAGCGGAATGAAGAAGAACGGCATGCCGAAGCCCTGAAGCAATTGGGGGAAAGCGAGCGTCCAGAAGTCCGCGCCGCTGTTCCAGTGGACACGCAGCAGCGAGGTCAGGCCGAGCCAGAGGATGCCGAAGCAGACCAGCGCGCGCGGATCGACCTTCGTCGACAGCTTGGCGACGATCGGCGACATGATCACCGCAGCGACGCCGGTGAACGCAGTGGCATATCCCGCATAAGTTGCGGTGTAGCCCATGCTGGTCTGCAGCCATTGCGGGATGATCACTGCCGAGGCGAAGAAGGTGGCGAAGGCGAAGGACAGGGATGTCACCGCCACCGTGAATCCCCGATGCCGGAACACGCGCAGGTCGACGATCGGCTGGTCCTCGGTGAGCTCCCAGGCGAGGAACACGACCAGCCCCACCGCGGCGATCACTGCCAGCGCGACGATCGTCGGATCGCTGAACCAGTCATGCTCGCGGCCGAGATCGAGCATGATCTGCAGCGCGCCGATCCACAGCAGCATCAGCGCGAGCCCGACGCCGTCGATCCGCATCTTCTCGGTTTTGGTCTCGGATGAAGCGAGCAGCCGCATCGCGCCGAACGCACAGAGCGCGGCGACGGGGATGTTGATGAAGAAGATCCAGTGCCACGACCACGAATCGCTGATCGTGCCGCCGAGGATCGGGCCGAGGATCGGCGCGGTAACCGTGGTCATCGCCCATACGCCCATTGCCTGCGCGCGCTGCTCGGGCTTGAAGATGCGCATCAGCAAGGTCTGGCTGAGCGGCATCAGCGGGCCGCCGCACAGGCCCTGCCCGATCCGGCACGCGACGAGCATGCCGAGCGACGTCGACATGCCGCACAGCAGCGAGAACAGGCCGAACCCGATCATCCCGAAGGTGAAGGTGCGCACCGTGCCGAACCGGCCGGCCAACCAGCCGGTCAGCGGCACGCACACCGCCTCCGCCACGGCATAGGAAGTGATGATCCACGTCCCCTGGCTGGCCGAGATGCCGAGGCTGCCGGCGATGTGCGGCACCGAGACGTTGGCGATCGTGGTGTCGAGCACCACCATGAAGTTGGTGAGCGCGAGCACCGCGCCCGCGAGGATCAGCCGGAACCCGGTGAGGGGCGCCATTTCCTCGGCCTTGCCGTTCATCGGAGCTGTCCTCAGTTCTTCGAGACGTCGATCTCGGCGTCCATGGACAGCCCGACCCGCAGCGGGTGCGCCAGCAACTCCTTCGGATCGAGCGCGACGCGTACGGGGAGGCGCTGGACCACCTTGATCCAGTTGCCCGTGGCGTTCTGCGCGGGAATCAGCGCGAAGGAACCGCCGGTACCGCCCGAGAGCCCGACGACGCGCCCATGATATTCGACATCGCCGCCATACAGGTCGGAGGTGAGCGTCACCGGCTGGCCGACCTTGACGCGGTCGAGCTGGCCTTCCTTGAAATTGGCGTCGACATAAAGCTGGCCGACGGGGACGATCAGCATCAGCGCAGTGCCGGGCGCGACGCGCTGGCCGATCTGGACGTTGCGCCGGGTGACCACCCCGTCGATCGGCGCGCGGATCACGGTGCGCTCGAGATCGAGCTTCGCCTGCGCCACCTTGGCCTGCGCCGCCAGCACTTCGGGCGCGGTGTTGGCGGTCGTGCCGCTGATCAGTGCGTTGTTGGCGGCCAGTTCGCCGCTGGCTGCGCCCTTGGTCGAGCTCGCCTGCGCAATGCCGGCGCGCGCCAGTTCGAGTGCCGCCCTGGCCGAGGCGAAGGCGTTGGTCGCCGAGGAGAGTTCCTCGCCCGACACCGCGCCATTGGGGGCGAGGCGCTGGCGCCGGGCGAGGTCGACGCGTGCCCTCTCGTAATCCGCCTGCGCGGAGACGAGTTGGGCGCGGGCACGCGCGATATCGGCGTTGCGAGCATCGACCTGCGCGGCGAGCGCCGTGCTGGTGGCCGAGGTCTGGCCATATTGGCGCCGGGCCCTGGCGAGTTCGGCCTCGGCCTGCGCGAGCGCGATCCGCGCGTCGCTGCCGTCGAGCTGGACGAGGACGTCGCCCTTGCGCACCGCCTGCGTGTCGGCGACGCGAACGTTCAGCACCTGCGCGGCGATCATCGGCGTCACGCTGGCGGTGTCGGCGCCGACATAGGCATTGTCGGTGCCGATATGATGGCTGCCGACCAGGGCATACCAGCCGCCATAGCCGGCGCCGGCGAGCAAGACGGCGCCGGCTATCCCGCCGAGCAGCTTCTTGCGGAGCGTGTTGGGCTTGTTCTGCACCTCGTCGGTGCGCAACTGGAGGCCTGCGGGATCTGCGTCAGCCATGGGTCGAATCCTTGCGTGCGGCGGTGGCCGTGTTGTTGTTGGAAAAGCCTCCGCCGAGCGCGCGGACCAATTGAACGTCGAGCGTGAATGCTCGCGCCTCGAGGTCGACGACGATCTGGCGGTTCTGCAGCACCCTCTCTTCGGCGGTCAGAACATCGAGGAAGGTCGACAGGCCGCCTTCATAGCGTTGCCTGGCGATTCCATAGGCGGCTTCCGAATCGGCGAGCGCCTGCCGGCTCTCGGAGAGGCGGATGGCGAGCGCGCGCTGGCTGGTCACTGCGTCGGCGACTTCGCGGAACGCAGTGGCGACGGTGCCGTCGTAATTGGCGACGGCTTCGTCATAGCCGGCGCGGGCGCCCTTATATTGGCCGGCGAGCTGCCCGCCGCGGAAGATCGGCAGGCTGATCGCGGGGCCGGCCTGGCCGAAGGTCGAGCCGCGGTCGAACAGGTTCGACAGGCCGAGCGACTGGAAGCCGATCAAGGCACTGAGATTGACCGAGGGATAGAAGTCGGCGCGCGCCACCTTGATGCGGCTGGCGGCGGCCTCGACCCGGGCACGGGCGGCGGCGATGTCGGGGCGGCGGCCGATCAGGTCTGTGGTCACGCCGGCGGGAAGCGACCGCGCCTCGGCGGGCGAGACGGGCAGGGCTATGGTCAGGCCTCGATCGGGGCCCTTGCCCAGCAAAGCCGCGATGCGATTGCGGGTCAGCCCGATCGCTTCGTCGGTTGCGGCGAGCGTGGCGCGTGCGGCGGGGACCGCCGAATCGGCCTGCTTGCTTTCGGCGCGGGTATCGAGGCCGGCAGCGACGCGATCGGAGACGAGTTTCTGCGTCTCGGTGCGGAGGCGCAGCGCATTCTCCTGCACCCGGCGTTCGGCGGCGAGCTGTGCCAGATCGGCATAGGCGCTTGCAATGTTGGTCGAGAGCACGAGCCGCGATTGTTCGAGCTCGATCCGCGCGGCCTCGGCATCGGAGGTCGCCGCGGCAAGTGCCGCGCGGTTCTTGCCCCACAAATCGAGGTCGAAGCTCAGGCTGGCGGCGACGCGCCCGCTGTCGTTCCAGCCCTGCGGCACGAACGCGGCGGGGATGCCGTTGTTATAGCTCTGTTTGGCCTCGGTCGCGCTCGCGTCGACTCCGATCGAGGGGAGCCGGGCGGCGCCGGCCTGTTGGGCGTAAGCCTGCGCCGAACGCAGCCGCGCCGCGGCGGCGGCGAGATCAGGCGAGTCCTTGAGCCCTTCTTCGATCAGTGCAGTGAGCTGCGGATCGGCATAATCGGTCCACCAGTTGCGGGCGGGCCATGTCGCCGCCGCGGCGCCGAAGGTCTGGCTCGCGGCATAGCTGTCGCCGGCGCGAACCTCGGGGCGCGCGCCGAGCTGCGGCACCGGTGCGCAGGCGGAAAAGAGGAGCGGCGTGGCGAGCGTCGCGAGGGCAGGCCGGAAGCGGGAAGCGATCATGATTTAAATACCGTACTGTAGGGTACGGCGACGCAAATGGTCCGGGCCTTGCGCCTTGTCAATAGGAAATCGTACCCTATAGTACGGTTATGGAAACGCTAATCGAAAAGGCGCCCGGCAAGCGCGAGGCGCGCAAGGAAGAGCGGCGGCTGGCGATCCTCGACGTCGCCAAGCGTTCGTTTCTCGAAAGCGGCTATTCGGCGACATCGATGTCGGCGATCTCGGTCGAGCTGGGCGGCTCCAAGGGTACGCTCTGGAACTATTTCCCCTCGAAGGAAGAGCTGTTCGCGGCGGTGCTCGAACATGCCACGGCGTCCTACCGCCGGGAGCTTGGTGATCTTCTCGAACCGTCGGCCGATCTGTGGATGACGATCGTAACTTTCTGCCGCAGTTTCATCGCCAAGATCACCTCGCCCGACAGCGTGCGGCTGCATCGCCTGATCGCCGCCGAAGCGGCGCGCTTTCCGGAGGTCGGCGAGATTTTCTATCGCCGCGCGCCGGAACCCACCCAGCGGATGCTCGCCGATTTCTTCGCGGGCCAGATGGCGGTCGGGCACATGCGCGACGCGGATCCGCTGGTTGCGGCGCGTGCGCTCGCCTGCCTGTGCATGGGGTGGCTTCACCAGCGTGTGATCTGGGGAATTGCGGAGCCTACGCCTGAAACCGTCGAGGCGGAGGCCTATGGCGCGGCCGACATCTTCGCGCATGCCTTCGACATTGCTCGCCCCGGCGAAGCCTAGTTTCGCCGCCGCGGTCGCTGTGGGCCGAAATTGAGCCGCCGGGTGACGTTGTAGTCGAGCACCGCCATGACGAAATATGCCGCGAACTGCTTGACGCGTGTCCACATGCCGGTGCGCGCATTGTAAACTTCGGCGGTTACTTGTTCCGAATTGGCGATCTCGCCCTCGATGAATTTCCGGACATGTGCCGCAAAGCTAACATCCTCGATTCGCAGCATAAGTTCTAGATTGAGGAACATGCTGCGGATATCGAAATTGGCCGAGCCGATGTGCACGACATCGTCGATGACGAACAGCTTGGTGTGGAGTTTCAACGGCTGATATTCGTAGATCTCGACATCCTTGCGCAACAGTCCCGCATAGGTGAAATGCGCCGCCCACAGCGACGCGGTGTGATCCACCTTTGACGGCAGTACCAGCCGGACGCGCCCGCGCCTGCCCACTTTGTCGAGCCGGCGCAGCATGGCGGGATTGGGTGCGAAATAGGAAGTGATCAGGTCGATTGCCTGCGCCCGCTGCATGTCGCGCTTGACGACTCGCGCCCATGGCGAGAGCCGCCGCATCGGGCCACCCAGCAGCCAGCGGGTTGCGCCTTCGGGTTCGCTCCACGAATTGAGCATCCGTGCGAGCGAGCGCATCGACGCGCGCGGCCGCTTCGCCCAGCGCGACAGCGCGTCGAAATAGCCCACCAGTCGTGCGGCGGCAGGCCCTTCCACGATCAGCCCGAGGTCGCGCCAGGCATGCTGTTCAGGCGTGCCGAAATAGCTGTTCTCGATATTGAACCCGCCGATGATCACACGCGATTCGTCGGCCAGCGCGAGCTTCTGGTGATTGCGCAGCAGATAGCGGCGACCCCAGCGGGGCACGAAGCGGCACATGTCCACTCCTGCCCTCTGCAGCGGATCGAAGAAGTGGCGGGCGGCGGCGTGCTCGCTGCCCAGCCCGTCTACGATCAAATGGACCTTCACGCCGCGCTCCGCGGCCGCGATCAGCGCATCGCGGATCGCGGCGCCGGCCGCGTCGTCGACATAGATGTAATAGAGCACCCGTAGCGTCCGCGTCGCCGAACGGATCAACGCCAGCAACGCGTCCATGCGTTCGGGCCCCTTGGGCAGCATCGTCAGCCGGTTACCGTCGACTGTGAAGGGCTGCGACCAGGGATCCATGGCGAATGCATGGGCTGCACCGGCCGCGGCGGCAAGTGTGGCAGTCTCCGGCAATCGCACCGCCCGAATCCTCGTGACGCAACTGAAACCATTGAACCCATGGGCCGCATTCTGGTTTCAACCGCGCTGGCGACGGGGCGTTTTCCTTGACAATCAGCGGGTCGATGCCTAAGTGCCGCCCCTCTCCCGGACACCATTATCCAAGGAAAGCGTAGATGGCGCGCGTCACAGTCGAGGATTGCGTCGACAAGGTCTCGAACCGATTCGATCTGGTTCTGTTTGCGGCGCAGCGCGCCCGGCAGATCTCGGGCGGGGCCGAACTGACCATCGATCGCGATCGCGACAAGAATCCGGTCGTCGCGCTGCGCGAGATCGCCGAGGAAACCGTTCGCCCGACCCATCTCGAGGAAGCGGTGGTTTCCAGCCTTCAGCGCGTCCAGATCGACGACGAGGAAGCACCGGACGAAGTCGGTTCGCTGGCGCAGTCGGCCGAGGCGCTTCGCCTCACCGCGGCGGCGCCGCCCCGCAACCAGAATCTGGGCAGCGATTACGAAGGCTGATTTTTTCGTATCGCAGGAAATTCGCGGCCCCGGAGCGATCCGGGGCCGTTTTCTATTCGGGCGCCTCTTCCGCGCGGCCCTTGAAGCCCTGCGCGACCACGAACCATTCCACTGAGCCCTTGCGGCTAGCGGGCGGTTTGGCGTGCTTCACGGTGGCGAAATTGCGCTTCATCTCCGCGACCAGTGCCGAATCGGCGCCGCCGGCGAACACCTTGGCGACGAAATCGCCGCCTGGCGCCAGCGTGCGAAGCGCGAAGTCGAGCGCCGCCTCTACCAGCCCCAAGGTGCGTAGCGCGTCGGTCTGGGGATGGCCCACGGTGTTGGCGGCCATGTCCGAGAGGATCAGATCGGGCGCGCCGCCCAGTTCCGCGACCAGCCGATCGGGCGCGGCGTCGTCCATGAAGTCCATCTGCAGGATAGTCGCGCCGTCGATCGGATCGACGGGCAGCAGGTCGATTCCCACCACCGCGGCCTTGGGCAGTCGCTTGCGCACTAATTGCGTCCAGCCGCCCGGCGCGATGCCGAGGTCGACGACGCGCTTCGACCCCTTGAGAAAATCGAACTTCTCGTCGAGTTCGAGCAATTTGTAGACCGCGCGGCTGCGATAGCCCTCGGCCTTGGCGCGCTTCACATAAGGATCGTTGAGCTGGCGCTCGAGCCAGCGATTCGATTGCGGGGTGCGGCCCCGCGCCGTCTTCACGCGCGTATGGCCGCGCCCGCCGCCGCGGCTCATAACCGGTCTCCGTTCATCAGACGTCGCAGGATGCCTTCGCGGATGCCGCGATCGGCGATGCCTAGGCGTTCGGCCGGCCACAAGTCGAGGATCGTCTCGAGGATCGCGCATCCGGCGACCACCAGATCGGCGCGTTCGCCGCCGATGCACGGCACTTGCGAACGTTCCGCCATGCTCATCCCCGCGATTCGCCGGCTGACTTCGCGCATCGCCGCCGAAGGCATGATCAGCCCGTCCACCACCGACCGATCATAAGCTGGCAGCCCCAGATGGACGCTGGCCAGCGTCGTCACGGTGCCCGACGTGCCCAGCAACCGCGGCGTGCCCTTCGGCGTCCGCAGGCGCGCGACGAAGGGCGCGAAGCTCTCGGCCACTCGAGCGCGCATGTCCGCATACACTGCGGCACCATGTTCGGCGCCGTCGGCGATGCCCGTGGCCTCGGTCAGCGAGACCACGCCCCAGGGCGCGCTGTGCCAGTCGAGGATGCGCGGCACTTCCGCACGCGAATCGACGAGTACCAGCTCGGTCGAGCCGCCGCCGATGTCGAATACCAGAGCGGGTCCGTCGCCGGGTTCGAGCAGCGCGTGGCAGCCCAATACGGCCAGCCGGGCCTCTTCCTCCGCCGTGATTATGTCGAGCGCGATTCCCGTCTCGCGATAGACACGCTCGATGAATTCGGATCCGTTCGTGGCCTGACGGCATGCCTCGGTTGCCACCGATCGCGCCAGTGCGACGTTGCGGCGTTTGAGTTTGTCCGCGCAGATCCGCAGCGCCGCCAGCGTGCGGTCGATCGCGGCATCGGACAGCTTGCCGCTGGTCGCGAGGCCCTCGCCCAACCGGACGATTCGCGAAAAGGCGTCGATCACCGTAAAGCCCGCCCCCTGCGGCCGGGCGATCAGCAATCGGCAATTGTTGGTGCCCAGATCCAGCGCTGCGAAATGGCGCGATTCGGGCCAGCGTGCCCGGGCAGGCCGCTCGGGCGGTGCTTTGGGTATCGGTCGGGCGGAACTGCCGCTCCGGCCACGGGGCACTCTGGCTGGGCCATCCCCCATCGGGTTCACTCGCTTATGTTCTGTTCCGTCTCGGCCATGTTGACCGTCCGGTGCTTGGGAACGAGGCTAGCGCAGAGGGACGGACGGAGCAAGGCGCACTGCCGAAGTGGCGTTGACAGCATTCAAACCCCGCCCTATCTGGCCGGCCCTGTTGCCCCGTCGTCTAAAGGTAAGACTACGGACTCTGACTCCGTCAATTGAGGTTCGAATCCTCACGGGGCATCCAGACCGCTCAAATCCCGTTGAGCGATATCTTGAGAGAGACCAGTTCGCACGAAGGTGCCGGTCGATCGGGCGAGTGTGCACGCCCCCCACCGCCAATCCCATCGCTGCGACGAAGCTCGCTCACGCTGAATGCGGGCATTCACAATGGGCCGGGGGTGAAAGCTGGCGCACCCGACAGGATTCGAACCTGTGGCCTCTGCCTTCGGAGGGCAGCGCTCTATCCAGCTGAGCTACGGGTGCCTTGAAAGCCGCGCCTAGCAAAGCCGGAGGGAGCGCGCCAGCCGTTTCCTTTTCAGCGCTTTGTGAGCGTCACCGGCTGGAAACTGCCGAGCCCGCACCTGGCGCCGCGCGACGGGCCGGTATCGCGGAGCACGGTGATCGTGTCGTACGAACAGAGATCGCCCGAACTGGTCTTGTACAGAAAGCGCCTCTCTGAAGAGAGACCGGGGCAGCTGCCGCCGTCGAGGCTGTTGCGATAGACTTGCCCGCTCCGCATCACGAAATCGATCGTAGCGCCGTCGCGAACCTTGGTCCGGAGGATCTGGTTGAGCCGGACACAATTGACCGGCTTGCCGGCGAGCATCGCGACCGGACCGTCGCCGTGATGCTGGATCGCGGCGCCGGGGGCGGCGGTGAAAAGCAGGGCGGAGGCGGCGAGCAGGGCGCGCATGGACCTATCCTTCCTTCCGGGCGCCGCGGCCGGGCTTGCCCGCGGGTGGCGCGGGAGCCTTGGGCTTGAACGCGCAGAGGTCGGCGACGACGCATCGCCAGCATTCGGGCGTCCGCGCCTTGCAGGTATAGCGGCCGTGCAGGATCAACCAATGGTGCGCGTGGATCCGGAACGGCCCGGGCACACGCTTTTCGAGCTTGAGCTCGACTTCGAGCGGGGTCTTGCCGCGTGCCAGCCCGGTGCGGTTGCCGACGCGGAAGATGTGGGTATCGACTGCGAAGGTCTCCTGCCCGAACGCACTGTTGAGCACGACGTTGGCGGTCTTGCGGCCCACTCCCGGCAGTGCCTCCAGCGCCGCACGGTCGGCGGGCACTTCGCCAGCATGTTGCTCGATCAGCGCGCGGCTGAGCGCGAGGACGTTCTTCGCCTTGGTGTTGTAGAAGTTGATCGTCCGCAGATGCTGCTTGAGGGTGTCCTCGCCGAGCGCGAGCATCTTCTCCGGCGTGTCGGCCTCGGCGAACAACGCGCGCGTCGCCTTGTTGACCCCGACATCGGTCATCTGCGCGGAGAGCACGACCGCGACGAGCAAGGTGAAGGCGTTCGAATATTCGAGTTCGGTTTCGGGGTGCGGATTGTCCGCCGCCAGCCGCGCGAAGAACTCGACGATCTCCGCCTTGTTCAAATGCCGAGCACCTGATCCATCGTGTAGCGGCCGGGCTGCTGGCCCTTGAGCCAGAGCGCCGCCTGGACCGCGCCGCGTGCGAAGATCGCGCGATCGTCGGCGCGGTGGGTGAGCTCGATACGCTCGCCCGCTGTCGCGAAGATCACGCTGTGATCGCCGACCACCGATCCGCCGCGCAGCGACGCCATCCCGATCGTGCCCTCGGCGCGCGGACCGGTGAGCCCGGCACGATCGGTGACGCCAGCTTCAGCGAGCGTTGTGCCGAGGCCGTGTGCGGCGGCGTTGCCGAGCATCAGCGCGGTGCCCGAGGGGGCATCGGCCTTGTTGCGATGGTGCGTCTCGACGATCTCGATGTCCCAATCGGGCCCGAGCCGCGCCGCGGCCTCGCGCACCAGCCTGGCGAGCAGGCCGATGCCCATCGAAGTGTTGCCGGTCTGCAGCACGGGGATTTCGGCGGCGGCGGCATCGATCAGCGCGTGCTGGTGCGCGCTCAGGCCGGTGGTGCCGACCACGATCGGCGTCCAGGCGGCACGCGCGGCGCCGAGATGCGCCTCGAGCGCCGCCGGCGCGGAGAAATCGACCAGCACATCGGCCTTGCGCGCCAGATCGGCGGGATTATCGCCGACATCCGAACCGCCTGCCAATTGCGCGCCGAGGCTGGGAGCGATCGCGGCGATCGCCTGCCCCATCCGGCCCATGCTCCCGAAGATACCGATGCTCGTCATAAGGCACGCTGTGGCACAATCGGGGGGCAGCGCGACAGGGGCTATTTCTTGCCCTTGCCCAACGGAATCCGGAATCGCACCATCGCGGCGGGGCCGCCGCCACGCGGTAATGCGCGCTGATCGGTCTCGACCGAGCGCGCCGGGACCCAGCGGGTGGCGGCGCGCACCGGTTGCTCGACATAATGCGGGCCGATCTTGGGCAGCCGATAGCGATTCGGATCGTTGTCCCCGCACACCACGATCTCGTCGGGATCGGTGCTGCAGCCGGGTGATTCGCTTTTGGCGATATCGAGATCGCCGCCGCCCAGAACGAGGGGAGGGCCATCCTGCGCAGCCATGGCGAACAGCATCAGCGTTGCGAATCCGGCCAGGGCGTTCCTAGTGGTGTGAACACAGTCGAACATTGCGGCAGCGGCAAGGCTGGGCCTTGACCACCGGGCCTCAGCGCGAACAGGTTCGTGCGATGACGGGCATTCGCAACATCGTAATCCTGACCGGTGCCGGTGTCTCGGCGGAGAGCAGCGTCGCGACGTTTCGCGGTCCGGGTGGGCTGTGGGAAGGCCACCGCGTCGAGGATGTCTGCACGCCCCGGGCGCTCGCGCGCGATCCCGAGCTGGTCCACCGCTTCTACGATGAGCGGCGCGCGAAGCTCACCAGCGTCGAGCCCAATGCCGCGCACCGCGCGCTGGCGCGGCTCGACCGGGAATGGCCGGGCGAGTTGCTCCTGGTTACGCAGAATGTCGACGATCTGCACGAGCGCGCCGGATCGCGGCGGCTGGTGCACATGCACGGCGAGTTGAAGTCGGCGCTCTGCGCGGCGTGCGGCAACCGTACCGCGTGGGAGGATTCGCTGCCGCCCGAGACCGAATGCCCCGATTGCGGCACGCCCGCGCTGCGCCCCGACATCGTCTTCTTCGGCGAGATGCCCTACCAGATGGAGCGGATCGAACGTGCGCTCGCCGAGGCCGACCTGTTCGTGTCGATCGGCACGTCCGGTGCGGTCTATCCGGCGGCGGGGTTCGTCCAGACCGCGCGCTATCACGGCGCCGAGACGCTCGAGCTCAACCTCGATCCCTCCGAAGGCAGCGCGTGGTTCGGCGAAAGCCGCCTGGGTCCGGCGGGGGAACTGGTGCCGGCCTGGGTCGGCTCGCTCGGGATCTAGCCGGTCACTTCAGCAGCACCAGCTCCTCGGCCATGCTCGGATGCAATGCGACGGTATCGTCGAACGCCTCCTTGGTGAGCCCGGCCTTCACTGCCACCGCGGCCGCCTGGAGGATTTCGGGCGCATCGGGGCCGATCATGTGGATGCCGACCACCCGGCCGGTCATTCCGTCGCACACCATCTTGTAGAGCGCGCGCTCGTTGCGGTTGGCGAGGACGTTCTTCATCGCCCGGAAGTCCGACGTGTAGACCTTGACCGAGCCGAGCTTGTTGCGCGCCTCGCCCTCGGTCATCCCTACTGCGGCGATCGGCGGATGGCTGAACACCGCGCTGGGGACGCTGGTATAATCGACCGTCTTCGGCTTGCCGCCGAATACCGTATCGGCGAACGCCTGCCCTTCGCGGATCGCGATGGGGGTGAGCTGGATGCGGTTGGTCACGTCGCCCACGGCATAGATGCTGTCGACGTTCGAGCGGTTCTGCGCGTCGACCTTGACCGCGCCCTTGGCGTCGATCTCCACGCCGAGTTCCTCGAGCCCCAGCCCGGTGGAATTCGGCACGCGCCCGGTGGCGAACAGGACGACATCGACCTCGATCGGCTCCTGCCCGGCGAGGAACACCTTGAGGCAGCCATTGTCGAGCTTCTCGATCTTCTCGAACTCGGCGTGGAAGCGGAAGTCGATGCCCTTGGTCAGCGAGATTTGGAGCAGCCGGTCGCGGACCGAATGATCATAGCCGCGGAGAATGACATCGGTACGGTTGACCACGGTCACGTGGCTGCCGAACTCGTTGAAGATCCCCGCGAACTCGTTGGCGATATAGCCGCCGCCCGCGATCAGGATGCGCCGGGGCAGGGTTTCGAGGTGGAATGCCTCGTTCGAAGTGATGCCGTGCTCGCTGCCCGGGAATTCGGGGACGTGCGGGTGCGCGCCGGTGGCGATCAATATGTACTTCGCAGTGACCTTCTTGCCGCTCGCCAGCGTCACTTCGTGCGGGCCGGTGACGGTCGCGCGTTCGAGGATGATCTCGGCGCCGGCATTCTCCAGCCCCTGGGTGTAGAGCCCGTTCAGCCGATCGACATCGGCGAGGACATTGTCGCGCAAGGTCGCCCAGTCGAAATCGCATTCGGGCACCTGCCAGCCGAAGCGCTTGGCGTCCTTCAGATCCTCGGCGAAATGCGCGCCGTAGACGAGCAGCTTCTTGGGCACGCAGCCGCGGATCACGCAGGTGCCGCCGACGCGATATTCCTCGGCGAGCGCGACCTTGGCGCCGTATGCCGAAGAAACGCGCGATGCGCGGACCCCGCCGGACCCCGCGCCGATCACGAAGAGATCATAATCATAGTCGGCCATGCAATCTTCCCCGCTTCGTCGCGCTGGAGCCGCAGATAGGCGTGCGGAAGCCCGATGCCAACGGACCGGTTTCGCCCCCCATGGGTTGATTGCGCGAACAAGGAGAGGCCCCATGCACATTATTCTTGGCGGCACCGGCCATGTCGGCTCGGCGGTCGCGGACGCGCTGCTCGCAGCGGACGAGCCCGTCACGATCGTCAGCCATGATCCGGCCAAGGCGGAAGCGTGGAAAGCGAAGGGCGCGAGGATCGCGATCGCCGACGTGCACGACGTGGATCTGCTGCGCTTCGTGTTCCGCAGCGGCCGGCGCGCGTTCCTGCTCAATCCACCCGCGGCTCCCCGTATCGATACCGATGCCGAGGAAAAGGCAACAGTCGCTGCGATCCTGGCCGCGGTCGAGGGCTCGGGACTGGAGAAGGTGGTCGCCGAATCGACTTATGGCGCGCAGCCGGGCGAGCGGTGCGGCGACCTCAACACCTTATGGGCGCTGGAGCGCGGCCTCGCGGGCCAATCGATTCCCTATGCGATAAATCGTGGCGCTTATTATTTCAGCAACTGGGCGGCAAATCTGGATGAGGCGCGCGACGAAGGCGTGCTGCGGACGATGTTCGACCAGGATTTCGAACTGCCGATGGTCGCGCCCGAGGATCTTGGCGCGCATGCCGCCGTGCTGATGAACGACGACCGCACCGGCATTTTCTTCGTCGAGGGACCGCGCCTCTATACGCCGCGGGATGTCGCCAATGCCTTCGCGGCGGCGCTCGACCGCACGGTACGAGTCGAGACGATTCCGCGCGGCCAGTGGACGCCCGCGTTCAAGGCGATCGGCTTCTCGAGCCCGGCCGCCGAAAGCTATGCGCGAATGACCGCGGCGACCGTCGACGGTCCTGCGATCCCCGACGATCCGGTTCGCGGGGCCGTGCGCCTCGAAGACTATATCGCCATGCTGGTCGAGCAGGCGGCAGTGTCCGCCTGACGACCGCCGTCAGGGGAAGGCGCGCGCGATCAGGTCGTTGGTCGAGGGATCGAAGTCGCCGCCGCCGGCACCCGCCGCCTTGGCCATTTCCTTGCCAAGCTCGACGCCGAACTGGTCGAACGGATTGATGCCGAGCAGCACTGCGTTCACGAAGGTCCGCTGTTCGTAAAACGCCAGCAGCGCGCCGAGGGTGCGCGGATCGAGCGTTTCGAGCAGCAGGGTCGAGCTTGGCCGATCGCCCGGATAGGCGCGCGCCAGCTCGTCATGCGCCTTGCCCGCCATCAGCGCGGCGCCTTGGGCGAACATGTTGAGCAGCAGCTGGTTGTGATGCGCATCGGACTGGCTGTCGCCGGGCTCGATCACGCCGACGAACTCGACCGGCACCAGCCGCGTGCCCTGGTGGAGCAACTGGAACACCGCGTGCTGCGCGTCGGTACCGACCCCGCCCCAGGTGATCGGCGCGGTCGGCCATTCGACCGGCTGGCCATCGGCGGTCACGCGCTTGCCGTTCGATTCCATCTCGAGCTGCTGGAGATAGCTCGGCAACAGCCGCAGCCTTTCGTCATAGGCGAACACGCCACGCGTCTCGCAGCCGCGCGCCTGGGTGTAGTAAAGGTCGGCGAAGGCGGCGAGGGCGGGGGCATTCTTCTCCAGCGGTGTCAGGCGGAAATGCCGGTCCATTTCGGCCGCCCCTTCGAGCATCTCCTCGAACGCCTCCCAGCCGAGCGCGAGCGCCGCGGGGAAGCCAATCGACGACCAGAGCGAATAGCGTCCCCCCACGCTCTCGGCGAAGGGCAGTACGCGGGTCTCGTCGACGCCCCATTCGATCGCCTTTTCGGGCGCGGCAGTGAGCGCGATCACGCGGCCATAGGGATCCTCGACGCCGTTCCCCTCCAGCCAGCCGAGCGCGCTGTCGGCGTTGAGCATCGTCTCGGTGGTGGTGAAGGTCTTGGAGGCGACCGCGATCAGCGTCGCTTGCGGATCGAAGCGGTCGAATGCCTCTTCGAGTGCCAGCCCGTCGACGTTCGACACCACCGCGACATCGTAGCGATCGGCGTCGCGGCCCAGCGCGTCGACCAGCAGATCGGGGCCCAAAGCCGATCCGCCGATGCCGATATGGAGGATGTGCCGGATCGGGCCGAGCGCCTCGGCCTCGATCGCGTCGATCAGCGCGCGCATCCGGCTATGGAAGCCGCGTGCCCGCGCTACGCTCTCGGGCGCGCCCTCGCCGCGTTCGGCGCTGTGCTCGGCGGCGCGGCCCTCGGTGACGTTGATTGCATGGCCGCCGAACAGCGCGTCGCGACTGGTGGCGAGGCCCATCGATTCGGCGAGCGCCGCGAACGCCTGCACCGCTTCGGTCGTCAAATGCGTCTTCGACCAGTCGAAATGAATGCCCGCGACATCGGCGGACAGCGCCGCGACGCGACCCGGATCGGCATCGAAAAGTTGCTGGAGCGGGGCGGATTTCAGGGCGCGGATCGTCGACCAGTCGGGCAATGCCATGTTCATCTCCTTGGATGCAGGCTGCCCCTAACGTCCCGTACCGGTCGCTTCCAGCCGGATTCAGCCGCTTGACCTCCCCGCTTAGCCCAAGCAGAGCACGTCATATGGATAATGTGCCCTCTACCGAGCCCGAAAAGCCGGCAGCCGACGCCCCGAAGCCTTATTCGGTGGGAACCGCGAGCGAAAAGCCCAAGTCCGAATGGCGCGATCTTGGCACGTTCCTGCTCAAGCTCGCGCTGATCGTGTTCGTCGTGCGCAGCTTCATCTTCTCGCCTTTTTCGATTCCTTCCGAATCGATGCTGCCGCGGCTGCTGATCGGCGACTATCTGTTCATCACCAAATGGAATTACGGCTATTCGAAGCATTCGCTGCCGTGGAGCCTGCCGCTGATCCCGGGCCGCGTCTTCGGCGGCACTCCCACGCGGGGCGATGTGGTGGTGTTCAAGGCGCCGCCGGGCAACGACACCGACTGGATCAAGCGCGTCATCGGGCTCCCGGGCGATACCGTGCAGATGGTGGGCGGCCAGCTGATCCTCAACGGCAAGCCGGTGCCCAAGGATGAGATTGCCAAGTTCGTGCTGCCGATCACGCCCAATTTCCAGCGCTGCCAGCCGCAATTCCAGAATATCGACGCGCAAGGCAATCAGGTGTGCAGCATCCCGCGCTATCGCGAGACCTTGCCCAACGGCAAGACCTATGAAGTGCTCGATCAGGGCACCTACCCGAAGGACAATACCGGCATCTACACCGTGCCCGCGGGCCATGTCTTCCTGATGGGCGACAACCGCGACAATTCGACCGACAGCCGATTCAGCCACGCCGATGGGGGCATCGAGTTCGTGCCGCTGGAGAATCTCGAGGGCAAGGCAGTGGTGAATTTCTGGTCGACCGACGGCAGCGCCAACTGGTTCCTGCCCTGGACCTGGTTCACCGCGGCACGCTGGAGCCGCATCGGAGAGGGCTTCTGACCGCCCCCGCTTTGGGGGGATGGATCGCCGAGACCTTCGGCCGCAAGCCTACCGACCTGGCCGCCTATCAGCGCGCGCTGACGCATGGCAGCCAGGCCGCGGCCAATTACGAGCGGATGGAATTCCTCGGCGATCGCGTGCTCGGGCTGGTCATCGCCGAATGGCTGTTCGAGCGCTTCCCCGAGGAGCCCGAAGGTGCCTTGTCGCGTCGGCTCAATGCACTGGTGACGGGACCGGTCTGTGCCGATGTCGCGCGCGAAGTGGGCGTGGCCCCGTATCTCCGCCTCGGCAAACAGGCGCGCGAGGACGGCGCGGCCGATAGCGACAATGTGCTGGGCGACGTGATGGAGGCGTTGATCGGCGCGCTCTATCTAGAATTCGGTATCGAGCCCGCGCGTGCCTTCATCCGGAAAACCTGGGCGAAACGTATCGACTTGCAGGTGCAGGCACCGAGGCACCCCAAGTCCGCGCTTCAGGAATGGGCGGCCGCGAACAACCGCCGTCCGCCCGAATATGAGATCGTCGATCGCTCGGGCCCCAACCATTCGCCGCGCTTCAAGGTGAAGGTGAGCATCGGCAAGCTCGCCGACGCGATCGGCGAGGGGACGTCCAAGCAGGAGGCGGAGACGGCGGCGGCGGCGGCTTTGCTGGAGAAGCTTGGCTCCAAATAGAGTGCCTTTCGACAAGCTCAGGGCGAACGGTCGGTGAGGCTGGCCCCTCTAGTCCGTTCGCGCTGAGCTTGTCGAAGCGCGGTAGTTGGGTCTAGCCGCATTACGATGACCGATTCCCCCACTCAACGTTGCGGCGTGATCGCCGTGGTCGGCGCGCCCAATGCGGGCAAATCGACGCTCGTCAACGCGCTCGTCGGCCAGAAGGTCGCGATCGTCAGCCCCAAGGCGCAGACCACGCGCGCGCGGCTGATGGGAATCGCCATCGAGGGGGATGCCCAGCTCATCCTCGTCGATACGCCGGGCATCTTCACGCCCGAGCGCCGGCTGGATCGCGCGATGGTCGCAGCGGCGTGGGAAGGCACCGACGGCGCCGACCTGATCGCGTTGGTGGTCGACGGCAAGGGCGGGACGGGCCCCAAGGTCCAGCAAGTGATCGAGAGCCTCGCGGGCCGCTCCGAGCGGAAAATCCTGATCCTCAACAAGGTCGATGTGGCCGACAAGCCGCGCCTGCTCGGCCACGCCGCGAAGCTCAACGAGATGCTGCCGTTCGACGAGACATATTTCGTCAGCGCGCAGACCGGCGACGGCGTCCCCGAATTGAAGGCCGCGCTTGCCGCGGCGATGCCCGAGAGCGCGTGGCATTTCCCCGAGGACCAGGTTTCCGACGCGACCGAGCGAATGATCGCCGCCGAAGTCACCCGCGAGCAGCTCTATCTCCAACTCCACGCCGAGCTGCCTTATGCGAGCGCCGTCGAGACCGAGAAATATTCGGAACGGCCGGACGGTTCGGTCGAGATCCACCAGCAGATCCTCGTCGCACGCGAGACCCAGCGCGCGATCGTGCTCGGCAAGGGCGGCACGCGGATCAAGGAGATCGGCGCCCGCGCCCGCGCCGAGCTCTCGCGGATCATGGGCGTGCCGGTGCACCTGTACCTGCACGTCAAGGTCAACCCGAAATGGGAGGAAGACCGCTCGCTCTATCGTGAGATCGGGCTCGACTGGGTGGAATAACCCTATTCGCTCAGCAGTGCGTCGGCCTCGGTAGCGGACTCGTCATCGTCGCCGGAGCGGATGCTGACCGCGCGGGTGGTGGAGACCTGCATCGCGACATTGCCGAGCGTGCGGAAGATATCGGGGATCGTCTCGACTGCGACGAGCAGGCCCAGCGGCAGGATCGGCACGCCCATGGCGATGGCGATCGGCGCGATCGAGCTCACGAAGCTCACCGTGCCCGGCAGCCCCACCGCGCCCATCGTCGTGATCGCGCCCGCGGCAAGCCCTGCGGCGATTTGGCCCGGCCCGAGCGGGATGCCGAACCAGTGCGCGACATAGATCGCCACCGCGAAGTTCATCGCCGGGCCGGTCCAGCGGAAAATCGCGACGCCGATCGGCAGCGTCACGCCCGAATGCGCGACGGGCACGTCGAGCTTCTCGGTTGCCTTGAGCATCGCCGGCAGGCTCGCCAGCGACGATTGGGTGCTGAGCGCGACTGCCTGTGACGGACCGATCGCCCGGAGATAGCGGAGCAGCGATACTCGGCCGGCGATCCACGCGAACGGCGCCGAGAGCAGCCACAATACGATGCCGACGCCCGAGATCACCGCGACGTAATGGAGCAGCGCGCCGAACGCCGAGGTGCCTGCGCGCGCGCCGACGACATAGGCCAGTGCCCCCACGCCGATCGGCCCCAGCCACAGCACCCAATTGATCACGACGAGCATCGCATTGCCCAAAGCCTCGAAGAAACCGGTCAGGCGTTGGCGTTCCTCGGCGGGGAGGCGCGTGACCGCGAAGGCGAAGACGGTGGTGAACAGAATGAGCGGCAGGAAGGCGTCGCTTGCCGCCGACGTGACCGGATTCGACGGCACCATCGCGATGAGGAAGTCGGTGAAGGGCGGCACTTCGCCGATCTTAGGCGCTTCCTGCGCTAGCGCGCCCTTCAGCGCGGCGGCGGCGCCCGGATCGAGCGGCCAGAGATCGAGGAAGCCGAGCGTCAGCGCGCCTCCCAATGCCGAGGAAACCCAGAGCAGGACGATGAAGGTGACGAAGGCGCGCGTGGCGAGTTTGCTGGCCTTGGCGCGCTCCGCGGTGGCGGCGATTCCGGTGATCAGCAGCGATGTGACCAGGGGCACGATCGTCATCTGCAGCGCATGGAGCCAAATCGTGCCGATTGGCTGAACCCAGTCGGCGGCCTGAATCGCGATCGCGGGTGACGATTTGGCGACGAGCACGCCGATGACGAGCCCGGCGATCAGGGCCAGAAGGATGCGGGTAGGTTGCGACATGCTCGCCCTTTGTAGTTTTCGCCGCTATCTCTGCGGGCACGAAACGCCACAAGGGCGCGAACAGGCAGGGCATGGCAAGAAAATATTTCGGTACGGACGGAATTCGCGGGACGACCAACGTCTCGACGATGACTGCGGCGATGGCGATGAAGGTCGGGATGGCGGCCGGCGCGCACTTCGCGCGCGGCGATCATCGCCACCGCGTGGTGATCGGCAAGGACACGAGGCTGTCGGGCTATATGCTCGAGAACGCGATGGTGGCGGGGTTCACCAGCGTCGGCATGGACGTGGTGCTCGTGGGGCCGATGCCAACTCCGGCGGTGGCGCTGCTCACCCAGTCGATGCGCGCCGACATGGGCGTGATGATCTCGGCCAGCCACAATCCCTATGCCGATAACGGCATCAAGCTGTTCGGGCCCGATGGCTACAAGCTTTCCGACGAAGACGAGCTCGCGATCGAGGCGCTGATCGACGGCGACGTCCCGCTCGCCCCCGCAGCCAATATCGGTCGGGCGCGGCGCGTCGAGGATGCGCGTGGACGCTATATCCACGCCGCCAAATCGACCTTTCCAGAGGATCTCACGCTCGACGGGCTCAAGATCGTGGTCGATTGCGCCAATGGTGCCGCTTATCAGGTCGCTCCCTCGGCGCTCTGGGAGCTCGGCGCCGAAGTGATCGCGATCGGCGTCACGCCCAACGGCAAGAACATCAACGACGGCGTCGGCTCGACCGCGCCTGAGACTCTCTGCGAAACCGTCGTCGCCTCAGGCGCGCAGGTCGGCATCGCGCTCGATGGCGACGCCGACCGGCTGATCGTCGTCGACGAGACCGGTCGGGTGATCGACGGCGACCAATTGATGGCGCTGATCGCCAGCGGCTGGGCGCGGCAGGGCAGGCTCGCCGGCGGCGGGCTGGTGACGACGGTGATGTCCAATCTCGGGCTCGAGCGGCACCTCGCCGCGCAAGGGTTGGGAATGGTGCGGACCAGCGTCGGCGATCGCTACGTCCTCGAGAAGATGCGCAGCTCGGGCTATAATGTCGGCGGCGAGCAGAGCGGGCACATCATCCTCTCCGATTACGCCACCACCGGCGACGGGCTGGTCGCGGCGTTGCAGGTGCTCGCCGAACTGGTCCGCGCCGGCGCGCCGGCGAGCGAAGTGCTCCACCGTTTCGATCCGCTGCCGCAGATCCTCAAGAATGTCCGCTTCAAGGGCGGCAAGCCGCTCGACGATGCGCGGGTGAAGGACGCCATCGCCACCGCTGAAGCGGAACTCGATGGCAGTGGCCGACTCGTCATCCGTGCCTCGGGCACCGAACCGGTAATCCGGGTGATGGCCGAGGGCGACGATCGCGGTCAGGTCGAGGCGGTGGTCGACCGGGTGTGCGACGCGGTGCGCGAGGCGGCCGCCTGATGCTCGAGATGCGTCCCGATTGCGAGCGCTGCGGCACGGACCTCCCCGCCGACGATCCCGGTGCGTTCATCTGCTCGTTCGAATGCACCTTCTGCGCCGGATGCGCCGACGCTCTCGACGAAAACTGCCCCAATTGCGGCGGTGAATTGATGGACCGGCCGACGCGGACTGGTAAGGCGCTCGAACGCCACCCCGCCTCGGCGGAGCGCAAGTTCAAGGGATAGACCAGTGACGCCGCGTATCCTGATTATTGCTGGTTCCGATTCGGGTGGCGGCGCGGGCATCCAGGCCGATATCAAGACCGTCTCCATGCTCGGCGGCCACGCGATGACCGCGATCACTGCGATCACTGCGCAGAACACGCTCGGCGTCGGGGCCGTGCATCCGGTTCCCACCGACATGGTGATCGCGCAGATCGACTCGGTGGTGCGCGACATCGGAGTCGATGCGATCAAGATCGGCATGATCGGCTCGGCGCGCACGGCGCTGGCGCTTGCCGACAAGCTCGCCGAGCTGCCCGGGGTACCGGTGGTGTTCGATCCCGTCATGGTCGCGAGCAGCGGCGCGACGCTGGCGGACGACGCGACGGTCGCCGCGTTCGAGCGGCTGATGGGCTACGCGACGATCGTCACGCCCAATCTTCCTGAGCTCGAAGCGCTGGGCGGCGATCCCGCGGCCTTGGTAGCGGCGCATGGTTGCGCGGTGCTGGTCAAGGGCGGGCATGGGGATATGCCGCAAGTCACCGACCGGCTGCACTCGGCCAATCCCGACGATCCGCCCATGATCGAATGGAGCGATCCGCGGATCGAGAGCGAGGCGACGCACGGCACCGGTTGCACGCTTTCCTCGGCGATCGCCTGCGGCCTCGCGACCGAATGGGACCTGCCCGAAGCAGTCAATCGCGCGCGCCGTTTCGTCCGGATAGCGATGCGCGAGGCACCTGATCTGGGGCGCGGCCATGGCCCGATGGGGCAACAGGCAGTGCGGCTCGATCTCAACATGAGCTTCTTCGAGCCGATGCTGAACCAGGTGACGGTGCCCGCGCGCGACCTCGCCGCTTCCGAGCGCTTCTACCGCCTGCTGGGCCTTCGGCAGGTCGTTCGCGCCAGCCCGCGTTATGCCCGTTTCGAGACCGAGGGTGGCGCAACTTTCTCGGTCGCCACCGACAAGGATTACACCGCCCCGGTCGTCTATTTCGAATGCGGCGATCTCGACGTGACGGTCGCCTATCTCCAGCAACAAGGCTTCAAGTTCGAACAGGAGCCCAAGGACGAGCCCTGGGGCTGGCGCGAGGCGCGGCTGCGCGATCCGGCGGGCAATGCGGTCCGTCTCTATCAGGCTGGCGAGATGCGGCGCTTTCCGCCATGGCGGCTCGACGATGCCTGACCTGAAGTTCGAGCGCCGCTACAAGCGCCTGCACAACGGCCCAGTCGCCGGCGTCGACGAAGCCGGCCGCGGGCCGCTCGCCGGACCGGTGGTCGCCGCGGCGGTAGTGCTCGATCCCAAATGCATCCCAGAGGGCATCGACGATTCGAAGGTGCTCACCGCGGCAAAGCGCGCCGACCTGTGCGCGCGGCTGCTCGAATGCGCCAAAGTCGGCGTCGGGATCGCCTCGGTAGAGGAAATCGACACCCTCAACATCTTCTGGGCGACGATGCTGGCGATGACGCGCGCGGTCGACGCGCTCGGCTTCGTCCCCGCCTTCGTGCTGGTCGACGGCAATCGCTGCCCGGACTGGGCCCACCAAAGCCACGCCGTGGTCGGCGGCGATGCGCTCTGCCTGTCGATCGCCGCGGCGTCGATCGTCGCCAAGCACCGCCGTGATTGCATGATGCAGGAGCTCGATCTTCTCCACCCCGGTTATGGCTGGGCGAGCAACAAGGGCTATTCGGCCAAATTCCATCAGGAAGCGCTGCGTACGCTGGGACCGACTCCGCATCACCGCCGCAGCTTCGCGCCCGTTGCGCAGGCCGAACTCGATTTCGGTCCGGTGATCGCAGCGGAATGAACCGTGCTCCGGCGAAGGCCGGAGCTCTGGATGCGAGGGGGTATGTTCGGCCAAGGCTCCGGCCTCCGCCGGAGCACTGAAAGCGGAGTGCAACTAGCCCCGCATCAGCCGGTCCACCCGCGTCATCGCCAGTGCCGCCAGCAGCAGCGTCGCGGCCGCGAACGCCATCGTCCAGATCGGCTCGCCGGGGAAGAAGCGCTTCATGATCGATCCCATCGCGGTCGCGACCAGCAATTGCGGCACCACCACGAAGACGTTGAACAGCCCCATATAGATGCCGAGCTTCTTCTGCGGCAGGCTCGAGGCGAGGATCGCATAGGGCATTGCGAGGATCGACGCCCAGGCGATGCCGATCCCCACTTCGCTGAGCAGCAGCCAATGCCGGTCGGGCATCACGAAGAAGCTCGCATAGCCCGCCGCGCCGCACAGCAGCCCGACGATATGCGTCCGTGCCTGGCCGATCCGCGCGGCGAGGAAGGGCAGGAGCGTCAGCGCGGCGATCGCGGCGACGCCGTTATAGGTGGCGAACAGCGCATCGACCCAGTTCGCGCCCTTCTGATAAAGCGGGTCCGTGGCGTCGGCGGCACCGAAGAAGACCTGCGTCACGATCGGCGTGGTGTTGATCCACATGATGAACAAGGCCGACCAGCTGAAGAACTGCGCCACCGCCAGCCGCTTCATCAATACCGGCATGCCCGAAAAGTCGCCGACGATGCTGCTCAGCATGTTGGCGGGCGAACCGGCGCGGGCGAGCGCGATCGCCGCTGCGCTGGCGAGCCCGTAACCGAGCAACAGCGTGCCGAGCAGATAAACTTCCTTCTCGAGCCCCAGCTGCCCGACCTCCCAGATCACGAACATCCCGGCGGCGAGCCAGACGAGGCTGGTGGCGTAGCCGCGCGTCGCGAGAAGCGGAGCGGCCTGTTCGTCCACCCCCGCGGAGCCGTCGAATGCCGCCATGGCGTCGGGCGCATATTCGCGCGTCGTCACTACGGTCCACAGCACCGAAAGGAACAATGCGCCGCCGCCGAACCAGAAGGCATAGTGAACGGTATCCGGTATGCCGCCGCCCACGGCGAGGTTCGATATGCCGAGATGCTCGAGCGCCCAGGGGAAGATCGATCCGACCACTGCGCCTGCGCCGATGAACGCGGTCTGCACCGCATAGCCGGCGGCGTGCTGGTCCTTCCGCAGCATGTCGCCGACGAACGCGCGGAACGGCTCCATCGAGACGTTGAGCGAGGCGTCGAGCACCCACAGCATCACTGCGGCGAACAGTAAGGCGGGCGCCAGCGGCATCGCGAACAGCGACAGCGCGGCGAGCAAGGCGCCGGCAAAGAAATAGGGCCGCCGCCGGCCCAGCCGGCCGAGCCAGGTTCGGTCGCTCATATGCCCGATCACCGGCTGGACGAGCAGTCCGGTGAGCGGCGCGGCCACCCATAGCCATGGCAAATCGTCGATCTTCGCCCCGAACGTCTGGAAGATCCGGCTCATATTGGCGTTCTGCAGCGCGAAGCCGATCTGGATGCCGAAGAAGCCGAAACTGATGTTCCACAGGCCGGCAAAAGACTGGCGCGGCTTTTCGATCATTTGGTGCTCCAGAAATCTGAAATCGTCATCCCGGCCTTGTGCCGGGATCCACCGTGCCGCGACGGAAGAACAGGCGGCTCCAGCTTCTCGCCGAGCCGCTTGGTGGACCCCGGCACAAGGCCGGGGTGACGTAGGGCATTGAGTCTCAAGGAGGACTTAGCCCGCAGACCCGCAGGATTTCCGCACCACCAGCTTGGTCGGCAGCAGCGCCGACCCGACCGGTTGCTCGCGGATGCGGCCGATCAGTGTCTCAACCAGTTTGCGCCCGGCGGTGCGCGGGTCCTGCATCACGGTGGTGAGCGGGGGGCTGGCGGAGCTCGCGGCGGGAATGTCGTCGAAGCCGACCACTGCCACGTCCTCGGGCACGTTCAGTCCCGCAGCGGCCAGCGCGCGCATTGCGCCGATCGCGATCAGATCGCTGGCGGCAAGGATCGCGTCGAACTTCTCGCCGCTGGCGATCAGCGCGTTGGCGGCGGCGGCGCCCGATTCCTCCGTGGTGATCGCGTCGAACTGGAGCCTGGGCCGCGGGATCACGCCGCCTTGCTTGAGTGCCGCGACATGGCCGCGATAGCGATCGTGGAACTCGGGATAATGGCTCGATGCGCTGCCCAGGAAGGCGATGTTGCGCCGCCCGAGCGACAGCAGATGCTGGGTCGCGTCCCTGCCGCCGCCGCGATTGTCGCAGCCGACGGTCAGCCCCGAAGCTTCGGACTGGACCGATCCCCAGCGCACGAAATGTGTCCCGGCATCCTCGAGCGCGCGCAGCCGCGTCCGGTACAATTCGTAATCGCCATAGCCGAGCAGGATGATCCCGTCGGCCTTGCGCGAATCCTCGTAATCATTGTGCCAGTCGCTCGACAGCTGCTGGAAGCTGATCAGCAGGTCGTGATCGTGCTCGGCGCAGGCGCGGATGATCGATCCCAGCATCGAGTGGAAGAACGGATTGATCAGCGAATCGTCGGCGGTCGGGTCTTCGAAGAAAAGCAGTGCCAGCGTCTGCGAATGGCGCGTGCGCAGATTCGATGCGGCCTTGTCGACGCGGTAGTTGAGCTGCTTGGCGATCGATTCGATGCGCAGCCGCGTGACGGGGTTGACCCCCAGTTCGCCCCGCAAGGCACGCGAGACGGTCGGCTGCGAAACCCCCGCGAGCTGGGCGATGTCGAATGAAGTGGGTTTGCGTTGCATGCCCGGCGCTCCCTTCCCGCGCGCGGTCTTCGCGGCTTCGCATAATATGCAGACAGCGCAGATCGTCCGCCGCGTCAACGTCACAGGTGATGCAAATCCGTCACGCGGGGCATGGATCGCTATTGAATACGTATGTGAGCGGCTGGTCGAGCGCCCCCGTTTCGGAAGAAGTGCGCGTCGACGGCGGGCAGTTCCTTCGCTCGTCACATGTTGCGCATTCGAAATGAGCCGGCCGCAGAGCCGGAGCGACGCGCCGATTAGGGGAGACGGACTTTGATCAGCAAAACCCGGGGCCGGACGGCCACTCGTATCGCTCTTGGCACGAGCAGCCGGACACTTGCCGTGGCGCTCGCGCTTGCCGCCTTCGCCGCGCCCGCCGCCGCGCAGGAAACGCCGGTCGCCGAAGCCGATGCCCAGGACAGTCCCGACATCGTCGTCACCGGCTTCCGTGCCGCGCTCGAGAATGCCGTCGCCGAGAAGAAGTCGCGTGACCAGGTCGTCGAATCGATCTCGGCCGAGGACATCGGCAAGCTCCCCGACGCCTCGATCGCCGAATCTATCGCGCGCCTGCCGGGCCTGACTTCGCAACGCGTCTCGGGCCGTTCGAACGCGATCTCGATCCGCGGCTTCGCGCCTGATTTCTCGACTACTCTTCTCAACGGGCGCGAGCAGACCTCGACCGGCGACAATCGCGCGGTCGAATATGATCAATATCCGTCCGAGATCATGAGCCAGGTGCTCGTCTACAAGACACCGATGGCGTCGATCGTCGGGCAGGGGCTTTCGGGCACCGTCGACCTGCGCACCGTACGCCCACTCGATTATGGCCGGCGGACCTTCTCGGTCGGCGGCCGCGGCACCTATGTCGATCTCGGCAAGCTCAATCCGGAATCGAAGGAGTTCGGCTACCGGGTCAACGCGACTTATATCGACCAGTTCGCCAACGACACGCTCGGCATCGCGCTCTCGGCCTCGTATCTCGACGAGCCCTACCAGATCCAGGAGTTCAACGCCTGGGGCTATGCCGGCACCGGCGCGAACGGTTCGGCGCCCTATGTGATCGGTGGCTCCAAGTCCTATGTCACTTCGACGCAGTTAAAGCGGCTGGGCTTACAGGGTACGATCGAATGGCGCCCAGCGCCGGAGTTCACCACGAGCTTCGACGGCTTCTTTTCGGACTTCAAGGACGACCAGATCAAGCGCGGCGTCGAGCTTCCACTCTATTGGGGTGGATCGCCGCTCTCGAACGCGCAGACCGAGGGCAATCTCGTCCGCTCGGGCACCTTCTCGAATGTCGAGGGCGTGGTGCGCAACGACGCTTTTCAGCGGCATGCCAAGCTTTATTCGTTCGGCTGGAATGGCAAGTATGAGAGCGATGACGGCTGGAACGCGATGCTCGACATCAGCATGTCGAAGACCGATCGCAACGAACTGGTGCTCGAAAGCAATGCCGGCACGGCCCGCGGCCCAGGAACCGGCGCGACCGACACGATCGGCTTCATCAGCGGCGAGAACGCCACCACGTTTTCGCACAACCTAAACTACGGCGATTTCGGCACGATCCTGCTCACGAGTCCCTTGGGCTGGGGCGGTGATCAGACCGCGGTCGACGGCCGCCGGATCATCGGGGGGCAGGACGGCTATTACAACAACCGTATCATCGAGGACGAACTGTGGCAGTATCGCCTCCAGGTCGAGAAGGCGCTCGACGGCTTCCTCGGCGCAATCAAGTTCGGGCTCAACTACACCAACCGTTCGAAGAAGCTGACACCGGACGAGGCGTTCCTCGGCCTCGTCGCCAATACCGACGGCACCGTCAGCATTCCCGTCCCCGAGCAATATCGCCTGGGCACGGCGAACCAGGACTTTCTGGGCCTCGGCTCGGTGATCGCTTATGATCCGATCGCGCTGCTCGAGGGGGGCATCTATCAGAAGGTGCCCAACCCCTATGGCGACGTCGTGGTCAAGGCATACGACATCCGCGAGAAACTGATGACCGCCTATTGGCAGGCGGATATCGACGCCGAGCTCGGCGCATCGAAGCTGACAGGCAATTTCGGCGTCCAGGCGATCTTCACCGATCAGAATTCGCGCGGCGCCAGCGCGGTATTCCTCGGCACCAATCCCAACGGCTCGCCGAACGTCGGCGCCGCGGTCCGCGATGCGAGCACCGATTATGTCGACGTGCTGCCCAGCCTCAACCTGTCGCTACGCCTGCCGAGCGACTTCGTGATCCGCTTCAGTGCGGCGCGCGAGATCATCCGTCCGCGGATCGACGACATGCGCGCGACGATCAATTTCAATTACGCCATCATCACGCAGAATGGGCAGACCTATGCCTTCCCGAACGGCAATGGCGGCAACCCCGATCTGCGACCGTGGCGCGCGAATGCCGTCGACCTCACCTTCGAGAAGTATTTCGGCGGGCAGGGCTATGTGGCGGCGCAGTTCTTCTACAAGGACCTGAAGAGCTACATCTACAACCAGGACCAGATCGTTCCGACGAGCAGCCTCGCGCTGGCGCCGCCGGGCGGTGGGGCGATCATCGCGCCGATCGCGACGCTCAACGTGCCGATCAACGGCGAGGGCGGCACGCTCTACGGCGCGGAGCTGGCCGCGACCTTGCCCTTCGGCAGCGTGATCAGCGCACTCGACGGCTTCGGCGTGACCGGCGGTATTTCCTACACCAAGACCAAGATCGAGCCGACCCCCGGCGCCCCTGCCGAGGATATTCCCGGATATTCGAAGTGGGTCGCCAACGGCACCGCCTATTTCGAGAAATGGGGCTTCTCGGCGCGGGGCAGCGTTCGCTACCGCTCGAGCTTCATCGGCGAGGTTTCGGGCTTCGGCGCAGGCCGGGTTCGGCGGCGCGCCAGGGGCGAGACGATCGTCGACGCGCAGATCGGTTACGACTTTCAGGACGGATCGGCGCTCGACGGCCTTTCGCTGTTCGTTCAGGGACAGAACCTGACCGACGAACCGTTCGTCACCTATAATCCGGGCGAGCCGCTCCAGATCATCGACTATCAGACTTATGGCCGCCGCTTCCTCGCGGGTGCGAGCTTCAAGTTCTGATGATGGTTGGCGCCGCGCGGGCCCTCCCCGCGCGGCGCCTCTGCGGAAAGGTCGAGTAAGTGACCGTATCCCATATGATGCGACTCCACGCATTGTTGTTGTTTGGCGCGTCGGTACTCTCCGCGCCCGCAGCGGCGCAGAGCCTTCGCGATCGATTGCCCGAGGACGAGGTGCTGTACTTCCTCCTCCCCGACCGCTTCGAGAATGGCGACACCGCCAATGATCGCGGCGGGCTGAAGGGGGATCGGCTCGTCACCGGCTATGATCCGACGCACAAGGGATTCTTCCACGGCGGCGATCTCGTGGGGCTGACTCGCCGGCTCGATTATATCCAGGCGCTCGGCGCGACGGCGATCTGGGTCGGTCCGATCTTCAGGAACAAGCCCGTGCAGGGGCCGCCGGGGCAGGAATCGGCGGGCTATCACGGCTATTGGGTGACCGACTTCACGCGGGTCGATCCGCATTTCGGCACCAATGCCGAGTTCAAGGCGCTGGTCGATGCGGCGCATGCACGCGGCATCAAGGTCTATATGGACATCATCGCCAATCACACGGCGGACGTGATCCAGTATCGCGAGTGCGGCGGCTGCGAGTATCGCGGCCGAGCCGATTATCCGTACGGCCGCAAGGGCGGAGGGAAGGGCGAAGCGATCAATCCCGGCTTTGTGGGCGATCAGGCGCAGACGGCGGAGAACTTCGCGCGGCTAACGCGTCCCGATTATGCCTACACGCCGTTCGTGCCCGCGGCCGAGAAGGACGTGAAGCGACCTGCCTGGCTCAACGATCCGATCTATTATCACAATCGCGGCAACTCGACCTTCGCGGGCGAAAGCTCGCTGCTCGGCGATTTCGTCGGGCTGGACGATGTAATGACCGAGAATCCGCGAGTGATCGCGGGGATGGTCGAGATTTTCGGGGGCTGGATCGATCGCTTCGGGATCGACGGTTTTCGCATCGATACCGCGCGCCACGTGAACCCCGAATTCTGGGCGGCGTTCGTGCCCGCGATGCTCGAGCGTGCAAAGGCGAAGGGCATTCCCAACTTCCACATCTTCGGCGAGGTCGCCGATCCCGACACTTCGGCGCTGGCGCGGCACACCCGCGTAGACCGGCTGCCAGCAGTGCTCGACTTCGCCTTCGCACGCGCAGTCAATGCGGTCAGCGCCGGGGAGGCGGGGACCGATCGGCTCGCTACGGTGTTCGCCGCCGATCCGCTCTATGAAGGCGGCGAGGCCACCGCGCGGCGGCTCCCGACTTTCCTCGGCAACCACGATCAGGGCCGCGCCGCCTTCTTCATTCGCAAGGCCAATCCAAAGGCGAGCGCCGAGGAACTGCTCGCGCGCGACCGGCTCGCGCATGCGATGCTGCTGCTGCTGCGCGGGGTGCCGACGATCTATTCGGGTGACGAGCAGGGTTTCGTCGGGGACGGCGGCGATCAGGATGCGCGCGAGGACATGTTCGCCAGCCGGGTCGCAGTCTATAACGATAATCAGCTGCTCGGCACGAACAAGACGAATGCCACTGCGAACTTCGACACCGATCACCCGCTGTTCCGCGAGATCGCCACGCTCGCGAAGCTGCGCCGCGCGCACCCCGCGCTGACCCGCGGTCGCCAGCAGCTCCGCTTCGCCGGCGACAAGCCCGGGCTGTTCGCGGTGTCGCGCTTCGATCCGGTCGCAGGAAACGAATATCTGATCGCGTTCAATTCGAGCCCGCAGCCATGGACTGGCAATATCGAAGTCGAGACCGGATCGGCGGCCTTCACTGCCCTCGCCGGTACCTGCCCCGCCGGTGCCGCGGCGCCGGGCAGCATCGCCCTCTCTCTGCCCGCGTTCGGCTATGCCGTCTGCGCCGCCGGAAAGCCGCAATGAACGAACTGCTTGCCCAGCAACCCGAGGCCGATACCCGTGCGTGGTGGCGCGGATCGGTGATCTATCAGATCTATCCGCGCAGCTTCGCCGATTCGAACGGCGACGGCGTCGGCGATCTGGCGGGGATCACTGCGCATCTCGATCATGTCGCTTCGCTCGGTGTCGACGCGGTGTGGCTGTCGCCTTTCTTCACTTCGCCGATGCGCGATTTCGGCTACGATATCGCCGATTTCTGCGACGTCGATCCGATCTTCGGGGCGCTCGCCGATTTCGACGCGCTGATCGCGCGCGCGCATCAGCTCGGGCTGCGCGTGATCATCGACCAGGTCTATTCGCACAGCTCGGATCAGCATCCGTGGTTCAAGGAGAGCCGCGAGAGCCGGAGCAATCCCAGGGCCGACTGGTATGTCTGGGCCGATCCGAAGCCCGACGGCTCTCCTCCCAACAACTGGCAATCGGTGTTCGGCGGCCCGGCATGGACGTGGGACGCGCGGCGCGGCCAATATTATCTGCACAATTTCCTGCGTGAGCAGCCCGATCTCAATTTCCACAATCCGGCGGTGCAGGACGCCGCGCTGGCGATCGCGCGCTTCTGGTTCGAGCGCGGAGTCGACGGCTTCCGGCTCGATGCGATCAACTTCACGATGCACGATCCCGAACTGCGCGATAATCCGCCGGCGCCCGATACCGGCACGCCGCGCACCCGCTCGTTCGATTTCCAGCAGCATGTCTACAATCAGAGCCACACCGATATCCCGCGCTTCCTCGAGAAATTGCGCCGGCTCGCGGACAGCTTCGGTGGACGCTTCACGGTGGCGGAAGTCGGCGGGCCCGCGCCCGAGCCCGAGATGCACCTGTTCACCGAAGGCGAGACCCGGCTCAACAGCGCCTATGGCTTCAACTTCCTCTATGCCGATCGCCTGACGCCCGCGCTCGTCCGCGATGCAGTCGAGGGCTGGCCGCATGCCCCCGGCATCGGCTGGCCGAGCTGGGCGTTCGAGAATCATGATGCGCCGCGCGCGATCTCGCGCTGGATCGCGCCCGACCATCGCGACGCGTTCGCGCGGCTAAAGATGCTCCTGTTGCTCTCGCTGCGCGGTAATGCCTTTCTCTATTATGGCGAAGAGCTGGGGCTCACCCAGGTCGAGATCGGGTTCGAGCATCTCCGCGATCCGGAGGCGATTGCCAATTGGCCGCTGACATTGAGCCGCGACGGTGCCCGTACGCCGATGCCATGGCAGGCCGATGCCCCCCAGCTCGGCTTCACGGCGGGGCACCCGTGGCTGCCTGTCGGACCCGATCATGCCGCGCTGGCGGTGGACCGGCAGGAGGCGGATCCCGAATCGCTGCTCAATCTCACGCGGCGGTTGATCGCGCTGCGTCATTCGAATCCGGCGCTGATGACGGGGTCGATCACGATCCGGCAGGCCGAAGGCACCCTGTTGCTGTTCGAGCGCGAGGCCGAGGGGCAGACCCTGTTCTGCATGTTCAATCTCGGTGACACCGCGCTTCCAGCGCCTGCGCAGATGCGCGGCCGCCGGGTGATTCAAACCGTCAACGGCGCCACGGCCGATCTGCTGCCCCCTTTCGCCGGCCTGATCGCCGAATAGCGTTCGGGTTCCCGGACGACTATGCACGCTTCCGAAGACCGGAGGATTGCAATGCCCGAAGCCGCGCCGCTCCACATCGCCTTCCTGCTCTTCCCGCACGTCACTCAGCTCGACTTGACCGGCCCGGCGCAGGTGCTGTCTCGGATGGGCAATGTGAAGCTCGATCTGGTTGCGAAGACGCGCGAACCGGTCGAGACCGACGCCCAATTCGCGCTTTTGCCCACAGCGACCTTCGCCGAGATCGAGTCCACCGATATCCTCTGCGTGCCCGGTGGCTTCGGGACGGTCGCCGTGATGGAGGACCCCGAGACTCTGGCATGGCTTCGCCGGGTGGCCGGGACGGCGCAGTGGGTGACGAGTGTCTGCACCGGCTCGCTGGTGCTTGCCGCGGCCGGGCTGCTCACCGGTTATCGCGCGGCATGCCATTGGGCATCGCGCGAGCAGCTCGCCTTTTTCGGCGCCGAACCCGTCGCCGAGCGCATCGTGTTCGATCGCAATCGCGTCAGCGGTGGCGGCGTGACCGCCGGCATCGACTTCGCACTCGCGCTGACTGCGCGGATCCGCGGCGAAGCGCATGCGAAGTTTGTCCAGCTCAGTCTCGAATATGATCCCGCGCCGCCTTTCGACAGCGGCTCGCCCGAGCACGCCGATCCGGCGACGCTCGCCAGATATCATGCGATGGTCGAGAAATTCGCGCCGGGTCGCGTGGAGAAAGTGCGTGCGATTGCATCGCGGCTGGCGGAGGCGCGATCTGCCGGTTAAGCGCTCGTCATGCCCGATACCCTGACGATGAACGACGGTCGTGCGATCCCCGCGATCGGTTTCGGTACCTATCTGGTCCCCAATGACGAGGCCGCGCGGATCACCCGCGAAGGACTCGAGGTCGGCTACAGGTTGGTCGATACCGCAGCTTTCTACGGCAACGAGATCGGCGTCGCTGATGGCCTGAGCGGGCGTGACGACGTGTTCGTCACTACCAAGCTGTGGCGGAGCGATATGGGGTTCGATCCGGCGCTACGGGCGTTCGACCGGAGTCTCGAACGGCTCGGGCGCGGCAGTGTCGACCTTTACCTGATCCATTGGCCGATGCCGTCGCTCGGCAAATATGTGGAGACCTGGCAGGCGCTGGTGCGGCTGCGCGACGAGGGGCGGGCGAAATCGATCGGCGTGTCGAACTTCGGTCCGGATCATCTGCGGGGGATCATCGATGCGACGGGCGTGGTGCCGGCACTCAACCAGGTCGAGCTCCATCCGGGGTTCCAGCAGCGTCCCCTTCGCGAATTCCATGCCGCGCACGGCATCGTCACGCAGAGCTGGGGGCCGTTGGGGCAGGGGACGATGCTCGAACATCCCGAGGTGGTTCGCATCGCCGGCCGGCACGGTTGTTCGCCGGCACAGGCAATTCTCGCCTGGCATCTGCATCACGGACTCGCAGTGATCCCCAAAGCCTCGGCGAAGGAGCGTCTCTCCGCCAATCTCGCGGCAAGCGACGTGACGCTGGAGCTGGAGGATATCGACGCGATCGATGCGCTCGACGATCCTGACGGCCGACTCGGCCCCAACCCCGCCAATCTCTAGCCCAGCGCCTTCGCCGCGCCCTTCAAATCCTCGACGAACGCCGCGAATTCTTCCTCGGCGCGGCTCTTGTCGGGCATGCGCAGCAGGAAGCTCGGATGGATCGTGATCCAGCCCAACCCACCCTCCGCGAGCTCAATCGCCCGGCCGCGACTACCGCTGATCGTCACAACCTTGCCCAGCATCTGGCGTGCCGCGGTGGCACCCAGCGCCACGGTCATATCCGGCTTCACCAGCAGCCGCTCTTGCTCATACCACCAGCGGCATGCGCGGATCTCGCCGGCGTCCGGTTTGGAATGGATCCGGCGTTTGCCGCGCGGCTCGAATTTGAAATGTTTCACTGCATTGGTGACGTAGACGGTGGAACGGTCGATCCCTGCCACGCCGATCGCCTTGTCGAACATCAGCCCGGCGGGGCCGACGAACGGTCGGCCGGCAAGATCCTCCTGATCGCCCGGCTGCTCGCCGACGAACATCATTCGCGCATCGACCGGACCCTCGCCAAATACGGTCTGCGTCGCATGCTCGTAGAGATGGCAGCGCGTGCAGCGCGCCGCCTCTTCGCGCAGGGCTCCCCAGGCCGCCGCTTTATTGTGGCCGATTCCGGTCCGCGCTTTCGTCACCCTTGCCTTCTCCCGCGCCCGGGCGCCTGCCAAATGCTCCCTTACCAACGCGGTTCCCGGCGGGTTCTTTCCTCGTCTCGCGGGAGCGCGGCAGAGGCTCAACGCGCCGGTGCGGCCTTCGGCATCGCATCGATCCAGTCGTGGACCAGCGCAACGCCTTCCTTGTGGACGGTAGCGCGGCCGAGCTCGGGCATGGCGATCCCCGGATCGGTGCTTTCCATCCGGTAGATCAGGATCGAGGCGTCGGGGGCGCCCGGCTGAATCGCGAAATCGCGATCGCCGCTGCCGCGTCCCGCCGCAACGGGGCGCTTGCGGATACCCAGCGCGGTGCGATCGCCTTGGCGCCAGTCGAGGAACAGCCCCGAGTTCGACGCGGCGCCGGCGGGATTATGGCAATGCGCGCAATTGATCTCGAGATAGGCCCGGGCCCGCGCTTCCAGCGGCGCAGCGGCGTCGTCCCAACGCGCGATCCGCGGTGCATCGGCCGGGAGCCGGTCGAGCATGCCGCCGGCGACTAGTTTGTCGAGCTGGGCATTATGATTGAGATAGCGCGCCTTGATGCCGATCGGCGTGATCCGGCCGTTCAGCGCGTGGCAGTCCTTGCACTGGTTCTGGTTGGGTACGGCATAACTGATGCTGCGTGACGCGCCCGACGGGTCGTTGAACGTCACCGGGACGCGCGTCCCGGCGCGCTTCAGATCCGCATCGGTGCCCGCGGCGTTCCAGACATAGGGCAAAGCGACCCAGCCGCTCGCGCGGTGGAGCAGCAGCCGCGTCTCGATCGGCTTGAATATTCCGTCGATACGGTAGCCGAAGGTCTTGACCAGCGCGACACCCACTGGGAGCTCGAATACCTGGTCGGGGTCGTATTTCGCCTGCGCGCCCTCGGGCAAGTAGAGATAGCGCTCTTTCTCGGCATAATCGGAGAAGAGTGCGGTCTCGAGATCGTAGCGGATCATCCGCGCGGCGGGGGTGCGAGTCGGAAGATCGGTGAACAGGCCGAATTCGGAGAGATGCGCGGGGAAACCCTGGCCGGTGATCGCAGTGTCGTCGACGCCGCCCGGTCGGGCGACCAGCGCGGCGACGAGCAACGCCCCGGCGCCTAGCAGCGCCTTCACTTCGCCGCGGCCTCCATCGCCGGGGGCAATTTCACGATACCGGGCGGCGGCGGGATTTTCTCACTGAGCTTGACCGGCTGCGGTTTGGCAGTCTCGATCCCTGCGCCGAGCGCGAGACCGAGCGACAGCATCGGCACCTGATTGTCACCGGTGAGGTCCACCGCGTCTCCCCCGGTGCCGTCCCAGAAGATCGGCGGCAAGGTGCCTCCCAGCGCCTTGGCGAGCTCGGCGCCGCCCGGCATGGCGGGCGCGAAACCGGCGTGGCCATGCTTGTTGGCAGCGAGATGAACGTGGCGCGGAAGGGGATTATAGCCCTTGTCATCGAACGGCTGCCGATAGGCGATCACCATGATGTTGGCGGTGCCATGGCCAGCGAGTTCGTTACCGGTGACGGTGACATTGTTCGCGGCCATGATCAGCACGCCGGTGCCGGTGGGGACAGTGGCGACGATATTGCCTTTGGGCGCGAAGTTGGGCGTGTCGTTGTCGACCACCTTGTTGCCGCTCACCGTCACCCAGCCCGCGCCACGTCGGGGCAGCGCCGGCAGGTCGAAGACGAGGATGCCGCCGGTATTGTGCGTGACGAGGTTGCCGGTCACATCGGCGTGGCCGCTATTCTCGATCTCGATCCCCGCGACATTGTACATGGCGGTCGAGTTGCGGACGATAATCCGGTCGGATTGGCCGACATAGATGCCCGCGTCCGACGCACCCTTCACCGTGACGCGATCGATCAGCACATCGCTGCTCTCGACCGGATAGACGCCATAGGCGCCGTTGGTGGCCTTGGGCCCGCCGGTCCATTCGACACGGATGTCCTTGTAGAGGATCCGGTCGGCGCCCTTGGACTTGATCCCGTCGCCCTTGCTGTCCTCCACCGCGAAACCGCGCAGCACCACGTCGTCCGACGTGACGAGAAGTCCCTCGCCGGCGCCGAGCTGGCCCTTGAAGCTGAGGACGGTTTTATCGGGTCCGGCGCCGCGCACGGTGACGCGATCGACATCGAGGCTGAGGCCGTCGGTGAGCTCGAAGCGGCCTGCGCCGATCCGCACAATGCTCCCTGGCTTCGCCTCGATCAGTGCGGCCTGCAACCGCTCCTGCGCATTTGCGCCGGCCTCCACGGTCACGGTCTGCGCCGCCGCCGGACTGGCGGCCAGCACGGCCGCGAGCGTCCAGTATCGCTTCATCCTGCTCTCCCATCTTTATTTTTGGGCATGATAATCAGAGCGAAGTGAATTGACACCCTTGTTAATTAGCCGGGTTCGGCGGCGTGGCAGACGAACTCGACCAGCCGTCCGTCGGGATCGCGGAGATAGCCGGCGTAGTAATTCGGGTGGATATGCGGGGCGAGCGCCGGCGCTCGATCCAGCGTCAGCCCGGCGGCGCGGCCCTTGTCGTAGATCCGGTCCACCGTCGCGCGATCAGGCGCGGCAAAGGCGAAATGCACGTCCGACGGCGTGCCTTCGACGAGGAACAGGTCGAGCGCGCTGTCGTTGCCGAAGCCCTTGGCGTCGCCATCGACCTTCTGGGTGTAACCGAGCGGGCCGAGCGCCTTGGCATAGAAGGACAGGCTTTCGGCCATGCGCGACGTGCGGATTTCGATATGGTCGATCATCGGGAGCTCCTTGAATAATATGCGAACAGATAAGGGTGCCCGCTCGGTGGATTCCCGCGAAATGAATATCCACATGGCGGATTCCCGCGCAGATTGGCGCTAGAGTGACGGCGATGGCCCGATCCGACCTCGACGCGTTCGACCGCAAGCTCCTCACCCTCGTCCAGCGCGACGCGGGACGCACCGCGGATGCGCTCGCCGAGGAGGTCGGGCTCTCGCCGTCTTCCGTGTTGCGCCGACTGAAGCGGTTGCGGGACGACGGCGTCATCGTCGCGACCGCTGCGGTGGTCGACCCGCTGAAGGTGGGCAAGCCGAACTTCTTCCTCGCCGCGCTCGAGATCGAACGCGAGCGGCCCGAGTTGATTGCGCGACTGCGCCAATGGCTTGCAGCCGAGCCGTGGATCCAGCAGGTCTATTATGTTACCGGCACCGCCGATTTTGTGTTGGTGGTGGTCGCACCCGATGTCGGTGCGTACGACGCGCTGATGAGCCGGCTGATGGGCGACAATCCCAACGTCCGCCGTTTCACCACCAATGTCGCGCTCGGAGTGGGCAAGCGCAGCCTGTTCGTGCCCATCGACTCGGCGGATTAAGGCTATTTGCGTGACCCGGTCGAACCAATCCCTGCCGCCGCTGAGTCGCGCTTGCTCATGACCGACGAGGCGCAAGGCGCATTGTATTTTGGCGGCATGGACGCCGTTCGTCGCGCGCGATAAGCAGCCGAGCCATGGGTTGGGCTCTTCCACGCGATGTGAACTGGCGCGTGGCTTCGCTGTGGATCGCGCTGGTCTTCACCATCGGCGCTGGCTGGCTGTTCAAGGGACATTGCCTGCCCGGCGGCTGGACCGATGCCGAGCAATACACCACCGGCTGCTACAATGACGTGATGCCCTTTTGGCACGGGCGCGAAGTGGCCGAGGGCAAGATTCCCTATTTCCAGACCCGGATGGAATATCCGGTGCTCACCGGTGCGCAGATCTGGGTCGAGGGCGCGACGACGCGCCTGCTGTTCGGCCATCGCGCGCGCGACGGCCATTTTCTCGGCGTGGTGACGATTGCCAACGGGCTGCTCGCCGCGCTGGTGTTGTGGCTGTTGCTGCGCGCGGGAATGGACGAGAATCGCCTCTGGGGCTGGGCGCTGGCGCCACCCTTGATCCTCTATGTCGGGCATAATTGGGATATGGCCGCGGCGGCACTCGCGGTGGCGGCGCTGCTGCTCGCGCGTGAAGGGCGGCTGGTGCCCGCGGCGGCGGCGGCGGGACTCGGCACCGCTGCCAAGCTGTTTCCGGTGCTCGCGCTGCCATTGATCGGACTCGGCGCATTGTTCGGCGACGCCCGTCCCTGGCGCGAGCGGCTGCTCCGCGCGGCGGCGCTGTCGGCCGCGGCGATCGGGGCGTGGGGATTGGTCAATCTGCCGGTCGCCTGGTTCGCACCCGAGAACTGGAGCGAATTCTATCGCTTCTCGCAGGAACGCCAGGGCACCGCGGCCGCGAGCTGGGAGATCTTCTCCAACATGGGCTGGTGGTTCACCTGGATCGAGGACCGCAATCGCTATGCCGCAATTGCCTTCGTTCTGGGTACGACGCTGATCGTCGCACTCAGCTGGCGCCAGCACCGTACGCACCTCTGGGTGTTGTTCACGCCGGTGCTCGCCTGGTTCATGCTGACCAACAAAGTCTATTCGCCGCAGTTCGACCTCTGGCTCTATCCGCTGCTGCTGATGACCGCGCCGCGATTATGGCCGGTGGGCCTGTTCGTGCTGGGGGATCTGGGCACCTATTTCGCCGAATTCTGGTGGTTCGCCGGGATGGAGCATGGCTGGCCGGCGACGAGCTATATCCATATTGCACTGGCTGCGGGCTTCCGCGCCGTGGCGATGCTGTGGATCATCGGCGAGTGCGTGCTGCGCGATCCGCCGGAATGGCTGCTGCGTAGGGGCTGAGCCGCTCAGGGCAGCGGCAGGTTGGATGCTTCCTGCTGGCGCGCCCGTGTCTCGGCGCGCGCGCGGGTGGCCTGACGCACGAAGCAGCCGGTGGAGCCGCCGGGGCCCACCGTCGAGCAACTGCCGACGCCGCCCGTCCGGCCCGTGTCCAGCGCGTCCTGCGAACGCACTGCCCAGCTCTCGCTGATCTGCGGGCGGACGGACTGATCCCGCAGCGATTGGGGGATACGGAAGCGCTCGCTCTCATCGAGCCGCTGGCAGACGACGATTTCCTCGCCATTGTCGTTGGTTGGGCATTTGTCGTCGCCATAGATGAGCAGGACGCCGTTCTGCGCGGCATTTTGCGCCTGTGCGGCCGGTACCAGCAAGGGCGCTGCGGCAAGCCCCGCCACGATCACGATCCGCTTGAGCATCATGCTGTCTCCTCGCGCCTGTCCTGGCGCCTCAACGCTTAACCGGGCCTGTCATATCCGTTTCGATACTGCAATGGCCGCCCGGCACCCCATCCGGATCAACCCCGAGAGAAGCGGATAGGCCACCGCATTCTCCGCGCCCGAGGCGATCGCAGTGTCGCGATGCTCGATTTCCTCTTCGCGAAACCGGGCGACGGCATCGCGCAGCTCGGTATCGCCGCTGCCGAGCTCGGCTAGCTGACGCTGGTAATGCAGGTCGATCTCGGTTTCGATCGCCGCGGTACAGGCCATTGCGGCGGACGGACCGATCGCCGCGGTGACTGCGCCCAATGCGAAGCCGGCCACGTTCCAGAAAGGCTGAAGCGCGGTCGGCCGCACGCCGCGCCGCGCGATCATCGCGTCGAAAAATGCGCGGTGGCGCTCTTCCTGATTGGCCATGCCGTTGATCATGCGCGCCATCGGCGTGCGATCGCCCATCACGGCGAGTTGTCCGGCATAGATGCGCGTCGCGCCATATTCGCCGGCCTGATCGACGCGGACCATCGCGTCATGGCCTTCGCGGCGATCGCCCGGCTTCCAGCTCATCGCCGCGCCTTTCGCGGCGCCAGCGCGAAGATCGTCACGGCTCCCCCCAGCGACAGGATCGCGTTGAAGCCCGCGAGGCTGATTCCGAAGAGCGTCCACTGCGGTACGTCACAACGCACGAGTGGGCGGCGAAGTGCTTGATTGAGGATATCCATCGCATCGCCATGGCCGACGGGAGCGGTGCAGGCGGTGATCCCCTGCCACCAATGATATTCGACTCCGGCATGGAACACGCCGATCGCGCCGCTGACTGCGATCAGCAACGCGGCGAACAGCACGAACAGCATCTGCACCGGCCGCGGCAGCGGCGCGAACGCGAGCAATGCGACCCCGACCGCCGCATAATGCGGCCAGCGCTGCCAGTGGCACATCTCGCACGGCACGAGCCCGAACAATTGCGATCCCCACGCTCCGGCGAGCAATGCGGCCGGCAGGAGGAGCGCGATCAGCCGCGCGGTCCGGAGCCCGTCCCTGCGCACGCCTCAGCGGCCCTTGACTGCGACCTGGGGCTTGCCGCCCGAGCGGGCAATCGTCTGCAGTGCATAATGGAGCTGGAAGTCGTCGATGCCCTGTTTCTTGAGCTGCTCGGCGGTCTGGGCGAAGCGCGGATCGGTGCGGGCATCGTCCTCGAGCGTCGCGTCGTCGACCTTCTCGGCGTTGATCAAATGCTTCCGGAGATCGGCCTCGCGGATCACCGTGCGATCCTTGTAATCGGGATCGGAGATCTGCGGCACGAGCAGATCGGGCTTGATCCCGCCTTCTTGCACCGAATGGCCCGAAGGCGTGAAATAGCGTGCGGTGGTGAGCCTGAGCGCGGCGCGCTGGCCCATCGGCAGGATCGTCTGTACCGATCCCTTGCCGAAGCTGCGCACACCCATCACGAGGCCGCGATGATGATCCTGCAGCGCGCCTGCGACGATTTCGGAAGCCGAAGCGGTGCCCGAATCGACCAGCACGATCACCGGCAACCCCTTGGCGAGATCGCCGGGGACCATCGATTCGGCGTAATAACGCTCGATGTCGTTCTTCTCGCGGCCGCGCTGCGAGACGATCTCGCCATGGCCGAGGAACACATCGGAAACCGCGATCGCCTCGCTCAGCAGCCCGCCGCCATTCTCGCGAAGGTCGACGACATAGCCCAGCGGCTTGTGGCCGAGCTGCTTGTCGATGCCCTGGATCGCCTTGATCGTGTCGGCGCCGGTCTGTGCCGTGAAGGTGTTGATGTTGATGTAGCCGACGCCGTTCTTGACCTCCCACTTCACTGGCTTCTGCACGATGATCTCGCGCACGAGGCTGAACTGGAGCGGCTTGTCGGCGCCCGGGCGGACGACCGTCAGGTTGATCTTGGTGCCCGGCTGGCCGCGCATCTGCTCGATCGCCTCGTCGAGGCTGCCGCCAACGATGAACTTGCCGTCGAGATGCGTGATGAAATCGCCCGACTTGATTCCCGCGCGGGCCGCCGGTGTGTCTTCCGTGGGCGCGATCACCTTCACCGCGCCGTCTTCCTGCGTCACGGTGAGGCCCAGCCCGCCGTAATTGCCGTCGGTCTGGATCTTGAGATTGTCGAAATCGAGCCCGTCGGCGTAGGAGGAATGTGGGTCGAGCGCGGCGAGCATGCCCTGGATCGCGCCCTTGATCAGCGTCTGGTCGTCGACCTTCTCGACATAGTTCGCCTTCACCTGATTGAAGACTTCCATGAAGGTGTCGAGCTCGCGGTAGCTGTTGGTATCGACACCCGCCATTGCGCCCGAGGCGACGGGGACGAGCGCGAGCGCGCTGACTGCGGCGGTGACCTGGAGAAGCGGACGAAGCATCATACGACTTTCGACAAAAACGACTTGCACAATCTAGTGCAGGATAACGGCATTTACACGGCCTGTCAGTCGAGCAATTGCGTGAGATCCATGGGCTGGCCGCGACGGCGCAACTCGATCGTGATTCGGGGATCGCCCCCGCCGGGCGCTCGCCCGATCAGCTGGCCTTGCGAAACCCGATCACCGACCCGCACCGCCAGCCCGCCGAGCCCCGCGACCAACGAGGTCCAGCCATTGCCGTGATCGATGATGATCACGCCGCGATAGCCGCGGAAAAGCCCGGCATAGACGATGCGTCCGGCGGCAGGGGCGATCGCGCGGGCGTTGGGCAGAGTGGCCAGCGTGAGGCCGCGCGCGCGGACGCCGGTGGTGGAGAGCTCGCCAAGGCCCGTGACGAGTTGTCCGGCCACGGGCAGGCGATAGGCGGCGACATGCTTGACGGCGGCTGGCGCGGCTTCGGTATCGGGCCGCGGCAGCGGGCCGGAAAGAGCGAGCAATTCCCCTTGTATCTGGTCGGCCTCGCCTTGCGACTCCATCTGGTCGACGATCTCGCGCGCACGTTCGCCGAGCGCGAGCGCCCGGTCCGATTCGACCAGCGCACTACGCCCCAATTCCTGTGAGCGCGCGCGATGCTCGGCCTCGAGCCGCACGAGTCCGATGCGTTCATCCTCCAGTCGCGCCCGGCTTTCGCGCAGCGCGCGCACCGCGGTCCCGGCATTGGCGCGGAGTTGCTGGACGCGGGCGAGCTCGGCGCGCACCTCGGCAGTGCGCCGCTCGACGACGGGCATGGTGGTGCCCAGCACGGCGCGGACATGGACCATGTCTTCGGTCGATCCGGGCTGGATGAGCCCGAGCACCGCAGGGCGGCGCGCCATCGATTGCAGCGCGGCGATCAACCGAACCACCGGGCCCTGCCGCTCGGCGACCTGGCTGCGCTGCGCCGCAAGCAGCCGATCGACGATCGCGATACGCGCCTCGGCGGCAATGATGTCGGCCTCGGCCGCCTTGATGCGTTCGGCGGCGGCGGCTTCCTGCGCGCGGGCCTGTATGGCCTGATCACGCTCGTTGGCGGCTGCATTCTCCAATGCCTGTGCGCGGGCCTGCGCGGCATCGGACGCCGTCTTCGCCGATTGCAGCCGCTTTTGCTGCTCGCGCAACTGCTGCGCGTCCGCCATGCTTCCTGCGGCGAGCATCGCCAGCAATGCCATAGCGGTGGCGGTGCTCCGCGCGGGTCCCATGGCTCACCCTTCGCGGTGATAGGGATGATTGGCAAGGATCGACGTGGCGCGCCACAATTGCTCGGCGAGCATCGCGCGCGCCATCAGATGCGGCCAGGTCGCCCGCCCGAACGAGACCAGCAGGTCGGCCTGCGCGCGCTGGGCATCGTCGAAACCGTCTGCCGCGCCGATCAGGAACCGCGTCTCGCGCACGCCGTCGTCGCGCCAGCGCCCCAGCTTCTCGGCGAGCAGACGCGAAGGAAGGTTCTCCCCGGTCTCATCGAGCATGACGATCCGCGTGCCCGGCGCCTGTTCGGGCATCTTGCCGCCGGCGTCGGGAAGTTCGGTGATCTTTGTCGGCCAGGCGACGCGCTTCAGATAGCGCTCGACCAGCTCGGCCTCGGGCCCGCGCCCGATGCGCCCGCGCGCGACGATGTGGAGCAGCATCAGCCCTCCGTCGCGGTGCGGGCCTCTAACTGCAAACTACGCCTGCCCTGCGTTTTCCCCGAACGACCACATCCGCTCGAGATTGTAGAAGGTGCGCACTTCGGGGCGGAACAGGTGGACGATCACGTCGCCTGCGTCGATCAGCACCCAGTCCGCGGTGGGCAGGCCCTCGACACGCGGGCTCCGGCCGAACTCGGCCTTGATCTTCTCGGCGAGCTTGGTCGCCATCGACGCTACCTGGCGCGTCGAGCGCCCGGAGGCGACGACCATATAGTCGGCGATGCTGCTCTTGCCGGCGAGCGGGATCGAGACGGTTTCGACCGCCTGATCGTCGTCGAGCGAAGTCATCACGAGTGCATGCAGTGCCTCGACGCCATCGGCACCGGGGACGCGCTGCACATTGGGGGAAGTGGCCAAGTTAGTTCCTCAGGGTTGCAACATGTCTGTGCGCGACGGTGGAGACGGCACGGACGGCGCCGATATGGATATCGAACGCGCGTTCGGAAAGCGCCGGTGCCAGGCAGGGTCGGCGGCGCGGATGCGGGTCGCCGAAGTCGGATCGGGGCGAAAGCGCAGCAGCACGAGGGCCGGCAATCTCCAACTCGTCCATTTCTTCGCCTGGCCTGCGGGCCGCACAGCGCGCCGCAGCCAACTCATCGCGGGACTAGCGTGAGCCCGTGCATCATAGCCGGGACGTGCAATCACCGCAATCGGAACCTGTCGCGCAATGTCGCGCCAGCGCTCCCATTTATCGAATTGGGCAAGATTGTCGGCGCCCATCAGCCAGATGAAGCGATGCTTGGGAAAGGCGCGCGAAAGGCGATCGAGCGTATCGGCGGTGTAGCGTGTCCTGAGCCGTTTCTCGATATCGGTGACCCGGATCGGCGCATGGAGCGCCATCCTCTGCGCCGAGGCCATGCGCGCCTTGAACGGCGCCATCCCCGCTTTGTCCTTGAGCGGATTGCCGGGCGAGACCAGCCACCATACCTCGTCGAGCCCAAGCGTGCGGATCGCATGGAGCGAGAGCCTGCGATGCCCGCGATGCGCCGGGTTGAACGAGCCGCCGAGCAGTCCGATGCGCTTCATTCGGGGAAGCGGCGGACGACTTCGATCGCGCCGATGATCGCCGCATTGAATGCGGGCAGGTCTTCGGCGGGGATCCAATATTCGCGATGCGCACGGCCGCCCGCATCCTCGACACGATAGTTGGCGATAAAGGCACGCTGCACATCGAAGCGCGTGACGAAACCCGCGCCGCTCTCCGGGACATTCCAGTCGCGCGCAATCTTCACTGCATACTCTTCGCTGGTGACCGGATAGAATATCGGCTGCTCGGGCAGGCGCGGCGGGAATTCGCGCATCCCACTCGCCTCGATCAGCTCCAGCTCCCCGGGGCCTACGGGACGCCATAGCGTCACAGTGTCGGTCACGGCCGCGCCTGGCCGGTGCCCCGAACGACCCATTTGTACGTCGTCAGCCCTTCGAGCGCGACAGGGCCGCGGGCGTGGAGGCGGCCGGTGGAGATGCCGATCTCGGCGCCCAGCCCGAACTCGCCGCCGTCGGCGAACTGGGTCGAGGCGTTCCACATCACGATCGCGCTGTCGACTTCGGCGAGGAAGCGCTCGGCAGCGGCCGCGTCCTCGGTGACGATCGCATCGGTGTGATGCGATCCGTGTGCGGCGATATGCGCCATCGCGTCTTCGGCGCCGTCGACGAGCTTCACCGACAGGATCGCGTCGAGATATTCGGTGTCCCAGTCGCCGCATTCCACCGGCAGCGTCCGCGGTTCGATCGCCTGGATTTCGGCGTCGCCGCGCAGCTCGCAACCCGCCTCGGCGAGTGCTGCGAGCACCGGTGCGGGATCGGCGAAGCCGCGGTCGATCAGCAAGGTCTCGGTCGCGCCGCAGATGCCGGTGCGGCGCATCTTGGCGTTGAGCGCGAGTTCCCGGGCCATCGCGGGATCGGCGGCACGGTCGATATAGGTGTGGTTGAGCCCGTCGAGATGCGCGAGCACGGGCACGCGCGCCTCGGCCTGGACGCGCGCGACGAGGCCCTTGCCGCCGCGCGGCACGACCATGTCGATCGCACCCTCGGCTGTCAGTATCGCGCCGACCGCGGCGCGATCGGTGACGGGGACAAGCTGGATCGCATCGGCGGGCATGCCGCCTTCTTCCAACCCCTTCGCCAGCGCGGCGTGAATCGCGCGGTTGCTGCGGATCGCTTCCGAGCCGCCGCGCAGGATCGCGGCGTTGCCCGACATCGCGCAGAGCGCGCCGGCATCGGCGGTGACGTTGGGGCGGCTCTCATAGATGATGCCGATCACGCCGATCGGAATGCGCACCCGGGTCAGCACCAGCCCATTGGGCCGATCGACACGCTCGATCACCTTGCCGACAGGATCGTCGAGCCGCGCCACCGCCTCGACGCCGGCGGCGGTCGCCTCGACACGGCTCGCATCGAGCCGCAGCCGATCGAGCAGCGCGCCCGACAGCCCCGAAGCCTGGGCCGCGACCATGTCCTCGGCATTGGCCGCGACGATCGCGTCGCTCGCCTCGCGGATTGCGGCTGCGGCCGCGAGCAAGGCACGGCTCTTCTGGTCGCTGGTCATCGCCGCGAGGCGGCGCGAGGCGGTGCGGGCCCGCGCGGCCATGTCTGTGATCAGCATTTGGATATCGGCATCGGCCATGCTGCACCCGCTAGCACGGCTTGGCGCAAGCTGATAGGCGTCGCGCATGGGGGAATTCGAGGCAGCTGGTGAAATCGTCACCGGAGGATTGCTGGGCCGCGCGCTGGAGCCGCGGGCCGGCGAGGGGCAATCGCACGCGGAGCATATGTGCCTCAACTGTGGCACCGCGCTGATCGGCGCGCACTGCCATCATTGCGGGCAATCGGGACACGTCCATCGTTCGCTCGGCGCGGTCGGGCACGAGATCGTCCACGGCGTGTTCCACTTCGAAGGCAAGTTCTGGCGCACGCTGCCGCTGCTCGCGTGGCGCCCGGGCGATCTCACCCGGCGTTACGTCGCCGGCGAACGCGCGCGATTCGTCTCGCCGATGGCGATCTTCCTCTTCTCGATCTTCGCGATGTTCGCAGTCTTCTCGTTCGCGGGAATCTCCGCACCGAGCGAGATCTCGGGCCTCACCGCCAAGCCAGCCACAGCGATCGAGGAGGCGCGCAAGGATGCCGAGGAGAATCGCGCAGAGGCTACCCGGGAACTGCGCGCGCTCGCACCCGACAATCCGAAACGCGCCAAATATGAGCAGCGCATCGCCACAGCGAACCACGATTTGGCTGAGCTGAACGAAGCTGCGAAGCACGTCTCGCCCGACAAGGTGGACCAGATCGTGGAGGTCCGCACCGGCTGGTACACGCTTGATCACGGCATCGAGAAGTGGAAGAAGAACCCGTCGCTGATGCTCTACAAGCTCCAGTCGAGCGTCTATAAATTCTCGTGGCTGCTGATCCCGCTGTCGCTGCCGTTCCTGTGGCTGCTGTTCTTCTGGAAGCGCCAGTACAAGCTCTACGACCACGCGGTCTTCATCATCTACTCGATCGCGTTCATGTCGCTGCTGTTCATCGTGATTACGCTGGCGGCGCAGCTGGGCGTGCCCTCCGGCTGGCTGGGCATGGCGGGGGTGTTCATCCCGTTCTTCCACATCACCCGGCAGCTCAAGCAGGCCTATCAGCTGCGCTGGTGGTCGGCAGTGCTGCGCGCGATCGTGCTGACCTGGTTCATCGCGATCGTGCTGGTGCTCTTCCTGCTGATCCTGGTGGCGATGGGGATGACCGGCTAGGGCCGCTGCCGGGGCGAAGTTGACGAAGTTGACTACCCCTTCGCGCGCGCGAAGCAGTCAACTTCGCGCGCGGCAGTGGGGCGGAGATGCGGTCGGTGCGCCATGCCGAGACCCCAGCAGAACAAATCCTACATTTCCAGCACTATTCCCAGGCCGCGCCAAAGCGGCGTCACCGGCAGGGATAGGTCTTGTTGAGATAGACGTAGACGCCGTCCTTGAGTTCGATTTCCTGCTCGGCCGGTGACAGCGCCTTGAAATGGGCCATGAGCTTGTCGCTCTCGAATTCCGCCTGTCCGGGAGGCGGCGGGCAGGCGATCGGTTTCGCTGCCGCCTTCGCCTTGTCGACATCGGCGCGCCAGGCCCCGAGGATCGTCTCCAGCTCGTTCATGAGCCGCCGCAGCTCGGGATCGAGCTTCGCCATCTCGCCGAGCTTCTCCACCGCAGTCCACCGTGCGATGAATTCACGGACCGGCATTGCCTGCACGGGAGCTGCGAGCAGGCTCATCCCCGCAGCCGCCAGCACCAAGTGCCTCACCGGCACGGATAAGTCCGCTTCATATAGGCGTAGACTGCGGCCTTCATGCTCATTCCCCGTTTCGCCACCGGGATCTTCTCGAGCTCGGCGAGCATCTGCTTCGGCGTGAGTTTGGGCTTGCCTGTCTCGGGCGGGCAGCTGTGCGGAGTCTTGCCCGCCGCGCGCGCGGCGCGCAGATCGGCGGTATAAGCGGCGCGGATCGCGGCGACTTCGTGCTTGATCAGCTCGGCGTCGGGCGAGAGCAACGCCAGCGCGCCTTGCGCCTGCAGCGCCTTCGCCTTGGCGAGGAATTGCGCGACGGTCATCGCTTGCGCCGTCGTCGGCACGATCAGCGCCGTGGCAATCACCAGAACCGTCAACCGCCGCATAGGAAAAAGCCCTCCCCCGATCGCTCGGGAGAGGGCTAATCGTAACCCGTTTAACGTCAACTGAACTTATGCACCTTGCGGGGCGGGGCTCCCGAACGGGCCCTTGGGCTTGCGAATCTTCGGGATCGAGGTGCCCGCGGCGGCGACCGGAGCCGCCTTCGTGCCGGGGTCCTCGCGGCCCATGTCCTCGCCAGCGATCAGCCGCTTGATCTCCTCGCCGGTCAGCGTCTCATATTCGAGCAGCGCCTGGGCGAGGCTGTGGAGCTGGTCGACATGGTCGGTCAGCACCTGCTTGGCGCGGTTGAGCCCGCCCTCGACCAATTTCTTGATCTCGGCGTCGATCAGCTGTGCGGTTTCGTTCGACATGTGCGCGGGACGCGCCATGCCGTAGCCGAGATAGTTCTGATCGTCGTCGGCATATTCGAGCGGGCCGACCGCTTCGGACATACCCCATTTCGTCACCATCGAGCGCGCGAGACGCGTCGCGGACTGGATGTCCGACGATGCGCCCGAGCTCACCCGATCGTAGCCGAAGATCAGTTCCTCGGCGACGCGGCCGCCCATCGCGATCGAGAGATGCGCGTACATCTGGTCGCGGTGCATCGAATTCTGGTCGCGCTCGGGCAGGCGCATCACCATGCCCAAGGCGCGGCCGCGCGGAATGATCGTGGCCTTGTGGATCGGATCCGACGCGGGCTCGTGCATCGCGACGATGGCGTGACCAGCCTCGTGATAGGCGGTCATGCGCTTCTCGTCCTCGGTCATCAGCATCGACTTGCGCTCGGCGCCCATCATGACCTTGTCCTTGGCGTCCTCGAACTCGCTCATCGCGACGAGGCGCTTGCCGCGGCGCGCCGCGAGCAATGCCGCCTCGTTGACGAGGTTCGCCAGATCGGCGCCCGAGAAGCCCGGCGTGCCGCGCGCGATGACGCGGGGATCGACGTCGGGCGCCAGCGGCACCTTCTTCATATGGACCGACAGGATCTTCACGCGGCCTTCGATGTCCGGGCGCGGCACCACGACCTGGCGGTCGAAGCGGCCCGGGCGCAGCAACGCCGGATCGAGCACGTCGGGGCGGTTGGTCGCCGCGATGATGATGATGCCTTCGTTCGCCTCGAAGCCGTCCATCTCGACGAGCAGCTGGTTGAGCGTCTGCTCGCGCTCGTCATTCTGGTTGCCGAGACCCGCGCCACGCGAACGGCCGACCGCGTCGATCTCGTCGATGAAGACGATGCACGGCGCCGATTTCTTGGCCTGTTCGAACATGTCGCGGACACGGCTGGCGCCGACGCCGACGAACATCTCGACGAAGTCCGAACCCGAAATGGTGAAGAACGGCACGCCCGCCTCGCCTGCGATCGCGCGGGCGAGCAGGGTCTTGCCGGTGCCGGGCGAGCCGACGAGCAATGCGCCCTTGGGGATCTTGCCGCCGAGGCGCGCGAACTTGGTCGGGTCCTTGAGGAACTCGACGATCTCCTGCAGCTCCTCACGCGCCTCGTCGATGCCGGCGACGTCGTCGAAAGTGACCTTGCCTTCCTTCTGGGTCAGCAGGCGGGCGCGGCTCTTGCCGAAGCCCATCGCGCCGGAACCCGAATTCTTCTGCATCTGGCGCAGCACGAAGAAGGCGATGCCGAGGAAGAGCAGGAAGGGCAGCGACTGGTAGAGGATGTAGAACCAGACCGATGGCTGCTCTTCCGGACGCGCGTTGATCGTCACGCCCTTCTCGCGCAGCGTCGAGATCAGCTGGGGATCATTGGGCGCGTTGGTGCGGAACTTCGCATCGCTCGAAAGCGTGCCCGAGACGAGGCTGGTGCCTGCCGAGCCCGCGGCGATGTTGACCGACTTGACCTCGCCGGCCTGCACCTTGTCGAGGAAGCTCGAATAGGACATCGCATCGCCTGCGGCCTGCGCACCTGGACGGTCGAACAGGTTCACGAACAGCGCCAGCGCCGCGAGGATGCCCACCCAGATCAGGAGGCTTTTCATCCAGGGATTGCCGCCGCCGTTTTCGGGACCCTGCGGCTTGTTGTTGTCGTTCATCGAGCTCGATACCTTTCGCCCGTCCTAGATAGGCGCCGCCAGGTTAATGGCAATGGAACACTATGGTACTTTGGGTCGATCAGTGTGATCGACGCGCCGGGGCCAGGCTGAAACGCCATTCAGCACGTTTCGCCTCGGCTTTCACCCCCGCAATCGTACCTGTCTTCCCCGAAACGAGCGTGGCGACCAGCCCGTCGAGACTCTCGCCGCGAAGTGGGGCGGGATCCTCTCCATCTTGTGAGCGGATATGGTCGACCGCGCGCTCGACGAGCCGACGCTGCAATTCGTAAGGCAAATCGCGTGCTTCGAGCTGCGCCGAGCCGGGGTCGATCCGGCTCCGCATTTGCCACTCGCGCTCCGTCACCCATTCGAGCGCGTCCTCCGCGTGCCGCAAGTTGTGCGCCGCGAGCGCCAGGCGGTCGGCCGGGAGCTCGGGCGTTTCGGCGAGCATTCTTCGCATCCGGGCGCGGTCGAACCGTGGGTCGCGATTCGAGAGGTCCTCTATCGGCACGATTCCCGCCGCGGCGACGATCGCCTCCAGCTCGGCGCGCGACCAATTGAGCAGCGGACGGACCAAAGTCACGTCGCCCAGTGGTCGCGCCGCGCGCATCGCCGCGAGTCCGCCGACACCCGCACCGCGGCGGGCGCGCATCAGGAAGGTTTCGGCCACGTCGTTCTGCTGGTGTGCCGTCGCGATCCATCGAGCGCGGTCTCTCGCCCATTCGGCGAGCAGGGCGTAGCGCAGCGTGCGTGCGCCTTCCTGGAGATTGCCCTCGGGCACAATGCCCGTGAGGATGGCATGCGGAACGCCGAGCGGGTCACAGATCTCGGCTACGAACCGCGCCTCCGCCGCTGCTTCGGGGCGCAGGCCATGATCAACGGTAGCGGCGATCACTCTGTCCGGAAACGCCGCCGCCGCCAGCAACAGCAATGCGAGACTGTCAGGCCCGCCCGATACCGCAAGCGCCAGCCTGAAATCCTCCCTAGGGGAGGAGCAAAGCGCAATCACATCGTCGCGAAAGCGCGCAACCTGATCCGCCGGGGGCGTCAGCTCATTTGCACTTCTGCGCGACACGTCCCTCGGCGATGCCGTTCTTCATCTCCGCGGACAGCCGCTCGCCGTAAAGCTGGTCGAGCTCGGTATAGACCTTGCACACTTCGCTCGCGGGCTTCTTCAGCTTGGTCAGCGCCTGTGCCAGATAATAGAGACTGTCCGGCGCGCGCTCGCCGTTCGGGTTCTTCTTGTAATTCTCGTAGAAGGCGACCGCGGCGAGGCTCGGCGCACCGGCGTCGAGATAGGCGCGGCCGAGCAGATTCTGCGAAAAGCTCGCACGGCGGTGCTGCGGATATTTGGTCGCCACCGCCTCGAGCTCGCGGCGCGCTTCGGGATAGAGCTTGGCCTGCCACAGGCGATAGCCATAGGTATAGCCGTCCTCGGCCGGGTCGCCCGAATTGGGCTTCTGGATCGCCGCGACCTGCTGCGCGCGGGTACCGGTCGGCTTGGCGGCGGGTGCCTCTTCGGCGGGCGGGCGGCTTGCGGGCCGGGTCGGCCGCGCGGGTGCTTCGGAAATGTCGACCGGCGCGATCACCGGATCGCCCGATGCGCCGATCTGCGCCCCATTGTCCTCCAGTGCCTTCAGCCGTGCGTCAGTCGCGCGCTTATAGGCGCTGAACCCGTCCTCGAGCTGCTTGAGCCGATAGCCGTCCTGCTCGACCTGCCCGGTGAGCGACTGCACCTGATTCTCGAGCGCGGCGACGCGCTGGGTCAGATCGGCGACCGGGCTTCCCGAAGGAACACCGGGCGCCTCGATGCTGGTATCGGGAACGATCTGCGGCTCGATCGTCTGGCCCGCGCCGCCCGGGAACACCTTGCGCTGCACCGCGCGCATCTCGCGCTCGAGCCGATCGACGCGGCCTTCGACCGCGGTGGTCTGGGCCTGGGCCGCAACGGGACCGGCAATGGCGGCAGTCACGCCTGCCGCGACAATCAGGAAACGCATTCGTCACACCCCCCGGTGCTGATTTCGGGAATTAAGCAGATGATATAGTCGACACGCCGTGCCTTGTCGCCCGCCTTAAAGTGTGGCGGCGGCGTTGCCAGCAGGCACGTCCACGGGTGCGGTAGAAGGGGTCGATGGCGCGCCGGATTGCCCGCGCGACTGTAGCGCCGCGGCGCTCACCTCGACTTCGACGGTCTCCACGCCGGTGCCCAGCGGGGGCACGTTCGAGCCGTTGAGCAAAACCTGGATCCGGTCGGGCCGGCCGGTACGCACGCGCGGACGATCGGCATCGGCCGGTACGTCGTAGCGTTCGCCCGCCGCCATTTCCTTCTCGAACAGCCGCTTGCCGCTCGCATCGGTCACCCGGATCCATGCAGTGTCGGTCGCCACCAAAGTCACTTGCCCGCCGGTGACGGGCGCGGGCGCGGGCGCCGCGGCGTTGCCCGGATCGGCGGCGATTGTGTTCTCGATCGGGATCACATTCTCGTCCGGCGCGCCGGCGCGGAACAAATTGGTGCCATACCAGAGTCCCACCCCGATCAGCACCAGCACGGCTACGATCACCCCGACGATGACGATGCCGCTTGGCGGCGTGCGCGAGCGCTCGTTGAAATCATAGGCCGGGGGCGGCGCGGGACGTTCGGGCCGCTCGCCGATCTCGAGCCGCAGCTCACGCGCGAGCGCGACTTCGTCGGCGCCCACCGCCCGGGCATAGGCCTTGGCGAAGCCCAGCGCGTAGGTGGACGAGGGCAGGCTGGCGAAGTTCGACTGCTCGATCGCCTCGAGATGGCGTTGCGGAATGCGGGTACGGCTCGCGATCTCACTCAATTCGAGCTTCTGCGCTTCGCGCGCCGCACGCAGTTTCTCGCCCACGGTGGCGGGGAAAAGCGTCGGGTTGTCGGCGTTTTCGCCTTCCATTCTCACCTCCGGCAGAAGGGTTCGCGGCCCTGTGTGCTCCCGCCTTTGCGCGGGTGTCCCTCACGCCGCTGCCCCTGTCAACGCTGCCGCAGCAAAACTGGCGAAAGATCAGGCGAGTTCGACCGAATGCTCGCTCGCCCAGCTCGCGAGCATGTCGCGCAGCGGCGCGCGCGGGTCTGCGAGCCACGGAGTCATCGAGTCGATCAGTGCGGCGCGATCGAGCGAGCGGACCATCGCCTTGATCGGTCCCACCGCCGCCGGCGTGATCGAGAGCCGGTCGATGCCGAGCCCGATCAAGGCCATCGCCTCGAGCGGCCGCCCGCCCATCTCGCCGCATATCGCCACCGGCACGTCCGCGGCGTGCGCCTGATCGATCACGCGCTTGAGGAAGCGCAGAATCGAGGGGCTGAGCCAATCGTAACGCAACGCCAACTTGGGGTGCGCGCGATCGGCGGCGAACAGGAACTGGGTGAGATCGTTGGTGCCGATCGACAGGAAGTCGATCTTCGGCAGCAATATGTCGAGCACTTCGGCGAGTGCCGGTACTTCGAGCATCGCACCATAGCGGATCTCGGTCGGCATTTTCCGCCCGCGCGCCGCAAGCCAGGTGCGCTGCGCTTCGAACAGGTCGCGCGCCGCGTCGAATTCCCATGGTTCGGAGACCATCGGGAACATGATGTTGAGCGTCTTGCCCGCGCCTGCCTCAATCAGCGCGCGCGCTTGCGCCTTCATCAGGCCGTCGCGATCGAGCGCGAGCCGCAGCGCGCGCCAGCCCATCGCCGGGTTCTCCTCGTCGCCGTCCTCGTCATGGTTGAGATAGGGCAGCGCCTTGTCGCCGCCGATATCCACCGTGCGGAAGGTAACGGGGCGCTCGCCCGCGGCTTCGAGCACGTCCTTGTAGAGCCGCTTCTGCGCCTCACGCTGCGGCAAGGTCGCGGAGACGAGGAACTGGAATTCGGTGCGGAACAGCCCGATGCCGTCGGCACCGGTCAGGTCCAGTGCGGCGAGATCGTCGCGCAGCCCGGCATTGACCATCACGGTGATGCGATGCCCGTCGCTCGTTACCGGCACTTCGCCGCGCAGCTGGGCGAAGGCGGCACGGCGCTTCTGGCTGAGCGCCAATTTGGCCTCGAACGCCTCCTGCATCGCGCCGGTCGGCCGGACGAACAGGCTCTCCTCGGCAGTGTCGAGCAGCAGCATGTCGCCCTCGGCGATCAGCCGCCGCACGTCGCGCACGCGGCCGAGCACCGGCACGCCCATCGCCCGGGCGACGATGGTGACGTGCGCGGTCAGCGATCCTTCCTCAAGGACCACACCCTTCAGCCGCCGCCGGTCATATTCGAGCAGTTCGGCGGGGCCGAGGTTGCGCGCGATCAGGATCGAATCCTGCCTAAGGCCCATCTGCGCCGCAGTGCCCAATTGGCCTGAGACGATGCGGAGCAGCCGGTTGGAGAGGTCCTCCAGATCGTGCATCCGGTCGCGCAGCAGCGCGTCGTCGATCTCGCGCATCCGCATCCGGGTGCGCTGCTGGACGCGTTCGATCGCGGCTTCGGCGGTCAGACCCGAATCGATCGCCTCGTTGATCCGCCGGCTCCAGCCTTCGTCGTAGGCGAACATCTTGTAGGTCGCGAGGACCTCGTCATGCTCGCCACCGCCGCCGAACTCGGCCTGACTGGCCATGCGCTCGATCTGATCGCGCATCTTGTCGAACGCGGCATAGACGCGGTGGCGTTCGACTTCGATATCCTCGGCGACGGTATGCTCGATCGTGATGCGCGGCTGGTGGAACACCGCGACGCCCGCGGCCATCCCCTCGACCAGCTTGAAGCCGCTCGCGCGCGATGCCGCGGTCGATTGCGGGCGCGTCGTGGCGCCCCCCATCTGGTCGACCAGGTCGGCGTTGGCGATCAGTTCGGACAGCACCATCGCCACCGTCTGCAGCGCCTCGATCTCGACATCGGCATAGCGGCGCGGCTCGGCATGCTGGACCGCGAGCACGCCCACCGCGCGCTCGCGCCGGATGATCGGGACGCCGGCAAAGCTGTGGAAGCGCTCCTCGCCCGTCTCCGGCCGATAGGCGAAGTCGGGATGCGCCGCCGCCTCGTCGAGATTGAGTGTCTCGACATTGGCTGCGATCGTGCCGACCAAGCCCTCGCCGAGTGCGAGCTTGGTGACGTGGACGGCTTCCTGGTCGAGTCCGCGGGTCGCGAACAGTTCGAGCACGCCTTCGCGCAGCAGATAGATCGAACAGACCTCGCTATCGAGCACGGTGCCGATGATTTCCGCCACCGAGTTGAGCTTGGATTGCACGGGCAACCGTTTCGCCATCACGTCGTGAAGGCGGGTGAGGATCTCGCGAGCGGAAGCGGCGGCAGTGAGGGCCATGGCTCCCGGCTAACAGATTGTCCCGGCGCGCGCCATTGTCCCGCAAGACAAAGCGCGCCTCGGCGAACCAGCGCGCCGAACCACTGAAGCGCCGGCCCGTGGCCGCCATCGCCACTCACGATTTTCCCTGTTGCATTTGCCAATACTGTATATCATACAGTGTATGACGCATACCATGTGAGACACGGCAATGCCCATTGAAGAGGACCAGTTCGAAAAGCTGCGCGTCGAGCTCCGGCGCGGCTCGCTGGTGCTGGCGGTGCTCGGGGCGCTGCGCGAGGAGCGCTATGGCTACACCCTGCGCACCAGCCTCGAAGAGGCCGGGCTGCCGATCGACGAAGGCGCGCTCTATCCGCTGCTGCGCCGGCTCGAGGCGCAGGGACTGCTCACCAGCGAATGGCGCGAAGAGGCGAAGCGCAACAAGCGCTTCTACCGCCTCTCGCCCGACGGACTCGAGATCCTCGCCCAATTGCTCGGCGAATGGAACGCGATCTCGGAATCGATCCTGCTGCTCACCGGAAGGGACAAGTGATGGACCTCATCGAACGCTATCTCGCGGCCGTCCGGCGGAATCTGCCGGCCGAAAAGGCCGACGACATCATCGCCGAACTCCATGACGATCTCGCCACGCGGCAGGAGATGCGCGAGGACCGGCTCGGCCGGCCGCTGCGCCGCGACGAGATCAACGCACTGCTCAAGGAATTCGGACACCCGCTGGTGATCGCCGCACGCTATCACACCCAGCAATATCTGATCGGGCCCGAAATCTTCCCCTTCTACCTGTTCGGGCTGCGGATCGTGCTGACGATCGGCGCGATCCTGCTGGTCGCGATCGGCGTGATCTCGGCGCTGCTCGGCGATCGCAACATTGTCGAGATGTTCGTGCGCATCACCGGCGATCTCTGGGGCTTCTTCTTCGCTTCGGTTGCGATCGTGACGCTCGGCTTCGCTTTGTTCGAGCGCTATGGCGGCCCGGTCGATCAGTTGATCCGCTGGACACCCGAACAACTCCCCGCGCCGCTCGCGCGCCGCAAGGGCCAGTGGGAAGCCGCGTTCGAAGTCGGGATGAGCATCGCCTTCTTGCTCTGGTGGATCGGCGCGATCCGCTTCCCGACGATCGCGGCGACCAGCGGGGTCCGTGTCGAGCCCGCCGCGATCTGGGACCAATATTATCTGCCGATCCTCGTGCTCGCCTCGGCGCAGCTCGTGGTCAATCTGGTCAAATGGCTGCTGCCACGGCTCTGGCGAGTCCAGGCGCTCCTGTCGATCGCCGTCTCGGTGGCGACCATCGCGCTGGCCGCCGGGCTCTACAAAGCAGGGGCCTGGGTGACCGTCGTTGCGGCCGGCAAGGACACGGGGAACCTCACCCGGCTCACCGAAAGCGTGAACCTCTCGATCCGCATCGCGCTGATCGTGATGATGGCGATCATGGCGGCGCAAGCGCTGGGCGAGCTGTGGAAGCTTGCCCGCGGGCAGCGCACGGCAGGCCTTGCGGTCTAAACCGCCCGCTTCTCCAGCGCGTGCGCGGCCTCGGCCATCAGCGTGGCAATGATCTCGGCGACCGGCTCTTCCTTGTTGACCATGCCGACCGATTGGCCCGCCATCACGCTGCCATGCTCGACATCGCCGTCGATCACAGCGCGGCGCAGCGCGCCCGCCCAATAATGCTCGATCTGGAGCTGCGCCTCCATCATCTCGACCTTCCCCTCGTCGAGCAGCTGGGCGACTTCGCGCTGCTTGGCGGTGAACAGCTCGCCGGCAGCGTTCTTCAGCGCGCGCACCGGGATGACCGGAAGCCGCGGATCGATCTGGACGCTGGCCGTCGCGTCGCGTGCAGAAGCGCGGATGAACGCCTTCTTGAAGTTGGCGTGCGCGATGCTCTCTGTGGCGCAGACGAAGCGCGTGCCGAGCTGGACGCCCGCCGCTCCCATGTCGAGATAGCCGGCGATCGCCTCGCCGCGGCCGATCCCGCCGGCGACGAACACGGGGACTTGGGCGGCCACTTCGGGCAGGATTTCCTGCGCGAGCACGCTGGTCGAGACCGGGCCGATATGCCCGCCGGCTTCCATGCCCTCGACGACGAGCGCGTCGACGCCCGAACGGATCAGCTTTTTGGCGAGGCTCAGCGCCGGCGCGAAGCAGATCAATTTGGCGCCGAATTCCTTGATCGCGTCGAGGCTGCCCGCCGGGGGCAGTCCGCCGGCGAGCACGACGTGCGTCACGCCATGTTTCTTGCACACTGAGATCAGCTCGAGCAGCTGCGGGTGCATCGTAATCAGATTGACGCCGAACGGCTTGTCGGTGAGCGCTTTGGTGCCGGCGATCTCCTTGTCGAGCAATTCGGGAGTCATCGCGCCGCATGCGATCAACCCGAAGCCGCCCGCATTGGACATCGCTGCGACGAGGTTGCGCTCGCTCACCCACGACATCGCGCCGCACATGATCGCGACTTCGCTGCCCAGGAATTCGCATCCGCGGGCCATGCGTCGGGCCAGGCGCTCGGCGCCGATACTGCTGTCAGTGGTCATGGCGGCAGGGCCTAGCCGGGCGGAAGGCTTTGGGGCAAGCACGGAACGCGGCTCATTCGCTGTCGACATTGCCGTAAGTGATGCGGATGCTCACCCAGGTGCCGGTCAGCTCCTTGCCGCCGACGCGCGGCGCGCGGACGCGGAACTGCCACGCCGCCTGTCGCACCGATCCGGCATAGCCCGAGCCGCGCGGACCCTCGCCCAGCTCCTGACAATCCTCGACCCGGTGATCGGCCACGGTGCGGCACGCGATCAGGCCCCAGCCCGGACCGAGTGCACGCCGGGAAAGATAAGGTGAGAGTTCGGCGTCGCGCGGCCGGCGATACCATTCGGCGGCGTAGAGCGGTTCGCCGTTGGGGGCCTTGCCCACCACGGTGCTGTCGCCCGCGCGGCTCCCCGAACTCGCTGCCGAGGCGGTTTCGCCTTCCGGCGCGGCTGCCGGCTGCGAACCCTTCCCGGCAATGTCCGCCGCCTTGTATTCGGAGCGGGTCATCCGGACGAAGGTGGACGGGAGCGGCGGCGTCGGCGGCTTGGGCACGGGTGGCGGCTCCACCGGCTTGGGCGGGACAGGGCGGGGCTTACCGCTCTCGACCTTGCGTTCGTCGGCCTTTTTCTCCGGCGTCCGGTTCGCCTCCTCGCTGTCGCTGGAGGGACCCGAGATCCCGAAGACGCTGGGCACGTCGCCCTTTTCCTTGCCCGGGATCACCGGCGCCATGAACCACAATAGCAGCGCCACCAGCAGCTCGATCAGCAGCGCGAGCACGAACGCCACGCCGCGTTGGCCGAGCGACGCGCGCAGCCGGACGGAAGCGCTCGGGCGCGTTTCGATGGAATCGACTACGGACAAGGCAGAGCGTCCGATGCCGCGGCCATGCGGCGGAAAGATGTCAGAAACGCGCGGTCAGGCCACGGCGTCTTCCGCATCCAGACCATAGGCCGTGTGCAGCACGCGCACCGCCAGCTCGGTCTCGTCCTCGTTGATCAGCACCGAGACCTTGATCTCGCTCGTCGTGATCGCCTGGATGTTGATCCCGCGCGCGCCCAACGTCTTGAACATCGTCGCGGCGACGCCGGCGTGGCTGCGCATGCCCACGCCCACGACCGAGATCTTGGCGACGCGCGTGTCCTGGATCAGCTCGGCAAAGCCGATCGCCGCCTTGGACTGGTTGAGCGTCTCGATCGAGCGGGCGAGATCGGCCGCCGGCACCGTGAAGGTCACGTCGGTGGCGCTCGCGCTGCCGGCACTCTGGTGCGCGATGTTCTGGATAATCATGTCGACGTTGATGTTGGCGTCGGCGAGCGGCGTGAAGATAGAAGCCACCGCGCCGGGCTGATCGGGCACTGCGGTCAGCGTGATCTTGGCTTCGTTCTTGTCGTGCGCGATGCCGGTGATGAGCTGGCTTTCCACGTCCTGAATCTCCTCTTCGCCGACGATCATCGTGCCGGGCAATGTGTCCGCCATCGGTGCCGTGTCGCCGGTGAACGACGACAGCACCTGGACGCGGACCTGTTCCTTCATCGCCAGTCCCACCGAGCGCGTCTGGAGCACTTTCGCCCCAACGCTGGCGAGCTCCAGCATCTCCTCGTACGTCACTTTCTTGAGCTTCCGGGCCCTCGGCACGATGCGGGGATCGGTGGTGTAGACTCCGTCCACGTCGGTGTAGATGTCGCAGCGATCGGCCTTGACCGCGGCCGCGACTGCCACCGCGCTGGTATCCGATCCGCCGCGGCCGAGCGTGGTGACGCGGCCGGTCTCGTCACTGGTCACGCCCTGGAAGCCGGGAATCACCGCCACTTCGCGGCGCGACCAGCCTTCTTCGAGCCCCGTCGAGTCGATCGACTTGATCCGTGCCTTGGCATGCGCGGCGTCGGTCCAGATCGCGACTTGAGACCCCAGCCACGAACGTGCTGGCACGCCGATCGCCTGGAGCGTCATCGCCAGCAAGCCGCTGGTGATCTGCTCGCCGCTGGAGACGACCACATCATATTCGCGCGGATCGTAGAGCGAGCTCGCCTCGCGGCAGAAGCCGACCAGCCGGTCGGTCTCACCCGCCATCGCCGAGACGACCACCGCGATTTCGTTGCCCGCGTCCCATTCGCGTTTGACCCGCGCGGCCACGTTGCGGATCCGCTCGATGCCGGCCATCGAGGTGCCGCCGAACTTCATCACGATGCGTGCCATGTCGAGTGCTTGTTTTCCGGGCCTTGGGAAGGATGGACCGGCCTGATAGGAGGCGGCCATGGCGAACGCAACCAAAGCAACTATTGACCGACATGAAGCTGAGCATTTCGGCAAGCTCGCCGCGGACTGGTGGAATCCGAAGGGTAGCTCGGCCATGCTGCATCGGCTGAACCCTGCGCGCCTGGCCTATATCCGCGAGGTGACCGACGCGCATTTCGACGGCGACGGTATGTCGTTTACGCCGCTCGCGGGCAGGACGGCGCTCGACGTCGGCTGCGGGGCGGGGCTTCTTGCCGAGCCGCTCGCCCGGCTGGGCGCCCGGGTCACCGGCCTCGACGCCGCGCCGGAGAATATCGGCGCCGCGCGCGCGCATGCCGCCGCTGCGGGCCTCGACGTCGAATATATCGCCGGCGGGATCGAGGACCTTCCCGGCCGCCGCTTCGATCTCGTCACGTCGATGGAAGTGATCGAGCACGTCGCCAATCCTGCCGCCTTCGTCGCGGGCCTCGCCGACGCGCTCGCGCCGGGTGGACTGATGATCCTGTCGACGCCCAACCGTACCGCGCTGTCACGACTGGCGATGATCACGTTCGGCGAAGGCAGCGGCGCGATCCCCAAGGGTACGCACGACTGGAGTCAGTTCCTCACCCCTGAGGAGCTGACGGCCTTGCTCGAAGGCGCCGGGCTACAGGTCGGCGACCTCCGCGGCCTTGGTTTCTCTCCCGCCCGCGGCTTCGTTCTCAGCGACGATGCCAGCCTCGACTATCTGGTCACCGCGCGCCGCGCCTGAGCATTATTGGCCCATGTCGAGCACCGCGACCGGCCCCATGTCGATCACCTGCTTGCCGGTGTTGAGGTGGAATGCGGCGCCGATCGATCCGACGGCATAGTCCTTGTCGGCCTTGCCCGAGAACTGAAGCAGCTTCCATTCGGGCGTGACGTCGAACGGCTTGCCGAACAGCGCGGTATAGGGCGCCGCCGAAAGCTGGATCTGCCCGTTGACCTTCGCGGTCGGCGCGTCCCCCTTGTTCAGTCGCGCATAGAAAGCGACGACCAATTTATCGCCCGCCTGGACCGGCTTCAGCAGCGGCACATTGACGCCGATGCTCCACGGCTCGCCCGCGCCGGTCAGGGGAATACGGAGTGCTTTGCCGCCCTGCACCGCCTTGTCGTTCACCAATTTGGGTGGGGGCGTCAGGCCATAGGGCTTGAAGCTGGCCGGGTTGGTGTTGGTGATCACCTTTTCGGCGAGCGCGTCCTCGTCCGATTTGGCATCCTGCGCAACGCCGGGTACGGCGAGCAGCGCGGGCACGGCGGCACCCAGCGCGAGTGCGATCCGCAAGTCCATGATTCCCCCTCCTTATTATTTGAGGAGGAGACTATGCTGCGCACCGCCGCCGTCAACGGCAAAGTGACGGCGCCGACCCGGACTCAGAAGAGCCTGCCTCCGTTCGGCACATCCTTGCCCGGCCGCACCAGCACGACCTTGCCCGCTTCATCCGGGAAGCCGAGCGTCAACACCTCGGACATTACCGGTCCGATCTGCCGCGGCGGGAAATTGACCACCGCTGCGACTTGCATCCCCGGCAATTCCTCGAGGCGATAATGCTCGGTGATCTGCGCCGACGAACGTTTTCGGCCTATGGCTGGCCCGAAATCTATCAACAGCTTGTAGGCCGGCTTGCGTGCTTCGGGGAAAGGCAGCGCCTCCACGATCGTGCCGACGCGGATATCGACGGCGAGGAACTGGTCGAAGCCGATCGTCTCGGCGGGCAAAGCGGCGGGATCGTGGGTGATGTGCATGCCCTCGCCCTTATCGCGCCGCCTCCGCCTCCGACAAGGCGGTCTCGACGATCGCCGGCCGCGCCTCCTCGCCCAGTTGCTCCATCGTGCATTGCCTGGGCGCCTTGTCGGGGCGCCAGCGCAGGAAACCGGTGCCGTGGCGGAAACGGCGGCCGGTGACATGATCGTAGCGCACCTCGGCGACCAGCTCGGGGCGGAGCGGTTGCCATTCGGCCGAGCGTTCGGTCGACCAGCGGCTCGGCCCACCGGGCGCGTCGCCGGTGAAGCCTGGCGCCTCGATCAAAGCTTCCAGTCTTTCGGTCAGCGCCGGGCGGTCGGTCGCGGCAATTGCCGAAGTGAAGCCGACATGATGCAGCAGCCCGGCGTCGTCATAGAGCCCGAGCAGCAGCGATCCCACCTCGCGCTTCTTGCTGGCGTAGCGAAAGCCGCCGACCACGCAGTCGGCGGTGCGCAGCCTTTTGACCTTGAGCATGGCACGCTCGCCCGGCTGGTAGGCCTCGTCGCGGCGCTTGGCGATCACCCCGTCGAGCGCACCGCCCGCCGCGGCGAGCCAGCTTTGTGCAACTGCCCGCTCCTCGGTCAGCGGCGATAGACGCAGCGTCTCCGAGCAATGATCGTCGTAAAAGGCTTCCAGCGCGGTTCGACGTTCGCAAAGGGGGCGCTCGACGAGCGCACCGGCCTCGGGCGACCATAGGCAATCGAACAGCATCAGCCGCGCCGGCGTCTCGGTCGAAAGTTTCCGGATGCGGCTCTCGGCCGGATGGAGCCGCATCTGCAGTGCCTCGAACGACAATGTCGGTCCGACGGGAATCAGCAGCTCGCCATCCAGTACCACCCGATCCACCGGCAGCCCCGCGATCGCCGCCGCGACTTCGGGAAAATAGCGCGCCAACGGCTTGCCCGACTTGGATTGAAGTTCGACTTCATCGCCTTGTTTGAACGCCAGGCAGCGGAACCCGTCCCATTTGGGCTCGAATTGCCAGCCCGGGCCGTCGGGCAGCGCTTCGACGAACCGGGCCTCCATGGGCTCGATGTTGGCGAAGTTCAGTGGCTGGCTCCATCATAATGCGTGATCTCGAGCGCATCGAGATCGACGCCGTCGGCGCAGCGCAGGTTGATCTCGACCATCGCCTTGCCGTCGGGACCAGTGCCCTCGGCAAAGGGGGCGATCCCGCACGTCTTGCAGAAATGATGGCCGATCACGTGATGATTGAATTTGTAGGTGGCGACATCGTCGCGCGATCCATGGAGCGCGAACTTGTCGGGCGTGGTGAAGTGATGCAGCGGCGCCTTGCGTCGGCAGATCGAGCAATTGCACGCCATTGCCTTGGTCGGGGCGTCCTCGTCGACGGTATAGCTGATCGCGCCGCAATGGCAGCTTCCGGTGAACGACATATCCTGGCTCCTGGTGGGTGAACGTCTTTGCGCGTCCGCCGATCCGATACCGCGCATTCGCCGCAAAGGCCATTGCCGTTGTTCCTGATATGTTCTAAAGAAAGGCAATGCAATCGAGCTTCGCGTTTCGCGGCCGCGACGATCTGCTCCTCTGGCATCGGAGGCTGACTCCGTTACGAGAGCGAGTACGACCCCACCCGGCACGCCGACCGGTCGGCCAATTGGTCAAATCGATGATCAGCGGCCGCACCCGCGATGCCGTGTCGCAGGCTGCCTATGACCGGCTGGTTGCTGCATTCGGCTCGCCGCGATCGCTCGCCGCTGCCGGCGCGCGGAATGTGCTGACGGTGATCCGGGACGTCACTTTCGCCGAAGCCAAGGCCGCGCACCTCGTGGTCGCGCTGCGCCGGATCGCGGCCGAGCGCAGAGGCTTCGATCTCGACTTCCTCGCCGATCTTCCGCTCGACGACGCGCTCGCCTGGCTTGAGCGTCTGCCGGGCGTCGGCCGCAAGGTCGCGGCATCGACGCTCAACGCGAGCACGCTCTCGCGCCCCGTGCTGATCGTCGACAGCCATGTCCTGCGCGTGCTCCAGCGCCTCGGTTTCGTCGGCGTGCATGCCGATGGCCGCGTCGCGAGCGAGACGGCGACGGCCGCCTTGCCGGATTGGCCGGGCAGGGCGTTCCTCGATCTCCATGTCGAACTCAAGCTGGTGGGGCAAATCTGGTGCCGGTCCGCAGCGCCGCAATGCCACGCCTGTCTGCTCTCCGCCGTTTGCCCGAAGCGGTTGACTGCTTAGCGGCGTGTGCCGCAATTGAGGGCCATGGGGGACGTCAAGCTGCACCCGAGTTGGCTCGAACCGCTGCGAAGCGAATTCGCGTCGCCGTACATGACCGCATTGCGCGAATTCCTCGTCGCCGAGAAGGCCGCGGGCAAGCGCATCTTCCCGGCGGGCGGCGAATGGTTCCGCGCGCTCGATCTGACTCCGCTCGAGGATGTCCGCGTAGTGATCCTCGGCCAGGATCCCTATCATGGCGAGGGGCAGGCGCATGGCCTGTGCTTCTCGGTGCGGCCGGGCACGCGCACGCCGCCCAGCCTCGTCAACATCTACAAGGAGATGGAGGCGGATCTCGGCATTCCGCGCGCGCGCCACGGCTTTCTCGAGCATTGGGCCGAACAGGGCGTGTTGCTGCTCAATGCGGTGCTCACCGTCCAGCTGGGCATGGCCGCTTCGCATCAGGGGCGCGGCTGGGAGCGTTTCACCGATGCGGTGATTCGGCTGGTCAATGCGAAGCAGGAGCCGGTGGTGTTCCTGCTTTGGGGCAGTCACGCGCAGAAAAAGGCGGCGTTCGTCGATTCGATCGACAAGGGCGGACGGCATCTCGTGCTCAAGGCGCCGCACCCGTCGCCGCTCTCCGCCCATTCGGGCTTTTTCGGCTGCAGGCACTTCTCGAAGGCAAACGAATTTCTCGCCAGCCGCGGCCAAAAGCCCATCGACTGGGCGCTGCAGGATCCCGCATGACCGCTAACCTCGCGTTCATCCCGCGAGTGACAAGATCGCATGTTTTTGTCAGGTGCCTGAATATATTAGGGAAAGAGCTGACCATGCGCAAACCCGTCGCTGCTGTGCTGAGCCTGGCGATGACGCTCTCCGCCTGCGGCGGTGGCGGCAGCGGCTCGGTCGTCACGCCGCCGCCTGTCGGTGCCACACCGACGCCGACCCCCACCGCGATCGCCGGCTGTTCGCTCCGCGAGCGGCAGGACTGGGCCGCGGCGCAGCTCAATGAATGGTATCTCTTCCCCGAGACGCTGCCGACCGGCCTGAGCCCCGCAGCTTATGGTAATGTCGACGACTATATCGACGCGCTCACCGCCACCGCGCGTGCGCAGGGTCGCGATCGCTATTTCACCTATCTGACATCGATCGCCGAGGAGAATGCCTATTATTCCTCGGGTTCGAGCGCGGGGTTCGGCTTCCGCCTGGCCTATGATTTGGCGGGCGGACATGTGTTCGTCGCCGAAGCGTTCGAAGGTACGCCCGCGCTGAACGCCGGGATCGATCGCGGCACCCAGATCGTCGCGATCGGCACCAGCGTGGCCAATTTGCGCACGGTCAGCGCTATCCTTGCGAGCGAGGGGCCGGCGGGGGTGAGCGCTGCGCTGGGCAACCCCGCCGTCGGCACGACGCGCGTACTGCGCATCAGCGATACCGCCGGCACCCGCGACGTGACCGTCGCCATGGCCGATTACGAGCTGAAACCGGTATCATCGCGCTACGGCGCCAAGATCCTCGACGATGGCGGCCGCAAGGTCGGCTATATCAATCTGCGTACCTTCATCTCGACCGCCGACCCTGCGCTGCGCGCGGCTTTCGCGCAGTTCAAGGCAGCGGGCATCACGCAGGTGATCATCGATCTGCGCTACAATGGGGGCGGCCTCGTTTCGATTGCGCAGCTGATGGGCGATCTGATGGGTGCGAATCGCGCCGCGACCGATGTGTTCGATTACATGGTCTTCCGCCCCGAGAAATCGGCGGAGAACGACACGCGATTCTTCCAGCCCAAGGCCGAATCGATCGCTCCGACCCGCATCGCCTTTATCGGGACCGGCGGCACGGCATCGGCGAGCGAGCTCGTGATCAATGCCTTCATCCCCTATCTCCACGCCAACGCGGCGCTGATCGGCACCAACACCTATGGCAAGCCGGTCGGGCAGATCGCAGTCGACAAGGCCGCGTGCGACGATCGCCTGCGCGTGATCGCCTTCGCCACCCAGAATTCCGCGCATCAGGGCAATTATTTCAGCGGTCTCGCCGGCACCGTCGAGGCGAGTTGCCGCGCAGGCGACGATATTTCCTATCCGCTTGGCGATTCGCGCGAGGCGTCGACCAAGGCGGCGCTCGATTTCCTCGCGGGGCGCAGCTGCACTGCGATCGCATCGAGCGGACAGACGACGCTCGCGCTCAGGACCAGCGCGAACGAGCTGCTCACCCCCGAACGTCCGACCACGATCCAGCGCGAAGTGCCTGGCGCGTTCTAGCGTTCCCCCTTCCGTGCATGGCAGGGGCAGCGATCAGGACGTTTCGGGCTTATCGGGACCTGCTTCGACCTGAAGCTTCGCCTCGGGCTCGCCCGTTTCGGCCGTGGCCAGCGCCTCCGCTTCGGGCTGAGCCTCGCTCCCGGCCTCTGCCGCCTCTGCCTCTCCGCCTTCCGGCACCAGCGCCCGCACTTCCTCCATGAAGCGGGCGAGGCTTATCGGCTTGGAGACATAGGCATTGGCCCCGGCGGCGCGGATCCGATCCTCATCCTCGCGCCCGGCATAGGCCGTCACTGCCATGATCGGGATCGCACGCAGCCCGGCGTCCTGCTTCATCTCGCGAATCAGGTCGAATCCGGTGACGTGCGGCATCTGGATGTCCATCACGATCAGATCGGGTTCGAACGCGCGCGCCCTGGCGACGGCCTCGCGCCCATCGGCCACCGGCTCCGCGGCGAAGTCGTGCGCGCGCAGCAGATCGCAGAACAGCTTTAGATTGAGTTCGTTATCCTCGACAACGAGAACCCTTTTTGCCACGCGCAGACCTCATGCAGTTGGAGATGGTTTAGGCGATGCCGCCGGTGGAAACAAACGCAGAGGCAATTGCGCTCCAGGCCCTGGTCTGGACGCTCGGCGATCCGGCGCGCGCGGCGCGGCTGCTGGACCTGACCGGCCTCGATCCCGCAGGGTTGCGCGCCCGTGCCGGCGAGCCTTTGTTGCTCGCGGCGACGCTCGGGTTTCTCGAGGCGCATGAGCCCGATCTCGTCGCCTGTGCCGAGGCGCTGTCGATCAAGCCGGCCGATCTCGTCGCCTCCCGCGCGGAGCTCGAACGCGCATGAAACCGCTGCTGATCACCGATTGCGACGAAGTCCTGCTCCACATGGTCCGCCATTTCGGCGTGTGGCTCGACGAAGCGCATGACATCGACTTCACGCCCAATGGCGGCGATTTCGCCACATCCATGCGCCACCGCGGCGATCAGGCCTTGGTCGAACGCACGCAGATGTGGGCGTTGCTCGACGGCTTCTTCCCCGCCGAGATGGATCGCCAGACGTTGGTGCCGCACGCTCGCGAGGCGCTGGCGGCGCTCGCCGAACATGCCGAGATCGTCGTGCTCACCAATCTCGGCGATCATTGCCGCGAGCATCGCATCGCCCAGCTCGCTACCCACGGCATCGCGCACCGCGTCGAGTGCAACCAGGGGCCCAAGGGGCCGCCGGTGGCGCGGCTCGTTGCCGAGCTCGGCGCGCCCGTCACGGTGTTCGTCGACGATCTCGCGGTCCATCACGAATCGGTCGCCGAGCATACACCGCAGGTCCACCGTCTCCACATGATCGCCGAGCCGAGCCTCGCGCCCGCTGTCCCGGCCGCACCGCATGCGCATGCCCGGATCGACGATTGGCGCGAAGCGGGCGACTGGATCGCGGCGCGTTTCGCGGCGGGCTTGACCGCCGATGCCACCGGTGGTTGATCGCGGCATGACTCAGGAAATCGATGCGAAGCTGGCCGAGCTCGGCCTCTCCCTCCCCGAAGCAGCGGCTCCGGTCGCGGCCTATGTCCCCGCTGTCGAGGCGGGCGGCCTGCTCCACGTGTCCGGCCAGCTCCCGTTCCTCGACGGTCAGTTGATGACCGGGCGGCTCGGTGAGGATCGCGATCTCGAATATGGCCAGCAGGCCGCGCAGCGCTGCGGGCTGATGCTCGTTGCACAAATCAGGAAGGCGCTGGGCGGCGATCTCGATCGGGTCGAGCGCATCGTGAAGCTCGGCGTGTTCGTCAATTCGACCGGGAGTTTCACTGATCAGCCCAAGGTCGCCAATGGCGCGTCGGAGCTGATGCAGGCGCTGTTCGGCGAGGCCGGCCGGCACGCGCGCAGTGCAGTGGGCGTGCCTGCCTTGCCGCTCAACGCGGTGGTCGAGGTCGACGCGGTAGTAGCGATCCGCCGCTGACCGCTGTGGCGGTGTAGCAACAGTTCGTCACGAACGAGCAACAAAGTAGCAAATATTGTTGTGCGCCGCAGCGGCGTCCGGCAATGATCTTGTGCTGTCTGGAAATCGCGCGGGTTTTGAACCTCATAGACGCGGTGCCGGCAGCAGCAGGTGGGGACCCTTCGTCACTGAATTTGAAAGGGATTTCCATGCGCTTTTCCATGATCAGCCTGGGCGCTCTCGCGCTCGTCACCGCTGCGCCCGCGATGGCGCAGGACGAGACCGAGCCCGCTCCCGCTGTCACCGTCAACGGTAGCGCGACCGTCGTAAGCGATTATAAATTCCGCGGCATCTCGCAGACTGACGGCAATTTCGCCGTGCAGGGCGGGATCACCGTGAGCCACGAATCGGGCTTCTATGTCAGCGTCTGGGGCTCATCGGTCGACGACTATGTCACTGTCCACGGCACGGCCCACCAGGAGATCGACCTGATCGCCGGCTTCAAGAAGTCGTTCGACGGCGTGACCTTCGACATCGGGGCGCTCTATTATGTCTATCCGGGAACCCGGCCCGGTTTCGCCGGCGACAATAGCGCGTCGGACTTTATCGAGCCCTATGTCTCGCTTTCCTACGCGATCGGCCCGGTAACCGCCAAGGCGACTGCCAATTACGCGCCGAAGCAGAAGGCGCTTGCGCTCGATCAGGGTGCGACCGGGCTCCTCGACAAGCAGGACAACCTCTATCTCGCGGGCGATCTTTCGACCTCGATTCCCAACACGCCCCTGGCGCTGACCGCGCATCTCGGTCACACCTTCGGCCCCAGCTGGCTGTCCGGCCCGACGGACGAATATACCGATTGGGCATTGGGGGCGACCGCGACGTGGAAGTCGCTGACCTTCGGCGTTCAATATGTCGACACCGACACCTTCTTCACCACGCCGAGCGGCAAGAATGCGGCAAAGGGCGGCGTGATCGGCACGATCGGCGTCAGCTTCTAAAAGACGGGGAGGGAACGGTCCGCCGTTCTCTTCCGCGCAAAAAGGCGCCGGTCCGCAATGCGCGTGGCCGGCGCCTTTTGTTTCCGGTTCGATTATTGCGGCGTGCTGGCCCGTGCGGCCTGGCCGTCGCCCTGCGGCGCAGCGATGATGTCGCGCGTCGTGCTGCCCTTGTCGACCACGTTGGTGGTGGGGCTGCCCGCACTGCTGCGCGTGCCGACTTCGGCCGAAGTGCGGCCGGCAGCGTCGAGCGTGGCATTCTCCGAGGCGCTGCGCGCCTGCGATCCGCCGAACAGGGCGTCGAGCGCCTGGGCGGAAGGATTGGTGTCCTGCGGGCGCGGCGCGCCCGGACGCGGCGGTACCAGGGCAAAATCGGGCGGGATCACCAAAGGCGCGGCGCGCGCCACGGCGAATTCATCGGGACGGGCGCGGTCGACCCCGCTCTTGCCGCAGGCGGAGAGCGAGCCCGCGAGCGCGATGCCCGCAGCGACGGTGATCAGCTTACGCATTGACTTCATTCTCCACAGCGGGCGCTTGCCCGGCCTTATCGCGCACGAACAGGGCGCGGATCAACAGGATCAGCACGCCGATGGTAATCGCCGCATCGGCCACATTGAAGACCAAAAAAGGGCGCCACGTCCCGAAATGCAAATCGGCGAAATCGACGACATAGCCGAGCCGCGTCCGATCGAGGATATTGCCCAGTGCACCGCCCAGCACCAGGCCGAGCGCGGCCACGTCCGGGCGCTTCTTTTCGCGCAGCATCCACCAGAGCACGCCCGCCGCGATCCCCGCGGTCAGCAGCACCAGCAGCCAGCGCATCGTCGCGCCGCTCGCCGGCAGCAGCCCCAGCGACACCCCGACATTCTTGACGAACCTGAGGTCGAAGATCGGCAGCACGGTCAGCGACGCGTCCTGCACATTGAGCCCCAGCGGACCGGTCACATAATATTTCGCGCCCTGATCGATCAGGAACACGAGCGCCGCGACGAGCAGCCCGAAATGCCAATTCTTCATCAACCCACCACCTCGGCGCAGCGGTCGCACAGCAAGCCGTCCTCCGCAACCTCGGGAAGATGTCGCCAGCACCGGCCGCATTTATGGCGTTCGGTGGGCGTTACCGTGACGCTGTCGCCCTGCTCGACCTTCGAGACGATGAACAATTCGGCGAGTTCGTCGCCTGAGGCCGGCAGATCGGGCACAGTCACTTCGGCCTCGAGGCTCGAACGGATCGTCTTTTCGCGGCGATAGGGCTCGATCGCCTCGGTCACCGTCTGGCGTAGCGCGCGGATCGCGGTCCAGTCGCCGGTCGTGATTGCCCCCTCGGGCAGCACCGGCCAGTCGAGCAGATGGACCGAACCGTCCTCGCTCGGGAAGCGTGCCTGCCACACTTCCTCGGCCGTGAAGCTCAGGATCGGCGCGGCATAGCGCACCAAAGCGTGGAACAAAGTGTCGAGCACCGTCCGATAGGCGCGCCGCTTCGAATCCGTGGCCGCGTCGCAATAGAGGCAGTCCTTGCGGATATCGAAGAAGAAGGCCGACAGATCCTCGTTGGCGAAATCGGTCAGCGCGCGGCTGTAGCGATTGAACTCGAACGCCTCCGCCGCGGCGCGCAGCTCGGCGTCGAGCTCGGCGAGCCTGGCGAGCACATAGCGCTCGAGCTCGGGCATCTCGCCGACGGGCAGCTTCTCGGCCTCCTCGAACCCGTCGAGCGCGCCGAGCAGATAGCGGAAGGTGTTGCGCAGTTTCCGGTAGGTGTCGCCGGTGCCGGCGAGCACTTCCTTGCCGATGCGCACGTCCTCGAAATAATCGGTCTGCGCGACCCAGAGGCGCAGGATGTCCGCGCCGCTCTCGCCGATGATTTTCAGCGGATCGACGACGTTGCCGAGCGACTTCGACATCTTGCGGCCATTGCCGTCGAGCGCGAAGCCGTGGGTGAGCACCGCTCCGTAAGGCGCGCGGCCGCGCGTGCCGCAGCTTTCGAGCAGCGACGACTGGAACCAGCCGCGATGCTGGTCCGAGCCTTCGAGATACAGGTCGGCGCGGACATCTTCGCCATAGCGCGCCTCGACCACGAAGGCATGCGTCGAGCCGGAGTCGAACCACACGTCGAGAATGTCGGTGATCACTTCGTAATCGGCGAGGTCGTAGCGTTCGCCGAGCAGGGCCTGGTGGTCGGCCTGGAACCAGGCATCGGCACCGCCATTGGTGAAGGCCTGCAGGATGCGGGCGTTGACCTCCGGGTCGCGGAGATAATCGCCGGTGGCGCGGTTGACGTAGAGCGCGATCGGCACGCCCCAGGCGCGCTGGCGGCTGATCACCCAGTCGGGGCGGCCCTCGACCATCGAACGGATGCGGTTGATCGAGCGCTCGGGCACCCAGCGGGTGGTTTCGATTGCGTCGAGCGCGATGCCGCGGAGAGTGGCGCCATTCGACTCCCTCTCCCCTTCAGGGGAGAGGGGCATATCCCCGATCGGTGTCGCATGCGGAGAGCCCCCCTCTCCCAACCCTCTCCCCTGAAGGGGAGAGGGCTTTTGCGCTCCATCCATCGGGATGAACCATTGCGGCGTCGCGCGGAAGATGATCTTGGCCTTGCTCCGCCAGCTGTGCGGATAGCTGTGCGCGAAATCGTCGGTTGCGGCGAGCAAGGCGCCCGCTTCGCGCAGATCGGTGCAGATCGGGCCGTCCGAGGCGACGAACTTCTTGTTGATCACCGAACCCTGGCCGCCGAGCCACAGCCAGTCGGCGCGGTACATGCCCGCGCCGTCGACCGCGAACACCGGATCGATCCCGTGCGCTTTGCACAGCAGGAAGTCGTCCTCGCCATGGTCCGGCGCCATATGGACGAGGCCGGTGCCGGTGTCGGTGGTGACGAAGTCGCCGGGCAGGAACGGGCGCGGTTTGGCGAAGAAGCCGCCGAGATGATGCATCGGGTGGCGGGCGACGGCGCCGGCGAGGTCGGAGCCCTTGCCACGCCAGACAGGCTTGAACGGAGTCTCATCCGGAGTGAAGGAGGTCCTTCCCCTGAAATCGCCCGGCTGGCCGCGATCAAAAAGCTCCGCCGCGACGATGACGGTGCCTTCCCAAACGGTTTTAAGGTTGCCCGTATTGGCCGGTAGTGACTTGTCGATCAGTGCGAGCTGCCTGCCCTTGTAGGCGACATAATCCAAGTCCGGTCCATAGGCGAGCGCCTGGTTCACCGGGATCGTCCACGGCGTGGTCGTCCAGATCACTGCATGCGCGCCGACCAGCTCGGGCGCGTTCGGCGCCTCGACGATCTCGAACGACACGTCGATCTGCGTCGACACCACGTCCTCATATTCGACCTCGGCCTCGGCCAGCGCAGTCTTCTCGACCGGGGACCACATCACCGGCTTGGCGCCGCGATAGAGCTGGCCGCTCTCGGCGAACTTCAAGAGCTCGCCGGCGATGATCGCCTCGCTCTGATAGTTCATCGTGAGGTACGGCGTGTCCCAGTCGCCCATCACCCCGAGCCGCTCGAACTGGCCGCGCTGCACGGCGACCCATTTCTCGGCATAGGCCCGGCACTCGGCGCGGAAGGCGACGGGATCGACTTCGTCCTTGTTGAGCTTCTTGGCGCGATAGGCTTCCTCGACCTTCCACTCGATCGGCAGGCCGTGGCAGTCCCAGCCGGGGACGTAGGGCGCGTCCTTGCCGAGCAGGGTCTGGCTGCGCACGACGATGTCCTTGAGGATCTTGTTCATCGCATGGCCCATGTGAATGTCGCCATTCGCGTAGGGTGGGCCGTCGTGGAGCAGGAAGGTCTCGCGGCCCGCGCGGGCCTCGCGCAGCTTTCGATAGAGCCCGATCTTCGCCCAGCGTTCGAGGATCGCCGGTTCCTTTTGGGCAAGGCCGGCCTTCATGGGGAAATCGGTCTTCGGCAGGAAGACGGTTTCGCGATAGTCTTTTTCGTCGCTCATGGGTCCGCGCCGATTAGAGGATGGGCGCACGGAAGTCATCCCTTACGAAAGGACTGCGAGTCGCGCGCTTCGGCAGGTATTTGGATACCGGTTCCTGACGAAGTTGACGGTCCCACCTGCGCACGCGCGGGCGCGCGGGTGCGCGCGAGGGCCGAGTATAATGAATAGAACATTTCGCGAACGTGATCGGCCAAATCCTACATTGCAAGGGGGTTCTGCCGGATCACGAAAAGGGGGTGAGGCGATAGGCCCCTGGCGCGACTGTCACGCCAGCCTCGGGCCAGGGTCCACCGGGAGGCAGCGGAAAGCGGGAGGATCGAATCCTGCCGACGCGGCTTGGTGGACTCCGGAACAAGTCCGGGGTGACGAAAGAGCTAGCGCAGAAGCGCCCGCGCCTTTGCGGCGTCCGCGTCCATCTGGACCTTGAGCGCGTCCATCGAATCGAATTTCGCCTCGGGGCGCAAATAGTCGATCAGCGAGACTTCGAGGACCTGATCGTACAGATCGTCGTCAAAGTCGAAGAAGAAGCTCTCGAGCAGTTCCTCGGGCGGATCGAAGCTCGGGCGGATGCCGAGATTGGCGACGCCGTTCAGCACGCGCCCGTCGGCCAGCCGTCCGCGCACGGCATAGATGCCGTAAGCGGGGCGCAGATAATTGGCGAGGGACATGTTCGCGGTCGGATAGCTGAGCTCGCGGCCGAGCTTGGCGCCGTGCTGGACAGGCCCCTCGATCGCGAAGGGGCGGGTGAGCAGCTTCGCGGCGCCGCGCGGATCGCCTGCGCGCAGATAGTCGCGGATCCGGCTCGACGACACGGTCTCGCCGTCGAGCGTCACCGGCGCGACCACTTCCGCCGAATAGCCGAGTGCGCCGCCCAGTTCGGCGAGCATCGCGACATCGCCTTCTCGCCCCTTGCCGAAGGTGAAGTCGCCCCCGGTCACCACGCCGCCCACGCCGAGGATCTCGACCAGTTGCCGCTCGGCGAATTCGCGCGCGCTGAGCCCAGCCAGCGCCGCGTCGAAGTGGAAGACGAGCATCGCATCGACGCCTGCTTCGGCGAACAGCCGCGCGCGCTGGTCGAGCGTGGTCAGCCGGAAGTGCCCCGATCGCGGCTGGAAATAGCGCTTGGGGTGCGGATCGAAGGTCGCGACGATCGCCGGGCGCCCTTCGGCCCGGGCACGTTCGACCGCGCGGCCGATCACGGCCTGATGCCCGAGGTGAAACCCGTCGAAATTGCCGAGCGCGACGATCCCGCCGCGAAGATGCGCCGGCACCGGCGAGCCGTTGTCCAGTCGCTCCATCGGTGGGGCTATAGGGAGAGGGCGGGTGTTCTGAAAGCCCTCTCCCTTGGGAGAGGGAACTAGCTTCCCACGATCCCCGCCCTGAGCACGCGCAGCACATTGCCGCCCATCACCTTGCGGATCTCGTCGGGCGTGAACCCCCTGTCCACCAAAGCCTGTGTCACCGCCGCGAGCTGCGACGTGTCGAACCCGGTCGTCACGGCCCCGTCGAAGTCCGAGCCCAGCCCGACATGATCGATCCCCACCAGATCGCGGACATGCGCGATCGCCCGCGCGATCGCCTCCGGCGCGGTCGAGCAGATCGCCGCGTCCCAATAGCCGATGCCGATCACCCCGCCGGTCTTCGCCACGCCGCGAATCTCCTCGTCGGTGAGGTTGCGGTTGACCTTGCAGGTCGCCTGCACGCCGCCATGGCTGGATACGACCGGGCGCTTCGCCATCGCGAGCACTTCGGCGACGGTCCGGTGGCTCGAATGCGCGATGTCGACGATCATGCCGAGCTGTTCCATCCGCCGCACGGTCTGGACGCCGAGTGGAGTCAGCCCGCCTTTCTTCACGCCGTGCATCGATCCGGCGATTTCGTTGTCGAAGAAATGGGCCAGCCCGGCCATGCGGAAGCCCGCGGCGTGGAGCCTGTCGAGATTGCCGAGCTTGCCCTCCATGTCCTGCAGCCCCTCGATCGAGAGCATCCCGCCGACGACCTTCTTGCCGCCCGCGCGATCGGCGAGCAGACGGTCGAGCTCGGCCGGGGTGCGGATCACGCGGAGCTTGCCGTTCGATCCCGCGGCGGCGCGATCGAGCTTCCGCGCGTGCCACAGCGAGCGCTCGAGCAGCGAGTTCCACGTCTTGACCGGCTGGAGCTGCGCCACCGTCAGCATCGTGATGTTGTCGGTGTCGGCGGTGTTCGAATCGTAATTCTGGCCCTTGGGCGTCTTGGTCACCGACGAGAATATCTGCAGCGCGACATTGCCCTGGATCAGCCGCGGCAAGTCGACCTGGCCGCGCTCGGCGCGATCGAGCAGGCTGCGGCGCCAGAGCAGGGTGTCGCCGTGCATGTCGACGATCTGGAGCGAATCGTGGAGCGCGCGGGTCTGCGCAGTGACCCTGGGGAGCGGCGCGGGGACGACCTTGTTCATTCCCGCCTCGACGATCGGCGGCGCGATGCCGAAGAACCCGATCCCGGCGAGCAGCAATATCGCCGCTAGCCCCCAGAGCCATTTTTTCATCCTGCCCGCTCCCCAACCCGCTCCAACGTGACGAAGCTGTAGGCGGGACGCCCGGCTTCGCTCGCATGGTCCTCGCGTGCCGTCTCGCGCCAGCCCGCGCCGAAGCCGGGTACGCGCGCATCGCCCTCGGCGTCGACATGGACTTCGGTCAGCTCGACTCGTCCGGCGCGGTCGAGGAACAAGGCGAACACTTCCGCCCCGCCGATCACCGCGACCTCGCCGTCGCCCGCCAGCATTAGCGCCGCCTCGGGCGAATGCGCGACTTCGGCGCCCGCGGCATGCCAGCCGGTGTCGCGGGTCAGCACGATGTGGCGGCGGCCGGGCAGGGGGCTGGGGAAGCTCTCGAAGGTTTTCCGCCCCATCACCATCGGCTTGCCCATGGTCTGCGCCTTGAAGCGCTTGAGGTCGGCGGGGAGGTGCCAGGGCAATTTGCCGTCGCGCCCGATCACGCCATTGTCGGCGCGGGCGAGGTGGAAGGTGATGTGCCCCATGCCGCGGTTCAGGGCTGGCAGCGCATCAGCGCCGCGGCCTGATCCTGCGCCGATCCGTTGGGCGGGGCGTCGCTCACCTTCACTTCGTAGAGTTGCGGCCACATCTTGCCGGTGACGAAAATGCGCTTGGCGCTCGCGTCATAGGCGATGCCGTTGGGCACTTCGTCCTCACTCGGCGTAAGCGGGCCGAGCGCGGAAACGTCGACGAAGCTCTTGACCTTGCCGGTCGCGGGATCGATCCGCGCGATCAGGTCGGTGCGCCAGATGTTCGCCCAGATCTCGCCGTCGATCCATTCGAGCTCGTTGAGCTCCTTGACCGCGCACCCATTGGCTGTGACCGCGAGAGTCGATTGCTGCGCCATCGTCTCGGGATCGAGGAAGCGCAGCGTCGACGTGCCGTCGCTCATGATCACCGACTTGCCGTTGTGCGTCATCCCCCAGCCTTCGCCCTTGTACGCGAATTCGCCGAGCGGCTTGAAGTCGGCCTTGCTGTAGATGAAGCCCTTCTGGTCCTTCCAGGTCAGCTGGTAGATCCTGTCCTTCCAGCCGATGATCCCCTCGCCGAAATAAGGCGGCGACAAGGGCGCCTGCGCGACGACTTCGCCGCTGTCGAGATTGACCTTGCGGATCCCCGAAGTGCCTTCTTCCCCGGTACTCTCGAACAAGGTGCCGCCATCGAGGAACAGGCCTTCGGTAAAGGCCTGCGTGTCGTGCGGATAGCTCTTCACTACCTCGACCGTCTGCACCTTGGGCATTTCGTCCTGGCCGCTGCAGCCGGCGAGGGCGAGCAGCCCGGGCATGATCAGCTTGCGCATCATACCGCCACCGGCGCCTTGATATGCGCCTGCGCTTCATAGTCGTGGATCACGAAATCCTCATAGTCGTAACTGTCGATCGAGGGCGCCATGCGCAATATCTCGAGCCGGGGGAGCAGACCGGGTTCGCGCGCCAACTGCTCGCGGGCCTGTTCGAGATGGTTCGAATAGAGATGGCAGTCGCCGCCGGTCCAGATGAACTCGCCCGGCTCGAGCCCCGCCTGCTGCGCGAGCAGATGGGTGAGCAACGCATAGCTGGCGATGTTGAAGGGCACCCCGAGAAAGATGTCCGCCGAGCGCTGGTAGAGCTGGAGGCTGAGCCGGCCATTGGCGACATAGGTCTGAAACAGGCAATGGCACGGCGCCAGCGCCATGGCGTGGAGCTCGCCGGGGTTCCATGCCGAGACGATCTGGCGACGCGAGCCGGGATTGTTCCGGATCTGGTCGAGCAGCTCGGCGATCTGGTCGATCTCCTTGCCGTCCGCGGTCTCCCAATGGCGCCATTGCTTGCCGTAGACCGGGCCGAGATCGCCGGCCTCGTCGGCCCATTCGTTCCAGATGCTCACCTTGCGCTCCTGCAGCCAGCGGACATTGGTGTCGCCGCGCAGGAACCAGAGCAATTCGATGATGATCGATCGGATATGGAGCTTCTTGGTGGTGAGCAAAGGAAAGCCCGCGGCGAGATCGAAGCGCATCTGGTGGCCGAACACCGAGCGCGTGCCCGTGCCGGTGCGGTCCATCGTCTCCGCGCCGTGTTCCAGCGCGCGTTCCATCAAGTCGAGATATTGACGCATCGCATCAGCCTAGCGGGGCGATGGCCGCGCGCCAAGCGGATCGGTTGGCTCCGTTTCGGTGCCGAAGTGGAGGGAGAAACACTTAGGGGATGCGCGCCGCGCTGGCAGCCTGAGCGAATGGCTCTCGAAGCTCTCGCCGCGCCGCGCCGGCTCGCGGATGCCAATGCCGCCGGCGCCTTGTTCGCGTGCCTGGCCGACGAGCCTACCGAAGTGATGGCGTTCGTGTACATGGGCGCGGATCAGCAGGTGCTGGGGCTGCGCCACGCGCGTTCGGGTTCGGTCAGCCGGCTGGTGTTGCCGATCCGCGAGGTCGCTGCCGATGCACTGGCGTTCGGCGCAGTGGCAGTGGTGATGGCGCATAACCATCCGAGCGGAGACCCGAAGCCGAGCATCGCCGATCGTGAGGCGACGCGCCTGCTGGCGCGAGCACTTGGGACGCTGGAGGTGCGGCTGATCGATCACCTGATCGTGGCGACCGGGGGGATCGTCAGCTTTCGCGGTCTCGGATTACTCTGAGCCCTCGCCCGTCTGCACCGCTGCCGGCGTAGCGCGGGCGCCGCTCTTGCATGCCTTGATCATGCTCGGCTCGGGGCGTTCGCCGCCGGCGCGGAAGATTGCCAGATAGCCGCCGGCCGAAGGCATCGGCCGCATCGAGACGAGGGTATAACCGAGCGCGCCGAACTCGCATTTGAGCAGATCGGGCGGCGTGCCGTGATGCTCGGTCGGGCGATCGGCATCGACGACGATCACTTCGCCGTCAGGCGTCAGCGAGGGTCGGAGGCGCCAGAGAAACTCGTACGGCGATTCGATCTCATGGTACATGTGCACCATCAGCACGCGGTGGAAGCTCGCCTCGGGCAATCGCGGATCCGCGGGAAGGCCGAGCCGCACGGTGACGTTGTTGAGCCGCTCGCGAATCACGCGATTGGCAAGCTGCTCGATCGTGGCTGGGACGATGTCCTCGGCGACGACGCGGCCCTTGTCGCCGACGCGCTGGCCAAGGCGAATCGTGTAATAGCCCTCGCCCGCGCCGATATCGGCGACGGTCATGCCGGGCTTGATCCCGGCCAAGTTCATCACCTGGCCCGCCTCGTTGAGCCGATCACGCGCTTCTTCGGTCGACCAGCGCGTCGAGACGATCGTAGCCACCGGGCGATCGGCGGCGGGGAAGCCGGTATTCTTCGTTTGCGCCTTGTCCTCGCGCAGGACCGGCTTGGCTCCGTCGCACCCGGCGAGCAGCAACAGGGCGGTGCCCAGAGCGAGCGCTGGCCTCAATCGACATCCTCCACTTCGACCGTCTCGCCGGTCACGCGCTGCGATAGCGCAGCCGCCATGAACGCGTCGAGGTCTCCGTCGAGCACATCGGACGGCGCAGTGGAAGTCACTCCGGTGCGAAGGTCCTTCACCAGCTGATAGGGCTGAAGAACATAGGAGCGGATCTGGTGGCCCCAGCCGATATCGGTCTTGGTGGCGTTCTCGGCATTGGCGGCCTGCTCGCGGATCTGGAGCTCGCGCTCGTAGAGGCGGGCGCGGAGCTGGTTATACGCCTCGGCCTTGTTCTTGTGCTGCGAACGCTGGTTCTGGCACTGGACGACGATGCCGGTGGGAATGTGCGTGATGCGCACCGCCGAATCGGTGGTGTTGATGTGCTGCCCGCCGGCGCCCGACGCGCGATAGGTGTCGATGCGCAGGTCGCTCTCATTATATTCGACCTGGATATCGTCATCGATCACCGGATAGACCCACACCGACGAGAAACTAGTGTGGCGCCGCGCCGCGCTGTCGTACGGCGAGATGCGGACGAGGCGGTGCACGCCGCTCTCGGTCTTGGCGTAGCCGTACGCGTTCTCGCCCTTGATCAGCAACGTCGCCGATTTGATCCCGGCCTGCTCGCCGGCGTGATAGTCGATCAGCTCGACCTTCATGCCGTGGCGCTCGGCCCAGCGCGTGTACATGCGCTGGAGCATCCCCGCCCAGTCCTGGCTTTCGGTGCCGCCGGCGCCCGAGTTGATCTCGATATAGGTGTCGTTGGGATCGGCCTCGCCCGAGAGCAGGGCCTTGACCTTGTCGACCTCGGCGCGATCGGCGAGCGCGGCGAGCGCGGCGGTGCCTTCGCTCGCCATCTCCTCGTCGCCTTCGGCCTCGGCCATCTCGATCAATTCGGCGGTGTCGTTGAGTTCGGTCTCGATCGCGCGCGTAGCGGTGACCGCCTCGTCGAGGCGGCGGCGTTCGCGCATCACGTCCTGCGCGGCCTTGGCGTCGTTCCACAAAGTCGGATCCTCGACGCGCGCGTTGAGTTCGTCGAGCCGGCGCAGCGCGCGGTCCCAATCGAGGAACCGGCGCAGCAGCGCCAGCGCCGCCTTGATCTTGTCGACATGAGCCTGCGCTTCGGCGCGCATATTCGATAACTCCAAATTTCGGTCATCCTGGCGGAAGCCGGGATCTCGTGCCTCAGGCCGTCCCCATGCGGCCTGAGATCCCGGCTTTCGCCGGGATGACGATATAGGGTGCCGCGCTAGTAGATTCCGTCCTCGCGTTGCAAGAAGTCGCTGTCGGAGGGCGCCTGGGTGGCGGGCGCGGCCTTCTTCTCGACGGTCTTTTTCGCGGCCGCTTCCTCTTCGGGCGTGCGGCGGCGGCGCTGCGGCTCGACTTCGGGCTTGAAGGCTTCCCAGATCACCGAGGCGAGCGGGTCGCTGGTCGGCCAGCCGCCGGCGACCTTGCGGCCGCTCGCGCGATCGATGCGGACCATGCGGATGCCGGCCGGCGCGGTGAAGGGCAGCACTTCCATGCCCTTGAATGCCGGAATCGCGAATTGCTTGAAGATCGGCGCAGCGATCGATCCGCCCTGGGCGTAGCCGCCCAGATTGGTCGGGCTGTCATAGCCGAGATAGAGCCCGCCGATCATCTGGGGGGTGCCCCCGACGAACCACACATCGGTCGGGCCCGACGTGGTGCCGGTCTTGCCCATCATCGGCCGGCCGAGTTCGCGCAGCGTCGTGGCGGTGCCGCGCTGGATCACGCCTTCGGTGATGTGGACGATCTGATAGGCGCTCATCGGCTCGACGATCTGGCGGGCACGGGTGATCGGCCGCGGCATCGCGCCGCCGTCATAGTCGCGCGCGTTGCAGCGATCGCAGGCGCGCCAGTTTTCGGGCCAGATCACTTCGCCGCGGCGATTCTGGACGAAATCGATCAATGTCGGGTTGAGCGCGCGGCCGTGGTTCACGAGGATCGAATAGGCATTGACCATCCGCAGCACGGTCGTCTCGCCCGCGCCCAGCGCGTAGCTGAGATAGGTCGGGAATTTCTGCTTCGAGACGCCGACGCGCTGAATGAGGTCGACGACGTGCTCCATGCCGATCTGGTTGGCGACCTGCACGGTCATCAGGTTGCGCGACTGTTCGACGCCCCAGCGCAGGGTCTTGGGGCCGGCGCCGCGCTGGTTGCCGAAATTGCGGAAGCATTTGTTGCCGAGGCCCGCGCCCTGCCAGACGCAGAAGGGGCCGTCGACGACGATCGAGGCGGGGGTGAGCCCCTGTTCCATCGCGGCGGCATAGACCAGGGGCTTGATCGTCGAGCCCGGCTGGCGCTGTGCCTGCGTGGCGCGGTTGAACGACTGGATCCGCGAATCGAACCCGCCCTGCATCGCGAGGATGCGGCCGGTGCGCGGATCCTCGACCACCATGCCGCCGGATACCTTGGGCACCGAACGGAGCGACCAGGCGCCGCCTTCAGGCGCGACGGCGATGATGTCGCCGGCCTGGATCGCGTCATACGCCTCGCCGCCCTTGCCGCGCACCGGCATCGTCGCGAAGTCGCGAGGGAGCGTGCCAGTCTGGCCGTTGTCGAACCCGATCTGCCAGCCGCCGGCATTGCGCTCGATCGCGACGGCGGCGCGCCAATCCTCATAGTCGACGCCGATATTGGTGTTGAGGAATGGCTGCAGCCAACCGTTTGACACGTTGACATGGTTGATCGATCCGCTCCAGCCCCGGCCGCGATCATAGCGAAGCAGGCCGTCGCGCAGTGCCTTCTGGGCATATTGCTGGAGCTGCGGATCGAGCGAGGTGCGCACCCACAGGCCGCCGCCATAAACGCTGTTGGGGCCGTCCTCGGCCTTCTCGCCGAACTTGTCGATCAGCTGGCGGCGGACCTCTTCGACGAAATAGCCGCCGACGCGCTCGTAACGGGGCGTCTGCCGCGGGATTGCGCCCAGCGGCGCCGCGATGGCCTCGGCATGCTGCGTCGGCGTGATAAAGCCATTGGCCTGCATCTGGCCGAGCACCCAGTTGCGCCGTTCGAGCGCGCGCGCCTCATAGCGTTCGGGCGAATAATTGGCCGGGCCCTTGGGCAGGATGGCGAGATAGGCCATTTGCGGCAGGCTGAGCTCGTTCAGCGCCTTGCCGAAATAGGCCTGGCTCGCCGCCTCGACGCCGCCGGCGTTGCGGCCGAGCTCGATCGAATTGAGATAGAGCTCGAGGATCTGCTCCTTCGAGAGCGTATTCTCGATCTTCCAGGCGAGGATCGCCTCCTTGCCCTTGCGCAGATAGCTGACTTCGTTGCCGATCAGCAGGTTCTTGGCGACCTGCTGGGTGATCGTCGAGGTGCCGCGGGGAGTCTCGCCGCTCACGATCCCCTGGAAGGCGGCGCGCACCAGCCCGGGGATGTCGATGCCGTGATGGCTGAAGAAGGTCTTGTCCTCGGCGGAGATGAACGCCTCGACCAATTGCTTGGGATATTCGGCGTAGCTCAGCTGGACGCGGCGCTCGCGGGCATAGCTGTGGATCGGCAGCCCGTCGGCCGAGCGGACATTGGTCGGCAGCGGCGGCTCATAGGCGCGCAAGCTGTCGACCGAAGGCAGGTTGCGCGCGATCAGCGCCCAGACCAGGAACCAGAACAGGCCCGCGAGCAGCGCCAGCCAGGCGAGTACGCGAAACCACCAGCGCCGATGCACGCGCAGATACCAGCCGCGGATACCGCCGGCCTCGCGCCTGATCGTCACCTTCTCGCTGGAAATGCTGCCGTCCGCCATGCGGGGTGCGGTGTAGCAACTTTCTCGGACGATGAAACCCGATCAAAACGTCCGCGAAACCAACCCGTCGCTTTCCCTTCTATAAAGCAGGGGTGGGGAGATTACGAACAGCCAGATCAGCGCGCGGCCATACGCGTGGCGAAGTGGATCTCCACGGCCTTGCGCACGCCTTGCGCAACCTTGCGCCGGCCTTCCGGCGAGGCGAGGAAGGCGGCGTCGCCGGAATTGGAGATATAGCCGGTCTCGAACAGCACCGAGGGCATATCGGGCGCCTTGAGCACCATCAGCGAGGCCATGCGGTGGTAATTGGGCTTGATCGGCATCAGCGGCTGCGCCTCGCGGCCGAGCAATCGCGCGAAATTGGCGCTGGCGTTCATCGTCTCGCGCTGGGTGAGATCGATGAGGATCGACGAGATGTCGGGGCTGGCGGCGCCGAGATCGACGCCGGCGAGGATGTCGGCCTTGTTCTCGCGCGCCGCGAGCCGCGCGGCTTCCTTGTCGGAAGCAACCTCGGAGAGCGTGTAGACGGTTGCGCCGGTCGCTTCGGCATTGCCGGCGCTGTCGCAATGGACCGAGATGAACAGATCGGCCTTCAGCCGCCGCGCGAGGCCGTAGCGCTCCTGGAGCACGAGGAACCGATCGTCCTCCCGCGTGAGCGCGACGCGGACCCGGCCCGAGGCGAGCAGCGCATCCTTGATCGCCTTGGCGACCTCGAGCGTGACATCCTTCTCGCGAAGTCCGCCGTCGCCGGAGATGGCGCCGGGATCGTGCCCGCCATGCCCGGCATCGATCACCACCAGCGGGCGGCTCGCCTCGCCATAGACGCGCGGCAGCGGCGCCCGGGGCAGGCGCCCCGGCAGCGGTATCGACACGCTGTACGGAGGCCGGCTCGCGGGCTGGAAATAAGCAAAGGGCGGCAAGAAGCTCATCCGCCGCTCGGCAGCGGCGCGCGCGAAGCGTTCGTCGTCGACGGTCTTGAGCCGGAGCGTCAGGGTGCGGCCGTCCTTGCCGAAGCTTCCCTCGCTCACGATTGCCGGACGCGCGAGATCGAGGACGATGCGCGCGCCGTCGCCTTGCGCACCCTGGCGGATCTTCGCGACGACGCCACCGGCGGCGGCGGCGCGGCCCGGCTCGGTGCCGGCTACGTCCAAGGCGATGCGCTGCGGCCCGGAGAGCAGGAATGCGCTCGCCTGGGTGACCGGCGCGTCGAACTTCACGACGACGCGATCGCCATGGACGCGCACTTCCTGCACGACGCCTGCCCAACTCGGCACCCCGGTCAACCAGCCGGAGAGAAGGGCAAGCAGGAATAGCACCCGCACGATATGCCGCGCAGGGGCTCGAGGGGTCCAGCCCAAATGCATGATAGCTAACTCTTGAACACGTCTTCCCTGACGAATGCGTTTTAGCCGGTGCCCCTCAAATCCAGGTGAAACAGCTTGGTTAACCGGCATAAATTTGCCGGACGGCGGCAAATTCATGCCGTGGCTTGCACGACGTTATTCGCATCGGGTGCGGTTGCCGCATGGCGCGGGGGGTGCTAGCAAGCTCCCGCTCCGATCCTTGTATCGGACGATATTCGCGGCCACATTCGCCGCGACAGTTCAGGTTGACGCTCGCATGAGGCAATTTTCCCATCGTCCCACCCGCCAGGCCCCTTCGGCCGGCCGCGTGACGATGGCGAAGCTTCCGGACCACGCGTCCGGGCGTGCCCTTCGAGCAGCAGCAGTTTTCGAAACCTGCGAGACCGCAGCCGGCACCGCCGGCCAAGGCCGCATTCTGTATCGCGCGCACGCGCCCCAGCCCTTCAGGAACACTAATCTCAGGGGTCCAGGCCGGCGCGCCCGGAGAACAATAAATGACCATGCGTATGCTGATCGACGCGCGGCACCGGGAGGAAACCCGGGTTGCCGTCGTCAAGGGAAACCGAATCGAGGAGTTTGACTTCGAGTCTGCCGAGCGAAAGCAGCTCAAGGGGAATATCTATCTGGCCAAGGTCACGCGGGTGGAGCCGTCGCTCCAGGCCGCGTTCGTCGATTACGGCGGCAACCGCCACGGCTTCCTCGCTTTCTCGGAAATCCATCCCGATTACTATCAGATCCCCAAGGAGGACCGCGACGCGCTGCTCCGCGAGGAGGCCGAGCATGCCGCCGAGGAAGCCGCTCTGCGCGCGCAGGATGACGGCGACGACGACGATCACGAAGGCGAGGATGGCGTAGAGGTTCTCGAGCGCCCGCACGACGACGAGGAGCATGACGAGGATTCCGAAGGCGAGACCGCCGAGGGCGAGGGAAGCGGCGATCGCGGCCGCGGCCGGGGCCGTCGCCGCGGGCGCGGCGGCAAGGAAGACGAGGCCGAGGCGCTGCGCCAGCGCCGCATGAACCTGCGCCGCCGCTACAAGATCCAGGACGTGATCCGCCGCCGTCAGGTACTGCTGGTCCAGGTCGTCAAGGAAGAGCGCGGCAACAAGGGCGCGGCGCTGACCACCTATCTGAGCCTCGCCGGCCGCTATTGCGTGCTGATGCCCAACACCGCGCATGGCGGCGGCATCTCCCGGAAAATCAGCTCGGCTGCCGATCGCAAGCGCCTCAAGACGATCATGTCGGATCTCAAGCTGCCGCCGACCATGGGCTGCATCGTCCGCACCGCGGGGCTCCAGCGCACCAAGACCGAGATCAAGCGCGACTTCGATTATCTCGCGCGGCTGTGGGACGGGATCCGAGAGACGACCTTGCAATCGTCGGCGCCGGCTCTGGTCTATGGCGATTCCGATCTGTTGAAGCGCGCGATCCGCGATATCTACAACAAGGATATCGACGAGGTGATCGTCGAGGGCGAGGACGGCTATCGCCAGGCCAAGGAGTTCATGCGGCTCCTGATGCCCAGCCACGCCCGCAAGGTGAAGCAATATGCCGACGCGGTGCCGCTGTTCCAGCGCGCCGGCGTCGAGGAGCAATTGTCGGCGATGTACCACCCTGTGGTGCAGCTGAAGTCCGGCGGTTACCTCGTGATCAACCCGACCGAGGCTCTGGTCTCGATCGACATCAACTCGGGCCGTTCGACGCGCGAGCATTCGATCGAGCAGACCGCGACCCAGACCAACCTCGAAGCCGCGCAGGAAATCGCGCGCCAGCTGCGGCTGCGCGACATGGCCGGTCTCGTCGTCATCGACTTCATCGACATGGATCACGGATCCAACGTCCGTAAGGTCGAGAAGGCGATGAAGGAGGCGCTCAAGAACGATCGTGCCCGCATCCAGGTCGGCCGCATCTCGGCGTTCGGCCTGATGGAGATGAGCCGCCAGCGCCTGCGCACCGGCGTGCTCGAGGCATCGACTCGCCAGTGCCCGCATTGCGAAGGCACCGGCCTGGTCCGCACCGCCTCGTCGGCGGGTCTCTCGGCGCTGCGTCTGATCGAGGACGAGGCCGCGCGCGGCCGCGGCTCGCAAATCACGCTGCGCGCCAGCCAGGAAGCGGCTTTCTATCTGCTCAACCGCAAGCGCGGAGAGCTGGCCGAGATCGAGGATCGGTACGGCGTCCTCGTCGAAGTCGTGTCCGACGGCGAGGTCGAGGGCGCCCGCATGTCGGTCGAGGCGGGCGGTCCGCCGCCGGCGCATGCACCCAAGATCGAGCGGCTCCTCGACCTCGCCGAGGACGAGGACGATTACGTCGAGGAGATCGACGAGGAAGAGGACGAGGAGCAGGCCGAGGCCGAAGCGCCGCGTGACCGCCAGCCCCGCGAAGTGCGCGAGCGCGACGAAGGCGAAGGCGAGGGCCGCGGCAAGCGCCGCCGCCGCCGCCGTGGCCGCGGTCGCCGTGGCCGCGAGAACGAGGCCGGCGAAGGCAGCGAAGTCAGCGAAGGCGAGACCGGCGGCGAGGCCGAGGACGCCGAGGACACGACTGTCGAAGCCGAAGCTTCGGAGCATGCCGAGCACGAGAGCGGCGAGGGCGAAGCTGGTCGCAAGCGCCGTCGCCGTGGTCGTCGCGGCGGTCGTCGCGGCCATGCCGAGGACACGGGTGCCGAGGCGGCCGATGCAGTCGAAACGGCCGAGCCGGCCGGCGACGTCGAGGCGCTGACCGAGGTGGCTCCCGAGGCTCCGGCCGAGAAGCCCAAGCGTTCGCGCCGCAAGAAGGCCGATGCCGAGGCACCTGCGGAGATCGTGGCCGAGGCCGCTCCCGAGGCTGTGGCTCCCGAGCCCGAGGCCCCGGCCGAGAAGCCCAAGCGCTCGCGCCGGAAGAAGGCCGATGCCGAGGCCCCGGTCGAGGCGATCGAAGTCGCGCCCGTGGCGGTGGTCGTCGAGGTTCCTGCCGAGAAGCCCAAGCGGACGCGCCGCAAGGCCGCCGCGCAGGCCGCTCCGGCGCCCGCCGACGCCAGCGTCGAGGCCCCTGCCGAAGCCGAGACGGTGACGCAGGACCTCGGTGCCGAGGGCGACGCCGGCGAATCGGGTCCCCGCCGTGGCTGGTGGCAGCGGACCTTCGGCGCCTGACTCGAGGGGAGCGCGCGGGCTGAACCGCCCGCGCGCTCCCGAGAGGCTTCATGACATGTTCATCGCGCACATCCGAGAGCGTTGCCGCCAGTGGAGTTTGCCCCGATGATGCCGCGCATGAAGCGTATAGCGGCCGTACTGGCCTTTCTCTGTCTCAGCCTGTTCGCGGCGCGCCCGGCGATGGCGCAGTCGATCCTGCGCGATGCCGAGACCGAGGCGATGCTCGCCGACATGACCCGCCCGATCATTCAGGCTGCGGGGCTCTCGCCCAACAATGTCCGCGTGGTGCTGGTGAACGATCCGTCGATCAACGCGTTCGTCGCCGGCGGGCAGATCGTCTATATCCATTCGGGGCTGATCGACGCAGCCGACAACGCCAACGAAGTCCAGGGCGTGATCGCGCACGAGATCGGCCATATCGTCGGTGGGCACGCCGTGTTCCAGAACGACGGCGGCTATACCAAGATCTCGATCCTCAGCCTGTTGCTCGGCGCTGCGGCGATGGCGGCGGGCGCGGGCGAGGCGGGCACCGGCATATTGATGATGGGCCAGCGCGCCGCGATCGGGAAATATCTCGCCTTCAGCCGCATCCAGGAATCCTCGGCCGACGCCGCCGGCGCGCGCTTCCTCAACACTGCCGGCATCACCGGCAAGGGGATGCTGACCTTTTTCGACAAGCTGACCGCGCAGATGCATCGCTACGGCTATTACGCGACTCAGGCCAACCCCGAAGTCGATCCGTTCGCGCAGACTCACCCGATGTCGGCCGATCGCGTCGAGAATCTCCGGGCCGATCTGCAATCGGCGCCGGCATGGAACAAGCCGATCGATCCGAAGATGGAAGTGCGCTTCAAGCGTGTGCAGGCCAAATTGCGCGGCTATGTCAATGAGCCCGAGGCGACGCTGCGCATCTATCCGGCGACCGATCAGTCGGCGCCCGCGCATTATGCCCGTGCCTATGCCTATCACAAATCGGGCTATCCCGATCAGGCGGCGGCGGAGACGGCCGCATTGGTGAAGACCGCGCCCGACGACCCCTATTTCCTCGAGCTCGAAGGCCAGATCCTGCTCGAATCGGGCAAGCCGGCCGAAGCGATCGCGCCGCTGCGCGAGGCGACGAGGCGCTCCAACAACCAGCCGCTGATCGCCGCGACCTTCGGCCACGCGCTGCTCGCGACCGAGGACAAGGCCAATCTCGCCGAGGCCGAGACCGTGCTTCGCCAGGCAGTCGCGCGCGACAAGGAGAATCCCTTCGCCTGGATGCAGCTCGGCACCGTCTATGAACGCAAGGGCGACGAGCCGCGCACTGCGCTCGCCACTGCCGAGCGCGCGAACCTGATGGGCGACGCGCGGACCGCTCTGGTGAGCGCGCGATCGGCGATGGCGAATTTGCCGCAGGGCTCGGCCGACTGGATCCGCGCGCAGGACATTTCGATGGTGTCGCAGACCGCGATGGATGAAGAGAAGAAGCGCCGCCGATGACCGACAGACTGCTGCGCAGCCCGCTGGCGCTCGCCGGCGCCATGTTCGTATCCGCCTTGCTGGGCGCCGGGCTGTTCGCGCTGATCCTGAGCTGGGCACCGGGGATCGCCGGGCCGGCGATCCGCGGTTATCTGCTCGAGCATCCCGAAGTGCTGCCCGAGGCGATGGACCGGCTGCAGGCGCGCGAGACCGCGCGCTACGAAAAGGTGCAACAGGGCGCGCAGGCCGCGGTGCCGCAGCATCTCGCGCAGCTGCAGACGCCGTTTGCCGGCGCCTGGGCGGGCAATCCGAACGGCGACGTCACGGTCGTCGCGTTCATGGACTATGCCTGCGGCTATTGCCGGGCGAGCCTGCCCGGGATCGAGGAGCTGCTCGCCAGGGATCCGAACGTCCGCATCGTCTATCGCGAATTCCCCGTGCTCGGGCCCGAAAGCGTCGTCGCGGCGCGCTGGGCGCTGGCGGCGGCCGAACAGGGCAAGTTCCGGGCGTTCCACGACGCGCTCTATGCCGCCGGATCGCCGAGCGTGGAGAACATCACGCTGGCCGCGGGCAAAGCGGGGCTCGACAAGGAACTGGTGAACAAGGCCGTACAGTCAAAGGCTGTCGAGCAGGAAATTCTCGCCAATCACAAATTGGGCGAAAAACTGGCGATGACCGGAACGCCCGCCTGGGTGATCGGCGGCAAACTGCTTGCGGGCGCGCGCGATTATGCGGGGCTGGCGGCGGCAGTCGCCGAGGCGCGGGCGGGGAAGTAAATCCTCTCCAGAGGGGGAGGATTCGATTGGACCCGCTTGCCGTGTCCTACCTCCGACCCTACGTAACGGCTCCGTTCCGTTCTGGGGGCCATCCCGAATGCAATCCATTTTGTCTGTCTCTCAGGTCAGCAAGACCTATGGCTCGGGCCAGAAGGCGCTCGAGCATGTCGATCTGGAGATCCGCCGCGGCGAGATCTTCGCTTTGCTCGGGCCCAACGGCGCGGGCAAGACCACGCTGATCAGCATCATCTGCGGGATCGTCACGCCGAGTTCGGGGACGATCCTCGTCGACGGGCATGACGCGATCCGGCATCCCCGCGAGGCACGCTCGCGGATCGGCCTCGTGCCGCAGGAAATCGCAGTCGACATGTTCTCCACGGTCGGCTCCACGCTGCGCTTCTCGCGCGGGCTGTTCGGCAAGAAGCCCGACCAGGCGCATCTCGATCAGGTGCTCAAGGATCTCTCGCTGTGGGACAAACGCGATGCGAAGATCATGGAATTGTCCGGCGGCATGAAGCGTCGGGTGATGATCGCCAAGGCATTGAGCCACCAGCCGGATATCCTGTTCCTCGACGAACCCACCGCCGGCGTCGACGTCTCGCTCCGCCGCGACATGTGGAAGATGATCGGCAAGCTGCGCGAGCGTGGAACGACGATCATCCTCACCACCCATTATATCGAGGAGGCCGAGGAAATGGCCGACCGGGTGGGCGTGATCAACAAGGGGCAGTTGCTGCTCGTCGAGGAGAAGGCCGCGTTGATGAAGAAGCTCGGCAAGCGCGAGATGGACATCGCGCTGGTCGAGCCGATGGCGGCGGTCCCGGCGGGGCTGGAGGAGTGGCATCTGAGCCTCGAGGACGAAGGGCATCGGCTGCGCTACGTGTTCGACGCGCAGGCCGAACGCACCGGCATTCCCTCCTTGCTGCGCAAGCTTTCGGAAATGGGGATCGCGTTCAAGGATCTCGACACGAGCAAATCGAGCCTCGAGGACATTTTCGTCGATCTGGTCGAGGCGAAGCATGCTTCCAACGAAGGAGCCGTGGCATGACCGGCGTCAATTTCCACGGCATCTGGGCGATCTACAAGTTCGAGATGGCGCGCACCCTGCGCACGCTCTGGCAGAGCGTGGCGACGCCGGTGATCACCACCTCGCTCTATTTCATCGTCTTCGGCGGGGCGATCGGTAGCCGGATCCAGTCGATCGGCGACGTCAATTACGGCAGCTTCCTCGTGCCCGGGCTGATCATGCTCTCGCTGCTGACGCAGAGTATCGCCAATGCCTCGATCGGCATCTATTTCCCCAAATTCACCGGCACGGTGTTCGAACTGCTCTCCGCACCGATCTCGGCCGTGGAGATGGTGATCGGCTTCGTCGGCGCGGCGGCGACCAAGTCGATCGTGATCGGGCTGATCATCCTGATCACTTCGGCATTCTTCGTGCCGCTCCGGATCGATCATCCGGCGGCGATGCTGGCGTTCCTCGTGCTCACTTCCGTAACCTTCAGCATGTTCGGCTTCATCATCGGCATCTGGGCCAGGGGCTTCGAGCAACTGAACGTGGTGCCGGCGTTGCTGGTCACGCCGCTGACCTTCCTCGGCGGCGCCTTCTATTCGATCGACATGCTGCCCGAGCCTTGGCGCACGGTGAGCCTGTTCAACCCGGTGGTGTATCTGGTCAGCGGCTTCCGCTGGAGCTTCTTCGGTGCGGGCGATGTCAGCGTCGGCTGGAGCCTCGGCGTGACCGGACTGTTCCTCGTTTTGTGCCTCGGGCTGATCGTTACGATCTTCCGCACCGGATATCGGCTGAAGAGCTAGCCGTGGTTGCGCCGCATCGAGATGCGTGGCGGCAGATGCACGCGAGCGATCTCGCGGCGGTGTCGGCGATCTCGGACGCAGTGCACGGGCGCTACACCGAACCGAAGGCGGTCTATGCCGAACGGTTGGCGTTACATCCTGCGGGATGCCGCGTGTTCGCGCATGAGGGCGAGGTCGCGGGCTATCTGATCACGCATCCCTGGCATCGCGACGACCCGCCGAAGCTGGGGGGGCTGCTCGGCGCGGTGCCTGCGGACGCGACGACCTATTACCTCCACGACATCGCGCTGCTGCCCGCGGCGCGCGGAACGGGCGCGGGCAAGGCGGCACTCGACTTCGTCATGGAACGTGCCCGCGCGCTTGGTTTCGCCGACATCACGCTGATGGCGGTCGGCGGCGCCGATCGCTTCTGGGGCGCGCAGGGTTTTGCCACTGTCCCGCGCGAGGCCGACCAGTCCTACGGCGCGGGCGCGTATCTCATGCGGATGCCGGTCGCGGCTATTTGACGACCGGCAGCGTCACCAGCGATCCGCCGCACACGCGCTGAGTCGCCTTCACGAAGTCCTCGGGCGCCGCCTTGTAGATGTTGGACACGAACTTCTGCGGATTGCGGTCGATCACCGGGAACCAGCTCGACTGGACCTGCACCATGATCCGGTGGCCTTTCTTGAAGACATGGTCGTGGCTGCGCAGCGGCACGTCCCACGCCACCACCTGGTTCGGCGTCAGCGGTGTCGCCTTCTCGAAGCTCTGGAGATAGCGCCCGCGGCGCACCTCCATTGCGATCGGGAACTGATAGCCGTTCATCGTGCGCGGATATTCGCCGAGCGCGCCGGGGCGGACCGGCTCGTAATCGTCGGGCAGCACGTCGATCAGCTTGACGACGAAGTCGCTGTCGGTGCCGGACGTCGACGCCATGAGCTTCGCCGCGACTTCGCCGGTGACGGTCAGGTCGGCCTCGAGCGGCGCGCTGGTGTAGCTCAGCACATCGGGGCGGTGATCGACGAAGCGCTGGTCGGCTGCTTCCCACCAACGCCATTCCTGCGAGGGATAGGTGCGCGAAATGGGGCGCTCGCGGAACGGTACCGGATTGGCGGGATCGGAGACATATTCGCGACACTGGCCGGCGTCGGCGGGCGCATTGAACGACAGCGTGCCGTCGCTCTGGAGATAGAGGTTGGTCGCGGTCGCGCCGGGGGCAGGCCATTTCGGGTAGGACTTCCACTCCCACGAGCCGCTCTGGAACATCCGCGCCTCGCCGGTCGGTTTGCTGCCCTTGCCGTGGAGCCAGTAGGCGAAGAACGGCGCTTCGATGTCGCGCATGAAGTCGGTGCCGCTCTCCTTGCCGTGCTTGATGTAGCCGACATCGGTGCCGGGGCTATGCCAGGTCCCATGCGCCCAGGGGCCGGCGACGATCATGTTGAGGCCGTCCGGGTCCTGCGCCTCCATCTTCTCGTAGATCTTCCACGTGCCGAGCGGATCTTCCTGGTCCCAGAAGCCGGCGACGTGGAGCGTCGGCACGGTCGTGCGGCCGAGCTTCTCGGTCCAGCGCTGGCGCTTCCAGAAATCGTCGTAGTCGGGATGCTCGATCATCGCGGTGAGCTGGGGCACTGTCCCCTTGAAATAGAGCTTGTCGAGATTTGCGACGGGGCCGAGCTTCAGGAACCAGTCGTACGTGTCGACGGGGTTCTTGCCGCCATAGTCGAAATCGTCGCCCTGGTCGTTGTTCTGCAGGCTGAAGAGCCAGTCGGTGGCGTAAGAGAGCCGCGCGGCGCCGTAGCGGTGGAGATCGTCGTTGATCCACCAGTCGTTCCACGCCGCCTGCGGGCTGACCGCCTTGAGCGCCGGGTGTGGTCGGGCGAGCGCCACTGCCGAGGCATAGCCGGGATAGGAGACACCCCACATCCCGACCTTGCCGTTATTGTCGGCGACGTTCTTCACCAGCCAGTCGACGGTGTCGTACGCGTCGGTCGCCTCGTCGACCTGCTTCTTGCCCTTGGCGTCGAGCGCCATCGACATCGTAAAATCGCCGTCCGACTTGAACTGGCCGCGCATGTTCTGGAAGACGAGGACATAGCCGTCCTCCATCAGGAAGCGCATCGATGCCGGCACGCTCGCGGGCGGCTGGGCAGGGACGCCATAGGGCGTGCGCTGGAGCAGGATCGGCAGCTTGCCGGCCTTGCCTCTGGGGCGGATGATGACGGTCTGCAGTTTCGCGCCGTCGCGCATCGGCACCATCACTTCCTGATAGGTGAAGGGCGATTCGGTGGCGTTCGCAGGTGCCTGCTGACGGGCCGGCGCGGCGGCCAAGGGAAGCGCGGCAACGCTCGCCGCGAGCAACAACATCAGCTTGTTCATGTGCGATCCCCGTCCGGTTCCGGCCCGGACTAAAGGGGCGCACCGCTCGGCTGTCAATCGAGCCGATGCTCGCCCTTCACCCAGCGCACGGTGCCCGAGCTCGCGCGCATGACGACGCTCTCGGTGGTCATCTTGCCGCGCACGCGCTTGACGCCTTCGAGCAGCGAACCGTCGGTGACGCCGGTGGCGGCGAAGATGCAGTCGCCCTTGGCGAGATCGGTGAGGTCGTAGATCTTGTCGAGATCCTCGATCCCCCATTTGCGTGCCCGGGAGCGCTCGTCGTCATTGCGGAACACCAGCCGACCCTTGAACTGGCCGCCGACGCAGCGGAGCGCCGCACAGGCGAGCACGCCCTCGGGAGCGCCGCCCGAGCCCATATACATGTCGATCGTGGTGTCGGGATCGGTGGTGGCGATCACCCCGGCCACGTCGCCGTCGCCGATCAGCACGATGCCGCAGCCGATCGCGCGCAACTCGGCGATCAATTTCTCGTGGCGCGGGCGATCGAGCACGCAGACGATGATCTCGTTGGGTTCGACGCCCTTGGCGGCGGCAAGCGCCTTGACGTTGTCGGTCGGCGACTTCGCAAGGTCGATCACATTCTCGGGATAGCCGGGGCCGACCGCGATCTTGTCCATATAGACGTCGGGGGCGTTGAGCAGGCAACCATGCTCGGCCACCGCGAGCACCGCGAGCGCGTTGGGGCCGGCCTTGGCGCAGATCGTGGTGCCTTCGAGCGGATCGAGCGCGATGTCGATCTTGGGGCCGCTGCCGATCGCCGAGCCGACCTTTTCGCCGATATAGAGCATCGGCGCCTCGTCGCGCTCGCCCTCGCCGATCACCACGGTGCCGTCCATGTAGAGCGAATTGAGCGCCTCACGCATCGCCTCGACCGCGACATGGTCCGCCGCCTTCTCGTCGCCCCGCCCGACCAGGCTCGACGCGGCGATCGCCGCTGCTTCGGTGACGCGCACCATTTCGAGCACGAGGACACGATCGAGAACGTGGCTTGCGGTCGTCATCGGCTGGGGATCCCTCTACAGAACTGCCGTGGCGATAGGGGGCCGATGTTGCACTGTCGAGGCTGCTAGCGCTGTCAGTGAGTCTGCATTCCCGCCACAACCGTGCGGCAGCCTCGCTTCGTCGCAAGGCGCGGTCACTCGCCGAGGATGTGCATCCACATCGGCTCGCCGACGAGGCTCTGCGATCCGCGGAGCTTCTCCAGCGCCTGCGCGACGCTGCGCTCGGGTCCCTCGTGCGTGACGATAGCGACGAGCACGCTGCCGTCGGGATTGGCGCCGCGCTGGATCAGGCTCTCGATCGAGACGCCGGCATCGCGCATCGCCGCGGCGATCTCGGCGAGCACGCCGACCTTGTCGGTGACGGTCAGGCGCACATAAGCGCGGGCGCGGCGGTCGCCGCTTTCGGCGGCGTGCTGCGCGGCGAGCGCATCCGCGGGCATCGCATAAGGATGGCCGAATTCGCCGCGGGCGATGTCGATCAGGTCGGCGACGACTGCCGAAGCGGTCGGGCCGTCGCCGGCGCCGGCGCCCTGGAACAGCAGGCGGCCGACGAAATTGCCCTCGGCGACGACGGCGTTGGTCGAGCCGATGACGTGCGCGAGCGGGTGGCTGAGCGGGACGAGGTGCGGATGCACGCGCTGGAACAGGCCGTGCGGTCCTGAATCCGCCACGCCGAGCAGGCGGATGCGATAGCCGAGCGCCGCGGCCTCGGCGATGTCGGCGGCGAGGATGTGGCGGACGCCGGTGATCGCCACATCGTCGAAAGCGGGCTGCGCGCCGAACGCGACGCTGGCGAGGATCGAGAGCTTGTGCGCGGCGTCGACGCCGTCGATGTCGAAGCTGGGATCGGCTTCGGCATAGCCCAATGCCTGCGCCTCGCTCAGGATCTCGGCGAAGTCGCGGCCTTCCGCCTCCATCTTGGAGAGGATGAAATTGCAAGTGCCGTTGAGGATGCCATAGACGCGGGCGATCACGTTGGCGGCGGCGCCTTCGCGCAGGCCCTTGATCACCGGCACGCCCCCTGCGACCGCGGCTTCGAACTTAAGCGCGAGATCGGCGGATTCGGCGGCGCGCGCGAGCTCGAGCCCATGATGCGCGATCATCGCCTTGTTCGCAGTGACGAGGCTCTTGCCCGCGCCGAGCGTCGCGCGGGCGAGCGCGAGGGCAGGACCGTCCGAGCCGCCGACCAGTTCGACCACCACATCGGCTTCCGGGTGCCGTGCCAGCTCGGCGGGATCGTCGATCCAATCGAAGCGGGCGATGTCGACGCCGCGGTCCTTGCTCCGGTCGCGCGCCGAGACCGCGACGACCTGAATCGGCCGACCCGCACGCCGCGCGATCAGCTCGCCATTGGCGTCGAGCAGGCGAATCACGCCCGCGCCCACGGTTCCGAGGCCGGCGAGTGCGATACGAAGCGGTTCGGTCATAATATCTCTCACTCCCCTCCCGGTCAGGGAGGGGTTGGGGGTGGGTGCGAGCGTCAGCGAGCCCTTCGACGCCGTACGTGAAAGCGACGGACGAGGCATCGAGCCCCGTCCGTCGCTACCCACCCCTAACCCCTCCCTGACAGGGAGGGGAAGAAAGTTTTCTTCATTCCGCCGACTTCACGACCAAGGTACACCCTTGGCTGCAGTCGAAGGGCTCCAGCCACTGTGCGTCGATGAACAGGACGGCGAACGCCAGAACAGGTGCAAGGAGCGAGACGCGCCATTTGCGGACGACGAGCGCCGTAAACTGGCCCGCGAGAATTGCGCCCAATAGCCAGCCCACGGCCGAATGCACGATCGAGTCGTCATATTGCCACGCCTGGAACAAGAGGAAAGCCACCGGCACAGACAACGCCCCGACGCCGATCGCCAGCCATTTCCACATGATGTTTATTTCTTGATCAGCCCGATCTCGACGAGCCGTTCGTGCAGATAAGCGTGCGAGCTGATCGGCTCGGGATAACGGTTCGGCCGCTCCGCGCTGATGCAGCCGGGCAGCGTCTCGATCAGGAAATCGGGCGCCGGATGCAGGAAGAACGGCATCGAGTAGCGCGCGTGGCCGCGGCGTTCGGGCGGCGGATTGACCACGCGGTGGGTGGTCGAGGGCAGGACATGGTTTGTCAGCCGCTGGAGCATGTCGCCGACATTGACCACCATCGCGCCTTCGGGCGGCTTGACCGGCAGCCACTTGCCGTCGCGGTCGAGCAATTCGAGCCCGGCCTCCTCGGCGCCGAGCAGCAAGGTGATCAAATTGATGTCCTCATGCGCGCCGGCGCGGACCTCGGGGGCGTTCGCGTCCACGGGCGGATAATGGAGCAGGCGCAGCACCGAATTGCCGTCCTTGACCGCGGGATCGAACCAGTTCGGCGCCAGCCCCAGATAGCGCGCGATCGCCGAGAGCAATTTGTCGCCGGCATCGTCGAATGCCTGGAACAATTCGAGGAAGGTCTCGCGGAAACCCTCGGGCCGGTCGGGCCAGATGTTCGCCGGCATGTCCGCCGCGAAGCGGTGGCCTCGCGCCAGCTCGCGGCCGACATGCCAGAATTCCTTGAGGTCGACATGCGTCGCGCCCTTGGCGATCTCGGTCTTGAACGGCGTATAGCCGCGCGCGCCGCCGCCGCCCTCGACGAAATAGCTGCGCTTCTCCGCTTCGGGCAGGTCGAAAAAGGCCTTGGTCATCGCCCATGCGCGTTCGATCAAATCGGCGGGTATGCCGTGATCGCGCACCACGGCGAAGCCGAAGCGCTGGAAGGACCGGCCGAACGCCTGAGCGAAGCCGTCCGGATCGGATTGCTGATCAGCGAGCGAAAGCGCCGGGATTTCAGCGAGAGTGTCGAGCATGCGAGTCTCCGGGTTATGCTCCACCTAGACCCGCAACCCGCCGCGGAACAAGCCGGGCGGTCCCGCTATTTGCCCAAGCCTCAGCTGCCGACTTCGAGCTTGCCTTTGGTCTTCTGATCGCCATCGGCGCTGAGGACTAGCCGGAAAGGGTCGCCGTCGTCGGTGGTGCCCTTGAGCCCGTCGCCATCGGCTTCGATCTTGAAGCCACGCGCCGCCATCTTGTCGCGGAACCAGCCTTGCACCTTCGCCAGTGCCGCCGGGCTCTCGAATGCGACGCGGACCTTGCCCTTGTCTCCGCCGGCCTTGCCGTCCTCGGCATCGACGTTGAGCGCGCTGACCTGCGAATCGGGATAGAGCTTGACGCCGTTAAAGTCGAAATTCTCGGCGTTGACGCGGAATTTGGGCAGTTTGATCGCGCCTTCGAACCCGGGCGCCTTGATTGCCATCTGGCCGTTGCTGTCGGTCGCGATCGTGGCGTTGCCGTCCTCGTCGGAGGTGGCATTGATCGAGAAGCTGGTGCCTGCGCCCGGTCCGCCACAGGCGGCGAGAGGCAGGAGCGTCAGCAGCAGCAAGGCACGATGCATTCCGGATCTCCGCATGCGTATTATTAATGCAATACACTATGGGTTGGCACCGCGAGCGTCAACCAGGGGGTGACGCCCGCGCTTCGATCCGCCATTGGCTCCGGCCATGTCCGAGCCGCACCTCTCCACCGATTCCGCCAATCGCGCGCCGCTCCGGTTCGGCGAGTTCGTGGCGCTGATCGCGTCGATGATGGCGCTCACTGCGCTCGGCATCGATTCGATGCTGCCGGCGCTTCCCGCGATCGGCGACAGCCTGGGCGTGACCGAGCCCAACCACCGCCAGTTCGTGATCACTGCGTTCCTGCTCGGCTTCGCCTTCGCGCAACTCGTCTACGGCCCGCTATCGGATAGGTTCGGGCGGCGGCCGGTGCTGATCGTCGCGCTGACCAGCTATGTGCTCACCAGCGCGCTTGCGGCGATCTCGGGCAGCTTCCTCCTGCTGCTGGTCGCGCGGGCGGCGATGGGCGCATCGGCGGCGGGCGCACGCGTGGTGACGGTGGCGCTGGTGCGTGACTGTTTCGCCGGCCGCGCGATGGCGCGGGTGATGAGCCTCGCCTTCATCGTCTTCATGGCGGCACCGATCTTCGCGCCCGCCTTCGGGCAAGGCGTGCTCGCGGCCGGCGGATCGCGGAGGATGATCTTCTGGGGCGTCGGCGGCGTCTCGGCGCTGGTGGTGGCGTGGTTCTGGCTGCGCATGCCCGAGACGCTCAACCCCGATTCGCGCCAGAGCCTCCGGCCGGGCCGAATCGTCGCCGATTACGGCCTCGTGCTGCGCGATCGCCATGCGGTGGGGTACACGATCGCCACGGCATTGCTTTCTGGCGGGCTGTTCGGGTTCATCGGCTCGGTCCAGCAGATCATGGAAGTGGTGTTCGGCCGCCCCGAATTGCTCACCATCGTCTTCGCCACCGTCGCCAGCACGATGGCGATCGGATCGTTCCTCAATTCGCGGATCGTGATGAAGATCGGCACGCGGCGGATTTCGCACACCGCACTCTCGGCGCTGATCCTGTTCGCCGCGATCCATCTCGCCATCGCCTTTTCGGGGCACGAGACTCTGTGGACCTTCGCGATCCTGCAGGCGCTGATGATGGCGAGCTTCGGCCTCGCCACCTCGAACTTCTCGGCGATGGCGATGGAGCGGATGGGCGAGATCGCCGGCACCGCCTCGAGCCTGCAGGGCTTCGTCGCGACCCTGGGCGGGGCGCTGATCGGCGCGCAGATCGGCCAGTCGTTCGACGGCACCACCGTGCCGCTCTACATCGGTTTCCTCGTAATGGGCGTGCTCGCCTTCGTCGCGATCGCGATCGCCGAGAAAGGCCGGCTTTTTCGCCCGAGCTGAACGGTTCGTTCCGCGATCACGGAACGGATATGGCATGATTCCCGTTCGACTGGTGATCGGAGGACATTCCCGCGTCCCCGAAGCGAAAGAGGACAGGCAATGGGTGGTCATCAGGTTCCGGCACAGGGTCCCAACGACGACGGCTTCGATGAGGACGGCTATGACGAAAGCCAGCGCGCCGAGATCATCGAGGCGACCAACGACGCACCCAGCGACGGCAACATCCTGACCGACATTCCGATCGACCTCGGCGACGATGGCGACGACGATACCGACACGCTCGACATGATCGACGACGAGCTCGGCGAAGAGGATGACGATGCCGACCAGGACGAAGACGATATCCGTGAGGACGAGATACAGGATGATCTCGACGACGAGGATGTCGATGCGGAGGATCTGGAGGAGGAACTCGACGACGGCGAAGACATCGCGCTCGAACCCTGACGCTGCTTGACGCGGCGACGGCACGAACCCAGCATGCCGCCGGTCAATTGGAGGGTCGTCATGCTGCGGGATACGCGCGTCGATACCTATATCGCCGGCAAGGCCGAATTCGCCCAGCCGATCCTCGCCTGGATGCGTGAGCGCGTCCATGCCGCGTGTCCGGAGGTCGAGGAGTCGATCAAATGGTCGATGCCGGCCTTCACCTACAGGGGCAAGCCGCTGGCCAACATGGCCGCGTTCAAGGCGCATGCGAGCTTCGGCTTCTGGGATCGCCAGGCGCTGGCGACGGGCAAGGAAGGTGAGGCGATGGGCCAGTACGGCCGGATCGAGAGCCTCGACGATTTGCCTTCGGCACAGATATTCGAGGCGCAGGTCCGCGAGGCCGTGGGACGGATCGATGCCGGGCAGAAGCCGGTACGCGCGGTGAGAGCGCCCAGGCCCGAGGCCGAAGTGCCCGCCGAGCTCGCCGAGGCGCTTGCGGGTGACGTAAAGGCGGCGGAGACCTTCGCCGGTTTCCCGCCCGGATGCCGCCGCGAATATTGCGAATGGATCGCCGAGGCCAAGCGCCCCGAGACGAAGGCGAAGCGCGTCGCCGAAGCAGTCGAATGGATGCGCGAAGGCAAGAGGCGCAACTGGAAATACGAGAATTGCTGACGGTCGGAGCGGGCCGTCGCGAACAGGCAGGATCAGAAAACAGCCGCTTGCGCTCCCTTCTTCGAATGATATGTTACATCATCATCAGAAGGAGAGGTGCCATGGTCAAGGCCGCGCGTGTCCCCGAGCCCGTTCCCTTCAGCGCGATCAACGTCACGCCGTTCATCGACGTGATGCTCGTGCTGCTGATCGTGATGATCCTCAGCATTCCGGTCGCCACGCACAAGGTGCCGATCGATCTGCCCGGCCAGCCCGGTCCCGTCAGCGAAGAGCGGCCGCATCAGCTCGCCATCGATCGCGGCGGCGCGCTGTTCTGGGACGGCCGCCGCATCGCCGATGCCGAATTGCCCGGACTGCTGACGGCGATGCAGCGTGATGCCGTGGCGGTGCTTCACATGAACACCGATCCCGAGGCGCGCTACGACCGGTTCGATTCCGTGCTCGCGGTGGTCAAGCGTGCCGGCGTCGATCGGCTCGGCTTTATCGGGAACCGTCCTTTCCCGGACTGAGGAACCGGCGCAGCGGCGGGCGCGTTCGTCGCCCGCCGCTCAACACGGATCCTGTTCATGCGCCTGTCCTTGCCGTTGCTTCTCACGCTTGCCGCCTGCTCTTCCCAACCCGCCGAGAATGTCGCCACGCCCGCTAACGACCTCGCGGCGCTTCCGGACGAAGCGACGCCCTCGGCTCCGCCAGTGGCGACACCCGCTTCGCTCAATCCTCCGGCCCCTGGTGAGCCGGGCGGGCTCGACGACGACAGGACGCCGGTCAGCGAAGCGCCGTTCACCGAGGACAGCGCACAAGGCGCGGCCAATGTCGTGCAGACCTATTATGGGCTGCTCGAACAGGGGAAATACGGTCAGGCGTATCGGCTGTGGGAGCCGGGCGCGGCGGGAATGGACGCCAAGGCCTTCGCGGCGAGCTTCGCCCGCTATTCCGAATATCATGCCAGTATCGGCGCGCCGGGCAGGATCGATGCCGGCGCGGGCCAGCGTTACGTGACGGTGCCGGTGCAAGTCTATGGCCGGCTGAAGCAGGGCGCGCGGCCGTTCAACCTGCGAGGATCGGTGACATTGCACCGTACCGGCGATATCGACGGCGCCACCGCGGAGCAGCGCCGCTGGCGCATCCGCGGTGCCGACATCAAGCCGGGGCTGGGCGAGGCGACGCCTTCGCCGGTGCCGACCGAGGATAATCGCTCGACCGCGCGCTATCGCTGCATGGACGGATCGCGCCTCGTCGCGCGCTTCGATCCCGACAATGACCGCGTCACCGTCTCGCGCGGCGGCAAGGCGCTCGCAACATTGCACGGACAGCGCGTCGCTTCCGGGATTCGCTACACGGCCAAGGGGTACGAACTTCGCGGCAAGGGCGACGACATGACCTTTACGGCACCCGGCCAGCCGCCGATCGCGTGCACGGCCATTCGCTGACCGAGGCTGACCTTCGCCGGTCAGTTGCGCTAAGGGTCGGCCATGACGCCCTACACCACCAGGATCACTGCGGGTCCCGAGGACATCGACATCCTCGGCCATGTCAACAATGCCGTCTGGGTCAAGTGGATCCAGGACGTCGCGGTGGCGCATTGGCACGCGATCGCTGCTCCCGAGCATCATGATGCCTATATCTGGGTCGTGACTCGCCACGAGATCGACTATCGCGGCAGCGTCCTGGAAGGCGAGACGGTGACCGCCGAGACCTGGGTCCCCGAACCGCCGAAGGGTGCGCGGTTCAACCGGTACATGAAGTTCACCGGCGCCGATGGGAAGGTCCGCGTCGAGGCGAAGACGACCTGGGCGATCCTCGACCGCGCCACCGGCCGGCTGGTGCGCGTTCCGCCGGAAGTGGCGGCGCCGTTTCTGGCGTGATCTAATCCTTCCCTGCTGCGCGAGGGAGGATTTTCGATCAGCCGCTGTTCCTGAGCGCCGTCGCGATCGCGTTGATCGAGAGGAGGATGCCCTCGCCGATCCGCGCATCCTCCTCGCCGGCGCGATGGCGCTTGAGCAACTCGATCTGGAGCAGGTTCAACGGCTCGATATAGGGCGTGCGCAGCCGGATCGAGGTCTCGAGGCCCGGATGTTTGTCCAGCAATCGCGTCTGGCGAGTCACCGTCAGCAGGCCGTCATGCGTGGCGTTCCAGCCGTCGCGGATGCGGCCGAAGATGCCGTCGCGCAGGTCCTTGTCCTCGACCAGGGCGGCATAATGCCGGGCCACGTCCATGTCGGACTTGGCGAGCACCATTTCCATGTTCGCCAGCGTCGCGGCGAAGAGCGGCCAACCCGTGGCCATCTCGCGCAGCAGTCCCTTGTCCTCGAACGCCTCGATCGCGGCGCCGACGCCGTACCAGCCGGGCAGCATCACGCGCGCCTGCGCCCAGCTGAACACCCAGGGAATCGCGCGCAGATCCTCGATCGCGTCCGATTTCTTGCGGCTGGCGGGGCGCGAGCCGATCTTGAGCCCCGCGATCTCGGCGATCGGCGTGGCCTGACGGAAGAAGGTGGTGAAACCCTGGGTCTCGTAGACCAGCCCGCGATACGCCTTGAACGCCGTCGCCGAGAGTTCGTCCATCGCCGTCGCGAAGCGTTCGGAGTCGGCGGGAGCGAGCTGCTCGGGCTCGAGGCTGGCGAGCAGAGTTGCCGAGGCCATCGCCTCGAGATTGGTCATCGCGCTCGCCCGCGTGCCGTATTTGGCGGCGATCACTTCGCCCTGCTCGGTGATGCGGATCCGGCCTTGCACCGTTCCCGGCGGCTGGGCGAGGATCGCCGAGAAGCTCGAGCCGCCGCCACGCCCGACCGCGCCGCCGCGGCCGTGGAAGAGCTGCATCGCGAGGTCGGCCTTTTCGAACACCGGCTTCAACGCGGTCGAGCCGCGTGAGAGCTGCCAGGTCGAAGTGAGATACCCGCCGTCCTTGTTCGAATCGGAGTAGCCGATCATCACTTCCTGGTGCCCGCGCTCGGCGGCGATCGCGGCGATTTCGGGAAGGCCAAGCCAGGCTTCCATGATCGCCGGCGCGCCTTCGAGATCGGCGATCGTCTCGAACAGGGGGATCGCCATGATGTGCGCCTGCGGCGCCTCGCCGGGAGTGTAGAGCCCGGCTTCCTTGAGCAGCACATGGACCTCGAGCAGGTCCGACACCGACTGCGCCATCGAGACGATATAATGCGTGATGCATTCGCGCCCATATTTGGCATGCGCTTCGGCCGCGGCCCGGACGATCGCCAGCTCGGACGCGGTCTCCTCCGAATAATCGGCATAGGGACTGGTGATCAGCCGCGGACTTTCCAGCTCGGTGCGGAGCAGCGCCACGCGCGCGTCCTCGTCGAGCGCGGCATAATCGTCACAGACGCCGCCGGCCTTGAGCAACTCGGCGATCACGCGTTCGTGGACCGCGCTGTTCTGGCGCATGTCGAGCGTGGCGAGGTGAAAGCCGAACGTCTCGACCGCGCGGATCAGCCGGCCGAGCGCCCCACCGCTGGCGAGTGGCCCGGCGCCCTCTGCCGCGAGCCCGCGTGCAATGGAGGCGAGCTCCTCGCGCAGTTGGGCAGGTTCGGCATAGGGTTCACCCTGAAGCGGCGCCGGGCGGCCGGGGCGCTTGCCGGTGAGCTTCTCGTGCGTTGCCGATAGTCGCGCATAGATGCCGGTGAGCGCGCGACGATAGGGCTCGTCCTCGCGGCTGCGGCCGGTGTCATGGCTCGCTTCGGCGAGCTTGAGCACTGCCTCGCTGACGCTGGCATGTTCGGTCGAGATCGACAGCTCGGCCCCGAGCGCGTGGACGGCGTCCATATAATAAGCGAGCACCGTCTCGGCCGCGCGGGCGAGCGCGAGCTTCATCGAGTCGGCAGTGACGAACGGGTTGCCGTCGCGGTCGCCGCCGATCCAGCTTCCGGCGCGCAGGAACGAAGGCGCGCGTTCGCCGAGCGCCCGGTCCCAGCGCGCGTAGAGCGCGGGGAGCACCGGCAGGAACACGTCGCGCAGATAGGAGAGTGCGGTCTCGACTTCGTCGGCGACGCCGAGCTTCTCGCGGCGCAGCACCCGCGTCTGCCAGAGCAAGGCGATCTGGCGCAGGATCGCCTCGTCGACCTTGTCGCCGTCCTCGGTCTCCTCGAGCCCGAGATCCTTGAGCGACATCAGCTCGGCGATCCGGTTCTTGTGGTCGATCATCGACTTGCGCCGCACCTCGGTCGGATGCGCGGTCAGCACCGGAGCGACCAGAGCATGACCGAGCAGCGCCATCACTGCGTCATGGCCGATGCCCTGCTCTTTCAGCCGCGCGAGCGCCGAGGCCATGTCGGTGTCCTCTTCGGTCGCGACGCCCTGCCGGTCTTCGGCGAGGTTGGCGAGCATCGAGAAGAGCATGAAGCCGCGGACGAAATCGAGCGTTTCGTCGAGGCTCAGCCGGTCGAGCCCCGAATCGATCGCGCCCGCGCCGGCGACGCCGCGGTGCCGATCGACCGAAGTGGCGCGGATATATTCGATGCGCTTGAACAGCTCTTCGCCGCCATAAGCGCGGATCACGTCGCCGAGGAGCCGACCCAGAAAGCGGATATCGGGGTTGTTTGCGATCGCCAGGCTAGCCATGGCAGCGGTTGCTGCACTGCAAAAGGCGCGCGGTCAACGCCCTCCGGTCATGCCGTCATCGGCCAGCCATTCTTCGATCAGTTCTTCGTCGCCGGACAATTGCCGCGGCGCGGGCATTGCGCCGATCCCGGCGGCGAGACTCTCGGGCGTCACCAGCATCGTCGCGCCCGGTCCGACGACCGTAGCCAGTGCGCGCTGGAAGGGATCGCCCGCTTCCGCATCGCCGGTATCGGCAACCGCGAAGGGGATGCGCGGTGTGACGTGTTCGCCCGGCAGCGTCACGCGGGTCCAGCCGCTGTCGGCGCGCAGCACATAGGCCTGAGGACGCTCGACAACCCCGTCGAACGCGGCGGGCGCCGATCCTATCTGCACGCCGTCGCGCAACACGATCATCCGCCGATCCGCCCCGCTGACGACGATCGTCACCGGTCCGCGCGTCGCGAGGCCGGAGCGCCACCAGGCCGGGCCGGTCACGGGCCGGCTGCGGATGGAGGGCCGCTGACCAACCACCATAACGGTCATCCCCGTCCGCGTCTGCGCGAAGAGCTTCCGGGCGAAATCGTGCGGCAGCCGGATGCAGCCATGCGAGGCGGGATAGCCGGGCAGGTTGCCGGCATGCAGCGCCACGCCGGCCCAGGTCAGCCGCTGCATGAACGGCATCGGCGCGTCGCTGTAGAGATTGGAGCGATGGAAGCTCTTCTTCTGGAGGATCGTGAACACGCCACGCGGCGTGCCATATCCCGGCTTGCCGGTGGAGACGGGAGATGTCGCGACGGGTTCGCCGTCGCGATAGGCGACGAGACGCTGGCTGGCGAGATCCACGACCACCAGCATGGGATCCTCGCTCTTGGCGGGGGCGATTCGCGCCGCGTTTTCGATCGGGGCGGAATCAGTGCCGACCGCGCGTCCGGCCGTGGCGAGCAATATCAGAGCGGCAAGCGACACTGCGCAGAGGGGCCTGAAGTTCAGCAAGGCCGCGTGTTCCCCGACATGGTTAACGCGAGCCTATCAGCGATACCGGGGATGTGGAACCGGCAACGCGGGTTGCGGCCGCGCCGCGAACCCCTAGCTTGGGAAGCGATGACTCCAGCCGCTCCTGTCGCCCGCACGCTCAAGCGCGTCCTGATCGGCCAGGTGCGCGCGGTCTTCAACGATCAGGCGAGAGGCGAGAAGCCGGTCCAGCGCAAGCCCGAGGAAAGCCTGTTCGGGCCCCAATCGGTGGTGTGGCGCGTGCATGGCGACGTCACCACGATGATGGTCGGCGGAGTCGCGGCGTTGCTGCTCCAGATGCTCCACCCCGCCGTGCTCGCCGGCGTCTGGGATCATTCGACCTTTCGCGGCGACATGCTCGGGCGCCTGCGCCGCACCGCGCGGTTCATCGCCGTCACCACTTATGGCTCGGCACAAGAGGCCGAGGCGATGATCGAGAAGGTGCGCGACGTGCACACGCGCGTGAAGGGCAATCTGCCCAACGGGACATTCTATGCGGCGGACGATCCGCGGCTGCTCGCCTGGGTGCACGTGACCGAGGCAGTGAGCTTCCTCGACGCGTGGATCCGCTATGCCGAGCCCGGCATGCCGCTTGCCGACCAGGACCGGTATTTCGCCGATTTCGCGCGGATCGCAGAGGCGCTGGGCGCCGATCCGATCCCGCGCAGCCGCGCCGAAGCCACGGCGCTGATCGACGGGATGCGGCGCGAGCTGGTGGCCGACGCGCGGACGCGCGAAGTGGCGCGGATGGTGCTCGATCAGCCGGCGCCGAGCCTTGCGGTGAAGCCCTTCCAGGCGCTGACCTTCGGCGCGGCGGTGGACCTGCTGCCGGCCTGGGCACGCGCGATGCACGGACTGCACGGGCCGGGATTGGCGACGCCGGCGGTGCGGATGGGCACGCGCAGCGTCGCCGGCGCCCTGCGCTGGGCGTTCGGCCAGGCCCGGCTTTCCGGACAATAAGGCAGGATCGCTGGCACGCTGCGCACGACGACGGGAATCGATTTCACGCCAGGGCCGTTCTGCCGTTGATCGACCAAAAGACCCTCGCTATAGGCCTCGGGTTCGGGGCCCTTTCCGGAGACGTGGGTGAGTGGCTGAAACCAGCGGTTTGCTAAACCGCCGTACGGGGATTACTCGTACCGAGGGTTCGAATCCCTCCGTCTCCGCCAGGGCTTTGCCTCTCTAAATATCCCATAATTCAAATATTTGCCCGCCGGGCAGACCCCGTTGCGGCGACTGGCCCTGCCGCGATTGCGTGGGGCGACCAAGGCTGACCAGACGGCACGGCGTCGGGTCGCCCCCGACGCCGCGCGCGCCGATCAGAAGCGGAACCGCGCGTCGAGGACCGCGCGATCGTCGCGATAGAGCGTGCGGCCGATTCGCCGCTCGATGCCGGCCCCGAACTCGAGCGGGCCGTTGACGAGCCGCAGCCCGCCGCGGACTTCACCCCATGCCGCGTCGCCGTTGAGCATCGGCAGCAACATCGCCGCCTCGGGCGCCGAGGCGAAGCGCACCACCAGCGATCCGCGATCGCCCGCCAGCGTGCGGACATAGTCGCCGGTCAGCTGGGGAACGAGCGTCCAGCTTCCCATCCGCGCCGAACCGGCGACCTGCACCCCGGCCCGGCCTTCGAAGGTCGCGGCGCGCATCCGATCGATCTGCAGCGCCAGCTCTCCGCCCGATTCGCGAAACGGCTTGAACGCATAGGACGAATAGCCGAGCGACACGCGCGGCGTGAGGCTGAGCTGCTTCGCCACCGGCAGGTTGACGCCCATCTCGGCCCGCGCCGCATAGCGGCTGACCCGGGCGTTGCCGGCGAGGCTGTATGCCATGTCGCCGGTGCTCGCCTCGCGCCGCAGCCCGGTGCGGCTCTGCTCGGCCATGCCCAGACCGGCGAGATAGACTCCGCCGCCGAGGCGGTGCGAGCCATAGACGGCGATTTGGGAGACGCGGGTATCGGCCTCGGCGCGATCGACGCCTGGCCGGCTGGTGCCCTCCGAAAAGCCGACTGCGGTGCCCAGGGTCGTATAGGGCGCGACGTCCATCTCCATGCCCATCCCGACATACCAGCTATGCTGGCCATTGGCTTGGCCGGTGACGCCGTAGCTCGATTGTCCGCCGATGAAGCCGCCCGAGATGAACCCTGAGATATTCTCAGGCAGCCGGCCGATGCTCGTGGTGCTCGGCAGCATCGAACGCACCGCACTCGATCGCGCCGCGGATTCGCCGCGATCGAGACCGGTAAGCCCGCCGAGCGCGTCGGGCGTGCCGACGATGCTCAATTGGCCGCCGGTCCGGCCGGTCCCCAGCATCGACAGGCGATCGGTGACTGCGTTGAGCATGATCGTCGACTGCCGCTCCTGCAGCGAACGCGATTCGCCGACGATGCCGGGATTGAGGCCTCTGAGCGTCGATGCCAGCCGGTCGGGCTCCATGAGATCGATCGAACCGTACAGGTTGGACAGGTTCGAATAGCTGCGATCCCGCAGGGCATCGAGAGCGTTGGCGAAAACGCCCACCAACTCGCCGGCATTGCGCAGATAGTCGAAGATCGATCCGGCCTTGAGGTTCACCCGAACCGCATTCGGATCATAGACGACTTCCGCCCTGAGCAGGCCGAGCGTGCTCGCCACATGTGCGAAGGTGCCGTCCACGCCACCGCTGGCGGTGAGGAAGGTGAAGCTTTGGCCGTGCCGCGGCGTCGAGAGCAGGCTGCCGCGATTGAACAGCACGGTGCCGTCGAGCGCCGCGATTCCGGGGTTTAACGCATCACCGGTGACGACGAGCTTGTCCGACGCGGTTCGGCTGAGATCGATGCTGAGCAAAGCCCCCGAGGACAAGATCAGATCGCCTTGGATCGTCAGCGTGCCGATGCCGCTGCCGCCCGGTGCGACCAATGCCTTGCCGATCGTCAGATAGGTCGGATCCACCGTCCCTGAGCCCGACAGAATCCCGGACGCGACCAACGCCTCGCGCGAGCGCAGCAGCCCGTCCACATTGGTCCAGCCCGCCCATTGGGTGAAGTCGGTGAGCACCTGAAGCTGCCCGGTCTTGCGAACGTCGAGCAGGTGTGTGCCGTCCACTGTCAGCCGGTCGATCGTGACGTTGCTACCCAGGCTGGTCGCGCCGATCGCCGAGAGCGTGACGTCGTAATAACGCGCCTTCACGCCGGCGGTCGGGTTGGCCACGACATTGTTGGGCACGAAATTGCGCGTGCCGGGCCCCCCGGGAATGTAGACTGGCGTGCCGTTGCCCGTCGCCGGCGGAGTCGCCTCGGGATCGTCGGCGAGGTCGGTGCAATCGCTCAGGAAGCAGATCGAACCGAATTTCGGCGTGTTGCCGCTCACGCCCAGCGCCGGCGTGTCCGGCAGCCCGTTCACCAGCTCGCCGTTGACGATGATCCCGTAGTTCGGATCCATCGTCTGCACCCAGTGATTGGGGTCGGTCCAGTCGCGGATGCCGGCGCGGTTGCTGGCATAGACATAGCTGTTGTTGGCGACGATCGCATCCCAGAACAGGAACAGCGGCTGATAGAAGCTGTGCGTGCCGTAGGTTGAGAATTTCTGGTTCGCGAAGAAGCGCGACCCGCCCGAGAGGACGCCGACGACCACCGGCTTGTCGAATGCCTGGTCGACGATCAGCGGGCCGCCCGAATCGCCGCCGCCCGTCGTTCCTTCGCGAGGAAGCGCACCGCCGTCGAAGAGGTCGAAGTCGTAATTGCCGGTCGCGGTGTTGAACGCGCCTTCGCCCGCCGGGCTGTCGAAATCGAGCATGTAGAGGCTCTGCGGATTCTCGGCGGGCGCCGGGCCGAACAGCCAGTCGTTGCGATCGTCGAGCGAGCCGAGCACCGAGAGCATGTTCTCGGCGACGCGGCGGCGGAAATCGATTCCCGCCTCGCCGGTCGCGCTGGTGCCGCGGTTGCCATAGCCGGTGACGACTGCGTGGGTTTCCTCGGTCAGCGGCGAGAACAGCATCGTCCAGGTGGGGATGCCCGTGGCCGGCGTGTCGAGCGTCGCCAGCGCGACATCGCCTTCGAGGAAGCTGGCTGCGCTCGGCGTCGTCGAACGCGGATCGTACCAGACCTGCTCGACATTATAGAGTGCGTTGGCGGTGTTGGTGGCATGGCCCGAATTGAGCCAGCTGATCAGCGCCGGCCGGTTGTCCATCTTGAAGCCGACGCTGATCCCGGTGCCGCCGGTTGCCGATCCATAGCTTGCGGCGGGCGCGTCGTTCACGCAGTGCGCGGCAAGGATCACCGTCCGGGGATTGATCAGCGTGCCCGTGCACAGCCCGACGAAACCGCCGCCCTGGTCCACCGTCACCTGGCCGACGCCGGTGATGTCGACGGGATCGAGCACCCCGGTCGGCGGCAGCGTGTTGGGATTGAGATCGTTGCGGACGACGATCCCCGGCGCGTCGATGACGCCGGTCGGTCGAGGAGCTTCCTGCGCGAGGGCGGAGTTCCCCAATGCGAGCGCGCCGAGCGCAGCCGTTCCTTGCAGCACGCGCCGCAGCGCCGTGCGAGCCGGTATCGAAGCCATGTCGTTACTCCCTGTTCGAGAGCGACAGCCCGTGCACGCCAGCCGCCGTCGCTCCCGATCGGGATCGACGAATCCCCACCCGGGATTCGGCAATCCCGGCGACTCGCAATGCGGAGGCTAACAGCGATCGAGAACTTGGGAAGGCCTTGCTTTCATTTTAGTCATCTTTCCCAACTCGGAAGTTTTTACTGCGTATCCATGCAGATATCTTCGTCTATTTTCCGCGGCACGCGTCCGGCGACGGCCTTCCGGCCGCGGCCAAATGGGGCTAAAGACCGCGACCAGCCTTATCTCATGGCCGGGCGGTTTCCGTTCCGGCCAGCACGTCAGCCAGGAGCCGATGGCCACCGCGCAGCCCCCATCCCAGCCCGACGCCAAGCCGAAGCGCGTGCGTCGGCGGCCGCCGCGGCCGCGTTCGCTGCGGTTGCACGGCACGGTGGCGCGCGACCTGGGCATCCGCATCGTTTCTGGCGCGCTCCGGCCCGGCGAGATCCTCGAGGGCGAGATTGCGGCGAGTGTGCAGTTCAACGTCTCACGTACCGCCTATCGCGAAGCGATCCGCATCCTCGCCGCCAAGGGCCTCGTCAATGCGCGCCCCAAGATCGGGACTCAGGTGAGTCCGCGCCGTGAATGGCATCTGCTCGACCCCGACGTGCTGAGCTGGATTTTCGCCGGCGAGCCCGACAAAGGCCTGATCGCCAATCTGTTCGAGCTGCGCCGCATCGTCGAACCCGATGCAGCGCGCCTCGCCGCCACCCGCCGCACCCCCGAGCAACTCATGCGGATGAAGGCAGGGCTCGATGGCGTCGCGGAGCACGGCTTCGCCACCGAGATCGGCCGGCGCTGCGACGAGGAATTTCACTCTGCATTGCTCGAGGCCTCGGCCAACGACTTCATCGTTTCGCTGACCAGCGGCGTCGCCGCGGCGATCGCGATCACCACGGCATTCAAGCAGCACCGGCTGCCCGCGCCGCATGACGCGCTGCCGGTCCACCTCGCAGTGTACGAGGCGATCGAGGCGCAGGACGCCGAGGGCGCACACGACGCGATGGCCCGATTGGTTGATCGCGGCTACTCCGACACGATGGAAGCGCGCGATCCGGACGCCGGCCGCGGGCCGATCGCCGTGTGTTGCTGACGCGTGCGGGATTGAACCGGGGCCTGCGCATGCCTAAGTCGCCCCGGAAGCATTGTTACCGCTAACTTCATTTTGATATCGGGAGAGTTCGCATGGCCCTGACTGGGGAATTGTTCGTCGCTTCGAAGCGCGTGCGTCGGGACGGCCCCGGCTTCAAGGCAGTCGCCGCGGCGACCGGCAGCGAGATCGAGCCGAGCTTCAGCATCGCCACCACCGACGATGTCGAAACCGCCGCTGCCGCCGCCGAGGCCGCCTTCCCGATCTATGCCAATCTGCCGCGCGAGGAGCGCGCCAAGTTTCTCGAGGCGATCGCCGAGGAGATCGAGGCGCTGGGCGACGAACTGGTCGAGCGTGCGATGCAGGAGAGCGGCCTGCCGCAGGCGCGGCTGATCGGCGAGCGCGGCCGCACCGCGGGCCAGCTCCGCCTGTTCGCGAAGGAATTGCGGCTCGGCGATTATCTGCGCGCGCGCATCGATCATGCCATCCCCGATCGCCAGCCCGCGCCCAAGCCCGACCTGCGGCTGCGCATGGTGCCGCTCGGACCGGTCACCGTGTTCGGCGCATCGAACTTCCCGCTCGCCTTCTCGGTCGCGGGCGGCGATACCGCCTCGGCGCTCGCCGCCGGTTGCCCGGTGATCGTCAAGGGTCATTCGGCGCATCCCGGCACTTCGGAACTGGTCGCCGGCGCGATCACCCGCGCCGCCGCCAAGACCGGCATGCCCGAGGGCGTGTTCTCGCTGATCAACGGCGCGGGCAATTCGGTCGGTTCGGCTTTGGTCACCGATCCGCGAATCAAGGCAGTGGGTTTCACCGGCTCGCGCGGCGGCGGCACCGCGCTGATGAAGCTCGCACAGAGCCGTCCGGTGCCGATCCCCGTCTATGCCGAGATGAGCAGCATCAACCCGGTCTTCCTGCTGCCCGGCGCGCTGGCGGCGAAGGCCGAAGCGCTGGGCACCGGCTTCATCGCCTCGCTGACGATGGGCGCGGGCCAGTTCTGCACCAATCCCGGCCTCGTGCTCGCGCTCGAAGGTCCGGATCTCGATCGCTTCGTGACCGCGGCATCGGACGCGATGTGCGGCGCGCCGTCGCAGGTGATGCTCACCCCGGGCATTCACAAGGCCTATGAGAGCGGCGTCGCGCGCTGGGCCTCGGCACCGGCGCTCAAACTGGTCGCACAGGGCCAGGAGCCGAGCGGCCCCACGTCGGGCCGCGGTGCGTTGTTCACGATGACCGGCGCCGATTTCATCGCCGATCCCAGCCATGCCGAAGAAGTATTCGGCGCGGCATCCTTGCTGGTGCGTTGCGCGAGCATCGACGAACTGATTCAGGTCGTCGGACTGCTCGAAGGCCAGCTCACCGCGACGCTGCATTTGACCGACGAGGACACCGCGACCGCGCAGAAGCTGCTGCCCGTGCTCGAGCGGCTCGCGGGCCGTATCCTCGCCAATGGCTGGCCGACCGGCGTCGAAGTGACCGATGCGCAGGTCCATGGCGGGCCGTTCCCGTCGACTTCGGACGGCCGCAGCACTTCGGTGGGCACGCTGGCGATCGATCGCTTCCTGCGTCCGGTGGCGTACCAGGACCTGCCTGCCGCGCTGCTCCCGGCCGAGCTGCGCGACGGCGATGCGGGCATTCCCCGGCGCATCGACGGCAAGCCGACGCTCTGACGTTCGTCCCACCGGCGCAATGTTCGGCCCGCCGGGCGTTGCGCTGGGTTCAAGACGCCCTAGGCTGGGCTCCTCAACCGGGAGGAGCCCAGCTTATGCGTAGCCTGTTGTTGCTCGCAGCATTGACGATCGCCGCGCCAGCCTTTGCGCAGGAAAAGGACGAGGCCGGCGCGCGCGCCGCTGTGAACCATTATCTCGCCGGCCACGCCACCGGCAGCCCCGACGAGTTCCGCGCGGCCTTCCATCCCAAGGCGATGCTCTACTGGAACCGCGACGGTGCCTTCGCCGAGCGGACCAGCGCCGACTATATCGCCGGCGCCCCCGGCAAGCCCGCCGCCGACGAGCCCCAGCGCCGTCGCGCGATCGAGAGCCTTGATGTCACCGGCAATGCCGCGATGGCCAAGGTCGTGCTCGATTATCCGAGCGTGAAGTTCACCGACTATCTCTCGCTGGTGAAGGCAGACGGCGAGTGGCGCATCGTCAACAAGATCTTCAATGTGGAACGGAAGGGGCCGTGAAGGTCGAAAATCGCGCATTGACGATGATCTGATCATCGTCTGAAAGCTGACCTTCGCGGTTCCGGGCGTGGGGGCACGACTTGCCAGCTAGCCAGGGCCGATCCGCAAGGCAGAGCAGGCGATGCGCAATCCGGGACGGATACGAAATCTGACATTGGCCGCAGGGTTGCTGGGGCTGTTGTCGGCAAGCGTTCCGTTCGTCGCCGCCGATCGCGCCGGACAGGGGGCGTGGGTCTTGCTGGGCGGCATGGTGGCGGCGATCGGCCTTGGGACCGCCTTCACGCTGACCTTGAACATGCGGCGGATGCGGAGCCTCAACGTGGGAAAGGGCGTCATTGCCCGCTGGCACGTCGATCCCACGATCTGGTCGCGCTTCGCCGTCGATGACCGCAATGCCGAGCGGGACGGGCGAAAGCTGAACAATGCGATCAGCCTGAGGCACAAGCAGGGAAACGCTGTCGAAGTGATCGTTGGCGATGACTGCCTTCAGGTCGGAGGCGATTTCCATCGAGTACCCCTCGCCGAACTAAAAGGGGTGGGAATGAGCGCCGGCCCGCCGTCGATCCTCGAGCTGCGCTTCGTTACGCCGCGCCCGCAGCAATCCGACATGCACTATGCGTTTCGCTTTCCCGTCGCCATCGATGCGGAAGCCGCCGCACAGGGAGTGATCGATCATTATGATCGCCGCTATCGCGCCAAATACGGGGCACGCTGACCGGCGAAAGCGCGCATTTGGAAGGGCGTTCCCGCCCTATCCAAACGCCCCCGCCACATCCTTCGCGGTCCGGAACCGGAATGCCATGTCGTGGCGATATTCCTGCCCCGGATCGAGCCGCGCCGAGGGGAAGTTGGGCTTGTTGGGGCTGTCGGGGAATTTCTGTGGTTCGAGGCACAATCCGGCGCGCGTGGGGTAAATGCCGCCGCCGGTACCGGGTGCCCCGTTCGCGAGATGGTTGCCGGTGTAGAATTGCACGCCCGGCTCGGTCGAATGCACGTCCATCACCCGGCCCGATTTCGGATCGAACAGGGTCGCGATGCGGCGGATCTTGCCGGCAGTGCCGTCCAGCACGAAATTATGATCATAGCCGCGGCCGAACTTGAGCTGGGTGTCGGCCGCCTCGATATCGCGGCCGACCTGCTTGGCCGTGCGGAAATCGAAGGGCGTGCCTTCGACCGGCTTGAATTCCCCGGTCGGAATCATTGCCGCGTCGGTGGGCGTGATCTGGCTTGCCGGGATCTGCAGCACGTGATCGAGGATCGTCGTCCCGCTGCTTTCGCCCGCGAGATTGAAATAGGCGTGGTGGGTGAGGTTGACGACCGTCGCATGGTCGGTGACCGCGTGGAAGCTGATTGTGAGTCCGCCCGCCTCGATCGCATAGCGCACCTGGACGTGCAGGTTGCCGGGAAAGCCGCGATCCAGATGCGGGCTCAGCAAGGTGAAGATCACCGAATGCGCGTCGCGCACAGCGACTTTCCAGTTCTGAACGTCGAATCCGCCCGGTCCCGAATGCAGGTTGTTCGCGCCGTCATTGGCCGGCAGCCGATATTCGGTTCCGTCGAGGCTGAAGCGCGCGCCGCCGATCCGATTGGCATAGCGCCCCGCAACCACGCCGTAGAAGCGCGGATGCGCCCGATATTCGGCAAGGTCGCGATAGCCGAGCACGACATTGGCGGACTTGCCGTCGCGCCCCGCTACTTCGAGCCGGCGCAAGGTTGCGCCAAGCGTCAAAAGCTCGGCGCGAACCCCGTCGCGGGCGATCACGATCTTCTCGATCGGTGCGTCCTTGCTCATGGCTTCACGCCCGGGCAGATCGAGTTGTTGGGATCGGAGACGATCCGCACATCGGCGATGCTGAGCCCGAACGGGCCGGATGCCTCCAGCACCAGCGGCGCCTTGACCTTGGTCAGATCGATGCCGTTCTGCTGATAGCATTTGAGGAACACCTTGGCGGTGCGCCAGCTGCCGGTCTGGCCGGAAAAGAGGCTGGTCGCGTCGATCGCTCCCTTGTTGACGCCGCCTTCCATCGAAAGCTGCACCTTGCCCGCCGGCGCGCGATCGACGCGGTAGCTGATCTGGAGCGACAGATCGCCATTCGCCTCGCGGCTGAGATCGAGCTCGCTCCCCCCGATCCGTAAGGTCGCGGGGCCGTTCGGCCAGACGAGCTGCTGTGCGCCTTCCTGGGTCTGCGGCCCGTCGACGGTCTTCCGGGTGATCCGGCTGTCGGTCGCGAACGAGAAGGGCGCGGGCGTGACGCCCTTGGCGAAATAGGTGCTGGTGTTGCCGAGCGACGGATCGAGGCCGGCCTCCTCGCTGAGCGCCGGCACCGCGCCGCTTTTGGCATAGGTCAGGCCGTAACCGAGCGCGAACAGCGGATCATAGCCGGGCTTGCCCTTGTTGTTCGCGAACTGCCCTGCGGTCTTCGGCCAGCTGAACGACAGGCGGCCCTTGAAGTCGGTGCGCGGCTTGCCAGCGGCATCGCCGATCAGCACGTCGGCCACGCCGCCGCCTTCGCTGCCCGGCAGCCATGCCGCGACGAAGGCGTCGGAGGCGTTGATTTCGGGATTGGTCCACAGCGGGCGGCCCGAGAGGAACACCGACACCACCGGCACGCCGGCGCTCTTGAGCTTCTTGAGCAATCCCAGCGCCTGCTTGTCGCCGGGCTGGAATTCGAGCGTGCGGATGTCGCCGCGCATCTCGGCATAAGGCTGCTCTCCGAACACGACGATCGCGACATCGGGCCGGGCAGTGAAAGCGCCGTCCTCGGACAGAGTTGCGGTGCCGCCGGCCGCCTCGACGGCCTTCTTCACGCCCGAGAAGATCGTCTCGCCATTGGGGAACAGGTCGTTGCCATTGCCGTCGCCCTGCCAGCTCAGCGTCCAGCCGCCGGTCTGCATTCCCATCGAATCGGCGCCGGGGCCGGTGACGAGCACTCTGGCGCTCGCCTTCACCGGCAGCACGCCATTGTTCTTGAGCAGCACCAGCGACTTGGCGGCCGCCTCGCGCGCGATTGCCCGATGTTCGGGGGCGCCGAGCACGCCGGCTTTGCCCTCGATCGGGCGCGCCGGATCGAACAGCCCGAGCTTGAACTTGACGCGCAGGATACGGCGCACCGCGTCGTCGACGCGCGCCATCGGGATCGTGCCGTCCTTGACGTGTTTCACTGTCGATTCGAACAAGCCCTTCCAGCTGTCCGGCGCCATCGCCATGTCGAGCCCGGCATTGAAGGTCGCGGCGCAATCGGTGTTGGTGCAGCCCGGGATCTGGCCATGGCCGTTCCAATCGCCGACGATGAAGCCCTGAAAGCCCATCTTGCCCTTGAGCACGCCGGTCAGCAGCGACTTGTTGCCGTGCATCTTCTGGCCGTTCCAGCTGTTGTACGACGCCATCACGGTGAGCGTGCCGGCATCGACCGCCGGCGGATAGCCCGCGCTGTGGATCGCGATCAGCTCGTCCTCGCTGACTCGCGTATCGCCCTGGTCGACCCCGTTGAAGGTGCCGCCGTCGCCGAGGAAATGCTTCGCCGACGCGGCGACCTTGCCCTTCTGGATGCGGCCGGTGGTGCCCGGCTCGCCCTGCAGCCCGCGAATCATCTCCCCCGCAAAAGATCGGACGATCGTCGGATCCTCCGAATAGCCTTCATAGCTGCGTCCCCAGCGATCGTCTTGCGGCACTGCGAGCGTCGGTCCGAACGCCCAGTCGGGTCCGGTGGCGGCGGTCTCGGCGGCGGTGGCCGCGCCGATCCGGCGGATCAGCGCGGGGTCGTTCGCGGCACCGAGCCCGATATTGTGCGGGAAGATCGTCGCGCCGATCACGTTGTTGTTGCCGTGGACGGCGTCCACTCCGAAGATCAGCGGGATCGCGACATGGCCGGGATGCGGCGCCATCGCGACGGCGCGGAATGCGCGCGTGGTCGCCACCCAATCGGCCTGCGGCGAGCGGTCATTGCCCGAGAGCGGCGGCGAGTTGCCGCCCGCCAGGATCGAGCCGAGCGGATATTTGCGCAGGTCCTCGGGCTTGATGCTGGCGATGTCGGCCTGGATCATCTGCCCGACCTTCTGCTCGAGCGTCATCTTCGCCAGCAGCGCGGAGACGCGCTTCTCGGTGGCGGGATCGACCAGCCCCTGGCTCGCGGCCTTGGGCCATTTGGCGGGATCGGCGATGGTCGGCCCTCCCGACAACGCTGTCGGCGCCTGTTGCGCAAGAGCCGGCGCGGCCCACAAAATCGTGGTCGCAAGCAACAGCTTCGTTCCAGGCCGCATCTCAACTCCTCCCTATATTCTTTGTGTTAGCGATAACACCGATTCAGCGCCCGAGTCCACGCCCCAACCATCGGGCGGCGGCATCGGGGCTCTGCTTGTCCCTGTCCCGATCGACCAGATAATTGGCCTCGCGCATCTTCTCCACTGGAATCGTGCCGATCAGCGGACGCAAGGCCGCCTGGAACCGCAGGTCCCCGGCGCGGCGCGGGGCGAGCAGCAGGATCGCGTCGTAACCGGGTATCGCGCCCTTCGGATCCTTGAGGACAGCGAGGTGATCGGCGGCGATGCGCCCGTCGGACGAGAAAGCGGGGATCACGTCCGCCTCGCCGCTGGCCAATGCGCGGTACATGAAGGTCGGCTGATACGGGCGCGCGGATTTGAAGTTGAGGCCATAAGCGCGGCGCACCGCCGCCCATTCGGGCCGTTCGAGAAATTCGACGTCGGTGGCGAAATCGAGTTCGCCGGCCTGGGGCGCGAGTTCGCTCAGGCTGGCGATCCCGCGCCGCTTGGCGTCGTCGCCGCGCATCGCAAAGGCATAGGCATTCTCGAAGCCGAGCGATCCGAGCAGAGTCACGCCATGCGTCGCCTTGGCCCAGCCGGCGACCCCGTCGACGATCGCCGCGCGCGGCGGCACGTCGGTGCGCTTCATCTGGTTGGTCCAGATCGTTCCCGAATAATCGACATAGACATCGACATCGTTCGCCGCGAGCGCGCCGAACGCCACTGCCGATCCGAGTCCCTCGCGATAGCGCACCTTGTAGCCCGCCGCCTCGAGCCGGTGCCCGATCAGCCGCGCGAGGATATACTGCTCGGAAAAACCCTTGGCGCCGATCGTGACGGTGCCGCGCGACGCGGGCCATGCCGGCGCCAGCGCGATCGCTGCCGCGGCGAGCAACACGGCGAGACTCGCCCAGACCAAACCGCGCCGCCGCCGCGCGATGCCATATTCGGCCAGTCCGAGCAGTGCGTCGACTGCCAGTGCGAGACCGGCGGCGACGATGCAGCCGGCGAGCACCAAAATCCAGTTCTGGGTCTGAAGCCCCGCGAATATCAAGTCCCCCAGGCTCGGCTGGCCGACGGTGGTCGAAAGCGTCGCCGCGCCGATCGTCCATACCGCGGCGGTGCGGATCCCCGCCATCAGCACCGGCGCGACCAAGGGCGCCTCGACCAGCCAAAGCTTCTGGCCGCGCGTCATCCCCATACCGTCCGCTGCCTCGATCACCGCGGGATCGAGATTGGCGAGCCCGGTCACCCCGTTCCGCAGGATCGGCAGTAGCGCGTAGAGCGACAATGCGAGCAGCGATGGCAAGAACCCCAATGCCGGAATGCCGCCGCCGACCAATGCCGAGAGCCAGAGCAGGATCGGATAGAAGAGCGCGAGCAATGCGAGGCTGGGGATCGTCTGGACGAGACTGGCGAAGCCGAGCGCGATGCGGCCGACGGTCTTGTTGCGTGAAGAAAACACCGCGAGCGGCAGGCTGACGACCAGCCCGAGCAGCAGCGCCGAGAAAGCGAGCAGCAGATGCTGCGCCAGCAGCTCGGGCACGCGCGCGAAGGCGGCGGTCACTTCTCCAGCTCCGCCAGCCGATGCGCCTGTTCGCGCGGCACGGCGACCAATGCGTCGGCAACCGCGCCCGCCTTGCCCGCAAGCAGGTCGCGCGGCGTGGAATCGGCGACGATCCGCCCGGCTTCCATAACCAGCACACGATCGGCGAGCAGCAGTGCTTCCGCCATGTCGTGGGTGACGAGGATCGTGGTGAGCCCCATCCCGTCATGAAGCGCGCGGATCGCCTTGCCGAGTCCGTCGCGGGTCACCGGGTCGAGCGCGCCGAAGGGCTCGTCCATCAGCAGCAGCCCGGGCTTGCACGCGAGCGCGCGGGCGACGCCGACGCGCTGGCGCTGCCCGCCCGAGAGCGCGTCGGGCATGCGCTCCGCCAGCTCCGGCGCAAGCTCGACCAGTTCGAGCAATTCGGCGACGCGGGGGCGTGTATCGTGTTCGCCCGCCAGCTTCAGCCCGATCGCGACATTCTCGCCCACGTTCATGTGCGGGAAGAGTCCGATATTCTGGAAGACATAGCCTATCCGGCGGCGCAGCAGATACGCGGGCTCCGCAGCCACGGGCTCGTCGCCTATCCGCACTTCGCCGTCGCTCGGCTCGATCAGCCGATTGACTGTCTTGAGCAGAGTCGATTTGCCCGAACCCGAGGCGCCGACCAGGGCGACGAAGCTGCCGCCCGCTACCTCCAGCGACACGCCGTCCACGGCCTTCACGCTGCCCGCATAGACCTTACTGACATTTTTGAAGGTAACGCTGCGCGATTGCTCTGGCATCGTCCGCGGTTGTGCGGGATGAAGTCGCAAAGGTCAAAAGAACAGGAGGGGCAGATGGCGGGCGAGAAGGCGATCTTCATCACCGGCGGAGGATCGGGGATCGGCCAGGCAGTCGCAAAGCTGTTCGCGGCGCGCGGCTGGCGCGTCGGGCTGGCCGACGTCAACGCCGCCGGGCTCGAGGCGACCAAAGCGATGCTGCCTCCCGGAATGGCGACAACTTATGTCATGGACGTGCGCGATCGCGACGAGTGGCGCGAGGCGCTTACCGCGTTCGCGGCGACCACCGGCGGACGGATCGACATGCTCTTCAACAATGCCGGCATCGCGGTCGGCGGGCCGTTCGCCAATGCCACCGACGACGAGATCGACCGGATCGTCGGCATCAACCTGGTCGGCGTGATCAACGGCGCGCGCGCCGCATATCCTTTCCTCAAGGCGACGCCGGGATCGAGCCTCGTCAACACCGCTTCCGCCGCGGCGATCTACGGATCGAGCGGCCTCGCGCTCTATGCCGCGGTCAAATTCGGGGTGCGTGGGCTATCCGAGGCGCTGGACGCCGAATGGGCAGCGGACGGGATCAAGGTCCGCGTGGTGATGCCGAGCTTCATCGATACGCCGCTGCTCGACTCGACCGTAGCGGGGACCAACCGCACCGCGCGCGATTCGGTGCGGGCCGCGGGGCTCGAATTCACGCCGATCGAACAAGTCGCCGAGGAAATCTGGGCGGGAATCGAGCGCGACAAGGTGCACGTCATCATCGGCAAGACAGCGCGCCGATTGGCCTTCGCCTCGCGCTGGATGCCGGGCGCGCTCCGTAAGCAGATGCGCCGCGGCGCGATCGCCTAACGGAGCAAGGCGTCGATCGCGTGCGCCATCGCAATGTCGCGCTGCGAAAGCCCGTCGGCATCATGCGTGGTAAGCAATATGTCGACGCGGTTCCACACGTTCGACCATTCGGGATGATGATCGGCCTTTTCGGCGATCAGCGCGACTCGGGTCATGAAGCCGAACGCCTGGTTGAAATCGTCGAAGGTGAAGCGCCGGGTGATCGCGTCGCGGGCTTCGTCATAAGCCCAGTCGGGAATCGCGGCGAGCGATTCGCGCCGGTGTCCCTCGGTCAATCGCACCACCATGATCGCCTCCTTGCCCAGCCTTCGTCCCACCGCCTATGGGTTCGGGCATGAGCGGGCAAGCGCCTTCCCACGCGCCGGATGCGGCAGCGATCGAGGCAATGGCCCGCGATGCACTCGCGCGCATCCCCGAGCCCTTCGCCACGCATCTCGCCGACGTCGTGCTGATCGTCGAGGAATTCGCCGACGACGAGACGCTCGACGCGATGGGGATTGAGGATCCGTTCGATCTGACCGGCCTCTATCACGGGCGTCCGGTCGGCGAGAAATCCCTGTTCGATTCGGGCGGGCTGCCCGATCGCATCCACCTCTATCGCCGCCCGATCCTCGACGAATGGTGCGATACCGGGGTGCCGCTGCAGACGCTGGTGACGCACATCGTCGTGCACGAAGTCGGGCATCATTTCGGACTGTCCGACGACGATATGCACGCGCTGGAAGACGCCGCCGGGTGAGCGGCGGCCTGTCTTTCGCGAATGTCACCTGCATCCGCGGCGGCAACCTGCTGTTCGAAGGGCTGAGCTTCGCACTCGGCCCCTGCGACGCGGCCTTGGTCATCGGCCCCAACGGTACCGGCAAGTCGAGTCTGATCCGTATCGCTGCGGGGTTGCTCCCGCCCGCTGCCGGGCGCGTGGAAGGCGAGGGCGCGCGCGCGCTGCTCGCCGAAACCGCTGCGTTGGATCCCGAACTCGGCCTAGCCGTGGCGCTGCGTTTCTGGGCGCGAATCGACGGGCGCGGGGCGGAAGTCGAAGATGCGCTCGCCGCGGTAGGACTCGGCGAACTCGCGCAAGTGCCGGTGCGGCTGCTGTCGACCGGCCAGCGGCGGCGCGCGGCGCTGGCGCGCGTGGTCGCGAGCGGCGCGCCGGTCTGGCTGCTCGACGAGCCCGCCAACGGGCTCGACGCGGAATCGGTGCGGAGGCTGGAGGCTCTGATCGCCGAACATCGCGCAGGCGGCGGCATCGCCCTGGTCGCGACGCATCTGCCGATCGCGCTGCCGGACGCACAGGAGCTGCGACTGTGAGCGTCTTCGCCGCGATCGTGTGGCGTGAGCTCCGGCGGGCATGGAGCACCGGCGGGCTGCTGATGCCGATCGCCTTCTTCCTGCTCGTCGCGATCCTTTTCCCCTTCGCGATCGGCCCCGACGGCAAGCTGCTGGCCCTGGTCGGCGGCGGGGTGATCTGGGCGGCGGCTCTGCTCGCGGCCTTGCTGCCCGTCGAGCGGTTGGTGACGCCGGACGCGGAGAGCGGCGTGCTCGATCAGTTCGCGGCGCGCGGGCTCTCCGACGCCTTCGTGGCTGCGGCCAAGATGATCGGCCATTGGCTCGGCTTCGCGCCGGCCTTGCTCGCGGCGACGCTGGCGGCGGCGGCACTGCTGCATCTGCCGGTCAGCGCGCTGCTGCCGCTGCTCGCGGGCCTCGCGATTGGCACCCCGGGCCTCGCCGCGCTCGGCATCGCCACTGCCGCTTTGGTCGCGGGATTGCGCGGTGCCGGCGCACTGGCGGGGCTGGTGATGCTGCCCTTCGCCGTGCCCTTGCTCATCTTCGGTGCCGGCGCGACTGGCGATCAGCCGGGCGCCTTCAAGCTGCTCGCGGCGGTGAGCCTGTTGCTGGTGGCGGGCTGCCCGTTCGTCGCCGGGGCAGCGATCCGGATGGGGCGGAGCTAGCGGCTCCAGCGCGCGAAGATCGCGGTCGGCAGCATCAAGCCGCGCGCTTCCTCGCGCACCGTCAGCTCGCCGGCCTCGACCTTGCCTCCGAGATCGCCGAATGATTGCCGGACCAGCTCGCCGATCGCCAGTGCCGACATGCGTACCGCGTAGACGGTGAGGAACAGGAAGCGCGATTCCGCGTCGAGCAGCTTCCTTGTGTCGGCGATCAGGCCCGGCAGGCCTTCCTCGAGCTTCCACACTTCGCCGTTCGGGCCGCGGCCCCATTTGGGGGGATCGAGGATGATCCCGTCATAGCGGCGGCCGCGGCGTACTTCGCGCGCGACGAACTTGCCGGCGTCGTCGATCATCCAGCGGATCGGCAAGTCCTCCATTCCGGACAGAGCGGCATTGGTCTTGCCCTCGGCGACCGACTTCTTCGAGGCGTCGACATGGGTCATCCGCGCGCCCTTGGCGGCCAACGCCAGCGTGCCGACGCCGGTATAGCCGAACAGGTTCATGCACTCGGCTTCGGGCTTGTCGGCGATCTGGGCGCGCATCCAGCTCCACACCGGCGCCATGTCCGGAAAGAAGCCGAGATGGCGGAACGGCGTGGTCTGCGCAGTGAAGCGCGCCTCGTGCCAGGCGAGCGGCCAGCCTTCGCGCGGGATCGGCCTTTGGAATACCCAGCGGCCGCCGCCTTCCTCGTCCGAGCCGGGGAGAAACTCGCCATGCGCGTCCCAATCGGCAGAGGCGGGCGCCCACAAGGCCTGCGGTTCGGGACGAATGAAGCGGTATTTGCCGTAGCGCTCGAGCTTGCGGCCATGGCCGCTGTCGATCAGCCCGTAATCGGTCCAGGGCTCGCCGGTGAGAGTGATGAGGTCCATGCGTGCCCCATTATCGAGGCTGATGGCGCTTGTCGAAACCCCCCGTGCATCACTTCTTCGGCGTCGCGCGCTCGGCGATATAGGCAGTCACTGCCTCGAAGGTGGCCGGGAGCACGTCGTAGCGCTCCTGCCGCTCGTGGAGATCGCCGACCCGCGCCGGAACCGGCGGGCGCAGGCCGGTGGCGCGCTCGACTGCTTCGGCGAACTTGGCGGGGTGCGCGGTGGCGAGCGTCACCACGGGAATCTCGGCCGGCAACTCGGCGCGGCGGGCGGCGGCGAGACCGATCGCGCTATGCGGGTCGAGCACTTCGCCGGCCTCGGTAAAGCTCCAGCGCATCGCCTCGTTCATCGCGTCGGCGTCGATCCGATCGCTGGCGAACAGCGACGCGGCGCCTTCGCGCTGCGCGTTGGTGAGCCGCATCGCGCGTTCGGCTTCGAACCCGCGCATCTGATCGGCGATCGGACCGCCGGCGAGATCGGACAGCAGCCGCTCGAAGTTCGAGCTGACCTGGATGTCCATCGAAGGGGCGGCGGTGGGAGTCACCGTGCCGGTCGAATAATCGCCCGACGAAAGCGCGCGGTGGAGGATGTCGTTGACGTTGGTCGCGACGATCAGCTTCGCGACCGGAAGCCCCATCTTCGCGGCGACATAACCGGCGAACACGTCGCCGAAATTGCCGGTGGGGACTGCGAAGGCGGCTGGCTTGTCGGGCGCGCCGAGCCGGACCGCGGCGTAGAAATAATAGACCACCTGTGCCATCAGCCGCGCCCAGTTGATCGAATTGACCGCAGTCACCTGAAAGCGCCCGGCGAAGTCCGCGTCGTTGAACATCGCCTTCACCAGCGCCTGCGCATCGTCGAAGCTGCCTTCGATCGCGATGTTGTGGACGTTGGGCGCCAGCACCGTCGTCATCTGGCGGCGCTGGACCTCCGAGACGCGGCCCTTTGGGTGGAGCATGAAGATGTCGATGCCCGCACGCCCGGCGACCGCGTCGATCGCGGCGCTGCCGGTGTCGCCCGAAGTGGCGCCGACGATGGTCAGGTGATCGCCGGTACCGGCAAGGAACTTCTCGAACAGCAGCCCGAGCAGCTGGAGCGCGACGTCCTTGAAGGCGAGGGTGGGGCCGTGGAACAGTTCGAGCAGCCAATGCTGGTGGTCGAGCTGGACGAGCGGTGTCACCGCGGCGTGCGCGAAGCGGCCATAGGCCTGGGTGCACAGAGCGCGCAGCTCGTCTTCGCTCAGGTCCGGCCCGACGAACGGCAGCATCACGCGAACCGCGGTCTCGACATAAGAGAGTCCGGCGAGTCCGGCGATCTCGTCGCGGCTCAGGCTCGGCCATGCTTCGGGGACGTAGAGCCCGCCATCGCTCGCCAGTCCGGCGAGCGTGACGTCGCGAAAGCCGAGCAAAGGCGCGGCGCCTCGGGTGCTTTGGTAGCGCATGGCGGCGGGGTTAGCGGCAGGTTCCGGCAGCGGCAAGCCAAGCAAAACTCCCCTCCCTGAAAGGGAGGGGTCGGGGGGTGGGTAGCGTCGCGCGAGGCTCGATGCCCCGCGCGACGCTTGTTCCCCTGGCGAAGGAGGCTCGCTTCGCTCGCCACCCACCCCTAGCCCCTCCCTAAGAGGGAGGGGAAGAAGCCTTCCGGCCGCGCCAGCGCCAGCGCAGCGCGAGCACATAGATCACGCTCGCAACCGCTGCGAACAGGAACCATTGCACGCTGTAGGCGAGATGGTTGTTGGGCACGGAGGACAGGTCCGGCGTGCCGTTTGGTGCGAGGCCGGGCGCCGGCTTGTCCGCCACCAGCATCAGCCGCTTCGGCGTGCGATCGAACAGCGAGGCGAGCATCGAGCGACCGTCGGGAGCGTGGCTGATCGTGCCGCGCACCTCGCCGCCCTTCCACTCGGGTTTGGCCATCGGATCGCGCGTGGTGCCGAGCTGGACCAGCATGCCCGGGCCCTCGGCACCGCCGGTGCGGCATTCGACGATGAAGCGGAACCCGGCATTGCCCGCTCCGGTGAGTTTGCCCGATACCGGCTCGACGCAATAGCCGTGCGCGCGGCGGAACAGCAAAGCGTCGTCGGGCAAAAGCGGGAAGGCGATCTCGGGCTTGGCGGGATTGGCGGCGAGCTGCGCGAGCATCGCCTCTTTCTGCGGCAGGCGGATCATGAGCTGCCACAGCCCCAGCCCGATCATCGCGGCGACGGCCAGCGTGACGATCGCGGTGGGGATGAAGGGAATGCGCCGGATCATGGATCCTCCGCGATCCGGCCTTCGCCGGCGCGGTTGCGATATTCGAGCGCGAGCAGCCAGCCCTTGCCGATGCGCAGGAATCCCACGGTGAGCGCCGCCGTCAGCGGCACCCAAAGCAGGATGTGGATCAGCAGGCCGGGCTCGAACGTGAACTCGACCCAGAGGGCCAATGCCGTGATCAGCGCGCCGATGCCGAGCGTCAGGAACACCACCGGCCCGTCGCCGACATTGAACTGGCAGTAGTCGAGCCCGCAGCCGGGACAGCGATCGGCGAAGGCGACGAAGTTGCGGAACAAGGTCTTCGCGCCGCAGCGCGGACAGCAGCCATGGAGCCCCGAATCGAAAGCGGGACGCTCGCTCACGCCGTGCCGACGCACCATGGATCGGGCTGCATGTCGGTCGGCAGGCTGGCCTCGCCCGGCGCCGGGAAGCGGGCCTTGAACGTGAAAGCTTGCGCGCTCGGGCCGAAGCGATCGAGCAGCCACAGCTTCGACAGGCCCTCTGCCACGGTGGGGAGATGCCCTGCCTCGATCCACCACAATGCCTGATAGGCGCCGTCGAACGGCGCGAACCACTGGCGGCGCTGCGCCATCACCGGCGTGTGCGCGCTGCGATAGACAAAGGCGAACAGCGCGTCGGCATCCTCCCAAACGCTCATATTGGGGATCAGCAACGGATCCGGCGTCGCCTGGATGTCGGTGGCGTTGTTGCCTTCGCCCTGCAATCGCCAGACGAAGCCCGGGCTCGCCTCGGCGAGCGCGTTGACGCGGTCGAGCGCGGCGAAGAAGCCGGCGACCTGCGGGTCATCGGCCGGCGCTGCGAGCCGGCCGATATTGATCTGCGCAAGATGCCAGCGGGCCATGCCTGCCTGTCAGCCGGCGTGGACGGGTGCGCCCCAGCCGCCCCAGACATAGATCGAGGCGAAGAGGAACAGCCACACCACGTCGACGAAGTGCCAGTACCAGGCGGCGGCTTCGAAGCCGAAATGCTGGCGCGGGGTGAAGTGGCCCTTGTAGACGCGGACGAGGTTCACGATCAGGAAGATCGTGCCGACCAGCACGTGGAAGCCGTGGAAGCCGGTCGCCATGAAGAAGGCGCCGCCATAGCTCGATCCGCCCTCGCTCGCGCCCTTGAAGGGGAACGGCGCGTGGACATACTCATATGCCTGGATGGAGCTGAAGAGCAGGCCGAGGATGATCGTCAGCCACAGGCCCTTCTTGACGCCGTCATTCTCGCCGACGCCGAGCAGGCCCCACAGGCCCTTCAGTTCGCCGCCGCGCTGATTGTGGAGCAATGCGTGGTGCGCCCAGGTGACGGTGCAGCCCGAGCAGAGCAGGATCAGCGTGTTGAGCAGCGGGAATTCCCACGCGTTCAGCACTTCCATGCCCTTGGGCGGCCACTGCCCGCCGACCGCCTCGACCGTCGAGGGGAAGAGCGAAAAATCGAACCACGCCCAGAACCAGCCGACGAAGAACATCACTTCGGAGGCGATGAACAGGATCATGCCGTAGCGCAGGTGAAGCTGGACGATCGGCGTGTGATCGCCCTGATGCGCTTCCTTGATCACGTCCGACCACCAGCCGAAAAAGGTGATCAGGATGCCCGCGACGCCGGCGAAGAACACGAGGTTCGCCGACGGCATGCTGTGCATCCACATGATGCCGCCCGATGCGAGCACCAGAGCCGCCATTGCGCCGAAAAGCGGCCAGATGCTGGGCGGAAGGATATGGTATTGATGGTTCTTGGCACCGGCCATCGGCTCGTCCCTGTTCCTTGGTTTGCGGCGTCTCTAGCTTGCAGCTTTACCGGAATCCACCGGGTAAAACGTATAGGAGAGCGTGATCTCCTGAATGTCCTTCGCATCGGGATCGCTCAGCATCGCCGGATCGACATAGAAAATCACCGGCATGCGGACTTCCTCGCCCGGCTGGAGGGTCTGCTGGGTGAAGCAGAAGCACTGGATCTTGGTGAAATATTTGCCCGCCGCCGCGGGAGTCACATTGAACGTCGCGGTGCCGGTGACTGGCTTGTCCGACAGGTTCTTCGCCTTGAAGAACGCCATGTCGCGGCCGCCCACGTCGATCGTGTCGGCGCGGCGCTCCGGCTCGAACTTCCACGGTAATTTGCTGCTGACGTTGCTGTCGAACGCTACCGTCACTTTCTGGCCCGTCGTGCCGGGCGCGCGCAGGCCGCGCTGGGTGGTGCCGTTGAGCCCGGTCGCTTCGCAGAACATCCGGTAGAGCGGGACGCTGGCGAAGCCGACCCCGGTCATCGTGCAGACGCCGAGCCCGGCGAGCAACGCGGTGCGCAGGTTGCGCGTCATGGGCCATAACCTTGCGTGATCTTCACGATCGAGATCGCGAAGACGAGGACGACGAACACTGCGAGCAGCACGCCCATGATCCGCGCACGCGAACGCTGGCGGGCACGGATCAGATTGGTCTGGTCGATATCGCTCATGCAAACCACCTATCGGCGACCAAGGCGCCGAACATCAGGAAAAGATACAGAATCGAATATTTGAACAGCCGCTTCTCGGGCGCCATCGTGTCGTCCGGGACCGAGTTGCGGAAGGTCACCTGCGCGACGAGGCCGAGGAAGATCGCGTTGAGCAGAACCGCCGACCAGCCATAGAGTGCGCCGGTGAGGCCCAACGGCCAGGGCGCGATCGCCGCGGCGACCATCGGCAGCGTGTAGAGCCCGATCTGGGTGCGGGTGGTGCGTTCGCCCGCCACCACCGGCAGCATCGGCACCCCGGCATTGGCGTAATCGGTCTTCACGAACAGAGCGAGCGCCCAGAAATGCGGCGGCGTCCACAGGAAGATCAACGCGAACAGCAAAACCGGCAGCAAGGTCAAATTGCCCGTCGCCGCGGCCCAGCCGATCATCGGCGGGAACGCGCCGGCGGCGCCGCCGATGACGATGTTCTGCGGCGTGCGGCGCTTGAGCCAGATCGTGTAGACGAACACGTAGAACAGGATCGAGACGGCGAGGATCACCGTCGCGGCGAGATTGATCGCGAAATACATCAAGGCGAGGCTGAAACAGGCGAGCCCGACGCCGAAATGCAGCGCCGACTGCCGGTCCATCCGCCCCGCCGGCAGCGGCCGGCCCTGGGTACGCCGCATCTTCGAATCGAGATCGGCTTCGTACCATTGGTTGAGCGCCCCCGCGGCGCCAGCACCCAGCGCGATACACAGGATCGCGGTGAAGCCCAGGATCGGATGGATCGGCGCCGGTGCCGCTAGCATTCCGCAGAGCCCGGTGAACACGACGAGCGTCATCACACGCGGCTTGGTGAGCGCAAGGAAGTCGCGCCAGTCGGCGGGAAGGGTGATGGAGGCGGCGGTGGTGGTCATGACTCGCGAGGCGCTATAAGCCCCGCTTGCAAAAGGCGAAAGGGCCGCGATCTAGGCGCCGGGCTTCGCCAGCACGAGCCTGGCGATCCCGCGGGCGATCTCGCCGGGTACGGCGCCGTTGTTGTTGGTCAGCACGATGATGGCGAGGTTCGCCTCCGGATAGCGCAGATAATAGGAACGAAAGCCGGGCAGGCTGCCGCCATGGTTGATCTCGGCATGGCCGTCGACGGTTTCGAGCCGCCAGCCGAAGCCGTAGGGCGCCGTTTCGCCGCTGGAGAGCTTCGCGGGCGTCCACATCTCCGCGCGCGGCGCGCCGCCGGTGAGGCCGCCCTGGGCCAGCACCTTCTCCCATTTGGCGAGGTCGGCGACGGTCGAGGTGAAGGCGCCGCTGGGGCGAAGCGCCAGATAGGACTGGGCGTTGCGGAAGCGCCCCTCCTCCCAGGCATAGCCGCGCGCGCGATTCGGGATCAGATCGACGAGGCTGGTCGGCCGCGTCGCGTTCATGCCGAGCGGACCGAAGACGCGCTCGGCGAAGAAGGCGGGCCAGGGCTTGCCCGACGTACGGCTGATCACTTCGGCGAGGATGAAATAGCCGAGATTGCTATATTCGAACCGCGTGCCCGCCGGGGCGTTCAGCGGCACGCCATAGGCCGAGCGGATGACGTCGATGTCGCTCTGCACCTTGGCGCCGTCGAATCCCGGCGCCTCGCGGACGAGCCCGCCGGTATGGCTGAGCAGATGGCGGATCGTGATCGCCGACCAGCTGGACGGCGCATCGGGCAGATAGCGCGACACCGGCGCATCGAGCGCGACCTTGCCCTCCTGGACCAGCAGCAGGATTCCTTCGGCGAGGAACTGCTTGCTGAGCGAGCCGATGTTGAACGCGGTGTCGGGGCGGACGGGCAGGTCCTGCTCAAGATCGGCGATGCCGTAGCCCGCCTGGTGGACGACCTTGCCGTCGCGCAGGACGACGAGCGCGACGCCGGGGATGTTCTGCTTGCGCATCGCATCGCGAACCACGCCGTCGGCAGCGGCGGAAAGGCCGGCCTGACTCCTCCCTGTGGTTGGAACCGGACGCACCGGCGTCGCGCCAGCCCCCGGTGCGGCGACCGCGACCAGCGCGGCGATCGAGCTGAGCAATAGGACGCGCATTCTGCCTCCCCCCGGGAGTCCAGCGATCTCATGGAATCGCAGCGCCGAGGCTATCGCGCCGCCTTGTGCCTTACAAGAGCAATACAGCCTGGACCCCAAAGCAAAACGCCCCGGAGTTTCCCCCGGGGCGCCTGCGTCCGCCTTTCGGCAGATGGCTTAGTGGTGATCGCCGCCGTCGATCACCGGCAGCGTCTCGAACTGGTGGAACGGCGGCGGGCTGGACAGCGTCCACTCCAGCGTCGTCGCGCCTTCGCCCCACGGATTGGCTTCCGCCTTCTTGCCGGCGAACAGCGACCAGAGGATGTTGACGAAGAAGATCGCCACGCCCGCGAACATGAGCAGATAACCATAGCTCGCGACCAGGTTCCAATGCGCATAGGCGTCGGGATAGTCCGGATAGCGGCGCGGCATGCCCTGCAGGCCGAGGAAGTGCATCGGGAAGAACATCACGTTCACCCCGATGAAGAACACCCAGAAGTGCAGCTGGCCGAGCAGCTCGTTGTACATCCGACCCGAGATCTTCGGGAACCAGTAATAGAAGCCGGCGAACAGCGAGAACACCGCGCCGAGCGAGAGCACATAGTGGAAGTGCGCGACGACGTAATAGGTGTCCTGCATGTAATCGTCGACGCCGCCGTTCGCGAGCACCACGCCGGTCACGCCGCCGACGGTGAACATGAAGATGAAGCCGAGCGACCAGACCATCGGGGTCTTGAAGCTCAGCGAGCCGCCCCACATCGTCGCGATCCACGAGAAGATCTTCACGCCCGTGGGCACCGCGATCACCATCGTCGCCGCAGTGAAGTACATCTTCACGGTGACGCTGAGGCCGGTGGTGAACATGTGGTGCGCCCAGACGACGAAGCCGACCAGGCCGATCGCGACCATGGCATAGGCCATGCCGAGATAGCCGAACACCGGCTTGCGGCTGAAGGTGGAGACGATCTGGCTGACCATGCCGAAGCCCGGCAGGATCATGATGTACACTTCGGGATGGCCGAAGAACCAGAACAGGTGCTGGTAGAGGATCGGATCGCCGCCGTAGGCGGGATCGTAGAATGCCGTGCCGAAATTGCGGTCGGTCAGCAGCATGGTGATCGCCGCGGCGAGCACGGGAAGCGCCAGCAGCAGCAGGAACGCGGTGATCAGCACCGACCAGACGAACAGCGGCATCTTGTGCAGGGTCATGCCCGGCGCGCGCATGTTGAAGATGGTGGTGATGAAATTGATCGCGCCGAGGATTGAGCTGGCGCCCGCGAGGTGGAGCGACAGGATTGCCATGTCCACCGAGGGCCCGGGCTCGCCATAAGTCGAGAGCGGGGCATAGACCGTCCAGCCGGTGCCCGCGCCGACGCCGACGAACGGCGAGGCGAGCAGCAGCGTGAAGGCCGGGATCAGCAGCCAGAACGAGATGTTGTTCATCCGCGGGAACGCCATGTCGGGCGCCCCGATCATGATCGGTACGAACCAGTTGCCGAAGCCGCCGATCATCGCCGGCATGACCATGAAGAAGACCATGATCAGGCCGTGCGCGGTGATCAGCACGTTCCAGAAGTGGAGCGCGTCGTCGAGCGAATGCCCGCCGCCGTGCAGATAGGTCAGCCAGGTCGGCAGCCACTGAATGCCCGGTTCCGCCAGCTCGAGCCGCATCAGGCCCGAGATGCCGCCGCCGATGATGCCGGCGACGATCGCGAAGATCAGATAGAGCGTGCCGATGTCCTTGTGATTGGTGGACATGAACCAGCGGGCGAAAAAGCCCGGCTTGTGGTCGGCATCGTGATGGTCATGCGCATGATCGGCATGCGCGGCATAGGGAACGGCGGTGTCGGTCATGGTCTCAGTTGCCCGTCGTGTTGCCGGCGGCGGCGTTGTCGGCCGCGGCTTCGTTGGTGGCTGCCGGCTCGGCGGCGTTGGTTTCGGCAGGAGCCGCCTCGTTGCCGGGTGCCGGCGCAGCGGCGGCTCCCTTCGGAGTCGGCATCTTGCCGCCCTTCGATGCGACCCAGCGCGCAAACACTTCGGGGCTCACTGCCTCGACTGCGATCGGCATGTACGCATGGCGCGCGCCGCACAGCTCCGAGCACTGGCCGAAATAGAGGCCCGGCTTCTCGATGACGAAGCTGGTCTCGTTGAGGCGGCCGGGAACGGCGTCGAGCTTGATCCAGAAGGCGGGGACCGCCCAGCTGTGGATCACGTCCTGCGCAGTGGTGATCAGGCGGATCGGCACGCCGACCGGCAGCACGACACGCTGGTCGGTCGCGAGCAGGCGGGGACCGTCGACATCGGTGCGGTAGCGCTGGCCGGCGGGAACGTCGGCCTGCTCCTTGAGCATGTTCGCGGTCAGCTTGATGTCGCCGTGATCGGGATATTCATAGCTCCAGAACCACTGGTTGCCGATCGCCTTGAGCGTCACGGCATTGTCGGGCGCGGGCTTGAACTGCGCGGCGAGCAGCTTGATCGAGGGGACCGCGATCGCGATCAGGATCAGCACCGGCAGCAAGGTCCACACGATCTCGATCGCGGTGTTGTGGCTGGTGCGCGACGGCGTCGGGTTGGCGCCGCGGCGATAGCGGAACATCACCCAAAGCAGCAGGACGAGCACGAACAGCGAGATGATCGTGATCAGCGGCACGAGGATCACGTTGTGGAACCAATGCGCCTCGCGGCCATTGGGCGTGACCTGCTCCTGCAGCCCGAACAGGCTGTCCTGCGGCTGGCCGACCGTCTTGGACGGGCCGAGCAGCGGCTTGCCCGACGCGTCGAGCGTAGGATCGGCGACTGCGGGTGTCGCAGCCGCTGCGGGCGTGGCGGTCGCCTCAGCTGTGGCGGCGGCGGGCGCCGTGGCGTTTGCCGCAGGCGCGGCGGCGGGTTCCTGGGCATGGCCGGGCGCCCCAAGCGCCAGCCCCGCTGCCAGGACAATCGAAGTCAACCCAAGCATGCGCATCTTGTATATTCACCCTGTTCGCGTGGCTGCGCCGTAGGCGAGAGAAAAAAGGAAAAGGACCCGAGTCAGGGGCCTATACCCCGCTCGACCCCATTCTCAACCCTTTTTGCATGGCCGTTGCGGTGGCGGGGTGCCCCCCTTAAGAGTTGCCGCCGCTCGAAGCTGAAGGAGTGCATGGTTTGACCCGAGACGAGATTCTGGAGGAGTTCCGCGCCGCCGACGCGCTGCTCGAGGGTCATTTCATCCTCTCCTCGGGGCTCAGGAGCTCGCGTTATCTGCAGTGCGCACGCGTGCTGATGGATCCGGCACGCGGGAGCCGGCTGGCCGAGGCGCTTGCCGCCCAGATCCCCGCAGAGCTTCGCGCGCAGATCACCGCGGTGGTATCGCCGGCGATGGGCGGCGTGATCGCGGGTCACGAGATGGCGCGCGCGCTGGGTGTCGAGGCGATGTTCGTCGAACGCCCCACCGGCACCTTCGAGCTGCGCCGCGGTTTCCGACTCGAAGCCGGCCAGAAAGTGCTGATGATGGAGGACGTCGTCACCACCGGCCTTTCGTCGCGCGAAGCGATCAGGGCGATCGAGGAAGCCGGCGGCCAGGTGATCGCGATGGCCTCGCTGGTCGATCGCTCGGGCGGCAAGGCGGCATTCGACGTGCCGTTCTTCTCGCTGCTCCAGCTCGACGTCCCCACCTACGAACCCGACGCGCTGCCGCCCGAGCTGGCGGAGATCCCCGCGATCAAGCCCGGGAGTCGTGCGGCGGCATGAGCAAACTTCGCCTCGGCCTCAATATCGATCACGTGGCCACCGTGCGGAACGCGCGCGGTTCGGGCTATCCCGATCCGGTACGCGCGGCCCTGCTCGCCGCCGCGGCGGGCGCTGACGGCATCACCGCGCATCTGCGCGAGGATCGCCGCCACATCACCGACGACGACATCGCCAGGCTCTCCGCCGAGCTGACCGTCCCGCTCAACCTCGAAATGGCGGCGACCGAGGAAATGCTCGCGATCGCGCTGCGCCATCGCCCGCACGCCGTCTGCATCGTCCCCGAGAAGCGCGAGGAGCGCACCACCGAAGGCGGGCTCGACGCGGCGGGGCAGCACAATCACCTCGCGCCGATGGTGGCGAAACTTCGCGACGCCGGTTGCCGCGTGTCGCTGTTCATCGAGCCCGACGAGCGCCAGATCGACGCCGCGCTCCGCCTCGGCGCGCCGGTGGTCGAGCTGCATACCGGCCGCTATTGCGAATTGGCCGAGGACGCCCGCGCCGACGAACTGCGTCGTATCGCCGACGCCGCCGCGCTCGCGGTCAAGGCGGGGCTCGAGCCGCATGCGGGTCACGGCCTGACCTTCGACAATGTCGTCCCGATCGCCGCGATCCCGCAGGTGATGGAACTCAATATCGGCCATTTCCTGATCGGCGAGGCGATCTTCGACGGGCTGGTTCCGGTGGTGCTGCGCATGCGCGCGCTGATGGATTCGGCGCGGTGATCCTCGGCCTTGGCTCCGACCTCTGCAACATCGAGCGCATCCAGTCCTCGCTCGACCGATTCGGCACGCGCTTCGAGCAGCGCGCCTTCACCGAGATCGAGCTGAAAAAGGCCGCCCGCCGGCCGCACAATTATGCCGCGACCTTGGCCAAGCGTTTCGCCGCCAAGGAGGCGTTTTCGAAGGCGGTCGGAACCGGGTTCAAGAACGGCGTGTTCCTCAAGGACATCGGTGTCGTCAATGCGCCTTCGGGGGCGCCGACGCTGGCGTTGACCGGCGGGGCGAAGGCGAGGCTTGACGCCCTCACTCCCGACGGCCACGTGGCGAGGGTGCATCTCACCCTGACCGACGATCATCCCTGGGCCTATGCCATGGTGATGATCGAAGCGATCGCGGTCGGGAAGGACGATACATGACCTTGGTCGCGGATGAGTTGGCGTTGACGCACGAAGAGGGTTTGCACGAGGGCGCGGCCGAAACCCGCCGGGGCACCGACTGGTGGGCCGAATTGCGCGGCATATTCTGGCTGGTGCTGGCCGTGCTCGGCTTCCACAGCCTCGTCGCCAAGCCCTTCTATATCCCGTCCGAATCGATGATGCCGGGGCTGCTGGTGGGCGATCGGCTGGTCGTCACCAAATATCCTTATGGCTACAGCTTCGTCACGCCGACCTTCCACTTGCTGCCCTTCATGTCCGGCCGGCTGTTCGGCAGCCTGCCGAAGCGCGGCGACGTGGTGATCGTGACCCCGCCGGGGACCGAGACCGACTATATCAAGCGCGTGATCGGCTTGCCGGGCGACACGATCGCAGTGCGCGACGGCGTGGTCTATTTGAACGGCAAGGCGATTCCGCGCCGCGCCGCCGGCACCCGCGACGTTCCGGTCGACGCCAACACCCGCTGCGACCCCGACCATTATCGCGATCGGCTGGTCAGCGACGCCAGCGGCAACAAGGTCTGCCGCCTGCCGATCTATCGCGAGACGCTTCCCAATGGCCGGTCGTACGACACGGTCGACCTCGGCTGGAGCCCAGGCGATAATTTCGCCGAGATCCGCGTGCCAAAGGATCGCGTCTTCCTGATGGGCGACAATCGCGACAACAGCGCCGACAGCCGCTTCACGCTTGCACAGAACGGGCTCGGCGGTCCGGTGCCGTGGGAGAATATCGGCGGCCGCGCCGAATTCATCACTTTCTCGCTGGACGGCAGCGCAAGCTGGAATCCGCTGAGCTGGCCTGCCTCGTTCCGCTCGGGCCGTGCCGGCACTTCGCTCCATCCGACGCAGGAAGCCAAATGAGCGCCGAATCGCCGCACAGTGAGGGTATTCGGGTCGTTCAGGAGCCCGGCCCCAACGAGCTGCGCGATCCGATCGTGCGCGCCGAGCTGAAGCGCGCTTCGGTATGGTTCGGGCTGGGTATCGGCGTGGCGCTGATCGTGTTGCTGATCCAGCCGCTGCTGATCATCTTCGGCGGGCTCGTCGTCGCTTCGATGCTGGATGGCGGTGTGCGGCTGCTCGGCCGCGTGCTCCCGATCCCGCGCGGGCTGCGGCTGCTGATCGTCGTCTTGTTCGTGCTCGGCTTCATCGGCAGCGTCTTCTATCTGACCGGGGTCCAGATCGCGCTGCAGGCCGAACAGCTCCGCACCACGCTGGAGGTTCAGGGCAACCGCGTCGTCGAGTGGATATCGAGCCTCGGGCTCATGCCCGGGCGCGCCGACATCACCAGCATGGCGCAACAGGCGCTTGGCTCGATCGGGCGGCTGACCTCCGCGGTGGGATCGGTGCTCGGTGCCGGTGCGAGCCTGTTGATGGTGCTTTCGATCGGCCTGTTCGTCGCAATCGAGCCGCGCATCTATGAGCGCGGGCTGCAATGGATGGTGCCGGTCGCCGCGCGCGACGATTTCTCGGTGACGATCGGCCGGATGGCGCGGATGCTGCGCGTGCTGCTGGCGGGGCGCCTGCTCGGCATGGTGTTCGAAGGCGTGGTGACCTGGATCCTGTTGTCGATCGCCGGCGTGCCGATGGCGCTGTTGCTCGGCATCATCACCGGCATCCTCGCCTTCATCCCCAATATCGGCGCGTTCGTCAGCGGCGTGCTGATGATCTCGGTGGGGTTCAGCGCGGGGACCGACACCGGCTTCTGGGCGATCGCAGTCTATTTCGGCGTGCAGACTTTCGATGGCTATGTGCTGATTCCGCTGGTCGCCAAGAAGACGGTCGATCTGCCGCCCGCGCTAACGCTCTCGGCGCAGATCCTCGCCAGCACCTTGTTCGGTTTCATGGGGCTGGCGCTCGCCGATCCGATCGTCGCGATGATCAAGGTGGCGCTCGAAAGCGAGGCAGAACGCGCCGCGAAGGCGCAAGACAAGGAGCCTCGCGGCTTCCATTGGCGCGTGCGCCACCGCGACACCGTCGCCGCTGCCGCGACGATCGCGGAACCGCCGGGCAACCCCCACTGACCTGAGCCACCGGGGAGATCCCATGCTGCTCCATGACTATTTCCGCTCTTCCGCGGCCTATCGCGTCCGGATCGCACTCAATCTGAAGGGCATCGCGTACGAGCGGCGCGACGTGATGCTGCTCGAGAACCAGCAGCGCAGCCCCGAACATCTCGCGCTGAACCCGCAGGGCTTCGTTCCCGCGCTGGAGGTCGATGGCAAGGTGCTGACCCAGAGCCTCGCGATCATCGACTGGCTTGATGTGCGTTATCCCGAGCCGCGGCTGATCCCTCTCGACCCCGATGCCCGCGCCGCGGCGATGGCGCAGGCGCTGGTGATCGCCGCCGATACCCATCCGCTGAACAATCTCCGGGTGATGCGGCGACTCAAGGCGATGGGCGTCGACGACGATGCGCGCGACGAATGGACGCGCCACTGGATCGCGGAGGGATTCGCTGCATTGGAGGCGATGGCGGGCGAGGGTCCCTTCCTTGGGGGCACTGCGCCCAATATCGCGGACGTCTTTCTGGTCCCCCAGATGTTCAACGCCCGCCGCTTCGCCACCCCGCTCGACGCCTATCCCAAGCTGGTCCGCGCCGATGCGGCGGCGATGGAGCTCGAAGCCTTCGCCGCCGCGCATCCCGACCGCGTGGCGACGAAGTGAATCGCCCTTTCTTAAGCCCCTCCCCTTCAGGGGAGGGGTTGGGGGTGGGGCAATGCCGCGAGCTGCGTCGCCTGAGGACAAGCCCCACCCCAACCTCTCCCCTGAAGGGAAGCGGCTTATTATTGCTGTCGCTCCTGCTCCCTTTCCCCGCCCTCGCCCAGACCGACCCCAACGAAATAATCGTCACCGGCCGCGGCCTCGATGCCCCGCCCGGCGAGGCCGCATATGATGTGGTCACGATTCCCCGCGAGCGGCTGACTTCCACTGCCGGCAATCGGCTCGAGGACGCGCTGCGCGACGCCGCCGGGGTGGCGCAGTTCCGCCGCTCGGACTCGCGCTCGGCGCACCCGACCAGCCAGGGTGTGACGCTGCGCGGACTGGGCGGCAATGCCTCGAGCCGGGCGCTGGTGATGCTCGACGGCGTGCCGCAGGCCGACCCCTTCGGCGGCTGGGTGGCGTTCCCCGCTTATCTGCCCGAGCGGCTTGCGTCGGTGCGTATCACGCGCGGCGGCGGCAGCGGCTATGCCGGGCCGGGGGCGCTCGCCGGCACGATCGACCTGACCAGCGGCACGCCCGCCGATCTTGGTGCGCTCCAGCTCCGCGCCGCTTATGGCAGCCGCGACAGCGTCGATGCGACGGCGGTGGCCTCGGCAATGCTGGGAAGCGGCTTCGTCACGCTTGCCGGACAATATGGCCGGGGCGACGGCTTCGTCCCCGTGGTCGAGGAGGATCGCGGCCCCGCCGATCGCGCCGCGCCGTACGAGCAAGCGAGCCTCGCGCTGCGCGGCGTCGTCGATATGGGCAGCGGCACCGAGCTCCAGGTCAATGTCTCGGGTTTTACCGACCGGCGCGATCGCGGCGTGGATTTCACCCGTATCACCAGCGACGGTGCCGATGCCAGCATCCGGCTGGTCAAGCGCGGCGGCTGGGGCTGGTCGGCGCTCGGCTATGTCCAGACCCGCCAATTCGCGAGCGGTTTCGCCAGCGTCGACGACGCGCGCACCACGGCGACGGCGACGCTCGACCAATATAATGTCCCGGCGACCGGCGTGGGGGGACGCATCGAGATCCAGCCGCCGATCGGCGGCGGCGTGACGCTCCGGCTGGGCGGCGACGTGCGCCATGTCTCGGGCCGCACCCAGGAGCGCTATACGTATGTCGCGGGCGCGCCCACGCGCCGCCGCGTCGCGGGCGGCGAAAGCACTACGATCGGCAGCTTCGCCGATCTGAGCTACGAAGCGGGGGCGCTCACGCTCAATGCCGGCGGGCGGCTCGATCATTGGACGATCGCCGAGGGTTTGCTGATCGAACGCCCGCTCGCCGGCGGGGCCGCGCTCACCGATCTGGCCTTCGCCGATCGCAGCGGTACCGAAGCGACGGGGCGGGTGGGGGTGGCGTTCGCGGCCGGACCCGTGACCTTGCGTGCCGCGGCGTATCGGGGCTGGCGGCTGCCGACGCTCAACGAACTCTATCGCCCGTTCCGCGTCGGCGCCGACGCCACCGCGGCCAATGCCGCGCTCGATCCCGAGCGGCTGACGGGGGCCGAAATGGGGCTCGACTGGCGCCCGGCGCCTTCGCTGACACTACGCGCCACCGGCTATTGGAACCGGCTCGACGATGCGATCACCAATGTCACGCTCGCCAGCGGCCCGGGCACCTTTCCCGGGGTCGGCTTCGTCTCGGCGGCGGGCGTCTATCGCCAGCGCCAGAATCTCGACGCGGTCGAAGCGCGCGGGATCGAGCTCGACGGCAGGTTCGAACGCGGGCCGCTCAGCATCGGCGCCTCCTACGCGTTCGTCGACGCGCGCGTCCGTGCCTCGGGAGTTGCCGCAGCGCTCGACGATCTCCGCCCGGCGCAGACCGCGGCGCATCAGGCCTCGGCGACACTGGCATGGCGGCGCGGTGATCTCGGTGCATCGCTCATTGCCCGGTACACCTCGCCGCAATATGAGGACGACCAGAACAGCCGCGAGCTCGCCGATGCGCTCACTTTCGATGCGGCCGCCGCACTGCCGCTCACGCGAAGCCTGAGCGTGGAGGCGCGCGCCGAGAATCTTGCCGATGCGCGGGTGGAAGCGGGGATCAGCGGCCCAGGCGTAGTCGAGCGGGCGACGCCGCGGACCCTGTGGCTGGGGATGCGCTACCGGATGCGCTGATGCCGTGCTCCGGCGCAGGCCGGAGCACAAATCAGGTGTGACGGGCTACAACCAAGCGATCGAACAACGCCAGATAATCGGCGATCGGATCGCCTGCCGCCACAACCGGGGCCGGGCGCGCGCGTTCAGGATCGAGTAGCTGGTTCAGCGCCGCCACAAGCGCATCAGGGTTTTCGCGGGGAACGACGATCCCCTGCTCCGGCAAGGTAACGATCTCGCGGACGGCAACGCTCGACTCGGTCGAGACGACCGGGGTTCCCACCGACAAGGCTTCGCGGAGTACGCCGGGAACGCCTTCATAATCCGAAGTGAGCGCCGCCACCGCCGCTCCGGCAAGAGCGGGTAGCGGGTCGCCGACGTGGCCGGGCATCCACACTCGCGCCGCAAGGCCGAGCGACGCCATTTGGGCCTCCAGCGCTCCGCGCGCGCTGCCTTCGCCGAGGATCAGGAGCTTGACCTCCTTGTCGGCGATATGCGGGAGCGCGGCGATCAGGCGGTCCCAGCGTTTCTGTGGCTCGAGCCGCCCGACCCCGACGATATAGCGGCCCTCGGGCAGCGTCACTGGCGCGGCATCGGGGCGCGTGGTCGCTGGTGGATTCGCGATGACGCTCACCCGATCGGCCGGCATCCCCATCTCCGTCCTCGCCTCAGCCGCCATCGCCGGCGTCATCGCCACGACATGATCGAGGAAGCGCGGGTGGAGGCGGAGCCAGCGCCGATAGGCCCAGGCGGCGATACGGCTCTGCTCGGGCCGGACCAGTGCGTTGGATATCTTGGCGACGATCGGTGGCGATGCGTGGCCGAGCCGCAGCCGCGCCATCGCCGCGGCTGCGCTATAATGATTGCCCGGACAGAAGATCAGGTCCGGCGCCGTCGCCCGGACATGCCTGGCGAGCGCGAACAGCGCCGAATAACGCGCATCGTCGAGCCGTATCAGCTCGATGCCCGCAGGGATCTCGGCGGCCAGTGGCCCCTCGTCGCTGCCGAGCACCAGGGTCACGCGCCGACCCGCGCGAAGCCAGCCTTCCGCCATGCGCAGCATCGCGCGCTCGACCCCGCCGCCGCGCATGCTTTGGGCGCAGGTGAGGATGTGCTGGGCAGTTTCGGAATAGGTGCGGTGCAACATATGCCCTTGCGGATTGCCACTCTTAGGCCCAAATCGCCCCCGCAATAAACCGCAATCTGCTGTCAATCGGCCATCTCCGCACGGGCGCGCATATCGGGGAGGCGATGCAAGACGCGGAAACAAAGCGAAATTTGTTTTGACGTGTCTGCATCGGAAATGACCCAGTGAACAAACCAGCAGTGGAGGCTTCGGTGAACACCAGCGCTGTCGAAGCCTCCTTGGGGAGCGCGCCGGACCTTGCGGGCCTCGAACCCGTCGAAAAAATCACGCGCCGCTGGCCGATGTTGCTGGGTGGCGCGCTGACGCTGCTGATGATCGGCGCGCTGGCGCATGAATTGTTCGATTCGGGTCTTGCGGGCCTGTCGCGGCGGCTGCCGACCAGCCCGTTCTTCTATCTGGCCTTCGCGCTTTATTATCTCGGCCCGCCGACCTTCGACTATGTGATCTTCAAGCGGCTGTGGAACATCCCGCTCGCCGGCATGGCGGCGCTCCACAAGAAGCGCATCTCGAACGAAGTGCTGGTCGGCTATTCGGGCGAGGCCTATTTCTACGCCTGGGCGCGCCAGCGCACCCAGATGGTCGCGGCGCCTTTCGGCGCGGTCAAGGATGTGACGATCCTGTCGGCGATCGCCGGCAATGCCGTCACGCTGGCGATGATCCTGCTCGCCGCGCCGTTCGGCATGGGCCTGCTCACCCATGTCCAGCAGAACTGGGTATGGGGGTCGATCGCGATCATCGTCGCCACGTCGCTGCCGTTCATGATCTTCTCGCGGCGTGTCTTCTCGCTGCCGCGCGGCACGCTCTGGTGGATCTTCGGCGTCCATTGCGCGCGTATCCTCACCGGATCGACGCTGATCGCCATCGCGTGGCACTTCGCATTGCCCCAGGTATCGGTGGGTTTCTGGCTGCTGATGGCCGCCGGGCGCCTGCTCGTGTGGCGCCTGCCGCTCGTCCCCAACAAGGAAGTCGCCTTCGCGACGATCGCCGGCGTGGTGATCGGGCAGGGCGAGGCGCTGTCGGAGCTGATGGCGCTGATCGCGGCGCTCACTCTGCTCGCTCATGTCGCGCTGATCGCGGGCTTCAGCGCGCACGCCCTGATCACGAGGAACAAGCAATGATCCGCCCCGCTTTTCTCTCCTTTGCACTGGCCGCGCTGGCGCTGCCGGGCAGCGCGCGGGCACAGGATCCGCTCGACGGATCGTGCGCGCACGGCGTCGGCCCCAAGCTCTATGTCAATGTGACCGGGCTCAAGGATCGCGGCGGCCGGCTCAAGCTCGAACTCTATCCGGGCAACGAGGCCGATTTCCTCAAGGACGATCGCACGATCAAGGCGGAGGGCAAGCAGATGCGCCGCATCTGGGCGGCCACGCCCGCCTCCGGGCCGGTCACCTTGTGCATCCGCGCGCCGAGCGCCGGGCAATGGGCGTTGCTGTTCACGCACGACCGCGACGGCAAGAACAAGTTCAACTTCTGGCAGGACGGCGCCGGCTTCCCGAGCAACCAGCGGCTCGGCCGCAGCCGCCCAAAGGTCCGCCAGGCGCTGGTCAACATTCCGCCTGCCGGGGGTCAGATCACGGTGCGCGCGCAATATCTGAAGGGGTTGGGCGGCTTCGGCCCGCTCGACTAGGATTCAGGAGGCGGCAATGCGCATCGTCGACGTCAACGAATTCTACTCGCCCACCGGCGGCGGGGTGCGCACCTATATCGATCGCAAAATCGGCATCATGGCCGATCTGGGCCATGAGCTGACCGTGGTGGCGCCCGCGCTGGAGGACGGCGTCGAGGACCGTCCCGGCGGCGGCCGCATCCGCTGGGTCAAGTCGCCGGCTCTGGTGCTCGATCGCAATTACTGCATCTTCGTCAAGGACGAGCCGGTCTGGGCGGTGCTCGATGAACTCCAGGCCGACATCGTCGAATGCAGCTCGCCCTGGCTGCCTGCCTGGACCGTCGCCAATTGGAAGGGCGATGCGCTCAAGGTGTTCTTCGCGCATGGTGACCAGATCGGCGCCTATCCGCAGCGCTGGCTCGACAGCGTCGCCAGCCCGATCCAGGTCGAGAACGCCTTCGCCTGGTACACGCGCTACATGAACCGCTTCCTCGGCCATTATGACGCGTTCGTCACCAACGGCCCCGCGCTCGCCAAGCGTTTCCGCCGTCGGGGCATGCATGTCGATGCGTCGATGCCGCTCGGGATCGAACGCAGCTGGTTCTCGCCCGATCTGCGCGACGAGAAGCTCCGCGTCGCCCTGCTCGAGCAATGCGGCCTGCCGCCCGAGGGGCATTTGCTGCTCGGGCTCGGGCGGCACCACAAGGAAAAGCGCTGGCCTTTGGTGATCGACGCCGTCGAGGCGGCGGCGACCGACATTCCGGTCGGGCTGATCCTGATCGGCGACGGGCCCGAGCGCCGCCACCTCGAGACTCGCATCGCCGGCAGCCCGCATATCCGTATCTTCCGTCCGGTCTATGATCGCGTTCGCCTCTCGCGGATCATGGCGAGTTGCGACGCGCTGATCCACGGTTCGGATGCCGAACCGTTCGGGCTGGTCGCGTCGGAGGCGCTGGCGTCGGGTCTGCCGCTGATCGGGCCCGATGAGGGCGGATTCGCCGAGCTGGCCGACCCCTTGTTCGCGGAGACCTATGCCGCGCGCGATGCGCTGTCGGCGGCCGATGCGATCCGCCGCATGTTCGCGCGCGAGCCCGCGATCCTGCGCGCCGCTGCGCGTGTCGCCGCGGGCAAGGTGCGCAGCGACCGCGACCACACGGTCGAGCTGATGGCCTATTATGAAGGGCTTCTCGCTGCGAGACGCGGTGGCGCCACCCCCGCCGTGCTGCCCGGCGCGGCATAGACTTCCAGCAGCGACTTGCCGAGCGGGTAGCGCCCGCGCAGCGCGTACTTGCCCTCGCGCAGCCGAGTGATCGTCAGCGCCCGTGATTCGGCGCGTTCGCCGGAAAATGCCGGGCCCATCACGACCACCTCGGGCCGTTTTGCGAAGATTCGCCCGATCTCGGCGAGCTGATCGACGCCGACCGCGCCATTCTCGCGCTCGCGCGACAAATGGCTGGGATACACCCAGGGGCTCAGCGTGCAGCGTCCGGTGTGCGAATAGAGGCTCGTATTGCCCGAATAGACGTACATGCAGCCCGGGCCATGGCCGATCGTCTCGGCCAGCGTCTCGAGCTGCGTGGCATTGCCGCGATGCCAGCTCGCGCTCCACACGGTATATTCGCCGCCCAGCCCGGCGGCGAGCAACAGCAGCGGCGCCACGATCCGTCGCCCGGTCGGATGGCTGCCGAGGAACCCCGCGCAGCACAGGCATGCCGGCAGCATCACCGGCAACGCATAATGGTTGAACCAGGTGCCGAAGACGATCAGCCCGAACACCGACGCGATCAGCCAGCCGAAATAGAGCGCGCGGATCGGATGCTCGCTCTCATGGTTGACCGGCACGTGGCGCGAAAGCCCGCTGACGATCAACAAGGGCGCGAGGATCAGCGCGACCTTGAGGAATGCACCGAGCAGCACGAGCGGGGGATCGCTGTTGCGGTCGAAGATCGAGCCCAGATTGGCATAGAACCACGCGTTGCCATGCCCGATCGCCGCATAGGTGCCCCAGGCGAGCAAGGTCGGCACCATCGCCACTGCGACCAAAGCCGCGCCGAACCGCGCGGTACGGTGCGTCGGACAGCCCAGCCGACGCTCGCGCCACAGCAGCCAGAGGCCGAGGAACATCCCTTCGAACAGCACCGAATATTTGACCTGCATCGCGACGCCGATCAGCGCCATCGCCACGACCGCCTTGCCCTTGCGCAGCCGTTCCGAATCGGCCGAGGCGGTGCAGGGCAAGGCGAGCAGCATCGCGGAGGCAGTGATCAGATTGTAGAAGACCGGCGCCTGCCCGCTCTGGCCGTCGCCGAAGCCGAGCATGAAGAGATAGAGCAAGGCCGCGACCAGCCCGCCTCTGCCCCAGCCGGCATGTCCGGCGAGACGCACGATCACCAGCGCCGTCAGCACCACGCTGGCCAGCGCCATCGCCTGATAGATCCAGAGCCCCGCCACGGGGCCGAACGCCGCCGCGGGAAGATAGATCAGGAACAGCCCGATCGGCTTGCGGTCCCAGATATCGACATAGGGAAGCGCGCCGTCGAGTATCCGCTGCGCGGTGTAGAAATAGAATTCCTCGTCGACGTGCACGACCGGATTGCCGAAGGCGATGGCGCGCACGGCAATCGCAGCCAGCAGCAAGATCGACCAGTTCGGAAATGCCTCGAGGACGGCAGCAAGCGAAGGCAGGCGCGCCGCGCGCACGGCGACGGCGCTGTTGCCCGCCATCAGTTCAGGATACCACGTTCGGAGTCCGGCTTCCGGAACGAGACCATGCTATTTCTGCCTTGTTTGCGACCCACTTAGCTGCTGCTTAGCGAAGGCGGGGTCCGGTGTCACGAACCCGCCAAGTTTTCCGGGCAAGCCTTGCGACGAAAAGGGGTATCCGCGCCATGAACATCGATCGCCGTCGCCTGCTGCTCACCGGCACCTTCGGGCTCGCCGCACTTTCGATCCCCGGTTTCGCGTTCGGCCAGGCCGCGAGCGGGTTCACTCATTCGGTCGCCAGCGGCGAGCCGGGGACCGACACGATGCTGTTGTGGACGCGCTACGTACCCGTCGGCGGCGGTGCGGCCAAGCTGCGCGCCGAAGTCTCCGCCACCGAGGATTTCGCGCGGGTGGTGAACGGCGGCGAGATGATCACCGGGCCGTGGCGCGATCACACCGCCAAGATCACCGTGCAGGGGCTCGCGCCGGCGACGCGCTATTTCTACCGCTTCGTCGCGCCCGATGGCAGCTTTTCCCCGGTGGGCCGGACGCAGACTTTGCCAGAGGGCAATGTCCGCCGTTTCGGCATCGCGGTCTTCTCCTGCACGAACCTGCCGTTCGGCTGGTTCAATGCCTATGGCCATGCCGCGGCGCGCGACGATATCGACCTCTGGGTCCATCTCGGTGATTATCTCTACGAATATGCGAAGGGAGGATATGCGCCCGAGGGTGGCGCAGTGGCGGGGCGCTGGCCCGAACCGGTGACCGAGATGATCCATCTCACCGATTATCGCCTCCGTTATGCCAGCTATCGCAGCGATCCCGATTTGCAGGAGCTGCACCGGCTCAAGCCGATGCTCGTCCAGATGGACGATCACGAATCGGCCAATAACAGCCGCGAGATGAGCGCGCAGAACAACCAGCCCGAATATGAAGGGCTGTGGAGCGATCGCAAGGCGGCGGCGCTGCAGGTGTTCAAGGAATGGATGCCGGTCTCGGAGACGCCGTGGGGCGCCTATGACATTGGCGGCCTCGCGACCCTGTTCCGCACCGAGAGCCGCTTGATCGCGCGCAGCGACGAGCCCGATATCGACGCCTTGTTCAAGGCCGCCAATCCGGCCGCCGCGCTCGCCCAGTTTCGCGACGGGCCGCTGCAGGATCCCGCGCGGACGATGCTGGGAACCGAGCAGGAGGCGTGGCTGGCGCATGCGATGGCGGGTTCGGTACGCAGCGGTCGCAAATGGCAGATCGTCCAGTTCGGCACGATCCTCGGCCAGCAGCGCACCCCTGATCAGGCGATGGAATGGCTCAAGCCCGACGCGCCCGAACGGACCAGAACATGGGTCCGCAACGGTCTGATGGCGAGCAAGGCGGGACTGCCGTCCGATCTCGACAATTGGGGCGGTTTCCCCGCCGCCCGTGCGCGGTTCCTGCGATCGGCGCAGCGGACGGGGGCCAATCTGCTCGTATTGTGCGGCGACAGCCATAATGCCTGGGCGTTCGACCTCGGACAGGACGGCAAGCCCGCCGGGGTCGAGTTCGCCGGACACAGCGTCACTTCGCCGGGCTATGAGAGTGCGACCGGCGCGGATCCCAAGGTGGTCGCCGCCGGGCTGGTTGCCGCCAATCCCGAGCTCAAATGGTGCGACACGAGCCGCCGCGGCTATATGGCGCTGACGCTCACGCCCGAGCGGGCGAGCAACGACTGGGTGTTCGTCGATACGATCCTGACGCGGTCGACCAAGGCGAGCGTCGGCCACACCGCCGTGGTGCAGCCCGGGCGCAATGTGATGGCGTGAGCCCTCCCGTTCAGGGGAGGGGCTAGAGCGTTAGTCCAGCGACTTCGACGCCTGCTCGAACATGTCCTTGCTCAACCCCGGAGTCGCGACGATCCGTTCGAGCTCGGCGCGCATCCGGGCGGCGCGGGCGGCGTCGAAACGCTTCCAGCGGCCAAGCGGCGGGATCAATTTGGCCGCGGTTTGCGGGTTGAGCTTGTCCAATGCGATCAGCTGGTCCGCGACGAAGCGATAGCCGCGGCCCGACGCGTCGTGGAAGGCGCGCTGGTTGACGCTGAACGCGCCGATCAGCGAGCGCGCGCGATTGGGATTGGAGAGCGTGAAGTCGCGGTGCGCGACCAGCCGCTCGACCATTTCCGCGGTGTCCTCGCGCGTCGACAGCGCCTGGGTCTGGAACCATTTGTCGAGGACGAGCCCGTTGCCGGCATAACGCTGGTAGAAGGCGTCGAGCGCCTGCTCGCGCAGCGGCGAATCGCCGTTGACGAGCGTGGTCAGCGCGCCCTGCCGGTCGGTCATGTTATCGGCGCCGCTGAACTGGTCGAACGCCAGCGTGTCGGCATCGGGCGCGCCGCTCGCCGCGATATAGCCGAGCGACACCGTCTTGAGCCGCCGCGCGCCCTTGGCGGCAGGCGAATATTCGAAGCGGTTGGCGAGGCTGCCTTCATAGGCCGCGCGCCATTCGCTCGCGAGTGCAGCGCCGAGGTCCCGGCGCAGCGCCTCGCGGGCGCGGAAGATCGCCTCGGGCTCGACCACCGCCATCTGGTCGCCGATGAAGCTGTCCGAGGGGAGCAGAACCGCCTCGGCGATAAAGGCGCGGTCGAGCCTGGCATCGGTCAGCGTGTTGCGCACCGCCTCGATCACGGCAGTGTGATCGGTGCCTTCGTTGGCCACCGAGGCCACGAGCGTGTCGAGCATCAGTTGCTGCATCGCCTCATAGCGCGCGAACGGATCGTCGTCGTGCGCCGAAAGGAAAGCGAGGTCTTTCGCGGTGCGGTTGGTCTCGACCACCACCGGCGCGGAAAACCCGCGATTGATCGACAGCACTGGCTGTTCGGCGAGATTCTCGAACACCATTTCGTGCGTCTCGTCTTCGAGCAGCACGAGCTGCTCGTCGGACACCGGCTTCCCGCTGATCGCGCCGAACAGCTTGAGCTTCAACGGCAGGACCATCGGCTCCTTGACCGGCTGGCCCGGGGTCGGCGGTACCATCTGGCGCAGCTGCAATCGCGCGCGGCCGCCCTCCTGCGCCAGCGTCGCCGAGACGCGCGGCGTGCCGGCCTGGGTGTACCAGCGGCGGAACCTGGTGAGATCGACCTCGCCGCCCTGCTCCATGCACTGGACGAAATCCTCGCAAGTCGCGGCGGTGCCGTCGAAGCGATCGAAGTACAGATCGGTCGCTGCGCGGAATTTCTTCGCTCCGAGGATCGTCGCCATCATCCGGATGACCTCGGCGCCCTTGTTGTAGATCGTCGCGGTGTAGAAGTTCGAGATCTCCATATATTCGTCGGGGCGCACCGGATGCGCGAGCGGACCGGCATCTTCCGGGAACTGGCTGGCGCGCAAGCCTCGGACATCCTCGATCCTCTTGACTGCGGCGCTGCCCTGATCGGCCGAGAAGCTCTGGTCGCGGAAGACCGTGAAGCCTTCCTTCAGCGAGAGCTGGAACCAGTCGCGGCAAGTGACGCGGTTGCCCGACCAGTTGTGGAAATATTCGTGCGCGACCACCGCGGCGATCGCGTCGTAATCATAGTCGGTGGCGGTGTCGGGATCGGCGAGGATGTAGCGGCTGTTGAAGACGTTCAGCCCCTTATTCTCCATCGCGCCGAAATTGAAATCGTCGACCGCGACGATGTTGAACACGTCGAGATCATATTCGCGGCCATAGACTTTCTCGTCCCACGCCATCGACAGCTTGAGCGCGTGGAGCGCGTGGTCGGTCTTGGGCAGATCAGGCGCGCGCACCCAGATGCCGAGCTGCACCTCGCGGCCCGACATCGTTATGAAGGTGCCGCGATTGGCGACGAGATCGCCCGCCACCAAGGCGAACAGATAGCTCGGCTTGGGAAAGGGATCGTGCCATTCGGCCCAGTGGCGGCCACCTTCCAGATCGCCCTGCGCGATCGGATCGCCGTTCGCCAGCAGCACCGGGAAGCGAACCTTGTCGGCGGTCAGCTTGACCTTGTACTTCGACAGCACGTCGGGGCGATCGGGGAAGAAGGTGATGCGGCGGAAACCCTCGGCCTCACACTGGGTGCAGAGGATCCCGCCCGAGGCATAGAGCCCCTGTAGCTGGGTGTTGCGCTCGGGCGCGATCTCGACTTCGGTCTCGATCTCGTGCGCGGCGCCGGTCAGCGGCACCACGAGGCTGGCGCCGTCCATGCTCCAATCCGAGACCTGGGCGCCATCGACCTTGACGCCGAGCGCAGTCAGCCCGTCGCCATCGAGGCGCAGCGGCCGGTCGTGCGTGCCGTTGCGCTCGACCCGCAAGGTCGTGCGAACGCGCGTCGCCGCGGGATCGAGGTCGAAATCCATCGCGATCTCGGGCACGCGCCAATCGGGCTCGCGATAATCCTCGCGGCGCGTCACTTTGGGCGCCTGGGTTGCGGTCTGAGCGTCTGCCATGATTGCCCGGATATAGGGTCAACCCGCCGCACCGCCACAACAAACTGCCGCTTGCCTATGAGTGGCGCGATGCTACCGATACGGCATTCCAGAGACACCGAGGTTTCTCCCTTATGCTTCGACTGACATCGCCGCTCGGCCTGATCGCGCTCGTCGCCACTTCGGCGATGGCGCAGGAGGCCCCTGCGCCCGCTCCGACCGCCGCCCAGAGCAACGCATTGCTCAATGCCGAGCTTCCCGCCGACCAGGCGGCGCTCAAGAGCCACATCATGTTCCTCGCGTCGGACCAGATGCGCGGCCGTGACGCAGGCAGTGCCGAATATGACATCGCCGCGCAGTACGTCGCGTCGCAATTCTACGAGCAGGGCCTGCGCCCGGCGGGCGACGAAGGCTCGTACCTCCAGAAGGTGCCGCTGATCAGCTACAAGCCCGCCGACAAGGGCAGCATGGCGCTCGCTGCCAAGGGCGGCCAGCCGGTGAGCCTCGTCTTCGGCGAGGATTATCTTCCCGCCGGCAACCCCGACAAGACCGCCTTCCAGCTCACCGCGCCAGTGGTGTTCGTCGGCTACGGCATCTCCGGGCTCGGCCGCGACGACTACAAGGGCGTCGACGTGAAGGGCAAGATCGTCGCCTTTTTCGGCGGCGCGCCGTCGAGCTTCCCGGCCGAGGAGCGCGCGCATTTCAGCAGCCCGGCGTCGAAGGCCGAAATCGCGATGAAGAAGGGCGCGGTCGGCTATATCACGCTCGAATCGCCGCGCGCCGGCCGCGGCAGTTATCCGTTCAAGACGATCGCGGCGAACTGGGACCGCGCGCGCTTCACCTGGGCCGAGGCCGACGGTTCGGGCCATATCCCGACGCCCACCGCCCCCGGTCTCGGCATGCTCAGCACTGCGGGCGCCGCCAAATTGTTCGAAGGCGCGAAGGTCAAGTGGGACGACGTCGCGAAGCTGTCGCAGGACGACGGCGCCACGTTCAAGGCGATACAGCTGCCGAGGACGCTGTCGGTGACGCTCAACACCGCCAATACCGCGATCACCAGCTACAATGTCGCGGGCCTGCTCCCCGGCAGCGATCCGGCGCTCGGCAAGGAAGTCGTCGTGCTCTCGGCGCATCTCGATCACGTCGGTGTCGGCAAGCCCGATGCCAAGGGCGACACGATCTACAACGGCGCGATGGACAATGCCGTCGGCATCGCTTCGCTGATCGAGGAGGCGCGCCGCTTCAAGGCATCGGGCAAGCCGCCGCGCCGTTCGGTGCTGTTCCTCGCGGTCACCGCCGAAGAGAAGGGGCTGATCGGCTCGGATTATTACGCGCACAATCCGACGGTGCCGAAGGCGAACCTGGTCGCCGACGTCAATCTCGACATGCCGATCATCACCTACAAGTTCGAGGACGTGACGCCGTTCGGCGCGGCGCATTCGACTCTGGGCGAGACGGTGGCGCGTGCCGCCGCGCAGATCGGCGTCGGCATGGGCGGCGATCCGCGCCCCGACGAAGCCTTCTTCGTCCGCTCGGACCATTATCGCTTCGTCCAGCAGGGCATCCCCTCGGTCTTCCTGTGGCCGGGCGAAAAGGGTCCGGGCAAGGCTGCGACCGATGCCTTCCTGAGCAGCCATTATCACCAGCCCTCGGACGATCTGGTCCAGCAGCCGGCGATCGATTGGGAATCGGGCGCGCGCTTCGTCGACGTGAACTATCGCATCGCCCGCGAGATCGCCGATGCCGATCAGAAGCCGATGTGGAAGAAGGGCGACTTTTTCGGCACCCTCTTCGGCGGACCGATGGAGAAGTGATGATGCGCAAGTCCCTGATCCTCCTCCCCCTGCTCTTCGCAGCCCCGGCACTTGCGCAGGACCTCACTCACGCCGAGGCGGCGCTCAAGGCGCATGTCGCCTTCCTCGCCTCGGATGCGATGCGCGGGCGCGACACGGGTTCGCCCGAGCTCGCCATCGCCGAGCAATATGTCGCGGCGCAGATGCTCGCGGCGGGGCTCGCGCCGGGCGGGCCGAACGGCACGTGGCTGCAGCCGGTGCCGCTCGTTTCGTTCAGGGGTGCCGATCACGGGACGCTGACGCTCACGCGCGGCACGACGGTGACACCGCTCGAATGGGGCAAGGACTTCGTCGCCCGCTCGAACGCCCGCGAGGCGAAGGTCGCGGTGTCGGGGCCGGTGGTGTTCGCCGGTTACGGCGTGACCGATCGCGCCACCGGCCATGACGATTACAAGGGCCTCGACGTGAAGGGGAAGATCGTCGCGATCCTGCGCGACGCCCCGCAATCGCTGCCCAGCGAAGTGCGCGCGCATCTCAGCCAGCCCGAAGAGCAGGCAAAGAACGCGGCGGAACATGGTGCCTCGGGCGTGATCCTGATCGAGGGCAACACCCGCCACGCGATCTTCCCGTTCGAGGCGAGCGTGGGGTATTGGAACAGCAACGGCATGACCTGGGCCGATCCCGACGGCCGCGCGCACAGCGAGGGGCCGAGCGCCCCTGCCTTCGCGTATGTCGGCATGGTCGGCGCCGAGAAATTGTTCGCCGGTTCGAAGACCAAATGGGCCGATGTCCTCGCCGCCGACAAGGCGGGCAAGAAACTCCCCACCGGCCCGCTCGGCGTCACCGCGGAGGGGACGGCGAACACCGAGATCAAGACGCTCTCCGCCAACAATGTCGTCGGCCTGCTCGAAGGTTCGGATCCGGCGCTCAAGGGCCAATATGTCGTGATCTCGGCGCATCTCGATCATGTCGGCGTCGGCAAGCCCGATGCGAAGGGCGACACGATCTACAACGGCGCGATGGACAATGCCGTCGGCACTGCGTCGATGCTCGAAGTGGCCAGGGCGTTCACGGCATCGGGCAAGCGCCCCCGCCGCTCGATCCTGTTCGTCGCGGTCACCGCTGAGGAGAAGGGGTTGGTCGGCTCCGACTATTTCGCCGCCAACCCGGTTGTGCCCAAGGGCAGCATCGTCGCCGACGTCAATCTCGACATGCCGGTGCTCACCTACAAGTTCGAGGATCTGGTGGTGTACGGCGCCGATCGCACCAGCATCGGCCCGACGGTGGCGGCGGTCGCCAAGGCCGAGGGGCTGGCGCTCACCCCCGATCCCGCACCCGAGCAAGCCAGCTTCGTGCGTTCGGACCATTACAGCTTCGTCCGCGCGGGCATTCCGGCGGTGTCGCTCGAGCCCGGCCCCGCCGGTCCCGGCAAGGCCGCGGTCGAGGAATTCGGCGAGAAACATTATCACCAGCCTTCGGACGAAGTGACCTTGATCGATTTCGGCCAGGGCGTGCGCTTCGTGAAGCTCAATTACGCGATCGCCCGCGCGCTGGCGGATGCCGATCAGCGTCCCTTGTGGAACAAGGGCGATTTCTTCGGAACACTGTACGGAGGCCCCGGCGCGAAGTAGGCGCCGACCAGCCCCTCCCGGCGGGGAGAGCCCTGAGGAGTTTCGATGTTGCGTAGCCTGCTCCTTCTCCCCCTGATCCTGCTGGCGCCGCTCGCCCAGGCGCAGCAGCTTCCGCCCGATCAGGCGGCGCTCGAGGCGCATGTCCGGTTCCTCGCCGCCGACGCGCTGCGCGGGCGCGAGGCGGGGACGCACGAATACGACATCGCCGCGCAATATGTCGCCGCGCAGATGCTCGGTGCCGGATTGAAGCCTGCCGGGGAGGACGGCTGGCTCCAGTCGGTCGGGCTCGTCACCTATCGGCCTGCCGCCAAAGCGAAATGGACGCTCACCCGCGGCGGCGCGGCGATCCCGCTCCAGTTCGGGATCGACTTCGTCAACTCCGGCATCCCGACCACGCCCGATTTCGCGGCGGCGGGACAGGTCGTCTTCGCGGGCTACGGGCTCGTCTATCCCGAGGGCAAGCGTGACGATTATCGAGGGCTCGACGTGCGCGGCAAGATCGTCGCGATCTATGCCGGGGTGCCTGAAGGCCTGCCGGGCGAAGTTGCGGCGCATCTGGGAGACGACGACCAGAAGGCGCGGCTGGCGCAGGCGCGCGGCGCCAAGGCAGTGATCATCGTGGAATCGCTCGAACGGCGCGCCGAATTCCCGCTCGAGGCGATGGCGCCTTATTACGATTATGAGCGCACCACCTGGGTCGGGCCCGATGGCAAGGCGCACATCATCGCGCCCGGCGCGCCGGTGGTCGGCACGGTCGGCCAGGCAGGCGCCGAGAAATTGTTCGCCGGTTCGCGGATCAAATGGCGCGACGTGCTCGCCGCCGATCGCCGCGGCATTCGGATGCCCAGCGGGCCGCTGGTTGGCACGCTCAGGGTAGCGGCCAGCACCCGCGTCGCCACCACGCGCAGCAGCAACGTCGTCGGCGTGCTCGAAGGCTCGGATCCAGCGCTCAGGAACCAATATGTCGTGGTCTCGGCACATCTCGATCATGTCGGGGTGGGCGAGCCCGAAAAGGGCGACGACATCTATAACGGCGCGATGGACAATGCCGCGGGCGTCGCGACGATGCTCGAAGTGGCGCGCGCGTTCGAGGCATCGGGCAAGCGTCCGCGCCGCTCGATCCTGTTCGTCGCGCTGACTGCCGAAGAGAAGGGGCTGGTCGGCTCGGACTATTTCGCCGCGCACCCCGGGGTGCCCGCCGGAGGCACGCTCGTCGCCGACATCAATCTCGACATGCCGATCCTCACCTTCGCGATGCAGGACATGGTCGTGCTGGGCGGCGAACGCTCGAGCCTCGGCGCGACTTATGCGGCGGCGGCTGCCGCGGAGGGACTCAAGGTCGTGCCCGATCCCGCGCCCGAAGAGATGTTCTTCGTCCGCTCGGACCATTACAGCTTCGTCCAGGCGGGTATTCCCGCGGTCTCGGTCGACAGCGGTCCCGGCGGGCCCGGCGAGGCGGCGCAGCGGGACTTCCTCGCCAATCACTACCACAAGCCTTCGGACGACATCACCTTGCCGATCGATTGGGCGGCGGCGGCGAAGTTCACGCGCGTCAACTACGCCGCCGCACGCGCGCTCGCCGATGACGATGCGCGGCCGAGCTGGAACAAAGGCGATTTCTTCGGAGTCCAGTTCGGCGGTTACGGTGCGAAGTGAACACAACCGTCACCCCGGCCGAAGTGCCGGGGTCCACCACGCAACTGGGCGAGAAGCACAGGTCGCTTGCCCTTCCCGCGCGGGTAAATGGACCCCCGCACTTCGGCCCGGGTGACGAGGTGATGAGAGCGCCATGCGCCTCCTGATCTTCGGTCTTGGCTATACCGGAACTGCGCTGGCGCAGCACCTCGCGCAACGTGATTCGCGCATCGCCACAGTCACGCGCGAAGGCCGTGACGACAGCATCGCGTTCGCCGACACCGATCGCGTCGCCTTCGAAATCGCCCACGCCACGCACATCGTCTCTACCGTCGCGCCCGATGAGACCGATCCGATCCTCGCCGCCTACGGCCCGCAGCTTGCCACCGCGCGCGGCTGGCTCGGCTATCTCTCCTCGACCGGAGTCTATGGCGACACGCGCGGCGCGTGGGTGGATGAAACCGCGCCCACCGGCACCGGCCGTCGCGCCGCGCGTGCCGAAGCCGATGCAGCCTGGCTGGCGCTCGGTGCACGCGTGTTCCGGCTGCCCGGCATCTACGGGCCCGGCCGCTCGCCGTTGGAGCGCGCCGCGCGCGGCGAGGCAGCGCGGATCCTAGTGCCCGGCCAGGTCTTCAGCCGCATCCATCTCGCCGACATCCTCTCGGGCATCACGGCGGGTTTCGACGCGCCCCGGGGTGCCTACAACCTCGCCGACGATCTGCCCGCGCCGCAGAGCCACGTCGTCGCCTACGCCTGTGCGCTGCTCGGCATCGCGCCGCCGCCACTGGTGCCGCTCGAAGCCGCGAACCTCAGCCCGCAGGCCCGGGCTTTTTATTCGGAGAACCGCCGCGTCGCGAATGGCAAGGCGAAGCGCGTGCTGCGTTGGCGGCCGCTTTTCCCGGATTACCGGTTGGGCCTGCGCGCCTTGAGCGCCAGCACCAGCCCGACGATCACCAGCACCGCGCCCGACACGGCGAGCAGCGACCAGCGATAGCCTTCGAAGATCGTCGAGAGCAGCATGGCGATCACCGGGATCAGCACGCTGGTATAGGCCGCCTTGGCCGGGCCGATCGTGCGGATCAGCTGGAAATAGATGGTGAAGGCGAGCGCCGAACCGAACACGCCGAGATAGAGCGTCCCCGCGACATAGCCCCAGCGCGGTTCGATCACCGGCGGCCCGACGGTCGCCCACGCCCAGACCGCGTCGATCGCCGCGCCGGTCAGCATCGCCCAGCCGAGCGTCGTCGCCATCGGATAGGCTTTGGCGGTCTTCATCGCCTGCATGACATTGGCGACCGAAGCCGAGAGCACGCCCAACAGGGCGATGCCGATGCCGATCATCGCCTGTTCGGGCCCCGCGTCGCTCAGCCGCGCCTCGTGGAGGAACAGCAAGGCCACCCCGGCCATCGCCACCGCCGATCCGATCAGCAATTGACGTCCCATCAGCTGGCCGAGGAAGATCCGCGCGAGGATCGCGTTGGGCACCAGCAGCAAAGCATAGACGATCGCCACCACGCCCGAGGTGATGTGCTGCTCGGCGCGGTAGACGAAGTTGAAGTTGAGCACGAACTGCGCGAATCCCAAGGCGATCGCGAAGGCCCAGCCGCGCAGGTCGAGCCGCAGCGAATCGCGCCGCAGCAGCGCCCAGCCGAGGATCACGATCCCCGCGATCGTGAAGCGATAGGTTACCGACCAGCTCGGCGGTACCATGGCGAGCTGGTCGCGGATCACGATCCAGGTCGATCCCCAGATCAATGTCACCACGAGGAACGGGAGCAGCACGACGAGGTGCGCCGAGCGCGGTGGAACCGGCTCGACCGGCGGCTCGATGATCGGCGCCTTGTAGGAGGTGAACCGTCTCACAGCTTCGCGATGGCCTCCGCCAGGGGCCGGATCGCGTCCTCGCTCTGGTCCCAGGACGTCACCAGCCGGATTTCGCCGGGTGCCCAGTCGTAGAAATCGAAGCCCAATGCGCGCAGCGACGCGGCCTCGTCTGGACTGGCCTTGAGGAACACTTCATTGGCCTCGACCAGATGGACCAGCCGGTCGCCGGCGGCGTCGGCGAGCAGTCGCGCGCCTGCGTTTGCGGCGCGCGCATTCGCCAGCCACAGATCGCCGTCGAGCATCGCGAGCAGCTGCGCCGCGAGATAGCGGCCCTTGGAGAGCAGCAATCCCGCGCGCTTGCGGCGATAGAGCGTCGCGTCGGCGAGCTCGGGCTTGAAGAAGATCAGTGCCTCGGCGCTCATCCCGCCATTCTTGACGAAGCCGAAGCTCAGCACATCGACGCCCGCCCGCCACGTCACGTCGGCCGGAGCGCAGCCGAGATGCGCCACCGCATTTGCAAAGCGCGCACCGTCCATATGCAAACCAAGCCCGCGCGCCTTTGCCATGTCGCCGATCGCGGCGACCTGATCGGGGGTGTAGACGAGGCCATATTCGCTCGCATTGGTGATCGAGATTGCGTGCGGCTGGACCCAGTGGACGCCGCTCTGGACACGATCCAGCACTGCCATGATGCTTTCCGGCGTGACCTTCGCGCCAATGCCCTCGGCCAGTGCGAGCTTGGCGCCGTGGGTATAGAATTCGGGCGCGCCGCATTCGTCGTTCTGGATATGCGCGTCGCGGTGGCAGACCACGCTGCCGTGCGGCGGGCAGAGCGCGGCGAGCGCCAGCGCATTGGCCGAGGTCCCCGAGGGGACCCAGAGCGCGCGCACCGGCGTGCCGAACAGATCCGAGAAGGCGCCGTCGAGCTGCTGCGACCAGCGATCGCCGTCATAGGCGGTGTCGACTATATTCACCCGGGCCAGTGCCTCCAGCACCTGGTTGCAGACCGGGGCGGCATTGTCGGAGAAGAAGCGCATGCGGCTGCCATCGCGGCCCCCGCGCTTCAGGTCAATTCCCTCTATTCCTCGTTGCGTTCGTCGGTGCCGCGCGGCGGCGGGCCCGGCTGGTCTCCCGGAATCCCTTCATCGTCGGGCGGCATCCGGTCGCGCGAGGGTGCCACCTCGGTCTCGATGCCGGAGCCTTCGACGAAATCACCGACGGCGTTGAACACGTCGTCCAGCGTCATCTCGTTGTCGAGTTCGTCCTCGACCACCGGGGCCGGCGGCAGCGAGACGCCCAATGCGCGGACCATGAAGTCGCGCCATACCCGCGCCGGGATGCCGCTGCCCGACAGGCCCGGGCTCGGCGAATTGTCGTCGTTGCCGATCCACACCGCTGCGACCAGATCGCCGGCATAGCCGATGAACCAGGCGTCGCGATTGTCCTGCGTCGTCCCGGTCTTGCCGAAGGCGGGGATCGACAACGCGGCGCTGCGCCCGGTGCCCGAAGTCACCACCGATCCCAGCAGCGAGCGCATGTCGTCGAGCTCGCCGCTGCGGAAAGGCGTCGCCGAGCCTAGCCGCGCCGCCAGCCAGTCGTCGGCGGATTCGGCGTCGTCGAGCCCGCGCGGGCGCACCGGATAGCTCCCGTTCGCCACTGCGGCATAGGCTGCGGTCAGTTCGAGCAGCGACACCGTCGAGGTGCCCAGCCCGATCGAGACGTCACTGGCGATCGGCGTCGAAATGCCCAGGTCGCGCGCGGCGCGAGTCACCTTGGCCACGCCGATCTCGTTGGTCAGCCGCGCGGCCACCACGTTGCTCGACTTGGCGAAGGCCTGGCGCAGCGTGATCTTGCCGGCATAACGCCCATTGCTGTTGGTCGGCGACCAATCGCCGATCGTCACCGGGGAATCGTCGACGATGCTGTCGGGAGTCATCCCCGAACGCAGCGCCGCCAGATAGACGAACAGCTTGAAGGTCGATCCCGGCTGGCGCCGCGCCTGGGTCGCGCGGTTGAACGGGCTGTCGCGATAACTCCTGCCGCCGACCATCGCGACGACGCGCCCGTCGGGCCGCATCGCCACCAGTGCGATCTGGGTATTCCTCAGGCCGGCCCCACGCACTGCGCGTTCGGCCGCGGCCTGGATGTTGGTCTCCAGCGTGGTCTTGACGGTCTGCTCGGTCGCCACGCCGCCGGCGCGATCGCGTGCCTCGGGGAGCACCCAGTCGGCGAAATAGGTGCCGTTGGGCAGTTCCTTCTCCTTGCTCACCCGGAGCACCGCCGGTCGCACCCGCGCGGCCTCGTCCTTGTCGAGCAGCCCCGCCGCGACCATCGCGCCGATCACCAGTTTCTGCCGCTCGCGCGCGCCCTTGAGGTTCCCCGTCGGCGCCAGCCGGCTCGGCGCCTTGACGAGCCCCGCGAGCAGAGTCGCCTGGCTCAGCGTCAATTGCTCGGGCTCGATGCTGAAATAATGCTGCGCGGCGGCGCGCAGGCCATAGACGTTGTCGCCGAAATAGACGTTCGAGAGATAGCGCGAGAGGATCTCGTCCTTGGTCAGCCACGCCTCGAGCCAGAAGGCGATCATCACTTCGCGCAGTTTCCGCGTCACCGTCCGGTCGGAGGTCAGGAACGCGTTCTTGGCGAGCTGCTGGGTGATCGTGCTGCCGCCCTGCGATCCGCCGCTGCTGGTCGCATTGTGGAGGAAGGCGCGCAGGATGCCGCGCGGATCGACGCCCATATGGCCGAAGAAGCGCCGGTCCTCGATCGCGATGAACGCGCCGGCGACGTGCTTGGGCAATTTGGTGACGTCGACCGGTGCGGCGATGTCCGCCCCGCGCCGCGCGATCGGCTTGCCCTCGGCCGAGAGCAAAGTGATCGACGGCGGTGCCGGCGGCTGGAGCGACTTGGACAAGGGCGCGGTCAGCGCGAGCCAGGCGACCGCGAGCACGAACAACAGGATGAACCCGGCAATGCCCCAGCTCACCCAGCGCCAGCGGAAGCGGAAGCGCCTGGCGGGAACGGGGAGGTTCGGCGTCTCGCCTTCGCCGGAAGGCGGTCCGCCTTCGGGCGGCGGCGGAGGTGGAGGCGTCGCGGCACGCCAGAACGGGTCGGGCGTCAGTCCCGGCAGCGGCGTTGGGGGCGCGACCGGACCAACCTTCACATCCAGCGGGGCGGGATCGGCGCGCGAGGGCCGCCACGCGCGGACCGGTGCCGCCGCCGAGTCCTCGCCGGTTTCAGCAGGTCGCCGTAGCGGAAAGCGGACATCGCCGGAGCCGGGTTCGCGGGCCATCAGGGCCTCTTATCGCCCTCAGGCCATTGGGAAAAGCACAACGCCACGGTGTGTTGTTATTATAAGACAGCTCGCGAGGCAAGTTTGGAAATGTGCAGGTGTTCCCGCCTCAGGCCTCCAGCTCGACATCCCAGTAGAGCCAGTCGCGCCAGGTCTGGTGAAGGTAGTTGGGCGGAAAGCGCCGGCCATGCTCCTGGAGCTGCCAGCTGGTCGGGCGGATCGGCTCGATATGGAGCGGCATCGCGGCCTGTTTCGGGGTGCGCCCGCCCTTTTTGAGGTTGCACGGCGCGCAGGCGGTGGCGACATTCTCCCAGGTGGTGCGCCCGCCCTGGGCCCGGGGGATGACATGGTCGAAGGTGAGGTCGCGCTGGGTCCCGCAATATTGGCAGGAGAACTTGTCGCGGAGGAACAGGTTGAAGCGCGTGAAGGCAGGGAATTGGGAAGGTCTGACATATTGTTTGAGCGCGATGACCGAAGGAAGCTTCAGCCTCGCGCTGGGACTTCGGACCTCGCGTTCATAGAAGGAGACCACGTCGACCCGGTCGAGGAACAATGCCTTGATCGCGGTCTGCCACGGCCACACGCTGAGCGGATAATAGCTCAGCGGCGTGTAATCGGCGTTGAGCACGAGCGCGGGGCAACTGTCCGGATGGCGGATCAGATCGGGATGGTACATGCGCTCCCTCACCCGTTTTGCTCGGTCAGCACTCCCTGGCGGGGAATGGTGACGGGCACATGACAGCATATGCCGCGACTCGCGGTCAAGGGCCGGTTTGATGGTTATCCACACGCGATTCGCGCCGAGCCCGACCGGGCGGCTCCATCTCGGCCACGCATATTCGGCGATCCAAGCGCATGATTTCGCGCGGGCGCAAAGCGGGCGTTTCAGCCTGCGCATCGAGGATATCGACGGCACCCGCAGCCGGCCCGAACATGTCGAGGCGGTGCTCCGCGATCTCGAATGGCTGGGGCTGGCGTGGGACGGGGAGGTGACGTTCCAGTCGCAGCGGCTGGAACTGTATCAGGCTGCGCTCGATCGGCTGAAAGCGATGGATTTGCTCTATCCGTGCTTCTGCACCCGCGCCGATATCGCCGCGAGCCTGTCGGCGCCGCATGGACCCGAGGGCGCGATCTACCCCGGGACCTGCCGGGGACTCGACGCGCCCGACCTGTCGCGACCGCACAGCTGGCGGCTGGATGTGGAGCGCGCCCTGAAATTCCCTCTCCCCTTGTGGGAGAGGGAGCTTTATTGGCACGATGCCTTTGCCGGCTGGATCCGCGCCGATCCGCTGTCGCATGGCGACGTGATCCTCGCACGCAAGGATGCGCCGGCCAGCTATCACCTCGCGGTCACCGTCGACGACGCCGCGCAGGGTATCACCCATATCGTTCGCGGTATGGACCTGTTCGCCGCCACGCATGTCCACCGCCTGCTCCAGGCGCTGCTCGACTTGCCCACTCCCGAATATCGCCACCACCCGCTGTTGCTCGGCCCCGACGGCACGCGCCTCGCCAAGCGCCACGGCGCGCCGAGCCTCGAGGCGATGCGTCTGGCGGGCGAGGACGGGCGCGCGCTCGCCGATCGGCTGCGTCAGGGTTTGCTCCCGGTTGGATTCGCCTCGGCAAAGGCGTAGACCCGCGTCATGACCTTCTTCCTCGCCGTCCTGCTCATCGCCGCCATGCTCGCGGTCGTCTTCGTCCTCATCAAGGGGCTGGTGAACATGGCGCAGACCACCACCAAGGATCTGGAAGGCGAGGGGCCCAGCGATCGCGCGCTCAAGTCGAACAAGCTGATGCAGCAGCGCATCCTGCTACAGGGCGTGGCGATCGCGATCATCGCGTTGCTGCTGCTGATTCTTTCGGCCAAGGGCTGACCGGCACGCCGCTCAACCGTTCAGGATAATCAGGCACCACGCCAGCGCGATCAGCATCAGGCCGATCAGCACCGCCAGTCCAAGGTCGAGCAACCGCGGGCGGCGCATCCCCTTTCAGAGAAATCCGAGGTGCGTCACCGTCGATTGATGGAGCGGATTCTTGAACCTGAGCCCGACCACGCCTTCGCGCGACCAGACCACCGTCGCCGGCATCGGCGAGAGGTGTGCGATCGCCACCCACACTTCGTCACTTTCGTGCAGGCCCCAGGTGAAGACCTTGCAGCCCTCGGCCGAGACGTCGGCGACTTCGCCCTTGATCCGGCGTACTTCGCCGCTCGCGCGGATCGTCGCCGTCAGGGCGGTGGGCGTGCGCGGAGTCGTGCGCCGATCGGCCAGCGCGAAGCGGTCGATGGGTGCGTCGTCGGTTCCGTGATCAATCGGGTTCATGCGGATTTCCCCTGTCTGACGGGATACGCCGTCAGCGGTTTACATGCAGTGCCCAAACGGGGTTAGCGGCGCATAAAATCGCAGCGGGCCGCGGCGCGGAACAGGAAGCCCGACACCAGCCACATGCCGACGAAGAATATCGCGATTCCCACCGGCAGATCCATGCGCGCGATCAGCGCGACCGCGCTCACCAGCAATTGCGCGAAGGCCGTCGCGAACAGCGCACGCGCCATTCCTTCCGCCTGCAGCCGCGCGACAAAGGCGCCAGCGATCGCGATGGCAAGGACGCCGAAGAACGCCAGATTGGCGGGATTGCCCTCGTTGCCGATGATGCCGACGGCAAGGTTGCTCCAGACGATCAGGAACCCCGTCGCGAGCGCGACGCCGACCGCGGCGCGATACGCCGCATTGCCTGTCATCCGCACCACCAGTTCATAGGCCACGCCGACGCTGCCGATCAGCAGAATCGCGAACACGAAGTCGGACAGGGTCCACGCCACTTCGTCGGTGAACCGCATCGCGATCAGCGGCAGCAGGATCAGTGCCACGGCGGTGCCCCAGCCCGCCACGCGCCATAGGTTCACGTGACGATTTACGTCTGCAGTCATGGTTTCGTCTCCGATATTTGATCGGTCGATACCTAGACCGGGCGGGGGTGAGCGGCATGAGCGAGGCGTGAGGATTTCCTGAGCAATGCGCCGGGCTTCCGCACCGGCTGCTCCGGGCGTAGGACAGGCGCGGATGGTAAAGCTCAACAAGATCTACACGCGCACCGGTGACGACGGCACCACGGGGCTGGTCGATGGATCGCGCGTGTCCAAGGCCGATCCGCGCATGGCGGCGATCGGCGATGTCGACGAGGCCAATAGCGCGATCGGCGTGGCGCGCGCGGCGCTGGGTCCCGGCAGCGTCAGCGAAATGCTCGCGCGCATCCAGAACGACCTGTTCGATCTCGGCGCCGATCTCGCCACGCCGGTCGAAATCGAAGGTGCGCTGCGCATCGTGCCGGCGCAGATCGAGTGGCTCGAGGAACGCATCGATCATTTGAACGGCGCGCTCGATCCGCTGACCAGCTTCATCCTCCCCGCCGGCGAGCCGGCCGCGGCGGCGCTCCACCTCGCACGCGCGGTCGTCCGTCGCGCTGAGCGGACAATCGTCGCCGCTGCGGCGCAGAGGGTGTTGTCTCCGGCTACGACCACCTATCTAAATCGCCTGTCCGATCTGCTGTTCGTCGCCGCACGCGCAATGAACCGGAACGGGGCCGGCGACGTTTTATGGGTGCCGGGCGCCTCGCGCTGACGCAGTTTGTTTCGGGTTGACGCTACGGCGTGCCCGACGTACTGGGAACATTATGAGAACGGAGCGCGATGTAAACCCGGCTTCCTCCGCACTCGCGTCGCGTTTCGTCGCGGTTCGGGCGCTCAGCGCCGATCTCGTCGCGCCGCTTTCGGATGCCGATGCGACGATCCAGTCGATGGACGATGCGTCGCCCGCCAAATGGCATCTCGCCCACACGACCTGGTTTTTCGAGACGTTCGTGCTGCGCGATCATGTGCCGGGTTACCGGCTGTTCGACGAACGCTGGCCGTTCCTGTTCAACAGCTATTACGAGGCCGAGGGTGCCCGCCATGCACGGCCGCGCCGGGGGATGCTGTCGCGGCCGTCGCTCGACGAGATCCTGCGCTATCGCGCCGCGGTGGACGCGGCGTTGCTGGCGGCGCTCCCCGATCTTTCCGACGTGGCGCGGACCCTGGTCGATCTCGGCTGCCATCATGAGGAGCAGCACCAGGAACTCCTGCTCACCGACATCCTTCACCATTTCTCGGTAAATCCCCTGGAATCAGCTATTTGGCCCGGGGACCCCAAGGTCCCCGTCGCCTTGCCGGGCCCGATCGCCTGGCTCGAGGGCCGCACCGGCACGGTCGAGATCGGCGCATATGCGCAATCTTCGCAAAGTTTCGCCTTCGATTGCGAAGGCCCGCGCCACACCCAGCTTCTCCACCCGCACGCACTCGCCGACCGCACCGTGACCAACGGCGAATGGGCCGCCTTCATCGCCGATGGCGGTTATCGTGACCCGCGCCACTGGCTGTCCGACGGCTGGGCGTGGGCGCAGGCCGAAGGCGTGGTTGCCCCGCTCTACTGGGAGCAGCGTGACGGCGTCTGGACCCGTTTCGGTCTCGATGGCCGCCGCCCGATCGACTCCGCCGCGCCGGTCACGCATGTCAGCTTTTTCGAGGCCGACGCTTACGCCAGCTGGGCCGGCGCGCGGCTGCCGACCGAATTCGAATGGGAAGCCGCGGCGAGCGGGCATGACCCGTTGTCGGGCAACCAGCTCGATGCGGCGGGGGCCGTGGAGCCGCGTCCGTCGGCGGGCGGCCCCGCTTTCTTCGGCGATGTCTGGGAATGGACCGGCAGCGCCTTTCGTCCCTATCCGGGCTTCCGCGCAGCCGAGGGCGCAGTCGGCGAATATAACGGCAAGTTCATGAGCGGGCAGTTCGTGCTGCGCGGCGGCAGCTGCGCCACGCCGCGCGGGCATGTCCGTGCGAGCTACCGCAACTTCTTCTATCCACACCAGCGCTGGCAGTTCACCGGCGTACGCCTGGCCAAGGATCTGTAGCAATGCTCAAGCAGGAGCCCCAGGACGGCGAGCAGAGTCTCGCCGATCCCAATTTCCGCGCCGATGTGCTGAGCGGCCTTGGCGGGCAGCCGCGCGCGATTCCCGCGCGGTGGTTCTACGATCGCCGCGGTTCGGAGCTGTTCGAGGCGATCACCGATCTCCCCGAATACTATCCCACCCGCACCGAGACTGCGTTGCTGATGCAGATCGGTCCCCAGCTCGGCGCGCTCGCCGCGCCCAATGCCGCGGTGGTCGAGTTCGGGTCGGGTTCCTCGACCAAGACGCCGATCCTGCTCCGCGCGATCGATCCCGCCGCTTATGTGCCGATCGATATCTCGGGCGAGTTCCTGCGCCATTCGGCGGATGCGCTGTCGCAGGCCTTTCCGGGCTTGCCGGTGCACCCCGTAGAGGCCGATTTCCTGCGGCCGGTTCCGCTTCCAGTTCAGGTCGCCCGTCTGCCCAAGCTGGGCTTTTTTCCCGGCTCGACGATCGGCAATATGAATGCCTTCCACGCAGTCGATCTGCTCCGCGCGATGCGCGAATGGCTGGGGGAAGGCGCGCGACTGCTGATCGGGATGGACCGGATCAAGTCGCCCGATATCCTCGTACCCGCTTATGACGACGCGCAGGGCGTCACCGCCGCGTTCAACCTCAATCTGCTCGAGCGGATCAATCGCGAGCTTGCCGGTACGATCTCGGTCGATGCCTTCCGCCACCGCGCGCTCTGGAACGCGGACGCAGCGCGGATCGAGATGCATCTCGAAGCGCAGCGCGACATGGAGTTCACTGTCGACGGCCGTACGTTCGCGATGGATGCGGGTGAGACGATCCACACCGAGAACAGCCACAAATACGGCCCCAATGGCGCTCGCATGCTGCTGCGCGCCGGCGGCTGGACGCCGATCCGCGAATGGACCGATCCGCAGGACTGGTTCGCATTGGTGCTGTGCGAGGCGCAGCCGTTGCGGATGGCGCCCTAACGGGCCGGCACCGCCTCGGCCTTCCAGGTGCGCAGCCAGTTCATCGAGCCGCGGCACTCGCCCATCGCCCGCGCTTCCACCAGCCGGAACATCGCGCCGTCCCAGACATAGGTTTCAGAGGCGCCGCAATCGCCGATCCCGCGGCCCTTTGTATAGCTGCCGAGCTCGGCTTTGGCGGGATCGAAATCCGCGTTGACCAAAGTCGCGATGCCTTCGGCCTCGGTCCAGCCAGGCACCTGATCGAAGCGCGCGACCACCGCCTTGCCCTTCTCGATCACGAAAGGGAGGCTCGAGAAATTATACGCGCCGCTGCCGCACGGGATCAGCGCGAGCGTCTTGCCGCCGCCGAGCGCCCACGTCTCGACCTTCGGCTTCTCGCCCTCGCCGCCTTCATACACCGAATCGCAGTCGGATTGCTTGCCCATCGCGCTGCGCAGCGCCGATGAAAACGCCGCCGGCTTGCCCGTCGGCCGCACGAAGGTCACGCGCGGTGCAGGTGGCACAGGCGACACTGCGCTCGCGGGCTTTGGGCCCTTGGCGACCAGCGCCGTCGTGGTTCCCGCCCGGCCCTGCCCGGCGTCGAAATAGCGCAAAGTCGCCGAAAGGCCCTTGAGCGAAGCCTGGCTCAGCACCTTGCCGCCGCCACGGAGCACCATCGCCTGCCCCTTGAGCATGGCGTCGGCCAATTGCGCGGCCTGCGCTCCGGTCAGGACCAGGCTGGCCGCGGTGAGATTTCCGGTCAGCACCGTCTTCCCGTCGACTTCGATCCGCCAGCTTCCGCGATATTCGGCGTCGGGAGAAATCTCGATCGCCAGCGCCCCCGCCGGCCCGCCCTCGCGGGTGATTGCGATCTGCGGCACATTGTCGAGATTCTCGTCGGCCATCAGCGATGCCGCCTCACAGAATCGCAGATTGTCGCAGGCGACCGCCCAGTCGCCGAACGACTTGACTTCGGAAGGGGCGGGTGCGGTCTGTGCCGCGGCGAGGAGCGCGAGGATCAGCATGGCATCGGTCTAGCCGAAGCGCTTCCACGGCGGTAGGTGGCGCGAAAGGAGACGGGCGATGCAGACCATAGGCGTGATCGGTGCGGGGCAGATGGGCGCGGGGATCGCGCAGGTGTCGGCGCAGGCGGGCTACGCCGTCCTTCTCTCCGACATGGATTTAGCCCGCGCCGAAGCGGGCAAGGCGGGGATCGGCAAACAGCTCGCCCGGCTGGTCGAGAAGGAAAAGATCGCCACCGCCGATGCCGAAGCCGCGCTGGGCCGGATTCAGCCGGTCGCCGATGTCTCCGCCATGGCGCCGTGCGAGCTCGTGATCGAGGCCGCGACCGAGCGCGAGGCGATCAAGCGGACGATCTTCGAGACCGTCGGCAAAATGCTGGGCCCGGACGCGATCCTTGCCAGCAACACCTCGTCGATCCCGATCACGCGGCTCGCGCAAGCCGCACCCGATCCCGCTCGCTTCATGGGCGTCCACTTCTTCAATCCCGTCCCCGTGATGGGCCTGATCGAGCTGATCCGCGGGCTGGCCACGTCGGACGCTACCGTCGCCGCGGTCGAGAAGTTCGGCCAGTCGCTCGGCAAGCGCATCGTCCACGCCAACGACGCGCCCGGCTTCATCGTCAATCGCGTGCTGATGCCGATGCTCAACGAGGCTTGCTTCGCATTGGGCGAGGGCGTCGCGACGATTCCGGACATCGACGCCGCCTGCCAGCTCGGACTCAATCACCCGATGGGCCCGTTCACGCTCGCCGACTTCATCGGGCTCGACACCTGCCTCGAAATCACGCGTGTGCTGTTCGAAGGCACCGGCGATCCCAAGTTCCGCCCTGCGCCGTTGCTGGTGAAGTACGTCGAGGCCGGCTGGTACGGCCGCAAGACCAAACGCGGTTTCTACGATTATACCGGCGCCGAGCCGGTGCCGACACGATGAGCCCCGACGCACTCGTCGCGCTCGGGCGGGTCCTGCTCGCGAGCCTCTTCGTCGTCGGCGGCATCCGCCATTTCTGGATCCTGCCGCCGGTGACCGAGGCGCTGCGCGCCCGCGGCCTGCCGTGGCCGCGCCTCGCGCTGATCGTCGCGTCGCTGTTCGAAGTCGGTGCGGGACTGTTGCTCGCGCTCGGGCTGTTCGTCTTCTGGGCGGCGCTCGGGCTCGTCGGCTTCACGATCGTCGCCGGGCTGCTGCTGCTCAATTTCTGGGATCAGCAGGGCGAGCAGCGCGCCGCCTCGATCATGTCCTGGCGGTCGAACATCGCGCTGATCGGCGGCCTGATCGTCGCAGCGGCGAGCGCCTAGGGCAGCAGCAACCCCGCCAGCGCCGCCGACATCAGGTTCGCGAGGCTCCCCGCGATCAGCGCGCGGATGCCGAGCTTGGCGATCATCGGCCGCTGGTTGGGAGCGAGGCTGCCGGTGGCCGCCATCTGGATCGCGATCGAGCTGAAATTGGCGAAGCCGCAGAGCGCGAAGGTGATGATCGCCACGGTGCGCGGGGCGAGGTCCTTCATCTCGCCCAGCTGGATGAACGCGACGAACTCGTTGAGCACGACCTTGGTGCCGAACAACCCGCCCGCCTGCACCGCCTCGTGCCACGAGATGCCGAGCAGGAACATCACCGGCGCGAAGATCGTGCCGATGATCTTCTGGAAGCTCAGATCGGCGAGCGGCTGCGCCCAGGCGGCGTTGCCGCTGACCTGGACGATCCAGTTGCCGAAGCCGCCGAGCAGCCCGTTGGCGAGCGCCACCAGTGCCACGAAGGCGAGCACCATCGCGCCCACGGCGACTGCGATCTTGACGCCGGTCGAGGCGCCGGTCGCCGCCGCCATGATCAGGTTTGCGGCGCGCTCCTCCTCGAGGTCGTGCTCGGCGACCTTGATCAGTTCGTCCTCGGCAGCGTCGCCCAGCGGCAGCTCGCCGTTCGCCGGGGCGATATCGTCGGGCATGATGATCTTGGCCATCAGCAGTCCGCCCGGCGCCGCCATGAACGATGCGGCGAGCAAATAGGGGAGCGCCTGCGGCCCGAGCAGGCTGGCATAGGCTGCGAGGATCGTCCCCGCGACGCCGGCCATGCCGACGGTCATCACCGCGAAGAGCTGCGAGGGCGTGAGCCGCGCAAGATAGGGCCGGATCACCAACGGCGATTCGCTCTGGCCGACGAAGATGTTGGCGGCGGCGCACAGGGATTCGACCTTGGTCGTCCCCACCACCTTCTCGATCGCGCCACCGATCCAGCGGATCACGAACTGCATCACGCCGAGATGGTAGAGGATCGAAACCAGAGCGGCGAAGAAGATGATCACCGGCAGCGCCGCGATCGCGAAGCTCTGGCCGCCCAATTCGGGCTTGGCCAGCGGGCCGAACAGGAAGCTGGTGCCCGCGCCGGCATAGCCGAGCAGCGCCGAGACCCCGTTCGAGAGCCCGTGCAGTGCCGCCTGTCCCCAACTGGTACGCAGCACGAGCACGGCGACGCCGGCCTGCAGCGCGAACGCCGCGCCGACCACCCGCAACTGGATCCCCCGCTTGTTGCTCGAAAGAAGCCAGGCGATACCGAGGATCGCCACGACGCCGAAAATGCCAATCGGAAACTGATTCATGCCGCTTGCGCGCCCCCCGGGCCGGCCCCGAATTTGGCCAGCGAAAGCGGGAGCATACACGCTGCGCACCGGTGTGCCAGAGGGGGCGGCGCTGCATCTTTCGCAGCTGCTTCTTTCCCGCTAGCGTCCCTGGATGGAAATTCGGCCCAACATCACGCGCTCGCTCTTCTTCCTCTCGATCTTCTACGGCGGCATGGTCTGCATTGCCGGAGTGCTCGGCAACAAGCAGGTGTCGCTAGGGCCGATCTCGCAGCTCGGCAACCTGGTCGGAGTCGGCCCGCTGGCGGTGGAGGCGGGGATTTTCGCCTTCCTGCTGCTCGTCTCGGTGTCGAGCGCCGTCGCCGAGCTCAACGGCCCGGATACCGCGCGCCGGCTGGTGCTCTGGGGCTTCGTTCCGCTGATCACTTCGGTGCTGTTGTCCCTGCTCGTGCTGACGCTGCCCGCCTCGCCCAGCATGGAACCCGATCGGCTTCACGCCTTCGAACTGATGATGTCGGGCACCCCGCGCATCTGGCTCGGCGGGATCGTCGCTTACGGAATCTCGCAGATCCTCAACGTCACGATCTTCAGCGCGCTCAAGCAGGGTGGCGGCAAGCTCCTCTGGCTGCGCGCCGCGATCGCCAGCATGCTCAGCCAGATCGCCGATACTTTGATCTTCATCAGCATCGCCTTTTACGGCGTCTTCCCGATCGGCGAGTTGCTCGTCGGGCAGATGCTCACCAAGGTCGTGCTCAGCCTCGTGCTGGTCCCGCCGCTCATTTATTTCTTCGTCGGGCTCGGCCGTTTCCTCGATGGTCGCCGTTCGCTCTGACGGGCTTGGGCTAACCGCGACTTTGCCCTAAGGGCGCGCCATGACCGATCACGCACCCGATCCCGCGCTGCTCGCCAAGGCCGAGACCCTCACCGAGGCTTTGCCCTATCTCCAGCGTTATGCCGGCGCGACCTTCGTCGTGAAATATGGCGGCCACGCTATGGGCGATCCCGAGCTGGCGCGCGACTTCGCCGAGGACGTCGTGCTGTTGAAGGCTGTCGGGATCAACCCGATCGTCGTCCATGGCGGTGGCCCGCAGATCGGCGCGATGCTCAAGCGGCTCGGAGTCGAATCGCAGTTCGTCGGGGGCTTGCGCGTCACCGATGCCGAGACCGCGCGGATCGCCGAGATGGTCCTGGCGGGTTCGATCAACAAGGAGATCGTTGGCTGGATCGGCCAGGCCGGCGGCAAGGCCGTCGGGATCTCGGGCAAAGACGCCGCCCTGGTCACTGCCGAGAAGGTCCAGGGCCGCGATCCCAATCCGCTGAGCGGGATCGAGCGCCATGTCGATCTCGGCTTCGTCGGCGAGCCGGTCGCGGTCGATCCCTCGATCCTGCGCTCGCTCGCCGCGCAGGGCTTCATTCCGGTGGTCGCGCCGATCGCGCTCGGCGCCGACGGCCACACCTACAACATCAATGCCGATACCATGGCCGGCGCGATCGCCGGGGCGTGCGGCGCCAAGCGCTTCTTCCTGCTCACCGATGTCGCCGGCGTGCTCGACAAATCGGGCGAGCTGATGACCGATCTCGATCCCGCGGGGATCGCCGCGCTCAAGGCTGACGGCACGATTTCGGGTGGCATGATCCCCAAGGTCGAGACCTGCGTTGCCGCGGTCGAGGCGGGAGTCGACGCTGCGGTGATCCTCGACGGGCGGGTGCCCCATGCCATGCTGCTCGAGATCTTTACCCGGCGCGGCGCGGGCACGCTCGTCCACGCCTGAGCAAGGCTTGTCCGCGGGCGCGGCTTTCCTGTATCCAACGCTCAACACGACCCTTCGGAGACGCATTTGACCTCGTTCCTGATCATGCTCCTGCAGATCGTGCAGCTCCTGCTGACGGTCTTCACCTTCATCATCGTCGCGCAGGCGATCCTGTCATGGCTGATCGCGTTCAACGTGATCAACACCCATAACGAATTCGTGCGCGCGCTGTGGAACGGGCTCCAGACGGTCACCGAGCCGGTCTATCGCCCGATTCGGCGCGTCCTCCCCGATTTCGGTGCGCTCGACATCTCGCCTCTGGTCGTGCTGCTCGTCCTCTACATCCTCAACAATTACTTCATCCCCTGGCTGATCGTGCAGATCGCCACCGCAGGCTATGCCGGCTGAGTGCCGGCGTGGCGCCGCGCAGCTGAGGGACTGGAGATTGCCGTACGCGTGACGCCGCGCGCGTCACGCGATGCGTTCGCGGCAGGCACCGACGAACATTTCACTGCGCGGCTGGCGGCGCCGCCGGTCGAAGGCGCGGCGAACGCGGCGCTGGTGCCGCTGGTCGCCAGGGCATTCGGCGTGCCGAAACGGGCAGTGACGCTGATTGCGGGCGACACCGCCCGGCGCAAGCGGCTCGCCATCGCCGGGGACGCGGACGCGCTGGCGAAGATCGCCGCCAGCCTCTATGGAACCGGGCCATGAGCGCAGCACTGATCGACGGCAAGGCATTCGCGGCGGGCCTCCGCGCCCGCGTGGCGGAACGAGTCCCCGCATTTCGCGAGGCGACGGGCCGCGCGCCCGGGCTAGCGGTGGTGCTGGTCGGTGAGGATCCCGCTTCGGCGGTCTATGTCCGGTCCAAGGGCAAGATGACCCGCGAGGCGGGGATGGAAAGCTTCGAGCACAGGCTCCCCGCCGATACTGATCAGGCGACGTTGCTTACTTTGGTCGAGCAGCTCAATGCCGACCCTGCGGTCGACGGCATCCTCGTCCAGCTGCCTTTGCCCAGGCATCTCGACGCCGACGAAGTGCTGCTTCGGATCGATCCCGACAAGGATGTCGACGGCTTCCACCCGGTCAATGCCGGCCGGCTCGCGACCGGGCTGCCGGGGTTCGTGCCGTGCACCCCACTCGGCTGCCTGATGCTGCTCGAGGATCGGCTAGGCGACCTTTCGGGGCTCGATGCCGTGGTCGTCGGCCGCTCGAACATCGTCGGCAAGCCGATGGCCGCCTTGCTGACCGCGAAAAGCTGCACAGTCACGATCGCGCATTCGCGCACGAAGAACCTGCCGCATTATCTCCAGCACGCCGACATCGTCGTCGCCGCGGTTGGCCGCGCGCATTTCGTCAAGGGCGAGTGGCTCAAGCCCGGCGCCACGGTGATCGACGTGGGGATCAACCGAACCGAAAACGGACTCACTGGCGACGTGGATTTCGACAGCGCCGCGAGCGTGGCAGACGCGATCACGCCTGTGCCCGGCGGCGTCGGCCCGATGACGATCGCGGTCCTGCTCCGCAACACCTTGGTGGCGGCACACCGTCGCGAAGGCGTGACGCTCGACGAGGCCGGGATTTGATCCTGCTGGCGCTCGCGGTTCAGGCTGCCGCTCCGCAGACGGCGGTGGAGGCCGAGCACGCGTTCCGCCGCGCAGCGCAGGCCGAGGGGCAATGGACCGCGTTCCGGAAGTTCGCGACCGACGACGCGATCGTGTTCACGCCCCAGCCTGAAAAGGCGCAGGAGGCACTGCCGACCAAGAACCCGCCGATTGCCGTGCAATGGTGGCCGGCGGAGAGCTATATCTCGTGCGACGGCACCACGGCGATCAACACCGGTCCTTGGGTGCGGCCGAAAGGCTCCGGCTATTTCACCACCGTCTGGCACAAGCAGGCTGACGGCGGCTGGAAATGGTCCCTCGACGAGGGCGATGCGCTGAGCACGCCACGCGCGCTTCCGGATAAGCCGCGAGTTCGCACCGCGTCCTGCGCCTCGATCAGCGAACCGACCGCCGATCCCGTGCCGCCTTTGGGCGACAAGGGCGGCGACGGGACGTCGAAGGACGGAACGCTGCGCTGGCACTGGCAGGTCGATCCTGCTGGCGCGCGCGAATTCGATGCATGGATCTGGAACGGCAAGACGTTCGTAACGATCGTTTCGGACAAGGTCGCCGCATCCAAATGATCGAACTCTTCCTCTCCGCCTTCGTCACTTTCTTCGTGGTGATCGATCCGCCCGGCTGCGCGCCGATCTTCGCCGGGCTCACCACCGGCGCCAGTGCGGTGCATCGCCGCGCGATGGCGATCCGTGCGGTGCTCGTCGCCTCGGCGATACTGTTCGGTTTCGCATTGTTCGGCGAAGCGTTGCTTCGCGCGCTCGGCATCAGCCTCAACGCCTTTCGCATCGCCGGCGGGATCATGCTGTTCCTGATCGCGCTCGAAATGGTGTTCGAACGGCGCACCGAGCGCCGCGAGGACCGTGCCGAGAAGGTCAAGGCCACCGAAGTCGCCGACATTTCGACCTTCCCGATGGCGATGCCGATGATCGCCGGGCCCGGTTCGATCGCGTCGGTGATGCTGCTGATGTCGCAGAACGAAGGGATCGAGCGCTCCGCCGTGGTGCTCGCGGCGATGGCGTCGATCCTCGCGCTCACGCTCGTCGCGTTGTTGATCGCCGGGCCGATCATGCGCGTGGTCGGCGCCAAGATCGAGGCGGTGGTGTCGCGGCTGCTCGGCGTGCTGCTCGCCGCGCTCGCCGCGCAGTTCGTGATCGACGGGCTCCGCGCCAGCTTTGGGGCCTAGCGCCGGGGCGGCGCTTTCGGGGCACTGACCGGCGCATCGGGCAGATCGTAGCGGATCCGCCACAGCCGGAACGGCGATTTGGCCGGCAGCGCCACCGGCTCGAGCCAGTTGGGCACCTGCCCGCGATGCAATTGCCCGTAAAAGCCGTTGGGGCTGCGCGAGCGATAGAGCGTGGTCTCGGCCATGTCGGGGCAGATCAGCAGATATTGTGCCTTGTGCCGCGCCGCGATCGGCCGGAAGCCGCTGGCCGGGCCGGTAAACGCGTGGTGAACGTCGAGGATCGCATTGCCGTTGCGGTGATAGGGCCCGGCGACACCGTCATGGTGCGTGATCGTGATCAGACGCGGCCCCATGTCGACATGGCTGAACAGGATCGCCTTGGGGATCGCGTCGAGCGGCCGCAGCGATGTGACCCGCGCGCACGCGGCATTGGCCTGCGCCACCCGGTCGGGGCCGCTCTTGCCGCCTTTGCCTTTGTCTGCGGGCAGCCAGGGCAGAACCAATCCGGCAAAGAGCCCGGAGACGATCAGAAACGCGAATACCGATCCGAACACGCGGACCAGTATCGACGAGCGGCCGAGGAACCATGGCACCACCAGCCATGCCAGCGCCGTTGCGCCGGGAACGCTCAGCATCTGTGCTGCGGGTCCGGCGCGGATCTGCCAGAGCAGCATCGCCGCCGCGAACGCAGTGAACAAGGCGATCGCCGCCCAAGCCACCGCCGCTTCGTTCCGCCGCGCGCACCATGTCGCGACCAATGCGCCGATGATCCCGATCACCGGCAACGCCGCGATCGGGAAGCCGGTCTTGAACGGGTGACGGTAGATCGGCCGTGCTTCACGGACATTGTTGAGCCAGGTCCACGCCAGTTCGTCCGAAACCTGCTCGGGGCGCCCCAGGCATTGCGGGAACAGCAATATGAATCCCGCCACGATCGCGCCGCCCGCCGCCGCGGCCAGCGCGAGCCGCAGCCAGCGATTGTCCGGGTTGAGCAGCGTGAGCGCGAACAACAGGGTTCCCGCCGCGATCATCACCGTCAGCCAGACCGGAGTCAGCGCGTCACAGCGCAGCACCTGGTTGGCATTCGAGGCGAACAGCGCGAAGCCCAATGCGGAGCCGCCTGCGAGGCTGAGGCCATAGACCTGCATCCGCCGCGCATCGTCGCGGTCCCATACCCAGCGCAGCGCGATGATCGCCCCCGCCATCGCGCAATAGGGCAGCATCTCGAGCCCGATCGTCAGCGACAGCGCGCTTGACAGCCCGACGGTGGCGCCGCCCCGTGCTCGGCGGGTATCGGCCAGCCCGGCCACGGTCAGCGCGAGGCAGGCGAGCTGCCAGCCATGATGGTCGATGCGCATCGGCGCATACATCAGCATGGTCGAGGTGCAGCCCATCAGGATGATCAGCGCCAGCGGCCATGCGTGCGGCGCCACCAGCCGGCGGACGGTGAGGCTGAGCCCGGTCATCGTCACCGCCAGCGGGATCAGCGGCGCGAGCCCGCACGCCCATTTCTCCGCCTCGGCCGTGCCGATGAACGGCTTGAGCAGCAGGATCAGCCCCGCGATCGGCAGATCGACGATGCGCGACCAATGGATGTCGAACCCGCCCATCGCCGGATCGAGCCGATACTGGCGCAGATCGTACCAGCCTTGCCCGGCGAGCCAGGCGCGAACCTGCATCAGCCGCATATTGTCGTCGGTGTCGCCGAGCGCGAGCCAATGGATGTTGCCCTGGCGCTGCCACAGATACCAGGCGACCACGCCCAGCCAGAAGACCAGCATCCCCGTCACCCAATGGCGATCGAGTTCCTTGTCGACGCGCAAATCGCTCAGCTTCAAAATCGCTTCCCTCGCTCCGCGCTCCGCATTAGGGCGGCGCCCTGCGCGAGGGCAAGCTAGACTAGTGACGGTATTCCTGCATCGGATGGAATCCTTGATGGCCAGCGGCGTGCTGGGCCAGCTGATCCGCTTCGGCATCGCTGGCGGAATCTCGACCGTGATCTATTCGGCGGTCTATCTGCCGCTCGCATATTTCGTGCTGCCCAAGAGTTGGGCAGTGCTCGCGGTGCCGCCGGCGTTCCTCGTCGCGGTGGTATGCGGCTTCTTTCTCCACAGCTATTGGAGCTTCAAGGGGCACGGCACGCGCGATTCGAGCGGACGCCAGCACTTCAAGTTCTTCGTCGTGCAGGGCTTCGGGCTGCTGCTCAACGCGGTGTTCACCTGGGGGATCACCGGGCCGCTGCACGGTCCGCAATGGCTGCCGCTGGTGCCGATCGTGCTGATCACTCCGTTCGCGACTTTCGCGCTCAACCGCCAATGGGTATTCGGGTAAAATGGATCGTATCGTCTACGAGCGCATGGCCGCGCACGACACCACCCATTGGTGGTACCGAGCCCGCCGCGACATCCTCGCCGATTACCTGACCCGCTGGGGGGGCCTTCCGAAGGACGCCCGCATCCTCGAGATCGGCTGCGGCACGGGCCACAACCTGCCGATGCTGGCGCAGTTCGGCGAGATCGATGCGATCGAGATCGACGAGACCGCGCGCGCCAAGGCCAGCGAGCGGCTCGGCAAGCCGGTCGGCACGTCGCCGCTCCCGGAGCTGGTGGGGGTCGAACCCGGCAGCTACGATCTCGTCGCGGTGCTCGACGTGATCGAGCATGTCGAGGACGATGTCGCAGCGCTCAAGGCGATCACCGCTGCGCTCAAGCCTGGCGGCCGGATCCTGATCACTGTTCCCGCGCACCAATGGATGTGGAGCGCACACGACGTGGTCAACCACCATAAGCGCCGCTATTCCAAAGCGGGCTTCGAGGCGCTGCTGGCGAAGTCGGGGCTGCAGGGCCGCAAGCTCGGCTATTTCAATTCCTTGCTCTTCCCGGTCGCGGTCGCAGCGCGCTTCGCCGGGAAGCTGATGGGCAAGGACGACAGCGACGATTCGCCCCCGCCCAAGCCGCTCAACACCTTGTTCGAAGGCATCTTCCGGCTCGAACGCCACATGGTCGGCCGCGTGCCGCTCCCGCCCGGCCTCTCGCTGATCGCGCTGGCTTCGGTGAAATAAAAATCCTTCCCAGCTGCGCGGGGGGATTTGATTACTCCGGCCCTTCGCTCCGCGCCGTCTGCGGAGAGACGCTGACTTCGCCCGAATCCTCGAAGCGATAGCCGAGCGACGCGTGCCCCAGCACGGGCCCTGCGACATCGGCGACCAGATACAAGGGGCGCCGCTTGGACTCGACATAGAGCCGCCCGAGATACTCCCCGATCATCCCCAGCACGAACATCTGCACCGCGCCGAGCACCACCACGACCAGCATCAACGAGGTCCAGCCGGGGATCGCCCGGCCGAACAGCCAGCCGATCAGGATGTAGAGCACGAGCAGCGCCGACGCGCCGGTCAGCAGCAGCCCGACATGGCTGGCGAAGCGCAGGGGCGCGGTCGAGAAGCCGGTGATCGCGTCGAGCGCGAAGCGGATCATCTTGCCGAGCGGATATTTGCTCTCGCCGGCGTGCCGTTCGTGCCGGTCATAGGGGAAAGGCACTTGCTTGAACCCGATCCACGCCACCATCCCGCGAATGAAGCGCGCCTGTTCGGGGAGCGACAGGAACGCATCGAGCGCGCGCCGGCTCATCAGCCGGAAGTCGCCGGTGTCGAGCGGGATCGGCGTGTCGGTGATCCGGTCGAGCATGCGGTAGAAGAAGGCCGCGGTGATCTTCTTGAAGATCGTCTCGCCGTCGCGCTTGCGCCGCACCGCATAGACCACGTCGGCGCCCTGGCTCTTCATCGCCGCGCGCATGTCGGTCAGCAGTTCGGGCGGATCCTGCAGATCGGCGTCGATGATCAGGATCTCCTCGCCTGCGCACAGATCGAGGCCGGCGGTGAGCGCAAGCTGATGCCCATGGTTGCGCGAGAGATTGATCGCGACCAGCCGCGGATCGCCTTCGGAAAGCCGCTGCATCACTTTCCAGCTCGCGTCGCGCGAGCCGTCGTTGATCAGCACGATCTCGTAATCCTGGCCCACGCTCGCCTGCGCCGCGGCCGAGATGCGCCCGTGGAGCATCTCGAGGCACGCCTCTTCATTGTAGCAGGGGACGACGATGGAAAGCTTGGGCCTCTTCATGACCGGCCGCTGTAACGCCGTGTTGCTCTGGCGTCACATGAAAATCCAAGGGAGTGGAGTTAGACCCGCTCGGCCGAATTCACTGCGTCCGCCGCGCGCAGCGCCGCGAGCAGCCGCATCAGATGCGCGGCGTTGCGGACCTCGAGGTCGATCGTGTTGGTGTGGAACGTCGTGTCGCGATTATCCATCCTGAGCCCCAGGATATTGGCCTTTTGCGCGCCGATCAGCGTCGCCACCGCCCCCAGTGCGCCGGGCTCGTTCTTGAGCGTGACTGCGATCCGCGCGGTGCCGCCCTCGGCCTTGTCGCCCCAGGTCAGGTCGACCCAATCCTCCTCGTCAGTATCGCCGAGGCTCGCGCAATCGATGCGGTGAACCTCGATCGGCTCGCCGGGGCGGCGCACGCCGACGATCCTGTCGCCAGGGACCGGGCGGCAATCCTCGGAGAAATGGAAGGCGACGCCGGGGGTCAGCCCCTTGATCTCGATCGCCTGCGCCTGGGTGGGCAATTCATGTTCGGTGCCTTCGGTCGAGCCGGGCATCACCGCTTCCATCACTTGCGTATCGGTCAGCTTGCGCCGCGCGATCGCCTCCATCAGCACTTCCTCGTCGGAGAGCTTGAGCCGCTTGAGCGCGTCGGTGAGGGCGCTCTCGCCCGGCAGTGTGGGCAAGCGGCGCACAATGTCGTCATAGAGCTTGCGCCCCAGCGCCACGGTCTCGTCGCGCTCCTTGTGGCGGATATGGCGGCGGATCGCGGCGCGGGCCTTGCCGGTGATCGCGAAGTTGAGCCAATTGGCCTGCGGCTCCTGCGCCTTGGAGCGCAAGATCGCGACCTGGTCGCCCTGCTGGATCTCGGTGCGCAGCGGGACGACCTTGCCGTTGACCTTGGCGCCCACCGCCTGATCGCCGAGATCGGTGTGCACGGCATAAGCGAAGTCGATCGGCGTCGCCCCCTTGGGCAGCTGGATCAGCTCGCCCTTGGGCGTGAAAGCGAAGATCCGGTCCTGGTACATCGCCATCCGGGTATGTTCGAGCAGCTCCTCGGGGCTCTCGGCATGCTCCAGGATCTCGATCAGGTCGCGGATCCAGCTCACCTGCGTGTCGGGGCGCACCGAATCCTGCTTGTACGCCCAGTGGGCGGCAAGGCCGAACTCGGCCTGGGCATGCATGTCGCGCGTGCGGATCTGGATTTCGACGCGGGTGTCGCCGGCATGCATGATCGTCGTGTGGAGCGAGCGATAGCCATTGCGCTTGGGCGTCGAGATGTAATCCTTGAACCGCCCCGGCACCATCGGCCAGCGGCGATGGATCACGCCCAGCGCGCGATAGCACTCCTCCTCGGTCTCGACGATCGCGCGGAACGCCATGATGTCGCTGAGCCGCTCGAGCGACACGTGCCGCTCGGACATCTTCTTCCAGATCGAATAAGGATGCTTCTCGCGCCCCGAGATCTCCGCCTCGACACCGCCGCGCGCGAGCAGCAGCTTCAGCCCCGATGCGATCTTGGCGATCCGGTCCTCACCTTCCACCGACAGGCTGTCGAGCCTTTTGGAGATGCTCTCATATGCCTCGGGCTCGAGCTCGCGGAAGGCGAGCGTCTGCATCTCCTTCATGAACTCGTACATGCCGATCCGTTCGGCGAGCGGGGCATAGATGTCCATCGTCTCGCGGGCGATGCGCTTGCGCTTGTCCGGGTTCTTGATGTGGTGGAGCGTGCGCATATTGTGCAGCCGGTCGGCCAGCTTGACCAGCAGCACGCGGATGTCGTCGGACATCGCCAGCAGGAATTTGCGCAGATTCTCCGCGGCGCGCTCGCTCTCGGTCTGCGCCTCGATCTTGGAGAGCTTGGTCACGCCGTCGACCATCCGCGCGACATTGTCGCCGAACAGCCGCTGGATCTCCTCGGGCGTGGCGACCGTATCCTCGATCGTGTCGTGGAGGATGGCGGTGGCGATCGTCTCCGCATCGAGATGCAGGTCGGTCAAAATGCCCGCGACTTCGATCGGATGGCTGAAATAGGGATCGCCGCTGGCGCGCTTCTGGCTGCCATGCGCGTTGACCGAGAACACATAGGCGCGGTTGAGCAGCGCCTCATCGGCTTGGGGGTCGTAGGAGAGGACCCGGTCTACAAGTTCATATTGACGCAACACGGAACCTAGATGGCGTCCCGTGCTGCGGCATTGCAACGAAATAGTTGTTTTGGCCCGCCTTCATCGTTCGGCGCCGGCCTGCTCCCCCACCGGCCACCCAATGGCAGTATATTCCGGGTGGCCGAGTGGGGAGCGGGCGAGCACCGTTCAGATCAACGTGCCTTCGTGTTGCACTTGGCCAGCGCGTCGGCGTCGAAGTCGGCGCCATTGGCGCGAAACGACGAGAGTTGGCCCACTTCGCGGGCGACGAGTTCGCAGACGATATTGTCGCGCGCATTGGCCTTCGAAGCCACGCACACGCCTTCACCGCACTTCCAGATCGTCGAACGCGTGACGAGGCTGGTCTTCTCGGGCGAAGCCACCGGGGTGGCGGCATAATAGCCGCGGGGGGTCTGGGCGAAGCCGGTCGCGGGGGTAAGCGCCAGCGTGGCCGCGGCAGCTGCCGCGACGGCAAGATAACGGTTCATGTTTTCCTCCTGGGGAACCTCTGTTCGCAACATCAGTTGCGAATCAATACCTAATTGACATAGAAGTAAGTTGCAAGCAGAAACTCTTGCTGCGTTGCAATGCGTTATGCCGTTTCCCAGGGTCCGCGATTTGGAGTAAGGTGTTCAGTCATGGGTGGTGCGATCCGAGAGTCGCTGCGCGAGCTGGCGAAAGAGTGCAGCCTTCCGGCGGCACTGGAGGCGATGGGCGAACGCTGGTCGTTTCTGATCCTGCGCGGCTCGTTCAACGGGCTCTATCATTTCGAGGAGTTCCAATCCGAACTCGGCATCGCGCGCAACATCCTTGCCAATCGCCTCGCCCGGCTGGTCGACAAGGGCATTCTCGAGCGGCGCCCGTGCCCCGAGGATCGCCGCAAGATCGAATATCGCCTCACCGACAAGGGCTATGCCCTGCTTCCGACGATGATCGCGCTGCGCCAATGGGGCGAGCGCTGGGAGACGTGCGTGCCTGCCTTCCCGGTGCTGGTCGACACGCGCGACCGCAAGCCGATCGCCCAGGTCACCGTCCAGTCGCACGACGGCCGCGTGCTCCAGAAGGGCGATCTCGTCTGGGCGCTTCCCGAGGATGTCGCCGAAGACGAACCCGAGGCGCGCGCCGCCGAATAGGCGCTTTGTGTACCTGGGTTCGGAAAGCGTGGCTTTGGCGCCACAGTTTCGCCGCCGTTACGATATTTTTCGTTTGCGGTGCAACAAACGAGCCGCTCATCGATTCAGCGTATCACCGATGCCGTGCGTGCCCTGCGTATCCGGGTTGCGGCATCGGGAGTATGCATGTCGCCGCGTGCTGCACCGCAAACAAAATCAGTGCGCCGTTTACCTTTCGTTAACGTGTGGCGTTCATCTTTCGATAACGGTTTTCGACAATTCCGGACGTGGATCGGAGGGTGGCCAGTGTATCGGCGCATCGTCAGTTTTGCCTTGTGTTCCCTGCTCGCCGCCTGCGCGGCACAGCAGCCGCCGACACGTGTCGTGTTGGTCAGCACCGTGCCGGTCGAGGAGCCGCCCGAGTGGCGCAAGTCGATCACCCCTGAGGATGACCTCCGGCTCGAGAGCCTCCGCACCGATTGGGGCAAGCTCCACGCCAAGCTGCCGCCCCGCGTCCGCACCGCGCAGGGCAGACTGGTCGATCCCGGCGCCGGCCTCGACATGCCGTCGCTCAGCCCCGGCTCCTATCGCTGCCGCGTCGTCCGGCTGCGCAGCCCGGCGCGCGGCGCGGCGAGCGCCCGCAGCTCGGCGAACGACTTTTGCTTCGTCTCCGCCACCGAGGAAGGTGTCGCCTTCGTCAAGCAGACCGGCAGCGATCCCGCGGCCGGCTATTTCTACCCCGATGGCAAGCGTTACGTCTTTCTCGGCGCGCGCCAGCGCCGCGCCGGCGAAAATTCGCTCGGCTATGGCAATGAGCCCGCGCGCGACATGGTGGGTATGGTCGAGCGGGTCGGCAGCTTCCGCTGGCGCTTGGCGGTGGCGGGTAGCGATGATCGTCAGCTCGACATCTACGAACTCACCCCCGTCCCCGCCGACCAGCAGCCGCGCGGCTGATCCTCAGCCCGGGCGGCGCTCCTCCTGCTTGCGATAGCTGTCATGGCACGCGCCGCAGGTCTTGCCGACGGCACCCAGCTGCGCCGCGAAGCCGGCGTTGTCGCCCGCTTTGGCGAATTCGGCGAGCTTGTCGGTGGCCGCGGCATAGTCCGCTGCGCGCGCCTCGAACGTCGCCCGGTCGCTCCAGATCGCGGGCAGGGCAGCCGAATTTGCCGCCGTGCTGCCGGCCGGGAACATGCCGGGAAGCGCCTTGGCCCAGCCGGCGAGCGCGCGTGCCGCGAAGGCCTGCGTCTTCACGTCGCCGCCGCTCTTGGCGACCGCGCTCATGCTGCCCATCAATGCTCCGGACATCCGGAATGCCGCCTGGCGTCCCGCGATCACGTCGGTTTTGGCGTCGGGCGCCGCCGCACGGCCGCCTGCCGATGCCGCGACCGATCCCGCCAGCACCAAAGCCGCCGCCGCCAGCCCGATTGTCGTACCCCGCATATCCGTCCTCCCGCTGGTTCGGGCCAAGGCTATCGCGCGACCGGCGCCGCGGCAATCGCCGGCCCAGACTTCTCCGTTTCGGAGACACTTTCGTCCGAAGCGGACCCGAACCGTGCCACCATGCGCGCGTGGCGGAAGGCAGAACTCCTCGGGTAGAATATGCGTGCGAACGCTGCGGCAGCGTGGCCGTTACGCGCGACGCATGGGCCGAATGGAATCTGGAAAGCCAGGCCTGGGTGCTCAGCGAGATATTCGACTTCGCCTTCTGCCACACCTGCCACCGCGAGAGCCGATTGACCGAGCGGACGCCGCGTTAGGTAACATCAAATCCTCCCCCAGAGGGGGAGGATTGAGGTCGCCGCTATTCCTCCACTCCCAATTGCCACAATACGAACGCCATCTCGTCCGCGGCCTCTTTCAGACTCTCCCAGCGGCCCGATTTGCCGCCGTGCCCCGCGCCCATATTGGTCTTGAGCACCAGCACATTGTCGTCGGTCTTGGTCGCGCGCAGCTTGGCAGCCCATTTGGCCGGCTCCCAATAGGTCACCCGCGGATCGTTGAGCCCGCCCGAGATGAACATCGGCGGATAGGCCTGCGGCTTCACATTGTCATAGGGCGAGTAAGAGCGGATCAGCTCGAACGCCTTGGGATCCTCCACCGGATTGCCCCATTCGGGCCATTCGCCAGGAGTCAGCGGCAGTCTCTCGTCGAGCATCGTGTTGAGCACATCGACGAACGGCACGTCCGCCACCACCGCGCCCCACAAATCAGGATCCGAATTGACCACCGCGCCCATCAGCTCGCCGCCGGCGCTCCGTCCGGCGATTGCGATCCCGCCCTGATGCGTGAAGCCCTGCGCGATCAGTCCCTTCGCCACATCGACGAAATCGTTGAAGGTGTTCTCCCGTTTGTCGAGCTTGCCGTCTAGATACCATTGCTGGCCCAGATCGTCGCCGCCGCGGATATGCGCGATCGCGAACGCCATGCCGCGGTCGAGGAACGACATCCGGCTGGTCGAGAAGCCCGGCGGGATCGCATAGCCATAGGCGCCATAGGCATAGAGATAGAGCTTGCCGCTGCCGTCGCGCGGAAAGTCTTTCGGATAGACGATCGAGACCGGCACCTGCGTCCCGTCGCGGGCGGTGATGTTCAGGCGCTCCGTCCGGTATTTCGACGCGTCATAGCCGCTGGGGATCTCCTGGACCTTGAGCGTCGTGATCGCGCCGGTAGCGACGTCATAGTCCTGCACCGTCCCCGGCGTGACCATCGATTCGTAGCTCAGCCGCAGTTTGTCGACGGCATATTCGGGATTGTCGCCCAGCCCCGCGACATAGCTCGCCTCGGGGAATTTGAGCCGCACCGGCGCGATCGCCGGGTCGTAGCGATGCAGCTCGATCTGATCGAGCCCGTCGTCGCGCCCCTCGACGATGAAGAAGTCGGCGAAGCAGTCCACCCCGGTCATGTAGAAATGCTTCGACGGGCCGATCCGCTCGACCCACTCGCCGGGATTGTCGATGCTCGCGGTCACCAGCCGGAATTGCGGATCCACGTCGTTGGTGTGGATGAACAGGGTCCCGTCATGCTCGTCGACATCATATTCGCGGCCCGGCTTGCGCGGGCTCACGCAGAGCAAAGGCGCCGAGGGATCGTCGGCGGGAAGCAGATAGACTTCGCTGGTCACATGGTCGCCGGTCGCGACCACCAGCCATTTGCGCGAGCTGGTCTCGCCCACCGCGACGCGATAGCCCTCATCGGCTTCCTTGAAGAGCTCGACATCGCTCTCGACCGGCTCGCCGAGCCTGTGCCAGCGGGCATTGTCGGTGCGCCAGTTCTCGTTGGCGACGCCGTAGAGGAAGCCCGCGGAATCGGCGGTCCAGACGATCTCGGAGAGCATGCCCGGGATCGTGTCGGGCAGCAGGTCGCCGGTATCGAGGTCCTTGACCCGTACCTCGAACCGCTCCGATCCATTGTCGTCGATTGCGTAGGCGAGATACCGGCCGTCGGGGCTGACGCTGAACGCCCCCAGCCGGAAATATTCCTTGCCCGCGGCCAAAGCCGGCTCGTCGAGGATCAACGCGTCGTCACCGCCCGCCACCGGCTTGCGCCACCAGCGCGGATATTCGCCGCCGGTCTCGAAATCGGTCCAGTAGAGCCAGTCGCCGTCCTTTTGCGGCACGGTCGATTCGTCTTCCTTGATCCGCCCGCGCATCTCCTTGAACAACCGCTCGCTGAGCGGCTTGAGCGGCGCGATCACCTTCTCGAAATAGGCATTCTCTTCCTCGAGATAGGCGAGCACGTCCTTGTCGGTGACTTGCGGGTAATTCGGGTCCTTCAGCCACGCCCAGGGATCGTCGATGCGAACGCCATGGACGGAGAAACTGTGTGGGCGAGTGGCCGCGACGGGCGGCTTGGGAAGATCGGTCATGCTCCGCCTTATCGCGCGGCTCAGGCGAGCGGCAACAATATCTGTCCGGGGCGGCTCGCGCACGCCACGCGGGCCCGGCCCGCGCCCTTCGCCTCGAGGAGCGCGTTTTCCGCGCCGAGGATCGTCGCGTCGATCCCTTCGCCGCCGAAACGGCAGACGCCGGCGGAGAAGGTCAGCGCTTCCCCGTCGAGCACGATCAGCGGGTTGGCGATCAGCCGCCGAGTCACACGGCCGAGCACGCCCGCCGCCTCGTCCTCGGTAGCGCCGCGAAACAGCACTGCGAATTCCTCGCCGTCCCAGCGCGCGACCAGATCGCCGCGGCGCAGCTCGGACGAGAGCCGCCCGGCGAAATCGCGCAGCACGCGGTCGCCCACTTCATGGCCGAACTGGTCGTTGATCTGCCGGAACCGGTCGAGATCGAGCAGCGCGACGGTGCCGCGCCGCTCGGCGGGCAGGAAGTCCTCGATATCCGCCAGGAAGCCGCGACGGTTGCGCGCACCGGTGAGCAGATCCTCCTTCGCCGCGAGATCGAGCTCGCGCATGCGCTGATCGGCGGCGCTCGCCGCGCGGTTGACGCTGGCGAGAAGGTCGCCGATCGGATCCGCGCTCCGTTGCGGCAGCGGCGTCACCGTGGCGCGGCGTTCCTGCGCGACGGGGAGACCCGCCAGCAAACTGCCGATTCCGTGCAGGGCGATTGCCGTACCCACCAGGCTCGCCAGCGCCAGCACCGCAAATTGGCCCGGCGCTACGTCGCCGGTCGCCGCGCTCCAGCCGAGCCAGGCGAGCAGCGGCAGATTCGTCGCCGCGACGCAGATCGCCGCGAGCCGGAACCTGCGGGCGCGCGGAAAGGCGGGCGAGACGGCAAGATAGAAGCGCATGGATTCCTTCGGGCTCGTGGCTGCAGCGCCCCTGTCTCCACCATGGCCGTCAAAATATTCGAAACGGTCAAGCTTAACGCCGGACGAAGCGCGTGCTTGGGCACAGATCGTTTGCCACCGCCGTCACCCCGGACTTGTTCCGGGGTCCACCAAGCCCCACCGGCTGACCTCCAGTCTCTTCCCCAAGACTCGCCTCCCGGTAGACCCCGGAACAAGTCCGGGGTGACGGAAGAGGAGGAGGCCGCTCCGAAGCTGAATGTCGATACGGTCTAGGTCGATCGGCCGCGCGCGGTCACCGGCCAGGTTTCGGCGACCATGTCGCCGTCGAGCACATGATAGAGGTCGTAGAGATTGACCGTCGGATCGCAGTGCGGCGGCATCAGCGTAACCCGCGCGCCGAGGCCGGGCAGGCCCTCGCCCAGCAAGGCGCCGTGTTCGTCGCCGGTAAAGGCGTAGCGGGCTCCTTCCGGTGCGCCGCCGAGCACTACCGGTACGCCGGCATCGGTCGCGAAGGCCTTGAGCCCCGAATCGATCGTCACCATGCCGGGCGTGTTCGCGCTCACTACCGTGGCGTCGACGAACAGCGCCGGCTCGAAGCGCGGCCCGGCGAGCTCGCAATCCAGATATTCGCGATCGAGGAAGACATAGGATCCCACCTGCAGCTCGGTGAACACCCCCAGCGACGCATCGATCGCGAAGGTCCCCGTGCCCCCGCCGGTCACCACCGGAATCGCGAATCCTGCGTCACGCAGCGCAGCCAGCACGCCGCGCAGATAGTCGGTCCGCTCGACGATCGCCGCGCGCCGCTCGGCGAGGTTCTGGATATGTTGGTGCGACCCGCAATAAAATTGCACCCCGCCCAGCTTCAACGTCCCCGTCGCGGCGATCGCCCGCGCCAGCTCGACCGCCGCCGTCGCCGAGGTCACGCCGGTGCGGTGGCTTCCGGGGTCGACGTCGACATACGCTGTCAGCCCGTCCACCGCGCCCAGCGCCTGGGCATTGTCGGGATGGTCCACCACTACCGACAGCGCGATCCGCGCATGGAGCGCCGCTAGTCTTTCGATCGCCTCCGTCGTCACCACCGGCGAAGTGAGGTGGATGTTCGCCACGCCGTCCTCGGCCAGCGCCTCGGCTTCGGCCAGCTTGGCGCAGCAGATCCCCGCCGCGCCCGCGGCAATCTGCCGCCGCGCGATCTCGCCGCTCTTGTGCGTCTTGGCATGCGGCCGCAGCGCGACGCCCTGTGCCTCGGCAAAGCCAGCCATCGCGGCGATGTTGCGCTCCAGCGCCGCGCGATCGAGAAGCAGCGCGGGCGTGGGCAGGTCGCGGCGGGGCAGGGGGAAAAGGTGCATGCCGCCTGATAGCGCGACTTAGCGCTTTCAAAGTAGGATTTCCTCTGCAATTCCGATCGCATGTCCGTTCGTGCTATCCGCAACTGCACGTCGCCCGGTCCGCGCCTCTCCCGTGCGCGCGTATGGACTGGTAAACTTCGTCAACTTGATTGCCCGCGCCGGGCAAGGATGCGCTGAAATGTCCACCTATGCCGATCGCCTCTCCGCCCTTCGCGAACAGCTGAAGCGAGACCGTCTCGACGGCTTCGTCGTGCCGCTCACCGATGAGCATATGTCCGAATATGTCGGCGCCTATGCCCAGCGTCTCGCGTGGCTGACGGGATTCCAGGGCAGTGCAGGCAGCGCGGTGGTGCTCTCCAGCGAAGCCGCGATCTTCACCGACGGGCGCTATACGCTGCAGGTCCGCCAGCAGGTCTCGGCCGACGATTGGCAATATGTCCCGGTTCCGCAGGTGAGCATGGCCGGCTGGCTCGGCGAGCATGCACCCGATGGTGGCCGTATCGGCTATGATCCGTGGCTGCACACGCGCGCCTGGGTGGAAGAAGCGAAGAAGGCCCTCGCCGAGAAAGGCGCCGAGCTGGTCGCGGTCGACACCAATCCGGTCGACGCCGTCTGGCCCGATCGCCCTGCGCCTTCGGACGCGACGCTGGCGGTGCAGGACGATGCCGCCGCCGGGCGTACCTCCGCCGCCAAGCGCGCCGAGATCGCCGAATGGCTCTCCGCGCGGAAAGCCGACGCGGTCGTGCTCTCCGCGCTCGATTCGATCGCCTGGGCGTTCAATATCCGCGGCAACGACGTCAGCCACACGCCCGTCGCTCTGGCCTATGCGATCGTCAATGCCGACGGCACCGCCGACCTGTTCGTCGCGCCTGAGAAGATCACCGACGCCGTCCGCCAGCACCTCGGCAATGCCATCCGGTTGCATGACCGCGCTGCCTTCGCTCCTGCGCTCAAAGGGTTCGCCGGCAAGCGCGTCGCCGTCGATCCCGAGCGCGCGGTCGCCGCGATCTTCGATTCGCTCGATGCCGGCGGCGCGAAGATCCTCAGCCTGCGCGACCCGGTCGTCCTCGCCAAGGCACTCAAGAATCCCGCCGAGATCGCCGGGCACAAGTCGGCGCAGGCCCGCGACGGCGCCGCTCTGGTCCGCTTCCTCAAATGGTTCGAGGAGACCGCACCCGCCGGCCAGCTCACCGAAATGTCGGCGGCTGACAAGCTCCGTGAATTCCGTGACGCGACCGGCGTGCTCAAGGATCTGAGCTTCGACACCATCTCCGCCACTGGCCCCAACGGCGCGATCCCGCACTATAAAGTCACCGCGGAATCGAGCCTGCCGATCGAACGCGGCCAGCTCTACCTCGTCGATTCGGGCGGCCAATATGCCGACGGCACCACCGACGTGACGCGCGTCATGCCGGTCGGCGAACCGAGCCCCGAAATGAAGGACCGCTTCACGCGCGTCCTCAAAGGCCATATCGGCATCGCCACCGCGCTTTTCCCCGAAGGCACCACCGGCGCCCAGCTCGACAGCTTCGCCCGCGCGCCGCTCTGGGAAGTCGGGCTCGATTACGGCCACGGCACCGGCCACGGCGTCGGCGCCTATCTCTCGGTGCACGAAGGCCCGCAGCGAATCGCGCAACCCTTTTATCCCGGCGGCCAGAGCCTCGAGCCGCTGCGTGCCGGCATGTTCCTCTCGAACGAGCCCGGTTATTACAAGGCCGGCGAATACGGCATCCGCATCGAGAATCTCGTCCTCGTCGTGCCCGCTTCGATCGCCGGCGCCGAACAGCCCATGCTCGGTTTCGAGACGCTCACCTTCGCGCCGATCGAGCGTACGCTGATCGCGCCGTCGCTGTTAACCTCTAAGGAACTTCAGTGGCTTAATAGCTATCACGCGCGGGTGCTTGAAGTGGTCGGCCCGCAACTGACTGAGGATGAACGGCAATGGTTGGAAGCGAAGGTCGCGCCAATCGGGTAATGTGGTTCATGGCGGGTGCCGTCACCATGGCGATGTACCTGATGGGTCCATATGCGATCGCGGACAAGGCCTATGACTTCAGCGCGTTCGCCGCGGGCTGGGTGAATTCGCTCTGAGGCGTGGGCTCGGCGTGCTGCGCGCGCGCCTGCGCCTTGCGTTTCCGCAGATTCGCCCTAAGCGCTTCGGCGAGTCGCGCCTTCTTCTCCGCATCGTTCATGGCGACAGTCGATAAACCGGTCTGCTTCGGGTTGACAATCGGTCGGCCCCAAGCACATAGGCCCCTCCCGCCCGGTCCCGGACCGGCGAGTGCTGCCGTAGCTCAGTGGTAGAGCGCATCCTTGGTAAGGCTGAGGTCGTGAGTTCAATCCTCACCGGCAGCACCATTTTTCCTTCTTGCAATGTAGGATAATCTCCGCTTCCCCTGTGGGGGAGCGGTGACGCGCCGGCTGCGCAATATTGTTGCGAGATCCGTTGCGTTTTCGCCAATTGAGTCAATTTAAGCGCCTTGCCAGCGTCTCTCGCATCTTCGATCAGGCGCGGAAGCAAGGAGATTGCCGATGAAGACCCGCGCCGCCGTCGCGTTTGAGGCGAAGAGACCGCTCGAGATCGTCGAGCTCGACCTCGAAGGCCCCAAGGCCGGCGAGGTGCTGGTCGAGATCATGGCGACGGGCATCTGCCACACCGATGCCTATACGCTCGACGGGCTCGACAGCGAGGGGCTGTTCCCCAGCGTCCTCGGCCACGAAGGCGCCGGCATCGTCCGCGAAGTCGGGGCAGGGGTGACCAGCGTGAAGCCCGGCGATCACGTCATCCCGCTCTACACGCCCGAATGCCGCCAATGTAAGTCGTGCCTCAGCGGCAAGACCAATCTCTGCACTGCGATCCGCGCGACTCAGGGCAAGGGGCTGATGCCCGACGGCACCTCGCGCTTCAGTTACAAGGGCCAGGCCATCTTTCATTACATGGGCTGCTCGACCTTCTCGAATTTCACTGTGCTGCCCGAGATCGCCGTCGCGAAGATCCGCGAGGACGCGCCGTTCCAAACAAGCTGCTATATCGGCTGCGGGGTGACCACGGGGGTCGGCGCGGTGGTCAACACCGCCAAGGTCCAGGTCGGCGACAACGTGGTCGTGTTCGGTCTGGGCGGGATTGGGCTCAACGTGCTGCAGGGCGCGAAGATGGCGGGCGCGAACCGGATCATCGGCGTCGACATCAACCCTGACCGCGAGGAATGGGGCCGCAGGTTCGGGATGACCGATTTCATCGACGGGCGCGGCAAATCGCGGGAGGAGACGATCGCCGAGATCCTGACGCTCACCGACGGCGGTGCCGACTATACCTTCGATTGCACCGGCAACACCGAAGTGATGCGGACTGCATTGGAGGCGTGCCATCGCGGCTGGGGCACCAGCATCATCATCGGGGTGGCCGAAGCGGGCAAGGAGATCGGCACGCGCCCGTTCCAGCTCGTCACCGGACGCAACTGGCGTGGTACCGCGTTCGGCGGCGCCAAGGGCCGGACCGACGTGCCGAAGATCGTCGACTGGTACATGAACGGCAAGATCCAGATCGATCCGATGATAACGCACGTGCTCACCCTGGACGAGATCAACAAGGGGTTCGACCTGATGCACGCCGGCGAGAGCATCCGCTCCGTCGTGGTATATTGAGCAAAGGGGGACGGCACATGTTCAGCCATATCATGGTCGGCAGCAACGATATCGCCCGATCCAAGGACTTTTACGACGCGGTGCTCGGCACGCTCGGCGTCGGTGAACCGTTCCGCCATGTGAACGCTACCGGCCAGGTCCGGTTGTTCTACAGGCAGGACGGCGGCAGCTTCGGCATCAGCGAGCCGATCGATGGCGAACCCGCGACCTGCGCCAACGGCGCGACGATCGGCTTCAAGTGCAACTCGCCCGAGCAGGTGGCGGCATTCCATGCGGCGGGTCTCGCCCATGGCGGCACCGCTATCGAGGACCCGCCGGGCGTGCGCGAGGGCGGCTCGCTCGGGCCGATGTACCTCGCCTATCTGCGCGATCCCGATGGCAACAAGCTCTGTGCCCTGTGGCGCGTGCCGGCATGAACGGCGCCGTCAACCTGGCGGAGAAATTCGCGACCTTCACCGAGCATTGGGCACCCCGCCGCGTCGCCAGCTACAACGGCAACGACGTGCGTATCGTGAAGGTGGAAGGCGAGTTCGTCTGGCATGTCCATGACGACACCGACGACTTCTTCCTCGTTATCGACGGCCTGCTCGACATCGAATTGCGCGACCGCACCGTCACGTTGGGGCCGGCCGAGCTCTTCGTCGTCCCGCGCGGAGTCGAGCATCGCCCGGTCGCCCGCCACGGCGAAGTACGGCTGATCAACATCGAACCCGGCGGCACGCACAATCTGGGCGAAGGATCGCCGCAGAGCCCTGTAGTGGACGCTTGATGGAGACGGTCTCCACCAATCGGGCCCATGGCGGCGTGCAGGGCGTGTACCGCCACGCATCGCTGGCCACGGGCACCGACATGACCTTCTCGGTCTATGTCCCGCCGCACGAGGCCGGGGCGAAGCTGCCGGTGCTCTGGTATCTCTCGGGCCTCACTTGCACCCACGCCAATGTCACCGACAAGGGCGAGTATCGCCGGGCCTGCGCCGAGAACGGCGTGATCTTCGTCGTGCCCGACACCTCGCCGCGCGGCGAAGGCGTCGCTGACGATGCCGCTTATGATTTCGGTCAGGGCGCGGGCTTCTATGTCGACGCGACTCAGGCTCCCTGGGCCTCGCATTTCCACATGCGCGCCTATGTCGAGCAGGAGTTGCCCGCGCTGATCGCCGCCGAATTCCCCGCCGACATGGCACGACAGGGCATCACCGGCCATTCGATGGGCGGCCACGGCGCGCTCACCGTTGCGCTCCGCAATCCCGATCGCTTCCGCAGCGTCTCCGCCTTCGCCCCGATCGTCGCGCCCAGCGTCGTGCCATGGGGCGAGAAGGCGCTCGCCGGCTATCTCGGCGAGGATCGCGACGGGTGGCGCCCCTATGATACCTGCGCGCTGATCCTCGACGGCGCGCGCGTACGCGAATTGCTCGTCGATGTCGGCGATGCCGATCCGTTCCTCCACGAACAGCTTCGCCCCGAACTGCTGCGTGCCGCGTGCGATGCCGCGGGCATCCCGCTGACGCTGCGGATCCAGCCGGGCTACGATCACAGCTATTATTTCATCTCCAGCTTCATGGCCGGTCATGTCGCCTGGCATGCCGAACAGCTGCGTACATGAGCCGCTATGATGTCCTGATCGTCGGTGCCGGCCATGCCGGCGCGCAGGCCGCGATCGCGCTTCGCCAGAACAAGTTCGCGGGGTCGATCTGCCTGCTCGGCGACGAGCCCGAGCTGCCTTATGAGCGCCCACCGCTCTCCAAGGAATATCTCGCCGGCGACAAGCCGTTCGAGCGGCTGCTGATCCGCAACGCCGCTTTCTGGCAAGAGCGTGACGTGACGATGCTCGCCGGCCGTTCGGTGACGCGAGTCGATCCGGTCGGCCATAATGTGACCACCACGGATGGCGAGACGATCGGCTATGGCAGCCTGATCTGGGCCGCCGGCGGCAAGCCGCGCCGGCTCGCCTGCGCGGGCGGCGACCTTGTCGGCGTCCACACTGTCCGCACCCGGGCCGATGTCGACCGGATGATCGCCGAGCTTCCGCACGTGCGCCGCGTCGCGGTGATCGGCGGCGGCTATATCGGGCTCGAGGCCGCGGCGGTGCTGACCAAGCTCGGGCGGCAGGTCGTTGTGCTCGAGGCACAGGATCGCGTTCTCGCCCGCGTCGCCGGCGAACCGCTCTCGCGCTTCTTCGAGGACGAGCATCGCGCACACGGTGTCGAGATCCGGCTCGGCGTCACGGTTGAGGCCATTCTCGGCGAAGATCGTGTCACCGGGGTGCAACTGGCCCGCGGCGAAACCGTGCCCGCCGAAATGGCGATCGTGGGCATCGGTATCGATCCCGCGGTCGCACCGCTGCTCGATGCGGGCGCGAACGGTGGAAACGGAGTCGCGATCGACGGCCAATGCCGCACCTCGCTGCCCGATATATTCGCGGTGGGCGATTGCGCGCTCCATGCCAACAATTTCGCCGGCGATCGCCTCATCCGGCTCGAATCGGTCCAGAACGCAAATGATCAGGCGACTGTCGCGGCAAAGACGATCCTCGGGATCGATGCGATTTATGATGCCGTCCCGTGGTTCTGGTCGAACCAGTACGACCTGAAGCTCCAAACCGTCGGCATCTCCGCGGGATATGATAGCACGGTAATGCGTGGCGATCCGGCGGCGCGCAGCTTCTCGCTGATCTATCTCCGCGCCGGACGGGTGATCGCGCTCGACTGCGTCAACGCGACGAAGGATTATGTTCAGGGACGCAAGCTAGTGATCGAGGCCGCGGCGATCGATCCGGCGCGGCTGGCCGATGCGGCCATGCCGCTCAAGGATTTGCCGAGCAGTTGAATAATCGAAAAGTCTCACGCCGGAGTATGAACCAGATGCTGAAGCAGACCCTCGCCGCGCTCGCGCTGCTCTTCGCCCCAGCGGCCCAGGCGCAGGCGGTCAAGGACGCCGATCCCGCTTTGTGGGTAGTGAAGGATGCCGACACCACCATCTATCTCTTCGGCACTGTCCACGTCCTCAAGCCCGGCCTCAGCTGGTTCGACGAGGGCGTGAAGGCGGCGTTCGACAAGAGCGACGAGCTGGTGCTCGAGATGGTCGAGCCCGACACCGCGACGATGCAGGGCCTGATCATGAAGACCGCGCTCAATCCCACAGGGCCGACGCTCACCGAAAAGCTCCCCGCCGACAAGCGCGAAGCCTATGCCAAGGCGATGACCGATGTCGGCGTTCCCGCCGCGGCGCTCGATCGCTTCGATCCCTGGTTCGCCGCAGTGACGCTCAGCCTCGCCGGCTTGCCAAAGCTCGGCTACAATCCCGAGAGCGGCGCCGAGCGCACGCTCAGCGCCGCCGCCAAAGCCGCCAGCAAGCGGATCGTCGGGCTCGAGACTGCGGAGCAGCAGCTCGGCTATTTCGACAATCTGCCCGAGCCGCTCCAGGTCAAGTTCCTCGTCTCAACCGTCGATGATTATCCCAAAATGGCGGCCGAGCTCGACAAGATGATCGCGAGCTGGTCGGCGGGCGATCCCGAAACGCTGGGCAAGACGATGAACGAGGAGCTGGCCGACACGCCCGAGCTCGCCAAGGTGCTGCTGGCCGATCGCAACGCCCGCTGGGCCGATTGGATCGACCAGCGCCTGCAGAAGCCCGGCACCGTTTTCATCGCAGTGGGGGCGGGGCATCTCGCCGGTGCCGAGAGCGTCCAGGCGCAACTCGCGAAGCACAAGCTCACCGTCACGCGCGTCGCCTATTGATGGCGCGTCCGCGACCCTTTGTCGGGCTGCTCGCCGGTGTCGCCGCGGGGCTGGTCGCGTCGGCGGCGATGGCGGTGTTCCAGGCGCAGGCGCAGAAACTGCTGCCCGATCCGGACGAGGACGATCCGGCGACCGTCAAGGCCGCCGATGCGGCGAGCGAGGCGGTGATCGGCGATCCCGTCCCTGAGCCGTATCGCGAGCCGGCGGGGCAGATGGTCCATTATGTCGCCGGCGCGGTGATCGGCGGCATCTATGGCGTCCTCACCGAATATCGGCCCGAAGCGCGTTCGGGCTTCGGCAGTGCCTATGGCATCGCGACGGCGGCGTTGCTCGACGAGGCGGCGATGCCGGCAGCGGGATTGGCGTCCGCGTCGGAGGATACGCCGCTGGCCGTCCATGCCTATGGCGCCGCGTCGCATCTCGTCTACGGCTGGGTGCTCGAAGGCGTCCGCGCGCTGATCGCCGGGCGGCGCTAGAGCAGCAGGTCCTGGTTGGCCGAATTGCGGCCGACCGCCCCGCCGCCGGTGCGGCGGATATGCTCTTGCTGCGCGGTGTGGCGGACATCGACGTCGCGGTCGTTGAGGAACGCCGCGAGCGATTCGTCGTCGATCTCGCTCCACTCCTTGCCGCGATCGGGGCCGTAGCGGACGCGCGGCAGCAACCCCGGCTCCTTCGACCATTGGATCAATTGCTCGACACTGGCTTCGTTGAGCATGTCGCGCAGATGGAACGCAGTCACATAAGCGTCGGGGAAGGCCCGGTGCGCGGGCAGCCCGCGCTCGTGCACCAGCCCTTCGGGCTTGCGCCAGTAACGCAGCATCTGGTTCGAGAAGCCAGGCGAGCTCGGCCAGAGCCGCATCGCGCACTTCCACGTGCAGATCCAGTCGTTGCCGCGAGTCAGCGATGCGGTGCAGAATTGCTGCTCGAAATCCGCACGATGCGCCGCGAGGGCCACGCGCCGCGGCCAGGGATCGAGCACCGGCCGCGCGACGTCATGCCACCACGGGGCGTCGGCGACATCCTCGTCGCGGATATGGTGGACCGCCATGGTCAGCGGCGGGATCTGCCGGCCCGGATTGACCATCCGACTGCCGCCTTCGCCGTGGATCTCCCAGCGGCCGTCGCGCTGCAACGCGACATCCTGCCAGCCGATCTCGCACACGCCATGCGCGGGCGGCGCCTGGCCGGTGGTTTCGAGATCAATGACGCGAATGATGGAAGGGGCGGGTGAGGCCATGCGGCCTAGGTGGGGCTGGAAAGCACGAAATGCCAGCCGAAACTTGCGGTTGCGGGATCAACATCCGATTCGCGGGCGCTCACCGTGCGTCGGAGTTTTGCCGCTCGGCCCGCGCCTTGCATCTCTGCAGCAGATATTCGGCGCGCTCGGACAATTCCTTGGTCGCTTCGATGCTTTCGCGCAGCGCAGCTTGCGCGTCCTCGATTTCGGTGATGTCGTTGATGTCTTGCTCAGTCACAACCCGATCCCACTCGGGCGGATAAACCCTTGATCCAGATCAAGGGTTCCCTCCGCCCGAACGGCTCGCCGCATTTAATGGGCGGCTTGCGGACCGCGTTCGAGGCCGCTTGCGGCGAGCTGGGCGTCGATCATCGCCATCAGCCGATCAAGGCCTTCCTGGCTCTTAGCCTCGGCGCGGGCGACGAGTACGTCCTGCGTATTCGATGCGCGCAGCAGCCACCAGCCGTCGGGGGTGTTGACCCGCGCGCCGTCGGTGCGGTTGACGTCGGCGCCCTCGGCCTCGAGCCGATCGAGCACCTCGTCGATCACTGCGAACTTCCGCGATTCGTCGACCTGGAAGCGCATTTCCGGCGTGTTGATCATCGCCGGCATCTCGTCCTTGATCTGCGTGAGCGACTTGCCGATCACATGGACCGCCTGGATCAGCCGCACCGCGGCATATTGCGCATCGTCGAAGCCGTAATAATTGTGCGCGAAGAAGATGTGGCCGCTCATCTCGCCCGCCAGCGGCGCGCCGGTTTCCTTCATCTTGGTCTTGATCAGGCTGTGGCCGGTCTTCCACATCAGCGGCGTGCCGCCCAGCTCGGCGACGCGGTCATACAGGGCCTGGCTCGCCTTGACGTCCGCGATGATCGTCGCGCCGGGAAGTTCGCGCAGCACAGGTTCGGCCAAAACGGAGAGAAGCTGATCGCCCCAGACGACGCGGCCCTGGCCGTCGATCGCGCCCAGTCGATCGCCGTCGCCGTCGAATGCCAGTCCGAAATCGAGGTTCTTCTCCGCGACAAGCCGCTTCAGGTCGGCGAGGTTCTTCTCGTCGGTAGGATCGGGATGATGGTTAGGGAAATGACCGTCCACTTCGGTGAACAACGTGTGATGCTCACCCGGCAGCAGCTTGACCAGCTTCTCGATCACCGGCCCGGCGGCGCCATTGCCCGTATCCCATCCGACGCGATAGGCGCCGCCGGCATAACCCGCCATCAGGCGCCCGACATAATCGTCAAGGATGTAATAGTCGCTGACGGTCCCTTCGTCGCCGGGCTCGACCGATTCCCAATCGCCTTCGGCGGCTATCCGGCCGAGTTTCTGGATATCCTCACCGAAGAACGGCAGATGCTGGAACACCATCTTGAAGCCGTTGTAATTGCCGGGATTATGGCTGCCGGTTATCTGGATGCCGCCATCCACCTCCAGCGTGGCCTCGGCATAATATAGCATCGGCGTGGGTCCGAGACCGACGCGCACTACGTCGCAGCCCGATGCCGTCAGCCCCTCGACCAAGGCAGCCTCGAGTTCGGGCGACGACACGCGGCCGTCGCGGCCCACCACCACGCGGTGCCCGCCGGCGCGGCGGAGCAGGGTCGCGAAGCCGCGTCCGATCGCGCGTGCGTCGTCGGTGCCAAGTGCCTCCCCCACGATTCCGCGAATGTCATATTCGCGCAGCGAAGTGGGGTCGAAACGGTGCGTCATGATGCCTCCCGGGAAGGTGTTTGCCGGCCTAGGGCCCGAGTACAGGCCCCAAATCTCGAGCACCGCGAAAGTTCAAATGCGGCAGTGCAACAAGATCGAAGCGGTGATCTGTGTCCGCTATGCGCTACGGCGAAGCAACGTGTCGCGCGCGGCGTTGATCCGGCGGGTCAGTTCCTCGGATCCGCCCTTGTCGGGATGTACCGCACTCACCAGCCGGCGATGCGCGCTGCGGATCGCCTCTTCGTCGGCATTGGCACTCACGCCCAGGATCGCGCGCGCCTCATCCTGCGGCATTCTTGGCGCGCGGGGTTTGGGCCGAGGCTTGAGGAACAGATAATAGACTGCCGCGATGATCAGCGCCGCGAGGATCGCCTTGCCCATCAGGCGAACAGCGGCATCGCGACTTCGGGAAGCGCGAGGCCGGCCATCATCTCGCGCAGTTCCTGGCGCGCGGCGACGTGGCTGAGACCCATCTCTCCGAATTCGCGGCTGTCGAGCATCGTCAGCCCCTGCGGGAACAACTCGCGATAGATCACGCGCTCCGACAAACCCGAGATCACGCGGAAGCCGACCCGCTTCGAAAGCTGATCGATCGCCTCCGAGACGCGGCGCATGTTGCGCGCCTCGATATGCTGCATGCGGTTGCGCAGGACGACCCAGTCGATCGTTTCGCCATCGGCCTTGGCGCGGCGTTTGCGCGATTCCCAGATCAGTTCGGAATAGAAGCTGGGTCGCGTCACTTTGTAGGTATCGGGATCGACATGGCCGATCAGGTCGAAATCGACGAAGCTGTCGTTCATCGGCGTGACGAGGGTGTCGGCATTGGTGACGGCGATCCGCGCGAACTTGTCGTCGCGGCCGGGGGTATCGATGACCAGGAAGTCGGCATCGGCGCCGAGATGCTCGAGCGTTTCCGAGAAAAAGTCCATGCTCTCGCCGTCATGCGTCTCGTAGACCGGCGTGGGCAGATCACGGCCGGTGCGTTTTACGGTTGCGAGGCGATTGTCGAGATAGCGGCCCATCGTGCGTTGACGATGGTCGAGATCGAAGCATGCGACCCGCGCGCCCTTGGCGGCCAGCGCGATCGCGGCGTGAACCGCAGTCGTCGACTTGCCGGTGCCGCCCTTCTCATTGGCAAAAACGAGCACGTGCAAGCGCTTAGCTCCGTCGGTCAAGCCCACAACTTCCTTTATTGATCCCGCCGCCCGCGCCCCATAGAAGGCCGCGCTCCTGTCTTATCGAAAGTGTCCAAGCGTGCAAACCGTCCGTCAGCTTGCTCCTCTTCGCTCGGGCGTAGCCGCCTGGCGTGCGGCGGGCGAACGCGTCGCGTTGGTGCCGACCATGGGGGCGCTGCATGACGGGCATATGGCGCTGGTCGAGGCCGCCAAACGGGCTGCCGAGCGCGTCGTCGTGTCGATCTTCGTCAATCCGAAACAGTTCGGACCGAATGAGGACCTCGCCAAATATCCCCGGAAAGAGCTGGCGGATTCGCGGATGCTGGCGGCCGCGGGAGTCGACTTGCTGTGGATGCCGCCGGCGGAGGTCATGTATCCGGAGGGTTTCGCCACCAACATCTCGGTAAGCGGGATCAGCGAGGTGCTCGACGGCGTGCACCGGCCGGGCCATTTCGATGGCGTGGCGACGGTGGTGACCAAGCTGTTCAACCAGGTTCGTCCGGATATCGCATTGTTCGGCGAGAAGGACTGGCAGCAGCTAGCCGTGATCCGGCGGCTGGTCGTGGATCTCGATCTCGACATCGAGATCCACGGCGTTCCAACCCAGCGCGAGGATGACGGACTCGCGCTGTCGTCGCGCAACGCGTATCTGATTCCCGAGGACCGCGCGCGCGCCGTGGCGCTGCCGCGCGCGCTGGGCGTCGCGGAACGTGCGATCGCCAGGGGCGGCGATCCAGAGGCGGCATTGGCGCAGGCGCGCGAGATGCTCGCTGCCGCCGAGTTCGAGATCGATTATGTCACGCTCGCCGATGCCGAGACGCTGGGTGCGCCGATGGAGGGCCGGCCGATGCGCCTGCTCGCCGCCGCGCGGATCGGTGGCACGCGGTTGATCGACAATATCCCGGTGAATACGAACGAATACGGTTAACCTCGTTAACCTTTTGTTTGCCGCTTACCTGCCAATCCTTGCAGCAAGAGGGATCAGCAATAGGGGTAACGGCAATGGGCAACAGCCTCAAGAGCGCGCGTTTCCTGGTAGAGAGCCGTCTTCGTGATGCCGCACGCGGCGACGCCAAGGCCTGTTTCGACCTGGGTATCGTCTATTCGAGCGGCGCGGAGGGGATCGATGTCGATCTCGTCGAAGCGCACAAATGGTTCAACATCGCTGCTGTCTCGGGAAGCGAGCGCGCACAGGAATGCCGCGCCGAAATCTCCGAGGATATGACCGCGCGCGAGATCATCGAAGCGCAGAAGGCCGCCCGCGCCTGGCTGCGCGGGCTCGAGATGCGAGCGGCCTGATTTCACGGCGAAAGCCGTCTCCAATCCTCCCCGCCAGGGGGAGGATTTCTACTTCTTCGCCGCCGCTTTCCTGGGCGCAGCCTTCTTCTTCGGCGCAGCCTTTCTCTTGCCCTTGCCCTTGCCCTTTGCCGGACCCGCTGCGGCGCGTGCGTCGATCAGCTGCGCGGCCTCCTCGAGCGTCAGCTGGTCCTTGTCGATCGACTTGGGCAAGGTCGCGTTGGTCTCGCCGTCGGTGACATAGGCGCCGTAACGCCCTTCCATCAGCTTGATCTCGGCCTCGGTGCGCGGATGCTTGCCGAGCATTTTGAGCGGCTCGCGTGATGCGCCGCGCGCCGGTCGGCCGCCATTGGCCGCGGCTTCGGCGAGCTTCACCACCGCGGCGTTCATGCCGGTTTCGAACACTTCGGCGGTCGACTGGAGCCGGGCATATTTGCCGTCATGCGCCAGATACGGCCCATAGCGCCCGATCGAGGCAGTGATCGGGTTGCCGGTCTCGGGGTGATTGCCGATCGTGCGCGGAAGCTTGAGCAGCTTCAGCGCCCATTCGAGATCAAGATCCACATCCTTGGGGATCGAGGCCCGCGCCGCTTCCTTGCCCTCGCCGAGCTGGATGTACGGTCCGAACCTGCCCGACTTGCGCTCGACATTGAGCCCGGTCTCGGGATCCTGGCCGAGCACCTCGGGTCCGGTGTCCTCGCTGCCCTCGCCGCCGGGCTGGCCGAAGCGGCGAGTGAATTTGCACTCGGGATAGTTCGAGCACGCCACGAACGCGCCGAACTTGCCGCCGCGCAGCGCGAGCCGGCCATTGCCGCAATTGGGGCAGAGCCGGGGATCGCTGCCATCGGCCTTGGCCGGGAAGAGATACGGCTCGAGGAACAGATCGAGCGCGGCAGTGACCTCGCTCGGCTTCTGCTCCATCACTTGCGCCGTGCGCGGCTTGAAGTCCTTCCAGAAGGACTCGAGCACCGCCTGCCATTCGGCGCGGCCGCCGGAGACGTCGTCGAGCTCTTCCTCGAGCCCGGCGGTGAAATCATAGCCGACATATTTCTCGAAGAAACGTTCGAGGAACGCCGTCACCAGCCGTCCGCTCTCCTCGGCGAAGAAGCGGTTCTTCTCGATCTTTACGTAAGCGCGGTCCTTGAGCGTCTGGATGATCGAGGCATAGGTCGACGGGCGGCCGATGCCGAGTTCCTCGAGGCGTTTGACCAAAGATGCTTCCGAGAAGCGCGGCGGCGGCTGGGTGAAATGCTGCTCGGCATTCACTGCCTTCTTGGCCGGAGCGTCGCCAGCGGACATGCGCGGCAGGCGGCGGCTGTCCTCGTCGGCATCCGCGTCGGCCTGTTGGCCAGAGCGGCCAACGGGGTCGTCGCGGCCCTCCTCGTACAATGCGAGATAGCCGGGGAATAGCACGACCTGGCCGGTGGCGCGCAGGCCATGCTGGCCGGTGCCGTCCTCGAGATCGATCGTGGTCCGCTCCATGCGCGCCGACGCCATCTGGCTGGCGAGCGCGCGCTTCCAGATCAGGTCGTAGAGCCGGCCATGGTCGCCCGAGCCCGCCTTGTCCTTCGAGAAGTCGGTCGGGCGAATTGCCTCGTGCGCTTCCTGCGCGTTCTTGGCCTTGGTCTGGTATTGGCGCGGTTTGTCCGGAACATAAGACCCGTCATAGCGTGTCGCGATGGCTTTCCGCGCTTCCTGGATCGCGCCGCCGTCCATCTGGACGCCGTCGGTCCGCATATAGGTGATCGCGCCGTCCTCGTAGAGGCCCTGCGCGATCCGCATCGTGTGGCTGGCCGAGAAGCCAAGCTTGCGGGCCGCCTCCTGCTGGAGGGTCGAGGTGGTGAAGGGCGGCGGCGGGTTGCGCATCGCCGGCTTGGTCTCGACGCTGGAGACCGAGAAGCGGCCCTCCTCGACAGCCTTTTTGGCGGCGAGCGCCGTGCCCTGATCGCCGATCGAGAGCCGGTCGAGCTTGTCGCCCTTGTACTTGACCAGCCGCGCCTGGAACGGGGTGCCATCCTGCTCCATATCGGCGGTGACCGACCAATATTCCTGGGGGGTGAAGCCTTCGATCTCGCGCTCGCGCTCGACGATCAACCGCAGCGCGACCGATTGGACGCGCCCCGCCGACTTGGCGCCGGGCAGCTTGCGCCACAGCACCGGCGAGAGCGTGAAGCCGACGAGATAATCGAGCGCGCGGCGAGCGCGATAGGCATCGATCAGGTCGGTATCGAGCTCGCGCGGCGCCTTCATCGCCTCGAGGATCGCCGGCTTGGTGATCGCGTTGAAGGTCACGCGCTCGACTTCCTTGGGAAGCGCCTTCTTGTTGCGTAAGACTTCCTGGACGTGCCAGCTGATCGCCTCGCCTTCGCGATCAGGGTCGGTCGCGAGGATCAGGCGGTCTGCCTTCTTGGCCTCGTCGGTGATCGCCTTCAGCTGCTTCGACTTGTCCGCATAGGTCTCCCAGTCCATCGCGAACCCCTCATCGGGATTCACCGATCCGTCGCGTGCCGGCAAGTCGCGGACATGGCCGTAGGAAGCGAGGACGCGATAGTCCTTGCCGAGATACTTCTCGATGGTCTTCGCCTTGGCCGGCGATTCTACGATGACAAGCTGCATGGGGGTTAAGCGTTCCTCACGTGTACGCGTGTAAGGTGGGGAGATTGGACCGAGCCCGTCAAGCCGGGGAACGGCGTGCCGGGCGGCAAGTTCTAGCTACATGCTCGATCACACCGGCATTGTCGTCACCGATCTCGCCGAAGCGCGGCGCTTCTACCACGCGATAGCGACGGCGCTGGATTTGACCACCGCCGACAATGGCGAAGGCTCCTTCGTGCTCGGCAAGAGCGCCGGAGAGCCGATCCCCTATCTGTGGATCGGGAGCTTGATTCCCTCTTACTGGATCGAGGGCTCGCGGCCCGGGATCAACCAGACCCATTTCGCCTTCCGCGCCGCGAGCGAGGCGATGGTGCGCGCATTCCACGAAGCCGGGCTCGCGGCCGGCGGACGGGACCACGGCGCACCGGGACCGCGGGAAGGCGTGGAGAATTACTACGGCGCCTTCCTGCTCGATCCCGACGGCAACAACATCGAGGCCTGTTACCGCGGCACCTAGGCTGCCGCTGCCTTCATCCGTGCGCGGATCGCGTCGATGTCGGCGGCGGTGTGGCGTTCGGCGAGGCGGAACTCCTCGGGCCCCGTGCCGCGATTGACCAGCCGGCCGCGCTGCACCGGCTCGCGCACGGCGACTTCCTCGGCCCAGCGGTTGAAATGCCTGTACTCGGCAGTGTTCAGGAACTCGGCCGCGCCGGTATAGCCGTCGCCGCGCGCCACGCCGCCATACCAGGGCCAGACCGCCATGTCGGCGATGGTATAGTCGTCGCCCGCCAGATAACGGTGCTCGGCGAGGTGCGTATCGAGCACGTGGTACTGACGCTTTACTTCCATCGCGTAGCGATTGATCGCATATTCGATCTTGAACGGCGCATAGACGTAGAAATGACCAAAGCCGCCGCCGAGGAACGGCGCCGAGCCCATCTGCCACATCAGCCAGCTCAACGTCGCGGCGCGCTTGGCCGGATCGGTGGGGAGGAAGGCGCCGAACTTCTCGGCGAGATAGATCAGGATCGCGCCGCTCTCGAACACGCGGAGCGCGGGATCGACCGAGCGATCGACCAAAGCGGGGATCTTCGAATTGGGATTGATCGCGACGAAGCCGCTGCCGAACTGGTCGCCCTCGCCGATGTCGATCTTCCACGCGTCATATTCCGCACCCGCATGCCCGGCGGCGAGCAGTTCCTCGAGCAGGATCGTCACCTTCTGGCCGTTGGGCGTACCGAGCGAATAGAGCTGGAGCGGGTGCTCGCCGACGGGCAGCGCCTTGTCGTGCGTCGCGCCCGAGATCGGCCGGTTGATGTTGGCGAACTGGCCGCCGCTGGGCTGTTCCCACGTCCAGACCCTGGGAGGCACATAGCCGGCAGGCTGGTTGCTGGCGGGATCGGGGGCATCGGCCATGTGGAGTCTCCCTGGGAGGACAGTCGTCGCGGCGATGTAGGGCGCCACACGCGACTTGCCAGAGCCGTAACGATGGTTTTGCTTTACCCGACCAAACTCGTTCTGCCGCCGGCGTGACGTTCGAGGCGGCCGGCGAGCTCGAGCTCGAGCAGCACGGTCTGGACGATTGCGGGGCTGAGGCCGCTCTGCCGCACCAGCTCGTCGACGGCGACCGGCACGGGCCCCAGCAGCCCGGTCACCTTGCGCCGGTCGGCATCGCTCGCATCCTCGGGCGGCGGTCCATCGAACTTTCCGGTCGGGGAGCGTACCGCCCGCGAATCGATCGGGCGAATCGCCTCGAGGATATCGTCCACCGACTGCACCAGAGTCGCGCCCTCGCGGATCAGCAGATTGCAGCCCTGGGCGCGCGGGTCGAGGGGCGAGCCGGGGACCGCCATGACCTCGCGCCCCGCCTCGGCGGCGATACGGGCGGTGATCAGCGAGCCCGACCGCGGCGCCGCCTCGACCACCACGGTGCCGAGCGTGAGCCCGGCGATGATGCGGTTGCGCGAGGGGAAGAAGCGCGCGAGCGGCTCGGTGCCCGGCGGTTGCTCGGCGACGAGCAGGCCCTGGCGCGCGACGCGCTCCTGGAGCTCGGCATTTTCGGGCGGGAAGGCGATGTCGATGCCGCTGGCGATCACGCCGACCGTCCCGGCTTCGATCGATCCCATATGCGCGGCGGTATCGATTCCGCGGGCGAGACCCGACACGATCGTCGCGCCGGCCTCGCTCAGGCCGATCGCGAGCTGACGCGCGAAGCGGCACGCCGCGGCCGAGGCATTGCGCGCGCCGACCATCGCGACGCAGGTGCGATCGAGCAAGTCCAGCCTGCCGCGCAGGATCAGCGCGGGCGGGGCGCTCTCCAGCTCCGCGAGCAGCGAGGGATAATCGGGATCGTCGAGGAACAGGTATCGCGCGCCGAGCTTCTCGACCGCGATGATCTCGCGGCGGACGGATACGAGGTCGGCGATCCTCGGGGCGCGTCCGCCGCCGCGCGCAGCGAGCATCGGCAGCGCTTCGAGTGCCCCATCGGCGGTGCCGAAGCGCGCGATGAGCTGACGCCAGGTGATCGGGCCGATATTCGCCGAGCGCAGCAGCCGCAGCCGCGCTTCGCGGCTGTCAGTCACGCTTCTTGCCGATGCGCGGTTCGGTGCCGCTCAACAGCCGGTCGATATTGTCGCGGTGCTTCCACAGCACCACCAGCGCCAGCGCGAGGAACAGCAATACCAGATCGATGCGCGCCCAGAAGGCAGCGCTGACCGGTGCGCTGATCGCGGCGGTGATGCCCGCCAGCGAGGAAATGCGGAGCGCCGCGAGCAGCCCGAGCCATATTGCAGCGTAGACGAGGCCGGAGGGCCAGTGGAGCGCGACGACGATTCCCATCAAGGTCGCGACGCCCTTGCCGCCCCGGAAACGCAGCCAAACCGGGTAACAATGGCCGAAAAAGGCGCCCAGCCCGGCGAGCACCGCCGTCCCGGGCAGCAGCCAGTCGGCGAGCAGCACTGCTGCCGCACCCTTGGCGAGATCGAGCAGCAATGTCGCCGCCGCCAGACCCTTGCGTCCGGTGCGCAGCACGTTGGTGGCGCCGATATTGCCCGAACCGATCTGACGCAGATCGCCGGCGCCAGCCATGCGCGTGAGCAGCACGCCGAACGGAATCGAGCCGAGCAGATAGCCGAGCAGGATCGCGGCAGCAGGAGGCATCCAGATTATTTCGGTCGGCAATGGCTTCCCCCTGACGTGATCAACATAATCGCTGTCCGGCGCGCTGCAACCTCGGCGTGGTTGACGCGCGCCGGGCGGAGCTCCATTCGCCCGGCATGGCCGACAGACGACCGATCCTGTTCTTCGATTCCGGCGTGGGCGGGCTTTCGGTGCTGGCGCCGACCACGAAGCTGCTTCCCCGTGCGCCCCTGGTCTATGTCGCCGATTCGGCTGGATTTCCCTATGGCACCCGCAGCGAGGCCGAGATCGCCGCGCGGGTGCCTGCGTTGCTCGGGCGGCTGGCGGAGCGCTACGATCCGCGGCTGATCGTGATCGCGTGCAACACCGCCTCGACGATCGCGCTACAGCATGTCCGCGCCGCGCTCGACCTGCCGATCGTCGGTACCGTCCCCGCGATCAAGCCGGCCGCCGAACTGAGCCGCACCCGCGTCATCGGCGTGCTCGGCACCGAGGCGACGGTGCGCCAACCTTATGTCGACGATCTCGCCGCCCGCTTCGCGGCCGATTGCACGGTGCTCCGCCACGGCTCCGCCGAGCTGGTCGAGATGGCGGAAGCTGCGCTGGGCGGGGACCCGCCGTCGCAGGCGTCGATTCGCGCCGCACTCGATGGCCTGTTGGCACAGGACCGCGGCGACGCGATCGACGTTATCGTCAATGCCTGCACCCATTTCCCGCTGCTGGAGGACGCGCTCGTCGCCGCCACCGGTGGAAAGATCCGCTTCATCGATGGTGGCCCGGGGATCGCCCGGCGTGTCGCGCATTTGACCGAGGGACAGCAATGGCCGGAGGTGCCTGGCCCCGGCCGCGCCGTCTTCACCGCCGCGAACGCACGGACCGGAAAGCTCGCTCCCGCGCTGGCGCGTTTCGGGCTGACCGAAATCGAGGAACTCTAAGCCTGCGCCGTGCTCATGGTCGCGGGGCTCTGCATCAAGGTGGAATAGCGCTCCGCCAGCTCGAGATGGACTCGCCGCGCGGTCGTGTCGTCTGCACGCGCAGCCCGCTCGCGCTCCTGTCGTTCGCGCCGCTGGTAATATTCCAGGTCGAGGCTGCTCATGTTGCCGTTCATATCGTCGCTCCATAGCGCAAGCGGGAGCACGAACCGTCTCTCTGCCACGGACTTGCTTGATGCCGAGTCGCCCGCGATGTCTGAATTCCTATCATTTCGCCGAGTGCCACGTGCTGATCCGGATCAGGATTCGAGCATTTTCCAATGATTTTAGAACATTTCTATCGCTTTAGCTTCGAAATGGGCATGGCGGCTGCGCATATCCCCCGCGATATTCGCTTGTGCCGGATGGCTGGAAATGCGCAGATTTTGGGGGTAGGGAGCAGGCCCATGCACACGAAGGACAGCCCTGCGCCCGCCATCGACTATTCGCGGGTCTTCAATCAGGCGATCGATCGCCTGCATGCCGAGGGCCGCTACCGCGTGTTCATCGACGTTCTGCGCAACAAGGGCGCCTATCCCAATGCGCGCTGCTTCGCGGGGCATAATGGACCCAAGCCGATCGTCGTGTGGTGCTCGAACGACTATCTGGCGATGGGCCAGCACCCCAAGGTGATCGCCGCGATGGAGGAAGCCCTTCACGACGTCGGCGCCGGATCGGGCGGCACGCGCAACATCGGCGGCAACACCCATTACCATATCGAGCTCGAGCATGAACTGGCCGACCTGCACGGCAAGGAAGGCGCACTGCTGTTCACTTCGGGCTATGTCTCGAACGAAGCGACGCTCTCGACGCTCGCCAGGCTGATGCCCGGCTGCATCGTCTATTCGGACGAATTGAACCACGCGTCCATGATCGCGGGCATCCGCAATTCGGGCTGCGAGAAGCGCGTGTTCCGCCACAACGATCTCGCGCATCTCGAGGAATTGCTCGCCGCCGATGATCCCGGCGCGCCCAAGCTGATCGCGTTCGAGAGCGTCTATTCGATGGACGCCGATATCGCGCCCATCGCCGCGATCTGCGACCTTGCCGACAAATATAACGCGCTGACCTATCTCGACGAAGTCCATGCCGTGGGCATGTACGGCGCGCGGGGCGGCGGCATCTCCGAGCGCGACGGCGTGGCGGAGCGGATCACGATCATCGAGGGGACGCTGGGCAAGGCGTTCGGCGTAATGGGCGGGTATATCGCCGCCGATCAGGTGATCATCGACGTGATCCGCAGCTATGCGCCGGGCTTCATCTTCACGACATCGCTGTCGCCGGTACTGGTCGCGGGGGCGCTGGCGAGCGTGAAGCACCTCAAGGCATCCACCACCGAACGTGAGGGGCAGCAGGAAGCAGCCGCGAAGCTCAAGGCGCTGATGACCGAGGCCGGGCTGCCGGTACTCCCCTCGACCACGCATATCGTGCCGCTGATGGTCGGCGATCCGGTCAAGGCCAAGAAGATCAGCGACGTGCTGCTCGCCGAGTATGGCGTCTACGTCCAGCCGATCAATTATCCGACGGTGCCGCGCGGCACCGAGCGGCTGCGCTTCACCCCCGGCCCCGCGCACGACGAGGCGATGATGCGCGAGCTCACGCAAGCGCTGGTCGAGATATGGGGCCGGCTGGAGCTCCGGCTGGCAGCCTGACACCTTGGCTGCGCATCCGCCCGGCCCCGAACTCACCCACGACCTCTACCTCCATATCCGCGTGATCATCAGCATCGTGCTGGGGATCGCGATCACGCGCGTGCTTTCGGGGCTGGCGAAGTTCGTCCAGCATCCGGGCAAGCTCAAGGTCTATCCGGTTCACCTGCTGTGGGCGCTGATCGTCCTGATCTCGTCGATCCATTTCTGGTGGTGGGAGTTCGGCCTGGCTGCGATCACCAGCTGGCGATTCGAATTGTTCCTGTTCGTCCTGTTCTACGCCTTCCTGTTCGCGCTGATGGCGAACATCCTGTTTCCCGACGAACTCGAGGAATATGCGGGCTATCAGGATTATTTCCAGTCGCGGCGGGGCTGGTTCTTCGGCCTGCTGATCGTGTCGATGCTCACCGACTGGTTCGACAGCGCGATCAAAGGGCATGCCTATCTGGCGAGCTTCGGCATCGAATATCCCGTGCGGATCGTGGCGACCATCGCGCTGGCGCTGACGGCGATGCGCACCCGCAACGCCCGCTTCCACCTTGTCTTCGCGCTGGCCTACCTCGTTTATTATGTCTCGTGGATCATTCGCGTCTATGATCCGGGGCGCGGCTAGGGCCGGCCGAGCACGGCGCTCCACGCATAGCCGCGATATAGAGGGGTGAATTGGAGGGTGAGCCCGCGCGCCTCGGCCACGCGCCTGAGCACGGCAGGCAATTCGCGGCGCGGATAGACGTGGAAGTCGTTGAGCGACTTGAAGTGGAGCCGCTTCACCAGGGCGGGCAGCCGCTCATATTGGCCAAAGTCTACGATGTGGAGCCCGCCGCCCGGCGCGAGGCTCGCCGCGCTCCGCTCGATCGCTTCCTGCCAGGGCGGGATCATCGACAGCGTGTAGCTCATGAAGATCCGGTCGACCTTCTCCATCCCGAACAGTCGCTCGGTATCGAAATTGCCGGCGTCGCCCTGCGCGAGCGTTATCCGATCGGACAGGCCGGTGCGCGCGACCGACTTGCGGGCGGTCTCGAGCATCGCCTCGCTGATATCGAAGCCGTGGAAGCGTGCGTCGGGCCAGGTCTTCGCCGCGACGATGAGATTGCGCGCGGTGCCGCAGCCGACTTCGACCACCGTTCCGCCCGGCGACGGCGCGAGACTGCGGATCAGCTGGTCGCGTCCCAACAGGTAGAATTTGCGCGTGAGGTCGTAGAAGTGGCGATGGAGCGAATAGACATCATCCATCAGCGCCTTTTGTTCGCTTGCCACCGCGGTCATGCGTGCGGCTTCAGCGTCCAGAGGTGCGTCGCGCCATAGACCGACGAGCGATCGCGCCGCGTCCAGTCGTCGCGCTTGGCGGCATCGGCATATTCCCACTGGTCGAGGATCGTCGCGGGAACATGGCCGGCGACCACGTCGGGCGCCGCCGCAGTGCGATAGAGCACGCGCGCGCCGGGTTTGGCGGTGCGCGTGATCTCGCTCCAGATCCGGGTGAGCTGCGCGTCGGTCATCCAGTCCTGTGCGTCGAGCAATATGTAGCGGTCGAGCGACTGCGCCGGCATGTTTTCCAGATAGTCGGCATAGTTGGTGTGCCGGATCTCGACGCGATCGGCGCGCGCACGGACCGCGTCATAGTGCGCCTTCTGCAGATAGGGCGGCAGCGGCGCGTCTTCATGCTTGCCATAGCCGCGGCCGAACGCCTGCCAGGCGTAGAAATTATCCTTGATGTCGAAATCGCAGGCGAGCTTGCGCAGCCGGCTCTTGAGCGCACCGGTGATGCCCTGCGCGTCGTCGACCTTGAGCAGGTCGTACTGTGCGGGCGGGATGCCGAAGCCGAACAAAGCGGCGGGCTGATCGACCAGCCAGCGCAGAAACTTCTTCTCGAAGAAAGGGGCGTAGCGCGTCTCGAAGATCGCGCGCTGCTCCTCGATCGTCTGCGCCTTCAGAATCTCGCGCGGGTCGATCCGGTAGAGCCGCCCGAGGAAATGGACGAAGCCGATCAGATTGCCGAGCAGCCCGCGGCGATAAAAGCCCGTGGCAAAGCCCGAGATCCGGCGGCGGCCGCTCAGGTCACGGCCTTCCCAATAAGCGCGGGTCGTTTCATCGAGATGCGGGCGCAAATGGCGTTCGTACAGCGCAATATTCTCGGTGCGATCGGCATCGGCGAAGAACGCGCGGAAGCTGGCGTAGTCGGGAAGATGCAGCGCCGCCGCCTGCTTAAGCTTGTTGAGCGCGATGTGCGCGGGATTGAGATCGACCGCGGTGATTCGCTTCGGATCGGCGGTCAAATAGGAGAAGGCGTTGCAGCCGCCCGACGCGATCGTCACGACATGGCTGTCGGGAGTGATCTCCAGCGCCTCCATGTCGACAACCGGATCTTCCCAGATCTGGGCGTAGACGAGGCCGCGAAAGGCGAAAGTGAAGGCGCGTTCGAGCAGGCCCTCCTTGCTCAGATGCTCGTGGCGATGCACCGCACCGCGTACGGCGCCGTTCTTCGGCGTCTTGGCAAGAGTTCCCATGGCCGGACTCCAGATGTGCGCTGCCCGGACCGCCGGGCGAGGTCGCGCCCTGCTAGCCGGGACATGTGACATCCGCCGGTCAGTCAGGTCACCGTTTCGTGACGCCCTCGCCCGGTGCCTGGGTCGCGGCCGCGGTCGAAGGCCGTGCGCGGCGGCACCGGCTCCGCCCGCCGCCGCGTACGAGCGCCTAGCGGGTTGTGTTGTCGATCGCGTTGCCAGTGTCGCGGGCGCCTTTTGCAACCGTGTCGCCGACATCGTCCGCGGTGTTCTCGATGGCGCGACCTGCGCGGTCGGCACCGTTCTCGATCATGTCGCCGGTCCTGGCGGCGGCGTTCTCCAGGCTGTCGCCGGTATTCTCGACGGCGCTGGTCAGATTATCTTGTGTGCCTTCTGAGCATGCACCTAGGGCCAGGCCAAAAGCGAGCGCGGGCGCAAAAACGAGAATTGATTTACGCATTTCGGTCTCCAGGGGTTGTCTCAGTCTAGCCAGCACAGGTCCGAGGGCGTAGGGAGCGCGGCATGCCGCGCCGTATCGCCATCGCCTCGGATCATGCCGCCTTCGTCATGAAATCGGAACTCGCCATATGGTTGCGTGACGAGGGGCACGAAGTGCTCGATCTCGGCCCCGCCAACACCGACAGCGTCGATTATCCCGATTACGGCTATGCACTCGCCCGCGCGATCGAGCAGGGTGAGGCGGAGGCCGGCGTGGCGTTGTGCGGATCGGGGATCGGTATCTCGATCGCCGTCAATCGCAATCCCGCCGCGCGTTGCGCACTGGTTTCAGAGCCGCTCTCGGCGAGCCTTGCGCGCCAGCATAACGATGCCAATGTCGTGGCCCTGGGCGCGCGGCTGATCGGCCTCGAAATGGCGAAGGCTTGCGTCTCCGCCTTCCTCGAAACCGAATTCCTCGGCGATCGCCACCAGCGCCGCGTCGATAAACTCAGCGCACCGACAAGGAGCCCAGTATGAGTACCAACCCCCAGACGGCAGGGCTCCAGCCCGACGGCTTCTTCACCAAGGGCCTTTCCGAAGCCGATCCGGCGATCTTCGCCGGCGTCCGCCACGAACTCGATCGCGAGCAGCACCAGATCGAGTTGATCGCCAGCGAGAACATCGTCTCGAAGGCGGTGCTCGAGGCGCAGGGTTCGGTGTTCACCAACAAGTACGCGGAGGGTTATCCCGGCAAGCGTTACTATCAGGGCTGCCATCCTTCGGACGAAGTCGAGCAGCTGGCGATCGACCGCGCCAGGCAATTGTTCGGTTGCGATTTCGCCAACGTCCAGCCGCATTCGGGCGCGCAGGCCAACGGCGCGGTGATGCTGGCGCTTACCAAGCCGGGCGATACGATCATGGGGCTCAGCCTCGATTCGGGCGGGCACCTCACCCATGGCGCGCGTGCGGCGATGAGCGGCAAGTGGTTCAACGCGATCCAGTACGGCGTGCATCCCGATACGCATTTGATCGATTTCGACGAGGTCGAGGCCAAGGCCAAGGAGCACAAGCCGAAGCTGATCATCGCGGGCGGCTCGGCCTATCCGCGGATCATCGATTTCGCCCGCTTCCGCGCAATCGCCGACGAAGTCGGCGCGATCTTCATGGTCGACATGGCGCACTTCGCGGGCCTGGTCGCCGGCGGCGTCCACCCCACCCCGTTCGGCCACGCCCATGTCGTGACGACAACCACGCACAAGACGTTGCGCGGTCCGCGTGGCGGCGCGGTGTTCACCAATGACGAGGCGATCGCCAAGAAGATCAACTCGGCGGTGTTTCCCGGGCTCCAGGGCGGCCCGCTGATGCACGTGATCGCAGCCAAGGCAGTCGCGTTCGGCGAGGCGCTGCGTCCCGACTTCAAGAGCTATGCCGCGGCGATCGTCGAGAATGCCAAGGTGCTGGCGGCGACGCTCAACGAGCGCGGCGCCAACCTCGTCTCGGGCGGCACCGACACGCATCTTGCTCTGGTCGACCTCACACCGCTGGGCGTGACCGGCAAGGACGCCGACGAGGCACTCGAGCGCGCCGCGATCACCTGCAACAAGAACGGCATTCCCAACGATCCGCTGCCCCCGGTCAAGACCAGCGGCATCCGCGTCGGCTCGCCCGCCGGCACCACGCGCGGCTTCGGCCCGGCCGAGTTCCGCGAGATCGGCAACATGGTCGCCGATGTGCTCGAAGGGCTGCGCAAGAATGGCGAGCAGGGCGATGCGCAGATCGAAGCGAATGTCCGCGAGCGCGTCCGCGCTTTGTGCGAGCGCTTCCCCATCTATCCGGAGCTGTAATTGCGCTGCCCGTTCTGCGGAAATGAAGACAGCCAGGTGAAGGACAGCCGCCCCACCGAAGACGGGGCGGCGATCCGGCGGCGGCGGCAGTGCGAGGCATGCGCCGCGCGTTTCACTACGTTCGAACGCATCCAGCTGCGCGACCTGACGGTGGTGAAGAACCAGGACCGCCGTGAGCCGTTCGAGCGCGACAAGCTCATCCGCTCGGTCACGCTCGCCGCGCGCAAGCGTCCCGTCACCTCGGCGCAGATCGAGCGGCTGGTATCGGGCATCCAGCGCCAGCTCGAGACGCAGGGCGACAGCGAGATTCCCTCGCAGCGGATCGGCGAGATGGTGATGGACGGGCTGAAGGGCCTGGATTCAGTCGCCTATATCCGCTTTGCCAGCGTCTATAAGGACTTCCGCGAGGCGAAGGACTTCGAGGAATTCGCCGGCAATGTCAGCGAGGTGGGGAAGGGGTGAACCCCGTCATCGTCCTCGTGCGCCCGCAATTGGGCGAGAATATCGGCAAGGCGGCACGCGCGATGCTCAATTTCGGGCTGACCGAGATGCGCCTAGTGGCGCCGCGGGACGGCTGGCCCAATCCGTCGGCGGGTCCGGCAGCCAGCGGCGCCGACATCGTCCTCGAAAAGGCTCAGGTGTTCGGCAGCGTCGCCGAAGCGGTGGCCGATTGCGGCCAGGTTTATGCCACCACGGTGCGCAAGCGCGGGGTCACCAAGCCGGTGGTCACGCCCGAAGCGGCGGCACGCGCGATCCGTTCGGCCGCCGGGCGTTCGGCGATCCTGTTCGGGCCCGAGCGTTCGGGACTGGAAACCGACGATATCGCGCTCGCGCGGACGATCATCACCGTGCCGATCAACCCCGAATTCGGCTCGTTGAACCTCGCCCAGGCGGTGATCCTCGTCGCTTATGAATGGTCTAAGGGGGCTAGCCTCGCCAGCCCGCCCGCCACCGATATCGATCCGCCGGCGCCGCAGGACGAGCTGGAAGGGATGATCGGCCAGCTCGACGCCATGCTCGAGGGATCGGGCTATTACTTCCCGCCTGCTCGCGTGCCCACCACGCGACGGACGCTTCGCACGCTGCTGACCAAGCCGGGCTGGACCTCGCAGGAAGTCCGCACGATGCGCGGCGTGCTGTCGGCGCTCGCCGGGCGCAAGCTGTATCGCGACCGATGAGCCCTCCGGCTTTGCAGGATCGCGTCTGCGCGTCTAGAAGTTGCGCATGCGCCGACTCTGAGGTGCTTCCGGAGAGTTATTGAATGTTCACGAGCTTTTTCGCGCTGACCTTCGCCGCCGCGCTTCAGAATGCCCCTGCGCCGGAAGCCGCCAAGCCGGCCGCAGAGAAGAAGATCTGCAAGTCGGTGCCTGCAGTCAACTCACGGCTCGGCCACAAGCGCGTCTGCATGACCGCATCGCAGGCGAAGCTCGAAGAGGAGCGCGCCCGCGGCGAAGCCGAGCGCGCTACCCCTCCCGCCGGGCTCTGACTGCCGGCGGCTCAGCGCCGATCGAACGCTTCCAACTCGTACGCGATCGACGCTTCGACCAGCTGGTCCCAGAATTCGCCTACCGGCGCCTCGGGGATACCGGCGGCACGGGCGCTTGCGCGCGCGTTGGCGATGACCTGTGCCTTGCGCGCCTCATCGCGGACATGGCTGCGTTCGGGCTTGATGCGGGCGGCCGCATCCATGTAACCGAAGCGGCGCGCGAGCAAAGCGACCAGCGCGCGGTCGACCGCGTCGACTCCGGCGCGCACCTCGGCCATCGTCGTGCAGGCTTCGGGATCGAGAGTGTCTTGCATGCCCGACCCTTGGCGGGTGCCCACGCGCCTGTCCAGCTTGACTCGCCGGCACATGGCGGCTAACCGCGCGCCTTCGCAATGGCCCCGCACCCCGGTGAAGCGGTGGCCCTGCCCTCCCCACAAGGAATCAGCAGGCGGATACCGGGACCAACCCCGCGTTCCCGACAGGGAGAGCGGATTACGTCATTCTGTGATTGCAAAGGATTAGATATGTCGAAGCGCTCCAGCGCCAAGCACAAGCTCGACCGCCGGATGGGCGAAAACATCTGGGGTCGCCCGAAGAGCCCGGTCAACAAGCGTGAATACGGCCCCGGCCAGCACGGCCAGCGCCGCAAGGGCAAGATGTCGGACTTCGGCATCCAGCTTCGCGCCAAGCAGAAGCTCAAGGGCTATTACGGCGACATCACCGAGAAGCAGTTCAAGAAGTCGTACGAGGACGCGTCGCGCATGAAGGGCGATACCGGTCAGAACCTGATCGGCCTGCTCGAGATGCGCCTCGACATGATCGTCTATCGCGCCAAGTTCGCGCCGACGATCTTTGCCGCGCGCCAGCTGGTTAACCATGGCCATGTCCGCGTCGATGGCGAGAAGTGCAACATCGGTTCGCGCCGCATCAAGCCTGGCCAGGTCGTCTCGCTTTCGTCGAAGGCGCAGGAAATGGCGCTGGTGATGGAGGCGCAGAGCCTCTCCGAGCGCGACATTCCCGATTATGTCGTTCCGGAAGGCGCGTCGAAGATCACCTTCACGCGCGTGCCCACGCTCGACGAAGTGCCCTATCCGGTGCGCATGGAGCCGAACCTCGTCGTCGAGTTCTACTCGCGCTGATCCGGCTTCCCATCTGGGAACGAAGAGGGGCGGTCCTTCGGGGCCGCCCTTTTTCTATGGCGTCAGGGTAATGGCAGATTCGGAGGGTGGCCCTCAGGCCGGACTTGCAGGGGCGAGACCGCGCTGCCAAACTCGGCTTCGGTCTTATTCGTCAGGATGCCGTATGCGCTTCGTTTCGATTGCCGCCATTTCGGCGACCCGGCAAGCCGCATGAGCGGTCCTCGCCTCTCCGACTTCGTGGCGGGCACCGTCTATGACGTGCAGGCGGCGGATGCGACCTATCCGCTCACGCTCGACAAGGGGCAGGCACTATCCGATTCAGGGCGTGAGAACGGATCGTTCCGGCTCGAATTCCTCGGGCCCGTCGATCCGATCCTGCCGCAGGCGACCTATCGTTTCGCCGGCGGAGAAGAGGATCACGACATCTTCATCGTGCCCATCGCCCGCGATGCCGGCGGCGTACGGTATGAGGCGATCTTCTACTAGCCTGCGGCGCGCCATTCCCAGAGGTCATAAGCGCCCCGATCGCCATCCACGATCGTGAATCCGAGCCGCGCATAGAGCGTTCGCGCGGGATTGTTCTTCTCGACATGGATCGTGACGCTCTTGCCCAGCGGGGCGGCCTGGGCGAACACGTCGCGCACCAATGCCGCGCCGATACCCTGGCGCCGCGCCGCGGGCATCAGCGAGATATCGACGATCCGGATTTCGCCGGGCATGGCGTACAGATAGAGCCGCCCGATCGCCGCGCCGCCGCGCTCGACGATCATCGCCTGCATGCCCTGATAATGTTGCTCGTAATGTGCGTGCTGCGCGGCGTGCTGTTGCGCGAGGAATGCCTGCTTGGTCTCGGCAGGCCAAGGTACCGGCGCCAGCTCCTCGGCGCGCGTCGAGGCATAGAGCGCCGCAGTGAAGGGCAGGTCCGCGTCCGACATCGGCCGCAGCACAACCTTCAGCGCGGCAACCTCGCGCACCGGCAATGGCATGGCGGACGTCAGGGGCGCGCCGGGAACACGCCCTGAAGCGCAATGCAGAAAGACAAAGTGAGATAGGGCATCATGTTGTTGTGCGGCAAACCGCCGCCGGCGGGGCCGAGTGCTTGCGGCGCCGCCATCTGAACCAACGGAGTCAGCGTGGTCGAATAGACGAAGAGGTTGGAGCGACCCAGCACGTTGTTCGTCGGATCGTTCGACTCCGCCGGATCGCCGCTCGCGGTCATCAAAGAGTGATTGTGCCCCGGAATCTCGCTCTGGAGCAGAGTCACGTTCTCGGAACCGCCCGTCTGACCGAGATCATACAAAGACAGGCCGGGCCCCTGACCCGGATGCATCGGCACCGAACCTTCGAGATCCGGAAGCGCGAACGTGCTCTTGCCGTCGCCGCCATAGGTGGTGCCGAGCAGCGAAAAGAGCGCCGTATTCTGCGAAATCGGCAGGAGCTGCCCATTGCAAAACGCCCAGCCCGTCGGCGGGAAGTTGAATGGGAAAACCCGGATTTCGGCAACGAACGGATCGGCCAAGGCACGGCTCCTCAGGTTTGGCTGGGGTAGATCCCGAACAGCGAGATGATGAAGTCGACGCAAAGATAGGGCTGGATGTTGGTATGCGGCTGCGTGCCGCCGACCGGTGAAATTGATTGGGCGTTCAGCGGATCGCCGGCCTGGGCATTGACGAACGCGTCGATCGAAGTGGATTTGCCGATCACCGAATTCGTCGGCGTCGGCGAGGTGGCCGTGTTCGTCGACCCGAACATGGTATGGGTGTGGTTCGGGATCTGCTGGGTCGTCAGCGTGACTTCCTCGACGCCGCCGGTCTCCGCCAGAATGAAGCCGTTCCCCTGGTGCAGCGGAACGCGCCCGCGCAGGTCGGGCAGAGCGAAGGTGGACTGGCCATCACCGCCATAGCTGGTGCCGATCAGCTGAAACAGCGTCTCGTTCTCCGAGATCGCCAGGAGCTGACCTTCGCAGAACATCCAGCCATTGGGCGGGAAATTGCCCGCGAACATCCGGATTTCACCGACATAAGGTTGTGCCATCGGCTGGTTCCTCAGTTCTGCGAGGGGAAGATGCCCTGGAGCGCGATGCACCAGTTCAGCGTCAGGAAGGGCTGCATGTTCAGGTGTGCCTGGCTACCGCCCACGCTGCTGACCGCACTGGGCGCGAGCGCTGCCAGCCCCGCCGGACCCGTATAGAAGTCGTTCGGTGGCGAGCCGGAAAGGAGCGTGGTGTTGGCGGGGATGTTGACGGTGGCGTTCGCCGAGGTCGCCTGGAGAAAGTGGAAGTGCGTCGGCAATTCGTTGATGGTGAGCGTATGCGCCTGCTGCCCGCCCGCTTCGCCGAGCGTATGACCGTTGCCGCTGTGGATCGGCGCACGGCCCCGCAGGTCAGGCAAGGCGAAGGTCGTCTGACCATTGCCGCCATAAGTGGTGCCCAGCAGCGCGAACAGCGCCTGGTTCTGGTTGATTGGAAGAAATTGCCCGTTGCACAACGCCCAACCCTTGGGCGCGAAGCTAAAGGAAAAAAGCCTCAGCTCCGACAAATACGGTTCAGCCATGCCCGATTCTCCCCCGATGGCTTATGATTTACCCACGAAACGAAATTGGCAAGTCCTATTCTTCAAGGTCGTGCATCGACACCAAAGGATGATGCGTAATAGCTGCGTAAGATCAGTGTACTTTCGATGACAACTGCGCTGCAGCATAATCGAGGGGAAGGGCCAGTTGTCCCGATTTTGTGTCCGCCTCGATGCTGACGAAAGCCGATTTTACCGTTGGTTAGACCGACAAGTACCGCCGAAAACCTGGTTGCCGACAATCCTGCTCACCCGACGCCAAGCCGGTGAAGCGGCGGCCGCTGCGGGAAAGTTGCCCACGGGACCGACCCGGGCCGGGGCCCTGCCGCAACGCTTGCCGGTACCTCGGCGCGCTGTCACACTCGCGCCAATCCCATCGCCAGGAGTTTTCATGCGCCTCGCTCTTTCCGCCATTCTCTTGCTCGCCAGCACCTCCGCGGCAGCGCAGACGGCGCCGCAGATCTCGGTCGACACGCTGAAGCAAGTGACCGAACGGCTTTCGTCCGACGAATTCGAAGGCCGCGCGCCGGCGACTGCGGGCGAGGAGAAGACGCTCGCTTATCTGGTCGAGCGCTTCCAGAAGGCCGGGCTCAAGCCCGGCAACAAGGGCAGCTGGTTCCAGGATGTGCCGCTGGTCGAGATCACTTCGCAGAACGTCACGCCGCTCAGCTTCACGGGGGGCAAGACGCCGGTCAGTCTCGACTATCGCAAGGACGTGGTCATCGCGACCTATCAGGTCACGCCGAAGACCGTCGTCAAGGACAGCGACGTCGTGTTCGTCGGCTATGGCATCAATGCCCCCGAGCGCGGCTGGAACGACTATGCCGGCGTGGACGTGAAGGGGAAGACCGTGGTCATTCTCGTCAACGATCCCGACTGGCAGACGCAGGAGCTCAAGGGCGAATTCGGCGGCCGGGCGATGACCTATTACGGCCGCTGGACCTACAAATATGAGGAAGCCGCGCGGCAGGGCGCCGCCGCGGCGATCATCGTCCATGATACCGAGCCCGCCGCTTATGGCTGGGGCGTGGTGCAATCCTCGTGGACCGGGCCGCAGCTCGAGCAGGACACGCCGGGCGATCACATGGACCAGTCGAAGGCGATCGGCTGGATCCAGCAGGATGCCGCCAAAGCGCTCTTCGCCAGCGCCGGCAAGGATTATGCGGCTTTGCTGGAGGCGGCGAAGCACAAGGGCTTCAAGGCGGTGCCGTTGGGCGTCAAGGCGCAAGTGTCGTTCGACAACACCATCCGGCGGCAGGCATCGAAGAACGTCGTCGGCATCTTGCCCGGCAGCGAGCGGCCCGACGAGTATGTGCTCTATTCGGCGCATTGGGATCATCTCGGCCGCTGCGACGCAGTCAACGGCGACGACATCTGCAACGGCGCGCTCGACAATGCTTCGGGCACCGCTTCGCTGATCGCGCTCGCCGAGGCGCACGCCAAAGTGGGGCCGGCGAAGCGCAGCCTCGTCTTCCTCGCGGTCACGGCCGAGGAATCGGGGCTGCTCGGTTCCAAATTCTATGCGGAGAACCCGGTCTTCCCGCTCGCCCGGACGGTGGGCGGCGTGAACATGGACGGCGTCAACAATGTCGGCCGCGCGAAGGACTTCGTGCTGGTCGGGGTCGGCAAATCCGAGCTCGAGGACCTGGTGAAGCCGTTCGTGGCGGCGCAGGACCGGGTGATCGTCCCCGAGCCCACTCCCGAGCGCGGCTATTATTATCGTTCGGACCATTTCAGCTTCGCCAAATTGGGCGTGCCGATGCTCTACGGCGAAAGCGGCGAGGACCTGCGCGTCGGCGGCAAGGAAGCGGGCAAGAAGGCGGCGGACGACTATACCGAGCACCGCTATCACAAGCCGCAGGACCAATATGATCCGAGCTGGAACTGGGACGGCGCGCTGGAGGATCTGAGGATCTTCTATGGCCTGGGCCGGCAGCTCGCCGAGGGTACGACCTGGCCCAACTGGTATCCGACCGCCGAATTCCGCGCGATCCGAGACAAGAGCCGCGCGGGGAAGTAAGAGCGCGCGCATGATTCTGCCGCCTCCGCCCGAATGGGCATCGCACGACGCCGTCTGGATCGGCTTTCCGAGCCACCCCGAATTGTGGCTCGAGGACCTCGAACCCGCGCGGGACGAAGTCGCCGCCTTTGCCAAAGCGGTGCATGCCGACGGGCGAGGCGAACAGGTGATCCTGGTCGCCGCCGACGAGGAAGCGGCGGCGGCGGCGCGGGAGCATGCCGGCGACACGGCGCGCGTGGTGATCGAGCCGTTCGGCGACATCTGGCTGCGCGACACGGGGCCGATCATCGACGGCGCCGGCCGCGCGCATGATTTCCGTTTCAACGGCTGGGGCGGGAAATACGACCTCGAAGGCGATTCGGACGTCGGGCGGCGGCTGGCGGAGCGCGAGCAGCTGGGTGTCGAGGCGCATCGCTGGATTCTCGAGGGCGGCGCGATCGACGGCGACGGCACCGGGCTGTGCGTCACCACCGAGCAGTGCCTGCTCAATCCCAATCGCAATCCGAACCTGAGCAAGGCCGATGTCGAGGCGCTGCTCGCCGCCGATCTCGGCTATACCCGGGTGCTGTGGCTGGGCGACGGGCTGCTCAACGACCACACCGACGGCCATGTCGACAATCTCGCCCGCTTCGTCGGCGAGAACCGGCTGCTGATCCCCGAGGCGACCGAAAACGACCCGAACTGGCGAGTATATCAGGACGCCGCGGAGCGTGCCCGGGGCTCCGGAGTCGAACTGGTCCGCTTCCCCTCGCCCGGCCGGGTGCTGAGCCCCGAGGAGGAGATCGTGCCTGCAAGCTACATGAACTTCTATATCGGCAATGCCGCGATCGTGGTGCCGATCTATGGCCAGGAGAATGACGAGGCTGCGATCGCCGCGCTCGCGGCGCTTTTCCCCGGCCGGCAGGTTGTCGGCCAGCGCGCCGACCATATCTTGACCGGCGGCGGAAGCTTTCACTGCATCAGCCAGCAGCTTCCGCGGCTCTGAGGAATCCCAATGACCGAGATCACCGTCGCGGCGCTCCAGCTCGCCTTCACCAACGATATCCACGCCAACATCAAGGCGGTGTCCGAGCTCGTCCGCGAGGCGGCGGGCAGGGGCGCGCAGGTCGTGCTGCCGCCCGAATTGTTCGAAGGCGAGTATTTCTGCCGGGTCGAGGACGAGAGCCTGTTCGCCAACGCCAAGCCGGCGCACGAACACAAGGCGGTGCTGGCGATGCAGCATCTCGCCGCCGATCTGGGCATCCACATCCCGACCAGCTTCTTCGAGGCCGACGGGCCGCATCACTATAACAGCCTGGCGATGATCGGCCCCGACGGGCGGATCGAGGGCGTCTATCGCAAGAGCCATATTCCCGACGGCCCCGGCTATGAGGAGAAATTCTATTTCCGCCCCGGCAATACCGGGTTCAAGGTGTGGAACGGGCCCGGCGCCAAGATCGGCGTGGGAGTGTGTTGGGACCAATGGTATCCCGAGACCGCGCGCGCGATGATGCTGATGGGTGCGGAAATCCTGTTCTATCCGACCGCGATCGGCTCCGAGCCGCATGACGACAGCCTCGATACCGCGCGGCTGTGGCGCCGGGCGATGGTGGGGCACGCCGTCTCGAACGTCGTCCCCGTCGTCGCCGCCAACCGCGTCGGCACCGAGCACGGGCAGACCTTCTACGGCACGAGCTTCATCACCGACGAGCGCGGCGATATCCTGGCGGAACTCGACCGCGAGGAGACCGGGGTGATCGTGGCCAAGCTCGACCTCGACCGCGTCAAGCGCCACCGCGCCGCGTTCGGCTTCTTCCGCGATCGCCGGCCTGAGCTTTACGGGCGGCTAGTGCAGGACATCTGAAGCGACCCGTAAATTGACTCGGTTTGTGGCGGAGCTGCGCGCTAAGCACTGGAAGGCGCAGAATCGACTCCTGACCCTGCCGTGATATGCAACCGGATGGGCTGTCACGCTATCGAACATCGAGTTCACGCGAGAGCGCTTCGATCAGTGGATTCCGATCCCACAAGCAGCGCGTGTCCGGCGCAACATGCCGACTTTAACCTCCGCTAATGGGCAAAACGGGGTGCTCGACCGCTTTTGCTGGCCGTTTCACTTCCTGGATGCTGCCGTCCGGATTGTAGCGAAGCGGCGCGAAGGTAATGGACCGGCGCTCGCTCCCGCCGCCCGGCAGAAGATTGTCGTGGTAGAATAGCCAGGTATTTCCGCCATGCTCGATTATCGCCTGATGGTTGGTCGAGATCGACAGATAATCCAGTATGAGCCCCTGGTATCGAAACGGGCCCATGGGGCTTGTCGAAGTGGCGTAGACGATCTGCCCCGGCCAGCCGGTCGAAAAGCTGAAATAATAGGTTCCCCCACGCGCGTGCAGGAATGGCGCCTCGCCATACTTCTTCTTGGGGTCGTCCTGCGGGAATCCCTCTATGGCCAGATCTCGGATGGGACCGTCCAGCGTCACCATATCCGGACGTAGCTTGACGATCTTCGGCATGCGGGTGCCGAAGAACAGATAGGCCTGCCCGTCCTTGTCGATGAATACCGCCGGATCGATCGGCTCGGCACCAACATTCGCGTCCCGCGACTTGTCGACCAGCGCATCCGACCGGGCATCGTGGAAAGGTCCCTCGGGCCGGTCCGCAACGGCCACGCCGATCTTGTCTCCGCCGACCGGGGCGTAGAAGAAATATTTGCCGTGCCGGTATGCGACCTCGGGCGCCCACGCCTTGGCATCGGGTCTCGCCCATTTGAACACCGTGACGTCCAGCGGAGCGCCCTTGTCGACCCAGGTCCTCATGTCCTTCGATGCGTAGAGCCGCCACGCGGTGGAGTCCCAATATCTGCCGCTGTTCGAGGCATCATCGGTCGCATAGACATAATATTCACCGTCGAAGACATGCGGCGAGGGATCGGCGCTGAACCGGTTCGTTATGGGCTGCTGGCCAAAGGCCGCCGTCGGCGCGACAAGCGCCAGCGCGAGAAACACACTACTCAACCCGAACTTGATCATCTCAACCCCCATGCGGGATCAGTCAGCTGCCGCTGCCAGACGCCCCGCCGCATATCCTTCCTCACGGTTGCACGTCGTTCAAGCGGCGATGATCAGTAAGTCGCCCGCAACGAAAGCCCGAACCGGCGATCGTTGAGCTGATATTGCAGCGGCGCCGCGGGCGTGCCGATGTAAAGCACGTTCATCCGGTTGTTGATGTTGACCGCATCGATCGACACCGCGAGATGCTTGTTGAGGTCGAAGCTCAGCGAGGCATCGAGCGAGGCATAGGGCCGGGCATATTGCGGGATGCCGTTTGCGCCGCTGCCGGTCGTCTGGTCGAGATAGCTCGAACGCCAGCTCCACGCGACGCGCGCGGTGACCGGTCCCTTCTCGTACAGGCCGACGATATTGTAGCTGTGCTTCGACAGTTTCTCGAGCGGCACCTGTTGCGGGATGTTCGATCCCGGGGTCGAGAAGGGGTTTGAGACGCTGCTGTCGACATAGGTGTAATTGGCCTGGACGCCGAGGCCGCTCAACACGCCGGGCAGGAAGTCGAAGAATTGCTGGTAGCCGATCTCTGCGCCCTTCACTTCGCCGTTGCCCGAATTGACCGTGGTGCTCACGTCATAGTCGATGCCGTTGAAGCTCTGGACGATCGTGCCGCCGGCGAGGAAGCCATTCACCTTCTTGTAGAACAGCCCGGCCGTCAGCGATCCGGCGGGTGCGAAATACCATTCCGCAGTCAGGTCGAAATTATCCGATTCGATCGGGCGCAGACGCGGATTGCCTGAGCTCGCGCTCGGATGTCCGGTGACCGGATTGACCTGGTTGGGGTTGTTGAGCGTGAGATTGGTCGAGAGCTGGTCGAAATTGGGCCGCGCGAGGCCCTTCGAATACGCGAAGCGCATCTGGAACGCGTCGCTGAAGCGCGCGCGGAGGTTGAAGCTCGGCAAAGCGCGCGTGTAGCTGTTGTCGATCGCGATCGGCGTCGTGGTGCCGTCCGAATTGAACTGGGTGCCGCGCGAGGTCGCCTGGGTCCGCACCAGCCGGACGCCGGCGCCGCCATCGACCCGGATGCTGCCGAGCTCGAAGGCATAATCGGCGACACCCCAGGAAGTGAGGGTCTTCTCCGTCTGGCGGTTGAGGTCGCCCGGGGCGAAGCCGTCCTTGGTCTGCGCGCCGAGCAGCGCATAGAGCGCCTTGGTCTGCGCCCACACGCCGTCGCCCGCCGGGAAGGCCGGATAGAGCAGGCCGCCCTTCACGGTGTTGCCGTCGAACCAGTTGTCCGAAGGGCCGGGCATCGAGAGCTGGGGGTTCTGCGACAGCGGGACGAGCGGCGTTCCTGCCGGCGCCGAGCAGTTCGGATCGGCGCCGAGTGAGGTCACGCAGACGCCGTGCCACGTCCCGCGCAGGTCGATGTTGCTGTCGGCATAACGCAGGCCGCCGCGCAGCTTGGACAGGAAGCCTCCGCCCACATCATATTCGAGGTTATAGGCCAGAGCGAGCGTGTCGGCGTCGTTCCGCTGGAGCGAGTCCGCGATATACGGCGTGGTATAGTTGGCCGGATTGTTGAGCAGCCCCGGATCGCGCACGTCCCAGCGCGGATATTTGCCGGTAAGGTCGAAATCCACGACCGTGCTGTGCGGCGTAGTCAGGCCGGTCTGCCCCGATTGGGTGTAGAGCGACAGCACATGGCCGTTGCGATCTGCGTTGTAATAAGACTTCAGATATTGGGCATCGAAATTCATCTTGATGCGGTCGCTCGCCTGCCAATCGAGGTTCAGCGTGTAGTTCTGGCTCGCGCTCCACAGCTCCTGATCGTAGCGGCCGGTCTCGAAGGTCTGGTTGCGCAGTGAGCCTTTGGTCGCATAGCCCTCGTCGTTGAACTCGAAGGTCGCGCCCGGCAGCGGGTCGGTGCCGAAGCTCGTCACGTTGCCGCTGGCGTCGCGGACGTTGGTGCGGTTGTTATAGTCGTAATAATAAGCGCCGGTGCGGTTGAACCAATATTTGGTGCCCTGATATTGCGCGGTCAGCAGCACGTCGTCGCTCGCCTGCCATTGCAGCGCGGCGGCGACGCCCAGGCGCTTGCGATCGCCGGTATCGTCGTAGATCTCGAAGCCGTATGGAACCTGCGCGTTCGCCGGAGCTCCCGCGATCGAGCCGGCCGCGACGGTGTCGAACGGGCCGGCCAGCAGGCCGTCCTGGCGATACTGGCTCTTGCTGTACACGGCGTTGAGCAGCACGCCGATCTCGCCGATCCCGGTATCGAAGCGGTTGCTGTAGAGCGCCGACACCGCGCCGCCGAACTTGTCGACCCGATCATAATAATTGCCGCGCACCGTGGCGCTGATCACCTGACCCGGTGAATCGAAGGGCCGGCGCGTGCGCAGGTTCACTGCACCGCCGACGCCGCCTTCGATGATGTTGGCCGGGGCGTTCTTGTAGACGTCGATGCCGGCCAGAAGCTCGGGCGGGATGCCTTCGAGATCGAAGGCGCGGCCGCCCGACGCCGAATAGACCGCGCGGCCGTCGAGGAAGTTCTGCACCTGGGTCAGGCCGCGGACGGTAACCGCGGGCTGGGTGCGATGATCGAAATCGGTGGCGCCTTCGCCATAGCGGCGCTGGATCTGCACACCGGGGATGCGCTGGAGGGCTTCGGTGGTGTTGGCGTCAGGCAGCTTGCCGATGTCCTGCGCCTGGACCGAATCGACGACCTGATCGGCGTCGCGCTTGATCGCCTGCGCCGAGCGAATGCTCTCGCGCACGCCGGTGACGACGATATCGGTTGGACTATCCGCCTGGCCGGCAGCGGGCTGAGGAGCCTCCTGAGCCGCTGCCGTTGCGCCGAGACCCATCGTGGTCATGGCTACGATTGAGCTGCCAACCAGGAATTTGAATACCTGCACGCTTCCCTCCTCAATAACGCCCGGCCAGTCCCGGATCTGGATATGTCTGACTATTACCGGCGATTCAGATTAATATGACAAGTGGGGAAACTGCCGGCCGTTCTGGCCTCGCGACGAATTGAATGCCACGCCGGGCGCGCGCCCAACGGGGCCCAAGGAAAGCAGCACCCGCATCCGCAGATCGTGACTTGCTGGCTATCAGCTTTCGGGAGTCGAAGCTGTGAAGGCTGCCGTTCTGGGGGACCTCAGCGGAATGTCGGCATCGATCCGATAGCGGACATTTGGCTGTTCAGCTCAAAATTCGCTGATATGTGCATCTCCGGTGACAGCCAGGAAACGCATCTCTGGTGATGGAGTCAAAGCTTGAGACAATCGGAGTGCCGTACTTCCTGATGCGTGCGCCCCGATGTTTGCGCTGCGCAGCTTGACCGGTCGCCCGGCGGACGGTGCGCCGATGGGCCCAGGCCGGCGGCGTTCCGGGCGGCCACGCGCGATCGGCGGGATCATCGCCGCCATGGGACTTGTCGCCGCGGCACCGCTCCAGGCCCAGCCGGGCCAGGTCGCGATTACGATCCGTCCGGCGATCGATCGCCCCGGACCGACCTTCGAGGGCTGGGGTACGGCGCTGGCGTGGTTCGCCGAGGTGACGGGCGGCTATCCTGATGGAACGCGCGAGCGGCTCGCGGACCTCCTCTATGGCCCCGATGGGCTCGGCTGGACGATCGCGCGCTACAATATCGGCGGTGGCAATGCCGCCGATACGCCGTCCTATCTGCGTCCCGGCGCCGCCGTGCCGGGCTTCTGGCGACGGCCCGAAAACGCGACCGGCGAGGATTGGTGGAGACCCGATGACCCGGCGATGTGGGACTGGTCGGCCGACGCCAATCAGCGCTGGTGGCTGGACGCGATCCGAAAGCGGGTCCGCGCCCCGATCTTCGAGGCATTTTCCAACTCGCCACCCTGGTTCATGACGGTCAGCGGTCGGGTCTCGGGCGCGGAAAAGGGTACCGACGACAATTTGCGTGCCGGGCAGGAAGGCAGGTTCGCCACCTATCTCGCGCGCGTCGTCGGCGAATTGCAACGGCGCCATCATGTCACGTTCCGAACCCTGTCGCCGGTCAACGAGCCGAATACGGACTATTGGTTCGCCACGAATACACAGGAAGGCTCTCACTGGAGCCCCGCGCGGCAGGCGGCGATGATCGACGCCGCCGCGGCCGCCCTGACCGATCAGGGGCTGACGACGACGATCGCCGCGCCGGACGAGACCAATTCGCATCTCTTCGTGCGCGATTGGGCGGGTTATCCGCCCGCGACGCGCGCGCGCATCGGCCAGCTCAACGTTCACAGCTACGGCACTGTCCACCAGACCGCGGTGCGCGATATCGCCCGGGTGTCAGGCATTCGCCTGTGGATGAGCGAGAACGACACGCCGCTCGAAAAGGACCCGGAGGATTTCGACGACATGTCTTCGGCGCTCGCCTTTGCCGAGCACGTGATCCATGATCTCAAGCGTCTCGAGCCTTCCGCCTGGGTCTTCTGGCAGGCGATCGAGACGCTCAGCGCGAAGGATGGCGCGGGTGGCTCGAATTGGGGCCTCGTCAAGATGGACCTGCGCGCGGTGCCGGACGCGCCGCACCCGATCCACATCACGGCAAAATATTGGGCGATGGCGATGTTCAGCCGGTATATCCGCCCCGGCTATCGCCTTGTCCCGGTGGACGACGCCGATACCGTGGGGGCGATGGCGCCCGATGGCCGGACATTGGTGCTGGTCCATATGAACCCGGGACCATTCTCGCGCGCGCTGACGATTGCGGCGCCACGCGCGGCCGTGCGGGAGATCATCGTCACGGACGCGACGCGCCAGGCTTTTCACATCGCATCGAAACCCCGCCCTGCGCTCATTGCTTCGCCTGAATCCGTGACGACGATCGTGATGACCATTCCAAAGTGAAAGTTCGACCGTGGCACCCTGGCGCGGCGCCGGCAGATGTGGGTGCCCCTCGAGAACACGACAAAAGGTACCGCTGCGACATGTCAGATCGCCGCATGCGCATCTAGAAGGTTCCCTGAACGGTCAAAGTGAATAGCGGCCCGACCATCTGGTGCTGGCGCTCGTAGAAGCTCACCGGCGCGGTGCTGCGGCGGCCGGAATAGACCGTGCGGTAATTGCGCACATGGCCGTCGTTGAGGTTGAAGACCTGGAAGTTGACCTTGAGGCCCTTCACGTCCTTCAGCTCGATGAATGCGCTGGAATAGGGGCCCTCCCAGCTCTGGTTGATCTCATCGAGATAATAAGCGCGTCCGTAATGATCGAGGGAGAGGCCAAGGCCCCAGGCGACCTGCGTGCCGGGGATGTCGTGGCGCAGCGTCACATCGGCCCAGTGATCGCGGGTATTGCTGATCACCCGGTCTTCTCCGGTCAGCGGGTCGCGCACCCGGCTCCGCTCGAAACCTATTTGGGCGTCGAGCTTGGCGCCCTTCCAGCCGATCGGCTCGAACTGGATCGTGCTGATGCTCTCCATGCCCCATCGGGTCGCATTGGGCAGATTGCCCACCGCGTCGCCGTCGATCCCGACGGGAATGCGATCGACGATATCCTCCACCCAATGGCGATACAGCTTGAGCCGGGTCTTGCCCCATCGTCCGAGATTGCGGCCGAGCTCGCCGGTCAGTTCCCAGCTCTGCGGCGGCACGAGATTGGGATTGGCGTCATTCTCGCGATCGTTGGTGATGTCCTGGTTGGCGAGGAAGTCATAGAAGTTGATCTGCCCGACCTTGCGTTCGAACTTGAGGCTAGCGTCCCAGCCCGCCGCGGGACGCCACGCCAAAGCGGCGCTGCCCTTGGGGCGGAAGAAGCGGCGGGCCGGCTCGGTGCTCCCGAGATCGGCGAGCTCCGAATATTCGGCTCCGCCCGCCAGCTGTAGATCCAGCTTCGACGATAGCGGACGGCTCAGTGCGGCAATGGCTTCATAGCGTTTCTCCACCACCGTTCCGCTGCCCTGGGGGAAGGGAATGTCGACATAATCGCCGTCCGGCTGCAGGCTGGCCAGACTGCTCCTCTGCGCGAGCCGGTTGTCGGCGCGCTCCATCGAGAGCGTCCAATCGTTGCGCCCGCCTTTCCAGCGATATTCCAGCCGACCGATCGTCTCGCCGATCTTCGAATCCTGCCCGTAGCGCGTACCGGTCGAGGGCGCGCCGCTATCATAGTCGGTGCGCTGGTCGTAGGTCGCTGGCGCATGCTCGAAGTGGCGCAGGCCGATCAGCTTCAGTCGGCCGCCGCCCAAAGGCACAGAGATGTCGCCACCGACATCATATTTGAAACCATGAGTGCGGCGGCGGTTGTCCCAGTCATTGTCGTTGCGGTCGATACGCACGCGGCGCTGGAAATTGTCGCCGCGATTCCAATAGGGTTCAAAAGCGAGGTTGAGATTGGCGCGCACGGGGCCTTCGCCGCCATATTTGAGGATCGCGGAGAGCCGCGCCTGATCGAAGCTGTTCCAATATACCTGGTCGCGCTTCTCGATCACCACGCCGTCCGGCGACAATATGCGATAGTCGTTGCCGCCCATCGCCCCGCGCCCGGGATTGTTCGCGAGGGACAGCGTATAACCGAGCGCGCCGCTGGTCCCGCTATAGTTCACCGATCCGGCGAGCCAGCGCGGCTTGGCGAAATGGGGCCGCAACTGCGGGCTCCAACTATATGTGCCGCTCGCCTTGCGGTCGGCCTTGAGGATCACGTTTGCGACCTGGCCGGTGAGCCCCGCAATACCGAGCGAGGCCGCTTCCTTTATCTCGATGCGCTCCACATCGCCGGCGGGCACCTTCTTCAATTGCGCGGTCGCCCCTCCGCCCGATTTGTCGGTCACGCGCTGGCCGTTGATCAGCACATTCTCCGAAGCCTCCCCCAGTCCGCGCGTGTCGTCTGCACTGCGAATGGTGAAGCCCGGCACCTGGGTGAGCATGTCATAGGCGGTTCGGGGAGCGAAACGCGCAAAGTCCGCGGGGGTGAAAATCTTCGCGCTTGCGGCGGCCTGATCGATCTGGGCGTTCGCCGAAACCGGCGCGAGCAGGATCAAGGTCGCCGCGAGGCATTCGCCGGCGAGATCCCGGCTCGAAGATCGACGGCTCATTTGCCGCTATCCAGGTCTTTAGGTCCGATCCCGGCGATCCGCAATTTGATCAGGTCGCCGGCCTCGAGATCCCGTTTCTCCGAGGCGAAAGCGCGGACATATTCGGGAGTGACATCGAAGATGCGCAGCTGGATCAGCGTCTCGGGGGTGAGACCGCGCAGGCCCAGCGCGCGCATCGAGCGAACATAATCGGGCGTGACATTGTGGATGCGGAAGGCGAGCAGGTTTTCCCGGCTGATCCCTTTGTATCCGAGCGCGGCATAATCCCGGATCGCTTCCGGCGTGACGCCGTGGATCTTGAACGCCACCAGCGTGTCGATCGCGCCGCCTTTGTAGCCGGCCCTGGCGAGGCTGTGCACCAGGTCTCCGGTGATGTGGAAGATGCCGAGCTGGACCAGTCCGTCGAGCGTGGGCGTCGCCCAGCCCTCGGCGCGCAACACGTCGAGCACCTCGAGCGACACACCGCTCATGGTGAGCATGAAGCTCTGGTCACGATTGGGCCGGGCGATGCCGCGGGCGGCGAGCCGGTCCGCAAAGGCCGGGTTCGGCGTCATTGCGCAATTGCCGTCGACACGCCGGTCATGGCCAAGCCCTTCGCAGGCAAGCGTGCCGGCCGGCCGCACGAACCGGAACTGGACGCGACCGCCGCGATCGAACGCGTCGCGCGTCAGTCCCTCGAAATCGGACAGCGGTACCGACTGGGACCAGTTGTTGCGGTTCTTCGGGCCGGCATTGTGCTCGACGCGCAGCTCCACATCGGACGACCCCTCCAGATGTGCTTCAAAAGCGAGGCGATCATAGGTGTCGAACGGAGCGGCGGATGCGCAGCAAGTGAGCAGCACCGCCGCGGAAGCGAGCAGGGAACGAAGCATGAGCAGTCTCCTGGATGACGGGCAAAGGGGTGCCGTGCGCCCGCGACAGGGCGTTTTGGCGGTACGGTGCGGGAGGTAGACGGTGGCGCGAACGCGATGCCCGTTACGGGCCGTCGCTATCCTTGTCGGGATCGAAGCCCAGCGCTTTCAGCTCGGTCAGCTTGTCGGGCGAGGTGACGTTGATCCCGCGCGCGCGGAGCCTGCGCACATATTGGGGAGTGACGCCCAGGGCGATCATGCCTTGATAGTCGTCGATCGAGCCCTGAACCCCGAGCCTGCGCATCTCGCCGAGATAGCCGGGATCAAGCCGCAGCGCGCGCGCATTCAATATTTGCTCGAAGCTCTTCGCCATTCCGGCGGCGCGCATGTCGCGGACATATTCGGGCGTGACGTCCAGTGCTCGCGCCTGCATCAGCTGATCGGTCGTCAGGCCCGGCAGGCCCGCCTGCGCCAATGCGCGCTTATAATCGGGCGTGACGCCGACGGCGCGCATCTGGATGAGCTGATCGACATCGATCTCTTGCGATCCGCGGGCCGACGGGCTGGCCTGTGCCACCACCACCGGAAGGGCGAGCTGGACCGTCTGCGTGGATGCCAGAGGCGCGGCGACGGCCGCACCCGCAGGGTTCTCGGCAACAGTCGAAGGCGAAGCGTCGGTGCCCTGTGCACGCGCCGCCACGCCATGCGGCAGCGGACTCGCCGGTGATGCCGGTGCATCGGTCGCTGCGCGCTCCGGGCTCGCAGCAACCGATGCGGCCTGGCTGGGCGCGAGCGTCAACGCGGCAAGCGGCACGGCCATGGTGAGCATTCCCGCGGCGAACCCCGCCACCCACGATCTGCCCGAGGGCTGGCGCGCGGGATTGAGGTCGAGCACCCGCGCGATGCGCCGATGCAGCGAGTTCTTCCCAGGCGCCACGCCATGCGCGCCGAGCAGCACGCCGCGGCACTCGTGACGGGCCACGCCGATCAGCAGCTCGGCATAATCGGGGCCGTTGATATTCGCGGCGAGCACGGCGTCGTCCGCGGCTTCCTCGCGCAGCTGATGGGCTTCGCGCGCCAGAACCCAGGCGAGCGGATTGAACCAGAAGGCGGCGGTGGCGACACGCGCGAGCATCAGCTTCGCCCAATCGAGCTGGACGACATGCGCCAGTTCGTGGGCAATGATCGCCTCGGCCTGTTCGGGCGCGCGCGCGGCCGCGTCGCTGAGTAGGATCGTCGGGCGCATCAGCCCCCAGCTGATCGGCGAGGCGAGTTCTTCGCTTCGGAGCAACGCCGTGCCGCTTTTGAAGCCCATGCGCCGCTGGGCCCGGGCGAGCGCGGCCAGCCACTCGGGCTCGACCAGCACTTCGGCCCGCGCGCGCAGACCGACCAGGCGGAACAGCGCCGCCAAAGTGAGAAGCAGCAACGCCACGGTCGGCAGCAGATAGGCATGCCGCGCCAGTGCGCTCACGACGTCGCCGAGCACCGAAGGCTGGTCGGATACGGCCTGAACCGGTTGCTCGACGGCCGGTGGCGGAAACGTCGCCCCGGTCGTCTCCGCGATGCCCGCCGTCGATGGTGTCGCCGTAACGGGTGGCGTCGCCGCGCCGATCCCCAGGGCGTGCGCGATCGATTCTGGAACCGGCAACGACAGCGACGGCAGGGCCAGGCTCGCAAGCGGCAGCGCGACCAGTGCGAACAATCCGAGATGCGCGATCGTCGAGCGCTCCGCGGCGGAGCGGTGGCGGGTCAGGCGGAGCAGCAGCAACGTCGCGGCGGCGACGAAGAGCGACTTGAGCGCGAGAGGCAATATGGCCATCGTTATTCTCCGCCGGCCCGAGCCTGCCGCGCGCGCGCGATCATGGCCTCGAGTTCGTCGAGCTCGCGCGCATCGGGTTGCTGCGCCATCCCCAGCAGCGCGCTGGCCGCACTGATTGGCGATCCGTTGAAGAAGGTTCGCACCACTTGACTGAGCGCGGTGCGCCGGGCCTGGCTGTCGGGCAAAGTCGGCGAAAAAAGAAACCCTCGCTCGCTTTCGTCCCGGCGTACGAAGCCCTTGTCCTCGAGTCGCTTGAGCATCGCACGCACCGCCGATCCTGTGAGCCGGTCGGGTAGCGCGTCGCAGATATCCGAAACGGTGCGCGATCCCCCCTCATAGAGCAGGTCGACGATCTGACGTTCGCGGGGCGGCAATTGCGATAGCATGGCATACCTCTCGGGCTACATTTGTAGCGTGCTACATTTGTAGCGCGAACGCAAGCGGTATCTTCCGGCGCTTCTCCGCCTGCCCTCAAGCGCCATTTTCCGCTGGGCTTTGGATTTCTCGCATGTGCATCGCGGAGAAGGGCGACCGAAGCGGGACCATCATATATTGGTCTCGCGCTTCAAGATTATCACCCGCCACGGACGGACGTCAGGCGCAACAGTCGCCCTTTGCTGTCATCTTCCAGCAGCCAGAGCGCGCCGTCGGGGCCTGCCATGACGGCGCGTATGCGCGCGCCCATGTCCCAGCGCTCCGCTTCGCGGGCGGATGTGCCGGTGAAGGCGATCCGGATCAGGGCCGTCGATGCGAGGCCTCCGACGAATGCGGAGCCCCGCCACTGCGGAAACATGTTTCCGCTGTAGAACGCCAGACCGGCGGGCGCGATGATCGGATCCCAGTAGAGAGCGGGTTCGTGGAAATCGGGGCGCGTTGCAGGTTTGGCGATCGGCGTGCCGTCGTAATTCTCGCCATAGGATACCAGCGGCCAGCCGTAATTGCTGCCAGGTTCGATCAAGTTGAGTTCGTCGCCGCCCTTTGGACCCATCTCGGTCTCCCACAGGCGCCCTTCGGGATCGAAGGCCAGGCCATAGGGGTTGCGGTGGCCCGTCGACCAGGTCTCGGCGGGCGTCAGATTGGGGCCGGGCAGCGCCACCTTGCGCGCCTTGGCCTTTGCAGCCGCGCCGGTGTTCGCCGGCGGGTCGATCACGCTGAGCGTAGTCGCACCGGTCTTGCCGGCGCCGGGATTGCCGGGCGCGGGCTTGCCATCGAGAGTGAGGCGCAGGATCTTGCCCAGCGCCTGATCGGGATCCTGCGCCGGATCGAAGCGCTGGCGCTCTCCCGAGGTCAGAAACAGATATTTGCCATCGGGCGAGAAGGCGATGTAGCCGCCGAACTGCCCGCCCGCGCCGCGCGGAAGCTGGCGCCAGATCACCTTGAGGTCCTGCAGCACTGGCGTGCCGGCCGCCGTGCCGAGCGTTGCTCGGGCCAGCGCAAGCCCGTCGCCGCCCTCTCCCGGTTCGGAATAAGTGAGATACACCTGCCGGTCCTGCGCGAAGGCGGGGGAGGTGGCGACGAACAGCAGTCCCCCTTGCCCTTCATAATGGACTGTCGGCACGCCGCCGACTTCGGTCTTCGCTCCCGCCGGGCTGACCAGCCAGAGATGACCGGTCTTTTCGGTCACCAGCATCGTCTGATCCGGCAGGAAGGCAAGCGCCCAGGGCATATCGAACGTTGCGACGGGCGTCGTCTTGAACGGCTTGTTCGTGGTCGGTTTCGCAGCACCGTAATTGACCGGCGGCGACGCCTTCTCCGTCTTTGGTGCGGGATCCGTGGCGGAAGGACCGCATCCAGCCAGAGAAAGCAGAACAAGACCGGTCAGGGAAGGACGCAACATCGAGGGTCTTTCCTTGAAAATCGCCGAAGCGTACCTTGAAATAACTGCGGATTTTATTGCAAATCTACTGACCTCAGACGTCCAGATTGGCTACGCTCAGCGCATTCTCCTGGATGAATTCGCGGCGCGGCTCGACCACGTCGCCCATCAGCCGAGTGAAGATCTCGTCGGCGACGTCCGCCTGGTCGACTTGCACCACCAGCATCGAACGGTTGGTGGGATCGAGCGTGGTCTCCCAGAGCTGCTCGGCATTCATCTCGCCGAGACCCTTGTAGCGCTGGATCGACAGGCCCTTGCGGCCCGCGGCGAGGATCGCGTCGAGCAACTGGCTCGGGCGCGACACCAAAGCCTCGCCCTTGGCGACGGTCACCGGCTCGTCCTCGCCTTCGAGCGCGGCCGCGGCCTCGATCTCGGTGGCGGGGATCGCCTTCGAGGGCACCAGCTTCGACGGCAGCAGATAGCTCTCGGCCTGCTCCGAGGCGAGCGCGTGGAGTTTGCGGGCCTCGGCCGAGACGAGGAAGTTCGTCTCGACGATGTGGTGATCGGTCACGCCGCGCCAGCGCCGCTCGAAATGGTAGCCGCCATCCTCGGTCACACGCGCCGACCAACGGGCCTCGGCGTCGGCGGCGTCGAGCCGGGTGACGACGGTGGTGAGGCTCGCGGCACGCTGTTCGCGGGTCGCGGCGGGATCGAGTCCGTTGCCGAGCGCCAGTGCCTCGATGATCATCGGATCGTAGCGCCGCGGCACATAGCGCATGAGCGTGCGCATCCGTCGGGCATGCTCGACGAGGCTGCGCAGATCGTCGCCGCTCCGCGCGCCGCCGGGTCCTTCGAGCACGTTCCCGCCGACGCCGGCATCGACCAGATACTGATCGAGCGCGCTGTCGTCCTTGAGATAGACTTCGCTGCGGCCCTTGCTCGCTTTGTAGAGCGGCGGCTGGGCGATGTAGAGATGCCCGGCCTCGATGATCTCGGGCATCTGGCGATAGAAGAAGGTCAGCAGCAGCGTGCGGATGTGCGCGCCGTCGACGTCCGCGTCGGTCATGATGACGATCTTGTGGTAGCGGAGCTTCTCGAGATTGAAATCGTCGCGGCCGATGCCGGTGCCCATCGCCTGGATGAGCGTGCCGATCTCGCGGCTCGACAGCATCCGGTCGAAGCGCGCGCGCTCGACGTTGAGGATCTTGCCACGCAAGGGGAGGATCGCCTGGAAGTGGCGGTCGCGTCCCTGCTTGGCCGAGCCGCCGGCCGAGTCACCCTCGACGAGGAAGAGTTCGGACTTGGCGGGATCGCGCTCCTGGCAGTCGGCGAGCTTGCCGGGCAGCGAGGCGATGTCCATCACGCCCTTGCGACGGGTGAGCTCGCGCGCCTTCTTGGCGGCCTCGCGCGCGGCGGCGGCATCGATCACCTTCTGGATGATCATCCGCGCATTCTGGGGATTCTCCTCCAGATACTCGGCGAGCTTGTCGGCCATCAGGCTCTCGAGCGGCTGGCGGACTTCGGACGAGACGAGCTTGTCCTTGGTCTGCGAGCTGAACTTGGGATCGGGCAGCTTGACCGAGACGATCGCGGTGAGGCCCTCGCGCATGTCGTCGCCGGTGAGCGTCACCTTCTCCTTCTTCAGCATGCCCGACTTGTCGGCATAATTGTTGATCGTGCGGGTCAACGCCGCGCGGAACGCCGCGAGATGTGTGCCGCCGTCACGCTGGGGGATGTTGTTGGTGAAGCAGAGGACGTTCTCGTAATAAGAGTCGTTCCACTCGAGCGCGACGTCGATGGTGACGTCGTCGCGGGTGCCGGCGATCGCCACCGGATCGGGCATCAGCGGAGTCTTGTTGCGATCGAGATACTTCACGAACGCGGCGATGCCGCCCTCGTAGAAGAGTTCGATTTCCTTGACTTCCTCGTGCCGCGCGTCGCGCAGGAACAGGCGCACGCCCGAATTGAGGAAGGCGAGCTCGCGATAGCGGTGCTCCAGCTTCTCGAAATCATATTCGATCTGGTTCTTGAAGGTGCCGCCGTCGCCGGGGACCTTCTCGGTCGAGGCCATGAAGGTGACGCGCGTGCCCTTCTTGCCCTCGGGCGCCGTGCCGATCACCTTGAGCGGCGCGGTGGCATCGCCATAAGCGAAGCGCATGTAGTGCTCCTCGCCGTCGCGCCAGATGTTGAGATCGAGCCACTCCGAGAGTGCGTTGACCACCGAGACGCCGACGCCGTGCAGGCCGCCCGAAACCTTATAGGCATTGTCGTCGGACGTGTTCTCGAACTTTCCGCCGGCGTGGAGCTGGGTCATGATGACCTCGGCCGCCGAGACGCCTTCCTCGCTGTGGATGCCTGTCGGGATGCCGCGGCCGTTATCTTCGACCGAGACCGACCCGTCGGCGTTCAGCTGGATGATGATCTTGTCGCAATGCCCGGCGAGCGCTTCGTCGATCGCATTGTCCGAAACCTCGAACACCATATGGTGGAGGCCCGAGCCGTCGTCGGTGTCGCCGATATACATGCCGGGGCGTTTGCGGACCGCGTCGAGGCCCTTGAGGACCTTGATGCTGTCGGCGCCGTAGGCGTTTGCGTTGGGGAGATTTTCGGGAGTCTGGTCGTCGGTATTTGCCATGCCGAGCATATAGGGTCGGTGCCCGGGAAACGGAAGCGAAATGGGCGCGCGGCGCGGATGCAGCGCGGCCTCTCTTTGCCAGAAAGTGCTGGCGGCGGGCATATCCTCATTCGAAGCGGGTGATACCCAATCGGTCCGCGTGAAATATCGTCAATCAAAGTCGACAAGCGCCTAGTCGTGGGTGCGCGGAGGGGGAGTCCATTATCGGGTCTGTCAAGTAAACCAGCCCCAACTTGATGCTGGCAGTCTTCACGCCGGATGCGTACAAAAAGTGCTCGCCCGAGTTTGGTGCAGTCCGCGGGCCGGGCGTGTGCGTGGAGAGTGCCCAAGCGGCACTCATCCGGTTCAAATCAGGGGAGACTTGCAATGAAGCTGATCAGATATGCCGCGCTGTCAATCGTGACGGCGCCGTCATTTGTCGCGGCATTGGCGCTCATGGCCGCGCCGGCTCACGCCCAGGCCACCCGAACATGGGTTTCGGGCGTTGGCGACGACGTCAATCCATGCAGCCGGACCGCGCCGTGCAAGACATTCGCGGGCGCAATCTCCAAGACGGCTGATGGCGGTGAGATCGACTGCCTCGATCCGGGCGGCTTCGGCACATTGACCGTCACCAAGTCGATCACCGTCGATTGTACCGGAACCTTCGGCAGCACGCTCAATTCGGGCGGAATCAACGGATTCGTGATCAACGATTCGGCGACCGCTTCACCGGGCACGATTGAAGTGATCTTGCGGGGTCTCAGCATCGATGGCGCCGGGACGACGCCCGGCCTGAACGGTATCCGATTCGTTTCCGGCCGTTCGTTGTACGTCGAGAACGTCCTTATTCAGAACCAGCAAAGCGGCGCCGGCATCTCCTTCCAGCCGCAACAGACGGGCTCGGAGCTGAACGTCAACAATGTGACGATAACGGGTGGCAATAACGGTATCCTGATCCAGCCTACCGGCGCGGCGGGGAGCGCTGAGGTCGCCCTGAACAACGTCCGGGTTCAAAGAAATTCGGGAGTGGGGCTGAAAATCGACTCCACGGGAAATACCAACACAAGCGGCATCACCGTCGGCGTGGCGGACAGTCATTTCGATACGAACGGCGACGGTATTTCCGCGATCAATGCCGGGGGGACCAACCCGGTTGCGGTCATGATCGATAGGTCGACGCTCAATAACAACGCTGGCGCCGGGCTGATCGGCAACGGCAGCTCGATGATGATCCGGATGAAGAACAGCACCATCACCGGCAACGTCCTGGGCCTGATCGCATTCGGCGGTGCGGTGATAAGCACCTATGGAAACAATAGCGTGATCGGTAACCCGACCAATGGCTTCCCCAATAACGGGTCGTTCACGAACGCTATCCCGGCCCAGTAACCGGGACCGGGGGAACGCTTGCGGGGCAGCTTCCGGGGCTGTCCCGCAACGTCCGCGTCATGGTCCTCTCAAGGAGCGTCCGGCCGATTTGCCGGATGTCGCTTATCGGGTCGCGGTGGGCCTTGGTTCTACTATCCCGTGGGCCACGCAATAGCGCGTCGCGGAGCCGGACACGGCGTCGAACAACGCGGGCTCGGTGCCGGTCATCCACACCTGGCCATTGCCGGCGAGCCGTTCGAACAAAGCCGCGCGACGCCCTGGGTCGAGGTGTGCGGCCACTTCGTCGAGCAGCAGGATCGGGGCTCGGCCCATCCGGTCGGCGACCAGCTCGGCATGGGCGAGGACGAGGCCGAGGAGGAGCGCCTTCTGCTCGCCGGTCGAGCAGAGATGCGCGGGCTGGTTCTTGCTGAGATGGGTGACGAGCAAATCGGCGCGGTGCGGTCCGGCGAGCGTGCGGCCGGCGGCGGCGTCGCGGCGGCGGCCCTCGCGCAGTTCGCGGGCGAGCGTCTGCGCCTCGCCTTCCCACCCTTCGATCGCGAGGCCGGCGCGGGCAAAGACGCCTTCGGGCTGGGCTGTCAGCCGTTCGGCCAGTGCGGTCACCGTGTCGCGGCGGGCGGTGTCGATCGCCGAGCCATGTTCCACCATACGCGCTTCGAGCGCCGACAGCCATTCGGGGTCGGCGGGGGCTTCGTCGGCGAGCAGGCGGTTGCGCTGGCGCATCGCGGCTTCGTAGCGCGTCGAGTGGTGGGCATGGCCGGGCGCGAGCGCGAGCGTCAACCGGTCGAGGAAGCGGCGGCGTTCGCCCGGCCCTTCGACGAACAGGCGGTCCATCGCGGGCGTGAGCCACAGCATCGTCACCCATTCTGCGAGTGCGGCGGCCGCCGCGCCCGCACCGTTGATCCGCACCAGTCGGCGCTCGGGGGCGTCAGGTTGCGTGCCGGTGCCGATCTCGACATCGCCCAGCATCGCCGCGACGCCGAAGCCGCCGGTCGCGCCTTGCCGCACCATCTCCGACAGCGGTGCGCGCCGGAGCCCGCGGCCGGGTGCGAGCAGCGACAGCGCCTCCAGCACATTGGTCTTGCCCGCGCCGTTTTCGCCGGTGAGCACGACGAAGCCCGCTCCCGGCGCGAGGACGGCGTCGCGATGATTGCGGAAATCGGTTAGAACAAGTCGCGTGACGGCCATTTGATCGTTCTCTAGCGCAGCCACTTGCCGCCGGACAGCGCTTCGCCGATGTAGGCGCAAAGGAGACATCATGATCCGTATCTGCATCGCCGCCGTCGCGGCGCTCGCTCTCGCCGCTTGTTCGAAGGCGCCCGAAGACACCACTGCCCGCTACACGCTGGGCGGCGGCGTGGGGTCGATCACCGTCCAGGCCGCCGCCAATGGCGACGCGCGGGTCGAGAGCGGCCAGCAAGTGCTCGTCCGCAACGGCGGTACCGAATATCTCGTGCTGACCGACAGCAAGGGCAAGTTCGCGGCGAAGGTCCCCGATTTCATCGCGGTGATGGGCGAGATGATGCGCGAAGGCGGGATGAAGCCTACCGGGCTGGGACCCCAGAGCGACTATGAGCTGATCAAGAAAGGCACCGAGACCGTCGCCGGCATTGCGGGCGATGTGTGGAACGTGCGCGCGAAGCCGGCCAAGGACGCCAAGGCCGGCCCGCCGACCGAGACGATCGAAGCGGTGGTCAGCAGCGATCCGGCGCTTGCCGGAATCGGCAAGGCGCTGTCGATGCAGACGCGGCTCGGCACCGCGGGCATGCAGCAGGTCCAGGGCGGGCAGGGCAATCTCGAGAAGCGCGTCGAGGAGATGCTCGACAAGGGCATGGTGCTGCGCTTCGGTGACGCGCTCAAGCTCGACAAGATCGAGAAGGCGCCGATCGACGCCAAGACCTTCGCGCTGCCGGCGGTAATCGACAAGACGGCGCTCAAGGCGCGGCTCACTGCCGAACGCGATCGCGCCCGTGCCGCATCGGTGTCGCCGGGGGCAGTGCCGGTCGATCCGGCCGCGCCGCCGGTCAAGTCCGTGCCCGCTCCAACGACCAAGACGCAGTGATGCGCCGGGCATCCGTTCTTGGATTCGCGCTTGCGATGGCGCCGCTGCCCGCAGCGGCCGACGTCACCGCGACCTATTCGATCGGCAAGGCGCAGCTCACGGTCGAGGTCGACGATAGCGGCGATTATCGTGCCGAAGTGCCAGGCGCGTTCGCGCTGGTCCGCCGCGGCGGCGACGAATTCATCATGATCACGCACGATGGCAAGGTGAGTGCTACGCGCAGCGACGTGTTCTTTGCGCTTCTCAAGACGAAGGCGGCGAAGAACGCTCCGACCGGCGGCCCCGGCGCAACCACGCGTTTCGTCACGACGCAAGGAAAGGACGAAGTCGTGGCCGGCCGCAAGGGCAGCAACTGGCAAATCGCGCCGGAGGCGCAGGGGCCCGCTGCGCTGGTGCTGGTGGTGAGCGCCGACCCGCAACTCGCGCCGGTCGGCGGTGTGTTCCAGAGCGGTATCGCGCGTGCGCTCGATGGGTTCGCGCCGTTCTTCGGGAACAATATGAGCTTCCGCGACCAGATCGTTGCCGTATTCGCCAAGGGGACGGTGCTGCGCCTCGCCGGCCCCGAGAACATCGTGCTACAAAATGTGAGCGGCAACGAGATCGACGCCGGCCGTTTCGCGAGTCCCACGGAATTGCTCGACTCGGCGGCGTTCGATGCAGCGCTCAGCGAACCGGCGCAGCCGGCCGCCAGGCCCTGAGGCTCAGATCCCGGTGAGCCCCGCTTCGGCAAGACTGGCCTGCGCGATACGATAGGCCTTTGGCGGGGTGATGTTCAGCCGCTCCCGGACCACGTCGATCGGCTCGGCGAGCAGTGCCTCATAATCCTCACCATGGAGCCAGCCGGCCCGCTTGCCGTGGCGATAACCCTCGATCACCGCCCGGAGGAAATCGAGCTTTCCGGTGATGCGAATGCTCTTGAGCGCGGCGCCGGCGGCGATGAACGCCCAGCCGAGCCCGCCGGTCTGCGCGTAGGAGAAGGCGACGAGGCACGCCTCGCCGAGATGTTCGTCGGCCTTGTAGCCGGTGAGGACGTGCCAGAGATCGTGGATGTCGCGTTCGCGGCGGCCCATCCAGGCATAGGGATGTTCGATCTCCAGCGCGTCGGCACCGATCGCGTTCATGCTGACTTCCGCCAGTCCCTTGGCGGAATAGCCGGTGGCGTCGAGAAAGGCGCGATAGGCGGCACCCACGGTGCCCTCGGCGAAGCCGTCGATCCATCTACGATCCGTCAGCCGCTCGGCCAGCTCGAGCCGCCGATACGCGAGCTTGCCGCCGCCGGGAACGGTGAGCAGCCTGCGGTAGTTCTTCTGAGTCACGTCGCCGTTCAGCGCGCGCATGATGCGGAACACCTGCTCGGTATCGTCGCCGTTCGACAGCAGCCGGCGCAATGCCGAGAGCGCAGTGCCCCATTCGCGCTTCATCGGGATGCCGGGATTGAAGGGCTCGGGTGCCTGGGTCGCCATGATCCGCCTGCTCAACTACTGACAACAGTGTAAATAGCAAACATTGCCGGAAAGTTCAATTCGGTCCATCCTGTTTGGCGAGCAGGGAGAGAAACAAATGCGAAGCCGGATCGTACCCGCCGCGTTTTTCGGCCTGCTGCTCGCGGCTTGCGGCCCGAAAACGCCCGAACAGGCCCAGATCGACGATATCCAGCAGGCTGCCGAGGCGGAGGCCGATGCGATCAAGTCCGCCTCCGGGAACGAAGCCGCCGCGATCCGCACCGAAGCCGACACCATCGCCGGCCAGGCCGAGATCGCCAACGGCTTCGATGCCGAGCGGCTCGAGACCCGTGCTGAGGCGCTGCGCAAGGAAGCGCGGATCGTCGAGCGTCATGCCGATGCGCGGATTCGCGCAGTGCGCGATCGCGCGCGTGCCGACGTGAGTGCCCTCAAGGCACAGTGAAGATATTACTGGAGCAGCCGCTTGCGGACTTCGGCGCGGCGCTGGAAAATCGACGCCATTTCGAGGTGGAGTGCCCGCTCGCGGGCATTGGCCGCACGTTCGGCCCGCTCGCGTTCTTCGCGCGCGCGCCGGTCGTTGAACGACACCAGAGCTTCGAGTCCGTGCATGACAACGTTGTAGCACGGCGGGTGAAAACAAACCCCTACGTATTGATGCGACTCGCGGAAATACGTGGATAACTCGCTTCGATTCGTCGCGATTCAGACACGCATCGGCATCAGCACGTAGAGCGCCGGTGCGGCGTCATTTTCGCGGATCAGCGTCGGTGCCGCGGCGTCGGCGAGATGGACCTCGACGAGATCGCCTTCGATCTGCGCGAGGATGTCCATCAGGTAGCGGCTGTTGAAGCCGATCTCGAACGCCATCGCGGCATATTCGCCCGGCACCTCTTCCGCGGCCGCGCCGTTCTCGGGGCTGGTGACCGAGAGGATGATCTTGTCGCGATCGAGCGCCATCTTCACGGCGCGGGTCTTCTCGGTGGCGATCGTCGAGACGCGATCGACGCCCTGCATGAAGCTTTTCGGGTCGATCTTGAGGATCTTGTCGTTCGCGGTCGGGATGACGCGGCTGTAATCGGGGAAGGTGCCGTCGATCAGCTTCGAGGTGAGGATCGCCTGACCGAGATCGAAGCGGATCTTCGAGCCGGAGAGCGACACGCCGACCGAGCCGTCGACTTCGTCGAGCAGCTTCCGCAGCTCGGCGACGCACTTACGCGGCACGATCACGTCGGGCATGCCGTCGGCGCCGTCGGGGCGCGCCACGGTGACGCGCGCGAGGCGATGGCCGTCGGTGGCGGCGGCGCGCAGCAGCGGCTGGGCGTCGTCGGTGACGTGGAGGAAGATGCCGTTCAGATAATAACGCGTCTCTTCGGTCGAGATCGCGAAGCGGGTCTTGTCGATGATCTGCTTGAGCGTCTCGGCGGGGAGTTCGAACGTCGTCGGCAGCTCGCCTTCGGCGATCATCGGGAAATCGTCGCGCGGCAGCGTCGCGAGCGTGAACTTGGCGCGGCCGGCATTGACGGTGATCCGGCCCTCGGCTGCGGCGAGCTCGACCTGCGAGCCTTCCGGAAGCTTCCGCACGATGTCGAACAGGGTGTGCGCCGAGACGGTGATCGCGCCCGGCTGGTCGACCGCGGCGGCGATCGTCTCGTCGATCTGCAAGTCGAGATCGGTCGCCATCAGACGCATCGTCCCGCCGGCCTGCGCCTCGATCAGCACGTTGGAAAGGATCGGGATCGTGTTGCGCCGCTCGACCACCGACTGGACGTGGCTGAGGCCCCTCAACAGAGTTGCGCGTTCGATCGTCGCCTTCATCACTCAAAACCCCCGGTGCCGCGCTCGAATCCGGGCGCTGACGATTGGCTCGGATATAGTGTCTAACGGCAAAAAGGGCCGGGGCAAGCGCCCCGACCCTCCTTTTGCACACCAAAATTGGTGTGGGCGGCTTCAGAAGCGGAAGCCGACGCCTGCGACGATCTGGTGACGATCGGTATCGACGTCGAACGTGTCGGTCACCGCGCCGTTGGCGAACTGGAAATCCGCCTTGGTGTAGTTCGAGTAGCGATACTCGAGCTTGGCATAGGTGTTGCTGCTGAGCGACTTCTCGACGCCCGCGCCGACGCGCCAGCCGTCGAGCTGGAAATTCTCGTCGGTCGTGGCGGTGCCATTGTCGGCGGTCACGTCCAGCCGGGCGTTGGTGTAGCCGCCCTTGGCATAGAGCAAGGTGCCGGTGCCGACCGGAACGCCGACACGCGCGCCGACATAGATGTCGCGGCCGGCCTTGACGCGGCCATAGCCGAAGAAGTTGGGATCGCTGGTGTCGGTGGTGACCTTGGCGGTCGAACCACTGAGCTCGCCCTCGACGCCGACCACGACGCCGCCAAGCGGCAGATCATAACCGGCCTCGACGCCGTAAAGGGCGCCCTCGATGCTCTGATCGTCGCCACGGATTCGCGAATCCTCGCTGCTGCCGGGACGAACGATGTCGAGTCCGCCGACCACGCCGACGCGGAAGCCGCCGGGGGCCGCATCCTGTGCGAAGGCAGGGGCGGCCAGCGCCGACGAGGCGACGAGGGCGGCGACGAATACAAGCTTACGCATAACTACTCCTTGGGTACTGGCCCGCCTTGTTCGAGCGGGCCGGGCCATAACTGGGGAGCCGAGTCCGCAGTTGCATGAACCTCAGATAAACAGGAAAAAGCGTGATATTAGAGCAACAGCGAGGCGAGTGTTGCGACTCACGAAATCCTCCCCCTGGCGGGGGAGGATAAGGACTCAGAACCGCACGCCGACGCCGCCCAGCACCTGATGGCGCTCGCCGCTGACGCCGCCATAATTGGTGTAGCGATACTCGCCCTTGAGATAGGCCTTGTCGGTCAGCTTGAGCTCCGCGCCCGCGCCCAGCCGCCAGCCTTCGAGTGTATCATGGTCCTCGATCGTGCCCGTGGTGGAAGTATATTCGGAGTTGAAGCGGGCATTGTCGTAGCCGCCCTTGGCATAGATCAGCGCTCGTTCGCCGACGACGACGCCGGCGCGGACGCCGGCATAGAGGTCGCGGCCGGTCGAGCTCTTCAGCCGGTCTCCGGCGACGAGCACGCCATTGGCGGTGTTCTTGGCGGTCGAGCCGGTGACTTCGCCCTCGACACCGAACACGGCCTTGCCCGTCTGATAGTCATAGCCGAGCTGGCCGCCATAGACGACGCCGTCGCGCGAGCCGTTGTTGATCGAATCGTCGCTGACATGATCCCAGCCGACGATCGCTTCGGCGCGCGGGCCGGTGAAGGTGGCGTCCTGGGCGAAGGCGGGGGTCGCCGCGGCGGATGTCGCCAGCGCTGCGAGAATAAGCTTACGCATGAGGTTACTCCATTTACTGATACTGAGCCCCGATGACGGAGCCGGTGTGCTGATGCCGTAAGTCACCTGTTTGTTGCATGAACGAAACGAGGCGGAATCGCGGCATGCCGCAATTCCGCCATTGCCTTTGGCGCCGGGAGCCGCTGAGGATGGGCGCATGCCAGCCAGCAAACGCCCCGTCAGCAATCGGAAGGGCCGCGATTTCATCGCCCGCCACGGCGAGACGGTGTTCAACATCGCGCGCCGGATGCAGGGCGATCATCCGCATACGCCGCTCACCCGCGCCGGCTTCGCACAGGCCGATGCGATGGGCGCGGCGCTGCGCGAACTGCTCGGCCCGAAGCCGAAGCTCACCTTGTGGTCGTCGAGCGCGGGCCGGGCGCTCCAGACGCTGGCGGTGATCGCCGAGCATCTCGAGCTCGATTGGCATCAGGCGAAGACCGACGATCGCCTCGTCGAGATCGGCATGGGCGCGTGGAGCGGCCGCTATTATGCCGATCTGCAGAAGGAGGTGGGGATTTTCCTCGATCTGGAGCACGGGCTCTACACGCGGCCGCCCGAAGGGGGCGAATGGTATGACGCGATCGCAGACCGGGTATCGGGCTGGCTGCGCGATACCGACGAGGATCCCGGCGATCGACTGGTGATCATGCACGGCATGTCGAGCCGTATCCTGCGCGGCGTGATGACCGGCGCGGACGCGATGCCGCAGTTCGGTGCGCCGGTGGCACCCGATTTGCCGCAGGGATCGATCGTGCTGATCGAGCAGGGCGTCGAGCGCGTCGTCCATCTCGGCACCGGGCACGGCGCGGCGCCGGCATGATCGCGCTTGCCTTGGCGCTGGTGCTCCAGCCGCGCGACGCGCTCGGGACGTTCGGGAGCTGGGGCGCGTTCCGCGATCCCTCGCCGCTGCGCTGCTTCGCGATCGCCAAGCCGATCACGCGCGCGCGCGACGCTCAGCCCTTCGCCAGCATCGCCACCTGGCCGGGCCAGGGTGTCCGGAACCAGCTCCATATCCGGCTGAGCCGCGCGCGTGCCGCCAATGCGCGAGTCACGCTGGCGATCGGCGAGCGCCGCTTCGAATTGCGCGCGGGCGATATGGACGCCTGGGCGCCCGATCCGCGCACCGATGCCGCCGTGGTCGCGGCCATCCGCGACGGGCGCAGCATGAGCGTCGAGACGGTTTCGACCAACGGCACCGCCTTTGCCGACACCTACAAGCTGGGCGGCGCGGCGACTGCGATCGACGCGGCGGCTCTGGGGTGTGCGGGGCGATAGAGTGCCCGTTAACTGCCGGCGACATATTCCCTGAGCCCCGCGACCAGCGCGTCGAACACTGCGCGCACCCGCGCCACGCTGCGCAGATCCTCGTGGCAGACCACCCATGTCTCCAGATCGAAGCCGAAGCCGGCGGGCACCAGCCGCACCAATCCGTCGCGCGCCGCGAGCGGTACCTGGCAGACACCGATCCCGAGGCCGGCGCGGAGCGCGGCGAGCTGCGCGAGATCGCTGTCGCTGCGAAAGGCGAAATCGTCGCGGCGGATCGGCAGGCCTCCGGCCTGCAGCGCGCGCAGGATCGGCGTGTCGTGCTCGACACCGATCAGCGTGTGGCTGCGTATCTCCTCCAGCGATGATGGCGTGCCGCGCGCCTTCAGATAGGCGGGATGCGCATGCAGCCCCAGCGCGATCGCGCCGATGCGCCGCGCGACCAGCGCCTCCTGCTGCGGCGCAACCATCCGCACCGCGACATCGGCTTCCCGCCGGAGCATATCCTCGTTGCGGTTGCTCGGGCTCAGCTCGATCACCAATGCCGGATGTCGGCGCGCGAGATCCGCGAGGATCGGCGGGAGCACTTCGATCGCGATCACGTCGCTCGCCGAGATCCGCACGCGCCCGGCCACGTCGCTCGCCTCCCCCGACGCCGATCGCGCGAAAGCTTCGGCCGCGAGCGCCATCGTCCGGACATGCTCGCCCAGCGCTTCCGCGCGCGCGGTCGGCAGGAGCCCGCTGGGCGATCGCGTGAACAAGGGCGCGCCGATCTCGGTTTCCAATGCCTCGATCCGCCGCCGCACCGTCGGCTGGGCGACGCCGATCCGCCGCGCGGCGGCCGACAGGCTGCCTTCGGTCATCACGGCAAGGAATGCGCGCTGGCGCTCCCAATCGATCCCGGCGTCGAGCGAGCTCATCCATTTTGTATAGGCTAGCTGAACATGTTCGACAATTTTCTTCGAGTGGCATCGCGCGCATCTCTCGCCCGTCCACACAATGGAGGCGGCGATGGAAAAGACGGCTTTGGTACTCGGCGCGACCGGCGGCATCGGCGGCGAGACCGCGCGGGCGCTGATGGCGCATGGCTGGAAGGTGCGGGGGCTGGTGCGCAGGGCGCGGCCCGGGCTCGATGCGGGGATCGCGTGGATCGAAGGCGACGCGATGGATGCCGCGGCGGTGCTCGACGCGGCGCAGGGAGCCGCGGCGATCGTCCATGCCGTCAATCCGCCGGGCTATCGCGATTGGGCGCGGCTCGTGCCGGCGATGCTCGCCAACAGCATCGCGGCGGCGCGGGCAGTCGACGCGCGGCTGGTGCTGCCGGGGACGATCTACAATTACGATCCCGCCGCCACGCCGGTGGCCGAAACGGATTCGCCGCAGCAGCCCGCGACGCGCAAGGGACGGATTCGCATGGAGATGGAGCGCAGTATCGAGGCCTCGGGCGTCCGCGCGCTGATTCTCCGCGCCGGCGATTATTATGGTCCGCGGCCCGGCAATAGCTGGCTGTCACAGGGGATGGTGAAGCCCGGACGCGTGCGTTCGATCCTGTATCCGGGCGGCAACGGCGTCGGTCACGCCTGGGCCTATCTGCCCGATGTCGCCGAGACCTTCGCGCGGCTGCTGGATCGCGACGCCGCACTGTCGCGCTTCGCGCGCTTCCATTTTGCCGGCTTGTGGGATGCCGACGGCACGCGCTTCACGCGTTCGATTCAGGAGGTGCTCGGCAGGAAATTGCCCGTGCGCGGCATGCCGTGGTGGGCATTGCCGCTGGTCGCGCCGTTCAATCCGACGATGCGCGAAATGATCGAGATGCGCGCTTACTGGCGGCACCCGGTGCGGCTCGACAATCGCGCGCTTGTCGCTTTCCTCGGCGAGGAGCCGCATACGCCGCTGGCGCAGTCGCTGGCGACCAGCTTCGCCGCGCTGGGCATTGCCTGAGCCGATGCGGGCGGCGATTCGCACCGCCGCCCGCTGGTCGATTTACTTCGGCGCCGCGGCCGGCGCGGCGGGCTGCTGTGCCGCTGCGGCGTCCTGGATCTTCTTGTTCAGTGCCGTGTCCGATTGCATCGCCTGAGCGATCTCATTGAAGCGCTTGGCCGGCAGACCCGTCGCGGTGATCGCCTCGACCATCTTGGCGTTCTTCTCCGCGTCGGGAACGGTGGCGTCCTGGCGGACCTTGGCGACGGCGAGCGCCGCGGTGGCGAATTGAGTCACTTCGGCATCGCTCACCGCAGTCGCGGTGCTGGCGGTGCCGGCACCGGTGGTGCCCTCCTGTGCCGGCGCAGCGGGTGCGGGCTCGGCGGGCGCGGGGGAGGTCTGGGCAGTCTGTGCCATCGCCGCGGGCGCGCAGATCAGCGCCGCGGAGAGGATCATCGAGGTACGAAACTTCATACTAACGCTCCGAATTGGGTATGCCCCCAACGCCAAGCTGGACGGCGGGGTCCCGCCGCGGCAACCGCTCCGCGACGCGGCGTGGCAGAAGCGGGATGGAGCAGTTCCATTCCGGCGGGATTCGCCACTGGGAGTGGAATTCGCGCGCGAAATCGACTAGATGCGCTGCCATGCAGACAGAGTCGGCCGCCCTCATGCCCATTCCGGGGCACATCGATCCCGTGCCCGTTCCGCGGGAATTCAAGCCGCGCGCCGACGGCCGCATCGACTTGCTCGGCCTTTCGAAGGCCGATTTGCGCATGGCGCTGGAGACCGCGCAGCTCGAGCCGAAACAGGCGAAGCTGCGCGCCAAGCAGCTCTGGCACTGGATATACAATCGCGGTGTCACCGAATTCGCGCTGATGACCGACATCTCGAAAGCGATGCAGCCCTGGCTCGAGCAACGCTTCGTGATCTCGCGACCGGAAGTCGTCGAGGCGCAGGTCTCGACCGACGGGACCCGGAAATGGCTGCTCCGATCGGACGACGGCCAGGATTACGAGATGGTCTTCATCCCCGATGCGGACCGCGGGACCTTGTGCGTCTCGTCGCAGGTCGGCTGCACGCTCAATTGCCGCTTCTGCCATACCGGCACGATGCGGCTGGTGCGCAACCTGCTGCCGGGCGAGATCGTCGGGCAGGTGATGCTCGCGCGCGACGCGCTCGGCGAATGGCCGAGCCAGCCCGAGGGGCGGATGCTCACCAACATCGTGATGATGGGCATGGGCGAGCCGCTCTACAATTTCGACAATGTCCGCGATGCGCTCAAGCTCGTCATGGACGGCGACGGGCTCGCGCTGTCGAAGCGCCGGATCACGCTCAGCACCTCGGGCGTCGTGCCGATGATGGCGCGCGCGGGCGAGGAGATCGGCGTCAACCTCGCAGTGTCGCTCCACGCAGTGACCAAGGAAGTGCGCGACGAGATCGTGCCGCTCAACCGCAAATACGGAATCGAGGAGCTGCTCCAGGCCTGCGCCGATTATCCCGGCGCCAACAACGCCCGGCGGATCACTTTCGAATATGTGATGCTCAAGGACAAGAACGACAGCGACGACGAGGCGCGCGAACTGGTCCGACTGATCAGGAAGTATCAGCTGCCGGCCAAGGTGAACCTCATCCCGTTCAACCCCTGGCCGGGCGCGCCGTACGAATGCTCGACCCCCGAGCGGATCCGCGCTTTCTCGAGCATCCTCTTCGAGTCGGGCTATTCGGCGCCGGTGCGCACCCCGCGCGGGCGCGACATCGATGCCGCCTGCGGACAGCTCAAGACCGCGTCGGAGAAGAAGAGCCGTGCCGAGCTGGACCGCCAGGCCGAAGAGAAGCAGGCGGCGCTGGGCTGACGCCCCACTAGAGGTTCGGCCGGCTGATCAGCTGGATCGAGAAGGTTGCGACGCTCCGCACCGCGTTGCCATCGGGCGCGCGGGCAGGCGCGAACAGCTTTCGGCCCTTTACCGGTGCGCAGGCCGATTTGGGCAGCCTGGGGTTGCCGCCGTCGTTGATCGCGTCGCAGCTGTCGATCGTGCCGTCCGTCGCGACGCCGACCTTGAGCAGCGCGTCGATCTCCGATCGTCCGCCGGTGAGACCGACGAGCTGGCTGTTGGTCAGCCACTTTTCGCGCGGGGTGAGCGCGACCGGCATCGCCCCTCCCGGCTGGAACTGCGCGGGATCGGCACCCCATTCGATGAGCTGGTCGGCGTTGCATCGGCGAAGCGCCGCCACCGCCTTCGCCGCGCTGGCCAGCGCGAGGGGGCCGCTTTCGCGGTTGCGCCGTCGCAACGCGATCGTGCTTGCGCCGGCGAGCCGATCGAGCAGCTCCGGTCCGATGCCGCCCATCTGTACGGCGGTCGAAAGCGCGCCATCGAGACGGGCGGCGCGCGCGAATACCGCGATCTTGTCCGCGTCCGGGAAGACCAGTTCGGCGGGCTCGATCTGCGAACCCGCGATGCCGCGAAGGCCGGGGCCCGCCAGCGTCAGCTGATAGGCGTCGCTACCGGGAACCGTCTGGATCGATATCGCGGCGGGTTCCGCCCCGGCGAGGTTCCGGCTGAGCCGGCATTGCGCGGGTGCGACGTCGACTTGCCACTGTCCGGACTGGGCGACGGCGGGTGTCGATGACATCGCGACCAGCGCGCATGCGATCCATGCCTCGATTCTCAAGCGCGTTCCCCCTGTGCCGCCGGCTATTGCAGCAGGGTTTGCCCGGCCTTTGGTCACTCGACAAGGCGGCGCGCCACGGTAAGGAGCGCGCATGATCGATCCCGCAGCTCTGGCGCTCGCCGCGCTTGCCGGCGTCGTCGGCGGCGCGATGAACGCGCTTGCCGGCGGCGGCACGTTTGCGACCTTGCCCGCACTGATCGCGCTCGGGCTTCCCGCCAATATCGCCAACGCCACGTCGAACGTCGCCTTGCTGCCTGGCGCGGGGACCAGCGCCTGGGCGTATCGCGACGAGTTGGGGCCGGTGGCGGGCATGTCGGTCAAATTGCTTGCGGTGATCACCTTCGCGTTCGGGCTGGTCGGCAGCCTGTTGCTGGTGCTCACCCCGAGCGAGACGTTCGACATACTCATCCCGTGGCTGCTGTTGTTCGCCTTCGCGGTGATGGTGTTCGGTAAGCGCGCGGCCGACTGGCTCCACGCCCGCGTCACGATCGGGCGGCCGACCCTGCTGATCACGCAGGCGTTCCTCGGCATCTATGGTGGCTATTTCGGCGGGGGCGTCGGGCTGATCACCACTGCGGTCTATGGCCTGCTCGCCAATATCCGCCCGCGTGAGCTGTTCGCGATCCGCACGCTGATGCTGGCGGTCGCCAATTTCGCCGCGGCGTTCATCTTCATCGGCTTCGCGATGGTCTGGTGGTGGGCGTGCCTGCCGATGCTGGTCGGATCGATCGCCGGCGGCTGGCTCGGCGCAGTGATCGGCAAGCGGCTCTCGCCCGGCATGGTCCGCGCCTGGACGCTGCTGGTGACCGGCGCCACGACGATCGTCTTCTTCGTGCGCGCGTACGGTTGAGTTCCCAATCCTCCCCCGCAAGGGGGAGGTGGCATGCGCAGCATGGCGGAGGGGGAGGAAGCACGACGGCGAGTGGGTCGCTTCCCTCCCCCTCCGTCGCCTTCGGCGCCACCTCCCCCTGGCGGGGGAGGATCAGGGGGCTTTGCCGCTGGCGCGCGCGATGCGTCCTCGGCATAATGCGGCCGTGACCAAGCGCATCTATCGACACCGGCTGTTCACGCGGATCTGGCACTGGATCAACGCGCTCGCGATCCTGATCCTGATTCCCAGCGGGCTGATGATCTTCAACGCGCATCCGCGGCTCTATTGGGGGCAGTACGGCGCCAATTTCGACCATGCCTGGCTCGAGCTGCCGCGCTTCCCGGGCTGGGTGACGATCCCGAGCCATTACAGCCTCGCCGGCGCGCGGCACTGGCATCTGTTCTTCGCCTTGGTGCTCGGCTTCGGGCTGCTGGCGTACATGCTGTTCGGGCTGATCAGCCGGCACATCCAGCGCGACCTGCGGATTCGGGGGGCCGAACTGGCGCCGCGCCACCTCGCCGCGGACTTCAAGGCGCATCTCGCATTGCGCTTCCACGATCCCGCCAATCCGGGCGCGTACAACATCTTCCAGAAAGCGAGTTATGCCGGGGTGATCTTCGTGCTGCTCCCGCTGCTGATCGCCTCGGGCCTCGCCATCTCGCCGGGCATGTGGCCGTGGCTGGCGGACCTGTTCGGCGGGCGCCAGTCGGCGCGCTCGATCCATTTCATCGCGATGGCGTGCATGACCTTGTTCATCGTCGTGCACCTGACGCTGGTCATCTTGGCCGGGCCGATCAACGAAGTGCGATCGATGGTCACGGGCTGGTGGCGCGTGCCCGAGGATCCTTCGTGATTACCCGGCGCACCCTCCTCGTCGGGACCGGCGCGACTTTGCTCGCGGGCTGCGATTCGCTCACCGACAGCCCGGTGCTGATGTGCGCCGAGGATGCGCATCGGTTTCTGCAGCGCTCGATCAACGGCCGCGCCGCGCTCGCCCGCCAGTTCCGTCCCGAGCAGCGCAGCCCGATCTTCCGCGTCAACGGGACGGCCAATCCGAACACGCCCGAGTACAACGCGCTCGCAGCGAACCGCTTCGCCGACTGGCGGCTGGCGGTCGACGGCCTCGTCGTGCGCCCGCTCAGCCTCAGCCTCGCGCAAATCCAGTCGCTGCCGCAGCGTGCGCAGATCACCCGGCACGATTGCGTCGAGGGCTGGAGCGCGATCGGCAAGTGGCAGGGGCCGCGGCTGGAGACCCTGCTCCAGCTCGCCGGAATCCGCGACAGCGCACGCTACATCGTCTTCCACTGTGCCGATCGCTTCGGCGGCACGCCCTTCTACGAATCGATCGATCTGATCGACGCGTTCCACCCCCAGACGATCCTCGCCTGGGCAATGAACGACGCGACTCTCTCGGTCGGTCATGGCGCGCCGGTCCGGCTCCGGGTCGAGCGGCAGCTCGGCTACAAGCAGGCGAAGTATATCATGCGGATCCAAGCCGTCGCCAGCCTCGCCGGGATCGGCGCGGGCAAAGGCGGCTATTGGGAGGATTCGAACGGCTATGAATGGTACGCCGGCATCTGATCGGGCATTTTCCGCATTGCAGAAAGTCGTTACGCTTCTAACTTAAGAGGCGGTGGGGGCTGTTGACGGGTACGGCCTATGGCGTTGATCGATACGTTTTTTACGCGCGCTGTGAAGCGCGGGCTTCTCACTGTTTTCCATGCGGACGGCACCAGCCGCAGCTTCGGCGAGCCCGATCCGCACCTCAAGCCGGTCACGATACGGTTCGCGCGCGGCGCCGCGGCGGCGATTCTGCGCGATCCCAGCCTGGGCGCCGCCGAATGCTTCATGGACGGCCGGCTGACGATCGAGCAGGGGGACATCCTCGACCTGCTCGTGCTGATGACGAGCAACAATCGCTGGGAAGACGCGACGGCCGCGCTCGATCCCAAGCCGCTTGCCCGCCTCGCCAACACCATCGCCCACCGCATCGGCCGCTACAACATGGCGCGCCGCGCGAAGCGCAACGTCGCGCATCACTACGATCTGTCGCGGCGGCTCTACGATCTCTTCCTCGACGCCGACCGGCAATATAGCTGCGCCTATTACACCGATCCGGCCAACAGCCTCGAACAGGCCCAGCTCGACAAGAAGGCGCACATCGCCGCCAAGCTGGCGATCGAGCCCGGCATGCGCGTGCTCGATATCGGCTGCGGCTGGGGCGGGATGGCGCTCTATCTCCACGAGAAGACCGGCGCCGAAGTCGTCGGCATCACGCTTTCGGAAGAGCAGCTCAAGGTCGCCCGCGAGCGCGCCGCCGAGCGCGGCGTGCACGGCAAGGTCCGCTTCGAGCTGATCGACTATCGCGAGATGACCGGCCAGTTCGACCGGATCGTCTCGGTCGGCATGTTCGAGCATGTCGGCACGCCGCAATACCGCACCTTCTTTCACAAGTGCCGCGAGTTGCTCACGCCCGAGGGCGTGATGCTGCTCCACACGATCGGGCGCGCCGGCGGCCCCGGCGTCACCGACGCATTCACACTGAAGTACATCTTCCCCGGCGGCTATATCCCCGCGCTGTCGGAGATCGCGCGCGGCTATGAAGGACTGCGCATGTTCCCGACCGACATCGAGGTGCTGCGGCTGCATTACGCGCATACGCTCAAGGCCTGGTACGATCGGACGGTCGCCGCGAAGGACGAGATCGTCGCGCTGTACGACGAACGCTTCTTCCGGATGTGGACCTTCTATCTCGCGGGGTCCTATGTCGCCTTCGTCAATGGCGGGCTGGTCAATTACCAGCTCCAGTTCTCGCGCTCGCGCACGGCGCTGCCGATCACGCGCGATTATATGATCGAGGCGGAGCAGGCCTTGCGTGAGACCTCCGACGTGCCGGCGCGGCTGTCGGCCTAACGCGGATAGCGCGCGTCCATCGAGGCGAGCTTGTCGCGCACCAGCGTCTCGAGCACGGCCATGTCCACATCGGCGAGCTTTTTGACGTAGAGGCAGCCCTTGCCGGTCCTGTGCTTGCCCAACCGGGCGAGCTGCGCTTCCTGTTCGGGACTGGCGTTGAGCACATAGAGGACCAGCTCGGCCTTGCGCGGGCTGAAGCCCAGCCTGCACATCTCGCCTTCGCGGCCGCTTTCGTAGCGATAGCGATAGCTGCCGAAACCGATGATCGACGGCCCCCACATTACCGGTTCCTCGCCGGTCACGTGCGCCATCAGCGCCGCGAGCGCCTTCGCATCTTCGCGGCGAACCGGATCGGGAGCGGCCTGAATGAAGTCGGCGACGCTTGTCGAGGTGGGTTTGGTCTTGAGTTCGGCCATCGCGGTCCCTCCGCCGCGCGTCATACCATGGTTGCGCCGCGGTTGCAGGAACCCTAGAGCGCCCCGGTTTCCCGTACCTTCGGAGTCGCAATTCCATGTCCGACAAGATCAATCGCGTTGTTCTCGCCTATTCGGGCGGGCTCGACACCAGCGTGATCCTGAAGTGGCTCCAGCAGGAATATCAGTGCGAGGTGGTGACCTTCACTGCCGATCTCGGCCAGGGCGAGGAGCTCGAGCCCGCGCGGCGCAAGGCCGAGATGGCCGGCGTCAAGCGCGAGCACATCTTCATCGACGATCTCAAGGAGGAGTTCGTCAAGGACTTCGTCTTCCCGATGATGCGCGCCAATGCGATGTACGAGGGCCTGTATCTGCTCGGCACCTCGATCGCGCGGCCGCTGATCGCCAAGCGCCAGATCGAGATCGCGAAGCTCGTCAATGCCGATGCGGTCAGCCACGGCGCGACCGGCAAGGGCAATGATCAGGTCCGCTTCGAGCTCGGCTATTACGCGCTCAATCCCGACATCAAGGTGATCGCGCCGTGGCGCGAATGGGACCTGACCAGCCGCAGCCGGCTGATCGAGTTCGCGGAAGCGCACCAGATCGAAGTCGCCAAGGACAAGCGCGGCGAAGCGCCGTTCTCGACCGATGCGAACCTGTTGCACACTTCGTCCGAGGGCAAGGTGCTCGAGGATCCGTGGGACGAAGTCCCCGATTATGTCTATTCGCGCACGGTCAATCCCGAGGACGCGCCCGACAAGCCCGAGACGATCACGGTGGATTTCGAGCGCGGCGACGGCGTCGCGCTGAACGGCGAGGCGATGTCGCCTGCGACCTTGCTGACGGCGCTCAACGAACTCGGCCGCAAGCACGGCATCGGCCGGCTCGATCTGGTCGAGAACCGCTTCGTCGGCATGAAGTCGCGCGGCATGTACGAGACGCCGGGCGGCACCATCTATCATCTCGCCCATCGCGGGATCGAGCAGATCACACTCGACCGCGGCGCAGCGCATCTCAAGGACGAGCTGATGCCGCGCTATGCCGAGCTGATCTATAACGGCTTCTGGTTCGCGCCGGAGCGCGAGATGCTGCAGGCGGCGATCGACCACAGCCAGGAGAAGGTGACCGGCACCGTGCGGCTCAAGCTCTACAAGGGCAATGTCATCGTCACCGGCCGCAAGTCGCCGTTCAGCCTGTACAGCGAGAAGGTCGTGACCTTCGAGGACGATCAAGGCGCATACGACCAGCGCGACGCCGCGGGATTCATCAAGCTGAACGCGTTGCGGCTGCGGCTGCTAGGTCGCCGCGACGGCTAACGCCGCCTTAACCATGCGGGGCTAGGCCGGAGCCATGCCCACGCATGTACAGGATCGGCATTGGGGCGACCTTGGCGTCGCCCTGCTCCTCGCGGGGCTGCTGACGCTCGCTTGGACCGTGCAGGGCTGGGCCACTCTCTCCGCGCTGCGCCTGCCCGATACCGATGATGTGGTGCGCCTGCAGCAGATCCGCGATTGGCTGGGCGGGCAGGCGTTCGGCGATCTCGCGCAGCATCGGCTCGGCTTGCCGCCGGGTCTCGAAATGCATTGGTCGCGGCTGCCCGATCTCGTGCCTGGCGCGCTGATCGCGCTGTTCTCGCCGCTGCTGGGCGCGCATGCCGCCGAACTGGTCGCCGTCATCGCGTGGCCGATGCTGCTCTTCGCCGCCGCGTTGGCGCTCGTCGCCCGCATTGCGCGCATTCTGGGTGCCCAGGGCCCCCTGGCTGCGGTGCTGGTGGCGCTCGCCTATCCGGCGACGACCTTGTTCATGCCGGGCCGGATCGACCATCACGGGCTGCAGATGGTGCTTCTGCTGGCGGTGGTGCGGGCGGCGGTCGGAGGCGGCTCGCTCGCCGCGGGTGCCGCCGCGGGAATCGCCACCGCGGCCTCGCTCGTCATCGGGGTGGAAACCGCGCCTCTGCTCGCGATCGGCTGTGGCGCCATCGTCGTTCGGTGGATCTTCGGGGCGCATGAAGGTCAGGCACGTCTCGCCGGCTATGCCGCGGCATTGGTCCTGTCGCTCGCCGCTGCATCCGCCCTGTTGCGCACCAGCGGCTGGAATTGGCCCGGCTGCGACGGCTTCACTGGCCAACTCTGGCGCGTTGCGCAATTCGGCGCGCTGGTACCGATGGCACTGGCCGTGTTCGGGTTCGCCTCGAGAGAAACGGGCGCGCGATCGATTGCCGCGCTCATCGGCACCGTGGCCGCCATCGCCGGTGCGCTGGCGATCGCGCCCGGCTGCCTGCGGCCCTATGGCGAAGTCGATCCGCTGCTCGCGCAGCTCTGGCTCGCCAATGTCGCCGAGGCGCAGCCGCTATTGGGCGCACCGGCCTCGCAAGCAATCGGCTATGCCGGGCTCATGCTCGCAGGGATCGGCGCGGGCATCTGGGCGTGGCGCTGCTCGCGCGACGGTCGCTGGCTGATGCTCCTCGCGTTGCAGTCCACGGCGCTGGCGCTGACTGCGGTCCAGCTTCGCGGGGCTTATGCCGGCGCGCTGCTCGCCGCGCCCGCGCTCGCGGCGCTCATTGCCGGGGCGCGCACGAAAGGCCTGGTCGCCTTGCTTCCGGCCTGGCTCGCCTCCGCCGGGCTGCTCTATCCGATCGCCGGAAACATGCTCGCTCCCTTGACCGCCATTGGCCAGGCAAGCCCGGACTGTACTCGCCCCGCTGCTTTCGCGCGCCTCGCCGCGCTGCCGCCCGGGACCTTGATGGCGTCGATCGATACCGGCGCCTGGGCCGTCTCCGCGACACCGCACCGCGTGGTCGCCGCGCCCTATCATCGCAACGGTGCCGGCAACACGGCGATGTACCGCTTCTTCCTCGGCTCGATCGAGAATGCGCGGCCGATCGCGCGGGAATGGGGGGTAGACTATGTCGCGCTCTGTCCCGGCGACTTCGACGAACTCGGTGCGCGGACGGGCAATGCCGCCCGACTGAGCGGCGCGCTACGCAGCGGCACGCCGCCGGCCTGGCTGCGGCCGATTTCGCCGCCGGGCGAGGCCCCGGCGCTGTTCGCCGTCGTTTCCAATCCGCTGGAGCCCCGCCCTTGAACCGTACCCAGAACGCTTGGTGGGAAACCCGAACCTTCGTGCTGGCGGCGGTTTTGCTGTCGATCGTCCCACTGCTGCTCCCGGCCGTCCCTCCGCTCACCGATCTTCCCGGCCATATCGCGCGCTACCGCGTGATGCTCGGCACCGACGCCGCGGTGCTCTCGCAATGGTACCAGTTCCATTGGCGCATCGCCGGCAATCTCGGTGTCGATCTGCTGGTCGCGGGCCTCGCTCCGCTGTTGGGGCTCGAGATCGCCGTCAAGCTCGTCATCCTCGCCACCGCCGGTCTCACCGCCAGCGGCATATTGTGGATCTCGCGCGAGGCGCATGGACGGGTTCAGCCCTGGGCATTGTTCGCGCTGCCTTTCGTTTACAATTATTCGTTCCTGTTCGGCTTCGTGAACCACGCGCTGTCGATGGCGCTGGCGCTCAACGCCTTCGCCTTGTGGCTGCGGCTCGGCCGATTGCACCGAATCGGGCTCCGTGCCGTGCTGTTCGTGCCGCTGTCGGTGCTGATCTGGCTCGCGCATGTCGTCGGGTGGGGCGTGCTCGGCATCATGGCCTACGGCGCCGAACTGGCGCGTGCGCGCCAGCAGGGGCGCGGCTGGCTCATCACGCCCGTCGCGGCGGGCTTCGCCTGCCTGCCGCTGGCGTTGCCGATGGCGCTGCTGTTCGTCTGGCGATCGAACGAGGGCGTCGGCGCCACGGGCCGCTTCTTCGAGGTCAGGCTCAAGCTCGGCTTCCTCGCGATGGCGCTGCGCGATCGCTGGGCGGCATTCGATATAGCCGCGGTCGGGCTGATCGCGATCATGCTCTTCCGCGCGCTGCGTGACCGACGGATCGAGCGCGCGCCGAGCCTTGCCGCCGCGTCGCTGCTGCTGCTCGCCGCCTTTGCATTATTGCCCTTCATCCTTTTCGGCTCGGCCTTCGCCGATATGCGGATCGCGCCGTTCATGGTGATCCTCGCCTTGCTGACGTTCCGGCCCGGTGAGGCTTTTCCGGCGCGCGAGCGGGCGACGCTGGCGATGATCGGGCTCGCCTTCTTCGTCGTGCGTACGGCGGGTACTACCGTCGGCTTCTGGATGGTTGATCGCGAATGGAACCGGCATCTGGAGGCGCTCGACCACATCCCGCGCGGCGCCCGGCTGGTGACGTTCGTGGGCTCCAATTGCATCGATCCCTGGGCGCACCGGCGCGAGTCCCATTTGTCGGGGCTGGCACTCGCGCGGCGCGCCGCCTTTTCCAACGATCAGTGGCGCCTAGCCGGCAGCACGCCGATCACCGTGATCGCTCCGGGACTCGGCAAATATGCCACCGACCCCTCGCAGCTGGTGTTGCTCGAGCCTTGCCCCTTCCAGACCGATTTCATGACCATGAACGCCGCCCTGGCCGGCCTGCCGCGCAATCGTTTCGACTATGTCTGGCTGATCAACCCGCCGCCGTTCGACCCAGGCCTGACGACCGGAATGCAGCCGCTGTGGCGCAATCGTACCGATATCCTGTACCGGATCGACAACCACCGCTTGTCTGAGGCTCGCGCTACGCACTAAAGCGGCGCGATGGATCGGGGCGACAGGTTGCATTGGTGGCAGACACGATGGTTCGTGGCGCTCGCCACGTTCATGGCGATCGTGCCTTTGCTGTGGCCCGACATTCCGCCGCTCGTCGATCTGCCGGGGCATATGGGGCGCTACCGCGTCCAGCTCGATTATGCGCAATATCCGCATCTGCACGACTGGTATAATTTCAACTGGAGCCTGATGGGCAATCTCGGGGTCGACCTGCTCGTCATCCCTTTGTCCAAGGTCTTCGGGCTCGAACTCGCGGTCAAATTGATCGTCATCACCATCCCCGCGATGACCGTCGCCGGGCTGCTGATGATCGCGCGCGAAGTGCATGGCCGCATCCCCGCCACGGCCTTGTTCGCGCTGCCGCTGGCTTATGCCTTCCCCTTCCATTTCGGCTTCGTCAATTTCGCGCTGTCGATGGGGATGGCGATGCTCGGTTTCGGCTGGTGGCTGCGGCTCGCGCGGCTCGGCAAGTTCCAGTTCCGCAGCCTCATATTCCTGCCGATCTCCGTGCTGATCTGGATCACGCACACGTTCGGATGGGGCGTGCTCGGCGTACTCGCTTTCTCGGCCGAACTGGTCCGCCACCACGACGCGAATCGCGGGCAGGGCTTCGTCCGCGAATGGCTGCTTCCCTGGTTCAAGGCCGGTATCCAGTGCCTCGTGCTGGCGCCGCCCGCCTTGCTGATGCTGATGTGGCGCAGCGGCGGCCATGTCACCGGCCAGACCGCAGACTGGTTCAACTGGCGCGCCAAGATGATGTGGATCGTCCAGGTCTTCCGCGACCGCTGGCAGCTGTTCGACATCGCCTCGGTCGGCGTGCTGTTCCTGCTGCTGTTCAAGGCGATCCGCGACCCCAATCTCCAATATTCGCGCAATTTGAGCCTGTCCTTCCTGTTCCTCGCGGCGGTCTATGTTCTGCTGCCGCGGATCGTGTTCGGATCAGCCTATGCCGATATGCGGCTGGTGCCGTTCCTGATGGCGATCGGGATCATCGCGATCCGCCCCAAGCCGGGTCTGTCGATGCGCGGCGCGGCGGTGGTGGCGGCGATCGGCATGGCGTTCTTCACTGCGCGCATCGCCGCGACGACGTGGAGCTTCTTCCTCTACGACAAATCCTATGATCGCGAGCTGAAGGCGCTCGAGCATCTGCCCGAAGGCGCGCGGCTGGTCAGCTTCGTCGGCGAGACCTGTTACAACGAATGGAAGATGACGCGCCTCCAGCACGTTCCCGCGCTCGCGCTCGAACGCAAGCTTGCCTACACCAACGATCAATGGTCGATGCCCGGCGCGCAGCTGCTGACGGTACGCTACACCGATGCCAAGCGCTTCGCGCACGATCCCTCGCAGATCGTCACCGACGTCCAGTGCCCGCGCGAATGGTGGCGCCCGGTGGCCTGGGCGCTGACCCGCTTCCCGCGCGACGCGTTCGATTATGTCTGGATGATCCGCCCGCCGCAATTCGACCAGCGCTTCCTGCAGGGGCTGGTGCCCCTCTATATCGACGATCACAGCCATAGCGGGCTCTATCGCGTGGATCACAGCGTCCCCGCGCCGATCATCCGCCCGGGCGAGCTGCCGCTCCCCAAATGGGAACGCGAGATCATCCTCAACGATGGCCGCCAATTCACCAGCAACCTGCCCGAGCCCGAGGCGTCGCCTTCGCCGGTGGAATAACAAATTCCCCTCCCTTGCAGGGAGGCGAGGTCTGTCAACCGCCCCGCCGGAACGGCGTCATCTCGCCCAGCCATTCCTGCTCGCGCTCGATCGCCTCGCGCTCGCGCTGAAGGAAATCCGCCACTGCGCGGCGGAAGCCCAGATCGGGGATGTAGTGCGCCGACCACGTCGTCACCGGGGCATAGCCGCGCGCGAGCTTGTGCTCGCCCTGCGCGCCCGCCTCGACGCGGGCCAGCCCGCGCGAGATCGCGGCGTCGATCGCCTGATAATAACAGAGCTCGAAATGGAGGAACGGGACTTCCTCGGTAGCGCCCCAATAGCGCCCGTACAGCGCGTCCTCGCCGATCAGGTTGAGCGCCCCCGCAATCGGTACGCCGTCGCGTTCGGCGAAGATCAGCAGCACCTTGTCCGCCATCTCCTCGCCGAGCAGCGAGAAGAATTCGCGAGTCAGATAGGGCCGACCCCATTTGCGCGAGCCGGTGTCCTGATAGAATTCCCAGAACGCGTCCCAATGCGCCTCGGTAATTTCGGTGCCGGTCAGATGGCGGACGGTCAGCCCCTCGAGTGCCGCCGCGCGCTCCTTGCGGATCGCCTTGCGCTTGCGGCTGGAAAGCGCGGCGAGGAAATCGTCGAAGCGCGCATAATCGTGATTCTGCCAGTGGAACTGCGTGCCCGCGCGCACCAGCCATCCGGCGGTCTCGAACCAGTGCAATTGCGCCGTCTCGACAAAGGTCACGTGCGCCGAGGACAGCCCGTTCTGATCGGTCACCGCCTCGATCGCCGCGATCAGCGAAGGGGCGAGTGCCGGCTCGCGCAGCAACAAACGGGGTCCGGGCACCGGCGTGAACGGCACCGCCACCTGGAGCTTGGGATAATAGTTGCCCCCGGCGCGCTCCCACGCATCGGCCCAGCCGTGATCGAAGACATATTCGCCCTGGCTGTGCGCCTTCACATAGGCCGGCGCGATACCCGCGGCGCAGCCGCCAGCGCCGTCGATCACGATCGGCAAAGGCTGCCAACCGGCACGCGCGGTCGCCGATCCCGAGCGTTCGAGCAGCGAGAGAAACGCGTGGCCTACGAACGGATTGGCGGTGCCGGCGCAGGCATCCCATTCCGCGGGACGAATCGAGGCGACGCCGTCGGCGATGCGGGCGGTAATCGGCTGGGAACTCACGGGCGCCAAGATAGGGACAGAGTTCGGCCAGCGGGAGGGGGACATGCACTTATCCTCCCCCTGGCGGGGGAGGTGGCGCCGAAGGCGACGGAGGGGGCGGACTCACTACGCTCCATGCTTCCTCCCCCCCCCCCCCCCCCCCCCCCCCCCCCCCCCCCCCCCCCGGGGGGGGGGGGGGGGGGGGGGGGGGGGGGGGGGGGGGGGGGGGCGGACTCACTACGCTCCATGCTTCCTCCCCCTCCGTCAGCTTCGCTGACACCTCCCCCTGGCGGGGGAGGATTGAAGGCTCGTGCCGCTCAGGCTTCCGGCGATCCCGGCCACTGTGTCACACGCACGTCGCGGATCGGATAGGGGATCTGGATGCCGTTGTCCTTGAACAGCAGCCACAGCCGGTTGAGCACGTCGCTCTTCACATTGCCCACGCCGCTTTCGGGATCGCTGATCCAGACGAGGATCTCGTGCTCGGCACCGGTCTGGCCGAACGCCATCAGCCACACGTTCGATTTCGGATTGTCGAGCACGCGCGGGCTCTCGGCGGCGGCGCGCAGCATCAGTTCCTGCGCGAGCTTGAGATCGCAATCATAAGCGACGGTCACCGGGATTCGGACGCGGACGTTGCGATCGGTGTACGACCAGTTCTCGACCTCCTGCGTCATCAGATTCTCGTTCGGAATCAGATGCTCCTTGCCGTCCCGGGTGACCACCGAGACCGCGCGCACGCCGATCTTGTTCACCCAGCCGAAGCTGTCGCCCACCACGATCACGTCGCCCGGCTTGATCGAGCGGTCCATCAGCAGGATGATTCCCGCGATCAGATTGCCGATCGTCTTCTGCATTCCGAAGCCGATCGCGAGCCCGAACGCGCCCGAGAAGACCGTGAAAGCGGTCAGATCCACTTCGAGCAAGTCGACGCCGATGAAGAAGGCGAGCACCACCACGGCGATGCCCGCCAGCTTCTGGACGAGCAGCTTCTGCGTCGGGTCGAAGCCGCGCGCGCCGCCGATCGAATGGCTCAGCAATTTGTTCGCGAGCCGCACGCCGGCGAACAACAGCAGGATGGTGACGCCGATGGTGAGCGCCGAGAGCAGAGAGAAGCGCCGCTGACCGATCTGGATGCCGACGCGATCGAGCGTGACCTCGACCACCGAGAAGCCGCCGATCGCATGGCTGAGCACCGCGACGAAGGCGAGCGCCGCCAGTGTCCAGGCCGCCCAGCGCGGCAGATTGAGGCCGCGCAGCACGGCGACCACCAGCATCGCCACCGAAAAGGCCTGGACCAGCCCGACGACCAGCGCGCCCAGCGGCATCCACGGCCAGCTCACGGCGATCAGCCCGAGCAGGATCGCCGCCGAGCTCCAGCGCACGATCGCGCAGGCGCGCAGGTGGAAGGTCGCGGCGTTGCCGTTGATGCGCTCTGCCCAGGCCGCGGCGATCCGCGAGCCGATATGCCGTCCGGCGAGCCAGCCGAGGATCATCGCGATCGTAGTCAGCCCGCCGGCGATGGCGGCTTCCGAAAGCTCGGCGGTGCCCGGCAGATTATGTCCCGCCAGCCAGGCCCCGAGCCGCTCCATCAGCCGCAAACCTCGGCGAAGCGGGTCAGCCCCGCTTCGAGATCGGCGATCAGATCGTCGGCATCTTCGAGTCCGATCTGGAGGCGGACCATTGGACCTTCGGCTTCCCACTTCGTCGCGCTGCGATAGCGCTGCGGATCGACCGGGATGGCGAGGCTCTCGAATCCGCCCCAGCTATAGCCGATCCCGAAATGCCTGAGCCCGTCGATCAGCGCCGAGCGCGCCTTGTCGGTGCCTCCGTTCAGCACGAACGAGAATAGTCCCGATGCACCCCGAAAGTCGCGGACGAACGCTTCGTGCCCCGGGCATCCGGGCAGCGCCGGGTGGAGAACGCGTGCGACTTCGGGCCGGGTCTCGAGCCACTTGGCGATCTTCAGTGCCGAGCGGCCGTGCTGGTCGAGCCGCACCGCCATCGTCCTGAGACCGCGCGCGCCGAGCCAGGCGTCGTCGGGGCTCGCGGTCTGGCCGAGCTGGTAGGTCACGGCGCGGAGCCGCTCATATTGGCCCTCGGCGGCGGTCACCGATCCGAGCATCACGTCCGAATGGCCGACGACGTACTTGGTGCAGGCGAGGATCGAATAATCCACGCCCAGCGGGATTGCGGGCAGCAGCAGCGGCGTCGCCCAGGTATTGTCGAGCAGGGTGGCGATACCGCGTTCCTTCGCGACGCCCACGATCGCGGGAATGTCCTGCACCTCGAAGGTCAGGCTGCCAGGGCTCTCCATGAAGATCGCCTTGGTGCGATCGGTGCAGAGATCGGCGATGCCCGCGCCGATCAGCGGATCGTAGAAGGTGGTGGTGATGCCGAAACGCTCGAGCAGTCCGTTCGCGAGATTGCGCGTCGGATCATAGGCGCTGTCCACCAGCAGCAATTCGTCGCCGGGCGAGAGCACTGCGAGCAAGGCCGCGGCCACTGCCGCCACGCCGGAAGGGTAGAGTAAAGTCGCCTCGGCGCCGGGCTCGAGTTCGGTCAGCGCCTCGGCGAGCGACCATTGGGTCGGCGTCCCGCGCCGGCCGTAAAAGAGTTTGTGGTGGGTGTCGGCGGCGCCACGCGCGCGGAGATCGGCGACCGAATCGTAGAGGATCGTCGAGGCGCGCCACAACGGCGGATTGACGATGCCCTGCGTCCATTCGGGCCGCCGGCCGGCCTGGACCACTTTGGTCGCATCCTTCTCGCCGCTCATGCCGGCCCCAGCGCTTTTGCGGTCGTGGGCGATGCGCCCCATTCGGACCAGCTGCCGTCATAGACCGGTACATCGCGGCCCAGCAGGTGCGCGGCGAAGGCGATCACCGACGCGGTGATCCCCGATCCGCACGTCGCCACCAGCGGCTTGCCAATATCGAGGCCCGCCTCCTCGAAGAGGTCGCGGAGCTTCGCGGGCGATTTCCAGGTGCCGTCCGCCTCGAAAAAGCGGCCCTGTGGGATGTTCTTCGACCCGGGGATATGGCCGGGGGCGCATTCCTTGCGCGGATCGGGCTCGTCGCCGGTGAAGCGTGCCGCCGAGCGCGCATCGACGATCTGCTCGTCGGTCGCCTGCATTTCGACGAGGCTGCGCACCTGCGTCCGCGGCGCGCCGGCCTCGAACCGGCTGCGAATGGGGCTCGGGGCATCTTGTTCGAGCGGCCGGCCTTCCGCCTTCCACTTCGCGATGCCGCCGTCGAGCAACGAGGCCTCGACTCCGAACCGGCCGAGTACCCACCAGGCGCGGCACGAAGTATGGTGCGGGCTGTTGTCGTAGAGCACCACCCGGCTCTCCGCGGTGATGCCCAGTGCCGCCATCCGCGCCTCGAACAGATCGCGCGGCGGCAGCATCGACGGCAATGGGTCGTCCACGTCCACCAACGTGTCGAGGTCGAGCAGCAGCGCGCCGGGAATGTGCGCGGCGGCATATTCGGCTTCGGGGTCCTGCTTCGCCGATCCCGGCAGCGTCGAGGTGTAGGTGGCGTCGAGGATCACGAGGCCTTCAGAGCCCAGTGCGCCTGCCAGCCACTCTGTCGTTACGAGTGCGTCCATCGCTGTGGTCCTAGAAGGATGCAAAGCGCTCCGCAAACGCCTACATGCCCGCGATGGACGCTAAACATCTCGGCAAGACCTCCGCGCTCCCCGCCTCGCCCGAAGCGGCCGAGCTCGATTATGTCCCCAATCCGCGCCCCGGCAGCCGGTATATGATCCGCTTCGCCGCGCCCGAATTCACGTCGCTCTGCCCGATCACCGGCCAGCCCGATTTCGCGCACCTCGTGATCGACTATGTGCCCGGCGCGACGATCGTCGAATCCAAGTCGCTCAAGCTGTTCCTGGGATCCTTCCGCAATCACGGCGCCTTCCACGAGGATTGCACCGTCGGCATCGGCGAACGGCTGTTCGCCGAGATGAAGCCCGAATGGCTGCGGATCGGCGGCTATTGGTATCCGCGCGGCGGCATCCCGATCGACGTCTTCTGGCAGTCGGGAGAGGCTCCCGCCGGTGTCTGGATTCCGCCGCAGGACGTACCCGGATATCGCGGCCGAGGCTGAACCTCAGATTTACGACACGATTCGTCGGATTCATTGATGTTGCAATGCAACAAGAATGAAACCATATTGCTTTGCAAGAGTTGGGAGGCGGGAACGGGCTTTGGACAGCCCGATTGTTGCAGTAGCGAAGGAAAGGGAATGGCGCCGTTCATGCTCGCACCGGGTATCGACCATCTAGCGCTCATCGGTAATTTCCTGCCGCGCAAATGCGGCATCGCGACCTATACGACGGACACTTTCAACGCGCTCAAGCAGCGCTATCCCGATCTTCAGGTCGACGTCTATGCGATGGACGATCATCCCGGCCGTTACGATTATCCCGATGCGGTTACGCGCGCGATCCCGCAGCATGATCGCGCCGCCTATCTCGATGCCGCCCGCGCGATCGAGGCGAGCGGCGCGCAGGCGCTGTGGATCCAGCACGAATACGGCATCTATGGCGGCCCGGCGGGCGACTTCCTGATCGCGCTGACCGACCGGCTCTCGATCCCCGTCATCACCACGCTCCACACCGTGCTCGAACGGCCCAGCGCCGACGAGCGCCGGGTGATGGAGGCCCTGCTCCGCCGCTCGTCGCGGATCATCGTCATGGCGGAGAAGGGGCGCGATATTCTCAAGCGCGTCCACGGTGCCGACGACAAGAGCATCGTGATGATCCCGCACGGCGTGCCCGATCGCGCCTTTGCCGATCCGGACAGCATGAAGGCCCGGTTCGGCTGGGAAGGCCGCGAGGTGGTGCTGACCTTCGGCCTGCTCGCGCCCAACAAGGGTATCGAAACGATGATCGCGGCGCTGCCGCAGGTCGTCTCCAATCACCCGCGCGCGCTGTACGTGGTGCTCGGCGCGACGCATCCCAATCTCGTCGCGCACGAAGGCGAGGCATATCGCGATCGGCTCAAGGCGCTAGCCGAGGAAAAAGGCGTCGCCGCGCATGTCCAGTTCATCGATGCTTTCGTCGAACATGACGAGCTGATCGACTATCTCCAGGCAGCCGATCTCTACGTCACGCCGTACAACAATCCGGCGCAGATCACTTCGGGTACGCTTTCCTACGCCATCGGCGTAGGCAAGCCGGTGATCTCGACGCCGTATGTTCACGCCACCGAGATCCTTGCCGACAATCATGGCGTGCTCGTCAATTTCGGCGACAGCGCCGGCTTCGCGCGCGAGATCGACCGGTTGCTGACCGACGAGGGAGAACGGCTGGCGCTGGCGCAGCGCGCTTATGCCCGGGGCCGCACGATGATCTGGCCGCGTCTCGCCGAGAATGCGATGATCGAGTTGGCTGCGATCGTCGCCGCCCAGCCGCACCGCTTCGCCAAGTCGACCGCCGAGCTCGCCACGCTCCAGCCCAATCTCGCCGCGGTCGAGCGGATGAGTGATTCGACCGGCATACTGCAGCATTCGATCTATTCGGTGCCCGATCGCCGCCACGGCTATTGCATCGACGACAATGCCCGCGCGCTGATCCTGATGTCGAAGATCGACGGGATCGACGAGGCCGTGCGTGACAATTGGACGAGCGTTTATGCGTCGTTCGTCCAATATGCCTGGAACCCCGATCAGCGCCGCTTCCGCAACTTCATGAATTTCGATCGCACCTGGTGCGAGGACGTGGGGTCGGAGGATTCGAACGGTCGCGCGATCTGGGCGCTCGGCGTCACCGCGCGGGACGCGCGGGCGCAGAAGCATCGCGACTGGGCCTCGGTGCTGTTCGACACCACCGCATCGATCGCGCTCGAGCTCGAAGCGCCACGCAGCCATGCCTTCGCGATGCTGGGCGCCGCCGCGATGATCGAGGCGCATCCGGGCCACGCGCTCTCGCGGACGATCCTCACGCGGTACGGCGAGGAGCTGATCACGCTGCTGGACGAGGCGCGGCGCCCCGAATGGCAGTGGTTCGAGATCGTTCTCGCTTACGACAATGCCCGGCTTCCCGAGGCGCTGCTGCGCGCGGGCGAAGTGCTGCACCGTCCGGACTTCATCGCGGTCGGGCTCGAAACGCTCGCATGGATCGTAGGACGCCAGACCTCGCCGGAGGGACGTTTCCGTGCGGTGGGGACCGAAAGCTTCGGGCGCTCCTATTCGGACCCCTTGCCTTTCGATCAGCAGCCGCTGGAGGCGCAGGCCACTATCGATGCCTGCGTCGCGGCGCATCAGGTGACCGGCGACAGAAGCTGGCACGAGGAGGCGATGCGGGCCTATCGCTGGTATCTCGGCGCGAACGACCTTGAATTGCCGCTTGCGACTGCCGCGGACGGCGGTTGCTTCGACGGGCTGATGCCAACCGGTTTGAACCGGAATCAGGGCGCCGAGTCGATTCTGGCGCTCCAATTGGCGAATTGCGCCATTTCCGCCCTTTCAAAGCCCTCCGAAAACGTGGCAAGCACCCCGCGCACCGCTGTCGCGTAACCCTGCGCGCCGGCTTTCGGACGGTACGGGGGGTTGATGCAGGAATTGTTCAATCACACGCTGCGGCTGCGGGCAGATCCGTCGCGCGTTGTGGTTCGCCCCTTTCACATCGCCTGGGCACAAAACGGCTCGGGCCCGAGCCGCTCCGAGCGCATCGTCCAGAAAGTGCTGGCGATGTCGCCGGGTGAGGCCAGCGCGCAGCTCGAGATCGTGCTCAAGGATTTCGAGGCACGCCACTGGCAAACGCGCCGCGTGTTCATGACCCGCTATGACGAGATCGAGGAGATGCTCAAGCTCGACGGCGGCGACATCGGCGACGAGAAGCGCCAGCTGCTCGGCGCCTATTTCTGCCACGAATACAGCTATGCCGCCGCCGCGCTGATGAACCCCAGCGCGGTGCCGCATTACGATCAGTCGGGCATGCCCAAGGGTTCGCTCCGCATCCTCATGTCGCTGCGCGCGGTGGGCGAGGGGCACATTTCGTCGGTATCGTTCCGCGAAGGCATCATCACCGACAAGAACGAACTGACTCTCGCCCCCGAACCCCCCTTCGCCACCGCCGCCGATGCGCGCGAAGAGGAAGAGGCAAAAATACCCGAGGGGCCGGTGACGGTGTATCGCCACCGCGATTCGACTCTGTCGGGCACCGTCATCTTCCCGATCACCAAGGCGCAGTCCAACGGACTCGAGGATCTGCGCATCTGCCACTTCACGCATGACGACGGCAGCGAGGAATGGATCGGCACCTACACCGCCTATAACGGCTCGGTGATCCAGTCGGAGCTGATGCGCACGCGCGACTGGCGCGCGATCGATCTCGTGCCGATGAGCGGCGGCGCCTCGCGCAACAAGGGCATGGCGCTGTTCCCGCGCAAGATCGATGGCAAGTACATGATGCTCGGCCGGCAGGACGGCGAGAACATCTTCCTCCACACCTCGGACGACATCACCCATTGGGAAGGCGGCGAGCTGCTGATCAAGCCGCAATATCCGTGGGAGCTCGTCCAGATGGGCAATTGCGGCCCGCCGATCGAAGTGGACGAGGGCTGGCTGGTGCTCACCCACGGCGTCGGCGCGATGCGCAAATATTCGATCGGCGCGGCGTTGCTCGACAAGAACGATCCGTCGAAAGTGCTTGCGCGCTCGAAGGAGCCGCTGCTGGCGGCGGCGGATCAGGACCGCGAGGGCTATGTCCCCAACGTCGTCTACACCTGCGGCGCGATCCGGCACGGCAGCAAGCTGTTCATCCCTTATGGGGTGGCCGACAGCTCGGTGGCGTTCGCGTTCGTGCCGATCAAGTCGCTGCTGGAGCAGATGGACTGACTTTCTGAATCCTCCCCCGCCGAAGCGAGGGAGGATTCAAGTCACCGGTAGGTCGCGATGTCGGCTTCGCCCTCGGGCATGTTGCTCGGCGGCACGCTGGCCACCATTCGCCGCGTGATCGCATAGGCGATTGCGATCAGCCCGAAGAACAAGAGCGGCGCCAGCCACAATGCCACCCTCTCGAAGCTCTCGCCCATCAGCGCGAGAGGCGCGTCGTTGGGCGGGATCGGCGAAGTGCGATTCGCCCAGGCCAGGATGCCCGCGAACGCGACGCCGAACAGGCTCTCGCCGACGATCAGCCCCGTCGCCGCCAGCACGCCCATCCGCTCTGCGAAGTCCGGATTGGCACTGCGCTTGGCCCAGCGGTCGTAGAAATTGCCGATCAGCGCGCCGACCGGGATCAGCAAGGTGAGCGCCATCGGCAGATAGATGCCCATACCCACGGCGAGCGGCGGCAGGCGCATCTTGCCGGCGCGGCCGAGCGTCTCGTCTATGAGGATCACGCCAACGCCGATCGCCGCGCCGATCCCGATCAGTCCCCAGTCGATATCGCCGCCCAGCACGCCCTTGGCGATCGACGAAATCAATGCGGCTTGCGGCGCGGAGAGCGCGTTGGGGCCGGCACCGGGCATGCCGACGAAGCCGAGGGTGCTTTTGAGCAGATCGAGCACCAGCGGAATCGCGAGGCTGCCGAACACCACGCCCATCACCAGCGCGACCTGCTGCTTCCACGGCGTCGCGCCGACCAGCTGGCCGGTCTTGAGATCCTGGAGATTGTCGTTCGAGATCGTCGCGATCGAAAAGACGATCGCCGTGGTGAACAGCGCATAGGCGATCAGTGCGTTGGTCCGCGTCGGATCGGCTTCGTGCCCGAAGATCAGCACGAGCAGCAGCGACGCGCCGAGCACCGCGAGGATGCCGACGCCGGAGACCGGCGAGTTCGACGCACCGATCAGGCCCGCCATATAGCCGCAGATCGCTGCGATCAGCACGCCGACGATCAGCACATAGACCAGCGAGCCGCCGATCACCGCGACCGGATAATCGTGCACCGGTCCGCCGGTGGAAAAGTCCCAGAGCAGCCAGGCGATCGGCGCGAGGATCAGCAGCGAGACCAGCGCAACTACGCCGATCGGCAAGTCGCGCTCGGTCAAATCGAGCGTCTCGCCCGCAGTGCGCGCGCGTGATGCCGCCAGCGCCGAACGGAGCCCCGCGATGATCGGACCGATGATCTTGAGCAGCGACCAGATCGCCGCCACGCCGATCGTGCCGGCGCCGATGAAGCGCACCTGGCCGCGGAACGTGCCGCCGACCAGCGCGTCGATGCCGGCGGAGAAGTCACCGCCCGATGCGAAATACGGCACGAGCACGGTCCACGAGATCAACATCCCGAAGAACATCGCCGCGCCCACCGAAATGCCGACGAGATGCCCCACGCCGATCAGCAGCATCGACCAGCTCGTCGAGAAACCGGAAGCGGTGCCGCCGATCGCGAAATTCTTGCCGGCTTCCTCGGCGACCAGCTTCATCTTGGCGAGCAATGCGAAGCCACCCGAAAAGAGCGAGCCGAGCATCAGCACGCGCAGTCCCCTGGCGTTCTCGACATCGCCGGCGCGGCTGTTCGACCCGACCTTGAGCACTTCGGCTGCGGCGACGCCCTCGGGATAGGGAAGGTCCGATCCCGTCACCAGCGCGCGCCTGAGCGGCACCGAGAACATCACGCCGAGCACCCCGCCGGTGATGCACACCGCCACCGTGGTCCAATAGGGGAAGCCCGACCACCAGCCGACCATGATCAACCCCGGCAGCACGAAGACGATGGCGGCAAGGGTGCCCGCCGCGCTCGCGATGGTCTGGACGATGTTGTTCTCGAGGATCGTGGCGCCGCGGAAGAAGCGCAGGATCGCCATCGAGACCACCGCGGCGGGGATCGAGGTCGCGAAGGTCAGCCCGACCTTGAGGCCCGCATAGACGTTCGCCGCAGTGAACAGCAGCGTGATCGCGCCCCCCAGCAAAACGCCGCGAAGCGTGAGTTCTAGCGGCGCACGGGCCGCGGCGTCGGTCGCCAAGTCCTTATCTCCCCAAGGTATCGGGAGATACTATGCCGCGCTTGTCAGCCTCTGAACAGCCCGCCCAGAACCCCGCGGATCAGTTGCGCGCCGAGCCCGCCGCCGGACGAGCGCCGCTTGCTGCCGCCGAAGATCTCGCGGCCGATCTCGTTCGCGACCTGGCGGCCGAGCGAGGACGAAGCCGAGCGTGCGGCGGAAGTCGCCATCTTGGCCCAGGGCGATGTCGCGGTCGCCTGCGCGCGTTCGGTGGCGAGGCGAGTGCGCTCAGCCTCCTTGGCCAGCCGCGCGTCCTCCTTCGCCTGCGCGGCGGCGGCCTTGTCGGCCTCACTCTCGGCCTGCGCCTCGGCGGCGGCGGCGACGGCCTCATTGGCCTTTGCCGCAAGGATCTCCTCGGCGGATTCGCGATCGATCAGCGTGTCGTATTTATCGCCCACCGCGTCGGTGGTGATCAGCACCGCGCGCTCGGCCGGCACCAGCGGCCCTACGCGAGTCCCCGGCGCGCGGATCAAGGTGCGCTGCACCGGGGAGGGCGAACCATCCTCCTGCAGCACCGAGACCAGCGCCTCGCCGACCTTAAGCTCGGTGATCACCGTCGCGACATCGACATCGGGATTGGCGCGGAAGGTTTCCGCAGCGGATTTCACTGCCTTGGCGTCCTTGGGCGTGAACGCCCGCAATGCATGCTGCACCCGGTTGCCGAGCTGTCCCGCCACGTCCTCGGGAATGTCGATCGGGTTCTGCGTGACGAAATAGACGCCGACGCCCTTCGATCGGATCAGCCGCACGACCTGCTCGATCTTGTCGAGCAGCGCCTTGGGCGCATCGTCGAACAGCAGATGCGCCTCGTCGAAGAAGAAGACGAGCTTGGGCTTGTCGGGATCGCCGACTTCGGGAAGTGTTTCGAACAGCTCGGACAGCATCCACAGCAGGAAGCTGCCATAGAGCCGCGGGCTCGCCATCAATTTGTCCGCGGCGAGGATGTTGACCACGCCCCTTCCACGATCGTCGGTGCGGATGAACTCGCCGATGTCGAGCGCCGGCTCGCCGAAGAAATGTTCGGCGCCCTGCGTCCGCAGCTGGAGCAACTGGCGCTGGATCGTGCCGACGCTCGCCTTGGTGATGTTGCCGAACTTGGTCGAGAGCTCGCCCGCCCGCTCGGCGCAATGCGCGAGCATCGATTGCAGATCGTCAAGGTCGAGCAGCAGCAGCCCTTCCTCGTCGGCGACGTGGAAGGCGACGTTGAGCACGCCTTCCTGCGTCTCGTTGAGATCGAGCAGCCGCGCGAGCAGCAGCGGCCCCATCTCGGAGATCGTCGCGCGGATCGGATGGCCCTGCTCGCCGAACAGGTCCCAGAGCTGCACCGGCAGTTCGCCATAGCGCCATTCGGCGTCGCCGATCTCCTGCGCGCGCTTGGCGAAGATCTCGTGCATCTTGGAGGTCGGCGATCCGGCCATGCCCAGCCCGGAAAGATCGCCCTTCACGTCGGAGACGAACACCGGGACGCCGGCATTCGAGAAACCCTCGGCCAGACCCTGCAGCGTCACGGTCTTGCCGGTGCCGGTCGCGCCGGCGATCAGCCCGTGGCGATTGGCGCGGCGGAGTATCAGCTCCTGGCGGGCCTCGCCGGCCGCGCCTATGAAAATGCCCGTCTCTCCCGCCATGCCGAACTCCTTTTCAGAAGACCGGTTCTAGGGGAGAAACGGGCAATAGTCAGCCATTGAAGGCGTTCGATCAGCCGGGAATCTGCACCGACACATAGCGGCCGAGCCCGCGGCGCTGGACGAACAGCAGAACCTGCTTGGCGCCGCCGCTCTTGGCCTGGCCGACGATGCGCGCGACGTCCGCCGCGGTGGTGACCGGCGTGCGGTTGACCGTGGTGATCAGGTCGCCGCGGGCAAGGCCCTTGCCGGCGGCGTCGCTGCTCGCATCGACACCGAGCACCACCACGCCCCGCGCATTGGCATCGGCACCGATCGAGCGCGCGATCTGCGGAGTCAGCGGCGTGAGCGCGATGCCGAGCGACGCGGCGCCCATCGTCTCGCCGTCCTGCGGCCCGCTGTTATTGTCCTCGGGATCGAACTGCTGCTGCGCAAGCTCCTCCTCGGGCGGACGGGTCCCGACGGTGACGGTCACCGTCTGGCGCTTGCCGTCGCGGATCAAGTCGACCGGAATACGCGAACCGGGGGCGACATTGGCGACGATGAAGCTCAGCGTCTGGTCGGGCGTGACGTCCTGGTTGTTGACGCGGACGATCACGTCGCCCTGGCGGATGCCTGCCTTCTCGGCGGCCTGGCCGGGCTCGACTCGCGCGACGATGGTACCGCCATTCTTGGGCACGCCGAACGATTCGGCGAGATCGGCGGTCAGTTCCTGCATCTGCACGCCCAGATAGCCGCGCTTGATCGCGCCGCCACCCATCAGCGTGTCGACGATCGGCTTGGCCTGTTCGGCGGGGATCGCGAAGCCGATGCCGACATTGCCGCCGGTCGGCGAGAGGATCTGCGAGTTGATGCCGATCACGTTGCCCTGCAGATCGAACATCGGGCCGCCTGAATTGCCCCGGTTGATCGAGGCGTCGGTCTGGAGGAAGCGGTCATAGGCGCCGCCCTGGCCGGTGACGCGGTGCGTCGCCGAGATGATGCCCGCGGTCACCGATCCGCCGAGGCCGAACGGATTGCCGATCGCCACCACCCAGTCGCCGACGCGCGCCTGGCGCGAATCGCCGAAGCGGACGAAGGGCAGGTTGGTGCCTTCGATCTTGAGCACCGCGAGGTCCGACTGGACGTCGCGGCCGATCAATTTGGCCTTGAACTCGCGGCGATCGGGGAAGGTGACCGTGATCGATTCGACCACGGCGCCGCGCTGGCCGGCGGAGATGACGTGGTTGTTGGTGACGACATAGCCGTCGGCCGAGATGACGAAGCCCGAACCGAGCGATTCGGCCTGGCGCGTCACCGGCTGGCCGCCCTGGCCGGGGACCAGCCCTTCGAAGGGCGTGCCGGCGAACGGATTGGTGTTCACCTGCACGCGCTGCGTGGTCGAGATGTTGACCACCGCGGGCTGGAGCTTGGCGACCATGTCGGCGAAGCTCATCGGCGCGCCGGCGCGCGGCACGCTCGCCTGGATCGCGCCCGGCTCGTTCTGCGCGGTCTGCGCGCCGGCGGTGGTGTTCAGCGTCATGACGGCGGCGGCGCCGCTCAGGGCAAGGGCAGTGGTGAGAGCGTAGGCGTAACGCACGGATACGAATCCCTTCAAAGGATGAGCATGTATTCGGGCGCGTTTGTCGCGCCCGAATGCTGAACGCTGATTGAATATGAACGAAGCTGCAGGATCATCGTTGCCCCATGAACTCGCGCAGATAGCTGTTCTGCGGAGACAGCACGATCGACGTATCCCCCTTGCCTTCGCCCTGCGCGAGGAAGGTCGTCCGATAGGACTGCATCGCGCGGTAGAAGTCGTAGAAGGCCGGGTCCTTGTTGAACGCCTGGGCATAGACCTGCGCGGCCTGCGCCTGGGCGGTGGCGCGGATGATCTGCGCTTCCTTCAGGCCCTGCGCCTTGATCGTCGCCGCTTCCTGCCGCCGGGCCGTCGCCATCCGGTTGAGCGCGCTGTCGAGCGGCGATCCGCTCGGCAGCTCGGTCTGCTTGATCCGGACGTCGACGATCTCGACGCCGTACTGGCTGGCCAGCCGTTGCAGCGCGTTCTGGATATTGTCCATCACTTCGCCCCGCTCGGGGCTGAGCAAGGTGGACGAGGGCCGCTTGCCGAGCTCGTTGCGCAGCGAAGAGCCGAACAGCGGCTGCAGCTGATCGCGCACGCGTTCCTCGGAGCCCACGGTCACGACCATCCTGAGCGGATCGACCACGCGGAACCGGGCATAGGCATCGACCTCGAGCCGCAACTGGTCGGTGGAGAGCACCGGCTGGTTGGGCAAGTCGATGTCGAGCACGCGCTTGTCGACCCACACGACGCGGTCGATGAACGGGATGCGGAAGATCGGCCCCGCCTGGGTGCGGCCGAACTGCTCGCCCGGCCGATAGGCGTTGACCGTGCGGAGCGGCTGTTCGAGCCGCAGGATCACGACCTGCTTGCTTTCGGGGACGATCGCGATCGTGCTCATCAGCACCACGAGCACGAGGATCACGGCGATGGCGATGCCGATCGGACTGCGGAACCAGCTGGCGGTCATCGGGCGGCTCCCGCCTGGGCCTGGGGCCGGACGGTAGCGTCGGCAGCGGGCGTGCCGCCTCCGCCGCGCACGGCCGGCAGCGGCAAATAAGGCGTCACGCCGGGCGCCTCGACGATCGTCTTGTTGGTGCGCGAAAGCACCTGTTCCATCGTCTCGTAATACATGCGGCGTCGGGTCACCTCGGGTGCGAGCTTGTATTGCTCATAGATCTTGTCGAACTCCGCCGCTTCGCCCTGCGCGGCGGCGAGCACCTGCTGGGCATAGGCGTTGGCGTTGTTCTTGTTGGCCTGCGCTTCCTGCTGCGCGGCGGTGACTTGCTTGAAGTCCTCGTCGACGGCCTGCGGTGCGGCCGCCTTCTGGATCGCGACGCCCTGGATGCGGATGCCCGAACGATATTGATCGAGGATCTGCTGCATCGCCGCCTGGACCTGCCCCTCGATCCGCGCACGGCCCTGGCCGATGGCTTCGTTGAGCGTCGTCGTGGCGACGATCTGGCGCATCGCGCTCTCGGCAGTCGCGCGCACGGTATCCTCGGGCTTGGCGATCTGGAACTTGTAGTCGACTGCGCTGCTGATGTCCCAGCGCACCGAATAAGCGAGATCGACGATGTTCTGGTCGCCGGTCAGCATCAGATTCTCGCCGCTGGCGGGGAAATTCTCGGTGCGGATGTTCGCGACGTCGACGACGTCGACGAGCTGGAGCGGCGCGGGCAGCGTCAGCCGGACACCGGGGGTCAGCGTGGTCGAATAGGAACCGAGCGTCGTCACGACGCCGCGTTCGCGCGGACCGATCGGATGAATGCTCGTGTAGAGTATCCAGATCAGCAGCAGGCCGCCGATCACCAGCATCCACAGCCGGCTGCCGGTCGGAAGCCCGGGAACGCCGCCGCCGCCGCCACGGGCGCGCTTGAGCAGCTCGTCGAGGCTTGATGCACCGGGGCGCGGGCGCTTGCCGTCCGGCGGGAACGACCAGGGGTTGCGGGGTCCACCGCCGCCGCCGCCATTTCCATTGCCGGAGCCGCCGCCGCTTCCGCCGCCACTGCCCCACGGACTCTTGGGGGCTTCGTTCTTGAAGATGCCGGCCAGTCCGCGCCAGCCCGATAGGTTCATCATGCCTGTCTTTATAAGGTCACGAGCGCGGATTTACAGTGGCAGCCGCCGATTGTGCGCCTATCTGGCCCGTTATGACCGATACAGAGAGCTTGAAGGCGGCGCTCGCGCCGATCGCGGCGGGCCGCGCGACGGTGCGCGTCGAGGGGGGCAAAGCGAGCATCGTGCTCGACGTGACGGGGCTCGGGCCCGAGGCGCGAGACGAGATGGAGGCCGATGTGCGGCGGACTGCAGAGGCTGCGCCGGGCGTCGCGGAAGTTCGCGTGCTGCTCACCAGCGAGCGGCGCACGCGCCGGTTGATCGCGGTGGCGAGCGGCAAGGGCGGGGTGGGCAAGTCCACAATCGCCGCGAACCTCGCGATCGCGCTGGCGAGGCGCGGACGGCGGGTCGGACTGGTCGATGCCGATATCTATGGACCGTCGCAGACTCGGCTGCTCGCCGTCGAGGGCATCCGCCCGCAGGCGCGCGAAAAGACCCTGATCCCGGTCCAGACCAAATTCGGCGTGCCGTTGCTGTCGATGGGCGGGCTGGTGCCGGAGGGGCAGGCGATCGCATGGCGCGGATCGATGGCGGGCGGCGCGCTCGGCCAGATGGTCGATGCCGATTGGGGCGACGCCGAAGTGCTGATCATGGACCTCCCGCCCGGCACCGGCGATCTCCAGCTGACGATGGTCCAGAAGCACAAGCCGGCGGGGGCGATCATCGTCTCGACGCCGCAGGATCTCGCATTGATCGACGCGACCCGCGCGATCGACCTGTTCAACAAGGTCAACGTGCCGATCGTCGGCGTGATCGAGAACATGTCCGGTTATGCCTGCCCGCATTGCGGCGAGGTCTCGGACCCGTTCGGCAGCGGCGGGGCGGAGGCCGCGGCGGGCAGGATGGGACTGCCCTTCCTCGGTCGCGTGCCGCTCGAATTGGCGATCCGCACCGCCTCGGACGCCGGCGATCCGCCGGCTGCGGGGAACGGCCCGCAGGCGGAGACGTTCGCCGCATTGGCGGCAAGGCTGGACGACTGGCTCACCGCAAACGGAGGCTGACCATGCCGCTCACGCGCGACGAAGATATCCGGGAACTGCTCGAGGAGACGCGGACGATCGCGATGATCGGCGCGTCGGACCGGCCCGACCGGCCGAGCTACGGCGTGATGGCCTATCTCCAGAGCCGGGGCTACCGGGTGATCCCGGTCAACCCGCAGATCACCGGCGAGCACATCCACGGCGAGTTCGTGTTCCGCGATCTCACGCAGATCGGCGAGCCCATCGACATGGTCGACATCTTCCGCCGGTCCATCGCGGCGGGCGAGGCAGTCGACGACGCGATCTCCTTCGGCGCGAAATCGGTCTGGCTCCAGATCGGCGTGATCAACGAGGAAGCGGCCGCCCGGGCGGAGGCGGCAGGCCTCAAGGTGGTGATGGACCGTTGTCCCAAGATCGAGATCCCGCGGCTGGGCGTGCCTAGAGTCGGCTGAGCGCCCCGATCAGCTCCTCCAGATCGCGCGCATCCTGGTACATTCCGAACCCGATCCGCAGCACGTCGCCGCGCACGTCGACGATGACGTCCTCCGCTTCCAGCGCCGCCTTCCACTGCGCCGCTTCGGGCGAGCGCAGCGCCAGAAACCGCGCCGGAGACCCCGGATTGAGCAGCTCCGCCTTCAGCGGCAGTTCCGCCAACAGACGCTCTTTCAGCGCCTCCGCATGCGCCGCGATGACGCTGGTGCCCAGCCCCTCCTGCCGCAGCATGTCGCGCACCGCGACGAACCGGTAGATACCCGAGGGATCGAAGGTGGCACCCAGAAAGCGCCGCGCATCAGGTGCATAGCCGATGCACCCCGGCGGCAGCGACAGATCGTCGAACTCGGCATACCAGCCGGTGATCTCGGGACGCGGGCCATAGCCCGGGGGCGCGTGGAGAAAGGCGCAGCCCTCGCCCGCCATCGCATATTTGTAGCCGCCGGCGAGGTAGAACACCCGATCCGCCACCGCCGAGAGATCGGTCTCCAGCGCCATGAAACCGTGATAGCCGTCGATCACCACCCATGGCCCTTCCGGTCGCGCGAGCGCCGCCAGTTCGGCGATCCCGTCGAAGACATGCCCGGTGCCGAATTGGACGTGGCTGACGAAGATCAGATCGTGCCCGCCGCCACGCGCGGTTTCGACGATGCGCTCCAGCGGCAAGCGCTCGACCACTGCGCTGCCTGCCTCTTCCCACCGGGCGCTCTGCCGCCGGAAGCTGTGGAATTCGCCGCCGCTGGTCAGGATGCGGAGCGGCCGCCGCGGCAGCGCCGAGACGATGCGGAGCAGCAACTCGTGCGTATTGGGCGCGAAGACGACGGTCGAAGGATCCGGCAGCCCCAGCTCCGCCGCGACATGGCCCTGAGCGGCGGGCCAGATCTCGCCCATCACCCGCTCCCATTTGCGGTCGGCGAGGCGCACGCCGTCCTCCCATGCGGCGAGCTGGCCGACATAGGAGGCGTCGGGCCACAGGTGATGCGAGTGCGCAGCGAAGTGCAGCCGTTCGGGCGCCGCGGCGATCGCCCGCTGGAACAGGCGTTTGTACGATTTCACAGGTCGGTGCGGAGCGACCACAGCTCCGGAAAGGCGCGCTTGGCCAAGGTCGATTCGAGATAGGGCACGCCCGCAGTGCCGCCGGTGCCCCGCTTCATCCCGATGACGCGGCTGACGGTGAGGACATGCTTGTGCCGCCATGTGGCGAGCGCATCGTCGATATCGACCAGTTTCTCGGCGAGCTGGTAGAGATCCCAATGCGTCGTCGGATCGCGATAGACGATGGTCCAGGCCTCGCGGACCGCATCGTTGGGCTCGTATTTGTCGGGCCAGTTGCGTGTCAGGGCTTCGGCGGGAACGTCGAAGCCTGCCCGTGAGAGCGCTGCATTGGCATCGTCCCACAGGCTCGGCGCGGCCGCATATTCGGTGGTCAGCGGCCCCGGCACGCCTCCGCCGCGTACCCCGAGCAAGGTCTCGACCGCGCGGAACTGGTCCGACTGGAAGCCCGAGCTCGGGCCGAGCACTTCACGGAAATGCGTGTAATCGGACGGCGTCATCGTCGCTAGCACGTCCCAGCTGAGCGTCATCACCGCCTGGATCCGGCTCACCCGGGCAAGCCCCTTATACGCCTCGATCAGCCGCCCCGCGCGCACCAGTGCCTTGGCCGGCAACAACTCGGCAATCATCTGCTTGAGCCACAACTCCTTGGTCTGGTGGATGATGATGAACAGCAGTTCGTCATGCCGGTCCGACAGCGGATGCTGGGCGGTGAGGAGCTGATCGAGCGCGAGATAGCGCCCATAGGTCATGCTTTCGGTCATGCCGACGCTCTACGCCATCTCGCCGCCCGGATGAAAGCCGTAACGCCTGAGACTATCTATGCCGCCCCGTCATCCCGGCGAAAGCCGGGATCTCAGGCGATGGCGCGGGACTGGAGCCGCACGAGATCCCGGTTTCCGCCGGCATGACGATCTACGGTCGGTCTTGGGTTCGGTCATCCACTACTCCGTCACCCCGGCCGAAGTGCCGGGGTCCACTGTGCCACGTCGGCTGGCCTCGAGCCGCTTGCGCTTCCCTTGCCTCCCGGTGGACCCCGGCACTTCGGCCGGGGTGACGGTATTGGGTCTAGGACGGATCGACATTCAAATCCTCCCCCGCCAGGGGGAGGTGTCGCCGAAGGCGACGGAGGGGGAGGTAAGCAGCGCACTCTCCCATTGAGCGCAGTGCTTCCGCCCCCTCCCCCCCCCCCCCCCCCCCCCCCCCCCCCCCCCCCCGGGGGGGGGGGGGGGGGGGGGGGGGGGGGGGGGGGGGAGGTAAGCAGCGCACTCTCCCATTGAGCGCAGTGCTTCCGCCCCCTCCGTCACGCTGCGCGTGCCACCTCCCCCTTCCGGGGGAGGATCTCGAAGGCCTCGCTCGCCTGAATGTCGATCCGTCCTAGTCCCTCAACAGCTCATTGATGCCCGTCTTCGAGCGCGTCTGGGCATCCACGGTCTTGACGATCACCGCGCAATAGAGCCCCGGCTTGCCGTCGCCGCCGCCAGTGCTGCCCGGCACTACCACCGAATAAGGCGGCACGTGCCCGCGATGCACTTCGCCGGTCGCGCGATCGATGATCTTGGTCGAGGCGCCGAGATAGACGCCCATCGACAGCACCGCGCCTTCGCCGACGCGGACGCCCTCGGCCACTTCGGCGCGCGCGCCGATGAATGCGCCGTCGCCGATGATCACCGGATCGGCCTGGAGCGGCTCGAGCACTCCGCCGATGCCGACGCCGCCCGACAGGTGGACGTTCTTGCCGATCTGCGCGCAGCTGCCCACCGTCGCCCAGCCATCGACCATCGTGCCCTCGCCGACATAGGCGCCGATATTGACGAAGCTGGGCATCAGCACCGCGCCCTTGCCGATGAAGGCGCCGTAGCGGACGATGCTGCCCGGTACCGCGCGGAAGCCCGCTTCGCGGAAGCTGTGGTCGCCCCATTCGGCGAACTTGGACGGCACCTTGTCGAACCAGCTGGCATTGCCCGGGCCCGGCATCACGACATTGTCGTTCAGCCGGAAGGAGAGCAGCACCGCCTTTTTGAGCCACTGGTTGACTTGCCAGCCGTCGCCCACCGGCTCCGCCACCCGCGCTTCGCCGCGGTCGAGCAGGCGCAACGCCTCGGCGACTGCGGTGCGCACCCGGCCCTGGCTGTGGGGGCTGAAGCTCGCGCGCTCTTCCCAGGCGGCATCGATGGTGGCGGCGAGATTGGTCCGGTCGGTCACGTCAATCCTCCAATATTTCGTGCAGCCATTGGCCGAGGTCGGCCACGGTATAGTCGATGAAGCTGCGGTCTTCGCCGGGTCCCTGCTCGGATCCGTTGTCGACCCAGACCGTGGTCATGCCGATCGCCCTGGCGGGCTTCAGGTTGCGCGCCATGTCGTCGACGAACAGCGACTCCGCGGGGTCGAGCCCATAGGCGTCGCACAGTCCCTGATAGGCGGTGGGATCGGGCTTCGGGCGATATTGGGTGGCATGAACGTCGTGGATCGCTTCGAAGGTCTCGCTTAGCCCCAGCCGGTCGAGCACCTTGCCTGCATAAGGCGCGTCGCCGTTGGTAAAGACCAGCTTACGCCCCGGCAACCGCGCCAGCGCCTCGATCAGCGCCTCGTTCCGCTCCAGCACGTCCATGTCGACGTCGTGCACATCGGCCAGATAATGGTGCGGATCGACGCCGTGCTCCGCCATCAGCCCCGAAAGCGTGGTGCCGTGCGCGTGGAAATAGCCCTTTTGGATGCGGTGCGCCTCTTCGGGCGTGCAATTGAGCAGCGTCCGCACATATTCGCCGATCCGCGCGTCTATCATGGTGAAGAGGTTCGCACTCACCGGGTAGAGCGTGTTGTCCAGATCGAAGATCCAGTTGCGGATATGGGAGAGCGCGGAAAGCATCGGAACGGGGCTCTACGGAGTGGACGCGAGCACCGCAAGGCAGCAGGGTAGATTGGCATTAAGCTACGGTAAAGGCTGCAAAACATATCTGCGCTACCGTGCATATCCAACAGGGATCACCAGGATGCGGGCAGTATTTCATGCGCGATTGATGCGAAGCGCGGCGATGAGCGGCTTCCTCGCGCTTGCCGCCTGCGGCGGCGGCGGCGGCGGAGTCAACCCGATGCCGGCACCGGTGCCCGCGCCGACACCCGCACCGGTGCCGACACCCACGCCCGTACCCACTCCGACGCCGACGCCGACGCCGAGCGTGAACTACGACACGGCCGAATATCGCGCGACGATCGGTGCGGTCTCGATGAATGCGCTCACTGCCTACAGCCATGGCGGCACCGGCGCGGGCATCCGCGTCGGCGTGATCGACAGCGGCATCGACTTGCAGAGCGCCGAGTTCGGTGATTGCTCGGGCGGGATCGGCACGGGTTCATGCCGTATCGCGGGGGCGTCGATCGCCACCGCCGGCAACAGCACGATCGACGACGAAGGCGGGCATGGCACTGCGGTGGCCTTCACCATCGCCGGGCGCCGCAACGATGCCGGCACCCACGGCGTCGCGTTCGACGCGCAGCTCATCGTCGCGCGCGCCGACACCCCGGGCAGTTGCGCGACCGAGAACGCCACCGATCCCGACAGCGGCTGCAGCTTCGGCGACAATGCGATCGCGGCGGGACTCGATGCCGCGCGCACCGGCGGCGCGCGCGTGGTCAACATCTCGCTCGGGGGCGATTCTCCCAACGCGCGGCTGCTCCAGGCGATCAACGACGCCACGGCGGCGGGGATCGTCATCGTGATCTCGGCGGGCAATGACGGCGACAAGCCCGAAGGGGTGAACCCCGATCCGTTCGCCGGTGGCGCCGCGGCCAGCGCAGGGGCGCGCGGCCTCGTGATCATCGCCGGCTCGGTCAACACCACCGACCAGATCTCGACCTTCAGCAACCGCGCGGGCAGCGGCGCCAACGCCTTTCTTGCCGCGGTCGGCGAGCGCGTACGCGCGCCGGACCAGACCAACACGGCGATGCTCTGGTCGGGTACCTCCTTCTCGGCACCGCAGATCGCGGGCGCGGTCGCCTTGCTTGCGCAGGCATTTCCGAACCTCACCGGCGCCCAGATCGTCCAGCTCCTGTACGCGACCGCGCGCGACGTCGGCGCGGCGGGTGTCGACCCGGTCTATGGCCGCGGCGTGCTCGATCTCACGCGCGCCTTCCAGCCGGTCGGCACCATGTCGCTCGCCGGTTCGAGCGGGGTGGTATCCTCCGGCGTCAACGGCGCGCTCTCCGCGCCGATGGGCGATGCGCCGCAGGGCGCGCTCGGCGCGGTGGTGCTCGATTCGTTCGACCGCGCCTTCGCGACCGAGCTCGCGCGCTCGATCGTCCGCCAGGGTCCGGCGCGTCGGCTTCCCGCGCTGATGGCGACGCGTCAGCGCAGCTTCTCGGCGGGGGTGCGCGATCTCAGCGTCGCGGTGTCGCTGGTGCCGACGCGCGACACGGTCCGGATCGAACCACTCGGCATCGGCACCCGCGATGCCGGCGTGGCGCGGATGCTCGCCGCCACGGTCAGCGGCAAGCTGGGCAGCAGGGCGCAGTTCGCGATCGGCGCGTCGGAGAGTGGAAACACGCTCACCGCGCGGCTCGCCGGACGTGACGAACCCGCTTTCCTCGTCGCGCGCGATCCGCTGCACAGCGCCGGCTTCGACGTCGACGTGCGCGGTTCGGTCGCGGTGCGTCAGTCGCTTGGACGGTGGGGCGTCAGCCTCGCGCAGGAGCAGGGTCAGGTGCTCAGCCGGCGCGACACCCAGTTCGCGGCGCTGCGCTGGGATCCGCAGCGCTCGGGTTATTGGCGGACGACCCTGGGACTCGATCGCAGCTTCGGCAATCTGCGCGCGGGGCTGTCGCTGACCCGGCTCAGCGAGCGTGACACGGTGCTCGGCGCACGGTTCAGCGGCGGGCTCGGCGCGGCGCGTGCCGACAGCAATTTCGTCGATCTCGGGCTGCGTTACGACATGGGCGCGGGCTGGTCGCTCGGCGGCTCGATGCGGCAGGGCTGGACCAGCGCGAAGCTGCGCGATGGCGTCGAGGGGAGCGGCCTGATTCGCACCAATGCCTTCGCTGCGGACATCGGCAAGACCGGACTCTTCACCCGCGCCGACAGCCTGGGCTTCCGCATCGCTCAGCCGCTCCGGGTCGCGCGCGGGGGGATCGGTATCGCGCTCCCTGCCGACTGGGATTATTCGACCATGGCGGTGCGTGCCTGGGATCGGGGCTTCATCAATCTCGCACCGCAGGGCCGCGAGGTGGATTACGAGCTGCGCTACAGCTGGCCGCTGCTCGGCGGCGATCTCAGCAGCAACCTGTTCCTGCGGCGCAACCCGGGCAATTATGCCTCGTTCGCCAGCGACAAGGGCGGCGCGGTGCGGCTGACCTTGGGGTTCTGAGGACCTTCTTCACCGGCTGATAGCAAAGCTTCGGGTGGCGCGAACGGCGGGCGCCACCCATCTCCCGGCGATGACCGCATATTCGCTGCTCGATCTCGTTCCCATCGTCCAGGGCGGGAGCGCCGCCCAGGCGCTGGCCAATGCCGCCGATCTCGCGCGCCATGCCGAAAGCCTCGGCTTCACGCGCTATTGGGTCGCCGAGCACCACGGCATGGAGGGTATCGCCAGTGCCGCCACTGCGGTGGTCATCGCCCATGTCGGTGCGGCGACCGCGACGATCCGGGTGGGGGCAGGCGGGATCATGCTCCCCAACCATTCGCCGCTGCAGGTCGCGGAGGCGTTCGGCACGCTGGACGCGCTGTTCCCCGGCCGCGTCGACCTCGGGCTCGGCCGTGCGCCGGGGTCGGACCAGCGCGTCGCGGCGGCGATCCGGCGCGGGCTGGGTGGCGACGGCAACGAATTTCCGCAGGACGTGCTCGAGTTGCAGAGCTATTTCGCCGATGACGGCCGGACCGGGGTGCGCGCCACGCCCGGCGCCGGAGCGGACGTCAGGCTGTGGATCCTCGGCTCGAGCCTGTTCGGCGCGCAGCTCGCGGCGGCGCTGGGGCTGCCTTACGCCTTCGCCTCGCATTTCGCGCCGGGCCTGCTCGACGAGGCGATCGAGCTGTATCGCCGCAATTTCCAGCCTTCGGCGGTGCTCGACGCGCCGCATCTGATGCTCGGCTTCAACGTCTTCGCTGCGGAAGAGGACGAAGAAGCTGAATATCTAGCCACCTCCCAACAACAAGCCTTCGTCGCGATCCGTACCATCGGGCGCGGTATCCAGCTTCCCCCGCCGGTCCATGGTTATCGGGAGAGCCTCGGGCCGCACGGCAATGCGATGCTCGATCAGGTACTCTCGGCCAGCGCAATCGGCGGGCCTGCCAAGGTTCGCGACCAGCTCGCCGCCTTCATTGCCCGCACCGGCGCCGACGAGCTGATGTTCACCAGTGCGATGTTCGATCACATTGCGCGCAAGAAAAGCCTGACGATCGCCGCCGAGGCGATGCGCGCGCTCTAGATCAGCTCGCCGCCGGCAGTCGCAGGCGCACCAGCAGCCCGCCAAGATCGTCGCTCTCCTCAAGGCTGACGGTGCCGTCGTAGATCTCGGCGACGTCGCGAACGATGGCGAGGCCGAGCCCGGTGCCGGGCTTGCCGCTGTCGAGCCGGACGCCGCGGTTGAAGATGCGGATGCGGTCGGCCTCGGGAATACCATGGCCATCGTCCTCGACGATGATCTCGACGAAACCCGCCTGCACGCCCGCGGTGATGAACACGCTGCCGCCGCCATATTTGGCGGCGTTCTCCACCAAATTGCCGAGGATCTCGTCGAGGTCCTGTCGTTCGATATGCGCGATCAGGCCCTTCTGGCCGTCCACGTCGATGCGGACATTGGGATAGAGCCGGGCCACCGCCCGCTCGACCGCCTCGATCGATGGCCAGACTTGCGCGCGGCTGTGTGCGCTGCCGCGGCGGCCGACGGCGCGGGCGCGGGCGAGATGGTGATCGATCTGGCGGCGCATTGTCCGCGCCTCGCGAATTACGGTGGGGGCCAGGTCTTCCTGTCCCGCTGCGGCGGCGTTCATGATCACGCTGAGGGGGGTTTTGAGGGCGTGGGCGAGATTGCCGGCATGTCGCCGGGCCTCCTCCGCCTGACGGTCGTTGTGCTCGACCAAAGCATTCAATTCCTCGACCATCGGCGCGATTTCGGCGGGCATGCGATCCTCGATCCGCTTCGACTTGCCCGCGCGCAATCGTGCGATCTCCTTGCGCACCTTCCGCAGCGGCAGCAGGCCGTACCAGGTCTGCAGCCCGACCATCACGATCAGCCCGAGCCCTAGCAACACGAAGCTGCGCACCAAGGTCCGCCGCAAGGTCGCGATCTGCGCGTCGAGCCCGTCGCGGCTCTGCGCCACCTGGAACTTCCAGCGGACCGGCGATCCGGGGAGTTTCAGGTCGCGTTCGGCGATCCGCAGCAGCTGGTTGCTGGGATCGTTGGGATCGCGATCGGCGCGCGGGGTTTTGTCGACGAACTCGTCGCTGTCGTAGATATGAAGTTCGCGGTCGTCGTGGTGCTGATCGACACGCAGCCTGCGGTCCCACAGCGAGCGCGAGGGGAAAGGTTCGAATCCCTTGCCACTGATCTGCCAATAAGCGCCCGAACCGGGTTCTAGGAAGCGCTGGTCCGCCAATTCGCGATTCAGGATGACTTGCCCAAGCGAGTCGAGCTCGGCTGAGACGATCATGGAGGTCAGCAGATAATCAAGCTGCTCGTCGAAATTGCGAGTGAGCGCAGTGGTCAGCACGCCATTGAGGGCGTAGCCGCCGCCGACCAGCAGCACGAAGATCCACGCGCTGGCGATCAGGATCATCCGCCGGCTCACCGAGCCGCGGGCGCGCGCATATTGGCGTGGCTGGGGTTCGGGCGCCGCCTCGACGCTCACAGGGGACGGGGCATTGTCCCCTTCGAGTTCCATCTCAGGCGTCCGCGGGTTCCTCGAGGCTGTAGCCCAGCCCCCGGATGGTGGTGATCACGTCGGCGCCCAATTTCTTGCGGATCCGCGTCACGAACACTTCGATCGTGTTCGAATCGCGATCGAAATCCTGATCGTAGATATGCTCGATCAGCTCGGTGCGGCTGACCACCTTGCCCTTGTGATGAAGCAAATAGCTGAGCAGCTTGTATTCCTGCGCGGTGAGCTTGACCGGCTCGCCCGCCTTGGTGACCTTGCCCGAGCGCGTGTCGAGGCGGATGTCACCGGCGATCAGTTCGGCGGAGGCATTGCCCGAGGCACGGCGGATCAGCGCGCGGAGGCGGGCGATCAGTTCCTCCGTCTGGAAGGGCTTGGCGACATAATCGTCGGCGCCGGCATCGAGCCCGGCCACCTTGTCCGACCAGCTGTCGCGCGCGGTGAGCACCAGTACCGGCGTGGTCTTGCCTTCCTTGCGCCAGCGGTCGAGCACGGTCAGCCCGTCGATCTCGGGCAGGCCGAGGTCGAGGATGACGGCGTCATATTGTTCGGTCGAGCCGAGGAAATGCCCCTCCTCGCCATCGGTGGCGAGATCGACCGCATAGCCTGCGCCCTCCAGCGCATTGCGGAGCTGCTGTCCGAGATTGGGTTCGTCCTCGACGATCAAAAGTCGCATGCTCTAATCCCTGTGCTCGCGCCCGTAGCCGGCGCTCAATTGCCCGTGCGTCGAATGATGTTGCCCGTCCGCCCGTCGGCATCCACCCAGATCACCGATCCATTGCGCAGGAACTTGAGCGTGTAAATGTCCGTCGAGGGATCGTAATCGAATCCGAGATATTGCGCCCCGGGCATGCGGGGGATCACTCGCCGTTCGATCTCGCGGACCGGGAGGTTCTGGCCCCGCTGGCGGCGCTGGTTGGCGGCTTCCTGATTGCTGTCTTGTCCGACCAGGAGGACGCGCGCGTCGGCGCTCCCGACGAGCGAGAGGCCTGCCAGGCATGCGCATAAAACCGGTTTCGCCAGCATCTTCATCCGCATGACATAGGGTTCGGCCATTGAATAGCCCCTGAACGTCGGTGTCAGCCGGCTGTAACTTGCAGCGGACGTTCGGGCCCCCTAGGTGGCGCGCCATGGCTGCACCTGTACTTGCATATGAGGGCCTCGGACTGGTCCAGGGTTCCGGCTGGTTGTTCCGCGGGCTCGACCTCTATATCGGCGAGCGCGACCGGCTAGCGCTGATCGGGCGCAACGGCGCGGGCAAATCGACTCTGCTTCGCCTGATCGCCGGCCGGATCGATTCCGACGAGGGCCGCCGCACGATCGTGCCGGGTACGCATGTCGTCCTGCTGGAACAGGATCCGCAGGTGACCAGCTTCGACACTTTGCTCGATTTCGTCCTCGCCGGCGACGATGCGCCGGAGCGCTACGAGGCGGAGGCGATTGCGGACCAGCTCGGCATCGATCTCGGCCGCGACGCCACGACTGCCTCGGGCGGCGAGCGCCGCCGCGCCGCGATCGCGCGTGCATTGGCGCAGAACCCCGACGTGCTGCTGATGGACGAGCCGACCAACCATCTCGACATCGCGGCGATCGACTGGCTCGAATCATGGTTAAGCCGCTACAACGGCGCATTCATCGCGATCAGCCACGATCGCACCTTTCTCACCCGACTGACCAAGCAGACCCTGTGGCTTGACCGCGGGGCGATCCGCCGCGCCGAGATCGGTTTCGGCGGCTTCGAGGCATGGACCGAACAGGTCTATGCCGAGGAGGAGCGCAACGCGCAGAAGCTCGATGCGAAGCTCAAGATCGAGGAGCATTGGCTGCTGCGCGGCGTCACCGGGCGCCGGCGGCGCAACCAGGGCCGGCTGACCAAGCTAAAGGAAATGCGTGCCGAGCGTGCCGCCATGATGGGGCCGCAGGGCGCCGCGAAGCTCGCGATCGGATCGGACGATGCACAGACCAAGGTGGTGATCGACGCCAAGCACATCACCAAGCGCTTCGGCGACCGTACGATCATCAAGGACCTGACGCTGCGCGTAACCAAGGGCGACCGGATCGGCGTGGTCGGGCGGAACGGCGCCGGCAAGACGACTTTGCTCAAGCTGCTCACCGGCGAACTCGCGCCCGACGAAGGCAGCGTGCGGCTCGCCAAGACGCTCGACGAGGTCATCATCGATCAGCAGCGCAGCCTGATGGATCCCGCCAAGACGGTGCGCGACGTGCTCACCCAGGGCGGCGAATGGATCGACGTGCTGGGGGTCAAGAAGCACATCCACGGCTATTTGAAGGAGTTCCTGTTCGAGCCCAACCTCGCCGACGCGAAGATCGGCACGCTTTCGGGCGGCGAACGCTCGCGATTGCTGCTCGCACGCGAATTCGCGCGGCCGTCGAACCTGCTGGTGCTCGACGAGCCGACCAACGATCTCGATCTCGAGACGCTCGACCTGCTTCAGGAAGTCATCGCCGACTATGAAGGCACCGTGCTGATCGTCAGCCACGATCGCGACTTCCTCGATCGCACGGTGACAGTGACGCTCGGGCTCGACGGCAGCGGCAAGGTCGACGTCGTGGCCGGCGGCTATGCCGATTGGGAGGCGCGCCGGACGGTGCGGGCCGAGCCCAGAAAGATCGCGCCGAAACCGGTCGCGACAGAAGCGCCCCGGCCGAAGGCGACCAAGCTCAGCTACAAGGACCAGCGCGACTATGATCTGCTGCCCAGGCGGATCGAGGAAATCGAGGCGCAGATCGCGAAGGACGAGGCGGCGCTGGCCGATCCCGATCTCTACGCTCGCGATCCGGGCAAGTTCGCCAGCCTGAGCGACGGGATCGGCAAGTTGCGCGACGAGAAGGACGCGGCGGAAATGCGCTGGCTCGAACTGGCCGAACAGGTCGAGGCTTTGGGGTAATATCCACCCGCCGTTCGCCCTACCCCGGCACAAGGCCGGGGTGACGTGGCATTCCAGACGCTCGCTCGATTACCCCTCCAGATCCACCGCAACTACGGTCCCCTCCGTGCCGCTCTCGGTTCGGATCGTTCCTCGCGCCTGCCGGGCAAAGCCTTCGATCAGCCGCTGCCCGAGACCGACCGGACGCTGGTTCGGTGCCCCGGCAGGCATGCCGGTGCCGTTGTCGGCTACGATCAGGCGCCAGCCTCCGGGCCGTCTCTCGAACCGTACATGGATCGCGCCGCGCTCGCGATCTCCGAATGCGTGCTTGGCGGCGTTGGTGACGAGTTCATTGACGATCAGGCCGATCGACACGGCCCGATCGCGGGACAGCGCCGCGTGATCCGCCGCGCACGCCAGCGTGATCGCACCGCGCCGGAACAGTGCCTCTTCCAGCGCGGCGCAGAGTTCGTGGATATAGGTCGCCATGTCGACCTCGCCCGGAGCCGCGGCGCCGCGATATAGATGGCGATGCGCACGCGCGATGCTTTCGACGCGCGCCAGCGCGCTGGCCAGCGCTTCCGCGGTCTCGCCGTTGCCGGCGCGGCGGCGCTGCATTTCGAGCAACGATGCGACGAGCGTGAAGTTGTTCTTCACCCGGTGGTCGAATTCCTCGAGGAACAGATCGCGCTCGGCAATCTGGCGGTCGCGCTCGGCCGTGGCGCGGCGTACCGCCAGGCGGAAAGTTTCGGCGACGGCGAGCATGATCACATAAGCGATCACGATGACGAGCAGCCGCGGTCCGTCCGCCGGACCCTTGGGGTAGAAGGAATACAGCGGCGGCAGCAGGAAGTACCAGGTGTGGAGCAATGTCAGGAGGGCGGCGAGCGCGCCCGACTGCCAACGCGCGAAGAGCGCCGCGACCAATACCGCGGGGTAGCCCAGCGCGAATGGACCGGCGCCGGGTGCGAAGATGTCGACGAGTGCGCGTGCGGCTATTCCGGCCGCCGCGCAGAGAAACGCGAACAGCGTTTGCGTCACCCAGGCCGGCGCATACGGCGCCAGCCTTTCGGGCAGGTCGAGTTCTCCTATTCGCCCCATCTCCGGGAAGGGAACAGGCGCGTTCGTCCTGCTGCTGTCAAGCCTCGTCTTGGTTATAGTTGATGTGGATCAACTTTATTTTACAAAGACTTGGCCGAGCGCCCGGCGAGATCGACGACATACTGCCATGCGACTCGTCCCGAGCGGCTGCCGCGTCGGGTCGCCCAGTTGATCGCCTCGGCGGGATCGAAGCTCAGGCCATGCGCCTCGGCATAACCGCGCACGATGTCGACATAGGTATCCTGGTCGATCGCGTGGAAGCCGAGGCTCAGCCCGAAGCGGTCGGCGAGCGCGAGACTGTCGTCTACCGAATCGCGCGGATTGATCGCGCTGGCCTGCTCGGCGATGTCGCGCGGGATCAGATGGCGGCGGTTCGACGTGACGATCAGCCGCGTATTGGCCGGCCGTGCCTCGGCGCCGCCTTCGAGCAGCGAGCGCAGCGCGCGCGCGTCGCCTGCGGCATCGAAGCCGAGATCGTCGAGAAAGATGACGAATGGCCGGGCCGAGGCGGCGAGCAATGCGAACAGTTCGGGCAAGGCATCGAGATGCTGGGTGACCGCCTCGACCAGCGCGAGGTTTCCGCCCTTCGCCTGCACCGCCGCGACCGCGCTCTTGACCAGCGCCGACTTGCCGGTGCCGCGTGCGCCCCAGAGCAGGACGTCCTGCGCGGCGCTGCCTGCCGCCAGCCGCGCGAGATTGGCGAGCAGCGCATCGCGCTGCGGCTCCATTCCGCGGAGCATTTCGAGTGGCAATGGCGCGAAAGCCCGCGCCGCCGCGAGGCTATGCCCACGCCATACATAAGCGGGATGGGCGAGCGGGTCGGCAGGCGGGGCGAGTGGCGGTGCAAGGCGTTCGAGCGCCTCGGCGATGCGGGTCATCGGGTCGGTCATCGCGGGCGGCTATAGAGCAAATTCGAGTCAAGGTGAGCCGCTAACGCGCACCACGGAGGCCTACGCGCCGTCCCCAGCGAGCCCCTTCAACCGATACAGCGTCTCCAATGCCTCGCGCGGACTAAGCGCGTCGATGTCGATCGCCTCCAGCTCCGCCCGCAGTGCGTCGACTTTCTCCTCCTCGGCCTCCGCCGCCGCGGCGAACAATGGCAGATCGTCGAGCCCCGCGGCGATCCCGCCGGTCTTCGCGCGTCCTGCCTCGAGCTTGTCGAGCACAGCTTTGGCGCGCCGGATCGTCAGTGGCGGCAATCCCGCGAGCCGGGCCACCGCAAGGCCGTAGCTCCGGTCCGCCGGCCCTTCCGCGACTTCGTGGAGCAGGACGAGCTCGCCCTTCCATTCGCGCGCGCGGACATTGTGGAGCGTCAGCGCGTCGCAGCGCTCCGCCAGCCGGGTCAGCTCGTGATAGTGCGTCGCGAACAGGCAGCGGCAGCGGTTATCCTCGTGGATAGCCTCGACCACCGCCCAGGCGATGGCGAGCCCGTCATAGGTCGAAGTGCCGCGCCCGACCTCGTCGAGGATGACGAAGCTGCGCGGCGTCGCCTGCGCGAGGATCGCCGCGGTCTCGACCATCTCGACCATGAAGGTCGATCGGCCGCGCGCGAGATTGTCCGATGCGCCGACGCGGCTGAACAGTCGGTCGACGAGGCCGAGCGTGGCGCGGGTGGCGGGGACATAGCTGCCCGCCTGCGCAAGCACCGCGATCAGCGCGTTCTGGCGCAGGAAGGTCGATTTACCGCCCATGTTTGGCCCGGTGACCAGCCACAGCCGCGAATCTTCCGAAAGCGTGCAGTCATTGGCGACGAAACGCCCCCCGGCGCGCGCGACCGCTTCCTCGACCACCGGATGGCGCCCGCCCTCGATCTCGAAACAGGCGTGATCGACCAAAGCCGGCCGCGTCCAGCCGGCTTCGGCGGCGCGCTCGGCGAGCGCCGCGGCGACGTCGATCCGGGCGAGCGCGTCGGCGGTCGCGGCAACCGCCTCGCTGCGTTCGAGCGCACGGCCGGTCAGTTCTTCGAGATGCGCCGCTTCGGCGGTCAATGCATGCGCGCCCGCCTGCGTCACCTTGATCGCGACGTCGTGCAGATCGGGCGCATTGAAGCGCACCACTCCGGCCAGCGTCTGGCGATGGGTGAAGCCGCTGTCGGGCCTCATCAGGGGGTCGGCGGCGCGCGCGGGTACTTCGATATGATAGCCGAGCACGCCATTGTGACGCACTTTGAGCGCCGTGATGCCCGTGCGCGCGCGATACTCCGCCTCCAGCGCGGCGATCGCGCGCCGCCCGCCCGCGCCGGCATCGCGCAGATCGTCGAGCGCGGCGTCGTACCCCTCGGCGATATACCCGCCGTTCGACGCGTCGATCGGCGGTTCGGGGACGAGCGCACGGGCGAGCAGGTCGATCAGCGCGCCGTGCCCGCGCAGCTGCGGCGCCAGCTCGGCGAGCAGAGGAGGCGGCGTGCCGATCGCGTCGAGCCGCTCACCCAGCCGCCACGCGCCGTCGAGGCCGTCGCGAAGCTGGCCCAGATCGCGCGGCGATCCGCGTCCCGCCGCCAGCCGGCCGAGCGCGCGCCCGATATCGGGCAACGCGCGCAGGCTCGCGCGCACCATGTCGCGGAGCCCGCTGTCGTCGTGGAAGCGCTGCACGAGATCGAGCCGCGCATCGACGGCCCCGCGATCCATCAGCGGTGCGGCGATGTCCTGCCCGAGGAGGCGCGCGCCCGCGCCGGTGACGGTGCGGTCGACTGCGTCGAGCAAGCTGCCTTTGCGCGTGCCCGACTGGCTGATGCACAGTTCGAGGCTTTCGCGGGTTGCGGCATCGATCGCCATGGCCGCGTCGGTGCGGCTGAGGCGCGGCGGCCGCAGGAACGGCAGCGATCCCTTCGCGGTATGCTCCAGATAGGCGACCAGCCCTCCCGCCGCTGCGAGCCCTGCGCGGGAGAAATTGCCGAAGCCATCCAGCGTGGCGACACCGAAGAGCCGCTTCAGCCGCGCTTCTCCGTTCGCGCTGTCGAAATCGGCCCTGGGTCGCGTGGCGGTGCCGAGCTCGGCGAAGTGCGTGCCATCGCACACGATCGTCTCGGCCGGGCTCAGGCGCGCGATCTCAGCCGCGATGCGATCCATATCGGTCTCGACCACTTCGAGGCGCCCGGTCGAGATGTCGGCGCAAGCGATCGCCACTCCCGTCGCGGCCTCGCCGATCGCCACGCACCAATTGGCAGTGCGGCTGTCGAGCAATGCCTCCTCGGTCAGCGTCCCCGCAGTGACCACGCGAACGATCGCGCGGTTGACCAGTGCCTTCGACCCCATGCGCTTGCGCGCCTGCTCGGGCGTCTCGGTCTGCTCGGCGATGGCGACGCGGTGCCCCGCCTTGATCAGCCGGGCGAGATAGCCGTCCATCGCATGCGCCGGCACCCCGCACATCGGGATGCGCTCGCCATCATGCTCGCCGCGCGCGGTGAGCGCGATGTCGAGGCAGGCGCTGGCGATTTTCGCGTCGTCGAAGAAGAGTTCGAAGAAGTCGCCCATGCGATAGAAGAGCAGGCAATCCTCGGCCTCGGCCTTGAGGGCGAGATACTGCGCCATCATCGGAGTGGGAGCGGCGGAGGACATGCGGCTTCCGGGTTAGCCGAACCCGCCCGCCGATCAACACCGTGGACCGGATTTTCTGGGGACGAATCGCGGACGCCATCGGGCATGGCTGGTGGTAGCGCTATCATTTTTCCGTGCGCATCGTGTTTCGGACGTGTTGCGGCTCCGGAACGTCGCTCCTAAAGGGTCGATGTCAGGAGAGATGCATGGCTGAGGAATCGAACGTCCAGTTTTCGGAGCGCGAGGCGCTGTTGTACCACTCCGAAGGCCGGCCGGGTAAAATCGAGATCATCGCCTCGAAGCCGATGGCCACCCAGCGTGATCTGGCGCTTGCTTATTCGCCCGGCGTCGCGGTGCCCGTCCGCGCGATCGCCGAGGATCCCTCGCTCGCCTATGACTATACCGCCAAGGGCAATCTGGTCGCGGTGATCTCCAACGGCACGGCGATCCTCGGTCTCGGCAATCTCGGTGCGCTCGCCTCGAAGCCGGTGATGGAAGGCAAGGCGGTGCTGTTCAAGCGCTTCGCCGACGTCGATTCGATCGACCTCGAGCTCAAGACCGAAGACGTGGATCGCTTCATCGACGCGGTGGAGCTGATGGAGCCGAGCTTCGGCGGGATCAACCTGGAGGACATCAAGTCCCCCGAATGCTTCGTGATCGAGCAGACCCTGCGCGAACGCATGAACATCCCGGTCTTCCATGACGACCAGCACGGCACTGCGATCATCGCCGCGGCGGGGCTGATCAACGCGCTTCACCTGACCGGGCGCGACATCAAGACCGCGCGGGTGGTGATGCTCGGCGCCGGCGCCGCGGCGATCGCCTGTGCGGAGCTGATCAAGGCGATGGGGCTGCCGCACGACAATCTGCTGATGCTCGACCTGACCGGAGTGATCTATCAGGGCCGGCAGGAGCATATGAACCAGTGGAAGTCGGCGCATGCCGTCGCCACGGAGAAGCGCACCCTCGCCGACGCGCTCGACGGCGCCGATGTGTTCGTGGGCCTCGCCTCGGCCAATTCGCTGTCGCCCGAATTGCTCAAGACGATGGCGCCCAATCCCATCGTCTTCGCGATGGCAAATCCCGATCCCGAGATCAGCCCGCCAGTCGCCAAGGCGGCGCGCCCCGATGCGATCATCGCCACCGGCCGTTCGGACTATCCGAACCAGGTCAACAACGTGCTCGGCTTCCCGTTCATCTTTCGCGGTGCGCTCGACGTCCGTGCGACGACGATCAACGACGCGATGAAGATCGCCGCGGCGCGCGCGCTCGCCGAGCTCGCCCGCCAGCAGGTGCCCGAGGAAGTCGCCGCCGCCTATGGCACGCAGCACAGCTTCGGTCCCGATTATATCATCCCGGCGCCGTTCGATCCCCGGCTGATGGAGATCGTCCCCGCGGCGGTCGCGCAGGCGGCGATGGATTCGGGGGTGGCGACCAAACCGATCGTCGACATGGCGGCCTATCGCCAGTCGCTGCGCGCCCGCCTCAATCCGACGACTTCGGTGCTCAGCCTCGCTTATGAAGGCGCGCGCGGCAATCCGAAGCGCGTGATCTTCGCCGAGGGCGAGGAGGAAGTGGTGCTGCGCGCGGCGATCGCCTTCAAGGAAGGCGGATACGGCACACCGGTGCTGGTCGGGCGCGAATCGGTCCATGAGCGGCTGCAGAAACTCGGTGCGAATCCCGAGGATTTCGAGCTGCACAACAGCGTCAACTCGCCGCTGGTGCCGCGGATGGTCGAGTTCCTCTATAACCGGCTCCAGCGCCGCGGCTATCTGCGCCGCGACATCGAACGCATCGTCAACCGCGATCGCAACATCTTCGGCGCGCTGCTGCTCCAGCTGGGCGAGGCCGATGCGATGATCACCGGCGTTACCCGCACCTATGCCGAGACGATGCGCCAGGTGAAGCGGGTGATCGATTATGAGGAAGGCCGCACTGCCTTCGGCATCCATGTGCTGGTCGGCCAATCGCACACGGTGTTCATCGCCGACACCACGGTCAACGAGCGGCCGACCGCCGAGGAACTCGCGGCGATCGCCGAGGGCACCGCACAGGTCGCGCGGCGCATGGGCCACGAGCCGCGTGTCGCGTTCCTCAGCTATTCCAACTTCGGCAATCCCGAAGGCCGCTGGCTCGACAATGTCCGCGGCGCGATCAAGCTGCTCGACCAGCGCTCGGTCGAATTCGAATATGAAGGCGAGATGTCGCCCGATGTCGCGCTCAACCCGCGCCAGATGGCGAAATACCCGTTCGCGCGGCTCTCAGGCCCCGCAAACGTGCTGATCATGCCTGGGCTTCAATCGGCCAACATCTCGGCCAAATTGCTCCGTGAGCTAGGCGGCGATTCGACGATCGGCCCGATGCTGATCGGCATGGAGAAGCCGGTCCAGATCGCACCGATGACCGCGACGGCAAGCGAGCTGGTGACGTTGGCGGTGCTCGCTGCGGGGGGGATCGCCCGCTGAGACGTTAGCCGTCGATGCTGCCGCCAAGCGAGGCGTTGACCAGCCCGCCATCGACGGTGATCGTGTCGCCGATCACATAATCGCCCGCGCGGCTGGCGAGGTAGATCGCGGTGCCGGCCATGTCCTCGTCGCTGCCGATACGCTTCGCGGGAATCGCCTTCGAGACCGCGTCGCCGTGATCGCGGGCAGCCTTGTTCATGTCGCTGGCGAAGGCGCCGGGAGCGATCGACGTGACGTTGATGTGATCGCGCACCAGCCGCGCGGCCATGCGTTTGGTCAGGTAGATCAACGCCGATTTCGAGGCGTGGTAGCTGTACGTCTCCCACGGATTGAGCCGCTGACCGTCGATCGACGTGATGTTGATCACCTTGGCGGGACGCTCGGCCGAGCCGCCGGCCTTGAGCAGGGCGTGCAGCGCCTGGGTCAGGAAGAAGGGAGATTTGACGTTGAGGTCCATGACCTTGTCCCAGCCCTTTTCGGGGAAGGTCTCGAACGGCTCGCCCCAGGCCGCGCCGGCATTGTTGACGAGGATGTCGAGGCGGGCTTCGCGTGCGGCGAGGTCCTCGGCAAGCGCGCGGCAGCCTTCGACGGTGGAGATGTCGTGCGGCAGGGCGATGCAGTTTTCGCCGAGCGCCGCCGCGGTTTCCTCGCACGCTTCTGCCTTGCGCGACGAGACATAGACCTTGGCGCCCTGGGCGACGAAGCCGCTGACGATCATCCGACCGATGCCGCGCGATCCGCCGGTGACGAGCGCGATGCGGCCGTCGAGGCGGAAAAGGCTGTTGGTGTCCATCTTCTCTCTCCTGTTTCTCCCTCTCCCGCTTGCGGGAGAGGGCCGGGATGATGGTTAAGCGGGGTGCCCTCGAAATGGCATTGCATCGAACCCTCCCCTAACCCCTCCCGCAAGCGGGAGGGGGATTGTTCTGCCTCTCATCCGCCGCGTTTCAATGTCTCTCTCGCGATGATCAGCTGCTGGATCTGGCTGGTGCCTTCGTAGATCCGGAACAGCCGCACGTCGCGGTAGAGCCGTTCGATGCCGTAATCAGCGATATAGCCCGCGCCGCCGAAAATCTGCACCGCGCGATCGGCGACGCGGCCGACCATCTCCGATGCGAAATACTTGGTCGCGGCGGCTTCCATCGTAGTGTTCTCGCCGGCGTCTTTACGCGCCGCGGTCTCGAGCATCAGCGCGCGCGCGGCCATCGCCTCGGTCTTCGAATCGGCGATCAGCGCCTGGATGAGCTGGTGCTCAGCGATAGGCTTGCCGAACTGCTTGCGCTCGCTGGCATAAGCGACGCAATCGGCGATCAGCCGTTCGGCCACGCCGACGCATACCGCCGAGATGTGCAGCCGGCCGCGATCGAGCACTTGCATCGCAAGCCTAAAGCCCTGGCCTTCTTCGCCGAGTCGGTTGGCGGCGGGAACAGGCGTGTCGTCGAGCACCACGTCGGCGACGCGCGCACCCTTCTGGCCCATCTTCTTCTCGGGCTCGCCGATCGACACGCCGGGCAAATCGCGGGGGACGAGGAAGGCCGAGACGCCGCGGCCCCCAGGCTCGTCGCTGGTGCGCGCCATCACGGTGAAAAGCTGCGCCTTGTCGGCATTGGTGATGAAGCGCTTGGTGCCGGAGAGGCGATAGATGTCGCCGTCCCGGACCGCGCGGGTCTTCACGGCACCCGAATCCGATCCGACATCGGGCTCGGTCAGCGCGAAGCTAGTGATCACTTCGCCGCTGGCGATCCGCGGCAACCACTCGGCCTTCTGTTGCGGCGTGCCCGCCATCACCAGCCCCTGGCTGCCGATCCCGACATTGGTGCCGAAGGTCGAGCGGAACGCCGGCGTGGTGCGGCCGAGCTCGATTGCGACCTTGCATTCCTCGAGCATCGTCAGCCCGAGCCCGCCATATTCCTCGGCGATCGACAGGCCGAACAGGCCCAGCCCCTTCATTTCCCCGATCACTGCGTCCGGAATGGCGTCGGCGGCCTCGACCTCGCCTTCGAGCGGGCGCAGCCTCTCGCTCACGAAGCGGCGGATCGTATCGATCAGGGCATCGAAGATCTCGGGATCGAGCGCCATCGGGGAAACCGTTCCTGTTGTTCTAAGCGGGATGCTATAGCCTACCTTCACAGTCCGACAAGCCATACCCGATATTCCAATACCCGTGATTGACGCGGCCCTCGCACCACTTATGCTGCAGCGGAATCGTGCGTGAGAGGATCGGCCATGGCCGCCAACGAAGCGAACCAAGCCTCTCCCGCCATTCCGCCGGTCCGCCGGGTGCGTCAGGGCACCATGCTGGCTTATGGCTTCGGCGCAGTGGCCTATGGGGTGAAGGATTTCTGTTTCTCCACCTTCCTCTTGCTCTTCTACAATCAGGTGCTCGGACTGCCTTCGGCGCAGGTCGGCTTCGCGATCATGTGCGCATTGCTGCTCGACGCGTTCATCGATCCGGCAATCGGGTTCCTCTCGGATCGCACACGCGGACGCTGGGGGCGGCGGCATCCGTGGATGTATGCTTCGGCCGCGCCGATCGCGCTCGGCTGGCTGCTGCTGTGGAACCCGCCGGCCTGGTCGCATCAGGCGATGCTGGTCTGGGTGTTCGCCAGCGCCGTGCTCGTGCGTACCGCGGTCTCGGCTTACGAGGTGCCGTCGCAGGCGCTGAGCCCCGAGCTTTCCGCCGATTATGACGAGCGGACGCGGATCATGGCGTATCGCTATCTGTTCGGCTGGGCGGGCGGCATGGCGATGCTGGTGGCATCCTACAGCTATTTCCTCGCGCCCGAGCCGGGACAGGAGACCGGTTTGCTCAACCGGCAGGGCTATGTCGGCTTCGCGCTCGCCGGGGCAGTGGCGATGTTCGTCGCGATCCTCGTTTCGGCGTTGGGCACGCACCGCGAGATCAAGAGGCTGCCGCGCCCCGAGATCGAGCGCCAGTCGCTCGGCGCCAATTTCCGCGAGCTGCGCGAGAGCGTGCGCAACCGTGCCTTCCTGATCCTGATGGCCGCGGGGATCTGCTATTATTCGGCGCAGGGGATCAGCTATGCGCTGTCCAACTATCTCTACGCGCACGTCTGGGGCTTTCGCGGCGCCGACTTCCAATGGCTGGGGCTGATCCTGCTGATCGGCGTGGTGGGCGCGTTCCTGATCGCGCCGCGTGTCGCGAAGCGCACCGGCAAGCCGGTGGCGGGGATGGGATTCATGATCGCGGCGGCGGTGCTTCTCACTTTGCCGTATTGGCTGCGGCTGGCGGGATTGTTTCCCGAGCCGGGCAACCCCGTGCTGGTGCCGCTGCTGCTTGCGATCTTCACGATCAACGCGACCTGCTCGGTCTCGTCGACCATCCTCGGCGCATCGATGATGGCCGACGTCGTCGAGCATTCGGAGGTCGAGACCGGGCGGCGCTCCGAAGGGGTGTTCTTTGCCGGCGCGTTCTTCGTCCAGAAATGCACGAGCGGATTGGGCATCTTCGTCGCGGGCTCGATCCTTGCCATCGCCGGCTTTCCCGAGGCGGCGAAGCCGGGGAGCGTACCGGTGGAGACGGTGGACCGGCTGACGATCCTGTTCGCCGCGCTCTATCTGTCGCTCGGCTTCGCGGCGGCGTTCTTCTACCGGCGTTTCCCGTTCGGCAAGGACGAGCATCTCGAGCGGGTCGAGCGGCTGGCCGCCAGCGGTGTTCCGGCGAAGGCCGGAGCGTTGGAGAGAGAAGGCTGACGGCTGCCAACGCTCCAGCCTTCGCCGGAACACCGGATACGGGAAATGCCCGCCGGAGGGGAATCCTCCGGCGGACATCCTTTCCTCCCCAGGAAAGTCTCGCCTCAGGCGACGCGGCCGAGGCGGTGATAGAGATTGGCGTATTTGGTCGATTCGGGCTGGTCCTTGATCTTGCGCAGATGCGTGCCGACCGCCTCGCGGAGCAGGCGGAAATCCTCGGTCGAGAAGACGGCGCGGCTGCGCTGGGGTTCGTTGGTCATGGTAGTGGCTCCTTTCAGGCAGCTTGCTTGTTGAACTGGGCGGCTTCGGTGCTTTCGGCGAGTGCGGTGGTCGAGCTCTCGCCGCCGGCCACCGCCTGGGCGACCGCGTCGAAATAGCCGGTGCCGACTTCGCGCTGGTGGCGCGTCGCGGTGTAGCCGTTGGCTTCTGCGGCGAATTCGGCCTGCTGGAGCTCCGAATAGGCGGCCATGCCGCGATCCCGGTAACCGCGGGCCAGCTCGAACATGCCGTAATTGAGCTGGTGAAAGCCTGCGAGCGTGACGAACTGGAACTTGTAGCCCATCGCGCCCAATTCGCGCTGGAAGCGGGCGATGTCGTCCTTGTCGAGATTCTTCTCCCAGTTGAAGCTCGGCGAGCAATTATAGGCCAGCATCTTGTTCGGGTGCTCGCGCCCGATCGCCTCGGCGAAGCGACGGGCGTCGTCGAGATTGGGCTTCGATGTCTCCCACCACAAAAGGTCGGCGTGGCTGGCGAAGGCGAGGCCCCGCTTGATGCAGTGATCCACGCCGGTGCCCTCCTTCAACCGGAAGAACCCTTCGGCGGTGCGCTCGCCGGTGAGGAATTCGTGGTCGCGCTCGTCGACGTCCGACGTGATCAGCTTTGCGCTCTCGGCATCGGTACGGGCGCAGATCACCGTCGGGACCCCGCAGACGTCGGCGGCGAGGCGCGCGCTGTCCAGATTGCGGATATGTGCCTGGGTGGGGATCAGCACCTTGCCGCCGAGGTGCCCGCATTTCTTTTCCGATGCGAGCTGATCTTCATAATGCACCCCGGCGGCGCCTGCGGCGATGTACGCCTTCATGATCTCGAAGCAGTTGAGCGGGCCGCCGAAGCCGGCTTCGGCATCGGCGACGATCGGCGCGAACCAGTCGCGCGTGGCGCCGCCTTCCATGTGCTCGATCTGGTCGGCGCGCTGGAGCGTGGCGTTGATCTTCCGCGCCAGCTCGGGCCCGGCATTGGCCGGGTAGAGCGACTGATCGGGATACATCTGGCCGGCGGTGTTGGCGTCGGCCGCGACCTGCCAGCCCGACAGATAGATCGCCTTCAATCCGGCGCGGACCATCTGCATCGCCTGGTTGCCCGAGAGGGCGCCGAGGGCGTGGATATACTCCTCCGACTTGAGCAGCTCCCACAGCTTGAGCGCGCCGCGGCGGGCGATGGTGTGCTCGACCGGCAGTGAGCCGCGCAGCCGCGCCACGTCCTCGGCCGAATACGGACGGACGATGCCGTCGAAGCGGCCATTGGGCGCGGGGACCAGATCGTCGAAGCTCGTCGGCATTGTCGATTCCTTGACAGTTTGTGCCCGGAATATCGGCGCCGTTGATGAAGTTGACTATTCCCTTATAAAGGAAATTGGCGTCTGATTGTGGCCCACCGCTTGTTTGTTGATTGTCGTCATGTAAATTATTTACAAATTCTCGCCGAGTCGGCGAAGGAGAACATAGCAGGAACAAAGGCATTTGGGAATGGCGGATCGCAAGCTCTTCGCGGGACATTCGATCCGCCGGCTGCGGCGCCAGCTGGGGCTGACCCAGGCGGCGATGGCCGAGGCGCTCGATGTCTCGCCGAGCTATCTCAACCTCGTCGAGCGCAACCAGCGTCCGGTTTCCGCGACGGTGTTAATGCGGCTGGCGCAGACCTATGATTTCGATCCGCGCACGCTCGCCGCGAGCGAACCTGGTGGCGGCGCCGAGGCGATCCGGCGGCGGCTCGCCGATCCCTTGTTCGCCGATCTCGAGATCGACCGGCACCAGCTGGAGGAATGGCTGGCGGGCGCGCCCGGCGGCGCCGAGGCGTTCGCGCGCGCTTATGACCGGATCGGCGGCGGCGCGGCGGGCACTCCCGAGCCCGACGATGCCGGCCGGCAGGTCCGCCGCGAGATCGAGCGCTGGCGCAACCATTTCGCCGATCTGGATGCCAGGGCCGAGGTGCTGGCGGACGAGCTGCGTATCGCCGCGGGCGACCTGTACGGCGCGATGGCCGAGCGGCTGCGGTTCAAGCATCAGCTCGCGGTGCGGATCCTGCCCGCCGACGTGATGCCCGATCGGATGAAGCGGCTCGACATGCACGCACGGCAGATCCAGCTCTCCGAAATGCTCGACGCTCCCGCACGCAGCTTCGCGCTCGCCGAACGGCTGGCGACCGAGGCGCGGCCCGAGATCGATGCGCTGGTCAAGGGCGCGGCGCTCGATCGCGCCGCCGAGCGGCTCTACCGGCGTCACCTCGGCGGCTATTTCGCCGCGGCGGTGATGATGCCGTACGCCCGGTTCCTGCGCGCATGCGAATCGAGCGGCTATGATCCGGAACTGCTCCAGCGGCGCTTCGGGGCGAGCTTCAGCCAGGTCGCGCACCGGCTGACCACGCTCCAGCGCGTCGGCGCGCGTGGGCTCCCGTTCTTCCTGCTGCGAGTCGATCGCGCGGGGCAGGTTTCGAAACGCTATGCCGGGGCGAGCGGGTCACCGCTGGTCGAGGGGCCCGGAATCTGTCCTTTGTGGAATATTTTTGACGCCTTCGCGCGCGACGAGATCCTGAGCCAATTGGTCGAGCTCGAGGACGGCAGCCGCTGGTTCACGCTGGCGCGCGCCGTCCAGCCGCAGGGTGCGCGCGTGGCGAGCGTGCCCGCTCGCTTCGCGATCGGCATCGGATTGGCGGCTTCGGACGCGCGGACGCTTGCCGTAGCGTCCGGGCGCGACCTCGCCGGGCGCGCTGTGCCGATCGGGCTCGGCTGCCGGGCATGCACGCGCCCCGATTGTCCGCAGCGATCGGCGCCTCCTGCCGGCCGCGCGATGCTGGCGAACGAGCGCGAGAGCGGGGTGACGCCGTTCGGTTTCGCGAGCGATTGAAACCGGGCCGTGCAACTTTCCGGACATAAAAGGACATAATTGGGTCGGTTTGCTTTGGAACTAGCGCCCGCGGGCATGGTTTGCGTGCCCGGGTACGGGCTTGTCCCGATGCCGTCCCGACCTCCGCCGAATATCCGGTATGGGGGCGTGTCGAGAGGATGCGTATGTTGCTTACCCTGATCGGACTGTCCCTCGCGGCCAGTCCACAATCCGCCGATGCGGCGATGGGCCGCTGGAAGACCGAGACGCGCGGCGGAATCGTCGAGATCCAGCGCTGCGGCGCTTCGATCTGCGGGCGGATTCTCACGTCCGATCTGCTGCGGACCAATCCGAACCTGAAGGACGCCAAGAATGCCGACGCCGCGCTACGCAATCGGCCGCTGCGCGGGCTGCAGATCCTGAGCGGTTTCACCCAGAGCGGCGGCAGCTGGACCGGCGGCAAGATCTACAATGCCGAGGACGGCAAGACCTATGGCTCGGACGTGACGCCGTCCGGCGCCGACCAGCTCAAGGTCCGCGGCTGTGTGTTCAAGCCGTTCTGCAAGACCCAGACCTGGACCCGCGTGCGCTGAGGCGCCGCCCTTCTGCTTTTTCTGTCCGCGTACAAGGATGCGTATCATGTCGACTCTCAAGCTTTCGCTCGCCGCCGCAACCGCGCTGGCAGGCTCGGTGGGTTTCGCCGCTTCGGCCAATGCCCAGGCCTTTTACCTCCAGGAACAGGCGGCACGCGCCGCGGGCCGCGCCTTTTCGGGCGAGGCGGCCGACACCGGCGCGGCTTCCTTGTGGTGGAACCCGGCGTCGATCGCGGGGATGACCGAAGGCGAGGCGACGATCAGCGGCTCGCTGATCCTGCCGCGCGGCGAGGTCGCCGATACCGGCACGCTGATCCGCCGCCCGGGCGGCACCTTCGCGCCGGTCGGGGGAGACGGAGTGACACGCAATCCGATCAGCAACGGCGTGCTGCCGTCGGGCGCGATCGCGATCCCGCTCGGCGATCGCGTCGCGGTGGGTCTCGCAGTCACCTCGCCCTACAGCTTCACCACCGATTATCCCGAGACGAGCTGGGCGCGGTACAGCGCGCTCAAGACCGAGCTGCGCACGGTCGACATCCAGCCCTCGGTCGCAGTGGCGGTGACCGACTGGCTGCGCGTCGGCGCGGCGCTCAACGTCGAATATACCGATGCGAGCCTCGGCAACGCGCTTCCCAATATCCTCGCGGCCTTGCCCGACGGGCGGCAGGAACTGAAGGGCAATGGCTGGGACCTGGGCTGGAGCGCCGGCTTCCAGATGCATAATGATTTCGCCACGATCGGCGTCAGCTACAAGTCGGCGATCGAGCACAAGCTCAAGGGCGATCTCGAGATCAGCGGGCTGGTCGGCCCGCTCGCGGCTTCGAACATGTCGCTCTCGGACGTCGAGGCGCGCTTCTATACTCCGGCACAGGTCATCGTCGGGGCGCGCTTCCGGCTGAGCGATCGCTTCACGCTCAACGGCCAGGTGGTCCATTATGGCTGGGGCAAGTTCGATGCGATCCGCCTCGGTTCGCCGCTCAACACCGCGATCCCCGAAAATTACCGCGACAGCTGGAGCCTCGCGACCGGCTTCGATTATGCAGCCTCGCAAAAGCTGACGCTTCGGGCCGGGGTCCAGCACGCCCAGACCCCGACTCGCGACGGCGAGCGCGACGCGCGCGTGCCCGATTCGGATCGCTGGAACTATGCGGTCGGCGGATCCTATCAGCTGACCCCGAGCTTCGCGCTCGACGCCGGCGCCAATTATGTCGACTTCAAGGATGCGACGATCGACCGGGTGACCGCGGCCTATCCGGGAACCGCGGCGCAGACGCCGATCCTGACCTCCGGCGAGCTGCGGAACGCACATGCCTTCGTGCTGTCGCTGGGCGGCCGGCTGAAGTTCTGAGCGGGCGGTAATTTTCCGCTTCGCGAGCAGCGGAACGTGTGTCTATGATCCACTCCGGGGCGGCGCCGACGGAGGGATCATGGCCACCGATTTCACGCTCAACGGCAAGCCGGCAAGCTTCGACGGCGATCCGGAGACGCCCTTGCTCTACGTCCTGCGCGACCATCTCGGGCTGACCGGCACCAAATATGGCTGCGGGATCGCCCAGTGCGGCGCGTGCACCGTGCATCTCGACGGCAAGAACCGGCGTTCGTGCGTGACGCCGGTTTCGATGGTCGCGAACCGGCAGGTCACCACGATCGAAGGGGTGGCGGGCAAGGAGGCCAAGGCGGTGCAGAGCGCCTGGGTCGCCATCGACGTGCCGCAATGCGGCTTCTGCCAGTCCGGACAGGTGATGTCGGCGATCGGCCTGCTCAAACTCAAGAAGAAACCGAGCGACGCCGATATCGACGCGGCGATGGCGGGCAATATCTGCCGCTGCGCCACTTATGTCCGGATCCGGCAGGCAATCCATGACGCCGCCAGAGCGATGGAGGCCTGAGCGATGAACGCCGTCACCCCCACTCGCCGCGGCTTCCTCCGGTCGACCGGGCTCGTGCTCGGCATGGCATTGCCGATCGGCAAGGCGGCCAAGGCCGCGCCCGGCCAGTCGGGGCTGCCTTTCGCGCCCAATGCCTTCGTACGCGTGGGAACCGACAATCTCGTCACCGTGATCATCAAGCATGTCGAGTTCGGGCAGGGGCCCGCGACCGGGCTCGCCACGTTGGTGGCCGACGAGATGGATGCCGATTGGAGCCAGGTCCGCGTCGAGATGTCCGCGGCCAACGACCCGCTCTACAAGAATCTGATGTTCGGGACGATGGGCACCGGGGGTTCGACTGCGATTGCCAATAGCTGGATGCAGATGCGCAATGCCGGAGCCTCGGCGCGGGCGATGCTGGTCGCGGCGGCGGCGAAGCGCTGGGGCGTGCCGGCCGCGTCGGTGAAGGTATCGAAGGGCGTGGTGTCGAGCGGCGCGCGCAAGGCGAGCTTCGGCGAGCTGGCGGCGGACGCGGCTTCACTCAAACCGCCCGAAAAGCCCGTGCTCAAGACGCCCGACCAGTTCACGCTGATCGGCAAGGACACGCCCAAGGTCGACAGCGTCGCCAAGACCAACGGCACTGCGATGTTCACGATGGACATCCAGCGGCCGGGGATGGTGCACAGCGCGATCGCGCATCCGCCCGCGTTCGGCGGTACGGTCAAGGCCGTGATTGACACTGCGGCGCTGGCGGTCCCCGGGGTGCTCGCCGTCAAGACCATCCCGCAAGGCGTCGTGGTCTATGCCAGGGACAGCTACGCCGCGCGCAAGGGCGCCGCGGCGCTCGACGTGACCTGGGATCTCTCCAAAGCCGAGAAGCGCACGAGCGACGAGCTCTATGCGCAATATGCCGAGGCGAGCGAGAGCCCTGGCAAGCAGGTCGAGAAGACCGGCGACACCGCCGCGGCGCTCAAGGGCGCGGCGAAGAAGCTCGAGGCGGTCTATCAATTCCCCTATCTCGCCCATGCGCCGATGGAACCATTGGACGCAGTGATCGAGATGAACGGTGACAGACTCGACGTGTGGATGGGCAGCCAGTTCCAGGTCGGCGAACTCACTGCGATCGCCGCGACGCTGGGCGTGCCGTTCGAAAAAGCGTCGCTCCACCAGCAGTTCGCCGGCGGCAGTTTCGGGCGGCGAGTCACCCCGGCGATGGAGTTCGCGGTCGAGGCGGCGCTGGCGTTCAAGGCGTGGGGCAAGGGCCCGATCAAGCATGTCTGGACCCGCGAGAACGACATACGCGGCGGGCGCTATCGCCCGCTCGCGGTGCACACGATCCGCGGCGGGCTCGATCCTTCGGGCAACGTCGTCGCCTGGGATCAGGTCGTCGCCGCGCAGAGCTTCATGAAGGGCACGCCGATGGAAAGCCCGGAGCTCAAGTCCACGGGCGTGGACGATGCGCTGACCGAAGGGATCGCCGAGAGCTACAAATTCGCCAACCATTATGTCGGCCAGCACATCATGGAGGCTGGTGTGCCGACGCTTTGGTGGCGATCGGTGGGGAACACGCACACCGCCTATGCAGTCGAGACCTTCATCGACGAACTGCTCGTGATGGGCGGCAAGGATCCGGTCGCGGGGCGGCTCGCATTGATGCAGGACCCACGGACCAGGGCGGTGCTCGCCAGAGCAGCGGAGATCGCCGGCTGGGGCAAGAGGCCGCCTGCGGGTCGGGCGCGGGGCGTGGCGGCATGGAAGAGCTTCGGCACCTATGTCGCGCAAGTCGCGGAAGTATCGAAGGGCCCGGACGGGCTTCCCAAAGTCCACAAGGTCTGGTGCGGGGTGGATTGCGGGATCGCAGTCAATCCGAACGTGATCCGCGCGCAGATGGAGAGCGGCATCGGCTACGGCCTTGGCCACGCGCTCTATTCGGAAGTCGAGCTGGGCGAGGGCGGAATCGTCCGGCAAAGCAATTTCGACAGCTATCGCTCGTTGCGGATCGCCGAGATGCCTGAGGTCGAGGTCGCGATCCTCGCCTCGGACAAGGACCCGACCGGAGTCGGCGAGCCGGGGCTGCCGCCGATCGCGCCCGCGGTCGCCAATGCGTGGCGCAGGCTCACCGGGAAATCCGTGCGCCGGCTCCCGTTCGTGGTGGGAGGCAGGGCATGAAGCTGGGTGCATATGCACTGGGCGCCGCGGCGCTGACCCTGGCCCTCGCCATCGCCGGCCAGGCGCGCGAGCAGAAGGTGGAGGGGTTGAAACCGGTCAGCGCCTTCGCCGGCATCACCGATCCGAATGCGCGCTCGCTCGCGATCTTCGCCGAGATGGGCAAGGTCATCCAGCATCCGCGCTGCGTGAACTGCCATCCGCGCACCGATCGTCCGCTGCAGGGCGACGCGCAGCAGCCGCACAACCCGCCGGTATCGCGCGGGCCGGCCGATCGCGGCATGGCGGGGCTCGAATGCAGCACCTGCCACGGGCCGCGCAACGTCGCCTTCGCCAACGGCACCGGCAGCATCCCCGGGCATCCCGAATGGCATGTCGCGCCGATCGAGATGGCGTGGGAGGGCAAGACGCTCGGCCAGATCTGTCAGCAGATCAAGGATCGCAAGCGCAACGGCGGTAAGAGCCTCGAGCAGCTGATCGAGCACAATGCGCACGATACCCTGGTCGGCTGGGGCTGGAATCCGGGACCCGGCCGCACGCCGGTGCCGGGCACGCAGGCGCAGTTCGGGGAATTGACCCGGGCGTGGGTGGCGAGCGGGGCGAGGTGTCCGGCGGGTTAAGTGGGCAGGACCTGCTGGCGGCTTCGACCCGATTGAGCAGGACCGTTTGGTCAGCGGCGAACCAGCAGCACGCCGATCAGGATACAGACCACACCTGCCAGGCGCGCGAGCGTTATCGGCGAGCGATCCAGGCCGAGCAGCCCGAAATGGTCGAGGATCACTGCGGCGATCAGCTGTGCGCCGATCGTCAGGGTCAGCGTGAGCGCCAGCCCAAGCCTGGGTGCGGCAAAAGCGACTGCGGCGACGAAGAAGGCGCCATAGAGTCCGCCGACCCAAGCCCAGGGCGGGGCCTGACGCACCGAGGCGAGCGGCGTGCGATCGATCAGCAGCCAGGTAGCGACGACCGCCGCAGTGCCGCCGAGGAACGAAGTGGAGGCTGCCAGCCAGAGCGAGCCGGTGCTGCGTGCGAGCATCGCATTGCTCGGGGTCTGCACGGCGACGCACAGTCCGGCAATGAGGGCGAGAATGATCGGGAAGATGTTCTGCATCGGATCCACGAAGGTTGCGCTCGGAGGGGAGCGGGGTGGCGTTGTCGGGCGCCCTATACGGCCCGTCGCCGTGCGCCGAAAGCGGATCGGGACCGATGCCTCGCAAATGGTCGATCGCGTAACAGCGCAGGGCGCCCTGTGGACTTGCTGCGAGCGGAGCGATGATGCTCGCGGTCGCAAGCCGCCCTGGCAGCGATCAGATTTCCAGGTTCGCGGGCGCGCCGGTCGTCCATCCAACCCGGGGATCGTTGAAGTCGACCACGTCGCGCAGCTCCCAGACGTTCGGATAGCCATAGCCGATAAGGTTGATGAAGGTCTGGATATTGAGCGCGAGTGCGGCGTTCTTGAGCATCACCGGCGCGCGGTGGTTTGAGAAATTGTTGTTGCAGTAGATCAGGATCGGCCGGTCGCGGTCGGGGCCGATCGCTTCGGCCAGCGCCTCGGCAGTGAAGTCGGTGAGCGGAAGGTTGATCGCGCCGGCGATGTGCCCCGCGGCGAACTTGTCCGCCGAACGGGCGTCGAGGATCAACGCGTCCTTCGTGGCCGCCTTTGCCTTGAACGCCGCGAAGCCGAGCAGTCGCTTCGCACGCGAAGCGCGGACATCCCGGGTGAGCGTGGCGAAGCCGGCATAGTCGATCTGCGGATTGGGCGCGGGATCGTCGGGAACGGCGAAGAGCAGGGCGAGGGCGGGGAGCAACATCGAAGCCTCCATCGATCGATGGTGTAACGATCTCCGAGCGCGGCTGCATGAACCCTGAACCGGAATCGTCACCGGGGTGACGGGTGGTTGTGTGGCTTGGACGAAGCGCTATCACCGGCGGCAACAAAGGGGATGACGACATGGCCAGCCTGTTCCGACTGAAACAGATCGTCGCGGAGGAGGATCGCCCGCAGGCGCACCGCCTCCAGCGCACGCTCTCCTGGCCGCATCTCGTCGCATTGGGCGTCGGTGCGATCGTCGGCACGGGCATCCTCACGCTGATCGGCGTGGGGGCCGACCGCGCGGGGCCGGCGGTGATCCTGTCCTTCGTCGTGGCGGGGGCGATCTGCGCCTGCGCGGCGCTGGCCTATGCCGAGATGGCGACGATGATCCCCGCCTCGGGCAGCGCCTACACCTATAGCTATGCCGTGCTCGGCGAAGTCGTCGCCTGGGTGGTCGGGTGGAGCCTGCTCGCCGAATATACTTTGGTGGTGGCGACCGTGGCGGTGGGCTGGTCGGGCTATTCGGTCGGATTTCTCGATGGGCTCGGCATACACTTGCCTGCGGCGCTGACGCATGGCCCGGTGATGTCGGGCTGGCAGATCGTCGAATGGGGCGTCAACGTGCCGGCATTGTTCATCGTCGCGGTGGTGGCCGGGCTGCTGATCGTCGGCACGCGCGAGAGCGCGACGCTCAACGCGATCCTGGTGGTGGTCAAGCTGATCGCGCTGGCCGTGTTCGTCGCGGTGGCGCTGCCTTATTTCAACGGCGCCAATCTCGAGCCTTTCGCGCCGTTCGGCTTCGCCAAGCACATGAGCCCGGACGGCGTCGAGCGCGGGGTGATGGCGGCGGCGGCGATCATCTTCTTTGCGTTCTACGGCTTCGACGCGATCTCGACCGCGGCGGAAGAGGCCAAGAACCCCAGCCGCGATCTCGCGATCGGCATCGTGGGATCGATGGTGGCGTGCGTCGCGATCTACATGATCGTCGCGATCACCGCAGTGGGTGCACTCAGCTATACCCGCTTCGCCGACAGCCCCGAGCCGCTGGCGCTCATCCTGCGCGAGATCGGCCAGCCGAAAACCGCGACCTTCCTCGCCGCCAGCGCCGTGATCGCGTTGCCGACAGTGATCCTCGCCTTCCTTTACGGCCAGAGCCGGATCTTCTTCGTGATGGCGCGCGACCGCATGCTGCCCGAGAGCCTCGCGACCGTGTCGCGGCGCGGAACGCCGGTGCGGATCACGATCTTCACGGCGTGCGTGGTGACTTTCTTCGCGGCGTTCTTCCCGATCGACCAGATCGCGGCGCTCGCCAATGCCGGCACGCTGACTGCATTCGCGGCGGTGGGCATCTGCATGCTGGTGATGCGCCGCCGCGCGCCGGGCGCGGTGCGGCCGTTCCGCACCCCGGCGGCGTGGCTCGTCGGGCTCGGCGCGGCGTTCGGCTGTCTCTATCTTTTCATCAGCCTGCCGCATCAGACGCAAATATTGTTCGGGGTGTGGAATCTGATCGGGCTGCTGCTCTATTTCGCCTGGGCGCGCCGCAACGTGGACAAGGGAGCGGTATGAGCGGCTGGACGATCGGGATCATCGGCGGGTCCGGGCTTTACGACGTCGAGGGGATCGAAGGCGGCGAATGGGTCGAGACGGCGAGTCCGTGGGGCCAGCCTTCGGACGCGTGCTTCGTCGGCCGGGTCGGTCACGTGCGCGTGGTGTTCCTGCCGCGGCACGGGCGGGGGCACCGGATCAGCCCGTCCGAGCTCAACGCGCGCGCGAATATCGACGTGCTCAAGCGGCTGGGCGTGACCGACATACTCGCAGTCTCCTCGGTCGGCGGCCTCGTCGAGGACCGGCCGCCGGGCAGCTTCACCATTGCCGACCAGTTCATCGATCGCACCAAAGGCAGACCGTCGAGCTTCTTCGGAACCGGGCTGGTGGCGCATGTCTCGATGGCCGACCCGGTGTGTCCGCGGCTGTCGGCGCTGGCAGCCGATGCGGCGCGGGCGGCTGGCGCGGAGACGCATATCGGCGGCACCTATCTGGCGATGGAGGGCCCGCAATTCTCGACCCGCGCCGAGAGCCACCTCTATCGCAATTGGGGCTGCCATATCATCGGCATGACCGGGATGCCCGAGGCGAAACTCGCCCGCGAGGCCGAGCTGCCTTACGCGCTGGTGGGGATGGTCACCGATTATGATTGCTGGCGCGAGGACGAGGAGGCAGTCGATGTCGCGCAGGTGATCGCGCAGCTCGCGGCCAATGCCGCCAAGGCGCGCAGGCTGGTCATGCACCTGCTCCGCAACCTGCCCGAGAAGCGGCCGGCATCGCCGATCGATACGTGTCTGGACGCGGCGCTGATCACTGCGCCATCGGCGCGTGATCCCGCATTGCTGGCGAAGCTCGATGCCGTGGCGGGCCGGGTGCTGCGCTAAACACTGTCCGGGATCGGGAACCTCCATATCGGATATGTTTCTGGCGCGTTGCAGTTCCCTGGAGTACGCTTCGCGTAACCGGGGGGTGAAAATCATGGAAACCACGAGTCGTAGTTCTCGGCGCGCGTTCGTTTTGGGCGGCACCGCCGCTGCAGCATGCATGGGGCCATTGGCCGCCGCGCAGCTTACGCGCACGTCGCTGGCGACATCCGGGGGCACGACGGCGCCGACGGTGACCCGCAGCGAAGTCGCCGAATGGGAAAGCCTGGTGGGCGCGAGCTTCCTGATCGGCGGCGAGGCGGGCAAGGCCGTGGCGAAGCTCGCTGCGATCGCGCGGCCGGCGTTCGATCCCGCGCGGCCGGCGGAGCTTGCGCGCCTGCAACCGTTCACTGCCTGGTTCGAAATGGATGTGCGCCTCGCGCCCACGGGACAGCGGACCTATGCCGTCACGCATCCGACGAAGGGCGTGATCAACCTGTTCCTGGGCCGCGGCGCCGACAGGCGCGGCAAGGGAATCCTGCTCGCGCTGTTCAACTAGCCCTTCGCCACGCTATGGCGCTGTCTCGTAACGTCTCGGGACAGGAGAGATTGGCTTGAAGAACGCGAAACTCGTCGGCGTGGGGCTGGCGGTGGTGCTGCTCGGCACCGCGGCGGTGGCGATGCAGGCCGGCGGCGAAGATCATTCGCAGGACGCCGCCTGGCATAACAAGCAGATGCTGGCGCTCGCGCAATTGAAGGCGAGCGACGGGTGGCAGTCGCTTCAGGGCGGACTGCGCTGGCGGCGGATCAAGGGCAACGGATCGGGCAAGCACCCGACCGTGCGCGACACGGTCAGGATCCATTATGCCGGCACGCTGGTCGACGGGACCGAGTTCGACAGCTCCTACACGCGCGGCGAGCCGGCGACCTTCCCGCTCGGTGCGCTGATCCCGGCGTGGCAGCTGGCGGTGCCGATGATGGGTGTGGGCGACACGATCGAGATCGTCTCGCCCTCGGACCTGGCATATGGGCCGGTGAGCAAGGGCCCGATCCCGGGCGGCGCGACCTTGCTGTTCAAGATCGAGTTGCTGGGCATCCAGGAATAAGCCGCCTCTTCTTTCTTCCTTTACCGTTCCGCCCCGCAGGTTCGCTGCGAGGAAGAAAATTTCCGCGCGGCGTGTCACCGCTGTTCAAACCGGAAACGATGTTTCTGGTTTGTTCCACGCGAAATCCTACATTGCAAGCCTGAAATTTTCCGCGCTTAGCGCTCGATGCGTGGACACAGCGAAAAGGCCGCGGTGGGATGCCACCGCGGCCTTATTTGTTTTCCCGAAAGTGGGTCTCAGGCGGCGAGGTTGCGCAGCACGTATTGGAGGATGCCGCCGTTGAGGAAATATTCCAGCTCGTTGACCGTATCGATGCGGCAGCGGGTCTGGAAGGTCTCGGTCGTGCCGTCCTTGCGAGTGAGCGTGACTTCGACGTCCTGACGCGGACGCAGGCTGGCGACGCCGGTGATGGTGAAGGTCTCCGAACCGTCGAGCTTGAGCGTCTCGCGCGTCACGCCCTCGGCGAACTGGAGCGGGACCACGCCCATGCCGACGAGGTTCGAGCGGTGGATGCGCTCGAAGCTCTCGGTGATCACCGCGCGGACGCCGAGAAGATTCGTGCCCTTCGCCGCCCAGTCGCGCGACGAGCCGGTGCCGTATTCCTTGCCGGCGACGATCACCAGAGGCGTGCCGTCGGCTTTGTGGCGCATCGCTGCGTCGTAGATCGGCATGACCTGGTCGTGATACTTGGTCATGCCGCCTTCGATGCCGGGGACCATCTCGTTCTTGATGCGGATGTTGGCGAAGGTGCCGCGGACCATGACTTCGTCGTTGCCGCGGCGGGCGCCGTAGCTGTTGAAGTCCTTCCGGCTGACCTGATGTTCCTGCAGGAAGGTGCCCGCGGGGCTGTCCGCCTTGATCGATCCGGCCGGCGAAATGTGATCGGTGGTGATCGAATCGCCGAGGATTGCCAAGGGCTTGGCATCAATGATGTCCTGCACCGGGGCCGGGGTCATCGACATGCCTTCGAAGTATGGCGGGTTGTGGATGTAGGTGCTGGCGGCGGGCCAGCGATAGGTGTCCGAACCCTCGATGACGATGCCCTGCCAGTGCTTGTCGCCGAGATAGACGTTCGAATATCGGGTACGGAACATGTCGTCGTCGATGTTGGCGGCGATCAGGCCGGCGACTTCCTCGTTCGAGGGCCAGATGTCCTTGAGGAACACCGGACCGTCGGTCCCCTCGCCGATCGGGGTCTCGTACATGTCCTCCGTCACGGTGCCCTTGAGCGCATAAGCGACGACGAGCGGCGGCGAGGCGAGGAAGTTGGCGCGGACGTCGGGCGACACGCGGCCCTCGAAATTGCGATTGCCCGACAGGACCGAGGCGGCGACGATGTCGTTGCCGTTGATCGCGGCGCTGATCGGCTCTGCGAGCGGGCCCGAATTGCCGATGCAGGTGGTGCAGCCATAGCCGACGAGATTGAACCCGATCGCGTCGAGGTCCTCGCTGAGGCCGGCCTTGTTGAGATAGTCCGTCACGACCTGCGAGCCCGGGGCAAGCGAGGTCTTGACCCACGGCTTGCGCGTCAGGCCGAGCGCACGCGCCTTGCGCGCGACGAGGCCGGCGGCGATCAGCACCGAGGGGTTCGAGGTGTTGGTGCACGAGGTGATGGCGGCAATCACCACGTCACCGTCGCCGATGTCGTGCTCGGCGCCCTCGACCGCGGTGCGCTCGGGACGATCCTTGTGATAGACCTTCTGGAGGTCGGCGTTGAACACTTCGTCGACGGCGTCGAGGCTGACCCGGTCCTGCGGGCGCTTGGGGCCGGCGAGCGACGGGCGGACGCTGTCCATGTCGAGCTCGAGCGTGTCGGTGAACACCGGCTCGGGGCTGTCGACGTCGTGCCACATGCCCTGCGCCTTGGCGTACGCCTCGACCAAAGCGATCGTCTCGTCCGGACGGCCGGTGAGGCGCATATAATCCATGGTCTTCTCGTCGATCGGGAAGAAGCCGCAGGTCGCGCCATATTCGGGCGCCATGTTGGCGATCGTCGCGCGGTCGGCGAGCGTCATCGAGTGGAGGCCCGGGCCGTAGAATTCGACGAAGCGGCCGACCACGCCTTTCGCACGAAGCATCTGCGTGACGGTGAGCACCAGATCGGTGGCGGTGATGCCTTCCTGCAGCGCGCCGGTCAGCTTGAAGCCGACGACTTCGGGGATGAGCATCGATACCGGCTGGCCGAGCATCGCCGCCTCCGCCTCGATCCCGCCGACGCCCCAGCCGAGCACGCCGAGGCCGTTGACCATCGTGGTGTGGCTGTCGGTGCCGACGAGCGTGTCGGGATAGGCGATCGTCGAGCCGTCGGGCGCCTGCGACGACCAGACCGAGCGGGCGATATATTCGAGATTGACCTGGTGGCAGATGCCGGTGCCCGGGGGGACGACCGAGAAATTGTCGAGCGCCTTAGAGCCCCATTTCAGGAATTCGTAGCGCTCGAGGTTGCGTTCATATTCGAGCTCGACATTCTGGCCGAACGACTGCGGCGTGCCGAACTCGTCGACCATCACCGAGTGATCGATGACGAGGTGGACGGGGACCTGCGGATTGATCTTGGCCGCGTCGCCGCCGAGCTTGGTGATCGCGTCGCGCATCGCCGCCAGATCGACGACGCAGGGCACGCCGGTGAAATCCTGCATCAGCACGCGGGCGGGGCGATACTGGATCTCGCGGTTCGAGCGGGCATCCTTCTGCCAGTCGACGATCGCCTGGGCATCGTCCTTCGTGACGGTCTTGCCGTCCTCGAAGCGCAGCATGTTCTCGAGCAGCACCTTCATGCTGAACGGCAGGCGGCTGATGTCGCCGAGCTTCTTCGCGGCCTTGGGCAGCGAATAGAAGCTGTAGGTGGCGGTGCCGACGGTGAGCGTGTCGCGAGTGCCGAGCGTATCGTTGCCGATGGCGGTCATGGGGCGCGGGATCCTTTCTACTGTCCGGCCCGGGCGCTCGGGGGACGCGATCCCGAGGGGACCACGCGGGCGCGCCGGAGGGTGCTGCGAATGCGAGATTCGGGGCGGGCCTTAGCAAGGGGGGGAGGGGAGGGGAAGGGGCGGGGGTGCTAAGCGACTTGCTCGTTGGCAGTATCTTCTACGGGAGGCGCCGGGGGTACACTTTCCGCGATCCCGATGACATCGAACTGGCCGAGCTGATGATAGCCGTGATGGATCACCAGATTTCCGAAGAGGAGTATCTGGCGGTGATCGATGCGCATGTGATTGCGCGATAGCGCTCTCCGCTTTCGGAGCGCGCGGTCCGGCATGTTCGCCGCCCCACTCTCCCAGCCTCGCAGTTAAAACGGGAATACAGCTTGGCCCGCCTTTCCCCGCGCGAAGGCGGAAGAATCGATAGTACCTATTTGGTTCTTTCAATGTAGGATTTCATATGATAACGGGTTCGTCGTCACAATTCCGGAGCCTGTCGATGGACGCTTCACCGTCGCCTTCGTGGGTGCGCCAGCCTGCCGCCCGGCCGTTTGCGCGGTGGAGCGCCGATACCGAGCAGGCGTTCCTGCTCGCGCTGCGTCTCACCGGGCGGGTGCGCGAGGCGGCGGGGGCGATCGGGCGGTCCTTGTCCACCGCGTATCGGCGGCGGCGGCGCGATGCCGGGTTCGCGGCGCGCTGGGACGCCGTGATCGCCGAACAGCAGGCGGCGTGGATCGCCGAGCAGGGCAAGGCCGTGCGGGCGCTGGCCGAGGCGCCGCTGGGCGACTTGCGACAGCGGCGAGGCGGCTGGAACGAGGCGCGGCGGAAGCTGTTCCTGCGGGCGCTCTCCGAGACCGGATCGGTGGCCGACGCGTGCGCGCGGGCGCGGATCTCGTCGACCTCGGCCTATCGGCTGCGCGAGAATTGCGCGCGGTTCGCGAGCGATTGGAAGGCGGCGCTCGATACCCAGGCAGTGACGATCGAGCAGGTGGCGTATGAGCGCGCGGTGATCGGCTGGGAGGAGCCTATCGTGCAGGGCGGGCAAGTGATCGGGCAGCGCTGGCGCTATTCGGAATCGCTGCTGCGGACCCTGGTGCTGCGCGAGCAGCGCGCGGCCGGGGCGGCTGCGCCGACCGTGGCGGCAGGCGTGGCTGCGGAACGCCCGGCCGGGCGGGGGCGAGGGACAACGTACCAAAAGCCGGTGGCGACGCGCGAGGAGACCAACGCCGCGCTCGCCAAGGCGATCGCCGGGGCGGAGCGGCGGATGGCGCGCGAGGCTGCGGCGGCGCAGGAGGCGGAGTGGGAGCGCTGGCGGGCCAGCTGGGGCAAGTCGCCGCGCGGCGGCTGATCCGGAGTCCCGAGCGCGCGCCCCTCAGCGGCAGGTCTTCACGATCATCTCCACGTCGCGCCGGCCCTCCGCCGAGGGGGTTTCGACATAGCCGGTATAGTCCTTGACCTCGAGATAGCGGCCCTCGCCGCCCGGATAGCGATTGACCTTGATGCCGGTGAAGCCGTCGCCGGTGACTTTCAGCCGGGCATAAGGCGCGCCGGGCAGGAAGGAGGCCGCCTCGGCCGGGCCGTAGATGTTGATCCGGTCGCCGCGGGCCGCGCTGCCGCTGCCGGTGCGGACCCGGTACCAGTGCACCGGATTGTCGCGGCTCATCAGTGCCTGCGCATCGTCGGCGACATAGCCGAGGCGCTTCGCGGCATCGATGGCGCATCGCGTGGCGGCGCCATATTTGGCGGCGAGCGTCTTCAGCATCGCATCGCCCTCATGGTTGAACGCCTTGCCGGCGCCCCTGGCGAGCGCCTCGACCAGGAGGGCATAGTCCGTATCGGACAGCGACGCCTCGGCTTCGAGTGCTTTGGCGAGGTCTTTCTGTGCCTCCGCGACGCCGAGCGTGGCGGATTCGACGAACCAGTGCCGCGCCCGGGCCGAGGCGCCGGGCACGTCCTTCGCGCCCTCGTAGAAATGGCCGAGCTTGTGCATCGCATCGGGGTTCTTGGTCAGCGTGACGATCGCGTCGAACTTGGCGAGCATCGTGGCCTGATCGCCTTTCGCCTGCGCGGCCATGGCCTCTTCGCCGAGCGCCTTCACTTTGGCCTCGAGCGCCGGATCGGGCTGGCCGGCGGCCTGCGGGGTGCCGGGCGGCGGCGCGAGCAAAGTGGCGGCGAGGGCGAGCAGCGGAAGCGCGAATTGTGGCATCATGTGCGTGGCTTAGTCATGGTTCCTGGCATCGGCAATCCGGGGTTTCCCGGCAGGCGGCGGCGGTTTGGTCCGGGATGAGACACGCTCCATTGGCAGAGGTTGCTGGACGTCTTCATGTAATTAAATAATAATATACCTTAAATAATTGATGATATTGCAGTTAGGCAAGATATCATCTGGACTCATTGCAGATATTCAATAGAATTCCGTGCATCTCTTCGTTCCCAACCGAAGGAGTATGGCGATGTCTGTTTGCACGACCATTCAGCAGCAAGTATATTGTCTGGCCATCGAAATTTGCGCGGCGGCGACCCAGACGGGTGATGCGGCGACGCTGACCACCTATCTGCAGACTCAGTTGCAGGCACTGCTCGACAATTCCGATTTCAACAATGGCGACGACTGGCAGATCGTGTGGGGGCCGGCGGTGTGGCAGGCGCCGTTCAGCGACTTTTCCGATCAGGCCGCGGCGGTCTGCTACAATAGCAGCCAGAATGTCTATGTCGTGCCGATCTCGGCGACCAATCCGCACTCGCCGTACAATGTGTTCTTCGAGGATCTTGCCGCGGTGCCGGTCTACAAGGTGCCGGTGGCGGGGACCGATGCGGGGAACGTCACCGTCGGCAATTTTGCCGGGCTGCAGGCGCTGCTGAGCCTCGAGGCGGGCGGCACATCGCTGCAGGATTTCCTGAGCAGCACGGCGAACGGGTCCGACGACCTGGTGTTCTGCGGGCACAGCCTGGGCGGCGGGCTGACGCCTTTGCTCGCCTATACGCTGTATCCGAACGGCACGTCGGGCAGCGGCTGGGGGAACGTCTATACCTTCCCGACCGCGGGGCCGACCACGGCCGACGCGACGTTCGCGAATGTGTTCAATATCGCCTATCCGGTCACCGTCACCGGCACCGGCTACCAGATGTGGAACGCCAACCAGTATAATACGCGCGACCTGGTGCCCAATGCCTGGGCGGGCGCGAGCACCGGGCCGGGGCTGGCGCAGATCACCACGGGCATCTTCTCGTGGACGTCGGCGATGTATTATACCGGCGTCGAGATGAGCGGGGAGGTAGCCGCGCTGCGCACGATGGCGGAGACCTTCGCGGGCGGATCGGGCAACCCCTATGTCGCCACCAACAACAACGCGCTGTTCACCGGTGCGCGCGAATATGGCCAGATCACCGACAGCGCGACGCTGGCGAAGGAGATCCTGTTCCAGCACACCGTGGCCTATAACGAGGAATTCGGCGTGACCGCATTGTTCGACCCCGCCGAAGTGCAGACCTGGATCCAGCCGCCTCTGCTACCGCTGGTGCAGGGCGTGAGCGGAGTCGGCGCGGCGGTGGCGGCGGCCACGGCGGCCGCGGAGACGGTGCCCGAGACTGGCGTGGCGTGACGTGACGGCATAGCATCCCCCTGCGACGGCAGGGGGATGGGAATGGGTTTGCAGATCATCGCGGCCGCACTCGCGGCGCTGTTCGCGGAACCGGCACCCGGCCAGCTCGCGCCGGTGCAGGCCGCGCCCCTTTCCGCGCCTGCGCCGCCGGTATGCCGGCGGGTAAACGAAGAAGCGTTCCTGCGGATCGAGCCGGAGGCGGCGGCGCGGCTGGCGGAGATCGGACTGGACCGGGCGGCGATCTTCGCGCGGATGGCCGAGACGTCGATCCCCGAGACGATGGGCTGCTGGGCGATGCCGGTGGGCAATTTCGACAGCCAGTTGGTCTCGGTGGGGATGAGCCAGTGGAATTACGGCACGGGCAGCCTGCAGCCGGTGCTCAAGGCGTGGAAGAAGCGGCTGGGCGGCAAGTTCGGGCGGACGCGCAAGATGCTCGCGCCGGTCTATGGCAAATTGCTGTTCTCGCGAGGGTGCCTCAAGGTGCCGGTGAAGGACAAATGCCGGCAGGGGATCCTCGCGGCGCACGGGGCGGACGGGAAGCTCAATCCGGTGATCCTCGCAGAACTGACGGCGATCTTCGAGAGCGACGCGATGCTGCAGGTGCAGACCGACGCCTATGTCGCGCTGCTGATGGACGTGCGGGCGGACCTGCTGCGGGTGTTCGCGGGGCGGCCGATCACGATGCGGAAAATACGCTGGGCGATCGACACCAAGGTGCAGCAGGGGTTCTTTCCGGCGGACGAGGATCTGGCGCGGCTGCGGGCGAAGCTGGCGTCGATGCCCGAGGCCGAGCGCTGGGACCGGCTGCGCGCGATCTTCGCCTGGTACGAGGCGCTCAGCCGCACGATCGACCAGGACGGCGTGGCGCGCGACTATGCGTGGAACGTCGCGCAGTGGCGCTGCATGATCGACAAGGGAATGATCGACCCCGAGCAGTACGAGATGCTCCATCTGACTTTCCTGAGGAGCCGCACCGCAGTGGGGAACAGCGGGCGCTGGCAGGCACTGACCTTTTCGCGGCGGGGCAAGATCGTGCTCGGCATCGGCAGCGTGAGCGGTAAGCGCGACGGAGATTGCCTGGGCATCGGATGAGGGGATTGGAACCTGCGCGATGCGGGTCCATTAGGTCGGGACAATGACCGGCAGGAGTGAGTCATGAAGCGCGGTGCGATGGTGGCGGTTGCGGCAATGGTGGCGCTGGGCGGGTGTGCGACGCCAGCGGAGAATGCGCGCTACATGGCAGGACATTACCGCGCGCAGGCCGACATCAAGAATGCCGCGGGCGAGTCGATCGGCACGGCGATCGCCGAGGAAGTCGATGGTTCGATCCGAGTGATGGTCGAGGCGGGCAAGCTGCCGCCGGGGCCGCATGGCACCCACATCCACACCGTCGGCAAATGCGAGGGTCCCAGCTTCGCGAGCGCGGGCGGGCACTGGAATCCCACCGCACACCAGCACGGCAAGGAGAACCCCGCGGGTCCCCATTCGGGCGACATGCCCAACCTCGAAATCGGCGAGAGCGGCGGCGAAAGCGGCCGCGACCGGACGATTTTCACGCTGCCCGGCGGCACCTATCAGCAACTGCTCGACGAGGACGGCGCGGCGATCGTGATCCACGCCGACCCCGACGACTACAAGACCGACCCCTCGGGCAATTCGGGCGGGCGGATCGCCTGCGGGGTGTTCCAGGCGATGTGAGGCGATGGGCGGCCGTCGCCCCCGGTATTCCGGTTGCGCAGCCGCCAGCCAGCCCGCACAATCGGCGACTGCTTCACCAGATGAGGACGGTCGCCCATGTTCCGACGGCTTGCTGCCTGTCTGTTGCTCGCCGCATCGCTGGCCGCCGGCCCGGCAAGAGCGGACGACCGCGCGTTCGACAAGGCAGTGGCCGAATTCCGGGCACTGCACCGGGCCGAAATGCGCAAGGCGGGGATCGTCGGGAGCAGCTTCTACGTGGTGCGGGGCGGGCGCACGATCCTTGCCGACCATCTCGGCGAGCAGGACGCCGACGCGCATGTACCGGTCGACGCGCAGACGATCTATCACTGGGCGTCGATCACCAAGACGATGACGGGGATCGCGATCTTGCAGCTGCGCGACCGCGGACTGCTGACGCTCGACGATCCGATCCTGCGCTACGCGCCCGAGCTGGCGGCGGTGCATAATCCGTTTGGCGATACCGGGGCGATCACGCTGCGCCAGCTGATGAGCCACAGCGCGGGCTTCGGCGGCGGCACCTGGCGCTGGCGCGACCGCGACTGGCAACCGTTCGAGCCGCCGGGCTGGGCGCAACTGGCGGCGATGATGCCCTATACCGAAGTCAAGTTCGCGCCCGGCAGCCGGTTCAGCTATTCCAATCCGGGGATCGTCTATCTCGGGCAAGTGATCGAGCGGCTCTCGGGCGAGGATTTCGAAGTCTATATCGACAAGAACATCCTGCGCCCGCTCGGCATGCATGCGAGTTACTTCGACCGCACGCCGCCCTTCCTGCTGCCGCACCGGTCGCACAGCTATTATGTCCGCGACGGCAAGCGGACCGCCGCGCCGTTCGATGTCGATACCGGCGTGACGGTGTCGAATGGCGGGCTCAATGCGCCGATGCCGGACATGGCGAAATATGTCGCGTTCCTGTTGGGGGATCCGAAGCGGGCGGACTATGATCTGGTGCTCAGGCGCGCATCGCTCGAGGAGATGTGGCGGCCGCAGATCGCGGCAGGGGAGGACTTCACCCAGGGGCGGATGGCGCCGACGACATGGAGCGGATTGTCGTTCTTCGTCGACCAGAGCGAGGGCGTGCGCCTCATCGGCCATAATGGCGACCAGAACGGCTTCCGCGCCTATCTGAGCCTGTGCCCCGATCAGGGGATCGGCAGCCTGCTCGCGTTCAACACCGAGACGCGCGGCGTGGAGAACGACGCTTCGAACCGGACGACGGCGGAGTCGCGGATCGCGCTGGCGACCGATGGGCTGTGCAAGGCGGGGTGAGCGAGGGGCATGCCGCGATAGTCGAAGCGCCTGGTTGCGACTCGTTGTGGACACGGGGGCTCGACCCAGCCGATGGCCTGATGTGCCCGGGCTTGTCGGCTTCAATGCAAGGGACGCTTTGAGCGTCTCCCTTCTTCGAACAAAGATGCTGGATCAGCGCGTCAGCTGAACCGGCGGGGCGAAACCAGGCACGTCGAACTTGGGCGCTGCCAGCGAGACCTCGGTGGGCAGCCCGCGCGTCTCCCCCGTTCTCAGGAAATCATAGATCGCCTGCTTGGCGGCCGGATCCTGGCGCAGCTGGTAGAAGGTGCCGCCATGCCCCGTGCGGTGCACGAGGATCGCGTGGCCATTGGGAAAATAAGGCAGCAGGCCGAGCGTGTTCTCGATCGGCGTCGAGGTGTCCCAGTCGCCATGGACGAAGACGACCGGGATCGGGGTGACGCGCGGCAGCCGCACCTCGTCGCCTATATCGGGAGTGGGCCAATCGGCTGCCGAGGCAAGGTTCGATGCGAAATTCCAGCTGCCCAGCAGGTCCACCGCCGGATCGGTACGCATCAGATGCTCGCGCTCGGTGGTGACGCCCAGGCTGGTATCGATGAGCAGTCCGAGCAGCGTGGCCGGACCGCCGGCGCGGTCGGCGATCGTCTGGCGCGCCCAGTCGTCATAATGACCATAATAGAGGGAGAGGATGAAGGCCGGCCAATGCTCCGCCTCGTCGGTATGGGCGAGAAGTGCAAGCTGAAGGTCCTCCGCTCCCAGCACGACGGTCCGCGTCTTGCCGGTGTCGTCCGCGACAGTGACGCTGACCGGCCCGGCGGCGAACCGCTGGTGGAGCGCGTGCACGGCCGCCATCATCCCGCCTTTGGGTAGCCAGGGTGCCAGGCCGGGATCGCGGTCGGCATCGAAAGCGATGCGCTGAAGCGCGGCGAAGATATGCGACGGCATGTCGTACGCGTTGTTCAGCGGCTCGACCGAGGAGAGCACGGCCCGCGCGACGATCTCGGGATGGAAGCGCATCACGGCGAGCGACCATTGCGAGCCGAAGCTGCCGGCGAACAAACTGATCTTGTCATAGCCGAGCGCGCGGCGAACATCGTCGACATCGGCCGCGTATGCGTCGATCGTATAGCCGGACAGGTCCTTGTCGGGATTACGCGCCACCGCCCGCCGTGCCAGCGCCCGCATCGCGAGCGTGTCGGCGCGCACCGAGCCCGGCTTGTCGAGCGGCAACGCATCCGCCGTCTCGACGAGCATCTCGCCGCGCCGCGTATAACCGCGCTGCTCGACCACGACGAGATCGCCGACCGCGCCGAAGCCCAGCCAGTGGCTCAGACGGCGCTGGGCGGTGTCGTCCTTGTCGGTGAAAGCGCCGAGCACGCTGAGGGCGGGGCCGCCCGGCAGCCAGAAGACCGGCGGCGCGCCGGTGGGGCGAGGCGCCTTGATCCGCGCGAAGCCGATGCCGATCCGGCGGCTGTCCGGCCTGGCGCGGTTCTCGGGCACGTAGAGCGTGCCGATCTCATAGGGGACGGTCTCGCCGGTCGGGAGCTTGATGCTGCCCTGCTCGATCACGACCCGGTCGGACGCCCTTTGTTGGGCAGATGCCGGGAGGGGCAGCGTCTGAACGGCCAACGCCAGAAACGCGCAGGCCAGCGTCCGAATCGATCGCATGAGAACTCCCCGGGAGAATGGGTTGCGGCCAATTGCTCCCTGATATATAAGTTCATGTCAAGATACTTTATATGAAGATTCCTGTCATGCCCGAACAGCAGCTGCCGGCTCATCCCGAGGACATCGTCGACCAGCTTCTCCATGATTGGGCACGTGAGCGGCCGGACCTGGACGTGTCCGCGATGGCGGTGGTCGGGCGCCTCCTGCATATCGGCGGCCTGCTGCAGGCGCGCGCCGGCGAGCGGCTCCAGGCGCACGGGATCGGCTATACCGAGCTCGACGTGCTCGCCACCTTGCGCCGATCGGGTGTGCCCTATCGACTGACCCCGACCGTGCTTCGCAAATCCGTGCTGCTCACCTCCGGCGCGATGACGGCGTGTCTCAACCGGCTGGAGCAGCGCGGATTGATCTCACGCAGCCCGGACGCCAGCGACCGGCGATCGCTGACGGCGACGCTGACTCCCGAGGGACTGGCGTTGATCGACGCGGCAATCGCCTCCCATTTCGCCCAAGCCCAACAAGCTGTTACCGGCCTCGATCACGCCGAACGCGCCGAACTGGCGCGCCTGCTGCGAAAGTTTCGGCTTCAGCTCGAAGCCTGATCCGCCCGAATCGCTTCCGACAGCAGCTTTCGGGCGGGAGCCGCTTGTCAGCCATAGTCCGCGAGCGGGTCGATGCCTGAACGAGCGGCAGAATTCGGGATCGCAGCGATTAGCGCCGGATCTCGGCAAATGGGCGGATCCTTAGCCTAACGCGCCCGCAACAGGCGCCCCGATGTGGCGATGCGCCGGCCGCCTTCGAACGCGGGCTGGCCGTTGACCATCACCAGATCGAATCCCTCGGCCATCGCGAAGGGGTTCACATAGGTCGAGCGCGCCTTCACCTTTGCGGGGTCGAACAATATGCAATCGGCCATGGCGCCCTCGCGGAGCACGCCGCGATCGGCGAGGCGGAGGATGGTGGCGGGGAAGCCGGTGGTCTTGCGGACGGCTTCCTCGATCGGGAGCCTTTTGTCGCGGACGACATATTGCTCGATCCATTTGGCATAGGTGCCGGTGGCGCGGGGATGGCGCATGCCGGGGCCGCCATCGGTCGAGATCGCGACATGGGGATCGACGATCAGCGTGTCCTGCAGCGCTTCGTCCATCGTGAAATGCGCGCCCGAGCCGGCCGTAGGGCCGAGCTTGATCAGGAAATCGGGGAAGGAAAGGCCGGCCTCGGCGGCGGCTCGTGCGAGGGTCTTGCCGGCATAAGGCGCGGTACCGAGCAGCAATGCCTCGGGGCCGCCGCGGCGGATCATGCGCTTCTCGAGATAGTCGCGCAGCTCCTGCCGGCGTGCCGCGACGATTCCGGCATAATCGGTGGGCGGGAGCGCCCATTCGGGGAAGAGGATCGCGATGCCGGTATATCCGGCGGTATAGGGATATTCGTCGGCGGTGAGCCGGATGCCCTGCGCGCGCTTGGCGGCGAGGAAATCGAGCAGGGCGCGGGCGCGGGCTTCGCCTTTGCCGAACACCACTTTGAGGTGCGAGATGTGCGGGCGGGCGGGGAGCGACGAGGCGATCAGCTCGTCGATCGAGGCCTCGATCGCCTCGTCATTCTCCGAGCGCATATGGCTCATCACCACGCCGTCGTGGCGCGCGACGACGCGACCGAGATTGGCCAGCTCGGGCGTCTGCGAATAGATGCCGGGGACATATTCGAGGCCGTAGGAGAGGCCGAACGCGCCGGCGCGGAGCTCGGCCTCGAGCTGGGCCGCCATGCGCGCGAGCGCGGCCTGGTCGGGGCGGCGGACCGCGTCGGGTATCCTCACTGCGCGGCGGAGCGTGCCGTGGCTGGCGAGCGCGGCGACGTTGACGTCGATGCGGGCGCGATCGACTGCCGTCATCCAGTTGCGCAGGTCGAGATCCTTGCCGATGCGCGGGCCGCTGCCGTCCTGGCCGAGGACGATCGTGGTGACGCCCATCGCGAGGAAGCTCTCGAACGACTCTTCGAGCGGGTCGCCATGGCTGTGCGTGTCGATGAAGCCGGGCGCGAGGACGCGGCCCTCGCCGGCGACGATGCGGGTGGCAGTGACGCGCGCGGCGGTGGCGGGCGCAGTGATCCGCGCGATCCGATCGCCGGTGACGAGCACGTCGGCGAGGCGCGGGGCGGCGCCGGTGCCGTCGACGAGCAAGACTTCGCGGAACAAAGTCGAGGCCGGCGCGCGGGCTGCGGCACGGCCGGGCAGGGTCGCGAGGCCGCCGGCCGCCGCGGCTCCGCCGATCAGCTGCCGGCGCGTAAGGCGCTGGGACATCAGGCTCTCCCCCTCGATTTCGGCGGGCCGGGCCCGCCAATAGTCTGATAATTCGATTGACAGTTTCGCGGCACCCTCAATAGCGCTGTCGACCCATGCAGGAGGGGAATATGGCTCGGGTTTCGCGACTCTGGATGGCAATGGCGTTGTGCGTTGCGGGCTTGCCCGCGGCGGCGCAGACGCCCGGCAGGACCTGGACCGCCGACAATGGCGACGGGACTTTCACCAATCCCCTGTTCTACGACGAATTCTCCGACCCCGACATGATCCGGGTGGGCGACGACTATTATCTGACCGGCACGACGATGCACACGATGCCGGGGCTGCCGATCCTCCATTCGCGCGATCTCGTGAACTGGAAGCTGCTCGGCTACGCGTTCGACCGGATGGATCTGGGGCCGGACATGCGGCTCGAGGGCGGCAAGGAAATGTACGGGCAGGGGATCTGGGCGCCGAGCTTCCGCTATCACGACGGCACTTTCTATATCTTCTCGAACGTCAACGGCCACACCACGCAGGTCTTCCGCGCGACCAATCCGGCGGGGCCGTGGACGCGCACGCCGATGAAGCGATCGCTCCACGATCTGGGCGTTTTGTTCGACGACGACGGCAAGGTCTATGTCGTCTGGGGCTATCGCGAAGTGCGGATGGCGCAGCTCAACGCAGCGCTCGACGACCTGGTGCCGGGCAGTGAGCGCGTGATCATCAACGCCGATCAGGGGATGGGCGAGGGCGCGCATCTCTACAAGATCCAGGGGCGCTATTTCATCACCAGCGCATGGTATTCGGGGCGGATGCGGATGCCGATGGCGCGCGCCGACAAGCCCTATGGGCCCTATGAAGTGAACCATGCGGTGAGCCTCGACGAAGGCTGGGGGAGCGAGGTTGGCTATCGCCACCGTGGTGCGCCCAAGCCCCCGTTCGACATCTCGCCGCCGACCACGACAGTGGGGCGCAACGTGCTGCACCAGGGCGGGCTGGTCCAGACGGCGCAAGGCGCGTGGTGGGGCTTCTCGATGACCGATTTCAATTCGCTCGGGCGGCTGACCGGACTGTCGCCGGTGACCTGGCAGGACGGCTGGCCCTATTTCGGCCTGCCGGGCAATCTCGGGCGCACGCCGCGGACATGGATGAAGCCGGCGACGGGCGTGACGCAGAAGCCGTTCGCGCCTTATGTGCGCGACGATGCGTTTTCGGGACCGGCGCTCGGGCGGGTGTGGCAATGGAACCATGTGCCCGACGATGCGCGCTGGTCGCTCGGCGAGCGGCGCGGCTATCTGCGGCTGCATACGCTGCCCGCCGTGGATTTCATGGCGGCGCGCAATTCGCTGACCCAGCGGGCGATCGGGCCGCGCTCGGTGCCGACGGCGGTGCTCGAAACCGGCGGATTGCGCGACGGCGATGTCGCGGGGCTGGCGCTGCTCGGGCTGCCGTACCGGACGCTCGGCGTGAAGCGTGAAAGCGGCGGGCTGGCGATCGAGTTCCATGACCAACTGGGCGACAAGAGGGTGCGCGTGCCGTTTACCGGCAAGCGGATCTGGCTGCGCGCGGATGCCGATTATCTGACCGAGCGGGCGCGGTTCGCATACAGCCTCGACGGACGGAAGTTCACGCCGATCGGCGAGCCGTTCGCGATGGCGTTCCAGCTCAAGACCTTCCAGGGCATTCGCTATGCGCTGTTCGCGTTCAACGCGGCGGGACGCGCGGGGGGCTATGCCGATTTCGACAGCTTCACGGTCGCCGAGGCCGATGCGAAGGGGCTGATGCATCCGATACCGCTGGGCAGGACCGTGACGCTGACGCTGCAGGGCACGAAGCTGGCGGTGGCGGAGCATGAGACTTCGATTGTGGCGCAGGACGGCGGCGCGGCGGCGCGGTTCCGGGTTGTCGACAGGGGAGCAGGGCGCGTGGCACTGGCGCTCGGCGGCGGGCACCTTTCGATCAACGCGACCGGTGACGCCTGGGTCAAGCCCGGCGAAGCGGGCGTCGGCGAGACCTTCCAGTGGATGGAGACGATCTATGGCGAGCCGATGCTGATGTCGCTGGCGACCAACCGCTATCTGACGGTGGATCCGGCGAGCGGGCAAGTTTCGGCGACCAGCCCGGGCGCGCGCTCCGACCGGACGGACCATGCGCGGTTCGTGGTGGCGGAGGCCCGCTAGATCAGCAGGGGCCGTGCCAGAACACGCCCGGATAGGGCTCGGAATAGCATCCATCGAGCATGCTGAGCGCGTCCCTGCGTTCGACGATTTCATACCCCCATCCGCCGTCGAAGAACGGCAGGATGATGATGAGGACCTTATTCCGGCGGAGCATTACGATTTTGGGCTCGAGGCTTGCGATGGCAGGCGGCAAGGCGCTTTTTGGGACCTCTACCCAGCCGTCGGCCGAATAGATCGGATAGGTCGCGATCAAGTGCCGGGATTCGGCCTTGATCGCGCGCAGCGTGGTGACCTGGTAGGTCGGGCCGAGGCAGCTGTTGACCAGCAGGAATAGGGTGAGGACGGCGAATGTGCCGAAGCGCATCCTTCTTGCGCGACGTGCGGACGGGGCGCGCGTGGCGGGCACATCCGCTCCCGAGGCGCTGGCGGTCATATCAAAGCGGCTCGCCTGCGGCCCTTGCCCTCGTCTCGCGCGATGCCTCCGCCGCGGGTACCAGCCGCAGCGCGGCGATCGCGGCGCCGACCGCCAGCGGCAAGGTGGCGAGCAGGGAGAGGATGCCGGTCGACAGGCTGCCGGTGAGATCGGCGACGCGGCCGGCTAGATAGGGCCCCATCGCGAGGCCGATCAGCGTGGTGCCGATGAAGAAGGCGGCAGTGGCGGTGCCGCGCATGCGGGGCAGGACGAGGTCCTGCGTCGCGGCGGCGGCGGCGCCCAATGCGCAGCTCGCGAAGATCTGGGTGAGCGGCAGCATCGCGTAGAACAGGGCCTTGTCCGGCGTCGTGAAGGCGATGATCAGGCTCGGCACCGGGGCGAGGCTGCCGAACAGGATCACCATGATCCGTCCCGACGCCCAGCGCCGGCGCAGGCGATCGGCGGCGATCCCGCCCAGAGTGACGCCGAGAAAGCCGCCGAGGATCGCGGGGCCGCCGATCCATAGACCCGCCTCGCGGCTGGTGATGCCGAAGACCTGCACGGCATAGCTGGGGGCAAGCCCGGCGACGGCGTAGGCGAGGAAGGCATTGAGGCCGTAAGCGAGCACAACCGCGAGGAAGGCGGGGGTGCCGATGATCAGCCTGAACGTCGGCAGATCGCGGTGGCGGAGCGCGGCGGACCAGCTGTAGACGGCGTAGACGCCGATCCCGACCGCGAGCCATTGCGGCATCGGCTCGCCGAGCCGGACCAGCGCGTAGATCGCGGCGGCGACAAGCGCGAGCATGACGAGATTGCGCAACAATGCACGGGCACCGTTGCGCGCGGCGCCGAGCAAGGTGAGCGGCGGGATGATCGTCAGCAGGTCTTCGAGGAAGCTCTTGAACGGCGTGGGATGCGGCGGGGCCATCAGTCCCTCGGACTGGCCACGCATCGGTTCGCGGAGCGTCAGCACCCAGAGCGCGAGGACGAGCCCGGGCAGGCCGACCGCCATGAACGCCGCCTGCCAGCCGACCAGCCCGAAGGGCGGGTCGACGGGGTATGCCGCGTTCCACCAGTCGACGATCGCGCCGCCGAGGAACAGCGAGAAGCCGCCGCCGAAATAGATGCCGGCCGAATAGATTGCGAGCGCAGTGGCGCGCTGGCGTTTCGGGAACCAGTCCGAGATCAGCGAATAGGCCGAGGGGCTGGCGGTCGCCTCGCCGACGCCGACGCCGATGCGCGCCGCCGCCAGTTGGAGCCCGTTGCGCGAGAGGCCCGAGAGCGCAGTCATCGTCGACCATAAGGCCAGGCCGATCGTCATCAGCCGGACGCGGTGCCAGCTGTCGGCGAGGCGGCCCAGCGGGATGCCGAACAGCGCGTAGAACACCCCGAACGCAGTGCCGTAGAGAAATCCGATATCGGCATGGCTGAGCCCGAGATCGCGGCGGATGTGCGGGGCGAGGATCGTCAGGATCTGACGATCGATGAAGTTGAGCGCATAGACGAGAAACAGGACGACCAGGACATACCAGGCATAGGGCCCCGCCTTGCGATCGGCCGCGGGCGCGCTCGAACTGGCCATCCCTTCTCTCCCCTTCTATATCTTTCGCGCAGGCTAGCGAGCATACCGCGTTTACGAAAGAGGGGAATTCCGTTGCGTCCGCCGTCTCTGCTGTTCGTGTGCCTGGGCAATATCTGCCGCTCGCCGCTGGCCGAGGCGGCGTTTCGCGAGGCGGCGGCGCGCGAAGGGCTGGACGCGGTGGCGGATTCGGCGGGGACCGGCGAATGGCATGTCGGCCGTCCGCCCGATCCGCGCAGCCAGGCGGTGGCGCTGCGCAACGGAGTCGACATATCGGGCCAGCGCGCGCGGCGGGTGCGGGGCGCGGACTTTACCGGCTTCGATCACATTCTCGCGCTCGACCCGCAGAATCTGCGCGACCTGCATGCGATGGCACCGGCGTGGAGCACCGCGCGGATCGCGCTGCTGATGGATCATGTCCCCGGCTGCGCGGGGCAGGCGGTGCGCGATCCCTATCATGGCGACGCGGCGGATTTCGACGCAGTGTGGGAGCAAGTGACACGCGCGGCGGACGCGCTGGTGGCGACGCTGCGGAGATAAGGGCGCGGCGTTCCTTTACCCCGCCGCGCGCGGCCGGACGTGGTTAACACAGACTTCCGCGCGCCTCCGATAAACTGCGGACAAGAGCACCGCTTTCCAAGGGAAATCCCGGGGATTTTCGTCGGTTTAGTCGGTGAATTTTTGCATGTCCGCGCCGGCTACCCCTGGGCTCATCCTATAACGGATCAGCATAATCCTTTGGGGAGCATAGAATGAAACGGGGTATTCTCTTCCTGGCTGCCGTTGCGCCGCTCGCGCTTGCAACGCCGGTCTTCGCCAGGCCGGCCGCGCCTTCGGATACACCGAGGACCGAAGCCGATGCGCCTGCGCAGGAGACCAAGAAGGAAGCCGAGAAGGAAGTCTTCTCGACCGGCGTCGCCAAGGGGCGCGACCGCCTCGACAGCGCCACTTCGACCAGCGCGCTGCGCGCCAGCGAGATCGACAAGATCGGCGCGCGCTCGATCTCCGAGATCCTGCGCGACATCCCCGGCATCCGTTCCGAGGCCGCCAGCGGCGAAGGCAATGCCAACATCACGATCCGCGGCCTGCCCATCGCATCGACCGGCGCCAAGTTCCTGCAGCTGCAGGAAGACGGCCTGCCGATCCTCGAGTTCGGCGACATCGCCTTCACGACCGCCGACGCCTTCCTGCGCGCCGACCTGAACCTCGCCGCGGTCGAAGCGATCCGCGGCGGTTCGGCCTCGACCTTCGCGTCGAACTCGCCGGGCGGCATCGTCAACTTCATCTCGAAGACCGGCGACACCGACGGCGGCGCCGTGCAGCTTTCGACCGGGCTCGATTACGGCATGCGCCGCATCGACTTCGATTATGGCGCGCACATCAGCCCGACGCTGCGCTTCCATGTCGGCGGCTTCTACCGCGACGGCGAAGGCCCGCGCGAGACCGGCTTCAACTCGACTCGCGGCGGCCAGATCAAGCTGAACATCACCAAGGAGTTCGAGGGCGGCTATATCCGCTTCTACGGCAAGTATATGGACGACATTACGCCGGCCTATGACATCACTGCGCTCGGCGTGAGCGGCACCAACGAGAACCCGGTCTACAAGAACATCGCCAATTACGATGCGCGTCACGACTCGCTGTTCTCGCGCAACTATCAGAGCCAGCTGACGCTCGACGGCAACAACCAGATCGTCAACGACGACGTGACGGCGGGCCAGCACCCGATCGTCAAGTCGGTCGGCGTCGAGAGCAAGTTCGAAGTCGCCGGCTTCGACATCACCGAGCGTTTCCGCTACGCCGACATGTCCAACCATACCATGGGCATCTATTACGCGCAGTTCATGCCCGCGGCGGTGATGACGGCGGCGTTCGGTGCGCCGGGCGGCACGCTGCGTTATGCCAGCGGTCCGAATGCCGGCGCGACGATCACCAATCCGACCACGCTCAACGGCAACGGCCTGGCCGCGCTGATGATGCTCGCGGATACCGATCTCAACAGCCTCAACAACGTCACCAACGACATCCGCGCCAGCCGCGTGTGGAACGTCGGCGGCAACGACCTGACGACCACCGTCGGCCTGTACAGCTCGCACCAGACGATCGATTCCGACTGGAACTGGGCGACCGTGCTCAGCGGCGTCGCGGGCAATGGCGACGCGCAGCTGCTCGACGTCGCCACCGCGACGGGCGTCAAGATCACGCAGGACGGCACGCTGCGTTATGGCGGGCCGACCGTCGGCACCTTCCGCCGCGGCTACCGGCTCGGCTACACCACCAACGCGCCCTTCGCCTCGGTCAATCTGCGCCTCGGCGGAGTCTCGATCGGCGGCAGCCTGCGCTATGACTTCGGCAAGGCGAGCGGCACGGTGATCGGCTCCGAGCTCGGCGGCGGTCGCGTCGGTGTCGCTGCCAGGGACATGAACGGCGACGGCGTGATCTCGGTCCCCGAGATGCAGGTCGCGATCTCGCCGCTCGCCCGTCCGGCCCCGGTCGATTACACCTATGGCTATCTGAGCTACTCGGTCAGCGCGCTCTGGCGCATCGCCGAGCCGGTCGCAGTGTTCGCGCGCTACAGCCGTGGCGGCCGCGCCAGCGCCGACCGCATCCAGTTCAGCCCGTTCGTCAGCGCGACCGACGGCAGCCTGCTCGACAAGGATGCGGGCGTCGACGTGGTGCATCAGGCCGAAGCGGGCCTCAAGTACCGCAACGAGAACCTGACGCTCAACGTGACCGGCTTCTGGGCCAAGGCCGAGGACACCAACCTCGACTCGACCACCGGCCTGCCGCTGCTGCGCGACTATAAGGCGATCGGCGCCGAGTTCGAAGGCGGCTACAAGATGGGCATCTTCAGCCTGACCGCCGGTGCGACCTACACCGACGCGGAGATCAGCAAGGACGCGATCAACCCCGCGTTCGCGGGCAATGTGCCGCAGCACCAGGCCAAGCTGATCTACCAGGTCACGCCGCAGATCACGACCGACCGGTTCAGCGTCGGCGCGGTGATTGTCGGCACCACCGGCAGCTGGGCCACCGCGGCGAACACGCTCAAGGTGCCGGGCCACACCACGACCAACGCGTTCGTGCAGTTCCGCCCGATCGACCGCGTGACGCTGGCAGTCAACGCCGCCAACCTGTTCGACGTGCTCGCGATCACTGCGATCGACGATCCGGTGATCCCGGCAGTCGGCGTGGCACGTGCGCACGTCCTCAACGGCCGCACCATCTCGGCTTCGGTCCGCTTCGACTTCTGATCGAGGCAAATCGTCCGGGCCGCCGCCGCGCGGCCCGGACGGGATCGCCCGGGGCCACGTGGCGAACGGGCCGGCCATCTCGAGTTCGCTGCGCTTCTCATTCTGAGACGCACGAAAACGGGCGCATTCGGTCCGCTCCGCCGGGAGCGGCCTATAATGCAGATGAAACGAAAGAGCAGAGTAGCGAACATGCTGAAGTCGATGAAAATCCCGAGGAAGCTGGGTCTGTCGTTCCTGACGGTCTGCGCGACTGCGGCGATCGTGATGCTGGTGTTCTACACCAACATCTCGTCGATCCGCAGCACGACCGACGCGAACAATCTCAGCCAGTCGATCCACGCCAAGGCGCAGGCGCTGGAAACCGCCTTGCTGCGGCAGAACAGCCAGATGCGCGGCTTCCTCGTCACCGGGGACGAGAGCTACCTCAAATCCTATAACGAGGGGCGCGACGATTACGACAAGGCCTCGGCCGAGCTCGAGGAGATACTGACCGACGATAAGCAGCAGGCGGCGCTGCTCAAGTCGCGCGAGGAAACGCTCGCGTGGCGCAAGGATTGGGGCGACCGGCTGATCGCCAAGGTCAAGTCGGGCCAGCGCGACGCGGCCGAGGCCGAAGTGCGCGCCGCCGGCAAGGCCGTGCTGACCAGCAACGCCGTGTTGCCGTTGCGCGAGATCAAGGACGCGCAGACCAAGCTGATCGAGGAGAATGGCGCGAGCCAGGAGACCGCGATCAAGAGCGCGCTGTTCGTGCTGGTGATCGGTGCGCTCGCACTGATGGGTATCGCCATCACGCTCGCGGTGATGCTGACCCGGCTGATCGCGCGTCCGGTGAGCGGACTCACCCGGACGATGGCCGATCTTGCCGCCGGCAAGAACGATATCGCCGTGCCCGACACCGATCGCGGCGACGAGCTGGGCGACATGGCCCGCGCGGTTTTGGTGTTCCGTGACGCCGCGGTGGCCAAGCAGGCCGCCGAAGCCGCCAATGCCCGCGCCGAGGCCGAGCAGAAAATGGTGGTCGAGACCGTGTCGGCGCAACTCTCCGAGCTCGCCAACGGCAATCTGACGGCCGAGATCAGCCGCGACTTCCCGGGCGACTATGCGACGGTGAAGACCAACTTCAACGCCGCGGTGGGCGAGCTGCGCGGGCTGATCGGCACGGTGATGCAGAGCGCGGCGACGATCCGCGACGGCTCGAACGAGATCGCCCAGGCGTCCGAGGATCTGGCGCGCCGCACTGAAGCCAATGCCGCGAGCCTCGAGGAAACCTCTGCGGCAGTGACTCAGATGGACGGCCGCCTGAAGCAGACCGCCCAGGCCGCCGGCCGCACGGTCGAGCGCGCCGACGGGACGATCGTGACGGTCTCCAACGGCCGCGCGACCGCCGACGAAGCGATGCAGGCGATGAGCCGCGTCGCGGATTCGGCCAAGGGCATCGACTCGGTCATCGAGGGTCTCGACAAGATCGCCTTCCAGACGCGGGTTCTCGCGATGAACGCGGCGGTCGAAGCCGGCCGTGCGGGCGAAGCGGGCCGCGGCTTCGCGGTCGTCGCCGATCTCGTCTCGGCGCTCGCGATGCGGGCCGAGGAAGAGGCCGGGCGTGCCCGCGACCAGCTGACCGCCACCCAGACCGACATCGTCGCGGCGGTGGAGATGGTCCAGAAGGTCGATACGGCGCTCGCCGACATCTCGGGCGACGTGGGCGAGGTCCACAAATTGCTCGGCGAGATGGCGACCGACAACCAGGCCCAGTCGACTGCGATCAGCGAGATCTCGATCGCGATCGGGACGATGGACCAGTCGACCCAGCAGAACGCCGCGATGGTCGAGCAGACCTCGGCGGCGGCGCGCAACCTGTCGGGCGAAGTCGCCGCGCTCAGCGAGCAGGCGTCGCGGTTCAACGTCGGGTCGCAGAAGAGCGGGGCACGCAAGGCAGCGTCGATCCATTTCGACGGCCCGGTCAAGCCGCTGCCCGCTGCCGCCGTCTCCGCGCTGACCCGCGCGAACGGCCATGACGACTGGCAATCGTTCTGAGGAATCCGGCGGTCGTGCTTCCCGTGCGAGCTGCGACCGCCAACCCTCCGTCAAGATCTGAACATCCGTCGGGCCGGTGGCCCGGCGCGCCCCGGAGGAATATGACCGACCATCTTGCGACCCGGGGAGAATTCTCGCGTCAGGCGGACATTGCGCGCACTCTCGGTTCCCCCTTCGTCGCGGCGGTGCTCGAAGCCGGCGAGCGTCATCTCGGCCAGGCGCCGCGCACCGCGGCACTGATCCGGTCCTGGCCCGGCGATCCTTCCGCGGCGGCGCTGGCAATGCGCTTCAACGCCGCGATCCACGCACTGGCCCGCCGGGGCCGTCCGCAACGGCTCGAATCGCTCTACCGGCGCCAGCATGACGATTTCGACGGCGCGATCGCCGCGGCGATGGCGTCCGAAGACGCCTTCATTGCGCAGTGGATGCAGCAGCCGCCCCAGACCAACGAAGTCAATCGCGCCGCCGCGATCCTCTCGGCGCTGATGGTGGCGGGCGAGCGCTTCGGCCTGCCCTTCGAATTGCTCGAACTGGGATCGAGCGCGGGACTCAATCTCAATCTCGCGCGCTATGCTTATGATCTGGGCGGACTGGCGGCGGGTGCGCCGGACTCGCCGGTGCGGATCGCGCCGACCTGGCGCGGGAGCCGGCCGCCCAAGACGGTGCCCGAGGTGATCGTGGCGCAGGGAGTGGATCTCCATCCGCTCGATGCCGCCGACGAAGCGACGCGCGACCGGCTGCTTTCCTTCGTCTTCGCCGATCAGCCGCTGCGCGCCGAACGATTGCGTCACGCGCTCGATCTTGCGCAGCACCACAAGCCACGGGTCACCCGCGCCGATGCGGTGTCGTGGCTCGCCGAGCAGCTCGCCGAACCGCAGGTGGCGGGGCGCTGCCGCGCGGTGTTCCATTCGATGGTACTGCAATATCTCGACGCCGCCGACCGCAAGGTGGCGATCGACCTGATCGCCGCTGCCGGCTCGCGCGCCACGCCGGAGCGCCCGCTGGCGTGGATCAGCTTCGAATGGACGCCGAACCGCAGCGAGGTCCAGCTATGGCTGACCTGCTGGCCGAGCGGCGAGGCGCGGCTGCTGGCGACCTGCCATCCTTATGGGGCGTGGATCGACTGGCGAGGGTGAGCGGCTGCGCCGCTGGCGAATTGATCTACCCCCGCAGCTGGTAACGTTCCACCGCTTCGTAGATCGCGCCTTCGCGGCCGAGCGTGCTTTCGAACAGCAGGAAGTGATCGAGCGTGAACGGCGCACTGGCGAGGCCGGCATGGCTTTCGAGGAAGCGATCGGTCTGTCCGGCGCTGGCGTTCATCCGCGCCAGCGTGACATGGGGCAGATAGGCGCGGCCCTCGGGGGCGAGGCCGCAGCGGACCAGCGCCTGGTCGACCTTCTTGTGGAGCCCGGCGAGCGCATCGTGCGGGCGGACGCCGGCCCAGAGCGCATTGGGCCGGCCGCGGCTGTCGAACTGGCCGACTCCGGCGAGCGCGACCTCGAGCGGGGGATAGTGGATGCTCGAGAGCGCGATCGCGATATCCTCGGCGAGCGGGCGCTCGATTTCGCCGATGAAGCGCAGCGTCAGATGGAGCTGGGAATCGTCCTGCCAGCGCGCGCCGGTGACGCCTCCCATCAAGGCGAGCAGCTGCTCGCGGATCGCGCGGGGCGGACGGAGGCCGACGAACAGGCGGTGCATGGCCGGCTTTAACCACGGATCGGGGCTGAGCCCCAGCCGGTTTCGCTTGAAAAGGATCGGCCGAGGAACGATATTCGGCGGACGCCGGCAAATGCCGGCAAGAGGAGTTTACAATGGCAAACTGGTCGGATCCCCGCACGAGCGCAGCGGCCTACGCACCCGGTGCAGCGCGCGCAGACTATGATGCGGGCCTCAGATCCTACATGCTGTCGGTCTACAATTACATGCTTTCGGGCGTGCTGCTGACCGGCATCGTCGCGCTGGCGTTCGGCAAGATCGAATCGCTGCAGCGGCTGCTGTTCGTCGTGCAGGAAACTTCGCGCGGGTTCTCCATCGGGCCGTCGCTGCTCGGCTGGCTCGTGATGCTCTCGCCGCTGGCGATCGTCTTCGCGATGAGCTTCGGGCAACAGCGCATGTCGGAAGGCACGCTCAAGGCGCTGTTCTTCGCTTATGCCGGCCTGCTCGGCGCGTCGCTCTCGACGATCTTCATCACCTATACCGACGCCTCGATCGCGCAGGTGTTCTTCGGCACGGCCGCCGGCTTCGCCGGACTGAGCCTCTACGGCTACACGACGAAGAAGGACCTGTCGGGTCTCGGCACCTTCCTGATCATGGGCCTGATCGGGCTGATCGTGGCATCGATCGTCAATATCTTCATCGGCTCGAGCACGATGAATTTGGTGATCAGCGTGATCGGCGTGCTGATCTTCGCGGGCCTGACCGCCTATGACACGCAGAAGATCAAGAGCATCTACGCGCATGTCGCCGGCACGGACATGATGGGCAAGGTCGTGATCATGGGGGCGCTGAACCTCTATCTCGACTTCATCAACATGTTCCTGTTCCTGCTCCGCCTGTTCGGCAGCTCGCGCAACTGAGCTCCCGATAGCGTCAAGCCAAAGCGCGGCCCGGCGGTACTCCCGCCGGGCCGTTTTTATGTGCGGCTTGTTTTCCGCACGGGAACGCGACTCGGGCGACGGTTGTTACAGCCGGGCAACGCTCAGGAGAGTGAATCATGGACGCGAACCCGATCGACCCGGCGATGGACAAGATGTCGGTGGCGCCGGGACCCGATAGCGAGGATCCCGCAGAGCGCCCCGCTCCCGTGGCGTCGGCCGATGCCGGCACCGACGAATCGATTGCCCAGCGGCTGGAGCGCAACCCCGAAAGCAAAGAGGCGCGGCTCGACCGGGCGCTCGACGAATCGATGGACGCGTCGGACCCGCCCGCATCGACTCAGCCGGTGCACAGCCATTCGCTGCCCGAAAGTTCGGGCTATGACGAAAAGGCCGAGGAGAAGCTCGCCGCGGGCCCCGCGGGAACGAAGGGCATCATCGGCAAGGTGCTGCACAAGCTCGGCCTCGACTGAGGTCTGATATGGGAGCGTCCCCGGCGTCGGGCTGGCGCGCCAATATCGTTCTCTATGCCGCACTGGCGGCCAATCTGGGGATCGCCGTCGCCAAGTTCGTGGCGGCGACGATCACCGGTTCGTCGTCGATGCTCACCGAGGGCGTCCACAGCGTAGTCGACAGCGGCAATCAGGGGCTTTTGCTCTACGGACAGCGCCGCGCGAGGCGGCCGCCCGATGCCGAGCACCCGTTCGGCTATGGTCGCGAGCTCTATTTCTGGGCGTTCGTCGTCGCGATCCTGATCTTTGGCCTCGGCGCCGGCGTTTCGGTCTATGAGGGCTGGAAGCACATCCAGCACCCCGAGCATCTGCGCGATCCTCTGGTCAATTATATCGTATTGGGCGTGGCGATGCTGCTCGAGGGGACGAGCTGGGGAATCGCGCTCAAGGAATTCGCCGCCAGCAAAGGCGAGATGGGTTGGTGGGAGGCGGTGCGCGAATCCAAGGATCCGGCGGGATTCATCGTATTGTTCGAGGATTCGGCGGCGCTCGCCGGGTTGCTGGTGGCGGGGGTCGGCATCTGGGCGAGCCATGCGTGGGGCGACCCGCGGATCGACGGCGCGGCATCGATCGCGATCGGCTGCATCCTCGCGGCCGTGGCGATTTTGCTCGCGCGCGAGGCCAAGGGGCTGCTGATCGGCGAGCGCGCCAATCCCGAGGTGATCGAATGCGTCCGCGCAATCCTGAGCAGCAAGCCCGAGATCGTGCGAGTCAATCACGTCCGCACGATCCACACCGCCCCCGATCGCATCTTCGTCGCGGTCAGCGCCGATTTCGAGGACCATATCACGATGGGCGCGGGCGAGACGCTGATCGAGGCGATCGAGCATGAATTGAAGGCGGCGCTGCCGATGCTGTCTTCGATCTACATCCGGCCCGAAAAAGCGGAGGATGCACCCGAGGCGGTAGCGGTGGGATGAGCGATCAGCCCTGGCGCAGCGTGGGCCGGTGGAGGGAGTGTTCCTCGATGCTCGCGCGCAGGGCTTCGGCAGCGTCCGCCTCGTCGATGGCGCGCAGCAGATCTTCGAACTTGCCGTCATCCGAAACCGGGAAGCAACGCTTGAAGCCGCTTCCCAGCCGTTCGAGGTCGCGATCCGTAAGCAGCCCGACCGCGACGATATGCTCCTGCGCCAATACCCACACTCCGGCGAACTCGTGCGGCATTAACGAGGATTAAGCCGGTTTGTGCCAACGGCCTGTCGATTTTAGCGCTTCAATATGTCGAGCGCGGCCGCGGTCATCGCTTCGGTGGCGGTGCCGATCACGGCTTCGGCCTCGGGCGCCCAGAAAGGGCTGTGGAGCGAGGGGAGCGCGTCCCTGCCGGCCTGCGCCGCATCCCACTTCGCTTTCGGAACCCCGCCGACCCAGAAGATCATGCTCTGGATCGACTTGTCGGCGAGGTAGAAGCGGCCGAAATCCTCGCCGCCCATCACTGCGGGCGTCTCGACCACGCGGTCCTTCCCGAAGCGGCCGGTCCACAGCGTCTGGAGGCGGCCGGTGAGCGGCTCGGTGTTGAAGGTGGAAGGGGTACCTTCGTTGCGGACGGTGACCACCGGCATGCGGTCCTCGGGGATGCCGGCGGCGACCGCCTCGCCCTTGGCGATGCGGGCGATGCCGTCGAGCAGTCTCTTGCGCACCTCGGGCGTGTAGCTGCGCACGGTGAGCAGCATCGTCACTTCCTTGCCGATGATGTTGTGCGTCGAGCCGCCGTGGATAGCGCCGACAGTGACGACGGCACTATCCTGCGGATCGATCTCGCGGCTGACGAGCGTCTGGAGCGTAGTGACGATACGCGCGGCGAGGACGATCGGATCGCGCGTGGTCTGGGGATAAGCGCCGTGGCCGCCGACCCCCGAAACCTTGATGTCGACCGAATCTACATTGGCGAGCGCATAGCCCGAGCGCACGCCGATCGTGCCGGCGGGAAGCGAGGCGGCATCGTGGAAGGCGAGCGCGAATTGCGGCTTGGGGAAGCGCGTGAACAGCCCGTCCTCGAGCATCATCCGCGCGCCCATGCCGCGCTCCTCGGCGGGCTGGGCGATCATCACGAGTGTGCCCTTCCACTGCGATTTCATCGCGGCGAGATTGCGCAGCGTGCCGATCCACGAGGCCATATGGGTGTCGTGACCGCAGGCGTGCATCACGCCGGTCTCGATGCCCTCGTCATTGGTGGTGCGGACCTTCGAGGCGAAGGGGAGGCCGGTGTCCTCGGTGACGGGGAGGCCGTCCATGTCGGCGCGGATGAGGAGGATCGGGCCGGGGCCGTTCTTGAGGATCGCGACGACACCGGTGCCGCCGACCTTCTCGGTGACTTCATAGCCGGCCTTGCGCGCCTCGGCCGCGAGCTTGGCGGCGGTCTGGACCTCGTGGAGGCTGAGCTCGGGATTGGCGTGGAAATCGCGGTAGAATTCCATCAGCTGGGGAAGCGCGCGCTGGGTGGCGTCGCGGACGGGATCTGCAGCGAGGGCGGGTGTGGCGAGGGACATGGCGAGGGCTGCCGTGAGGAAGATGCGCATGTGGGGAGGCTAGCAGGGGCGGGGGCGTTGTCGAGGGGGTGGTATTTGCGGCAATGTTGCCTGCTCGCTGGACCTCGCCGCTCACCCTGGCCCCCTTTCAGGGAGAGGAGTTTAGAAGCGTGAGCGCGGCCGCCTGGCGCGCCCCTCCCTGAAAGGGAGGGGTTGGGGGTGGGTGCCGCCGAGGCACTCGGCGGCGGCTTGGAGGAGAAGTTGGGCCGCAGCGTCAGGGTCGGTCAGCACTTCGCTATTCCACAGACGCATAACCACCCAACCGCGTTCGCTGAGGAAGGTGGAGCGGCGATCATCAGCGACTTCAGTGTCGAGGTGTTGACTACCGTCGAATTCGACCGCCAGCTTTGCCTTGCGACACGCGAGGTCGATGATGAAGGGCGGTTCGATCAGTTGGCGGGTAAAGGCGGGGCGATACTGCGAGACGCGATGCCAGACTGCTCGTTCGGCCGGCGTGGGATTGTTGCGCAGCTCGCGTGCTCGAGCGGTCAAATAGGCTGGCACGCGATTTCGCATGCGGCTAGCCTAGCTCGGCTCGCTGGCGCTCGCCACCCACCCCCGGCCCCTCCCTTTCAGGGAGGGGAGTCTACGTCGCCGGGACCAGTTCCATCACGTCGACGATCGATTCGAAGCGTGGGCGCGGGAACACCACGCGCCAGCGTTTGGCGCCGATGCGCTCGACATAGCCGATCATGTCGCGATTGGCGTCCAGGCCGTAGCGCAAAGGTGCGGTCTCGTCGCCGAGGACAAGCGTGCCGAGGAAGATCTGGCGCGTAGGGTCGTCCGGGAAGATCAGCCCGGTGGGACGCTGCGAGCCGGTGAGCTTGTGGAGGCTGCGGACTTCGCCTTCGTCGGCGATGCGGCAATCGAAGGCGGGGTAGGTGGTGAAGTCGCGCACCGCGGTGCCCTTGGCGCCGAGCTTGAAAGTCCGGCAGCGATAGGCGCCCTGCGGGATCGCCGGATCGGGAAGCGCACGATCGGGATCGAACAGTAGGGGATCGGCGGCGATGGCCTTGGGATCGGCCTTGCGCGCGAGCGGCAGCGCTTCGTCCCACGCCTTGCGCCAGTCGCGCATGCGATCGCGATCGTCGCTGGTCGCGACGCTCTGCCAGCGCACATTGGTGGCCAGCGACGAGGATGTGGCCTCGCGATAGACGCTGCAGCCCGCAAGGCCCGGCACCAGGGCAATCGCGACGGGCAGCTTCCACTTCATCCTACGTCCCCTTTGCGACTCTGCGACCGCTTACGCCGCGGTCCAGCCGCCATCCATCGAATAGTTGGCGCCGGTGATTTGCGCGGCTTCGTCGCGGCAGAGAAAGAGCGCGAGCGCGGCAACTTGTTCCGGCTGGACGAACTGCTTGGTCGGCTGGGCGTCGAGCAGGACGTCGTTGATCACCTGCTCGCGGGTGAGGTTGCGCGTCCTCATCGTATCGGGGATCTGGTTCTCGACCAAGGGCGTCCAGACATAGCCGGGCGAGATGCAATTGACGGTGATGCCATGGGTGGCGACTTCGAGCGCGGCGGTCTTGGTGAGGCCGGCGATGCCGTGCTTGGCAGTGACATAGGCCGATTTGTTGGGGCTGGCGACGAGGCTGTGCGCCGAGGCGGTGGTGATGATCCGGCCCCATTTGCGCGCCTTCATGGCCGGTATAGCGGCGCGCATCAGGTGGAAGGTCGAGCTGAGATTGATCGCGATGATCGCGTCCCATTTCTCGATCGGGAATTCGTCGATCGGGGCGACGTGCTGGATGCCGGCATTGGAGATCAGGATGTCGACGCTGCCGAGCTCCTTCTCGGCGTGGGCGACCATCGCGGCGATCTGGTCGGGCTTGGTCATGTCCGCGGGATCGTAGAGTGCCTTCGCGCCGGCGGTGGCTTCGAGCGCGGCGCGTTCGGTCTCGATCGCGGCGGCATCGCCGAAGCCGTTGATCACCACCGATGCTCCCTCGGCGGCGAGTGCCTTGGCATAAGCGAGGCCGATCCCCGACGTGGAGCCGGTGACGATCGCGGACTTGCCCTTGAGGAACATGGAATACTCCTGAACTAGCGGTGCGTGAGGTCGAAGGCGGCGGTCTTGCCGTCGAGGATGTTCTCGGCGACTAGCCGGGCGCTGGCCATGGTCTCGGCGACTGCGGCGCGGCCGGCCTGCCAATGCTCGTGCATCGAGCGGGCGGAGAATTCGAAGTCGCGCGATCCGCCCTCCCAGGCATTGGCGCGGTAGATCAGCTGGACGAGGCTCAGCGGCTTCTCGTCGGCGAGGTGGCGGAGCGCGGCGACATCGGGGTCGTCGGCGAGATCGGGCGGGAGCTTGGCGAGGACGCGGCGGATCGCCTCGCGATCCTTCCGCAGGCGCAGGCGCTCGTCGGAAACCTGCCGGGTGCGGCTGGAGAAGCGGATCTCCTTTTCGCGGGCGAGCACGTCGGTGATCGTACGCGGGAGATCGGCGGCGGCGGGAAAGAGATCGACCTGGAAGACGAGGGTGTCCTCGCACTGGCGATCGAGGATGTGCGTGAGCGGGGTATTCGAGACGAGGCCGCCGTCCCAATAGTACCGCCCGTCGATCTCGACCGGGGGCAGGCCGGGCGGGAGCGCGCCCGACGCCATGATGTGGCGCGCGTCGAGGCGCTCGTCGGCAGTGTCGAAATAGCGGAAATTGCCGCTGGCGATGTCGACCGCGCCGACCGAGAGGCGGACGGGCCCCTTGTTGAGCAGGTCCCAATCGATATGCGCGTCGAGCGTCTCGCGCAGCGGCGTGCTGTCGTAGAAACTGAGTGCGCCGGGCGTGCCGGGCGTGGCGAAGGCCGGCGGGACGGCGCGCGGCCGGAAGAAGCCGGGGACGCCGCCCATCAGCACCGTCGCCGCCGCCCATTCGTGGGAGAATTCGCGTGCGGTGTCGCTCAGCGGAATCGAGAAATCGGGGAGTGCGGCGGTGACGCCTTCCCAGAACGCCTTGATCGCGGCGAGGCGCAGTTCGGGGGGATTGCCGGCGAAGAGTGCGGCATTGACTGCGCCGATCGAGATGCCCGCGACCCAATCGACTTCGATGCGCGCTTCCTCCAGCGCCTCGATCACGCCGGCCTGGAAGCTGCCGAGCGCACCGCCGCCCTGGAGCACCAAAGCGACGCACTCCGGAAGCGGCAGTCCTGCGACGCGGCGGCGCGGGCGGGGATCGGCGTCGGCCATGTGCGGCATGTGGCGTATCTATGGGAGGTCCGCAATCCTCCCCTCGATCGTCATCCCGGCGAAAGCCGGGATCTCAGGAGGCAAGCGCGAAGCCCGCGGCATGCGATCCCGGCTTTCGCCGGGATGACGGAAACGGGTGCAACGCTTGACGGGTTGAGGCATTGTTGCGGGGAGCGAACGACGAAAGGGTTTCCATGCGGCTCGACGATCTCGACCCGACCGACAATGCGCGCGATTTCGGATCGGGCGGCGGCGGGGGTGGCGGCGGCTTCGGATTGCTGGGGCTGCTTCCCTTGCTGCTCGGGCGCGGCATGGGCTGCGGCGGAATCGCGCTGATCGGCATCGTCGCGTTGATCTTCTTCGGCATGGGCGGCGGCGGTCTGCTGAGCGGCGGCGGTGGCGGCACTCGGACGCAGCAAGGCCAGACGCAGGGCGCGCCCAAGGCATGCGATACCGCGGATGAATTGTTCGCGTGCCGAGTGATGACCAGCACCGAACAGGTCTGGGGCCAGGTCTTTGCCGAGCATGGCCAGCGCTACCAGCCGGCGACGATCAACTTCTTCCAGAATTCCGTGCAATCGGCATGCGGGCAGGCATCCTCGGCGGTCGGGCCATTCTATTGCCCCGGCGATCAGGGCGTGTTCCTCGACACCGGCTTCTTCGACGAGCTCGACAAACGCTTCGGCGCCAAGGGCGATTTCGCCCGCGCTTATGTCGTCGGGCACGAAGTGGGGCACCATATCCAGAATCTCGAAGGCACCTCGGCCAAGGTCAGCCAGGCGCAGGGCCGTGTCTCGCGGACCGAGGGCAACAAATTGTCGGTGCTGCTCGAGCTGCAGGCGGATTGCTATGCGGGCGTCTGGGCCAAGCGGAGCGGCCGGCTGGAGCCGGGCGACATCGAGGAAGGCATGACCGCGGCGAGCGCGATCGGCGACGACACGCTGCAGCGCCAGGGGCAGGGCGAAGTAGTGCCGGACAGCTTCACCCACGGCACCTCGGCGCAGCGCATGGAATGGCTGAAGCGGGGACTGGATAGCGGCGATCCCGCGCGGTGCGATACCTTCGCGGCGGCAGGGTGACGGCAGCCGACGGGGCCGCTAGGTCACCCTGATGACCAACGTTCCTGACGTTCCTGAACGCTCCAGACTCGCCTGGCGGCACACTCCCGGGCGCGGCCCCACATTGGTGTTCCTGTGCGGCTATGCCTCGGACATGAACGGGACCAAGGTGCTGGCGCTGGAGGAATGGGCCCGGCGCAGCGGCCGCGCATTCCTACGCTTCGATTATGCCGGATGCGGCGAGAGCGAAGGCGCGTTCGAGGATCAGACGCTGGCCTCATGGCGCGATGACGCGCTGCGGGTTATCGACGCGGTGGTCGAGGGACCCGTGGTGCTGGCCGGATCGTCGATGGGCGGCTGGGTGATGCTGCTGGTCGCGAAGGCGCGGCCCGAAATGGTCAAGGCCATGGTCGGGATTGCGGCGGCGCCCGACTTCACCGATTGGGGCTATAGCGAGGCGGAGAAGGCCGCGATCCTGCGCGATGGGCGGATCGAGCAGCCCAACGACTATGGCGACACGCCGACAGTGACGACGCGCGGCTTCTGGGCTTCGGGCGAGGCCAATAAGGTGATGACCGGGCCGATCGGCTTCGACGGGCCGGTGCGGCTGCTGCAGGGGCAGCGCGACAAGGAAGTGCCGTGGGAGCGCGCGCTGACGCTCGCCGAACTGTTCCGTTCAGACGCGGTGCAGACTGTGCTGGTCAAGGACGGCGACCACCGGCTCTCGCGCGAACAGGATCTCGCGCTGATCATCCGGGCTGTCGAGGACGTGCTGCTTTTATGTTCTTCTTCCTCCTGAGCCTGCAGGCCGCGACCGCCGCGGCACCGCCTCCCGGGCAGGAGCCGCCGCGTTATGCCGAGTGCATGGATCTCGCGACCGGCGATCCCTCGCAGGGCGCGACGGCGGCGGCGAAGTGGAAGGTCGAAGGCGGCGGGATGCTGGCGCGGCAATGCCTCGGCGTGGCTTATGCCAACCAGAAACGCTGGCCCTCGGCAGCGGCGGCATTCGAGGAAGCCGCGCGCGAGGCCGAAAGCGCGCACGACGTGCGTTCGGCCAATTACTGGGCGCAGTCGGGCAACGCATGGCTGGCGGCAGGCGAGCCGGTCAAGGCGCGTGCGGCGCTCGATGCGGCGCTGGCGAGCGGGAACCTGACCGGGCTGGCACTGGGCGAGGCGCGGCTCGACCGGGCGCGGGTGCTGGTCGCGGCGGGCGATATGGAAGGCGCGCGCAGCGATCTCGATCGGGCGCTGGCCGACGCGAAGGCCGATCCGCTGGCGTGGCTGCTCTCGGCGACGCTGGCGCGGCGGCAGGGCGATCTGGCGCGCGCGAAGACCGACATCGCCGAGGCGCTGCGGCGCGCGGCGGATGATCCGCAGGTCCAGCTCGAGGCGGGCAACATCGCCGCGACCGACGGCGACGAGGCAGGCGCGCGGGCGGCGTGGGGGCAGGTGCTCACGCTCGCGCCGGGCAGCGCCATCGCCGAAGCGGCGCGCAAGGCGCTGGCGCAGTTCGGGGCCACCGAGAAGTAATCTCAAAATCCTCCCTCGCGAAGCGGGGGAGGTGGCACGCGCAGCGTGACGGAGGGGGCCTAGCCCCAGATGCGTCGCTCGCGGAGATGCCCCCTCCGTCGCCTCCGTCGCCTTCGGCGCCACCTCCCCCGCTTCGCGAGGGAGGATTTGGGTTGGCGATGCCGCAGCGGCTGCCTATCTCGCCGGAAACGCCATTCGGGAGCCCCCCAATGCACTATCTCCACACCATGATCCGCATCACCGATCCGGAGGCGACATTGCGGTTCTTCGAACTGCTGGGGCTCGAGGAAGTGCGGCGGATCGAGAGCGAGAAGGGGCGCTTCACGTTGATCTTCCTCGCCGCGCCCGGGGATTCGAACGGCCCGGGCAAGCGGGCCAATGCCGAAGTGGAACTGACGTACAACTGGCCCGACGAAGGCGGCGCGGCCGAGGAATATGGCGGCGGGCGCAATTTCGGGCACCTCGCCTATCGCGTCGACAATATCTACGAGACGTGCCGGCGGCTGATGGACGGCGGCGTGACGATCAACCGCCCGCCACGCGACGGACACATGGCGTTCGTGCGCACGCCGGACAATATCTCGATCGAACTGCTCCAGGCGGACGAGCCTCTCGCGCCGGCCGAGCCCTGGGCGTCGATGCCGAATATCGGTAGCTGGTGACGCCCGTTTCCGCCCGTTTCCTCGAACTGACCGGCGCCGCGATCCCGATCGTGCAGGCGCCGATGGCGGGAGCGGGCGGCGTCGCGCTGGCGGCGGCGGCGATGCGGGGCGGGGCGTTGGGATCGCTGCCCTGTGCGATGCTCTCGGCCGAACAGGTGCACGCGCAGGTCGCCGAAGTGCGCGCGGCGGCGAAGGGGCCGCTCAACCTCAATTTCTTCTGCCACGAACTCGACGATGCGCTCGACGACGGTGCATGGCGGAGCGCGCTCGCCCCCTTTTATGCGCATGAGGGCGTAGCGCCGCCCGATGGCGCGGGAGCGTTGCGGCGACCGTTCGACGCGGTGCTCTGCGAAATGGTCGAGGCGGTGCGGCCCGAGATCGTCAGCTTTCATTTCGGGCTTCCGGCACCGACGCTGCTCGCGCGGGTAAAGGCGGTCGCGAAGGTGTTCGGCAATGCCACGACGGTCGACGAAGCGCGTTTTCTCGAGCGACAGGGTTGCGACGCCGTGATCGCCCAGGGAGGCGAAGCAGGAGGGCATGCCGGATGGTTCCTCGAAGGGCATCGGCCGATCGGCACGCTGGCGCTGGTGCGGCGAATCGTCCGTGCGGTCGACGTGCCGGTGATCGCCGCGGGCGGGATCGTCGACGGGGCCGGGATCGCCGCGGTGCTGGCGCTGGGTGCGAGTGCCGCGCAGCTGGGCACTGCCTATCTCGCCACGCCGGAGAGTCTCATCTCTCCGATGCACCGGGCCTTGCTGGGGGTCGAGGCAGAGACTGTGTTCACCAATCTGTTCACCGGCCGCGAGGCGCGGGGTTTCCGCAACCGGCTGATCGACGCGCTCGGGCCGGTCTCGCCGCTGGCGCCGGCCTTTCCGTATGCGGCGGCGGCGCTCGCACCGCTGCGCGCGGCGGCGGAAGCCGAGGGACGGGCGGACTATTCGCCGTTATGGGCGGGGCAGAGCGCCGCGCTTGCCCGGGCAATGCCGGCGGAGGATCTGACCCGGCTGCTCGCCGAAGAGGCGCTTGCAGCGCTCGACCGATAGTCAAAGGCTGGCGCGGAGACCGGCGCGCGCTTACCTTGCGCGGCATGCTCGACATCGTCCGGATTCCCGCGCTCAGCGACAATTACATCTGGCTCGTCCATGATCCCGCCAGCGGCGAGACGATGGTGGTCGATCCGGCGCAGGCCGAGCCCGTGCTCGCCGAGGCGGAGGCGCGCGGGTGGAAGATCGACGCGATCTGGAACACGCACTGGCATCCGGACCACACCGGCGGCAATGCCGCGATCAAGGCGGCGACCGGCTGCACCGTGATCGCGCCGGCGGCCGAGGCGGCGAGGATCCCCACTGCGGACCGACTGGTGAGCGAAGGCGACGAGGTGCGGCTGGGCGATCATGTCGCGCGGGTGATGGAAGTGCCGGCGCATACTGCGGGGCACATCGCCTATCATTTCGCGGATGATGACGTGGTGTTCGTGGGCGACACCTTGTTCGCGATGGGGTGCGGCCGGCTGTTCGAGGGGACGGCGGCGCAGATGTTCGCCAACATGCAGCGTCTGGGCGCATTGCCGGGCGAGACCCGGGTCTATTGCGCGCACGAATATACCCAGTCGAACGGCCGGTACGCGCTGATCGCCGAGCCGGACAATGCGGCGATCCGGGACCGGATGGACGCAGTCGATCGCGCCCGGGCGGCGGGCGAGGCGACGGTGCCGACAACGATCGCGCTCGAGGCGGCGACCAACCCGTTCCTTCGCGCGGGCAGCGTCGAAGTTCTCGCCGAGCGGCGCGCGGCCAAGGATGCTTTTCGCGGCTGAAGGGTTTATGCTGCCGGGCGGGCGTTGAGGAGTGTTCGATGATCCGCGTTGCCGTTCCCGCTCTCCTGCTTCTCGCCGGCTGCACCACCACCGCCGGGACCGAACAGTCGGACGCGCGCGATCGGGCGCGATTGGACAAGGCGTTGGCGGGCCTGATTCCGGGCGAACAGGTACGGTGCCTGCGCCGCGATCAGTATAACGAGATCCGTACTTTCGAGGGTACGATCCTCTATGTCGCGGGGCGCAACCGCATCTGGCGCAACGACGTGGTCGGCAGCTGCCCGGGGTTGCGCCGCGGCGACATCGTCATCTCGCGGAGCTTCGGCAGCCAAGTTTGCGACGGCGACATCATCCAGACACGCGCACCGACCGGCGGGTTCCTGTCGGGAAGCTGTTCGCTGGGCAAGTTCACGCCCTTTACGCGCCAGACGGGAGAAAAGTGATGCGGTTGGCAATCATGCTGGGAGCGCTGGCGCTGGCGGGATGCACTGCCAATGCCGAGATGCAGGCGTCGCAACAGGCCGAGGCGCAGCGCGACCTCGCCGAGGCGCTGAAGGGGCGCGTGGCGGGGAAGCCCCAGGACTGCATCTCCTCGCCGCAACAGACCAATGGGCCGCAGATCATCGATGCGCGGACGATCCTCTATCGCGACGGCAAGCGGGTGTGGCGCAACGACCTCGCCTCGGACTGCCCGTCGCTCGACCAGGATTCGATCATGGTCGTCGAGCTGCATGGCTCGCAGATCTGCAGGAACGACCTGTTCCGGCCGGTGGACCGCGGGAGCCGGATCCCGGGCCCCTATTGCCGGTTCGGGCAGTTCACGCCGTATGTGAAGCAATAGGGTAATCCCCCCTACAGTACGTAGCGGCTGAGATCGGTGTTGCGCGCCACCGCCGCCAACTGCTTGTCGACATAGGCCGCGTCGATCGCGAGCGTGCTGCCGGCGCGGTCCTCGGCGTCGAAGCTGATTTCCTCAAGCAGTTTCTCCATCACCGTCTGCAGCCGGCGCGCGCCGATATTCTCGATCTCGCCGTTAACCTCTGCAGCGATTTTCGCGACCGCGCGGATGCCGTCTTCGGTGAAATCGATCTGGACGCCCTCGGTGCCGAGCAGTGCCGCATATTGCTGGACGAGGCTCGCCTTGGTGTCCGACAGGATCGCGACGAAATCCTCCTCGGTCAGTGCCTTCAGCTCGACGCGGATCGGCAGGCGGCCCTGGAGTTCGGGAAGCAGGTCGCTCGGCTTGGCGACGTGGAACGCGCCCGATGCGATGAAGAGGATGTGATCGGTCTTCATCGGGCCGTACTTCGTCGCAACCGTGGTGCCCTCGATCAGCGGCAGGAGGTCGCGCTGCACGCCTTCGCGGCTGACCGACCCGCCGCGCACGTCCGACACGGCGATCTTGTCGATCTCGTCGAGGAAGACGATGCCGTTGGCCTCGGCATCGGCGAGCGCCTGGCGGCTGACTTCGTCCTGGTCGAGACGTTTGTCGGCCTCTTCCTCGACGAGCTTGTCCCATGCCGCGCGGACATTGAGCTTGCGCCGCTTGAGCGGGGAGCCGCCCGACAGGCCCTTCATCATCTCGCCGAGATTGATCATCTGCGCGCCGGCGCCGGGGATGTCGAACGGCATGGCGGCGGCCTGCTCGACTTCGATCTCGATCTCGGTGTTGTCGAGAATGCCGTCGTGGAAGCGCTGCTTGAACGCCTCGCGTGTGGCGGTCGACGAATCCCTGCCGGTGAGCGCGTCGAGCAGGCGGCCCATCGCCGCCTCCTCGGCCTTGTCCTTGACCGCGGCGCGGCGGCGCTCCTTCTCGAGGCGGATTGCTTCCTCGACGAGATCGCGGGCGATCTGCTCGACGTCGCGGCCGACATAGCCGACTTCGGTGAATTTGGTCGCCTCGACCTTCACGAACGGCGCGTCGGCGAGCTTGGCGAGGCGCCGGCTGATCTCGGTCTTGCCGCAGCCGGTGGGCCCGATCATCAGGATGTTCTTGGGCGTGACTTCGTCGCGGAGATCGGCGCTGAGCTGCTGGCGGCGCCAGCGGTTGCGGAGCGCGACGGCGACGGCCTTCTTGGCATCCTGCTGGCCGATGATGTGCGCGTCGAGGGCGGCGACGATCGCCTTGGGCGTGAGATTATCGTTCATGTGGGGATTTGGTTTTCCGTGGTTCGTTGCGCCTTAGATGTGGGGGCGGGGCCGCGGCTTCAAGCGGTGCAGCGGAACCCGGCGAAGAACGCGGCGTGGCTGGCGAGGATGCGATCGATATCGGCCGGTTGCGGCTCGGGGAGGGGCTTATAGTCAGCCGACCTTGGTTGCGCGTTGCACTGCAGCGTCTTTACGCGGCCTGCGGATCGTCCTAGCCAGCTTCCGGGCGCGCGTGACTGACGCTGAAGATGGAGATCCATCGGGGAGCCGCGCCGTCGCAGCGCCGCGCGTCTGGGCATCTCACCGAAACAGGGAGAATGCCGATGCCCGATCCGCAAAGTCTGCTCGCCTTCGCATTCGTGGCGCTGGGAATGGTCCTGACCCCGGGGCCTAACATGGTCTATCTGATCTCGCGTTCGATCTGCCAGGGGCGCACCGCCGGGCTGATCTCATTGGGCGGCGTTGCGCTGGGCTTCGTCTTCTACATGCTGTGCGCGGCATTCGGGATCACCGCGCTCGTGCTGGCGGTGCCCTATGCCTATGATGCGATCCGCATCGTCGGCGCGGCCTATCTGCTGTGGCTGGCGTGGCAGGCGTTGCGGCCCGGCGGGCGATCGGCCTTCGAGGTCCGCGCATTGCCCGCGGACCCTCCGGGCCGGCTCTTCGCGATGGGGTTCGTCACCAATCTGCTCAATCCGAAGATCGCGGTGATGTATCTGTCGCTGTTGCCGCAGTTCATCGACCCGGCGCGCGGCAGCGTGCTGGGGCAATCGCTCGTGCTGGGCGCGACCCAGATCCTGATCAGCCTGTGCGTCAACGCCGCGATCGCGGTGTCGGCGGCGTCGATCGCGCGTTTCCTCACCCGACGGCCCGGTTGGGCGACCGTCCAGCGCTGGCTGATGGGAACGGTGCTCGCCGGGCTCGCAGTGCGGATGGCGACAGAGGCGCGGCGCTAGGTCGCGCTGTCGAGCGTCTCCACGGTCAGCCGGTCGTTGGTGTAGACGCAGAGCTCGCCCGCGATCTTCATTGCAGCCCGTGCGATCTTCTCGGGGTCGGTTTCGTAGTCGACCAGCGCACGCGCCGCGGCGAGGGCGAAGTTGCCGCCCGATCCGATCGCGGCAACACCGCCCTCCGGCTCGAGCACGTCGCCATTGCCGGTGACCACGAGAGTCACGTCCTTGTCGGCGACGATCAGCATCGCTTCGAGGTTGCGGAGATATTTGTCGGTGCGCCAATCCTTGGCGAGCTCGACCGCGGCGCGGAGAAGCTGGCCCTGGTGGCGTTCGAGCTTGCTCTCCAGCCGTTCGAACAAAGTGAAGGCGTCGGCAGTGGCGCCGGCGAAGCCTGCGATGACCTTGCCGTCGCCCAGCGGGCGGACCTTTTTCGCGTTGGGCTTCATCACCGTGTTGCCGGCCGAGACCTGCCCGTCGCCCGCGATGACCACCTTGCCCGATTTGCGCACGGAGAGGATTGTGGTGCCGTGCCACGCATTGCTGTTTTCGCTCATAGGCGCGGGATATGGGGAGATCGCGTGCTCCCGCAAAGGGGCAACGTTCCCGAAACAAAGCTGTGGCCTAAGCGGCGTCCAGCGAAATGGGAGTTTCAGGCATGCGGATGTTGTGGCGAGTGATGCTGGCGGTGCTGCTGGTCGCCGGCGGGCCGGCGATGGCGCAGGCGCCGCTCGAGGTGATGAGCTTCAACATCCGCTACGCCAACGAGAATGACGGCGCCAATGCGTGGAGCAAGCGCCGCGAAGTGACGGCGGCGATGCTGAAAAAGGCCGCGCCCGACCTGTTCGGGACGCAGGAACTGCTCAAGGTGCAGGGCGATTTCCTCGCCGCGCGGCTGAAGAATTATGCGTGGTTCGGAGTCGGCCGCCGCGGCGGCGAGGAAGACGAGCATATGGGGATCTTCTATCGGACCGATCGGCTCAGGCTGATCAAATCGGGCGATTTCTGGCTGTCCGAGACCCCCGAAGTGCCGGGCAGCTCGGCATGGGGGGCGGACCTGCCGCGGCTGGCGACCTGGGGGCTGTTCGAGACGATTGACGGAAAGCGCCGCTTCTATGCCTTCAACACGCATCTCCCGCATCGCGATCAGGACGAAGGCGCGCGCACCAACGGCGCGGCTCTGGTTCTCAAGCGGATCGAGGCGATGGCGGGCGATCTTCCCGTGGTGCTGACCGGCGACTTCAACACCACGCCGGGGAGCGAAGCGCACAAGCTGCTCGCGACGCGGCTGACCGATGCCCGCGACAGCGCGCCGCGGAAAATAGGGCCGGAGGAGACCTTCCACAATTTCACCGGCAAGGCCGACAAGAGGATCGACTGGATCTTCACGCGCGGCTTCACGGCGAAGCGGGTGACGACGATCACCGACCATCAGGGGGTGGTGCAGACGTCGGACCATTTCCCGGTGATGGCCGAGCTGGGGTGGCCGCGGCGCTAGGTTTTCGGGTTGGGGGGTGTTGTTTCCCGGCATTTGGTTTCTACGCGGCCGAATGACGCTTTAAGGAACGGCCTATGCACCACGACGACAATCTCACTGCCGACCGGTCGACCTTCGTCAGCCATCTCGAATGTTCGATGACCGGCGAGCGCTATGCGGCGGATCAGCTGCACGGGCTTTCGCGGGCGGGGCGGCCGTTGCTGGTGCGCTATGATCTGGAGCGCGTGAAGGATGCGCTGACTCCGGAGATTCTGGCGGATCGGCCGGCGGACCTGTGGAAATATCGCGAGCTGCTGCCCGTGCGGCATAGCGCGAACATCGTCAGCCTGGGCGAGTCCGCGACGCCGATCATGCCCCTACTCAGGGAGCCGGGCAACGTCTGGGTCAAGGACGAGGGCCGGCTGCCGACCGGATCGTTCAAGGCGCGCGGCCTCGTGATGGCGATCGCGATGGCGAAGGAATTGGGCGTCACGACGATCGCGATGCCGACCAACGGCAATGCCGGCGCGGCGGCGGCGGCTTATGCCGCGCGGGCGGGGATCGAGGCGGTCATCTTCTGTCCCGACGACACGCCCGAGATCAACGTCCGCGAGATCGCGGCGCAGGGCGCACGGGTATACCGGGTCAACGGACTGATCGACGATTGCGGCAAACTGGTCGGGGCGGGGAAGGAAAAGCGCGGCTGGTTCGACTTGTCGACGCTCAAGGAGCCGTATCGGATCGAAGGCAAGAAGACGATGGGGCTCGAGCTCGCCGAGCAGTTCGGCTGGGCGCTTCCCGACGCGATCTTCTACCCAACCGGCGGCGGCACCGGGCTGATCGGGATGTGGAAGGCATTCGACGAGATGGAGGCTTTGGGCTGGATCGGCAGCAAGCGGCCGCGAATGTACGCGGTGCAGGCCGAGGGGTGCGCGCCGATCGTCCGCGCATTCGAGGCGGGCGAGCGGCATGCGGTGCGCTGGGAGGACGCGCATACCGTGGCGGCGGGGATCCGGGTGCCGCAGGCGGTGGGCGATTTCCTGATCCTCGACGCGGTGCGGGCGAGCGGGGGCAAGGCGCTGGCGGTGAGTGATGCGGCACTGGTCCAGGCTGTCGAGGATGCGGGGAAGAAGGACGGGTTGCTGCTCTGCCCCGAGGGCGGGGCGACGCTGGCCGCGTATCGCGATGCGCTGGCGGCCGGGCTGGTCGATGCCGAGGAGAAGGTCGTGCTGTTCAATTGCGCGACGGGGCTGAAATATCCGCTGGCGGACCGGTCGGCGTTTCTGGACCGGCATGCGCCGGTGGATTGGGACGCGCTTTAAATAATCCTCCCCCGCCAGGGGGAGGTGGCACGCGCAGCATGACGGAGGGGGAGGAAGCACGAAGGCAGGTAAGTGCGTCGCTTACCTCCCCCTCCGTCGCTTTCAGTGACACCTCCCCCTGGCGGGGGAGGATTGCCCGTCAGGCCAGAACCCGCTTCACGAACTTGCCGCCGAGCGCGATGCCGTCGGGATCCACCCCGTGGCCCAGCCCAGGCGAGACATGGCTTTCGAGGGGGAAGCCGAGGCGCTCCAGCTCGGCGTGGGCGTGGTGGTAGGCACTGAGCGGGACGATGGTGTCGGCGTCGCCGTGGATCAGCAGGATCGGCGGCTTGCTGCGCACCTCGGCGGGGTCGAGCGAAGGGCCGGCGATCATTCCCGAATAGCCGATTATGCCGGCGAGCTGGCGCTCGCGGCGGACGCCGACATGGAGCGCCATCATCGTGCCCTGGCTGAAGCCGACAAGGACCAGCTTGCTTTCATCCAGGCCGTGTTCGGCGAGCAGGGCGTCGAGATATGCGTCGAGCACCGGCGCGGCATGGCGGGCGCCGGCAGCAAGCGCGGAACGGCCGAGATCGTGCAATGCCCACCATTGATAGCCGCCGGGCGCGCCGGGGCAGCGCTCGGGAGCATTGGGGGCGACGAACAGGGCGTCGGGGAGCAGCTGGCGCCAGATCGGCGCGAGCGAGATCAGATCGGCGCCGTTCGAGCCGTAACCGTGGAGGAGCACGACGAGCTGCTTCGGCGCGCCGCCGGACAAAGGCGCGAGGCTGGGGCCGTGGAGTTGCTGCATGTCTTCTTCAGCCGAGCGGATAGAGCGCGCCGGCGACCCAGCGCAATTCGGCGCGGAGCACGCCCCAGGCGCGTGCGGCGGCGCGGCTGTCCATCGCTTCGACGCCGATGCCGCGCGCGCCGAGCGCCTTGACGAGCGCGAGCGGCGGACGAACGAGCGTGTCGCCGGTGCCGAGCAGCAGGAATTCGGGCTGCGGATCGAGGGACAGCAGGGGTGCGAGATCGGCCTCGCCCAGTTCGGCGATCGGCGGCGGCGACCAGCCGTCGGCGCGCTGGGGCGTGATCAGCAGCCCCTCGTACACGCCTTCGTCGACCTTGAAGCCGCGCCCCGAAAAGCCGGAGATCACCGGCCCCTCGGCGCTGCGGCGTTCCATCTTCATTTACGGCAGGTCGCGCGGCGCGACGCGCTCGCCGTCGGGGGCGCTGCTTTTTCGCTCTTCGCGGAAGCCGGGCTTGAGGCCGAGCGTGATCAGCAGCGACGACGAGACGTAGATCGACGAATAGGTGCCGACGACGATGCCGAGCATCATCGCCGCGGTGAAGCCGCGCAGCACATGCCCGCCGAAGAGGAGCAAGGCGGCGAGCGCGAGCATGATCGTGACCGAAGTCATCACGGTGCGGGGAAGCGTCTCGTTGACCGACAAGTCGATCAGGTCGCGCATCTCCATCTTGCGGAACTTGCGCATGTTCTCGCGGATGCGATCGTCGATCACCATCTTGTCGTTGATCGAATAGCCGATGATCGTGAGCACCGCGGCGACGATGTTGAGATCGAAGACGAGCTGGGTGAGCGCGAAGAAGCCCAAGGTCATCAGCACGTCGTGGATGATCGCGACCGCGGTCGACACGCCGAACTGCCATTCGTAGCGGAACCACGAGAAGATCGCGATGCCGATGATGGCGAGGATCACCGCGAGCACGCCGTTCTGGATCAGCTCGCCCGAGACTTTGCCCGAGACGGTGGAATAGTTGCTGAAGGTCGCGCCGGGGAATTTCGCCGCGAGCGCCGCCTTGACCTTCTCGACCATCCGGTTGGTCGCGTCCGCGTCGTTCGTTTCGGGAACCGGCAGGCGGATCGTAATCGTATTGGCGCCGCCAAGCTGCTGGAGCGCGGCCTCGCCCAGGCCAAGCCTGTTGACCGTCGAGCGCACTTCGTCGAGCGGCGGGGCCGAGACGAATTTCTCCTCGATCGACACGCCGCCGGCAAAGTCGACGCCCATGTTGAGCCCGCGCGTGACCACCAAAGCGATCGCGGCGATGGTGAGCAGGGCCGTGATCGCGAAGGCGATGTGGCGGATGCGGACGAACCCGATATTGGTGTTGTCCGGAACGATCTTGAGGAGCCGCATGGTTCGGGCGTCCCTTAAATGTGGATTTCGGTCGGCCGGTTACGGCGCAACCAGATCGTGACGAGCATGCGGGTGAACACCACTGCAGTGAACACCGAGGTGGCGATGCCGATCAGCAGCACTACCGCGAAGCCGCGCACCGGGCCCGAGCCGAGGATCAGCATGATGAAGCCCGCGATCGCGTGCGTCACATTGGCCTCGAAGATCGTCCGGCTCGCTTCCTTATAGCCGAGCTCGACCGACTGGATGATGCTGCGGCCGCGGCGATGCTCCTCGCGGATGCGTTCGTTGATCAGCACGTTGGCGTCGACCGCGGTGCCGATGGTCAGCACGAAGCCGGCGATGCCCGGCAGCGTCAGCGTCGCGTTGAGCATGCCCATCACCGCGAGGATGACCAGCACGTTGATGATCACAGCGATCGTCGAATAGATGCCGAAGCGACCATAGGTCAGGATCATGAAGGCGATGACCGCCACGACCGCGATGATCGACGCGGTGATGCCCGCCTTGATCGAGTCGGCGCCGAGCTCGGGGCTGACGGTCGATTCCTGTACGACCGTGAGCGGCACCTTGAGCTTGCCCGAACGCAATGCGATCGCGAGCTGGTTGGCGCTGTCGACGGTGAAGCCGCCGTTGATCACTGCGCTGCCGCCGAGGATGGGTTCGTTGATGCGCGGCGCCGAGATCACCGTGCCGTCGACGATGATCGCGAAGGGCTTGCCCGAATTCTCCTTCGTCACGTTGGCGAAGCGCCGCGAGCCCGCGCCGTCGAGCTGGAGCGTCACGCCCGGCGCGCCGGTCTGCGGATCGTAGCTCTGGGAGGCGTTGACCAGCATGTCGCCGGTGATCATCACTTGGCGCTGGACCGCGATTCCCCCGCCGCCTTCGGCATAGGGCATGATCACCGAGCCCGCGGGCGCGATGCCCTTGGCGAGATCGGCAGGATTGGCATTGGTGTCGACGAGGCGGAATTCGAGCTTGGCGGTCTTGCCGAGCAGATTCTTGAGCGCGGTCGGATCGTTGAGGCCGGGGACCTGGACGACGATGCGGTTGCCGCCTTCGCGCACCACGGTCGGCTCGACGGTGCCGAGCGCGTTGATCCGGCGCTCGACCACTTCGCGCGCGTCGTTCATCGCCTCCTCGACGGCCTGGTTCAGCCCCGCCTGGGTGGGAGTGAGCACGAACCGCGTCGAATCAACGACGGCGATGTCCCAGTCGCGCTGGCCGGTAGTGCCGACTCCGCTGCCGGTGATCGCCAGCAGCCGCTCGCGCGCCGCATCGACCTTGGCCGGATCACGGACCATGAAGCTCAATTTGCCGCCCTGGACCGAGATGTCGCCGATCTCGACGCGCGGATCGCGCCGCATCTCGCTGCGGACCTGCTCCTGCTTCTGCTCGATTCGCGCCTGCGCGACATCGTCGGTCTTGCCTTCGAGCAGCAGATAGGAACCGCCGGCGAGATCGAGGCCGAGATTGATCGAGGGCTGCGGGATCCACGAGGGCCACGTCTCGCGCACGCTCTTGGGGATGAAGCTCGGAACCGCGAGCGCCACCAGCAGCGCGAGGCCGATGGAGATCGTCAGGACCTTCCAGCGCGGAAAATCGAGCATCAGTCGTTCGCGGGCTTGCCGCCGCCCAGCGGGCGGACTTCGGCGAGCGTCGACTTGATCGCGCGGACCTTGACGTTGGTGCCGAGCTCGATCTCGACTTCGGTCTCGTCGACCTTGGTGACCTTGCCGATCAAGCCGCCGGCTGTGACGACGGTGTCGCCCTTCTTCACGCCCTGAACAGCGTTCTGAAGATCCTTCATCCGCTTTTGCTGGGGACGGATCATCAGGAAGTAGAAGACCACGAAGATGAGGACGAGCGGCAGCAGCGAAACGATCGCGCCTGCGGTGCTTCCGCTTTGTGCGGCGCCTGCGGCCTGTGCATATGCTGGGGTGGCGAACATGGGTTTCCGGTTGCCTGGATTTGCGGGGCGCGGAACGGCCCCGTTCAAGCGGCGCGCGCTATCATGCGTTACGGGGACGCGCAACTATTGTCGGCGCCGCTTGCATCCTGCGACGGACCGGAATAGAGGGCGCACCCTTGGTCGGGGCGTAGCGCAGCCTGGTAGCGCATCACACTGGGGGTGTGGGGGTCGCAGGTTCGAATCCTGTCGCCCCGACCAGAATTTCCGAGCCTGTCGTGATCGGGAAATGTTCGGTTCCGATCTCCGGCCCGGTGTCCGGGGCATGATTCGGCTCCTGCCGTTGGGCAGAAAACGGTCGGAGCGCCGCACCGGTTTCAGAGATGCGGTTTCCAGCGCTGCAGCAGCAGGCGCCACAGGAAGATCGTGGCGAGCGCGGGCTGGCCGAACCACGGCACGATCAGGCTGACGATAAGGCTGGTGGCGGCGCCGAGCAGGACCGAATAGCCGCGCTGGCGCAGCGCGAGGCATTGTTCGGGAGGCACATGCTCGCCGACCACGGGAGGCGAGGTGACGATGCGCTGGAGCCGGATATTGGCGAGCGCGGCCAGCATCATCCAGCCGCAATAGAAGGCCACCGGCACGCGGTGCCCGTAATATTGGGACGACAACGCCGTGAAGAACGGCATCGCCGCGATCGTGCACAGCATCACGAGATTGGGGAAGATGATCCGCGAATCCCAGTGACGCGCGCAATCGAAGGCGCGGTGATGCCCCGCCCAGAACGATCCGATCACGAAGAAGGTGATCAGGAAACTGACGAAATGCGGACTGAGCTGGGCCAGCGCGACGAGGAAGTCGCGATCGGTGCCGCGCCCGTGCACTTCGGGCACATGGATCTCGATGATCAGCAGCGTGATCGCGATGGCGAACACCGCATCCGAAAAGAAGATCAACCGTTCGAGCGCATGGCCGGGGCCCTGCAGCTCCGGCTCCTTGCTGGTCCTGCGCATGACTCCCCCTTCGAACCTGGTCCCGGCGCCTTCTGCCTGCCGATTATTCGCCGGTCTTGGGGGGCGTGGGCTTCTTCGGCGCAGGACGGCGCGCCGCGCGCGGCTTGGCGGCACTGCTCTCGCTGGCCTTGCGGCGCGCGGGTGGCTTGGGCGTCGCCGCCGGCGCTGGCGCGGGTGCGGCGGCCTTGCGGGCGCGCGGGGCCGGAGCGGCCGACGCGGCGGGCTTGCGCGCACGACGCGTGACCGGCTTGGCAGCGGTTTTGGCTGCGGCCGGCTGGGCGGCCGGTGCCTTGCGAGTGCGCTTGGCGACGGGTTTGGCGACCGCGGCCGCGACATCGGACGCGGCCTGCGCCACTTCGGCGGCCGTGTCCTTCGCCGTGTCGGCTGCCTTCGCGGCACCTTTCTGCACTGCAGGCTCGTTCTTGAGCTTGGCGGCGATCGCCACCAACCCGGCGGCGAGGATATCGGCGACGATCGGATGCTTGGCGAGCTCGGTGAGCTTGCCGCGCACCGCCTTGGGGAGCTTCACCCCCGCGATGCTCTTGGGGAGGAACGAGCCCTTGCCGGCCGCACCCTTGTCGTCCTTTTTCTTCTTGTCCGCCATCGCTGTCCTCCGCGTTTCGTGACGACAGTGTCACGGATCACCGCCGGGTGAGTCAACGCAGGATCGCGATCGAGTGTCCGTGGCCCGATCAGTGCGTGGTGGCTTCAGGCTCTTCGTACTCGAAAACGATGTCGAAACCTTCACCTTCGTCGGACTCGGTCGTATCGCCGGTGCGTTCGGTCATGGTCTGGCCGCGCCGATCGGCCACGCGCCTGCCGGTTGCGGCGTCGGCATCTCGGCCGATGATCGAGGTCTCGGGATTGCGGTCGCGGTCAGCCATCTTGTTTCTCCAGCCCAACCCGTTCGGGTCAACGGTGCGCGAACCGAGTCGTTCCGCCTCCGCCACGGATCAGGCCACGAGGGCGGTGGACCGATGCTTCGCGACGACGCGCTGGAGAAAGGCATGGAGCCGCGCGCTGTTGGCGGCCCAGGTGAAGGGCTCGACCGTTGCGCGGACTTCCGCCGGATCGGGCGGGTTGGCGATCAGCGCGGCCAAAGCGGCGGCAAAAGCCTCGGGCGTGCGCGTGACGATCCGACCGCCAGTGTCGCTGCCCACGACCTGGCGCGCGCCGCCGACATCGGGAATCACTACCGGCGTGCCGCTCGCCAGCGCTTCGAGCCAGGCATTGGCGAGGCCCTCGCGTTCCGAAGCGAGCGCCATGGCATCGGCGGCGGTGAGCAGGGTCGGAAGATCGGCATGCGGGACCGAGCCGAGCAGGCGGACGCGATCACCGAGCCCGAGCCGGGCGATCTGCGCGGCGAGCTGGCTCTTGTGGGGGCCCTCGCCCGCGATCCAGAGCTGGACGCCGGGCATGGTCGCGATCGCGTCGATTACGATCTGGTGGCCCTTGAGCGGGATCAGTGCACCGACCGAGAGGACCAGCGGGCCGGTGACGCCGAGCGCGGCCTTGGCCTCGGCGCGACTGCCGAGCGCGAAGCGGCCGAAATCGACGCCGGTGACGATGCATTCGGTGCGATCGCCAGGCAAGCCGAGCGCGGTCATGTCGTCGCGCATCGCCTCGGAAACCGAGAGCAATCCGTCGGCGGCATGCGCGGCGGCGCGGATCTGGGGGCCGATCACCGGCGAGCGGCCCCAGCCATGGATGTCCGACCCGCGGGCCTTGATCGTCACCGGCACGCCGAAGCGGCGGCCGAGTTCGACCGCGGCGACGCCGTCGGGGAAGAAGAATTCGGCGTCGATCACATCGAAGGCGAAGTCGCGGCGGATCTCGCGGAGCAAAGGGGTCACGGCGTCGGCGAGCGCGTGCGCGTGGAAACGGCCGCCCGTGCCGGGAATGTTGCGGAACCGGGGACGACGAACCGCGAGGCCCTTCCAATCTTCGCGTGCGGGAAGCGTGGCGAGGTTACGGTAGCGGGGCAACCGGTCCAGCGGTGCGGGGGGAAGGCCGAGCGGAGCGACGACGCGCAGCTCGACATCGGGGCGTTCGGCGAGTGCGAGCGTCTGGCGCTCGACGAAGATGCCGAAATTGGGACGCGTCGCGTCGGGGAACAGAGTGGAGAGGACGAGCACGCGGAGCATATCGGCGCCTATACAGCGCCAAGGTTAATGCTCCGCGTGCGATCCTTCAGGATTTAGCGGCAGCGACGGCTGCTGCTGCTCCGCTCGATCTCGCGGCCGGCGAGCGCGCCGGCGGCGGCGCCGAGGATGGTGCCGGTGGAGCGATCACCGCGGCTATCGATCGAACGGCCGACCAGTGCACCGGCAACACCGCCGACGACGAGGCCCGTGGTGCCGTTGGGCTTGCGGCAATAACGGCGGCCGTCGCGGCCACGCCATTCGCGATAGGCATAGCGACGGCGCTGGGTATCGGCGCTGTAGCCGGCCTTATAGTCGTAAACCTTGGCCTCGGCCTTGGGGGCCGGCAGGGCCATGGCGGTGGGGATCGCCACCGCAACCGCGCTGAGCGCGACAATGAACTTTCGCATGATTCACTCCCATTATGATTCTAGTTGCAGAAACCGTTAGCGAAACGTCCCGCAGTAGCCTGCGGTTTCATGAACCTAAAACTACGTCCCGCTCATCTGACGTTGGGATTTCAAACATGAACGCACCACGAACGATCATCGAGACGCTCGGCCTTTCGCCGCATCCGGAAGGCGGCTGGTACCGCGAGACGTGGCGTGCCGAGGCGGCGGAAGGCGGGCGATCGGGCGCCACTGCGATCCATTTCCTGCTCGAGCACGGCCAGCGATCGCACTGGCACCGAGTCGATGCCGCCGAGCTCTGGCTGTGGCACGCCGGGTCGCCGCTCGAACTGCTGGTCGAGCAGGAAGACGGCGCAGTCGCGACGATCGCGCTTGGCGGCGACGTGACCCGGGGCTATGCGCCCCAATGGCTGGTGCCGGCGAATCGCTGGCAATCGACCGAAGCGCGCTCCGGCTGGGCGCTGGTGAGCTGCGTGGTCGTCCCCGGCTTCGAATTCCATGGCTTCGAGCTCGCCGCACCCGGATGGGCGCCGGATTAGCGCCCGGATCCTTCTGTCCCCGTTATTCACGTTATCCACAGGCATGGGGCACCATTTCATGCTTTGCGCGACTCGGGATCGATGACAGCATCAGTCTTGTAAGGAAGGCGGTTCGGCAGAGGGAAACCAAAGCGGAACCAACGACTTACACGGACCGAACGAGTGCAGGTGCCTTCGGGAAACCACCTCGAACGGGACGGGGAGACGAGAGCGACGGTAGTTGCGAGAACAAGGCGATGCGCAAGCGTCGCGGCGGTTTCGAGAGACGCCGGAGCAGGCTGGACCGGATGCGGAAGCAAGCGCGCAAGCGCTGGCCGAGGCGAAGGATCAGCTGGTGGACGAGGCCGAAGCCGATAGGCCCGCGCAAGCGGCAGATCGACGGAAGGATCGACCCGAAGAGCGAAGCCCAAGGCATTGGCCACCGCGCAAGCGAGAAGCCGAAGCCGATGGATCACTCGGGAAATCGTATCCAGCAAGGCTCCATGGTTTCGCCTTCGGGTGAAATCATGAAGCGGGCCACCGAAGGCCGGAAAGGAAGCTCGTTTCCTCGGAAACAGGCAATCAGCCGGCCCCGGTGACCGACGCGAAGCTCGCATGCCCTTGCCGGCGCGAGTGGAGCATGCCGCCGAAACCAGGCAATTCGTCCTTCGGGATGGAAGGCTGAAGTCCGGTGACATGGGGACTGGCAGCAATGCCGGTCCCCTTTTGCGTTTCCGGGCACGTGCCGCCCCGTTTCGTGCATCGCCTCGCGCGCTGATGACCCACCGCCTTTCTCCCGCTAAGATACGCGAAAATCGAGAGGAACCTGGATGGGTGGCGTTTTCGAGCGGTTCGCGCAGGCAGTCGCGGGATGGGCGGGGCGGCCGAGCGCGTTCACATTGGCCTTCCTGATCGTCGTCGGCTGGGGATTGAGCGGGCCCGTGTTCGCCTGGTCCGACACGTGGCAGCTGGTGATCAACACCGGCACGACGATCGTCACCTTCCTGATGGTGTTCCTGATCCAGAACGCGCAGAATCGCGACGGCGCGGCGATCCAGGCCAAGCTCGACGAGCTGATCCGCGCGCTCGATACCGGCCGCAACGAATTCATCGGGATCGAGCATCTCGGCGAGAAGGAGCTGATCGCGATCCGCGACAAGCTCGAGCGCGAATGCGGGCGCGAGATGCCCGAGCGGCACGAAGGCGTCGCCCGTCTGCTCCGGCGTCGTGGCAGGCGCATGCCATAGCCGCAGGGCATTAGCGAGTGCGTGCACGCTTATTGCCGAGATGCGCGGGAACGGGCCAGATTGCAGGGTCCGGACGTGGAGGAAAATGTGGGTTTCGAACAGCCTGGGCTGCGTAGCGGCGTCGAGGACGACGACTATGTGACGAAGTTCCGGCGCGACGGCTATGCCGTGCTGCGCGGCTTCTTCGACCGCCAGGAAATCGCCGAGATCGGCGCCGCGATCGACCAGATCCACGCCGAGGGCGTCGCGCACGGACGCAGCTTCCGTCACGGCAACCTCTTCTACAACGTCACGCCGGGCGGGGATGGCGCGCCGCTGGTGCGGATGGTGCAATGGCCGTCTTATCACCAGCCGGTGCTCGATCGTGTCCGGCGCGACCCGCGCTTCGCGGCGATGCTCGCGCCGCTGATCGGCGGCGACGTCAAGCAGATCATCAACCAGCTCCACTGGAAGGCGCCGGGCGGGATGGGCGATTTCGCGTGGCATCAGGATTCGCGCTTCCGCAAGCCTGACGAATGCTATCGCAATCTCGGCACTTCCTATGTCCAGACCGGTCTCGCGATCGATCCGCACAATCCGCAATCGGGCGGGATGCGCTTCATCCCGCGCAGCCATCTCAAGGGCGATCTCGACCTCGATACCTCGACCGAAGTGCTCGGCAACGCGATGGCCGACGACGTGCTGGAGGGCGTGGGCCTCTCGTCCGCCGACGTGATCGACCTCGACCTCGCGCCAGGCGATCTCGCTTTGTGGAACCCCTATCTGGTGCACGGATCGGGCACCAACCGCTCGGATCATCAGCGCCGGCTCTACATCAACGGCTATGTCCGGGCCGCGGATTGCGACCGCGGCGAATGGGCGTTCCGCGGCGGAGAGCCGGTGCCGTTCGGCCCCGCACCGGCGTTGGTCCATTACGAGGAACTGCGCGAGCGCGGCGATCCGCATTACGTTTGAGCGCGGGCGCTGATCCGCCGGCGCAAGGGCGATTACCAACCGGAAGGTTGGCCCCCGTGATGCCCAACCTTCCGGTTGGCACCGCAAAGTGCGGATTGCGCGGATTTCGGGTATTGCTGACGATATGCCGGTTGACGAAGTTGACTAGTCCTCCGCGCGCGCGCGGCAAGCGATGAACCGGAGGGCGGAGGTATCGCGCGGGAATCCTGCTGGTCGCTCATGTGCGAACGGGAGCAGAACAAATCCTACATTGCCAGCGCATAAAGGCAGCGGTGGAGTGACTAGGGATGCGGAGGCGCAAGCCCAGAGGTGGCGGCAGCTTCCAAGGCACGGACAAACTCCATGCCGTGTCTGACTTCGGGTGGGAAGCGGACCGTCCGGTCCGCGGCGGCGCCCGTTGTTTTCGGACGCTCAATCAGTCGGAGCCATTCTCGTGGCGCAGTGCCGGCGAATGATCTGCGGTGGGCGATATTGACGGCCCAATTCAGTTGACGCTCAGGAAAGGAACCGCGCCGCGCCACGATGCGGTACGCCCGGCTGTAGCATCGCCCATGCGGCGAAGCCATGACGGCTGCCTGCCGGACGACGTCCTCAGCGCGTCAGCAGAAAGCCGACCAGCAGCATGAACGCAGCGCCCTCCAGCAATCCCAACGCAACCTGCACGAAGGCCCGGAGAAGGCCGAAGACCCGGCGCATGGCGAACCATCGCGTTTCCACCGCGAAGAAATAGATGATGCTCGCCACGATCAGCGCCCGACCGGCGAGGTGCACCGGCGCGACGGCAACCAACGCGAGACTGGTTCCAAGGCCGAGCCCGAGCGCGAATACCGCCGCGGGATAGCATTGCTCGTAGAAGGGCTGCCGCAGCGAGACCCGGTCCAGCTTCATGCCGCAACCCCGCACCAGACGGGCGGCGAGGAACAAGGGAAAGGCAGCGAACACGACGACCCGGAGCACCAGTGCACTGAAATTGTCGCTGACCAACGAGGCCAATCCGTGTTGGTTCGCGACGATGGCGTCGGTCTGGCCCAGCGCCGTCGACACGGCGTGCGCCAGCAAGAGCGCCAATGCGAGGAAAAGCGGCGGACTGAGCAATGCAGCATATTGCTGATCGTCGGGGAGCAACGTCTGCGCCTCGATTTCTTCCATAGTGCGGAAGGGATGGATGGCAGAACGCCAAAGGGTGATCGGAAAGAACAGGAGCCAGCTCATCACTTCGTAAAGAAGCTCGTCGAGCGAATTGAGCCACTTCATGAAGTCCATGCCGGCATCATGGATCGCCCCGCCGGGCGCCGCAACGCGCAATTCGGCAGCCATTGTGCGCTAGCTGTCGCCCCAAGACGATTGGCGACCGCCAGCTATCGAGGGTCTCGCGCCAAGAAAACAGATCGGCGACTAGCCGCCCAACTTCGGTCGTGAATCAGAGCAGCGGTGATGGCCGCTTCTAGGGAGGGGCAAATCTATCTCCAATGACCCGCATCGGGGCGTTAGCGGACCGGCGGCTTTCGGTGTCCTCTTTTTCGGCGGGTAACGTCCGGACCGAGTGGAAAGCGAACAGGCGAAACGGTAGCTTAATGTGTGGACTTCTCGGCTATCCTGATTCTGCCTTTCAGCGCGATTGTCGCCTTCGCAATCCTGTTGGGGGCTGCAATGCTCGATCGGCCAGCGCCCCGCCTGATATGGCCATGCGTATTCTCCACGGTCGTTGCGGCTCTTTTATTCCTTCGTTTTCCCGACGTTTCGGCGCTGGGCATCTGGCTATTCGCCTTGTTTGGACTGGCATTCTCTGCGGCCATCGGAACCGTCATAGGGGGACTAACGGCACGAACCATCGTCAGGGTCATCGCCGCGCCAAGACGGTGATAGACAGGTTGAACGCCGGGTAATCAGGTAGCCATGAATGGCCGCAATTCGGGGCGTTGTGGCCGACCGACAGTCGTCAGCCGCATGCGTTACTTCCCCGCCATCGTCCGCGATGCGAGGAAGTGCGCGGTTTCGAGCGGCACTGCGAACGACGTGCCCGTGCCGGTGACCGCGCGGCCGTCGATGGCGGCGGTGGGGACCTTCACGCCGAGCTGCCAGGCATAGTTATAGCCCTGGGGCGTCGTGTCGGGGCGGTTGGTGCCGCTCCATGGCTTGCCGTCGGAATCGATCGCGCCGACCAGGACGGCGTTGGGATAGGCGGCGCGCGCCGGGCCGAGATTGCCGGGATGGTCGTAGCCGTTATTGCCGGCGGCGAGGACGACGCGGATGCCCTTGGCGGCGGCATCGGCGATCGCGGCGGTGATCGACGGATCCTTGTCGAGCGCGAGCGAGATGTTGATCGCGTCGACGCCGAGTTCGGTGGCGCGGCGGATCGCCCGGGCGACGGGCGCCGCCGAGGGCTGACACGGCGGATTGGCGCCCGCCGGGCAGCCGGCGGGATCGTCGATGCGCAGCGAGATGATGTCGACCTGGCCGTGCGCGGCGCGCGCGAGGATCGTCGCGACCATCGTGCCGTGATCGTAGCGCGGCTGGAATTCGGGGCGGCCGGGATTCGAGGCCATGTCATATTCGGCAGAGACGAGCCCGACGAGTTCGGACGTTTTCGCGACGCCGCTGTCGATGATCGCCACGCGCGGGCGCGGGATCAATGTGGCAACCGGCGGCGCGGCGACCGGCGCCACGGTGACGGGTGCCGGCGCGACGACGGGCGCAACTGTTTCGAGCAATGCGACGAACGACAGGAAAAGTGTGTTCACGTACCCCGACCCCCCGGTCAAAGCGATTCACTTCGTTCTCGCTATCCTACCGAGCTTTGCGGCGGGATTGCGGTGATGTGCGGGGTTTGCGGTTAATAATTCGTATACCAATCAGCGGGGTGGGGCGGCGAGGGACTCCTCGATCGGCGTGAAGGCCGAGCGGATGCCGGTTGTGTCGGGCACGTCGGTGGCGAAGAAGGCGATGCCGGTGCCCGCGGCGCGGTCGAGCCAGAGGCCAGAACGCAAGCCATAGGCCTCGCCGCCATGGCCGAGGCGTGGGCGGCTGTCGCCGAACAGATTGTCGCTGCAGCCGGATCGGGTGGTTGGGAGGAACGTCATTGCGAGGCCGTAGCTGCAATAAAAACCGTTGCTCGTGTCGCCGTTGCTGCCGGCGAAGGTCCATAAAGGCGTTTCGAGCAAAGCCACCGATCGGGGCGTGAGCAGGCGGACGCCGTCGACCTTGCCGTTGCCGAGCAGAAGGCGGCCGATCCTGGCCAGTCCGCGCGCGGAGATGCGCAGGCCGCCCTGGGGCGAGAAGATCGCGCCATTGGCTCCGGCGCGCCATCTGGCGAGATCGCAGCTGCCGTCGGTCGCGGGAGTCACCGCACAGGCGGGCGCGGCGCCCTTATGGTCGTCCTTGGTGGGTTGCCTCGACCGGTAGATCGTCACCGCGCGGGCGGCGGTCGCGGGCGCGCAGCTTGCCCAATTGTAACAGGCGTCGAGTTTGAGGGGGCCGAGCACCAGCCGGTCCATCAGCTTGTCGAAGCGCTCGCCGGTGGCGCGCTCCATCACCGCGGCGATCACCGGGAAATTGAAGTTGGTGTAGCGGAAGAAAGTGCCCGGCGCGTGTTCGGAATCCCATGCCTTGGGGTCGGCGAGTATTCCGGCCATGTCGGCGTCGAGCGGGAGGACGTAATCGACATTGTCGGTGAGGCTCGATCGATGCGAGAGCAAAAGGCGGAGCGTGATCGGCGTGTCGGGGAAGGCGGGGTTGCGCAGCTTCCAGCCGAGCGTCTTCGAGACATCGGCGTCGAGGTTCAGCCTGCCTTGCTCGACCAGCCGCAGCACGCCGATCGCGACGACCAGCTTCGAGACCGAGGCGACGCGGACGGGATCGTCGGGGGTGATCGGCCGCTTTGCCGCGAGATCGGCAAAGCCCGACACCGACACCGCAGTCTCGCGCTTGCGATCGAAGGCGATGCGGACGCTGGCAACGGGTTCGGGAGCGGTCTGCGGCAGTGCCGCGAGGAGCAGGGCCGGGAGCAACATGCGGCCACGATGACGGGCGCTTTCCCTTTTCGCAAATCGCGATACTCTTCGGACCCATGAACTTACGGCATATCGAGATCTTCCACGCCGTCTATGTGAACGGCTCGGTCAGCGGCGCGGCGCGCGCGCTCAACGTGTCGCAACCCTCGGTGTCGAAGATGCTGCGGCATGCGGAATCCTTGCTCGGCTTCCAGCTCTTCCAGCGGACCAACGGCCGGCTGGTGCCGACCGAGGATGCGCATACCCTTTTCACTGAAGTCTCGGAGATCCAGGACCGCGTTTATGCGCTGCGCGAGGCGGGCAAGAATCTGCGGCGCGGGGCGGGGGGCATGCTTCGGGTTTCGGCACTGCCGAGCCTGGCGCTGCAGGCGCTGCCCACGGCGGTGGCACTGTTCCTGAAGACGCACGAGAACGTCAAGTTCGACCTGCAGACTGTGCACCACGACGATCTGCTGCGGAAATTGTTCGAACGCGAGACCGACATCGCCATCGCCTATGAAGTGCCTCCCGCGGCGCCGATCGACCACAAGCCGCTGGGCGAAGGCGAATTGGTGGTGTTCTATCGCGAGCAGGACATGCCCGATGCGCCGCCGCGCTGCGACATGACCTGCCTCAAAGGGCATCGCTTCATCAGCCTCGCGACCAGCGGCCCGATGGGACAGCTCTTCACGCAGGAGGTCCAGCGGCAGGGCATCGTCCTCGACGAGGTGATCCTAGCGCGGACCTTCTATATCGCCGCGGCACTCGTGCAGCAGGGCGTGGGGATGACCGTGGTCGACAGTTTCACGGCGCAGGCCTCGCTCGCGCCGGGGCTGGCGATGCGGCCGCTGAAACCGCCGATCACCTTCGGCGTTCATGCGATGTACCTGCACAATCGGCCGCTCACTGCGCTCGCGACCGATTTCCTCAAGACGCTGCGGAGCGTGATCGACGTCGCGTAAGGTACGATGATCGCATGTCCGTTCGTCCTGAGTAGCCGTCGAGTAGGAGCGAAGCTCCGGATCGAGACTGCGCATCGAAGGACAGGTTGTGCAGGTCCAACTATGCCTCGATAATGCGCGGGTGAACCGTGCCCCGCACGGTTCAGGATCGCGCGGGGCGCGATCCGACCCGCACATCTCGATACGCCCCTGCGCGGCTACTCGGCCTCTACTCGGCACGAACGGGTGAGAGGCGACATAAAGGGCCATAACGACGGGCTATGCCGGGCGCCGCAGACGTTATGCGCAGACTTTTGGGCACGCGCGATACGGAAGGGCCGTGATGATCCCTGCTCCCTATTTGCTCTATCTCGGCCACAGCACCGATGCCGTCGGCATCAAGACCTCGCGCGGGCTGGCGGCCTTCCGCCCACAGGATTGCGTTGGGGAGTTTCGGTATGATGATTGCCCGCTGACTCTCCATATCCCTCGCATGACGATCGCCGAGGGTGCGGCGGCGGGCGCGAAGACGCTGGTTCTGGGCATCGCAAACTCCGGCGGGACGCTGGGGCGCGACCTTGTCGACGATGCCGCGGCGGCGCTCGAGGCGGGGATGAACGTCGCCTCGGGGCTTCACCAGCGGCTGCGCGACGAGCCGCGGCTGGCGGCGCTGGCGAAGGCGAAGGGGCTCCAGCTGTTCGACGTGCGCGATCCGCCCGCGAACCTCAAGGTCGGCAACGGATATGCGCGCGCCGGGCGCCGGCTGCTGACGGTGGGCACCGATTGCTCGGTCGGCAAGATGTACACCACGCTGGCGCTGACCCAGGGCATGCAGGCGCGCGGGCTCAAGGCCGATTTCCGCGCGACCGGCCAGACCGGAATCCTGATCGCCGGCGGCGGCGTGCCGATCGATGCCGTGGTCGCCGACTTCATCTCAGGCGGGATCGAGCAGCTCGCTCCGGCGCGCGACGATGACGGCTGGGACCTGATCGAAGGCCAGGGTTCGCTGTTCCACCCGAGCTTCGCCGGAGTCTCGACCGGCCTGCTCCACGGCGCGCAGGCCGAAGCGCTGGTGATGTGCCACGATCCCAATCGGCTCCACATGCGGGGCATTCCCGGCCGCGCGCTGCCCGAGCTGGGCGAGTGCATCGAGATGAACCTGACGGTCGCACGGCTGACCAGCCCCGACGTCCGGATGGTGGGCATCTGCCTCAACACTTCGGCGATGGACGTGGCGGAAGCCCGGGCGCTATGTGCGCGGCTCGAAGACAAATACGGCCTGCCCTGCACCGATCCGATCGCGTTCGGTGTCGATGCGATCCTGGATCAACTGCTATGTCCCGTACCCTCCGCGCGCAGCACGACAGCTTCCCGCTGAGCCACCCGTTCCGGATCTCCCGCGGCGTCAAGACGCAGGCGGAGGTGATTACGGTGGAGCTGGAGCAGGGAGGCGTGGTCGGGCGCGGCGAAGGCGTGCCTTATGCGCGCTACGGCGAGAGCATCGAGAGCGCGCTCGCCGCGATCGACGATGTGCGCGGCGCCATCGAAGGCGGCGCCGACCGAGTGCAATTGCTGGACCTGCTTGGCCCCGGCGCGGCGCGCAACGCCGTGGATTGCGCCTTGTGGGACCTCGAGGCGCGGCTGGGCGGACGCAGCGTCGCCGCAAAGATCGGCGCGCCTGAACCGGGCAGGCTGGTCAGCGCACTGACGATCGGCATCGACACGCCGATGGCGATGGCGGTCGCGGCGAGCAAGATCGCCGATGCGCCGCTGATCAAGGTCAAGGTCGACGCGACGATCCCCGACGCGCAGATCCGCGCGGTGCGCAACGCCGCGCCGAACGCCAAGCTGATCGTCGATCCAAACGAGAGCTGGGACCAGCAACTGGTGCGGGCGATGCAGATCCTATTGGTGGTGCTGAAGGTCGATTTGCTCGAGCAGCCGGTACCCGCGGGTGCAGACGAATGGCTGGAGGCGTTCACTCCGGACGTGCCGATCTGCGCCGATGAATCGGTCCATGTCGCCGCCGATCTCGACGTGGTCGCGCGGCGCTATCAGGTGGTCAACGTCAAGCTCGACAAAACGGGCGGGCTGACCGAGGCGCTGGCGCTGGCCGAGGCGGCGCGGGCGCGCGGGCTGGGGCTGATGACCGGCTGCATGATCAGCTCGTCGCTGTCGATCGCACCGGCGCTGCACGTGGCGCGGATGTCGGATTTCGTCGACCTTGACGGTCCGATCTGGCTCATGGAGGATCGTGCCGGCGGCGTGCGCGACGAGGCCGGCTGGCTCTGGCCGCCGCAGCGAGGATTTTGGGGAACAGCATGAAGGTCGCGCTGCTGATCGGAATCGCGGCTCTGTCCCTGGGGGCGGCATCGCCGGCTCCGCGCAAGGTCGACCTGCTGATCCGCGGCGGCACGATCTATACGGGTTCGGCCGAACCTTTCGTCGGCGACGTGGCGATCACGGGCGACAGGATCGTGTCGGTGAGCCGCCACGCCGACGTCGTCGCCGCGCGCACGATCGACGCCAAGGGCATGATCGTCGCGCCGGGCTTCATCGATCCGCATACGCATATGGGCGGGGATCTGACGTCGGACGACGCGGCGAAGCGGCTGGTGCCCGCCTTCCTGCTGCAGGGCGTGACCACGGCATTCATCGGTAATGACGGCGGTGGCAGCCCGGATGTCGGCAAAGTGCTGGGCAGCGCCGCGGGCAAGCCGGTGGGGATCAACTACGCTGCCTATGTCGGCTTCGGCGCGGTGCGCGAACAGGTCGTGGGCGAAGCCGATCGGGCGCCGACCGACGCCGAGCTGGCGCAGATGAAAAAGCTGGTGGCGAACGCGATGTGCGAGGGTGCGCTGGGGTTTTCGACCGGGCTGTTCTATGCGCCGCAGAGCTTCGCCAAGACCGAAGAAGTGGTGGCGCTCGCGCGCGAGGCGGGGAAGCGCGGCGGCGTCTATGACAGCCATATCCGCGACGAATCCTCCTACACCGTCGGGCTCGTCGCGGCGATCGACGAGGCGATCGCGATCGGCAAGCAGGGCGGGCTTCCTTCGCATATCGCGCATATCAAGGCGCTCGGCGTCGACGTGCAGGGCCAGGCACCGGCGATCATCGCCAGGATCGAGGCGGCGCGTCGCGCGGGGCAGAAAGTGACCGCGGACCAATATCCCTGGTCGGCGAGCGGCACGAGCCTGGTCGCGTCGCTGATGCCGCTCTGGGCGCAGGACGGTGGACGTCCGGCCTTGCTCAAGCGCTTCGACGATCCCGCGCTGGCGGAGAAACTGCGCAGCGGGACCGTCGAGAATCTGCGGAAGCGCGGCGGGGCGGACAAATTGCTGATCGTCGAGGGCAAATACGCCAATCGCACGCTGGCCGATGTCGCGAAGGAGCTGGGGCAGGACCCGGTACGCGCGGCGATCACGGTGATCCGCATCGGCGATCCGGGTGTGGTCTCGTTCAACCAGAGCGAGGCCGACATCACCAGGTTCATGCAGCAGCCCTGGGTGATGACCAGCTCGGACGCATCGGGCGGGCATCCGCGGGTCTATGGCAGCTTCGCGCGGAAATATGCGAAATACACGAAGGCGGAGCACGCGATCACGCTGCGCCAGTTCGTCGAGCGGAGTTCGGCGCTGACTGCCGATACCTTCGGACTGGCGGGACGCGGACATCTGCGCGCCGGGGCGTTCGCCGATCTGGTGGTGTTCGATCCCGAGACCTATGCCGCGCGGGCCACGTACGAGCAGCCCAAGCTGACCGCGCAGGGCGTGCGGACGGTGGTGGTGAACGGCGTGGTCGCGGTCGACAACGGCGCGCTGACGGGCAAGGCCGCGGGACGCGCGCTGGCGCATCGGCCGACGGGGACGTGCAGGTGATGGACCCGGCGTGCCGATCTCTTCAGCCGTCACCCCCGCGAAAGCGGGGGCCCATCTCCTGCCGGCGCGGCAGGCACCACAGCCGTCGTACTGCCTGGAGGGAACACGAGATGGGCCCCCGCTTTCGCGGGGGTGACGGTAAAGAGCGTGGATTTCCATGCTGAGGCGCTGGTTCGGCATCGCGCTGTGGAAGCGCGTGCTCGGGGCGCTGGCGCTCGGGCTCGTCTTCGCGTTGGTCTGGCCGCAGGGCACGCCGTACGTCCAGTTCATGGGCGATCTGTTCGTCCGTGCGATCCGGATGCTCGTGGCGCCGATCGTGCTGGTGACGATCGCGGCGGGAATCACTGCGCTGGCCGATCCCAAGCGGCTCGGCGGGCTTGGCGGACGGACGGTCGGCTTGTTCGCGCTGACCACGGCGATCGCCGTCTCGGTGGGGATGCTGGTCGCCACTCTGGTGCAGCCGGGGGTTGGCGCGGCGCTGGGCAATGCGGCGCCGCACGCGCTGGGCGAGCCGGTGACGCCGTACCAGCAGCTCATCGGGATCGTGCCGCTCAACATCTTCGAGGCGCTCGCCAAGGGCGACATGCTTGCGTTGATCTTCGTCGCGATCCTGGTGGGCGTGGGCACCGTGGTGGCGGGCGAGCCGGGCAAGCCCTTCGCTTCGCTTCTGCAATCGACGTCGGCGGTGCTGCTCAAGGTCGTCGGGATCGTCATGGAGGCGACTCCCTTCGGCGTGTTCGCGCTGATCGCGAACGCAGTGGCGGCGAACGGCGCGGCGGTGTTCGTCAATGTCGGCTGGCTGGCGCTGGCGGTGGTGCTGGGCAGCCTGATCCAGATAGTCGTGGTGCACAGCCTGATCCTCAGGCTGCTCGCCAGGCTGCCGCTGCTGCCCTTCTTCCGCGGGATCATCGATGCGCTCGTCGTCGCCTTCTCGACCGCGTCGAGCTCGGCCACCTTGCCGGTGGCGATGCGGGTGGCGGAGAAGAATCTGGGCGTGGCGCGGCCGGTCTTCTCGACGGTGCTGCCGCTGGGCGCGAGCATCGGCAAGGACGGCACGGCGATGTATGTCGGACTGCTCTCGATGTTCGCATTGCAGGCCTTCGGCACCCCGCTGACGCCGCAGGTCTATGGCATGGTGCTGCTGACCGGCGCGCTTGCCGCGTTCGGGACGGCGCCGGTGCCGTCGGCGTCGCTGTTCATGCTCGCGGCGGTGCTTTCGGCGGTGGGCGTACCGCCCGAACAGACCGCCCTGGTGGTCGGTTTCGTGCTGCCGTTCGACCGGCTGCTCGACATGACCCGCACGGTGCCGAGCGCGAGCGCGAACCTCGTGGTGGCGACGACCGTGGCGCGCTGGGAAGGCGAACTGGACGAGGAAGTCTATCGGGCGAGGGACGACGCCTGAATCCCCCTCTCGCTCAGTGTGGGAGGTGGATGCGATGCCCGGCGGTTATGCCCTGCTTCGCGCTGGACGGTTGCCCGGGCGCGGTTTCGTATTAGGCTTTCGCACATGAAACGATCGCTGCTGCTTCCGCTCCTCCTCGTCGCCACGCCCGCGCTCGCGCAGCAGAGCCTGCAGCAGCGCGTCGAGGCGAAGCTCGGCGAGGCGCCGACCGGCACGCGCTTCGGGCTGGTGGTGACGGACGCGGACGGCAAGGAGATCGTCGCGGTCAATCCCGACGGGCGGTTCATGCCGGCGTCGAACACCAAGATGTTCACCACCGCCGCGGCCTATGCCTCGCTGGTCGGGCTCGACCGGCCCGACACGGCGGGCGGCGCGGCGGTGCGCATCGAGGGACAGGACGTCATCCTCGAAGGGCATGGCGATGCGCGGCTCTCCAGCGCGGCGGACTGCAAGGTGGATTGCCTCGCGACGCTGGCCGACGCGGTAGCGGCGAAGACCAGGCAGGTGCGCAACGTCGTCGGCGACGACACGGCGTTCCCCGACCAGCGCTGGAGTCCGGGGATGAGCTGGAACAACATTCCCAGCCGCTACGGCACGGGCATTTCGGCGCTTACGCTCGACGACAACGAACTGGTGATCGAGGTGACGCCGGGTGCGATCGGTGCGCCGCCCAGGGTGACGGCGCCGATCGATTATTATGCCATTGAGAATCGCGCAGTGACGGTGGCCGGGTCGGAGAACCGGCTCGGTTACGATCGCGCGCCCAACGGCACGCCGCTGCGGATCACCGGTACGATCGGCGCGGACGCCACGCCCGAGACGCAGCGCGTCGGGATCGACGATCCGGCGCATTACGCCGCGTGGCGCTTCGAAACCCTGCTCAAGGCGCGCGACGTCGAAGTAACCGGGAGCAATGCGGCGCGACATCGTCCGCTGATGCCGAGCGACGATCCAGCGGTGCGCGGCAATGCTCCGCCAGCGCGTCCGCCGGCACAGGCGCCGCTGGCGAAGCTGGTTCCGCCGCCGCTGGCCGAGGATATCGTGTTCATCAACAAGGTCAGCCAGAACCTCCACGCCGAACTGCTGCTGCGGCGGGTGGGCCTGAAGCGCGGCGGCGGATCGATCGCCGACGGGATGGTCGAGGTTCGCGCGATGCTCGATACGGCGGGGGTGCCGCGCACCGCCTGGGACCTGTCCGACGGTTCGGGCATGTCGACCTACAACCGCGCAGCGCCGCGCGGGACGGTGCAGATGCTCCGCTGGATTTCAGCCCAGCCCTGGGGCGCGGCGTGGCGCGCGACGCTGCCGATCGGCGGCGTCGACGGGACGCTGTCGCGGCGGTTCAAGGGGACGCTGCTGGAGGGCAAGGTCTTCGCCAAGACGGGGACGATCAACGCGACCAATGCGCTGTCGGGCTATCTGATCGCGAAGAGCGGGAAGATGCTGACCTTCGCGTCCTTCGCCAACGACGTGCCCGCCGACGCGAGCGCGACGAAGTTCATCGACGCGGCGCTGGTACTAGTGGCGGAGGCAAACTAGGCTGGGCCGATGTTCGTCCCGCTTCCCATCCTGATCGCCCTCGGCCTCCTGATCCTTGCGCTGATCGCCATGGCCGCGCGCGGGGGGCGAAGGCGCGATCCGCTGATGGGGGGTGTGCCGCCCGTCCATCGCGGCACGAGGCCGGTGCCGACCGCAGCGCTTCCGTCGGCGGGACTTCCGGCCGGCACATTGTCGCCCGAAGTCGAGCAGCAGGTTCGCGCAGAGTTGGCCGCCGGCCGCAAGATCCAGGCGATCAAGATCGCGCGCGACGCGACGCTTCTCGGGCTGAAGGAAACGAAGGATCTTGTCGAGGCGATGGAGCGGCGGGCCCCTTAAAGATTGATCTGGCTGCGTTGAAGCATTTGTGTTCCCCGACGAAGGCGGGGGCCCAGTTTCGACAAATTGGAGAAGGCATCCCGCCCTCGACGGTGACTCGCGACTGGGCCCCGGCCTTCGCCGGGGAACAGATTCAAACGCGCCGAAGCCGTCTCTAGCCTTCTTGCCCGTCCCATGCCGCGATGACGGCGTCGCCCGTCTCGGGCCGCAGCTGGAAAATGCCGCTGTCGAAATGCCGGGTGGGGTGGACGCGGTTGGTGAGCAGGGTCCAGGCGAGACCGCGATCGAAATCGACCCACAGGCCGGTGCCGGTGAAGCCGGTATGGCCGATCGTCTCGTCCGAGCATGCCTGGCCTCCCGACCAGCCGGCGAACTTGCGTTCCCAACCGCAGGTGCGGTGCCCATATTGGGGCGTGCGGATCGCTTCGAGCATAGCGGGGCTCGCGCCGCTTCCGTCCAGAAGCCCGCGGGCGAAGTCGAGCACGCCGGCGACCGTGCCGAACAGCCCGGCATGGCCGGTCTGGCCGCCCATCGCGAAGCAGTTTTCGTCATGGACTTCGCCTGCCAGCACGCGGCCGCGCCAGGCGCAATGCTCGGTGGCGACGGCGGGACCGGGGGGCGGGCCGAAGCTAACGCCCTGGCCCAGCTCCCACGCGCCGAGCGGCCGGCCGGTGATCCGCTCGATCGCGATGCCGAGCAGGATGAAGTTTATGTCCGAATAGACCGGCGGGCCGTGGCGCCACTCGCGCTGCAGGACGAAGGCGCGGAGGCGCGCGGGATCGTCGCCATAGGTGTAGATCGGCTCGACCGCGGGAAAGAAGCTGCGGTGGGCGAGGCAGTCGCGGAAGGTGAGTCTGCGTTCGGGGGCGTTGGCGACGTCGTATTGGCGGAGATCGGGGATCGCGGTGGTCAGGGGGGCGTCGAGATCGAGCCGTCCTTCGTCGGCGAGGCGCAGGATCATCGTCGTGGTGGCGATCACCTTCGAGACCGAGGCGAGGTCGAACCAGTGATCCTCGGTCAGGTCCTCGGGCTCGGGCACCAGCGCGGCCTTGCCCGCATGGCGGACCCAGCGACGGCCATCGGCCGCGACCACACCCAGCGTTGCACCGGGGATGCGCCTGTCGGCGATCGCGGCGGCGGCGGGAGCGAAGGCGGTGTCGATCATGTCGTGACGGGCTCGCGATCGTCGGGGCGCGGCCTGGCATTGGCGAGCAGCGGCAGGAACAGCAAGGCGGCCAGGCTGATCACGCCAGAGGCGAGGAAGAACATGTCGAAGCCGTTGAAGCCGGCCTTGTCGAGCCACGTCACCGCAGTGCCGCCGGCGCCCGACAGCAGTCGCGCGAGCAGGAAGGCGAAGCCTGACAGGAAGGCATATTGCGCGCCCGGAAAACGCGGGTTCACCAGCATCGAGAGATAGACGACGAACACCGCGCCCGCCATGCCGTTGCCGAACTGGTCGGCGGCGGTGGCGATATAGAGGGTGTTCTGGTCCAGCGGCTGGTGCGCGAGCCAGACGAAGCCGAAATTACCGAGCGCCGCGAAGACCGCGCCGATGCTGAGCGTCACGCCCCAGCGCCAGCGGGTGACCATCCAGCCGCCCAGCCCGACGCCGACGATGCTCGATCCGAGCGCGACCAGCCCGTCGGCCCAGCCGATCTGGGTCTTGGAGTAGCCGAGGTCGAGGATCATCGGCTTGGACAGGTTGAGCGCGAGCACGTCACCCATCCGATAGACCGAGACGAAGGCGAGGATGGCGATCGCCATATAGCCATAGCGCCAGAAGAAATCGGCATAGGGCCCGACCGCGGTGGAGGCGCGGATCGGGGAATCGGGTGCGGCATCGCGAATCCAGGGGAGCGCGACGGCGAGGAGCACGAAGGGCAGCATTGCGATGCCGAGCACCCAGGGGAGCACGTTGGTGTCGGCGCTGATGCCGATGCCGGAAGCCGCGCCGAGGATCACCCAGCCGACCGCCGCGGTGGCGACCGCGAGGGCAAGCAGGATCGCGGCCGATGCGGCCAGCCCGGTGGCGAGCGAGACCGCGCGTCCGCCGCCGCATCCGGGTGCGCGCGGCAGCAAGGCGAGGATCGGCAGCGGCACGGCGGCGCCCGCCGCGATCAGCAGATAGGAAGCGGTCCAGCCCGGCTCGATCCCGAAGCTGCGCAGCGAGGCCGAGATGCTGCCCGCGGCATCGGCGAAGAGCAGGGCGCCGCTTCCCGCCGCGACCATCGCGGTGCGATAACCCCAAAGATTCGAGGCCGCTACCGGACCCTGCTCCTCGGGAGTCGGCGCCAGTTCGATGCGCCAGGCGTCGGCAGCGACTTCGAGCGTGGTCGTCCAGAAAGCGAGCAGCACCGCGAACAATGCGGTGCGCGGCAGGCTGGCATCGTCCGAGAACACCGCCATCGCCACCATCGAGGTGAAGACGCCGAGTTGCGACAACATGATCCAGCCGCGCCTCTTGCCGAAGAAGCGCGCGAAGCCGGGGACGTCGTATCTGTCGAGCAGCGGTGCCCAGAGGAATTTGAAGGTGGGGAGAAGCTGCACCCAGGCGAAGAAGCCGATGACCGCGAGCACCACGCCGTGATCGGCGAGCCGCACGCTGAGCACGGTCGAGAACATGTAGAAGGGCAACCCGGCCGAGAAGCCGAGCAGCACGTAGAGCGCCATGCGCGGGAAGCCGCGGGGAATGCCGTGCGCGTCGGCCGCGACCGCCTCAGCCAAGCGGCGCGACCGATCGATGTTGCAGCTGATGTTGCGTCATCTTGCGTCCCCGGAAACAGCTCGAGACCAAGCTCGCCCGCAGCTCTGCGGCAGTCAATGGCGATGGTGTTGCGTGCGCACCACGATCCCGGCGCAACATGCCTTGCGGCTATGGTTGTGCGAACAGAAACTATGGCGCGGCGCAACATTCTTGTTACTTAATGTCTCGGTTCCGCCGTGGGCAGGCGGAACAATGGGGGCAAAATCAAATGGCTGGCATCACGTCGTTCAAGATTTTTCTTGTTTCGGGAACGGCGTTCGCCGCGCTTGCGGGGGCGGTACCGGCCTTCGCGCAGACGACCACCAAGCAGTCGACTCCCGAGGCGGCGACGCCCACCGGCGCGGCGCTGCCGGTTTCGGATGCCGACCAGACCGCCGAGCAGGAACCGGGCGGCCGCAACAACGAGATCCTCGTCACCGGTTCGCGTATCCGGCAGGATCCGAACAATTCGGCGCTGCCGCTGCAGATCATCACGACGCAGGAAATCCAGCGCAACGGCATCAGCAGCCCCGAGCAGCTGATCATGTTCCTGAGCACCAACGGCACCGGCGCGGACAACCTCGCCTCGAATGCCGACGTGACCAGCGGCGCCCAGCGCGGCACCAACGGGCTTTCGGCGGCGAATTTGCGCGGGCAGGGCAGCGCCGCGACGCTGGTATTGCTCAACGGACGCCGCGTCGCCGCGCACGGCCTCACCGGCGGCGCGGTCGACGTCAACCAGATCCCGTTCGCGGCGATCGAGCGCGTCGAAGTGCTCAAGGACGGCGCCTCGGCGATCTACGGCACCGACGCGGTGGGCGGCGTGATCAACTTCATCACCCGCAAGGATTATCAGGGGCTCGGCTTCAACGCCTTCACCGATGTGACCGAAGCGGGCGGCGGCAACATCTATCGGCTCTCGGGCATCGCCGGCTATGGCGATCTCGACGAAGACGGCTTCAACGTGATGGGCGCGGTGGCCTATAGCTGGAACCGGGCGCTGCGCGGCGAGGACCGCCCCTTCGTCAACGGCTACCAGCCCGAGCGCGGGCTCTCGATCGACACGCGCGGCACGCCGATTGCGACGGCGTTCAACATCGGCGCCAACACCCGGCCGAACAGCATCACCGCCGGCGGCACACTGCTCACCGGGCTGAACCTGGTCGCGCCCAACGGCGCGAACGCGGCCGCGGGCGGCATCAACATCCTCGACCTTCCCGGCGGGGCCGGTTGCGGGTCGATGGACGGCGGTCTGCCCTATGACGAGGCGCTGTGGAACGCACCCACGGCTTATTATGCCTGCGCCTGGGACACCGGCCGCGCCGCGGTGCTCCAGCAGCCGATCAACACGCTGACCTATTATGGTCGCGGCGTGGTGAATTTGGGCGAAGGGCATCAGATGTCGTTCGAGATCACGGGCTCGGACGCGACTTCGGCCAAGCGCTTCTCGAATGCGCAGCTCACGGCGAACACGACCAATCTCGCGATCGCCTATCCGCTCAACAGCCTGACCGCGGCGACCTATAACAGCGTGTTCAACGCGATCCGCGCGGCCTTCCCGGCGCAGGCGGCGGCACTCGACGGCCGCTACGGCCGGCCGATCGCGTATCGCTGGCGGTGCATCGCCTGCGGCACGCGCGAATATGTGACCAACACCAAGACCATCCGCGCCGCGTTCGGCGTCGAGGGGCCGATGTTCGGGGTCGGCGACTGGGATTATCGCGCGGGCGCGTCCTACGCGAAGAGCGAGTCCTCGTCGGTGCTCGGCACCGGCTATTATTATCGCGGCACCTTCAGCAATGGCGATTTCGATCCCAATGCCCCGGCCGTAGCCGGCGCCGCGCCGATCAACGGCCAGGTCGCCCGCGGCCTGGTGGGCTTGATGAACAGCGGCCTGATCAATCCGTTCAGTACGGCCCAGACTCCCGAGGGCCTGGCCGCGCTGGAATCGGTCTCGGCTTATGGCGCGACCTTGTATGGCGGCCAGTATGAAGTGAAGCAGTTCGACGTTTCGGTGTCGGGCTCGCTGTTCCCGATCTGGGGCGGCGACATCCAGATGGCGGCGGGCCTCGACGTGCGCAAAGAGACCTATTCGTTCAACGGTTCGGAAGCCGCTGCGGCGACGGCGCCGGTGATCTTCCTCGCGGCGTTCGACAACATCAATGCGCTGACCCCGAAGAACCGCACCGTGAAGGCGGCCTATGCCGAAGTGCTGGTGCCGTTGTTCCCCGGCTTCGAAGTCACCGGCGCGGTGCGCATCGACGAATATACCGGGTTCGGATCGACGACCAATCCGAAGGTCTCGGTCAAGTTCCGCCCGATCGACCAGATCATGTTCCGCGGCTCGTACAATACCGGCTTCCGCGTGCCGTCGTTCAACCAGATCTTCAACGGCATCACCGAGGCGACCTATGCGGGCAGCGACCTCGCCGATCCGGTCCTGTGCCCGGGTGGCGTGCCCACCAGCACGGTCGGCAGCGGCCAGCCTTGCGCCCAGATCCGCCCGGAAATCTATACCGGCGGCAATCGCGAACTGGGGCCCGAGACAGCGAAGCAGCTCAGTGCCGGTGTGGTCATCCAGCCGGCACCGCTGTTCAGCGCCTCGCTCGACTGGTGGATGATCAACGTCGACAACACGATCCAGACGCTCACGCTGCGCCAGTTGATCGACAATGCTTCGCTGTTTCCGGAGCGCTTTCTTCGTGATCCCACGACCAATGTGGTCCTCGGCATCGACCAGCGCTGGATCAACGCCGGTTCGCGGCGCACGCAGGGCCTGGAAGTGTCGCTGCGCGCGGGGCATGAGTTCGGCGGGGGCAGCCGCGTCTCGGCGGGGCTGGACGGCACGCTGCTGCTCAAGAAGCGCGAGAAGCTGACGCCGACCGCGCAATATGGCCCGAGCCTGATCGGGGTGTTCAGCTTCGCCGGCGATCTGGGCGTGCGCTGGAAGCACAATGCGTTCGTCAGCTATTCGAACGACGATGTCAGCCTCTCGCTGAGCCAGATCTTCCGCAAGGGCTACAAGAACGGCGCGCTGCCGGGCATCGCGGCGGGGACGGTCACGCGGCCCGGATACAATGCGTTCGTGAAGGACTATATCGTCTACAATCTGTCGATGAGCTACACAGGGCTTTCGCCGAACTTCAAGCTGACGGCGGGCGTGCGAAATCTGTTCGACACCGATCCGCCTTTCGCGATCACCTATGACGGCAACACCGGCGCCGGCGGCTCGTGGGAACCGCGCGTCGCCGATCCGCGCGGGCGCAGCTTCACGATGGGCGTCGAAGTCAAGTTCTGAACCGGCTTGGGGGGAGGCGAGGGGTCGCGGCGAGATTTCCGCCGCGGCCCCTTTCCACGCGCGGGCGGCGAGGATGTTTCTTGATACGACCTTCGGATGGACGCGCGTGGTGGTTACTGGCCCGCTAGCCTCGATTGTTTTGAGTCTTAAAGGCTAAGTATTTGATTTCATGAAGATCGTGTCTTGGGCGATCTTTGCGTGTAGATGGCCGCAAGTCGGTTCTGTCCTATCTTTGTGTGTTTCGCTGTGGGACATTCCTGCGCGACTCGCGGATTTGCCAGGGGCGGTAGCCGCGCGTTTTGGGGGGACGTGCATGCGGCAAACCACTTTGTCCGTGGCGCTCGAGGTAAAGCCCGAGAGCTATGATCATCTGTCGTCGCTGCTCGACAAATTGCGTGCGAAACGCAGTACGAACCCGTCCGGGGGCGAGGGTCCGTTCGCCGATTTCCTGACGCGGGTGCCCGCGCTGCACTTCATGTCGCTCAGCGTGTTTCCCGGCTTCGATTACGATCCACTGTTCGTGATCGAGGCCAATTTCGACGGACCGGCAGGATCGTTCTGGGCGCAGCTCGAATCGGCGATCGGCCCGGACCTGCGCGCGATGCTGCGCTGCTGCAAATGCCCGCTCGACAATGACGGGCCGCTGTTCACGTCGATCACCGCGCCTGACTCGCGCGCGCCGATCGCGCCTTATCTCGAGCGCCGCTCGCTGACGCCGACCGTATTCCATCACGGCAATCGCGGGATGACGCGCGATCGCATCCTCGCCGAGCACAAATTGTTCGAGGCGACGCGCGTCGAGCTGCGCTCCGCCAATGTCGACGGGCCCAACCCCTATCGCGTGCTCCGGCCGGCGCAGATCCATGCGAAGCTGCGCAGCACGTTGCTCCCCGATTTCGGCTGGCTCGACCAACCCGCGCCGGCGCGCATCCCGCTCGCCGAGAATATCGGTGATTGGGTGCGGCTGATCGTCTTCATCGTCGCGGCAGTGTTCGTGCTGTCGGTGCCCGGACTGTTCATCAGCCTGGCGATGCCATGGGATCGCTATCTGATCCTGCTGGCGGTGGTGTTCGTCGGCATCGCGCTGATGCTCAGGCGGATCGGCGTCGCGCTGCCCGGCACCGAGGTCGCGAGCCGGTTCAGCTTCCTCAAATTCTTCTTCAGCCAGCTGATCCCGCTCGCCTTGTTCGTGCTGGGCTATCTGGTGGTCGCGGTGGCGATCGGCACGCCGGTGTCGATGCTGCTCACCGCACGAAACTTCGATGCGGCTTGGCATGGGATGATCACCTGGTTGCTCTGGGGACTGGCGAGCGCGCCGGTGACGGTGGCGATCATCGTGCTGTGGCTGCGCGTGCTCGAGCGGCGCGACGCTTCGCAGGACGCGCCGCCGGTCGATCCCAAGATGCTGCGCGAAATGGCGCGGCGCGAGGACTGGATTCCGCAGAACCACATGGGATCGCTGGTGCTGATCAAGCCCGGCGCCCTGCGCATGATCCTGATCCGCGCGGGGCATCGCGGGCTGGGGCTCGTGCTGCGGATCCAGGCGCGGAGCGGCTATCTCGGCTCGATGCGCACGATCCATTTCGCGCATTGGGCGATGGTCAACAACAAGTCGCGCCTCATGTTCTTCTCGAACTTCGACCAGACCTGGGAGAGCTATCTCGATGATTTCATCGAGAAGGCGCATGCCGGGCTCACGCTGGCATGGTGCTGCGGCGTGGGCTTCCCGCCGACCCGGTTCCTCGTGAAGGACGGCGCGAGCCATGGCCGCCAGTTCAAGGAATGGGCGCGCCATTCGATGACGGTCAGCCGCTTCTGGTACTCGGCCTATAAGGATCTCACCGCCGAGCAGATCGAGCGGAATTTCCGCATCGCGATGGGCTTACGCAAGACAGCACTCTCGGACAAGGACGCCGCTTTGTGGATCAACGACCTGTGAGCGCCGCGCCGCAAAAGGGCCCGCCGAGCTGGCGGCTCGCGCCGCCGCACGACAAATTGGCCCAGGGCATGGTGGTGAGCGGTTTCGCGTCGCTGCCCACCGGCCGCGCATTGTTCCTGAAATTCGACTGGAAGGGCGTTGCGAAGAAGAAGGCGGGCGGCGCCTGGCTGCAGGCGCTGCACGCGGTGGCGCCGATCAGCGATGCCGATGGGCGCGAGGAGCGCTCGGCCGGGCTGGGCCTCACCTGGGAAGGGATGCGCAAGATGGGGCTGTCCCCCAATGCGCTCGCCTCGTTCGACCGGCCGTTCAAGGAAGGCATGTTCCAGGAAGACCGGCTGCGCCGTCTCGGCGACAGGCGCGAGGACAAGTGGCTCGAGACGGTGATCCCCGGCGGGCCGAAATGGAGCGGCAACACCCCGCTCGACGACGCCGCGGTCGATGACGAGGCGCGCGCGTTCGACGACGAGGAAAAGGTGACCGAAGCGCGCATCGCCACGCCGATCACGGTGCATGCGCTGCTGCTGCTTTACGACCAGGACGAGGAAAACGCGGAGGCCTGGTGCAAGACGGTGGGCGATGCGCTGGAGCCGTTCGGCGTGAAGATCGTCCACGGCCTGCCGCTCGACCTTCGCCCCGACGAACGCGGGATCGCGCGCGAGCATTTCGGCTTTGCCGACGGCGTGTCGCAGCCCGCACCGTTCGAGCCGGGGACGGTGATCGTGAAGGGTGGGGCTGACTATCCCAAGGACCCGTGGAACGGCGTGCCGCTCGGCGAAGTGCTGATGGGGCATGAGAACGGGCATCATGAGATCGCGCTCGGGCCGGTCGTGGTCGATTCGGAGGAGGGCCGCGCCGCCGGGCTGCCGCCGCATCCGCGCGGCGAGGGCTTCCTCGATCTCGGGCTCGACGGCAGCTATATGGTGGTGCGCGAGCTCAAGCAGGACGTAACCAAATTCTGGGAGTCGATGCACGCCGGGGCGGAACGGATCAACCGGCGCGATCCCGAGCATTCGGCGCATATCGACGCCGAATGGATCGCCAGCCGCGTGATCGGCCGCGATCTCAACGGCAATCTGCTGTGCCCGGCCGGCGTGCTTCCGGTCGACAAGTACAACCAGCCGGACAATGATTTCCTGTTCTACGATCGCGATCGGCTCGGCCATGGCTGCCCGCTGGGGAGCCATGTCCGCCGCGGCAATCCGCGCGACGGGCTCGCGCCCAAGCCGAGCGACAAGCAGACCCTGCTCGACGCGTCGAACAACCACCGCATCCTGCGGCGTGGACGCAAATACGGGCCCGATATCGCCGATCCGCTCAAGGACGACGGCGCCAATCGGGGCCTGCTGTTCATCTGCCTCAACACCGACATCACCCGCCAGTTCGAATTCGTCCAGCAGACCTGGATGCTCAACCAGAACTTCGCCTTCCTCTACGACGAGGTCGATCCCCTGCTCGGGCCCAAGGGGATGCTGACCATTCCCGAGGAGCCGCTGCGGCGGATCATCGAGGTCGACACGTTCGTGAAGATGGCGGGCGGCGAATATTTCTTCCTGCCGAGCATTCCGGCGCTTCGCTACCTGGCTTCGCTATGAGCGCGCTCACTTCCCGCGACGTGCTCCGCCCTGCCCCGAAGGGGCTCAAGGGATGGATGCAGAGCAAGGCATTGGCGCTGGCGCCGATCTTTTTCGGGCTGCTCCGGCGGTTCAAGCCGGTGATCAAGCTGGGCAAGAACAATTATCTCACTTCGCGCTACGACGATGTCCGCGAAGTGTTCGCCACCGATCCGGCGTTCGGCGTGATCTACAAGCCGCATCTCGACGTGATCATGGGCGACCAGCCCTTCTTCCTCGGCATGGCGGATACCGTCCAATATCGCCACGACACCGATGCGATGCGCAAAGTGGTGCGGCCCGACGATCTGCCGAAGCTGGCGGCGCAGACCGAGGCGCTGGCCGCGCAGATCGTCGCGAAGGCGAGCGGCAAGATCGATGTGGTCGATACGCTGGTGCGGCGCGTGACCTTCACGATGCTGGGCGATTATCTGGGCGTGCCCGATCCGTCGGGCGGCGACCTGCGTGTCTGGGGGACGCGCCTGTTCGAGTTCCAGTTCGTCGATCAGGGCAACGATCCGGCCCTCCGCAAGGAAGTCGACGAGATCGCCCCGGCGCTGCGCATGCACATCCAGAACGAGATCGCACGCCGCCGCATCGATCCAGGCAAGGACGACGTGCTGTCGCGCTGCCTCGCGCTGCAGGCCAAGGGCGACGCCGCCTATACCGACGATTTCATCCGCACTTCGCTGATGGGGTTCATCGTCGGGGGGCCACCGCAGCCGCCGATGGTGGTGCCGCAGGCGATGGAACAATTGCTCCGCCGGCCCAAAGTCCTCGCCGAGGCGCAGGCCGCGGCGAGGGCCGACGATGACGATCGCCTCGCGCGCTATGTGCTCGAGGCGATGCGGTTCGATCCGCTTGCGCCGGGCCTGCCGCGCGTGGCGCTGACGGACTGGACGCTCGGCAAGGGCACGTCGCACGCGACGACGATCCCGGCTGGCGCACAGGTGCTCGCCGCCTTCGCCTCGGCGATGATGGATTCGCGCCGGGTCGCCAATCCCAAGCTGTTCAATCCCGATCGGCCGGCGAGCGACTATATGCATTTCGGTTTCGGGCTGCACGAATGCTTCGGGCGGCACATCAACCGCGCGACACTGCACCTGATGCTCAAGCCGCTGCTCAAGCAGCCCAATCTGCGACGCGCGCCGGGACGCGAGGGCAAATTGAGCAAGAACGGCCCGTTCGCCGCGCGTCTGGTCGTCACCTACGGGTAGGTTGAGGACTCATATCAATCTTCGTCACCCCGGCCCCTTCGACTGCCTGCAAGGCAGGCGCTCAGGACAGGCTTGAGCCGGGGTCCCGCTGCATTCAGGTACGGGCGGAATGGGCAGAAGAAGCGGGATCCCGGCTCAAGGCCGGGATGACTGAAATTTATCAATAGCTTGTTTAGGTTCTCACTAGCGCCGGCGCGAGTCTCGCGCCGCCGTGTTCGGACATGATTCGGAAATGTTAGCGGCGCGCGCGTCCGATGGACGGCGCGCGGCTGCCATTGCGCGCCTCGCGGTTGCCGCGGAAGCGGTAAATCATTGTCGGATAACCAAAAACATCCGCGCGCAAATGTATGAGTTGACAGTCCTCAAGACGAGGCATAGCCCTATGTGACCGCTAACATCGGCTTCATCGATGTGGCGAACGCGGCCCGGCAGAGGCCTTTGGAGGGGATATGGACGCTCGAATTGCACGTGGTTCCTCTGTGCGCGGTACCGCCGCGCTCGCCGCGATCCTGCTTGCCGGAACCGCCTGGCCCGCGCTGGCGCAGACCGCGCCCGCCGATCCGCAGACCCCGCCCGCGACCGTTGAAGAGGGGCCGGCGAACCCCGAGGACGAGATCGTCGTCAGCGGCTATCGCGCCAGCCTCGAGAGCTCGACCCGGGCGAAGAAGGAATCGACCGGCTTCACCGACACGATCTTCGCCGAGGACATCGGCAAATTCCCCGACACCAACATCGCCGAGAGCTTCAACCGCATCCCCGGCGTGACGATCAGCCGCGAAGTGACCGGTGAGGGCCTGAGCATCGCGATCCGCGGGCTCGGCACCAACTTCACCAAAGTGCTCCTCAACGGTGCGCCGGTGGCGGTGGCGTCGACCGGGCGGACCGATTCGCAGAACACCAATCGCGAAGTCGATCTCGATCTGTTTCCGACGGAATTGTTCACGTCGCTGACGGTCGACAAGAGCGGCAAGGCGAGCATGATCGAGGGCGGCGCCGCGGGCACCGTCAACATGCGCAGCGCCCGTCCGTTCGACAATCCGGGCACCCACGTCACTTATGGCGGGCAGCTCACCAAGAACACCAACAGCGACAAATGGGGCTATCGCGGATCGCTGCTCGCCAGCACGACGATGGGCGATTTCGGCATATTGCTCGGCGTCGCGGGGGTGCACAATGAAGTGCGCACCACCGGCTTCGAGACGATCGGCTGGACCAATCCCAATCTCTCCGCGGCGCAGTGCGGCGCGGCCACCGGCTGCAACCCCACCGGCGGCGGCAACTGGACGATCCCCGCGACGGTGCCCGCCAATGCCGGCAACGGGCTGACGACCGGGACGACGATCGACCAGGCATTCCTGCTCGCGCGCAATCCCGGCGCGACGATCTCGCAGATCGACAACGGCATCATTCCGCGGCTCGGCCGGCCGATGTTCGAGGAAGGCACCAAGGAGCGGATCAACGCGATCGCCAGCCTCGAATATAAGGGCGAGAATTTCCACGCTTATGTCGACGGCATGTACGGCTGGAAGGACAACCAGCTCGAGCGTGTCGACATGAACTGGGTCGGGCGCAACGGAGCGATGATCCCCCTCAACACCACTTATGACCGCACCGATTGCACGGCGGGCTGCGTGGTGACCGGCGGAACTTATGCCAATGCGCAGTTCTTCCTCGAGTATCGCCCGTTCCTGGAGACGGTGAAGTTCTGGGGCGTGAATCCCGGCTTCGACTTCGCCATCACCGACAGGCTGAAGCTCGACGTGCAGGGCAATTACACCAAGAGCGAATTCCACCGCGAATCGCCGAGCGTCGTTGCGATCACCCCCGCGAGTTCGGGCGTGACGGTGACCTACGACAACAGCGGCGGCGACATACCCACGATCAGCACCAATATCGACTTGAACAATCCGGCCAGTTTCGGCTGGCCCGGCGGCCGCGTGAACATCCAGGACGAGCGACGCAAGACCGAGACCAAGGGCATCCGCGGCAATCTCACCTGGGGCGATGCGCGGCTGAACCTCAAGGTCGGCGCAGCCTATGACGACGTCTCGCGTTCGATCCGCGGCTTCGACAACAGCCAGGCCTGGCAGAACGCGGTCTGCGGCAATCGCCCGAGCGTGTTTCTGCCCAGCCCCAACACCCAGCCGCCGTGCAACGGACTGGTTCAGCCGGGCGCGGCGCCCACTGGCTACCCGACCTATCCGGCCTTCGGCACCGGCTTCACGGCTGGGCAGACGGGCCCGGTGACCTATGCCGGCTCGCTGATATCGAACGCCCAGCTGCCCGGCTTCCTGCGGCCCACGTCGAGCGGCTTCGTGACGGTCGACTGGGATCGCTTCAAGGCCGCGTCCAACTATGACGCCTTCCACGACAGCGCGCCCGAATCCGGCGGCTCGAACACCGGCGCCAGCGGCGGCTATGTCCGCGAGAAGACGCTCGGTTTCTATGCCGAGATCAACGGCGACAGTCCGCTGGCCGGAGGCAACATCCAATATAATGCCGGCCTGCGCTATGTGCGGACCAAGCAGCAGATCGGCGGGCGCGTGACGGTGCCCGATCCGCGCAACGGCACCGATCCCGACGGCGCCGGTCCGCTGCCGAACACCTGCCCGGGAACCGGCAATCCGCGCGACGGCTCATGCTATCCGAACGTGGTCAACTTCATCTACACCGACTCGGATTACGACAATTGGCTGCCCTCGGCGAGCGCGGCCTTCCACATTACCGAGAATGCCGTGGTGCGTGCGGCCGCGTCGCGGACGATGACTCGGCCGAACCCCAATACGATGCTGCCCGGCCTCAATTTCTCGTCGCCCTCGGCCGACGCCGCGACGATCGGCAATCCGTCGCTCGATCCCTATCTCTCGACCAATCTGGACCTAGGCTTCGAATATTATACCGGCAAGGAAGGCTATGTCGGCTTCACGGCGTTCCGCAAGGCGCTGACCGGCTTCACCGTCAACAGTACGACCACCGTGCCGTTCGCGTCGCTGGCGCCGTTCGGGATCACCTATGACACGCTGTCGCCGACGCAGCAGGCGGCGATCAATTCCCGCGGCGGCCCGGGCAGCGCGACGATCAGCCAGCAGCAGCAAGTTAACGCGTCGGGCACGCTCAAGGTCAACGGGCTCGAAGTCACCTGGGTGCAGCCGCTCGATTTCCTGCTCGGGCGCTATCTCGGGCTCAACGGCTTCGGCTTCAACGCGAACCTGACGCTGATCGACCAGACCGGTTCGGGCGCGGCGCCCGCAGTGGCGGTCGGCGTGGCGCCGGTGACGTACAACATCACCGGCTATTATGAACGAGGCGGGTTGAGCGTGCGGCTGTCGACCACCTTCCAGCGCGGCTCGGTCTCGTCGGACGTGAACCAGAACGGCATCGGGCTCGCGCGGCTCTATTCGGACGATTACCAGCAGTTCGATATGACCGCGAGCGTCGACTTCGCCGAGCTGTTCGACCTGAAATGGGCGCCGCAGCTCACGCTCGACGTGATCAACCTCACCAAGGAGAAGCAGCGCAGCTACTTCCAGTTCGAGAACTCGGCCTTCACGCTCTACGAGCCCGGCCGCCAGGTGATGATCGGGCTCCGCGGCCGGTTCTAGGGGCGCGGTCGCTTCTGTCCGCAAACTGGCCGCCTTCGGGCGGCCTTTTTGCTGCTCGCTTTCCCCCGGGTTTCGACTGAGCTACCGGAAGGACCATGACTTCAACCGCACCGCTAATCGCCGGAATAGAACTCGGCGGCACCAAATGCATCGCGTTGCTCGGCACCGGCCCGGGCGACGTGCGGACGCAGAAACTGATCCCGACGACCGACCCGGCAACGACGCTGGCGGCGATCGAGGCCGTGCTCGACGGCTGGGAATTCGACGCGATCGGAATCGCCAGCTTCGGGCCGCTGCAACTTGACACCGGTGCCGTCGACTATGGCGCAGTCACCGCAACCACTAAGCCCGGCTGGACCGGGACCGATCTCGTCCGGCGGCTCGAGCGGCGCTATGCAAGGCCGATCGGCTTCCAGACCGACGTCAACGGCGCCGCGCTGGCCGAAGGGCGTTGGGGCGCGGCGCAGGGGCTGGCGACGCATGCCTATCTCACCATCGGCACCGGCGTCGGCGTCGGGCTGGTCGCCGGCGGCCGACCGGTGCAGGGCGTGGCGCATGGCGAGGCCGGGCACATGCGCGTGCCGCGCGCGGCCGGCGACACCTATCCCGGCTGGTGCCGCTTTCACGGCGATTGCGTCGAGGGATTGATCTCGGGCCCCGCGCTCGCCGAGCGCTTCGGTTGCCCGGGCAAGGAATTGCCGCATGACGGGCCCGAATGGGATTTGTTCGTCCACGATCTGGGCGGACTGCTCCACAACCTCGTCACCGTAGCCGCGCCCGAGCGGATCGCGATCGGCGGGGGCGTGATCGTGGCGCGCGAGCACCTGTTCCCGCGGCTGCGTGCGCGGCTGGCGGAGAGCCTTGGCGGCTATGGCTCGCTAGCGGGTTATGCCGGGGAACTGGATGCGCGGCTCGGCCCGCCGGGGCTTGGCGCGATGGCGGGGCCGCTGGGGGCGCTGGCGGTGGGGCTGGGCGCGATCGGCGTTTGAAGCGGCTCGGCTTGTCCGTTTACAATCCTCCCTCCGCCAGGGGGAGGTGTCAGGCGCAGCCTGACGGGGGAGGAAGCACAGCGGCCAGTTGATCGCTTACCTCCCCCTCCGTCGCCTTCGGCGCCACGTCCCCCTGGCGGAGGATTAGAAAGTGGCTGCTTCACATCAGATCACATCCATGTCGATCTTGTAATGGTGCCACGCGAAGATCGCCGCCGCGCCGCGGTGCGGGCTCCACGGCGCCGACCATTCGCGCAACAACTTCTCCGACGGGCGCTCGGGATGGCCGAGGATGCGGCCGATCTCGATCTGCACCGCAAGGTCGCCCGCGGGCCAGATGTCGGGACGGCCTTCGGCGAAGAGCAGATAGATTTCGGCGGACCAGCGGCCGATGCCCTTGATCCGGGTGAGCGCGGCGATCGCTTCCTCGTCGTCGGCGGGCAGATTGGCGAGGTCGAGCCGGCCGCTCGTCACTTCTTCGGCGAGGCTGCGGGCATAGCTCACTTTCTGGCGCGAAAGCCCGGCGGCGCGCAGAATCTCGTCCGAAGCGCGCGCCACCGTATTCGGATCGGTGAGGTCGCCGAGCCCCGCCGCGAGCTTGTTCCAGATCGATTGCGCCGCGGCGACGCTGACCTGCTGGCCGACGATCGTGCGGAGCAGCGTCTCGTAGCCGCGATCGCGCAGGCGCGGGGCCGGATAGCCGGCACGCGCCAGTGCCGTGGCGAAGGCGGGCTCGACCTTGGCCAGCGCATCGATCGAGTTTCGGATCTGGGTTTCGCTCAGGCCCATGGCCGGCATCCTTGAAACGAGGGGACGAAGGCGGCATGGGAACGGCCGGCCAAGGAGAATTGCATGCCCAAGCTTATCGTCGTGACCAGGGATGGGGAAGAACGCGAAGTCATGGGCGAAGCGGGTCTCAGCGTGATGGAAGTGATCCGCGACAATGGCTTCGACGAATTGCTGGCGATCTGTGGCGGCTGCTGCAGTTGCGCGACTTGCCATGTCCATGTCGATCCGGAATTTGCGGCCAAACTGCCGGTGATGAGCGAGGACGAGAATGATCTGCTCGACAGCTCCTCGGACCGCGACGAACGCTCGCGGTTGTCGTGCCAGCTCCAATTCACCCCCGCGCTGGACGGTCTCCGGGTGACGATCGCCGCCGAGGACTGAGCGCCCTGCGCTAGAGGCCGGCCACTTTCAGCATCGCCATCGGTGCGTCGCTACTCGTCGGTGTGACTTTCCATGTCACGCTCTTGCTCGCGCCGCTGGCCTTTGCGCCGTCCTCATTGTTCTGGCTGACGATCTCGGCATCGGTGACCAGCGTGAAGACGCCGTCGAGCCTGGCATTGGTGTCCTCGCCCATGCCGCTCATGCCGCCGTCTTTGTTCTCCGGCTTGGCGAAGCCGGCCGCCTTGACGCGGACCATGTCCTTGCCGCGCAGCTCGATCGCGACGAAGGGGAAGATCATCCCGGCATCCTGATTATAGGGGAAGACGAAATTGTGCGTCAGCTTCCCCGTAATCTCGTAATCGACATAGAACACGCCGTCGCCGCGATATTCGACGGTGCGATAGCCCGCTTCCTTGGCGACCTTCACGGCGATGTCGCGATATTCGGCTTCCTTCTTCGCTTTCTCGGCCGCTTTCTTGGCGGGATCGGGTGCGGGGGGCCCATCGGTGGTATTGTCGGCCAGGCCCGAGGTCGCCTCGCTCATCGCGCCGGTGATGTCGAGCGCGACGACTTCGCCCTTATAGGCATAGGTGAAGCTGCGATCGGCATGGATCGTCAGCGTCGACTGGAACTTGCCCGGCAGAAACAGGCACGCCGCGAGCGCGAGCGGCACGAGCAATGCGGCGGCGAGCGCCTTCCAGTGCTTCATCCTTATTCCCCCGTTCAGCCGCGTGCGGCGATGGCGTAGAGCGCTACCGCGGCGGCATTCGACACGTTCAGGCTTTCCACCTTAGGCGAGATCGGCAGCCGGGCAAGCTGATCGCAATGCGCCTCGGTATTCTGGCGCATGCCCTCGCCCTCGGCGCCGAGCACGAGGGCGATGCGCGCGTCGCCCATCACTTCGGCGAGCGTGCCCTTGGCATGGCCGGTGAGCCCGATCCGCCAGAAGCCCGCTTCGGCGATCTCTTCGAGCGCACGCGCGAGATTGACGACGCGGACCCAGGGCACGGTTTCGAGCGTGCCCGAAGCCGAGCGTGCCAGTGAACCCGATTCGGGCGGCGCGTGCCGGTCCTGCGTGACGATGCCGAGAGCGTCGAACGCCGCCGCCGAGCGCAGCACCGCGCCGACATTATGCGGGTCGGTGACCTGATCGAGCACCACCAGCGGCCGCCGATCGTCGGCGCCCTGCTGGAGCAGATCGCCGAGCCAGATCTCCTCGAGCGGATCGACTTCGGCGACGAGCCCCTGGTGCGGCGCGTCGCCCGGCACCAGCCGCGCGAGATCGGCGACATCGGCATAGGTGATCGGGATCACCGGCGGCAGATCGAGCGCCGCCAGCGCCTCGCGCGTGCCCCAGATCTTCCGGACGTTGCGCTCGGGATTGGCGAGCGCCGCCAGCACCGCATGCCGCCCATAGAAGCGCGGACGCGATGCCGGTGCCTGGCTCGGGCGATGACCTCTGCGGGCCATCAGTCGAGATCGTTCGGATTGGGCCAGGCGAACGGATCGGTCACGCTGGGCTCGGTGGGGAAGGGCATGCGCGGCAACGGTTTGTCGGCATTGGCGGCGTTGAGCAGGAAGCTCGCGAGGATCACTGCGCCCTGGCGCATATCGGCGGCCTTGATATGATCGAAGGTGTCGATGCTGGTATGGTGCAGCCGGCTGCCATAATCGAGCGGATCCTGGATGAACTGGAACGCCGGGATGCCGACCGCCGAGAAGAAGACATGGTCGGTGCCGCCGGTCTTGCGGATCGCGACGGTATTGGCGCCCATCGAACTGAACGGCGCGAACCAGTCGCGGAAAATCGGCACCACCGCGGCGTTGTTCTCGGCATAGATGCCGCGCAGCTTGCCTGAGCCGTTGTCGATGTTGAAATAGGCGGCAAGCTTGCCGTAATCGGCCTGGCGCGTGATCGGCCAGCGATTGGCCCAGCCATAGAAGCGCGCGAGCCCGGTCTCGGGCGTGCCAGGCTTGCGGGCGCGCGTCGCGATATGCTTCTCGACATAGTCCATCGAGCCGAGCAGGCCCTGCTCCTCGCCTGCCCAGAGCACGAAGCGGATCGTCCGCTTCGGCTTGACGCCCATCGCCTGGAGGATGCGCGCGGCTTCCATCACCATCGCGACGCCCGCGCCGTTATCGACGGCGCCGTCGCCCGCGGCCCAGCTGTCGAGATGCCCGCCGGCCATCACATAGGCGCCCGAGGGATCGCTGCCGGGGATGTCGGCGATGATGTTGTACGCCTTCGTGTCGGTGTCGACGAAATGGACGACATTCTCGAGCTCGACCACTGGGGCCGGGCCCTGCTTCGCAAGGCGGGCGAGGCGGCGATAATCCTCGGCGGCGATTTCGACGCCGGGAACCTGCTGGGTCTCGCCGGTCCCGAACAGATAGCCGGCGCCGTGCACCAATTTGCCGTCGCGCGGCGACATCGTCGCATAGGCGACCGCGCCCTCGGCCTTGAGGAACGCATCGAGCTTGGCCGAATATTCGAGCCGCTTCATCCGGCGGTCGCTTGCTTCCGGATCGTATTTGGGCTGCTCATAGACGTCGAGCTTCGCCAGATCGTCGCCGGTCAGCCGCCTGAACGCGGGATCGGTCGGCTCGGAGCCGTCATCGGGCAGCGTCACGAGCACGATCTTGCCCGCCAGCTTGCCGCGGTAGCGCTCGAAATGGCGCTCCTCGCTCATCGGCGCGACGATCACCGGGGCGCTGATCCGGCCCGCCGTAGCGGGGGTCCAGGCGATCGGGATCGCGGTCAGCGTGATCGGGCGCGGGCTGACCATGCGCGCGCTCGAACGTTCGATCCACCAGCCGCGGCCGAAATCGAAGCCTTCCTTGTGGACGTTCTTCAGGCCCCAGTCGCGGAACTTCGACGCGGTCCAGTCCTCGGCGGCGCGCATGCCCGGTGAATTGGTGAGGCGCGGGCCGATATGATCGGTCAGATGCTGCACGGTGAGCATCACTTCGGAGCGGTTGAAGCCTTCATCGAGGATGCGGCCGACCTCGGACCGGTCGACCGACTGCGCGGCGAGCGGGGAGGCGACGAGGGCGATGGCGGCGAGAGCGGCGGCTGTGCGCATGGGACTCCTGCGGGAATGGAGGGATGCGCGCGACGCTATGCGCCGCCGGGCATGTGCGCAAGGCGTTGACAGGTCGGGGTCGCTTCGGCATTGGACCGCCCTCGCTTCGCTGGCGGCACCATGGACAGGTGGCCGAGTGGTTAAAGGCAGCAGACTGTAAATCTGCCCGGGTTTCCCGTACGCTGGTTCGAATCCAGCCCTGTCCACCATCCCATGAAATGACGATTTCCGCCGATCCCCAACCATCCGGTTGAGCCAGGGACGGTTTCGGCGGGATCCAACCATTTGGTTGGATCCGGGAATGGCGGATTTGCGTGGTTTTCGGGCATTTCCGGCGGTTTGCCGGTTGACGAAGTTTACTGATGCATACGCGCGCGCGGGGGAGGGTACGCCGGGCCGGGCCGGGCCCGGCGGGGCGGGCTTTCTGCGGGGCGCTCATGCGCGAACGTACGCAGAACAAATCCTACATTGCCAGTGGCGTCGGGTGGGCGCGGTTCGAGTTCCCAAACGCATATCCCGGGCGACCTTCGTAGATCAGCCGGGCCGTAGCCGGCCCTTGCCTCCGACGCGTTCATCCCTAGGCTCCGCGACCCGAGAGGGAGGCAAGTGTGAAATCATTCCATTTTCTCTGGGCGGCCCTGTTTTCGCTCTTCGGCGGCACCGGCGCCCTGGCACAGGACGGCCAGCCAGCATCCTATGTCGTGGCCGACATATTCGTGATCCATTCGAAGATCCTCGGCGAGGACCGCAAGCTCGCCATCTACAACCCGGACAATGTCGGCGGAAACGTGCTTCCCGCCTATCCCGTCCTCTATCTGCTCGAAGAGAACGACATGCCGATGGTCGCGGGCATGGTGAAATACCTCTCCTCGTACAACGAACAGCTTCCGGCGATGTTGGTGGTAGGAATCGACGGCGCCGGCGAGCGCATCCGCGACCTGACGCCGACGCATTCGCTGTACGACAATCTGGGCAAGCTCGATTCGGATCCGCAATCCTGGCTGCGGCCGAGCGGGGGCGGGGACAAGTTCCTCCGCTTCGTCCGCGAGGAGGTCATGCCCTTCGTCGAGCGGAAATACCGGACCGCGCCGTTCAGGATCCTTGCAGGGCATTCGGTCGGCGGGCTGACGGCGATCCACGCGCTCGCGACGCAGCCGGACCTGTTCGACGCCTATCTGGCGGTCAGCCCATCTCTATGGTGGGACAAGGGAGCCTATCTCGACCAGGCGATCAAAAGGCTGCCGGCGTCGCCCTCTGCCAGGGAATTCCTGTTCGTCGCGGACTCGCCCGAAGCGGGGCCGTTTCCGATCTACATGAAGCGCTTCCTCGACGTGCTGGAGGTGCGCAAGGCCCGCGGATTTCCCTGGACGCACGCTTATTATCCGAACGAGACGCATGGCAGCATCGCCGCGAAAGCTTATTATGACGGGCTGCGGTTCCTCTATCCCCAATGGAATGTCGAGGACCCGAACCGGACCGCGCAATCGATCCGGAGCCATTATCGCAGGATGTCGGAGCGGCTGGGCTATGATGTGCAGCCGCCGTTCGGCATGGTCAGCGGCTGGGGTGAGGACCTGCTGCGCAGGGAGAAATTCGACGACGCGATCGAAGTCTATCGCATCAACGCCGGCAATTTCCCGACCAGCGCGGCCGCGCACGGCCAACTCGGCGACGCCTATCTCCGCAAGGGCGACCGGGCGAGCGCCGTGGCGAGCTATGGAAGAGCAGTCGCGCTGGCTCCCGAGGACAAGGAGCTGAAAGCCAAACTCGACTCGGCGAGGAAGTGAGTCGCGCCGTGGGGCACCTCGACACTGGTACCTTTTGCATCGGCACTAACTCCCATTATGTGGGTCAAAATGCCACATGTCGTAATTTACTTCCAATCTTCCCGGACGCAGCTATCCTGTAGCCGGGCAAGCCGAAGAAAGGCGCTCGCGGCGGAATCGCCAATGGGAGGAGGAAGGGCAAATGCCGCAGCCTTGGCGGAGAGCCATCCGGGCCCGCGGCGTCGTGGCTGCCGGGTGCCTGCTCCTTTCCGGTTGCGCGACGGGCGCCCTGGATTCCCGGCCGCCTGGTCCAATTGCGTCCGACTGGCGAGTCGAGGCCGAGCGGCCGGCGCGCGTCCGCTTCGGCGAGGTTATCGACGTGGATACGCCAGCGGGTTTGTCGCTCTGGCTCAAGCGGGAACTCGTCGGCCCGGTGGCGATCGAATTCGATGCCCTGGCGGTGTCCGAGGGCGGGGCGAATGACGCGGTCAGCGACCTCAATGCCTTCTGGATGGCGACGGATCCCGCCGTGCGGGATGGTTCGGTGTTCGCGAAGAAGCGGTCCGGCGCGTTCGCGGGCTATGACGACCTCGAGACCTATTATGTGGGGATCGGCGGCAACCGGAACACGACGACGCGTTTTCGCCGCTATGTCGCGCAGCCGGGCAATCGGCCTCTGCTGCCGGGGCACGATCTGAAAGGCGCGGAGAATCTCCTCGTTCCCAATCGCTGGACGCATGTGCGGCTGATCGCCGACGGCCGCGCGATCGCCGTCGAGCGCGACGGGCGGCGGATCTTCGAACTCGACGACGCCGAGCCTTATCGGCGCGGCTGGTTCGCGCTGCGCACCACCAAAAGCCATTTGCGCATCCGCAATCTGCGCATCGGAAAACCATAGGAGAGAGACATGCGCCTGACGCGGCGGACGATGATGCAGGGCACGATATTGTCCGCGGCAGTCGCGGGCGCGGCTCCGGCGATGGCGCAGGCGCGGCGGGGTAAGGCGGTCGAGGCGCCGATCCGCTGGATCGACGGCGCCGCGCCCGAACGCCATGCTGGCCAGACTTTCGGCGTCGCCTGGGCGCGCGGGGCACTGGCCAAGGGGCAGGCGCTCACGGTGCGCGGCGCGGACGGCGACGTGCCGTCGCAGAGCTGGCCGACCGCCTATTGGCCCGACGGCTCGATCAAATGGACCGCGCATGCCGTGCCCGCCGGGACGGCCCCCGACAAGCTGGTCGTCGCCGGCGGCCGCCCGGCGCTGCCCGCTGCGCCGGTTTCGGTGCGCGAGACCGCGGATGCCGTCTTCATCCGCTCGGGCGCGCTCGAATGGGAGATCGGCCGCACCGGTCCGGCGGCGATCCGCTCGGTGAAGAATGGCGAGCGCACGCTGCTCGCCAATGCCCGTCTGCTCGGCGAGATCCGCGCCGGTTCGCCCGAAGGCGAGCGCATCGCCCTTACCGGCACCATCGAACGCGCTGTGGTCGAGCAGAAGGGGCCGGTGCGCGCAGTCGTGCGGCTCGAGGGGCGTCATGTCGGGGGCGGGCGTTCGGTGCTGCCGTTCGTGGTGCGGCTCTATGCCTATGCCGGGTCGGACGCGCTGCGCGTGGTGCACAGCTTCATTCTCGATATCGACGCGACCGATCATATCTCGGCGCTCGGCATTGCCACCGACGTGCCGATGCGCGGGCCGCTGCACGATCGCCACATCCGCCTCGCCACTGCCGATGACGCGATGTTCGTCGAGGCCGTTCGGCCGCTCACCGGCCTCCGCCGCGATCCGGGCAAGGCGGTCCGTGAGGCGCAGGTCGCCGGCCGCGCGGTGCCGGCTGAGATGCGCGATCCGGTTGGCAAGCTGCTTGAGCGCATTCCGGCCTGGAATGATTTCAGCCTCTCCCAGCTATCGGCCAATGGCTTCACGCTGACCAAGCGCACCGCGGACGGCCATGCCTGGATCGATTCGGACGAAGGCCGCCGCGCGCCCGGCTTCGGCTATGTCGGCACGCCGCAGGGCGGGGCGGGGATCGCCGCGCGCTATTTCTGGCAGCGCCACCCGACCCAGATCGACGTCCGCAATGCTGCTTCGGACACCGCCAGCCTCACCGCCTGGCTCTGGTCGCCCGACGCGAAGCCGATGGACCTGCGCGCTTATCACGGCACGATGGGGATGGAAGGGTTCGACGCGCAGAACCAGGGCCTCGACATCACCTATGAGGATTACGAGCCCGGCTGGGACGACCCCAAGGGCATCGCGCGCACCAGCGAGCTGATGCTCTGGGCATTCGACGCGACCCCCGAGACCTCGCGCCTCCAGGCGCTCGCCCGCGCCGCCGCGACTCCGCCGCAATTGATGGCCGATCCCGCGCATCTCCATGCCGCCGGCGTGTTCGGCGACTGGAACCTGCCCGATCGCTCGACGCCGCAGCGCGCCTTGATCGAGGACCAGCTCGCCAATCTGATCGATTTCTATGCGGGCGAAGTCGACCGGCGCAGCTGGTACGGCTTCTGGGATCATGGCGACGTGATGCACAGCTACGACAGCGACCGGCATCAGTGGAAATACGACATTGGCGGCTTCGCCTGGGACAATAGCGAGCTCTCGACCGATCTGTGGCTATGGTACGCCGCGCTCCGCTCGGGCGACGCGAAGATTTGGCGGCTCGCCGAGGCGATGACTAGGCACACCGGCGAAGTCGACGTCTATCACATGGGCCGCTTCGCCGGGCTCGGCACGCGCCACGGCGTCCAGCACTGGAGCGACAGCTCGAAACAGCCGCGCGTCAGCAACGCCGCCTATCGCCGCATCTTCTATTATCTCACTGCCGACGAACGCGTCGGCGATCTGATGCGCGCGCTGGGCACTTCGGAGCAGACGCTCGCGCATGTCGAGATCGGGCGCAAGACCGCCGCGCCGAAGGAGGATCTGCCCGAGGGGGTGATCCAGATGTCGTTCGGCACCACCTGGGCAGTGTGCGCGGGCGCCTGGCTCACCGAATGGGAGCGCACCGGCGACACGAAATGGCGCGATCGCATCGCCGCGGGGATGGACAGCATCGGCCGCATGCCCAACGGCTGGCTGACCGGCGGGGCGCCCTATGACCTCAAGAGCGGGCGCTTCCTCAGCCGCGATACGATCGGCATCTCGCATCTCAATTCGGTGTTCGGCGCGGTCGAGATTCAGGCCGAACTGATCCAGCTCATCGAAATGCCGCGCTTCCGCGACGCGTGGTTCGATTATTGCCGCTGGTACAATGCCCCGCGCGACGAATGGGCGGCGAAGTTCGACAAGCCCTATGGCGGGCGCAACCTGAAGCAGGGGCATTCGCGGCTCACTGCCTATGTGGCGAAGCAGACCAGCGATGCGGCGCTGGCGCGGCGCGCGGCAGCGGAATTCTATTCGGGCGAGGCGGGGATGCGCGTCCTGAAGGGCGATCCGCGCGTGAAGCTGCCCGGCGGCGTGGTCGAATGGCCCGGGGTCTCGACCAACGGCTCGGCGCAATGGGGTCTGGCCGCGATCCAGACGCTGGCGCTGGTGCCCGAGGCGCTGGACACGGTGCCGATCCCGATGCGGGCGCCACGGGCGGACCAGGCGAATCCGGAGCAGCCGCCGGGCTACCGGCCTTAACTTGACTCGGTTGGCGGAAACGCGATCGATCTCGCAACATTCTTACGCGAGCGTTGCGTACGCTTCTCCTTGTTCGACAGATAGAAAGAGCGGCGGCAACAGCCGACCGTGCGAGCAAAGCAGGCGAAATCCTACATTGCAAGCCGTCGGCCAACCCGCTCTGTGCTCCGGCCAACGCTCCGGCCTTCGCCGGAGCACGGGGGTCAGAATACCGCGCTCACCAGTTGACGGAACGCGTCGGCGCGGTGGCTCATCGCATGTTTGGCTTCGGGGTCCATCTCGCCATAAGTGACGTCGTGGCCGTTGGGCACGAAGACGGGATCATAGCCGAAGCCGTTCTCGCCGCGCGGCGGCCAGACCAACACGCCGTCGGCCCGGCCCTCGAACCATTCGACATGGCCGTCGGGCCAGGCGAGCGCGAGCGCGCAGACGAAATGCGCGTCGCGGCCGGTCTCGGGCGGCAGCGCCGCGAGCTTGTCCTCGACGCGCTGCATCGCGATCGAGAAGTCCTTGGTCTCGCCCGCCCAGCGCGCCGAGAAGATGCCCGGATCGCCGTTCAGCGCCTCGACGCACAGTCCGCTATCGTCGGCCAGCGCGGGAAGCCCCGAAAGATCCGCCGCCTGCAGCGCCTTCAATTCGGCATTGGCGACGAACGTCGTGCCCGTTTCCTCGGGCTCGGGCAGATCGAGATCGGCGGCCGACACCGGCTCGATGCCGTGAGGGCCGAGCAGTGCCCGGATCTCGCGCACCTTGCCGGGGTTGTGGCTGGCGATGACCAGCTTGCCGGGCTGAAGCTTGCGGATCATCTGGGGGGTATCGCCTTCGCCGCTCATGCCACTGCCTTCAACTGCGCAGCGAAGATCTGGTTGCAGCCTATCCGCGCGAGACGAAGCAGACGAAGCAGGCCTTCCTCGTCATAACACGCCCGTTCGGCGGTGGCCTGCGCCTCGGCGATCTTGCCGTCGGCGAGCAGCACGAAATTGGCATCGGCATCGGCAGCCGAGTCCTCGTCATAATCGAGGTCGAGCACCGGATTGCCCTGATAGATGCCGCAGCTCACCGCGGCGACCTGCGTGAGGATCGGGTCCTTTTCGAGCAGTCCGGCGGCGAGCAGCTTGTTGGTGGCGATGCGCAGGGCCACCCAGGCACCGCTGATCGCCGCGGTCCGGGTGCCGCCATCGGCCTGAATCACGTCGCAATCGAGCGTGATCTGGCGCTCGCCGAGCAGCTTCAAGTCGGTGACTGCGCGCAGCGAACGGCCGATCAGCCGCTGGATCTCCTGGGTGCGGCCGGATTGCTTGCCCTTGGCCGCCTCGCGCTGGCTGCGGGTGTGGGTGGCGCGCGGCAGCATGCCGTACTCGGCGGTGACCCAGCCCTCGCCCTTGCCGCGCAGCCAGGGCGGGATCCGCTCCTCGATGCTCGCGGTCACCAGCACGCGCGTGTCGCCGAAGCCGATCAGCACCGATCCTTCCGCGTGGCGCGTGAAGTTGGGTTCGATGGTGATGCTGCGCATCTCGTCGGGGGCGCGGCCGGATGGGCGCATCGGTTCATTCTCCTGAAAAGTCGATCCGGGCACGTAGACGGTGGAGCGCGAACGCGCCAGTGTCGGCGCATGATCCGTTGGAGGGTGCGATGAAGCAGTGGCTGGCAATGGGTGTCGCGACGATCGCGCTGGCCGGATGCATCCCCGCGAGCCGGGCGCCGCAGGGGCCGGTGCCGATCGAGGGCGATTCGATCACCTATGCGACCGGGCCCTGCTTCGGCCGTTGCCCGGTCTATTCGATCACGGTGCATCCCGACGGCACGGGCGTGTTCGAGGGCAAGCGCTTCACTGCGGTGACCGGCACGCGCAGCTTCACGCTGAGCCGTGCCGAATATGACGCCTTCGCCGCGCGGCTGGCGCCCTATCGGCCCACGAGTGGGCAGGTGCGCTACGCGGCCGACAATCCGCTTTGCACCGGGTTCGCCACGGACATGCCCAGTGTCGATGTGACGTGGACCCGCGCGATCGGCGACAGTCAGAACCTCCATTATAATTTCGGCTGCAGGCTGGCGAAGGACACCCGCATCGCCGATGCGCTGGGCGGTGCGACCGATGGTTTGCCGATCCAGGACCTGATCGGCGAGCGGCCGTGATCCCCCTCTACCGCTTGCGGGAGAGGGAGGGAGCCGGCGCAGCCGGCGGAAGGGTGAGGGTGTGTGGGGGCCGCAGGGACTATCCTCCCCGTCTCACCCTCACCCAACCCTCTCCCGCAAGCGGGAGAGGGCTTTTGAGTCGTTGAGACCGGCACCACCTTCGCTACATAGGACTTCATGACCACCCCGCCGATCCATGAACTCACCGATCGCGCGCGCGACGTGTTCCGGATCGTCGTCGAATCCTATCTCGACAGCGGCGCGCCGGTGGGATCGCGCACGATCTCGAAGATCTCCGCGCTCAATCTGTCGCCCGCCTCGATCCGCAACGTCATGCAGGATCTTGAGGAAGCGGGCCTGCTCGCCGCGCCGCATACCAGCGCCGGGCGCATGCCCACCCAATCGGGCCTTCGCCTGTTCGTCGACGGGATGATGCAGGCAAGTGCGCCTTCCGCCGAGGAGCGCGCCGCGATCGAATCGCGCGCGGGGCAGACCGGACCGATCGAGGAAGCGCTGGCGAGTACCACCGCGGCGCTCTCGGGCCTGTCGGCTTGTGCAGGGCTGGTGCTGGTCCCGAAGGCCGAGCCGGTACTGCGCCAGTTCGGTTTCGTGCCGCTGAGCCACGATCGCGCGCTTGCCGTGCTGGTCGGCGAAGACGGTTCGGTCGAGAATCGGGTGGTCGAGATCCCCGGCGGGATCGATCCCGCCTCGCTCCAGCAGGCGGCGAACTACATGAACGCGATGCTCGGCGGGCTGACGCTCGGCGAGGCGCGCGCACGGATCGAGCGCGACCTCGGTCTGCAGCGCGCGGCGCTCGACAGCGCGGCCGCGGCCCTGGTCGAGCGGGGCCTCGCGGTTTGGACCGAGGACGGCGATCGCCGCCCGGTGCTGATCGTGCGGGGGCAGGCGCGGCTCATCGACACCGCCGCGGCCGAGGATCTCGATCGCGTCCGCCAGTTGCTCGACGAGCTCGAGGGCAAGGAGGAGATCGCGCGGCTGCTCGACAGCGCGCGCGAAGGCGAGGCGACGCGCATTTTCATTGGATCGGAAAACAAGCTTTTCGCGTTGTCGGGCTCGTCGGTGATCGCCAAGCCGGTGCGCGCGCTCGACGGGCGCGTGGTCGGCGTGGTCGGCGTGATCGGTCCCACGCGGTTGAACTATGCGCGTGTCGTGCCCATGGTGGATTTCACGGCGGCCACATTGGCCCGGTTATTAGCCTGACGAACAGGGAATCATGTCGAACGAGAATGAGAAGATGAGCGCGGACGTGCAGGACGCGGAGACCAACCTTCGTGAGGAGACCGCAGAGGCGGCTCCGGAAGTGGCCGAGCACGATCGCGCCGCAGAGCTGGAGGCGCAGCTCGCCGAGGCGCGCGCCGCGGTGCTCTATGCGCAGGCCGAGACGCAGAATGTCCGCCGCCGCGCCGAGAAGGAGGCGCAGGACGCCCGTGCGTATGCCGCGACTGCCTTTGCACGCGATATCCTGTCGGTGTCCGACAATCTGACGCGTGCCCTTGCGGCGATCCCTGCCGATCTGCGCGAGGACGAGAAGCTCAAGGGGCTGGTCACCGGCCTCGAGGCTACGGGCCGCGAGATCGATTCGGTGTTCGCGCGCCACGGCATCTCGAAGATCATCGCGGTCGGCGAGGCGCTCGATCCCAATCGCCACCAGGCGATGATGGAAGTCCCCTCCGCCGATGCCGAGCCCGGCACCGTCGTGCAGGAGATCCAGACCGGCTATATGATCAAGGACCGACTGCTGCGTCCGGCGCTGGTCGGGGTGGCGAAGAAGCCGGACTGATCCGGCCTCCCGGCGGCTTTCATGAAGCTTTTTTAATTTGACCTTGCCGGGCGCGATCGCCACTTCGCGCCTGGGCACGCAGCCGCGCGCCTTTTCCGCAACGGTCCTCGAGAAGGGTCATGTCCAGCAACGATCATAGTCGATCGACCGAGCCGTCCGAGGCCGTCGCGCTGAGCTGATCCGTCACCTCGCGCCGGCCCCGGGCGGCCGGTCGGCAGTGAGGTGTTTCATGAACGCAGCTATCCGTTTCCTAGCAGACCTGCGCCGTATCGGCGCCGGCAGCGATCCCCATGCCCTGTTCGACGAGCGGCTGACCTTTGGTCAGAAGCTGGCCGACCGCGTCGCCGCCGTTGGCGGCTCGTGGGGCTTCATCATCGGCTTCGGCGTCTTCCTCGGCGCCTGGGCGATCCTCAACACCGTGATTCTGGCGGCGCACGCCTTCGATCCGTTTCCCTTCATCTTCCTCAATCTGATGCTGTCGATGCTCGCGGCATTGCAGGCGCCGGTGATCATGATGAGCCAGAACCGCCAGGCGGCGAAGGACCGGTTCGAGGCGCGGCTCGATTACGAGACCAACCAGCGCGCCGAGACCCAGATCGAGGCGCTGCACGACAAGATCGATACGCTGCGCGAGGAACTGGCCCGGCTCGCGGCGCAGCCGATGGGGCGAGGATAGAAATTCGCTATTGCGGATCATTCGCATTAAACGCTAGAGGCTGGGTCGGCTCCCTGTCGGGCCGGCCTCAGCGGAGGTGATATGTACCAGTATCTCGATCGGACAATGCCCGAACTGGCGGCCGGCGACGCCTTGCTCGTCTGGGCGATGCGGCAATGGGTCGGGGCGATACGCGGCGGGCGCTGCCCGTGCGCGGCACTCGGCCCCACCTTTGCCGAACGCCGGCTCGGCGCGATGCTGGCCGACTTCAACATCGCGATGATGCTGCTCGATCGCGAGGGCCATGCGCAGCTCCAGTTCCGCCCGGTCGGCTGCGGCCGGGTGAGCGACGACGAGGCGCTGCTGCTTTCGCTTCATGCTGCGGCTGCGCGGGGTGAAGAAATCCTTGTCGGCAGAATCGCCGAAGCGCTGGTAAAGCCCGCCGCGCAACGCTCGCTCCAGTTCGCCGCCGGCCGCATCGCGCTTTTCATGGCGGGCTGAGCGCCGCCTTCACCATTTCGACCAGGACCTACGAATGAACATGCATGCCCGTCCGCCGCAGCTGCTCCCCGAGCATGCCGCCTTCCAGACCTGCCAGGTGCGGTGGGTGCGGCATTGGAACGAGCATCTGTTCAGCTTCGCGCTCGAGCGCCCGGCGAGCTTCCGCTTCCGTTCGGGCGAGTTCGTGATGCTCGGCCTCGAAGGCGAGGGCAAGCCGCTGATGCGTGCCTATTCGATCGCCAGCCCGACCTGGTCCGACGAGCTCGAATTCCTGTCGATCAAGGTGCCCGAGGGTCCGCTCACTTCGCGGCTCCAGACGATCCGCGAGGGCGACCAGCTCTATCTCGGCAAGAAGCCCACCGGCACGCTCGTCTCCGACGCGCTGCTGCCCGGCCGCCGGCTGTTCATGCTCTCGACCGGGACCGGCCTCGCACCGTTCCTCAGTATCGCGCGCGATCCCGATATCTATGACGCGTTCGGCCAGATCGTGATCGTCCACAGCACGCGCCGGGTGAGCGACCTCGCTTATCATGACGAGCTCACCGCGCAGCTGGCCGGCGATCCGCTGGTCGCGGACCAGGCGCTGCTCCAGTTCCATTATATCCCGACGGTCACGCGCGAACCGTTCCGCACCACCGGGCGGATCGGCCAGCTGATCGAGGACGGCTGGCTGTTCCAGCCGCCGGTCGCGGGCGACCGCGCGCTCAACCCGGAGACGGATCGCGTGATGCTGTGCGGCAGCAGCGAGATGATCAAGGATTTCTCGGCGATGCTCGAGCGCCACGGTTTCCACGAAGGTTCGAACGCCAATCCCGGCACCTTCGTGGTCGAACGCGCCTTTGTGGGCTGATGCCTCGGTACTCCCCCTCCCTCCTAGGGAGGGGGTTGGGGGTGGGTAGAAAGGGTCGGGCCCGATGCCCGGCCTTTTCTTCGTTCCACCCATCTCGTAGGGCTCGCTGTGCTCGCACCCACCCCCAGCCCCTCCCTTGCAGGGAAGGGAGCTTCAAGGGCAGGTGACGCCGACGGCACAAGCCCCTATCTCCGCCCCATGTCTTCGCGCTTCGATTCCGTCCCGCACCGCCGCGCATTGATCGATCGGCGGGCCGTTGCCGAACGGCTCGCCGCGATCGAGGCGTCCGATCCCACTGCGCTGCGCCGCGCCGCGACCGTCGAACTGAAGGCGGCGCTGGATGCGGGTCAGGGGGAGATTGCCCGGCGGTTGCGCGAACACCCTTCGCGCGGGCACGAAATGGCGGCGGCGGGGGCGTTCCTGATCGATCAGTTGCTCCGCCTGCTGTGGGATTTCACGATTGAGCGGCTGCACCCCAACCACAATCCCAGCGCCGGCGAGCGGCTGACGCTGATCGCGGTCGGCGGCTATGGCCGCGGCGAGATGGCGCCGCATTCGGACATCGACATCGGTTTCCTGACGCCGTGGAAGGTCACCGGCTGGTGCGAGCAGGTCATCGAATCGATGCTCTATTCGCTGTGGGACATGCAGCTGAAGGTCGGGCATTCGTCGCGCTCGCTCGACGACATGATCCGCCAGGCCAAGGCCGATGTGACGGTGCGCACCGCCTTGCTCGAGGCGCGCTATGTGTGGGGCGATACCGCGCTGTACGACGAGGCGGCGCAGCGCTTCAAGGTCGAGATCCAGGCCGATACGGCGCGCGATTTCATCGCCCAGAAGCTCGCCGAGCGCGATGCGCGGCACAAGCGCATGGGCGACAGCCGCTACGTGGTCGAGCCCAACGTCAAGGAAGGCAAAGGCGGCCTGCGCGATCTCCACGCGCTCTTCTGGATCGGCAAATACGCGTACAATGTCCGCGAGCCCGCCGAACTGGTCGAGGCGGGGCTGCTCACGCCCCACGAATATCGCCAGTTCCGCCGCGCCGAGAATTTCCTCTGGGCGGTGCGCTGCCAGCTCCACACGCTCACCGGCCGCGCCGAGGACCGGCTGACCTTCGACGTCCAGCCCGAGATCGCCGAGCGGATGCGCTATGCCGACCGCCCCGGCAAATCCAAGGTCGAGCGCTTCATGCATTTCTACTTCCTTCAGGCGAAGGTGGTGGGCGATCTGACCGGGGTGTTCCTTGCGCATCTCGACGAGAAATTCGCGGCGCGAGGCTCGCGCTTCGGCTTTCCGCGGCTGTTCAAGAGCCCCCGAAAACTCCACGGCTTCACGCTCGAGCGCAGCCGGCTGGCGATCCCGCGCGACAATTTCTTCCAGGAAGATCCGGTCCGGCTGATCGAGATCTTCCAGCTCGCCGATCTCCACGGCCTCGAGATCCATCCCACCGCGATGCGCGCCGCCACGCGCGACGCGCGGCTGGTCGACGATGTCCGGGACGATCCGCGCGCCAACGCACTGTTCCTCGACGTGCTGACATCGCCGCGCACGCCCGAGCTGGTGCTCCGCTGGATGAACGAGGCGGCGGTGTTCGGCCGTTTCGTGCCCGATTTCGGCCGCGTCGTCGCGCAGATGCAGTTCGACATGTACCATCACTATACGGTCGACGAGCATTCGATCCGCGCGATCGGGCTGCTCAACCAGATCGAGAAAGGCGAGCTCAAGGAAGACCATCCGCTCGCCACCGGCATCTTCGAGCAGATCATTTCGCGCCGCGCCTTGTTCGTCGCTGTGCTGCTCCACGACATCGCCAAGGGCCGGGGCGGCGATCACTCGGTGCTGGGCGCCGAAGTCGCCGAACGGCTGTGCCCGCGCCTCGGACTGAGCCCCGCCGAGACCGAGACGGTGGCGTGGCTGGTGCGCTGGCATCTGCTGATGTCGGCGACTGCGTTCAAGCGTGACCTCAGCGACTTCAAGACGATCCTCGATTTCGCCGAGAATGTGCAGAGCCCCGAACGGTTGCGCATGCTGTTGATCCTGACGATCGTCGATATCCGTGCGGTCGGCCCCGGCGTCTGGAACAGCTGGAAGCGCCAGCTTCTCACCAATCTGTTCGACTCCGCCGAGGAGGTGCTTCGCCTCGGCCACAAGCAGAAGGGCCGCAGCGAGCGCATCGCCGCCAAGCAGGAGGACCTCGCGGCGATCCTCGGCTGGACCGGCGAGCGCATGGCCGCGCTCAAGAAGAGGCTGACCGAGCCATACTGGATCGCCGAGCCCCTCGACGTGCTCGAACGCAATGCCCGCCAGATCGACGCGGCGGGCGATCAGCAGCTTTCGATCGAGGCGCAGGTCTATCCCGATCGCGGCGCGACTTTGGTGACGGTCTATGCCTCGGACCATCCCGGGCTGTTCTATCGCATCGCCGGCGCGATCCATGTCGCGGGCGGCAACATCATCGACGCGCGCATCCACACCACGCGCGACGGCATGGCGCTCGACAATTTCCTCGTCCAGGATCCGCTCGGCCGCCCGTTCGACGAGGAGGCGCGGCTCAACCGGATCAAGGCGAGCATCGCCGATTCGCTCGCCAATCGTTCGAAGCTGCAGGAACGCCTCAAGACCCGCCCGCTGTCGCGCCCGCGTGCCGATGCATTCCCGATCGAGCCCAATGTGCTGATCGACAACAAGGCGTCGAACCGCTTCACCGTGATCGAAGTCAACGCCCGCGATCGCCCGGCCCTGCTGTGCCACCTTGCCTTCGCATTGTTCCAGTCGAAGGTGACGATCCATTCGTCGCATGTCGCGACCTATGGCGAGCGCGCGGTCGACACCTTCTACCTGACCGATCTGATCGGTGATAAGATCGAGAGCGCGGCACGATTGAAGACGATCGAGCGCCGCCTGCTCGAAGCCGCGGCGGGGCAGGACATCGCCCAGGCCGCCTGACGAAAGGGGACATGCATGCCGGTGATCGGATTGGGCGGTTTCTTCTTCCGCGCGCAGGATCCTGAAGCGCTGACGATTTGGTACCGCGAGACGCTGGGCGTGGGCGGCGGCTGCGGCAAGGACGAGCAGGGGCAGTCGAGCGACTGGTTCTGGTATCCCGAGCCCGGCCCGGTGGTGTTCGCGCCGTTCAAGGCGACCACCGATTATTTCGCCCCGGACAAGAGCTGCATGCTCAACCTGCGCGTCCGCGACCTCGACGGGCTGCTCGAACAGCTCAACGCGCTGGGGATCGAGATCACCACCAAGGACGAATGGGACACGCCGGAGACGGGCCGCTTCGCGCGGATCCACGATCCGGAGGGCAATCCGATCGAGCTTTGGGAACCGCCGGCGGCGTGAGGGCACAGGCGCGCGGCGGGGATATTTCCCTGGCGGTTGACTCAGGCGAAGCTGATGCACTTTGTTGTCGGGTCAGCGAAACCCCGAGGTCCCGTGGCAAACGATTTCCCCCATGGCACTGTCCACCAGGCAGGTGACGACCTGCAGGCAGCAGTTCGAGCGGATCCCAAGGTCCTTGCCCTGTGGGAAAGCCTGACGCCGCTTGGCCGGAATGAATTCATCTGCTGGGTCGACGATGCGAAACAGCCAGCAACCCGCCAACGTCGCATCGAGCGAACCCGTGAAGAATTGATGGAGGGGAAGAAGCGGCCCTGCTGCTGGGCGGGTTGCATCCACCGCACCGACAAGGCGCCAAGCCGATGGCAACAGGCGGTCCTGATCGATCAGAAGGGACAGAATCGCCCCTAGGTTGAGGACTCCGTCACCCAGGCCCTGAGCCGGGGTCCCGCTGCCTTCAGGCCGAGCAGAAGAAGCAGTAAGAGCGTCAACGCTCTTACTGCTTCCGCCAGATTCGCAGGTTATCGACTTCCATCTTCGGCGGGAAGGCGGCGTCGTCGTTTCCGTCCTGGCTGCCCTGGCCGTCGACCGCGAGTTTGAGGATCAGATATTGCGGGCTGGCGGAGGGCTAGGGCGTATCGACATTCGAACGACTCCCCTCCTCTCCCTGTGGGAGAGGTGACGAAGCTTGGCACCCCGGCTTTCGCCGGGGCTAGCGTAGTTGGGTGAGGGTGTCCTGTCATTGAGAGATGAGCAGGTTCAGACTGCCCCGCGATAAGCCCTAGGTCGCGGGGGCGCCTGACGCCGCTTACGCCGGCAGGCGGTAAGGTGCGCGGTAGCGGGGCGTGATCAGGGCGTTGGCCTCGGCATCGTCCTTGAACTGGCCCGCCGCGGCGTTCCAATGGACCTTGCGGCCGGTACGCCAGGCGACATTGCCCATCTGACAGACGATGGCCGTGTTGGCCGCCGATTCGATGGGGCAAGCGGGCGTGCGTGCGCGATCCTTCACACAGGCGATGAAGTTCGCCGTGTGCCGATCGAGCCCGTTGTCCGAAGCCTTGGTGACGGGAATTTCCGGGGTCAGTGCCTTGCCGTTGCTCGTCTCCGGCGAGACCCACCATTTGCCGCGGTCCACCACCAGCGTGCCGGTCTCGCCCACGAAGGCCACGCCATGGTCACCGCCGCCGAAGGGGCCGTTGCTGATGCCGACCGCATGCTCCCATTCCACCGAATAATTGCCGAAGTCGAAGATGGCGGTCTGGGTGTCCGGAGTCTCCATGGCCGAGTCCGGATAGCCATAGGCACCGCCCAGCGAGCTGACGGAGTTCGGCGCCTGGGCCTTCATGCCCAGCAAGGCGATGTCCATCAGGTGGACGCCCCAATCGGTCATCAGGCCGCCGGCATAGTCCCAATACCAGCGCCAGCTGAAGTGGAAGCGGTTGGGATTGAAGGGACGCAGGCGCGCCGGGCCGAGCCAGCGGTCATAGTCGACGCCCGGAGGCGCCGCCTGGTCGGGCTGCGGAGCGACGTTCTTCATCCAGCCCATATAGGCCCAGGCCTTGACCTTCCGTACCCGGCCGATGCCGCCGGAATGGACATGGGCGATGGCGTCGGCCCAATGCTGGTTGCTGCGTTGCCATTGGCCGACCTGGACCACGCGGTTGTGGCGCTGCTTGGCGGCTACCATCGCGCGGCACTCGGCGATCGAGTTGCCGAGCGGCTTTTCGCAATAGGCGTCCTTGCCCGCCGACATGGCATCGGTGAGCTGGAGCGCGTGCCAGTGATCGGGCGTGGCGATGATCACCGCGTCCACCGACTTGTCGTCGAGCATGCGGCGATAGTCGTCGTAAAGCCGCGGCGTGCGGCCGGAGGCCTTTTGCAGCTCGGTACCGCGGCCGGTAAGGACCGTGGCGTCCACGTCGCAGAGGGCGACAGGGGTGACGTCGGCCCCTTTCATCATCGCCGTGAGGTTCGCCCAGCCCATGCCCTTGCAGCCGATCAGGCCTACCTGGACCTTGTCGTTGGCGGAGACGCGGCGGCGCCGGGCGAAGGCCTCGCCGAGCGGCGTCACGGTAGCGGCCGAGGCAGCAAGACCGCCAACGAGGAGGGTGCGGCGATCGAAGCTGGCGGTCATATTGGTTCCCCTCCTGATTATTGTGCCGGCCTTGGTAGCGCTAAAATGCCCAGTCGCAAGGGTGCAAAACGTCTATTACCGGACGAACTGAATGATAGCATTCCAGTCCACCGTCCGCTCATGTTGAGGCCTCGACCGGCGGCCGCCTGGCGGCATCAGCTGCAATCGCGCAGGTTGCGGAAGGCGCCGCTGGAATTGTTCCCCACCCAGAGTGCGGCGCGGCCGCCGGTTTCCTGAGTCAGCAGGGGCAGATCGAGCTGCGGCGTCGCGGCGCCATTGACGAACGCCTGCATCCGCCCGCTGCGAAAGCGAACCATCAGGTGCACCCAATGGTCCGGATCGGGCGCCGAACCGATCGCGCTTTCATAGACGCCGGGCGAGCGCTCGCGCAGCACCGGCCAGGGATGGTCCGGCATCGACATATATTGCAGGCTATGGGCGGCTAAGGCGGGATCTTCCGAGCGGAACCTGAATGGCCGCACATAGACGACGTCGTACCTGTCCTTATCCACGCCGCGAAAGGCGATGCCCACGAAGCTGCGACCGACCTCGTTCGATCCGCGCACTTCCAGCGAAAGGCAGCCCTCGGTGCGCGCGACGCCTGCGATCCACGCCAGTCCCGCATCGGTCGCGACGTTCAGCCGGACCTCGCCATTGGCGGCGGTGGCGGTGCGGTTGAACAGCTCGAGGCGGTCGAGGGCGAGCGTGATCGGTGCGCCGGCTCGTTGCCCCGCCGGAGCGGCTTGTGTCGCCGCCGATGTCGCGATGAGGAGGATAGCCAGGCCGCATATCGCCTGGGCGCCGTTCGTGAATTTCCGCATGAGAGCATCTCCTTTGCTCTCGATTGTTACGGCGGCGGCGCGATGGCGCGCTATCCGCCGCTTTCCGATTGGCTTCCACTATTTTCCGGTCAATCTTGCCGTCGTGAAAACGGCAGCCACGGCACGACGCCAGCAGGGCAGTGGAACACGCGTGGACCCGTTCCGCGCGCGCATCCCCTTTCATGATCCGCATTTTCCGCTGCGCACGAGCCATGTCGCGCCGCTATCGGCGGCGTTCGGCTACCTGCATTGCCATCCGGAATATGAGATTGCCTATATTCCCGAGGATCACGGCTCGTACATGATCCAGGATGCCGAGATTCCGATCGCGCCGGGCGACGTCTTCATCGTCAATGCCAACGAGATCCACCAGCCGATCATTCCGCGCGCCGACAACGGGGGCGCCCTGGTGACCTATTTCGGCGCGTCGCTGTTCGGCGATCCGGAGGAGTGCTCGTTATGGATACAGCCGTTTCTCCATGCCGCCGAGTTCGGATGCAACAAACTCCCTGCCGATCCGCTGCTCCGGTCGCTCATTCGACAATTGCATGCGACCGCCGATCCACGGCTGCCCAATTGGCAGATCGCCAGCCGCGGGCTGATCACGCACATATTGTCGATCGTGGCGCGGCTCTTCGCGGAGCAATGCGATGCGCTGGGCGTGTCGGGCCGGATCGCGAAGACGCACCGCTTCGCTTCGGTCGTGGCCCATATCAACCAGCGGCTGGGCGACCGCATCGAAGCGGAGGAGCTCTATCGCCTCGCGGGCTTGTCGCATTCGCGCTTTTCCGAAGCGTTCCGGGATGCCTTCGGCGTCGGCGCGACGCGCTATATCCAGGTCCAGCGCCTGAAACGCGCGAAGCGGCTGCTGCGCTCGACAGAATTGAGCGTGACCGAGATCGCGTTCATGTGCGGATTCGGCACCATCAGCTTGTTCAATACCGCCTTCAAGAAGGAGGTCGGCGCTTCTCCGACGCTCTATCGCCGACATGGGGTTCCGGGTTTCGATGCCTGAGCAGGTGCCGCGTCGCCGCCTATCTTTTCTGCCAGACCCGCACGTAATCGACTTCCATCTTCGAGGGGAATGCCGCGTCATCGATGCCCTTCTGCCCGCCCCAGCCGCCGACCGCGACGTTGAGGATCAGATATTGCGGGCTGGCGAAGGGCCAGGTGGCGGGATCCCCCTTATGGTCGTTGTCGAAGCGCATGTGCGCATGGCCATCGACTCCGATCAGGATGCGGTCCTCATTCCAGTCGAGCTGGTAATTGTGGAACGCCGTGCACGCGTCGGGCACCATCGCGTCCGCGCCCTTCTGCGTCTTGGCGACGTGGTTGTACGCCTTGGTGTGGATGGTGCCGTGGACGCGGCCGGGATCCCAGCCGACATGCTCCATGATGTCGATCTCGCCCATCGCCGGCCAGCCGGCCTTGCCGTCCGATGCGAGCATCCAGATCGCCGGCCAGAGTCCGCGTCCGCAGGCGAGCTTCGCGCGAATCTCGATATAGCCGTATTTCCAGTCGCCGAGGCCCTTGGTGACGAGCTTGCCCGAGGCATAATTCTGCCCGCCGAAATCGGCTTTGTCGGTCAATCGTTCCTTGCGTGCCTCGAGGATCAGATGCCCGTTCTCGACCCGGACATTCTCCGGGCGATCGGCGGCGTAATATTGGAGCTCTTCATTGTACCAGCCTTCCTTGTTGCGGCTGGTGTCATATGCCCATTTCTTCGGGTCGGGCGCGCCGGGAGAATCGAACTCGTCGGCCCAGACCTGGACATAGCCGGCCGGTACGCCAAGCGGCGCATCGGTTTTGGAATCGGTGGAAGAAGCTGCGGTCTGCGCGAAAGCGGCGACCGGCAGAAGGGCGGCGAGGGCCGCGAACAGCCCCCGCCCGAACCTCATTTGGGCGAGATGACCATCAGCATCTGACGGCCTTCCATGCGCGGATAGCTCTCGATCTTGGCGACTTCCGCCGTATCGTCCTGCACGCGCTTGAGCAGGATCATGCCGAGCTGGCCGTGCGAAAGCTCGCGGCCGCGGAAGCGCAGGGTGATCTTCACCTTGTCGCCTTCGCCGAGGAATTTGTGGATCGCCTTCATCTTCGTATCATAATCATGATCGTCGATGTTCGGACGCATCTTGATCTCCTTGATCTCCTGCGTCTTCTGGGTCTTCCGCGCCTGATTGGCCTTTTTCTGGGCCTCGTACTTGAACTTGCCGACGTCGAGGAACTTGGCGACGGGCGGATCGGCGTTGGGCGACACTTCGACAAGGTCGAGCCCGACCGACTGGGCCTGCTCCATCGCCTCGCGCGTGAACATCACGCCGAGATTCTCGCCTTCATGATCGATCACCCGCACCTTGGGCGATTGAATGAACTCATTGAAGCGCGGGCCGTTCATCGGCGGCGGTGCCAGGGGGCGCCGGGATTGGGGAGGACGGATAGGTATTTCTCCTGGGAATCGTTGGTTCAGCGTGGCGATATAGTCATTGGCCCGAAGATTTGGAAGCGGCGCTTGTGCCACTGTGGCGCAAATGCACCAGCGGATAGGGGCGGCCCTGCGGATCGGTCTCCGAACGGCCCGTGCGGACGAAGCCGCGCGCCTCGTAAAAGGGCAGGGCGTTGCTCGCCTGCTCGCTGACATCGACGATCGCGCCGGGCGCCAGCGCGAGGGCATGATCGAGCAGCAAGGTGCCGATGCCGCGGCCATGATGCGCAGGATCGACGAACAGCGCGTCGATCATCGCGCCGTCCATGACGAGGAAGCCGAGCGGCCGATCGCCGGCGTCGACGGCGAGCCACAGTTCGACGTTCGGCAGGAAATCCTCGGCCACCATCACGTCGATCTCGGCGCGATCCTGCGGCGTGAGGAAGCCGTGCGTGGCGTCCACCGCGGTCCGCCAGATCTCCAGTGCGCGCGGCACGTCGTCCGGCCGGCCTTCTCGGATTTGCATCATCCTCTCCTTCTTGCTGCGTCGCAGCAACACTTCCTTACACACGCGACCGATTTCTTCCGATACCTCGTATCGCGCTGGATGCGGAGCCTGCCCGATGCGAGGCGAGCCCGATCCGGACCGCAGGGGACCACCACCTAAAACAAGGGGGAGTCCCGATGAAAAAATGTCTCGCATTCGCCATCCTGCTCGGCGCGGCCACGCCTGCCTTCGCGCAGGAAGAGGAGCCGCCCAAGGCCATAACTGTCTCGGGCAGCGTCGCGCTCGTTTCCGACTATCGCTTCCGCGGGGTCTCGCAGACCGACAAGGAGATGGCGGTCCAGGGCGGCCTGACGGTCAGCCACGAGAGCGGCCTCTATGCCGGTACCTGGGCGTCGAACCTTGCCGGCTGGGGCACGTTCGGCGGCGCCAATATGGAGCTCGACCTCTACGCGGGATACAAGCTCCCGCTCGGCGACGGCGCTGCGCTCGATGTCGGCCTCACCTGGTACATGTATCCGGGCGGGTTCCAGAACACCGATTTCGCCGAGCCCTATGTGAAGCTGAGCGGATCGCTCGGCCCGGTGGCGGCGCTGGCCGGCATGGCCTATGCGCCCAAGCAGGAAGCGCTCGGCAATTTCTCGGCCACGCCCCAGAGCAACGGCCAGTCCGAGGACAATCTCTATGTCTGGGGCGATCTCTCGGGAGGCGTGAAGGGCACCCCGGTGACGCTCAAGGCACATATCGGCTATTCGAACGGCAATCCTGGGCTCGGGCCGAACGGCACCAGCCTGTCGCCGACCGGCGAATATCTGGATTGGATGTTGGGGGCGGATCTCGCCATCCCCGGCACGCCGCTGACGCTGGGCGTGGCCTATACCGATACTGACATCAGCGAGAGCGAGTCGGCCTATCTGCTGCCGAACTTCTCGTCGACCAAGGACGGGTCGAGCATCGCAGGCAGCCAGGTGGTGTTCTCGGTGAGCGCGGCGTTTTGAACTGAACTCCCCTCCCTGGAAGGGAGGGGTCGGGGGATGGGCGCGAGCGAAGCGAGCCCATCGAGCTGCAGTGAATAAAGAAAAGGCCGGGCATCGAGCCCGACCTTTTCTACCCACCCCTGGCCCCTCCCTAAAAGGGAGGGGAATCTCAGCCTCACCGCAGATCCGGCGCCGTCGCCTCTTCAACGAGCTTCGCCACGACCTCGTCCAGCGTCAGCATCTGCTGGCCCTGCGATCCCAGCACGCGCAGCGCGACGGTGCCTTCGTCGGCCTCGCGCTTGCCGACCACCAGCAGGTTGGGGACCTTCGCCACCGAATGCTCGCGCACCTTGTAGTTGATCTTCTCGTTGCGCAGGTCGGTCTCGACGCGGATACCGGCCGCGCGCAGTTTGTCGGCGACTTGCAGCGCATAGTCGTCGGCATCCGAGACGATCGTCGCGACCACCGCCTGGGTCGGCGCCAGCCACACCGGGAGCCTGCCGGCGAAATGCTCGATCAGGATGCCGATGAAGCGTTCGTACGAGCCGAAGATCGCGCGGTGGAGCATCACCGGACGGTGGCGCTCGCCATCCTCGCCGACGTACGACGCGTCGAGACGCTCGGGCAGCACGCGGTCCGACTGGATCGTGCCGACCTGCCAAGTGCGGCCGATCGCATCGGTGAGATGCCACTCCAGCTTGGGCGCATAGAAAGCGCCTTCGCCGGGCAGCTCTTCCCAGCCATATTCCTCGGTCGCCATGCCGGCGCGGACCACGGCGTCGCGCAACTCGGCCTCGGCCTGGTCCCACATCTCTTCGGTGCCGAAGCGATTGTCGGGGCGCAGTGCCAGCTTGATCGCATATTTGAACCCGAAGTCCTTGTAGATGCGGTCGGCGAGGCGGCAGAATGCCTGCACTTCGTCGACGATCTGGTCCTCGCGGCAGAAGATGTGCGCATCGTCCTGGGTGAACTGGCGCACGCGCATCAGCCCGTGCAACGCGCCGTGCGGTTCGTTGCGGTGGCAGCAGCCATTCTCGTACAGGCGCAGCGGCAAATCGCGATACGATTTGATCCCCTGCTTGAAGATCAGGATGTGCGCCGGGCAGTTCATCGGCTTGAGCGCCATCCACTCGGCATCGTCCGAGACGATCGGGCCTTCGTCCTCGACGTTCGGCACTTCGTCGGGGATGACGAACATGTTCTCGCGATACTTGCCCCAATGGCCGGACTGCTCCCATTGGCGCGCGTCCATCACCTGCGGCGTCTTCACTTCCTGATAGCCCGCGGCATCGATCGCGCGGCGCATATAGGCTTCGAGCTGGCGCCAGATGGTGAAGCCGTGCGGATGCCAGAACACCGAGCCATGAGCCTCGGCCTGGAGGTGGAACAGGTCCATCTCCTGGCCGAGCTTGCGGTGATCGCGCTTGGCCGCCTCTTCGAGCCGCATCAGATGCTCGTCGAGCTGCTTCTTGTTGAGCCAGCCGGTACCGTAGATGCGCGAGAGCATCGCGTTCTTCTGGTCGCCGCGCCAATAGGCGCCCGACACGCGCGTCAGCTTGAACGCGTTCGGATCGACCTTGCCGGTCGAGGCCAAGTGCGGCCCGCGGCACATGTCGAGCCACGAATCCTCGCTTTTGCCCGCGCGATAGACCGTCAGTTCCTCGCCTTCGGGAAGTTCCTGCGCCCATTCGGCCTTGAAGGTCTCGCCTTGCTTCTGCCAGCGCTCGATCAGCTGCTGGCGCGACCAGACTTCGCGGATCAGCGGCGCGTCCGCCGCGATGATCTTGCGCATCTCGGCCTCGATCGCCGGCAGATCCTCCTCGGTGAAGGGCCGGTCCTTCGGCGCGAAATCGTAATAGAAGCCGTCGTCGGTCGAGGGGCCGAAAGTGATCTGCGTGCCGGGGAACAGCTTCTGCACCGCCTCGGCGAGGATGTGCGCATAATCGTGGCGCGCGAGTTCGAGCGCGTCTTTCTCGTCTTTCGACGTGACCAAGGCGAGCTGCGAATGGCCCTCGAACGGGCGGCCGATGTCGCGCAATTCCCCGTCGACGCGCGCGGCGAGCGCGGCCTTGGCGAGCCCCGGACCGATCGCCGCGGCGATGTCCGCCGGGGTAGTCCCCGGGGCTACCTCACGGACGGAACCGTCGGGCAGCGTGATACGGAACATCTCGGACACGGGATCTCTTTCAGCAAAGGTTGGAGGCGGGGCTTATGCCCACGCACGCGCGATATAGGCAAGGCATGCCGGAAGGGCCACCACGTGGCCGTCTTCTCCCAATTGTCCGATTAATACTTGCACATCGAGACGCTTTGCAGTTCAGTCGGCGCATGGAGAGCATAGAACAGGTCAGCCGGCGCAGCATCCTGGCCGCAGGAGTCGCGCTTCCGATCGCAGCGGCGATCCCGGGTGCGGCGCTCGCAAAGGGCGCCGTGCCGAGCAACCCGCTGGTGCGCCAGCGCGCCGATGCCCAGATCTCGCGCGTCGGGGGCTGGTTCTACCTGACCGGCTCGGTGCCCGAATATGACCGGCTGGTGCTGCGGCGGGCGAAGACCATCGCGGGATTGACCGACGCCGCCGAAGTGGTGCTGTGGCGGCGCCCGGCGAGCGGCAGGATGGCCGGCTATATCTGGGCCCCCGAAATCCATCTGATCGACGGCAGCTGGTACGTCTATTTCGCCGCCGGCGACAGCGACGACAAGTTCCGCATCCGCACCTATGTGCTCAAGGGCGCCGGCGCCAATCCGATGGCGACGACCTGGTCGGTGCTCGGCAAGCTCGAGACGCCATGGGACACCTTCACGCTCGACAGCACCAGCTTCGTCCACAAGGGCGTGCGCTATCTCTGCTGGGCGCAGAAGGAGCCGGGGATCGACACCAACAGCAATCTCTATCTCGCACCGCTCAAGACCCCGACCACATTGGCGGCGCCGCCCGCACGGCTGACCGTCCCGACGCTCGACTGGGAAATCCAGGGGTTCAAGGTCGCCGAGGGACCCGCGCTGCTCGCGCGCAACGGCAGGCTCTTCCTCACCTATTCGGCGAGCGCGACCGATGCGCGCTACTGCCTGGGCATGCTCACCGCCGATGCCGATTCGGATATCATGAACCCCGCCTCGTGGAGCAAGTCGCCCGTGCCGGTGTTCGCGACCTCCGAGGCGAACAAGGTCTATGGCCCCGGTCACAACAGCTTCGTCGTCGACGAGAATGGCCGCGACCTGCTCGTCTATCACGGCCGGGACTATAAGGAGATCAAGGGCGATCCCCTGTTCGATCCGAACCGGCACACGCGCGTACAGCCGATCCATTACCGCGCCGACGGCACCCCCGATTTCGGCGTGCCGGTGGCGAATGGGGTGGTGGCGGGCCTCTAGGACGTATCGCCACTCAGACGAGCAAGGACTTTCAATCCTCCCCCGCCAGGGGGAGGTGGCGCGCGCAGCGTGACGGAGGGGGCGGAATCACTGCGCCCAATTGGAGAGTGCGCTGCCTACCTCCCCCTCCGACGCCTTCGGCGCCACCTCCCCCTGGCGGGGAGGATTTGAATGTCGATACAGCCTGACCCATCGTAGTGGAGCTAAGCGGTGATCCCGAACGGCACCACGCGGTTCAATTCGACATGGCCGATCTCGGCGCGGCCGAGGTACGGCACCTTCATGTCGCGGCACCAGCGGGCGATGATCTGCTCGATCGTCTCGCCGAACGGCTTGTCGTTGTCGACGACCGAAGTCACCGCACCGAGCCGCACTCCCGCGACGCCCTTGAGCTGGGTGGCGTGCGCCATCTGGAACAGCATCCGATCGATCCGGTAGAGCGGCTCGTCGACTTCCTCGATCATCAGCACGTGATCGGTGAGATCGGGCAGCCATTTGGTGCCGATCATCGAGGTCAGGATGGCGAGGTTGAACGCCGCGGCGGGGCGCCCGTCGGCGAGGCTGGGTTCGAGCGCGCGGCGGTCCTTGTCGATCAGCCAGCCCAATGCCCAGCCTGCAGCCTCACCGGTATCGTTCTTGCCGATGCTGCTCGCCATCGAGGCATGCACCGGGTGGCCGATCCGCCTGGCATAGAGCGCGCCGAGCAGGAACCCCATGTCGGAGAAGCCCATATAGGTCTTGCGCCCCGCCGCGACGCCCAGCTGCGGCATCACCGTGTCGAGGATGCGGTTCGAGCCATAGCCGCCGCGCGCGAACCAGATCGCGTCGAACGCCGGATCGTTGGCGAATTCGAGGAATGCTGCCGCGCGCACCGCGTCGGAGCCGGCGAAATGCCCTTCCTCGATAAAGCATTGCGGGTGAAAAACGATGTCGTGATCGGGGTAGGTGAGCGCCATGAACGCCGACATCCGCAGCGAGGATTCCCTGCTGATGGTTCGTGCCGGTGCCACCACTCCGATGCGCATGCAATTCCACCCCAGAACCAGTCGTCATGCCGAACTTGTTTCAGTATCCACCGCGCTGCAAGCGACGTCGCCGCTGTGGCACGGTGGACCCTGAAACAAGTTCAGGGTGACGGAAAGGGAAGAAGCGCGTCGCGCCTTGCTCCCCCCGACGAAACCGCCGATAGCGCGACGCCATGCATCACGGCAAACCTTACTTCTTCGTCGGCATCGGCGGCAGCGGAATGATGCCCCTCGCGATGATCCTGGCGGGGCAGGGCGCCACCGTCGCGGGGTCGGACCGCAGCCTCGACGCCGGCCGCCTCCCCGCCAAGTTCGAGGATCTGAAGCGCCGCGGCGTCGCGCTGTTCCCGCAGGACGGAAGCGGGATCACGTCGGCCGATCAAATCGTGGTCGCCTCCGCGGCGATCGAGGCGAGCGTCCCCGACATGGTCCGCGCCGCCGAACTCGGCAACGAACGCATGACGCGCGCCGAATTGAACGCGAAGCTGTTCAATGCATCGCCCGCCTCGATCGGCGTCGCGGGGACGAGCGGCAAATCGACCGTCACCGGCATGATCGGCTGGATCCTCCACGCCTGCGGGCGCGATCCGACGGTGATGAACGGCGCGGTGATGAAGAACTTCGTGTCGCCCGACGCGCCCTTCGCCAGTGCATTGGTCGGCGCGGGCGAGTCTTACGTCAGCGAAGTCGACGAGAGCGACGGCTCGATCGCGCTTTATCGGCCCAAGGTCGCCGTGCTCAACAATGTCAGCCTCGATCACATGCCGATGGAACAGCTGATCGAACTCTTCGGCGCGTTCATCGCGAAGGCGGGCAAGGCGGTGGTCAATCTCGACAATGGCGAAGGCGCGGCGCTCGCGATGACCCTGCCCGCCGATCGGCTGACGACCTTCGCGATCGAGAGCCAGGCCGATCTGGTCGCGCGCAACATCGAGCAGCAGCGCTTCGGCGCGGCGTTCGATCTGCACGCGCGCGGCGCGGCGCCGGTGCGCGTGACGCTGCAGGTGCCGGGTCGGCACAATGTCTCCAACGCGCTCGCCGCGCTCGGCGCGGTACAGGCGGCGGGCGTGCCGCTCGCCGAAGCCATCGAAGCGATCGGCGGGTTCGTCGGACTCAAGCGCCGCTTCGAACTCGTCGGCGAGGCGGGCGGCGTCGCGGTGATCGACGATTTCGGGCACAATCCCGACAAGATCGCCGCCACGCTCGATACGCTCCACGCCTTTCCCGGCCGGCTGCTGCTGATGTTCCAACCGCACGGCTATGGCCCGCTCAAGGTGATGCGCGGCGAGCTGGTGGCGATGTTCGCCGGGAAGCTGGCGGCGGACGACCTGCTCGTCTTGCCCGATCCGGTCTATCAGGGCGGCACGGTGAAGCGCGAAGTGACCAGCGCGGATATCGTCGCCGATGTCGCGGCAGGCGGGAGGCAGGCGCTCCACATTCCGGAACGCGAGGCCGCCGCGACGCACCTCGCGGCGCTGGCGCGGCCGGGCGATCGGATCGTGGTGATGGGTGCGCGCGACGACACGTTGAGCCTGCTTGCCCAATCGATGCTGGACGCGCTCCAACTAGCTCGCGGCTGATTGGGAATCTGCCTTTGGATTTTCCAGCCGCGCGCGCCTGATCCGCAATCCGATGAACAGCACGGTCGGCCAGAACACCGTATTGAGTACGTCGCTCGTCGTGTCGGGCATCCATTGGCCGTGGTTCACGCGGTCCATCACCTCATTGGCGAACTCGGCGAGATAGACCGCGAGCAACGGCCAAGGGGTCGCCAGCGATCGGCCGGTAACCACTCTCACGAACAGCAGGACCGCCATTCCGGCATGAATGTGAAGGACGGTATCCGGAGCGCCGGTGCCGTCGCCGACCCATTGGATCAGGCGACCATATAGCTCGATCGGGTTCATGAAGCGCGCCCTAGCGCACAATCTCGGCGTAGCGATAGCGATTCGAGCTGAGGCCCATCGTGCCTGCGTCGATGTCGCGGTTGCTTGGCTATATGTAAAGTAGGGTTGACATGAGGCGCGCATGAACGTAAAGCTCACTTTACTGATTCGAAAGGGAGCTTGACACATGAAGATAGCTACGCCCGCTGGCCGCCGATATCTGCGGCGCTTTTTCCCGACGATGTTCGCTTATGTGCTCGTGCTGTTCGCCTGCGTTTGGGCAATCAAGAATTGGGAGCCCAAGGGAATCGAGTTGATCGTGCTCTCGGTGCTGCCGGCGGTGCCGATCATCGCCGCGATCGTCGTCATGGCCCTTTATCTGGTGGAGGAGACCGACGAGTTCCTCCGCCAGCGCATCGCGAGCTGCATGTTGTTCGGCACCGGCGTGCTGCTCGCCGCGGCGACGGTCTATGGCTTCCTGGTCAATGGCGGCGCGATCGAGCCCAGTTCAGAGCTGCCGCTCTGGGCCTTTCCGCTCTGGTGCGCCGCCTGGGGACTGGCGCAATGCGTCATCGGCCTGCGCGATCACATGGCGGGGGGCGGCGAATGAAGAACCGCCTCCGCGTGCTCCGCGCCGAGCGCGAATGGAGCCAGCAGGATCTTGCCGAACGGCTTGAGGTCTCGCGCCAGAGCGTGAACGCCATCGAGACCGGCCGCTACGATCCCTCGCTCCCGCTGGCCTTCAGGATCGCCGATCTGTTCGGCCTCGCCATCGAAGAAATCTTCCACAATCCCGCAAAGGACATCCAATGATCGCTCGTATCCTCTTCGCACTCGCCGCCACCGCCAGCATCCCCGCCATTCTCGGCCCGCAGCCGGCGTATGCCGCCATCGCCCCGGCGAATCTGATCCAGATGGATCACATCTCGGTCCAAGTGATCGGCAAGGGCAGTCCGGTGATCCTCATTCCCGGACTTTCCAGCCCGCGCGCAGTATGGGACGGCGTCGCGCCCGAACTCGCCAAGTCGCACACGGTGTATCTGGTGCAGGTCAACGGCTTCGGCGGCGACGCGCCGGGGGCGAACCTGCAGCCGGGGATCCTCGACGGTATGGTCGCTGATCTCCACAATTTGATCGCCGACCAGAAGCTCGAGGACGCGGCGGTGGTCGGCCATTCGATGGGCGGGTTGGTCGGGCTGATGCTCGCCAAGGCGCATGCCGGCGATGTCGGCAAGCTGATGATCGTCGATTCGCTGCCCTTTGTCGGCGAGATCTTCGTGCCCGGCGCGACGATGGCGGCGCTCGAGCCGCAGGCGAAGATGTTCCGCGATCAGATGGCGGCCATGTACGGCAAGCCGGTGCCCGACGCAGTGCTGCAGGGCATCGCCGCGAACAACGCGCTCAAGCCCGAATCGCAGGCCAAGGTGATCGGATGGTCGCGCGCCGCCGACATGCGCGTGGCCGGACAGGCGATGTACGAGGACATGACCACCGATCTGCGCGCCGACATGGGCGCTATCACCACGCCGATGACGATCGTCTATCCGTGGTCGGAAGCGCGGATGCCGCAGGCGCGCGCCGATGCCTTCTACCGGGCGCAATATGCCAAGGCGCCGCACGTGACCTATGCGGCGGTGGGCGACAGCGGGCATTTCATCATGCTCGATCAGCCTTTGGCCTTTGCCGCGGCGCTGAACGCCTTCCTCGCCGGCTGAGGAAAAGAATGGGCCCGGGGGATCGCCCCGGGCCCGGTCCTGCTCAACTTCCGTTGTTAGCGGCCCCGCTCAATAGGTGCCGGAAAAGCTGCGATTGAGGTTGTGCTCGGTCGACCAATCCTCGCGGTCGTCGCGGCCTTCGCCGAACAGCGCACCCGATCGCTCCTCGTCGCGCCAATGCGCCTTTGCCTCGTCGGCGGTCTTGCGCAATGTCACCTTGTCGTCGACCGACTGGATCCAGCGCGACGGGATCGAATGATGATGCCCGCCGGCGTCGCTGTCGCTCTTGGTGAGCAGGATGCGATCGCCGCGCACCTTGTCGACGGTGCCGATATGGCTGCCGTCGGATCCGAGGACCTCCATATGCTCGGTCACGCGCCGCAGCGAATCGCGCTGGCCGGAACGTTCGGCTCGCCAGCTGCCGAACTCGTTCTCGAAACGCCGCGAATTCTCGCGCTGATATTCGTCATAGTCGCGGTCGAGCTCGGCGATGCGCTGGCGGCGCCACGACTGGTAGTGGCCGTCGCCGGTGCCGCCAAAAGCGCGCTCGTAACGACCCACGCGCTCGTCATAGCGCTGGTCCATCTCCCGGCGGCGCTCGGCCTCCTCGTCGCCGAACCATGAGCGGACCTCATCTCCCGCGCGTTCGATGAAGCCGCGGTCCTCGCCATAGCCGGCCCGGCTGCCGGAATAGCCGCGGTCGCGATCATGATCGCGCGCGCCATAGCCGAAGCGCCGGCCGGTGGCGCCGCCGCGATAATAGTCCGAGCGTTCGCGATCGCCGCGGCCGCGATCGTTCCAGTCACTGTCCTCACGCCACGCCCGCCCGCGCGGGCGTCCGCCATAGCCGAGTTCGCCGGCGGCGGCGTAGTCGCGGGCGCTGGAATAGGTATAGTCGCGGCCGGAGCCGTAATCCTCGGTATAGTCTTGCGGGCTGCCGCGGCCATATGCGTCACGCGGGCCATAGCGGCTGTTGCGGTCGTCCATTTCGCCTCTCCAGATCGTTGGTCGGAACAGGCGCAAGCAGCGGGCAAGCGCCGCCGCGCCCGACACCCGATTCAGCGAGCGAGCAGGGGCCAAGGTTCCGGCATTCCATCGAATTTTCGGCCGCTTCGGCGCGCGCGGGGAGCGGCCCGCCGCCGCTGTTCCGGCGCAGTTGCATCGCGGATCGGGGAACGCTAATGGGAGCGCCTTCCGGGCAACCGGAGACAGGCGGCGGGGCTGTAGCTCAGATGGGAGAGCGCTGCAATCGCACTGCAGAGGTCAGGGGTTCGATTCCCCTCAGCTCCACCAGCCGCCCCTGAGGTTTCCCAAAATCAGCCGAGGATGCCGGGCAGGTCCAGACCTTGCTCGCGCGCGCAGTCGATCGCGATCTCGTAGCCTGCATCCGCATGGCGCATGACGCCCGTGGCGGGATCGTTCCACAGCACGCGCTCGATCCGGCGGGCGGCGTCCGCAGTGCCGTCGCAGACGATCACCATGCCCGAATGCTGCGAAAAGCCCATGCCGACACCGCCGCCATGATGGAGCGACACCCAGGTCGCGCCGCTGGCGGTGTTGAGCAGGGCATTGAGCAGCGGCCAGTCCGAGACGGCATCGGACCCGTCGCGCATCTTCTCGGTCTCGCGATTTGGCGAGGCGACCGAGCCGCTGTCGAGATGGTCGCGGCCGATGACGATCGGGGCCTTCAGCTCGCCCGAGGCGACCATTTCGTTGAAGGCGAGGCCGAGCCGGTGGCGGTCGCCGAGGCCCACCCAGCAGATCCGCGCGGGCAAGCCCTGGAAGTGGATCCGCTCGCGCGCCATGTCGAGCCAGTTGTGGAGGTGCGCGTTGTCGGGGAGCAGTTCCTTGACCTTGGCGTCGGTCTTCCAGATGTCCTCGGGATCGCCCGACAGCGCCACCCAGCGGAACGGACCGACGCCGCGGCAGAAGAGCGGGCGGATGTACGCTGGGACGAAGCCGGGGAAGGCGAACGCGTTGGCGACGCCTTCCCCGAGCGCCATTTGGCGGATGTTGTTGCCGTAATCGACGGTGGGCACGCCCATTTCGTGGAAATCGAGCATCGCCTGGACGTGAACCGCGATCGAGGCACGGGCGGCCTTGTCTAGCGCCTCGGGATCGTCGCTGCGCGCGCGCTCCCATTGGTCGAGGGTCCAGCCGAGCGGCAGATAGCCGTTGCGCGGATCGTGCGCCGAGGTCTGATCGGTCACTGCGTCGGGGCGGATACCGCGGCGGACCATCTCGGGATACGCCTCCGCGGCGTTGCCGAGCAGCCCGACCGAGATGGCGCGGTCCTCGGCATGTGCCTGTTCGACGATCGCCAGCGCTTCTTCGATACTGTTCGCCTGCGCATCGAGATAGCCGGTGCGCAACCGCATCTCGATCCGCGAGGGCTGGCATTCGACTGCGATGCACGAAGCACCCGCCATCGTCGCGGCGAGCGGCTGCGCGCCGCCCATCCCGCCGAGGCCGGCGGTGAGGATCCAGCGGCCCGCGAGGCGGCCGCCGAAATGCTGGCGCCCCATCTCGGCAAAGGTCTCGTAAGTGCCCTGAACGATGCCCTGGCTGCCGATATAGATCCAGCTGCCCGCGGTCATTTGGCCGTACATCATCAGGCCCTTGCCATCGAGCTCGTTGAAATGCTCCCAATTGGCCCAGTGCGGCACGAGGTTGGAGTTGGCGAGCAGCACGCGCGGGGCGTCTTCATGCGTGCGGAAAATGCCGGCGGGCTTGCCCGACTGGATCAGCAGGGTCTGGTCGTCCTCCAGCCGGCGCAGGCTCGCGACGATGGCGTCGTAGCTCTCCCAGTCGCGCGCGGCACGGCCGATCCCGCCATAGACGATCAGTTCCTCGGGCTTCTCGGCCACGTCGGGGTCGAGATTGTTCATCAGCATCCGCAAGGGAGCCTCGGTGAGCCAGCTCTTCGCACTGAGCTCGGTGCCGCGTGGGGCCCGGATAGTGCGGCTGTTGTCGCGGCGCGTGGTCATGCGGTGGCCTTCCAGTCGAGACAGGCGGTGAGGATGGCGCGGAGTTCGCCGGCGAGCGACGCGGCTCGGGCCGGGTCGAAGGGCGTCGGCCAATTGGTCTCGTCGGGCGTCGCGGGCTCGTCGAGATAGCCGCGGCAGGCGAGTTCCATCTGGATCGCGTGCACGCCTGTTTCGGGGCGGCCATGGTGGCGCGTGGTGTAGCCCCCGCGGAACCTGCCGTTGACGACCAGCGAGCGGCCGGTGGCGGCGCAGGCGCGTTCGACCGCCGCTTCGAGCGCGGAATCGCAGGTCACGCCATTGTTGGTGCCGATGTTGAACTGGGGGAGCTCGCCAAGGAACAGACGCGGCATATGGCTGCGGATCGAGTGGCAATCGTAGAGGACGACATGGCCGTGCACGTGGCGGAGCCGTTCCAGCTCGGCCGCGAGCACGGTGTGATAGGGCGCCAGCCAGCGGTCGCGGCGCATGGCGATCTCGGCTTCGTCGGGTTCTTCGCCGGGCAAATAGAGCGGTTCGCCGTCGAAGGTGGTGGTGGGGCAGAGTTCGGTGGTGGTCTGGCCCGGGTAGAGTGAGGCGCCGGAGGGATCGCGGTTCACGTCGACGACGCTGCGCGAAAGCGTGGTGCGGACGACCGTGGCATCGAGATCGGCGGCGAAGGCGTAGAGCCGGTCGATCCACCAGTCGGTGTCCTTCCGCGCGCGCCACGGCGAGACGAAGCGGGGGAGCAGGTCGTCGGGAATATGCGTGCCGGTATGCGGCATGCCGAGCACCAGCGGCGCAGTGCCGCGGCGGACGATCAGCCAGTCGGAATCAGCCATGGATCACCGACGGGACGGGGATGGCGTGCGCTTCCGCGATCTCGCGAAGGCGACCGGCGCGGACGATCTGCGCGGCGGCGGCGATGTCGGGGTGGAAGTAGCGGTCGTCCTCCAGATGGAGGACGGCGGCGCGCACTTCGCGGTGGACCGCCGCGATCGCCTCGCTGCTGCGGACCGGCGCGTGGAAATCATAGCCCTGCGCGGCGGCGAGCAGCTCGATCGCGATCACATGGCCGGTGTTTTCGGCCATCGCCATCAGCCGGCGGCTGCCATGCGCTGCCATCGAGACATGGTCTTCCTGATTGGCCGAGGTCGGGATCGAATCGACGCTGGCCGGGTAGGCGCGCTGCTTGTTCTCGGAAACCAGGGCGGCGGCGGTGACCTGCGGGATCATGAATCCCGAATTAAGCCCCGGTCGCGGGGTGAGGAAGGCGGGGAGGCCGGACAGCGCCGGATCGACCAGCATCGCCAGCCGCCGCTCGGAAAGCGAACCGATCTCGCACAGCGCCATCGCGATCATGTCCGCAGCAAAGGCGACCGGCTCGGCGTGGAAATTGCCGCCCGAGAGGACCTCGTCGGTATCGGCGAAGACCAGCGGATTGTCCGAGACGCTGTTCGCCTCGATGCCGAGCGTCGCGGCGGCCTGGCGAAGCAGGTCGAGCGCGGCGCCCATCACCTGCGGCTGGCAGCGCAGGCAATAGGGATCCTGCACGCGCTTGTCGTCTTCGCGGTGCGATGCGCGGAGTGGCGATTCATGCATCATCGCGCACAGCATCGCAGCGACTTCTTTCTGCCCGCGATGCCCGCGCAGATCGTGGATGCGCGGGTCGAAGGGGGTGTCCGAGCCCTTGGCCGCCTCGGTCGAGAGCGCCCCCGAGACGAGCGCGGCGGCGTGGAGCGCCTCGGCCTCGAAAAGGCCGGCGAGCGCATAGGCAGTCGAGAATTGCGTGCCGTTGAGCAGCGCCAACCCTTCCTTGGGGCCGAGCGTGAGCGGCACCAGGCCGGCGTCGCGCAATGCCCGCTCGGCAGGAAGGCGGCCGGCGGGCGTGTCGATCTCGCCCATGCCGATCATCGCCGCGGTCATGTGCGCGAGCGGGGCAAGATCGCCCGAGGCGCCGACCGAGCCCTGCGCCGGCACGACCGGCAGCAGGTCGCGCGCCAGCATGGCTTCGAGCAGGTCGAGCGTATCGAGCCGTACCCCCGATGCGCCGCGCCCGAGGCTCGCCAGCTTGAGCGCCATCATCAGGCGGAGCGCGGGACGCGGCATCGGGTCGCCGACCCCGGCAGCATGCGAGAGGACGAGATTGCGCTGGAGCGTGTCGAGATCGGCGGGTTCGATGCGGATGCTCGCAAGCAGACCGAAGCCGGTGTTGACGCCATATACCGCCTGATCGCGCGCGGCGATCCGCGCGATCGTGTCGGCGCCGCGCTGCACCGCCGTCCGGCAAGCCGGATCCAGCCGCGCCTCGCCGCCGCGATACACAGCGCGCCATTGCTCGAGCGGCACTGCGCCGGGTTCGAGCGTGATCATGCCTGCCCTCCAAAGATGCGGGCATGGAGCGGATTATACCCCATGCGATAGACGAGCTCGGCCGGCTCCGCGATGTCCCAGATGGCGAGGTCGCAACGTTTTCCGCGCTCGAGCGAGCCGACCGAATCGAGACGGCCCAGCGCGCGTGCCGCCTCGCGCGTCATGCCGGCGATGCATTCCTCGACGGTCAGCCGGAACAGGGTCGCCGCCATGTTCATCGCCAGCAGCGGCGAGGTGAGCGGCGAGGTGCCGGGATTGCAGTCGGTGGCCACCGCGATCGGCACGCCGGCGCGGCGGAGCGCCTCGATTGGCGGCTTCCGCTCTTCGCGCGTGAAGTAGAACGCACCCGGCAGCAGCACCGCGACCGTGCCCGCGCGCGCCATCGCGGCGACTCCGGCTTGGTCGAGATGCTCGAGATGATCGGCCGAAAGCGCGCCGAACTCGGCCGCGAGCGCCGCGCCGTGCAGGTTGGAGAGCTGCTCGGCGTGCAGCTTGACCGGCAGGCCGTGGGCGCGGGCGGCCTCGAACACGCGGCGGACCTGATCGGGGCTGAAGCCGATCCCTTCGCAAAAGGCGTCGACCGCGTCCGCCAGACCGGCGGCGGCAATCGCGGGGAGCATCCGTGCGCAGACCTGGTCGACATAGCCCTCGGCATCGCCCGCGAACTCGCCGGGCACGGCATGCGCGCCGAGAAAGGTCGTGGCGACGCTGACCGTGCGTGCCTCGCCCAGCCCGCGCGCGGCGCGCAGCATCTTGATCTCGTCCGCTTCCGACAGGCCGTAGCCCGACTTGATCTCGATCGTGGTAAGGCCCTCGGCCAGCATCGCGTCGAGCCGGGGCAGCGCGGAGGCGATCAGTTCCCCCTCGCTCGCGGCGCGCGTGGCGGCCATGGTCGAGACGATCCCGCCCCCGGCCCGCGCGATCTCCTCATAGCTCGCGCCTTCCAGCCGCAACTCGAACTCGCGCGCACGGTTGCCGGCGTAGACGAGGTGCGTGTGGCAGTCGATCAGCCCGGGCGTGATCCAGCGCCCCTCGCAATTATGCGCGATCCCCGCCTCGAACGCGGGCGCTTCCTTCCGCGGCCCGGTATAGACGATGCGTTCGCCGACGGTCGCGACCACGCCGTCTTCCACCACGCCGAGCCCGGGCAGATCGGCGCGCAGCGTCGCCAGCCTGGCATTGCTCCATAGCTGCTCGACGCGCACGCGCTCATCCTCCTCAAGGCGACTCCAACGAGTCTCTAGGATGTCGGATTAAATGTCTATACATTTGTCGGCGAACGGCGCGGAGAAGGCGATGCAAGGCTGGTGGTTCGAGGCGGCGCTGCTGGCGGAAGGCTGGGCTGAGCGCGTGCGGATGACCGCCGAGCAAGGGCGGATCGTCGGCATTACCGCCGATGCCGAGCCCGAGGCCGGCGACGAGCGCCACGGTGTCGCATTGCCCGGCATTGCCAACCTCCACAGCCACGCCTTCCAGCGCGGCATGGCCGGCATGGCCGAACGACGGGGGCCGGCCGCGGACAGCTTCTGGACGTGGCGCGACTTGATGTATCGCTTCGCCAATGCGATCGGGCCCGAGGAGCTCGAGGCGATCGCCGCGCTGGCCTTTGTCGAGATGCTCGAGGCGGGCTTCGTCGCGGTGGGCGAGTTCCATTACGTTCATCACGACCGCGACGGCACGCCCTTCGCCGATCCGGCCGAGATGGGCGCGCGCCTCGCCGCTGCCGCCGCGGAGACCGGGATCGGGCTCACACTGCTGCCGGTGCTCTACATGGCGTCGGGCTTCGGCGGCGCGGCGCCCCGGCCCGAGCAACGGCGTTTCGTGCAGGACATTGACGGCTATGCCCGTCTGGTCGAGGCGTCGCGGGGCGCGGTGGCGGGAAGCCCGGATGCGCGGGTCGGCGTCGCCCCCCACAGCCTGCGCGCGGTCACGCCCGAGGGGCTTGCCGCCGCGGTCGAGATCGGAGGCGAAGGCCCAGTGCATATCCACATCGCCGAGCAGACCGGCGAGGTCGAGGAATACCTGCGCCACTGCGGCCGGCGCCCGGTCGAGTGGCTGCTCGACAATGCGCCGGTCGATGCGCGCTGGTGCCTCGTCCATGCGACGCATGTCACATCGGCGGAGATCGAGGGGGTCGCGCGGAGCGGCGCCGTCGTGGGGCTTTGCCCGATCACCGAAGCCAATCTGGGCGACGGCGTCTTTCCTGCGACGGATTTCCTCGCGGCCGGCGGGCGTTTCGGAGTCGGCTCCGATTCGAACGTGCTGATCGACATGCCGCAGGAGCTGCGGAGTCTCGAATATTCGCAGCGGCTGGTGCGGCGGGAACGCAATTTGCTGTCGAGCATGGCGTGCCCCTCCAACGGGCGGGCGCTGTTCGACGCTGCCGGCAAGGGAGGCGCGCAGGCGCTGGGGATGGGCGGCCATGGCCTCACACCCGGGGCGCGCGCCGATTTCGTGACGCTCGATCGCGGGCATCCGACGCTGGCTGGGCGCGCGGGCGACGGGTTGCTCGACGCGTTCGTCTTCGCCGACAAACGGGGGATGATCGACGGCGTTTGGCGTGGCGGGCGGCAATGGGTCCGTGGAGGGCGGCATGTCGCGCGCGATCGGGTGGTGGCGCGTTATGTGCGGGCGCTTGCCGGGGTGGGGATCACGGGGCAGTGACCGACACGCCTCCGCTCTACCAGGCGATCCGCAACGCGATCGAAAGCCGGATCATGTCGGGCGCGCTGCGGCCCGGCGACCGTATTCCGTTCGAGCACGAGCTGATGGCGGAATATGGCTGCTCGCGCATGACGGTGAACAAGGCGCTGTCGGGGCTGGCCAGTGCCGGGCTGATCTCGCGCCAGCGCCGGCGAGGCTCGTTCGTGATGCGCCCGCGTATCCATATGGCGGCGTTGCAGATCCCCGACATTCGCGAGGAGATCGAACAGCGCGGCCAAGCCTACGCGCTGCGATTGATCGGCCGGACTAGTCTCGACGCGGACGCCGCAAGCGATGCTCGGTTGCGCCTGTCGTCCGGCGGCAAATTGCTGTCGCTCCAGTGCCTGCACCTCGCCGACGGGCGGCCCTATGCAGTCGAGGATCGGTTGATCAATCTCGCCGCCGTGCCAGCGGCACGTGACGCCGACTTCTCCGTGGACCCGCCGGGGAGCTGGCTGCTCGCGCATGTTCCCTGGACCGAGGCGGAGCATCGTATCACCGCCGCAGCAGCGGGGGAGGCGGCTGCCTTGCTCGAAGTGCCTGCGGACAAGCCGTGCCTCGTGCTCGAGCGCTGGACGTGGCGCGAGAGGGAATCGATCACCTATGTCCGAACGGTCTTCCACGGCGACAATTTCGACCTGACCGCGCGGTTCGCGTCGCGGGCGGCGAGGAGCCCGGCCGCCGATTGATCGCGTCCGGACGCGCTTCCGGCAACGTCTCACGGCGGGACAGAACCCCGATTTCCTCCTGCGGACCGGCTTTAATCCGATTGGTCTGACGATTGGCTTGCGCCGAGTGGAAAAATGGGTAATTCTAAAAGCTGAAGTCACGTTCCATATTGTGGGAGAACAGGAGGAGCAACCTCCGGCACCCCGCAAAAGGCGTCCGGTCGCGGGGACAGCAACAACCCTGAGACTCGCTCCGGATGACCGCGTGAGCACGGTGGGAGAGGGGAAAATCATGTCTAATCGATCGAATCTGCGCGCTCGCATCGGCGCGACTGCGTCCTGGACGGTGCTGGGGCTGGCGCTGGTCTGTGGCGGCCAGGCAATGGCGCAGACGGCGCCCGCAGCCGGCGAACAGGTGGCGCCGTCAGCCGAGGACGTCGTCCCTTCCGAGAACGAAGATGCGATCATCGTCGTCGGTTCGCGTGCCAGCCAGCAATCGGCCAACAATCGCAAGAAGAACGCCAAGACGGCGACCGACTCGATCGTTGCCGACGACGTCGGTTCCTTCCCCGACCGCAACGTCAACGAAGCGATCTCGCGCATCCCGGGCGTCGCGCTCGGCCGCAATGAGTTCGGCGAAGGCGACAGCGTCACCGTGCGCGGCAATGGCCCCGATCTCACCCGGGTCGAACTCGACGGGATCGGTGTGCAGAGCACCACGGCGCTCGCACTAGGGACGAGCCGCAGCGCGGATCTGCGCGAGCTCCCAGCCGAGTTGATCAAGAGCGTCGACGTGGTCAAGGGTTCGACCGCCGACATGACCGAGGGTTCGCTGGGCGGAACCGTTCAGATCAGGACCCGCACCGGCCTCGATTTCAAAAAGCCTTATTTCTCGCTCCGCGCCGGCGCCGGACAGAATTCGCTCGGCAGGGATTGGACCCCCGACTTCAACGCCGTCGCCGCGCACAAATTCTTCAACGATCGACTTGGCGTGATCGTCAGCGGTACTTATTCCAAGATCCAGAACGACGGCCACGGCTATGAGCAGACGACGTCCAACAACCGTGGTTTTGCGCGCCTTTTCGATTTCGACAATTCGCCTGAAAAGACGTTCAGCTTCAATCCGGCGACGGTCGGGACCGACGCGGCGGACGTTGCTTTCGCCAACAGCACCGCGCCTGACGGCACCACGCTCACCCCGCGCGAATTGGTGACGCTCGCCGCCGGCGCGACCAGCAAGGCCCAGTGCCTCTCGATCTTCCCATATCTCCCTCTGCAAACGGCGGGCAACGCCACGACCGCGGCACGCGTCCAGCAGCGAACGCTGGAGCAGCAAACCTGCCTCAACCAGTGGAACGACGCCACGCCGTCACTGGTCCGCAACTTCATGAACACGCAGACCGACGAGCGCTATTCGGTCGATGCGCGGCTCGATTTCCGCGTGAACGACCAGTTGACCGTCTATGCCAAGGCGACGCGCGCGGATCGCCAGGTCCATGACCAGAACCGCAGCCGCAACCCGGTAAGCCTGTTCAACCAGAATATTGCCGGTACCTTCAGCGATTCGACCACAGGCAATCCGCGCACGCGTACCGTCAATGCCAACGCGCCTGCCGGATATAGTCTGTTCGACCCTGTCTACGGCCTCAATGTCGTCAGTACCGGCAGCGGCAACTCCCTGATCAGCGTTCCCGTCGCGGGGCAAGTCTTGAACGTCGTGCCCGGCAGCGTGGTGGTGGATGCCAATCACAACGTCACCCAGATGACGCTGACCAACAATTCGGTGAGCATCGACCAGATCGAGAACCACATCGACACCAAGACAAAGTATTATCAGGGCGGTGCCGAATATCGCGGCGAGCGGCTCGAGATCGATGCGATGGCAGGCATGACCAAGGCGACATCAGGTCGCGGCGACATGCGCACTTCGCGCTCCTACGCTTATGGCGCTGCGACGCTGACGCTTCAGCCCAACGGACTCTACGACGTCGCTCTCCCGGCCAATTACGACGACACCAATCCTGCGAACTTCGTCCAGTTGCGCCCGCCCGCATGCATCGGCACTGGGACGGCGCCGACCTGCGTCGGCCAGAGCGCCGTCACGGCCGGGCCCAACGCGCCGGCAAGTCCCGCTTATACAGTCGGGCAGTTGCCCCTGACCACGCCGAGCTTCGGCGTTTCCTATTCGCCGGCGCTAGGCGAATCGTCTGAACGGATCGCCAAGCTCGACCTGCGCTACGACACGCGGGACTGGCTGCCGTTCATCACCAAATTCTCGGTCGGCGGCATGTATCGCAAGAACAAGTCCGAGCGCTGGGGCGGTGGCGGGTACGTAGTATCCTCGGCTGTGGGCACCTTCGGAACAGCCGGTTATGTCCCCGCGGTCGTCGTACCCACGGCCAACGTGCGCGGCACGCTGCGTGCTTGCCAGCCCACCGCGACATCGACGGTATCGTGCAATTACGGCTTCGTGCCGTCGACGAACCCTTCCAACATTCGCTCGGGCGTGGATACGCTGACCCCGGCCGATCTCATCGCGCTGTTCACCAAGACGCTCGAGCCCAGCGGCTCGCAATATTTCGGCGACCTGCCCAATCGCGGCACGCTGCCGGACGCGTGGCAGGGCATCCGTACCGACGAGTTGTTCGACGCGCTCGGCGCGAAGGACTTCATGAATTACGATTGCCTCAAGACTTGCATGGGCAGCGACGGCAAGATGTACGACCAGCCGGCGACGCGGGTGCAGGAGACGATCAAGAACGTCTATGCGATGTTCGATTTCGAGCAGAAGCTGCCCCTGGGGCTGGTTTTCAACGGCAATGTCGGTGTGCGCGGCGTGTTTGCCAATGTGACCGGCACGTCGCTGCTCACGCTGAACAGCATCCGCAAGGGGCCCGCCTTCAATCCTCTCGATCCCAACAATGCCGGCGGTATCATCACCCAGACGTTCATCGCCAACACTTCGGTCAATGCCAGCACCCGGGATTGGCTGCCCAGCGTCAACCTCAATCTCTGGGGCTTCAACGAGTCGGTCGTGTTGCGCCTCTATGGCGGCAAGACCGTCGCGCGACCGTCGATGGGCAATCTCATCGCGGGCGGCACGTGCACGATCGACCAGCGCGCGATCGATGCCGACGGCGACGATATCTTCGGCTGCACCGGCCGCATCGGCAATCCGGGCCTGAAGCCGTTTACCGCGTGGAGCTACAACGCCAGCCTCGAATGGTATCCAAACGCGGACACGATGTTCTCGGCGACGTACGGCAAGCTCGACGTCAAGATCGGCAACCCGCTTCAGGTGACCAAGACCGCGCGGCCCTTCGCAGGGAGCAACGGAACAGATCCCGGCACGGGCGAAGCGCTTTCGGATATCGAGTTCGCCTATCCCACTTATGAAAACGGACCGGGTTACAAGCGTTCGATCTGGGAATTCTCCGCCAAAACCGCGTTCACCTTCCTGCCCTGGTTCCTGAAATACACCGGCGCCGATGCCAACTTCTCGATTCTGTCGTCGGCAGTGACGTCGGGGCAGCAGGATCCGCTGACCGGCGATGTCATGCTCCCGCCCGATGAATCGAAATATTATACCAACGCTTCGCTGTGGTACGATGACGGCAAGCTCAACATCCGGGTTGCGTATCAGAAACGCAGTGCACGGTTTAACTGCATCACGCCTTGCGGCGGCAACAATATCGACATCAACTATCCGGGCGAACAATGGACCAACGTGCGCCTCGTCGGTCCGGGCTGGAATCCAGGCGTTCCGCGCTTCACGGACGGCAGCACGTTCATCGATGCCAAGATCTCGTACAACGTCACGCGAAACTTCCAGGTCTATGCCGAAGGCCGCAACATGCGGCGCGAGGCGCAAACGATCTCGACCGGCAGTTACGTGCCCTTCGAAGACGGTACTCCCAAGATCATGCGCCTGTCTTATGGCGGTCGGCGGATCATGACCGGCGTACGCCTCCAGTTCGGGAATTGATGTCCGGTGGCCGTCCCTTCGGGGACGGCCGCTGCCCGCGCTTGATCTGGCCGCGGCCTTGGCCGACAAGGTTGCGATGAGCGGACTTCCCGGCAGCGCATTGGCCGACGGCGCCGAGCTGTTGCTCCATCGCCTCGGTCGGTCGCCGCTCGGCGCCGTCGAGATCGCCCGTCCGTCGCTTGACGATCTGCCCTATCGCGACCTGGTCCGCGCATTGCTCCGCGCGCCAGGGTTCAGGCTCGACTTCAACCGGCTCGAGCCCGATGCGGCGATGGCGATGGTGTCGAGCCAGCTATTCGGGCCCGGCGCATTCGCGCGCGAGAACGAACTGCTTGCCCGGGAGATCGCTGCCTTGGCCGGTTTGGTCGGCGGACTGGTCGAGGCGCGCCCCGCGATTGCGATCCGCACCTATTTCGCCCCCGGCGATCTCGTCTGGCACGTCGATCGCGTCAACGAACGTCGGGCATTCCGTCTCGTCTGGCCGCTCGGCCGCCCCGCCGGCATGTGGCTCACCCCGGCCGACAATATCCAGGCCGATATCTACCGCGCCTATATGCACCGCGAATTCCCGCTGCTGGGCCAGATGGACACCAGGGTGATGCGCACCGGCGCCCCCGTGGAGGCACTATGGGCGCACCGCCCGGTGCAGCTGGCGGCGATGGTCTCGGGCCGGTTTCCGTTCCTGATCGATCCGGACAAGGAAGTTGAAGTCACTCCCGGTGCCGCGAGCATTCACCGCGTCCAGACTCCGGCGCAGGCTGGCGCGTGGCATCGTTCGTCCTGGGCGAACCGCGATGCGCCGGGGCTGCAGATCGTGATCACGGCGGCGGCGGACTGATGCGGTTTCGCCGCCTCGGCCGAATCGGACTCGACATATCCGAGCTTAGCCTCGGCACTTCGGCGCTGGCGGCTGCGGCACGGAGCGACATCGCGGAGGCGAGCGCAATGGTCGCGCTGGCGCTCGATCATGGAGTCAACGCCATCGAGATCGGCGCCGGAAACGACGCGTCGGTGAGGCTGCTCGGCGATGTGCTGAGGCGCGAGAATGCCGGGAACCGCGTCCATGTCTTTGCGCGTGCCACGTCGCTGGTCCCCTTCGACCTTCCCTCGCCGCATGTCCCCGTCGACGACGCCTATCCTGGACGGCACCTCCGCGCCGAGACCGAGGCATTGCTCTCGACCTTGGGCGTCGAGCGGCTGGCACTCCAGCAGCTCCATGCCTGGTGCCCCGAATGGCAGCACGAAGGCGATTGGCTGGAGACGCTCGACCGGCTTCGCGCGGAAGGCAAGATCGCGGGGCTCGGCGTGTCGCTGTTCGATCACGACGTGACGGCCGGGTTCGAGATCGTCGCCAGCGGGCTGATCGACGCCGTGCAGGCAATGTACAATATTTTCGACCCGGCTCCGGCCAAGACGCTGTTCCCGCTCTGCCAGAAGCACGATGTCGGCGTCATCGCCCGCTCGGCGCTTTATTATGGTGCGCTGGGTGGCACGCTGGACTTCGCCCCTGACGACTGGCGACGCGTCTATTTCTTCGACGCGCACCGGCACGAGACCGGGGAGCGCGTGGAGCGGCTGAGGGCCGAAGTGACGCCCGATCGTTCGGTTGCCGACACGGCGCTGCGCTTTTCCCTGTCGCACCCTGCGGTCTCGACTGTGGCGGTGGGGATGCGCAACCGCGCGCAGCTCGAGGCGAACCTGCAGGCAGTGCTGGCCGGCCCGCTCGACGCCGACCGCCGCGCCGCGCTCGCAGGGCATGCATGGCTATGCTGAGCGGATTGCGCTTATGGTGCGCGCCGCAATGACTTTCTTCGAGAGCCTCGTCGCACTCTTGCTGATGGCGGTCGTGCTGCTGCAAGTCGCACGACGGACGCCGATTCCCTATCCGACGATGCTCGCGACAGCCGGGGTGATCGTCGCTCTGGTGCCGGGCAGCCCGGCGATCGCACTCGAAGGCCATACCGCGCTGGCGCTGTTCATCGCGCCCGTCCTGCTCGACGCCGCGTTCGATTTCCCTCTGGCCGCGATCCGCCGGCTCTGGCGCCCATTGGTCGCGCTCGCAGTGGTGGCCGTGCTGCTGACCACGGCGGTGGTGGCGTGGATCGGCTGGATGTTTGCCGGACTGCCGATCGCCGCCGCGATCACGCTCGGTGCGATCGTCGCCCCGCCCGATGCCGCCGCCGCGACGACCGTGCTTCGATCGGCCTCGCTCCCCCGCCGAGCGGTGCAGGAGCTCACCGGCGAGAGCCTGCTCAACGACGCCACCGCGCTGCTGCTGTTCGGCGCCGCGGTGGCGATCCAGAGCCATGGCGGGATCGACGGCGGCGTCGCGCTCCGGCTCGGCTTCGCCGTGCCCGGCGGGATCGCGCTCGGGCTCGCCTGCGCCTGGCTGTTCCAGTTCATCATCCCGTACACGCGCAGCTCGTTCGGAGGGAATCTGCTCGAGTTCGTCAACACCTTCCTCGCCTGGCTGCTCGCCGAGCGGCTCGGACTGTCGGCGGTGCTGTGCGTGGTGACGATGGCGATGTTCATCGCCAACAGCCCGCGCATGCAGATCGACGCGCGCAACCGCATCCAGTCCTTTGCGGTGTGGGGCGTCGCGGTGTTCGTGCTCAATGTCGTCGCCTTCCTGCTGATGGGGATGCAGGCGCGCGCGATCATCGGGGGGATGAGTCCCGGGCGGCTTCGCGAGGCGGCGGGGGTCGCGGCGATGGTGGTTGCCGGCGTGGTGGTGACGCGGCTCGTCTGGGTGCTGGTCTATAACCGGCTGTCGGCGCGGTACAGATGGCTGCGCGACGCCGAGCCGGCGAGCCTTGCGCAAGGCGTGGTGATCGGCTGGTGCGGGATGCGCGGGCTGGTCACGCTGGCGACTGCATTCGCATTGCCTTCCGATTTTCCGCAGCGCGATCTCATCACCTTGTCGGCCTTCGCGGTGGTGCTGGCGACTCTGGTGGTGCAGGGGCTCACGCTCACGCCGCTGATCCGGCTGCTCGGGCTGGGCAGCGGCGATGATCGAGAGGAGCACCGGGCCGCCGAGCGCGCGCTCGGCGATGCCGCGCTGGCGGCGGTTGCCGGCGCCGAGGGCCGCATCGCCGACGAGGTCCGGCGCCAGTTCGAGATCGACCGCGCGGCGATCGAGGGCGGCGAGGCCTGTGGCGATTTCAACCAACGCCGGCAGCTCAAGCTCAAGGCGATAACCGCACAGCGCGAACGGCTCCGCAAGTTGCGCGACGAGGACGCGATCGGCGCGGAAGCGTTCGAGCGGCTGCAGGAGGAGCTGGACTGGCGCGAGCTGGCGGTCGGCCCCGCCGGGCGGCGGACGATCGAGGAAGGCTAGGGCGTATCGACTTCAGCCGCGAAACTCCCCTCCCTTGCAGGGAGGGGAAGCTGATGTCGACATGCTTACACCACCCGCGACATGAACCGGCTGAACGGGTCTTCCCTATAGTCGGCGAAGGGGCCGCAATCGGTGAAGCCGAACTGGCGATAAAGCGCGTAGGCCGGCTCGAACGCCTCGCCCGATCCGGTCTCTAGGCTGAGGCGCTTATAGCCCCGCGCGCGGGCGACGCCGAGGATGTGCGAGACCAGCGAGGCGCCGGTGCCGCGCCGCAGATGCTGCTCGGACGTCCGCATCGACTTGATCTCGCCATGCTCCGCATCGAGCTGCCTGAGTGCGCCGCAGCCGAGCAGGTCCGCGCCGTCCCAGGCCGACCAGAAGGTCACGTCGGGCGCGCGCAATCCCGACAAGTCGAGGAAATGACAGCTGTCCTTCGGCGAATTCGCGAGCATCCCCGCGAAATGCACGTTGAGCAAAGCGACGACCTGCGGGTCGTCCAGTCCCCCCTCGCGTATCTCCATCAGATTTCGTCGATCATGCCGGCGAGCGTGTCGAGACAGGCGTGCGCGAGGACCTTGCAGCGCGCGGGCGACCAGCCGAATTCGGAGTCCGCATTGGCGTCGTGGTCCTTGAACGGCATCTCCAGCGTCATCGAAACGGCGCCGTACCGCTCGGCGAGCTGGTTCGTCGACATCGACAGATTGGCCTTGCCCGGCGGCGACTTCTCATAGCCGAGATCGAGCTGGAATTCGGGCGTGGTCTCCGCCAGGCGACGCGCGAAATTGTAGAATTTCTCGCCCAAAGCATCGGTCCAGCTCGGGATTCCTTCGAAACCCGCGAGGAAATTGGCGGGGATCGCCTCGTCGCCATGGACATCCATTGCGAAATCGACACCGGTCTCGTCCATGCGATTGCGCACGACGAGGACTTCGGGGCTCTTCTCGGGCGTGGGCGAATGCCATTCGCGGTTGAGGTTGATGCCCGCGGCGTTGGTCCGCAGATGCCCGCGGCGCGATCCGTCGGGGTTCATGTTCGGCACGATGTGGAAGGTCGCCTTCTCGCGCAGCGCATAAGTGGTGCGATCGTCCAGATCGATCAGCTTCTCGAGCGCGCCTTCCATCCACCATTCGGCCATCGTCTCGCCGGGATGCTGGCGGGCATAGAGCCAGACCTGCTTCGGGCCCTTGCCAAGGCTCAGGCAGTCGATCGGCTGGCCGTCGAGAGTCACGCCCAATTCGCGGTGCGACACGCCCGGCTGCGCGGCCATGCGCGTCACCAGATCGTGGTGCCGCTCCATCGAATAGGGCGCGAAATAGGCGAACCAGACGATGTCCGAATCGATCGCCCGCGTGAAGCTGAGCACGCCGTCGGCATAATCGGTGTCGGTGGTCCGCCAGTGGGCGCGATCAATGCTCCATCGCGCCCGATAGCCCGGCCAGCCGAACGGATAGGCCGCGCCGCCGGCATTGAGGATGCGGAAGGTGAGCGTGCGCCCCTTCGCTCCTGCCAGCCGGAAATGGAACCACTGGTAGAAATCGGACAGATGATCGGTGACGATCTCGAGGTCGACCCGGTCGCCCTCCACTGCCACCACGCGGATATTGCCGCCGTCGAATGCGGCGTTGATCTGGATGCTCATTTGACCGTGGTAGTGATGCCTGACTCGCCTGGGAAGTCCCTGAACAGCGCGTTAGCCAACCTCACGGCCTGATCGCGCGGGTCGCTGCCGGGCTTGCCGCTCACCGATTCGGTGACTGCGCGGCCCTCCCACACGGTGGAGTTGTCGCTGCGGCGGCGGAGCTGAACCGAAAGCTCGGAGCCATAGACTTCGCGGGTCTTGCCGCCGATCCCGAACGACACGCCGCCGCCCAGCCCGACGCCGCCGCCGCGCCGGCCGCCGCTGATGCCGCCTCCGCCGAGGCCGATCGAAACGGGAGGCTGCTCGCGATACGCGCCGCGCGAGACACGCGTGAACGAGACCGCGGCGATATAGCCCGATGCCATGTCGCTGCGCGACTGGACGAAGCCGAGCCGCTCGAGCTCGGTTCCGACCGCGTCGGCGTACATCTGGAACTCGGGGCTGATCTGCGCCGCGCCGGTCATCGGCTCGATCGCGACGGTGGTGCGCTCGGTCAGCGTGCCGATATGATAGCGCGTGACCTCCACCGGTGCGTTGCGGCCGGTGGTGGTGCATCCGCCTGCGAGCAGGGCCGCGCCCGCGACTGCGATGCTGAGGAGCTTGTTCACGGGCATTGCCTCCTGTCTCTCGGGGAGAACGCCCCGCCGCACCTCAACCCTGCCCCCGCGCAGTCGGTTCCGCAAGGCCGTCAGCACCTTGACTTGGCGGCGCTCCCCCTCTAGGCGGGCGCCTCTTTTCCAGCATCAGATATTTGAGAAGCGAATCGGTCATGAAGATCGTGAATTCATTGAAGTCGCTCAAGGGGCGGCACCGTGACAACCGCGTGATCCGTCGCCGCGGCCGGACCTATGTGATCAACAAGACGAATCGCCGGTTCAAAGCCCGCCAGGGCTAATTCCGGTGGGGACGCCGTCGGCCGTCATTTTCGATGTCGGCAAGGTCCTCTTCGAATGGGATCCGCGTTACCTCTACGAGCGCCTGATCGAGGATGATCAGGCGCTCGAAGCGTTTCTGGCGAACGTCGTCACCAGGGAATGGCATTTCCAGCACGATGCCGGGCGCCCCTTCGCGGAGACCTCGGCCGAGCTGAGCGCGCAATTCCCCGAGCATGCCGAGCTGATCCACGCCTGGGGGCCGCGCTTCAACGACACGGTGCCGCATGCGATTCCGGGCATGCTGGAGATCGTCCGCGAGCTCGACGCCGCGGGCGTGCCCTTGTTCGCGATCACCAATTTCTCGGGCGAGTTCTGGCCTGACTGGGTGAAGCAGCATGCCGAGCTGTTCGATCGCTTCCGCGACGTGGTCGTCTCGGGCGACGAGAAGCTCGTGAAGCCCGATCCGGCGATCTACGCATTGGCGCTGAAGCGATTCGGGCTCGAAGGCCCCGACGCGGTGTTCGTCGACGACAGTCCCGCCAATGTCGCGGGCGCGCGGGACGCCGGCATTCACGCAGTGCTGTTCACCACCGCGGAGGACTTCCGCGCCGAGCTGGTGCGGTTGGGGCTGCTTTCAAATTAGAACGTCACCCCGGCCTTGGGCCGGGGTCCACAGCGCCTCACCGGCTGAACTTACTTCCCTCAACCATCGCCTGCCTCGCGGTGGACCCCGGCCCAAGGCCGGGGTGACGAAGAGAGTATTGGCGCGGAGAGTTCAGCCCCCTTCAGGCCCCTGATAATTCTTGAGCTCGTCGCCGAGGATGGTGACCACATGGAGCACATTGGTCGAGCCCGGCGTCCCGAAGGGCACGCCGGCGCAGACCACGATCCGGTCGCCCGCGACGGCCAGTTCCTGCCGCATCGCCATGCGTTTGGCCTTGCCGACCATCTCCTCGAACGATTCGACGTCGCGCGTGTGGACGGCGTGGCTGCCCCATAGCAGCCCGCTGCGACGCGCAGTCTCGATCTTGGGCGTCAGCACCATGATCGGCACGGTCGGCCGTTCGCGGGCGATCCGGCGCGCAGTCGAGCCCGAGCTGGTGAAGCACACGATCGCAGTCGCCGAGACGGTCCGCGCGATGCTCTTCGCCGCCTCGGCGAGCGCATCGGCGGTGGTCGGATCGGGGCGCGTGACGGTGAAATGGACGCGGTCGCCATGCGCGGGGTCGCGCTCCACGGCCTCGGCGATCGAATTCATCATCGCCACTGATTCGACCGGCCATTTGCCCGCCGCGCTCTCGGCCGAGAGCATGATCGCGTCGGCGCCGTCATAGACCGCGGTCGCGACGTCGGAGACTTCGGCGCGCGTCGGCGACGGGCTCTCGATCATCGATTCGAGCATCTGCGTCGCGACGATCACCGGGCGGCCCATCCGGCGCGCGGTCTCGACGATGCGCTTCTGCAACGGCGGCACGCTCTGCGGCGGAAGCTCGACGCCGAGATCGCCGCGGGCGACCATCACGCCGTCGCATTGCTCGACGATCTCGTCGAGCCGCGCGATCGCGGACGGCTTCTCGATCTTGGCGAGCAGGGCCGCCTTGCCACCGATCAGCCGGCGCGCCTCCATCAGATCCTCGGGACGCTGGACGAACGACAAAGCGATCCAGTCGACGCGCTGCTCGACCGCGAATTCCAGGTCGCTGCGGTCCTTTTCGGTGAGCGCCGCCAGCGGCAGCACCATGTCGGGGACATTGAGGCCCTTGGAATTGGAGAGGGTGCCGCCGACCTCGACGCGCGTGACGAGCTTGTCCGCGCTCGCCGAAATGACGCGCAGCACCATCTTGCCGTCGTCGAGCAGCAGCCGGGCATCTTCGTGCGCCGCCTCGAAGATCTCGCGGTGCGGCAGCTCGACGCGAGTCGCGTCGCCCGGGGCGGGATCGCGGTCGAGCGTGAACTGCTGGCCGGTCTCGAGCACTACCTTGCCCTCGGCGAACTTGCCGACGCGCAGCTTCGGCCCTTGTAGATCGGCGAGGATCGTCGTCGGCCGGCCATATTTCTTCTCGAGGCTGCGGATCGCCGCGATCACCGGCACCTTCGATGCCTGATCGCCGTGGCTCATGTTGACGCGGAAGGCATCCGCCCCCGCCTCAAACAGCTTCGCGATCATCTCGACGGTGTTGCTCGCGGGGCCCAGCGTCGCGAGGACGCGGACTTTACGGCTGCGGGGGCGTATGGCCTTGGTCATGCTGTCATCCTATTGCGGGCCTGCCTCTAGCCTTTAATCTGCGTCGATCAACCACGGAGGTTCAAAGTGCCGACACTCGATACCCTGGACGACGCCGTGGCGGCCAAGGCGTTCCGGCGGCTCGTCCGGCATTTGCGGCATCGCAGCGACGCGCAGAATGTCGATCTGATGGGTCTCGCGGGCTTCTGCCGCAATTGCCTGGGCGATTGGGTCGCCGAGGCCGGCGGGCTGAGCAAGGAAGAGGGGCGCGAGATCGTCTACGGCATGCCCTATGCCGAGTGGAAGGCGCGCCATCAGGTCGAGGCCACGCCCGAGCAGCTCGAGCGAATGGAAGAGAGCATGAAGCGCAATCATGTCGAGGCGCTGCTCGACGACGCGCTGGATGACAGCTTTCCGGCAAGCGATCCGCCTTCGATGACCGATCCGGGGCGCTAATCGGGACGGAGGGCTTGAGCGTCGCGCCGGGCTTCTCTAAGCGGCGCGCTCCAGTTTCATCGCGAGCCGTATGCGACTCCGGCCTCTGCCGGGGTGACGGCCAGCCAGCGTCAGGAGATTTGCCTTGTCCGATTCCGTTTCCGCCGAGCAGCTGCGCCTCTTCATCGAGCGGATCGAGCGCCTCGAAGAGGAAAAGAAGGGCATCGCCGACGACATCAAGGACGTCTATGCCGAAGCCAAGTCGACCGGCTTCGACGTCAAGACGATGCGCCACATCGTCCGCCTGCGGAAAATGGAAAAGCATCACCGCGACGAGGCCGATGCACTGCTCGAAACCTATCGCAACGCACTCGGCCTGCATTAAAGGTCGACGCTGGCGGTGCCGGTGCCGCGATCGAGGGGAGCGATTCGATGATCCTGACCACTACCCACGGCATCGAAGGCCATCAGGTCACGCGCTATCACGGGATCGTCAGCGCCGAGGTGATCCTCGGCGCGAACGTGTTTCGCGACATCTTCGCCGGTATCCGCGATTTCGTCGGCGGGCGCTCGGGCGCCTATGAGAAACCGCTTCGCCAGGCGCGCGAGATGGCGATGGAGGAGCTCGAGGCCGAGGCCCGCGACAAGGGCGCCAACGCCGTGATCGGGATCGACATCGATTATGAAGTGATCGGCGATTCGGGATCGATGCTGATGGTGTCGATCTCGGGCACCGCCGTCACGATAAGCTAGGATTGCGCGGCCCGCATCGGCTGGAATAGAGACGCGCAACCGTTTTCAAGAGAGCGCAATGGCAGGCCATTCCAAATTCAAGAACATCATGCACCGCAAGGGCGCGCAGGATAAGAAGCGCTCGGGCATGTTCTCCAAGCTCAGCCGCGAAATCACCGTCGCGGCCAAGATGGGCTTGCCCGATCCGGACATGAACCCTCGGCTGCGCGCGGCGGTCAACGCCGCCAAGGCGCAGTCGATGCCCAAGGACAATATCCAGCGCTCGATCGACAAGGCGAGCAAGGGCGACGCCGAGAATTACGAAGAGATCCGCTACGAGGCGTTCGGCCCCGGCGGCGTGAGCCTCATCGTCGAGACCCTGACCGACAATCGCAACCGCACCGTCACCAACGTGCGTACAGCGATCAGCAAGAACGGCGGCAATCTCGGTGCGCCGGGTTCGGTCAGCCATGCCTTCGACCGGATGGGGTTGATCAACTACCCCGCCAGCGCGGGCGATGCCGACAAGGTGTTCGAGGCCGCGCTCGAGGCCGGCGCCGAGGACGTCACGTCGAGCGAAGAAGGGCACGAGATCTGGACCGCGCAGGGCGATCTCCACGAAGTCGCCAAGGCGCTGGAGCCGGTGCTCGGCGAGGCCGAGGGTGCCAAGCTCGCTTGGCGCCCGCAGACGATGGTCGCAGTCGAGGAAGGCGATGCCGCGACCTTGTTCAAGCTGATCGACGCACTCGACGACGACGACGATGTCCAGACCGTGTGGGGCAATTACGAAGTCTCGGACGAAGTGATGGAGAAATTGGGCTGATCTTTGATCACGCCAAGGCGCGAAGGCGCGAAGGAGATTTGGGGCCGCTGCGCGGCCGAGGCGCGGAGGCGCAGAGACTTGTTCTCTGCCGCGCAAGCGGCCCTCATCTTCGATCCGTCGCCAAGCCTCTGGTGTTTGGTAAAGCGGCTAACGCCGCAGGAGAATGCGACCTCTCTGCGTCTCCGCGCCTCGGCCGCGCAGCGGCCTTCAAAATCTTTCTTCTCTTGGCGCCCTCGCGCCTTGGTGTGAATCGAATATGATCATTCTCGGCCTCGATCCCGGGCTCGGGACCACCGGCTGGGGGCTGATCCGTGCCGAGGGCAATCGGCTCAGCCATGTCGCCAACGGCAAGCTCAAGACCGATCCGCAGGCGCCGCTGCCGCGCCGGCTCGCGCATCTCGATGCCATGCTCGCCGCGCTGATCGTCGATCACGCCCCGGGCGCCACCGCGTGCGAAGAGGTTTTCGTCAATTCGAACGCGCAATCGACGCTCAAGCTCGGTCAGGCGCGCGGGGTCGTGCTGTGCGCGGCGGCGCGCGCGGGGCTCGATGTCGGGGAATATTCGCCCAGCATCGTCAAGAAAGCGGTGGTCGGCACCGGCAATGCCGAAAAGGCGCAGGTCCATGCGATGGTCGCGCGGCTGCTGCCGGGGGTGAAGATCGACGGTCCCGATGCCGGCGACGCGCTCGCGGTGGCGATCTGCCACGCGCACCATCTCGCGAGCGCCCGCCGTTTGGCCTGATTTCACTTTCCTACAAGCCTCCGTTCTGCTTATGTACCAGAATGGTCACGTCTGCACCTTCGCCCTTCATGGCCGCTCGTCCCTCGCCCTCGCGCGCGATACATGTGTCAACTTCGTCAATTTGGCCCTTTGATCGGCAGCGTGAAGATGGGGCTGCGGCGCGATGATCGCGCATCTGAAGGGCAGGCTGGCGGCGACCGGGGCGGATCACGCGGTGATCGACGTGGGCGGCGTCGGCTATCTGGTGGGCGCATCGTCCAAGACGCTTGCCGCTCTGGGAATCGTGGGCGATCCAGTGACGATTCATACCGAGATGCTGGTGGCGGAGGATTTCATCCGGCTGATGGGCTTCGCTTCGGCCGACGAGCGCGACTGGTTCAAGCTGCTCACCCATGTCCAGGGCGTCGGCTCGAAGGTCGCGCTGGCGATCCTCTCGATCCTCACCCCCGACGAGTTGCGCACCGCCGTTGCCCGCGCCGATTCGGCGATGATCGCCCGCGCCAACGGCGTGGGGCCCAAGCTCGCCCAGCGCATCGTCAACGAACTCAAGGACAAGGCCGGCGGCATCGCGCTGGGCGGCGCCTCGACGACCGCGCCGGCGGGCAGCGCCGCGGCGGATGCGGTTTCGGCATTGCTCAACCTCGGTTTCAAGCCCGCCGAGGCATCGACCGCGGTCAGTGCGGCGAACGATGAACTTGGCGCCGGGGCAACGCTCGACGCTCTGGTGCGGCTGGCGCTGCGCAAGGCGGCGAAATGACCGCGCCCCGCGTCGCGACCTGCTGGTGCGGGCAGCTCCGGGCCGAATGCCATGGCGAGCCCGTGCGGATCTCCGTCTGCCATTGCCTGAATTGTCAGCGGCGCAGCGGCTCCGCCTTCTCCGCGCAGGCGCGTTTTCCGGTCGAGCAGGTGCGGCTAGACGGGGCGTCAACCGAATGGGTGCACGTCGGGGACGGTGGCCGGGCAGCCAGCTTTCATTTCTGCCCGACCTGCGGCGGGACCGGCTGGTATCGCAACGCTTCGATGCCCGAGACGATCGCGATTCCGATCGGCAACTTCGCCGACCCCGATTTCCCGGCGCCGCATTTCTCGGTGTGGGAAAACCGCAGGCACGCCTGGGTGCAGATCACCGGCGACGGAATCGAGCATGACTGACGCAGGCGCGGCACCGCTTGTCGGGCTGGCGTTGCGCATAGCAGCGAAATAGGCAGACGGCATGGAAATCGAAGTCAGCGCAGAAGCCAAGGACAAGGCGCTCAACCGCCGCGTGGCGATCACCGTGGTGATCCTCTCGGTGTTCATGGGGCTGTGCGGGATCAAGGACGGCAATATCGTCCAGGCGATGCAGCAGGCCCAGTCGGCATCGGTCGACGGCTGGAACGAATATCAGGCGACCCGACTCAAGCAGCATCTTGCCGAGAACAGCCGCGCGCAGATCGCTGTGCTGGCGCCCGACAGCGCCAGGTCGGCGCCGGTGCTCGCCCAGCTCGATAGGGAGATCGCCAAGTACAAGATCGAGGCACCGCGGCTGGCGACGCAGGCCAAGGGACAAGCGGCGCAATATGATGCGCTCAATGTGCACGACGATCAGTTCGACGCGAGCGACGCTGCGATCTCGACTGCGATTTCGATCGCCGCCGTCTCGGCACTCGCCGAGACCGGGTGGCTGCTCGGCGCGGCCTGGGCATTCGGGGCGTTCGGGCTGTTCCTGGGGCTATGCGGTTTCCTGGGCTGGGGATTCCACCCGCAGTTGCTGAGCGGACTGCTCGGATGACCGACGCCGACCGCATCCTCGCGCCGATCCGCAAGCCCGAGGATATCGACGCGGCCTTGCGCCCCAAGCATCTCGACGAGTTCGTCGGGCAGAAGGGCGCGCGGGAGAATCTCCGCATCTTTATCCAGGCCGCGAAGCAACGCGGCGAGGCACTGGACCACGTGCTGTTCTTCGGCCCGCCAGGGCTCGGCAAGACCACGCTCGCGCAGATCGTCGCGCGGGAGATGGGGGTGGGGTTCCGCGCAACGTCGGGGCCGGTGATCGCCAAGTCGGGCGATCTCGCCGCCTTGCTCACCAATCTCGAGGACGGCGATGTCCTGTTCATCGACGAGATCCATCGGCTCAATCCCGCGGTCGAGGAAGTGCTCTATCCCGCGATGGAGGATCGCGCGCTGGACCTCATGATCGGCGAGGGGCCGTCGGCAAGAAGCGTGCGGATCGACTTGCCGCGCTTCACCCTGGTCGGCGCGACCACGCGGCAGGGGCTGCTCACCACGCCGCTGCGCGATCGCTTCGGCATACCGGTGCGGTTGCAATTCTATACGGTCGACGAACTCGAGCGCGTCGTCACGCGTGCCGCGACCTTGCTCGACCTGCATGTCGCCGCCGACGGTGCGCACGAAATCGCGAAGCGTTCGCGCGGGACGCCGCGGATTGCCGGGCGGTTGCTGCGCCGGGTGCGCGACTTCGCCAATGTCGCGGGCGAGGAGACGGTGCATGCCAGGGTCGCCGATGCGGCGCTGACCCGGCTCGAAGTCGACGGGCTCGGGCTCGACAGCATGGATCGGCGCTATCTGATGATGATCGCCGACATCTACAAAGGCGGCCCGGTCGGCGTCGAGACGCTCGCCGCCGGCCTCAGCGAGCCGCGCGACACGATCGAGGAAGTGATCGAGCCCTATTTGATCCAGATCGGCATGATCGCCCGGACGGCGCGGGGGCGCTGCCTCAATGCCGCGGGTTGGAAGCATCTCGGGCTCAATCCACCGCCCACCGCGCAGGAAGGGCTGTTCGACTGAGGGCGGGGGTTCCCCCGTGCTTTAGGCTTGGTTAAGGCCCGTTCCATGCATGCGCTCTCCGCCATCGGCCGTTTCGAAGGCCTCGAGCATCATTTCGCGCTGCGGGTCTATTTCGAGGACACCGACCTCACCGGCGTCGTCTATCACGCCAATTACCTGCGCTACATGGAGCGCGCCCGCTCGGACATGCTGCTCGCCGCGGGTGTCGACCAGCGCACCACCTTTGAAAGCGGCGAGGGCGCCTATGCGCTGCGCAGCATTCGGCTCGACTATCGTGCGCCTGCGCGGCTTGGCGAGGAACTGATCGTGGTCAGCCGGCTTATGGCGATGCGTGCCGCTGCCGTGGTCATTCAGCAACGAGTCATGCGGGACGAAACAATCGTGGCCCAAGGAGAAGTCGAGGCGGCGTTCGTCTCCCCGACCGGTCGGCCGCGGCGTCAGCCGGCAGCGTGGATTGCCGCGTTCGAACCGTTGTTGTGGAAGGGAAACTAAGCTCGACATGTTGTTCCTGAATACCGCCGCCGCGACCATGTCGCCCGTCGCCCTGTTCCTCCAGGCGGACTGGGTGGTTCGCGGCGTGATGATCGGCCTGTTGCTCGCGAGCCTTTGGACCTGGGCGATCATCCTCAGTTTCGGCTTCCGGATCGGCAGCGTGAAGAAGGGCATCGCCAGCTTCGAGACCGAATATCGCGAGGCCGATGACATCGACGAATTCCACCGCCGCGTCGCTACCCGCGATCAGCCGATCGGCCGGGTCTTCTCGGCCGGCGTCACCGAATGGCGGCGCTCGACCACCGGCAAGTCGATCGATCGCGGCGGCACGCGCGATCGCCTCGCGACGGCGATGGGTGCCGCGGTAGCGCAGGAGATCGATCGCTTGGCCGACCGGCTGAACTTCCTCGCCACCGTCGGTGCAGTCGCCCCGTTCGTCGGGCTGTTCGGCACGGTCTGGGGCATCATGCGCAGCTTTACGAGCATCGCGGCCGAGCAGAATTCGTCGCTCGCGGTAGTGGCGCCGGGCATCGCCGAGGCTTTGTTCGCGACCGCGATCGGCCTGTTCGCCGCGATCCCCGCGGTGATCGCGTACAATCGCTACAGCCACGGCATCAATCGCGTCGAGCAACGGCTCAACCGCTTCGCCGACGGCTTCCACGCGACGCTCAGCCGTCGCCTGGAGATGGAGGCCTAGGCCATGGCCATGCACCTCCCTTCCAATCGGGGCCGCGGGCGGCGGGCGCCGATGGCCGATATCAACGTGACGCCTTTGGTGGACGTGATGCTGGTGCTGCTGATCATCTTCATGGTGACTGCGCCGTTGCTCACCGCCGGCGTGCCGGTGGACCTGCCCGAGAGTCGCGCCAAGGCGCTCGACCAGGAGCAGAAGCCGGTCCAGATCGCGATCGACGACAAGGGCCAGGTGTTCGTCGACAACGAGCCCGTCAACGACGAGGCGCTGGCGGGCATGCTCGAGCAGGTCGCATCGCGAAAGGGCGCCGACGGCAAGCCGCCGCAAATCTATCTGCGCGCCGATCAGGGGCTGGGTTACGGTAAGGTCATGCGCGTGATGGGCGAGCTCAACCGCGCCGGGCTCAACCGCGTCGCGCTGCTGACCAACGCCGCGAGCAAGTGACGCGATGGCGCTGACTCGTTCTGAAGCGGTGGGACTCGGGGTCGCGGCGGTCGGCCACGCGGCGCTGTTCGTGCTGCTCGCGGGCTATTTCCTCCCCGCGCCCAATCCGGACAAGCTGGTCAGCACGCCGATCGCAGTGTCGTTCGCCGAGGATGTCGGGCTGGAGAGCCAGGCGCCGGTAGTGAGCCACGAGGAAGTCGCGGCCAAGCTCTCGCCGGTCGAGGCGCCGCCTGAACCCGAGACCGCGCCACCCGAGCCCCAACCCGATCCGCAGCCGGTCGCCAAGCCGCAGCCGACTCCGCCCAAGCCGGTGCCGGCACCCGACGCGAAGCCCGCGCCGAAGCAGCCGCCGGCCAAGCCCGCGCCCGCCGCCGCGCCGGCTAAGCAGCCTCCCAAGCGCGACGTGCGCGCGAGCGGTGCGCTCGACGGCATTGTGGCCGGGCTCGCCTCCCAGCCGACCAAGGGCAAGGCGACGACGCCACCTGCCGCGACCGCCGGGCCCGCGGTGCGTTCGGCGCTCGTGGCCGAGATTCAGCGGCAAGTGAAACCGCACTGGGCTCCGCCCACCGGCGCCGACACCGACAAGCTCCGTACGACTGTGACCGTCGCCCTCAATCGGGACGGTTCGCTCGCCAGCGAGCCACGCGTCACCCAGACCGGCGTCACGGACTCCAATCGCACCCAGGCTGCACTGGCGCGCGAGCGCGCGGTGCGCGCCGTCCGGCTCGCGGCGCCGTTCAAGCTGCCCGCGCAGTTTTATGATGCGTGGAAGACCATCGCACCCGTTCTGTACGAGGATCTTTGACCATGAAGGCCAGCCATTTCGCATTGGGGTTCGTTCTCGCGCTGGGCCCGGCGGGCGCCGCGCACGCGCAGGAAGTCGTGCCTCCCCCGGTGCAGCAGGAGCCGCAGGATACGCCGCTCAGCGTCGACGTGACCAACGCCGCCGCCAAGGACATGGTACTGATGATCCCCGCCATGCCGGCCGCGGGCGTCGCATCCACCGCCGCGGGCTCGACCGACGAGCTCGGCCGCAAGCTGGCGCAGGTGATCGACGACGATCTGCGCAACACCGGCCTGTTCAAGACGCAAGGCCCCGGTCAGGCGGGGACGATCGCTTATAGCGAAGTCACCGCGCCCAACTACGGATTGTGGGCCGGGCGCTCGGCGCAGGCTTTGGTGCAGGGCTATGTTCGCGCCGGCGGCAACGGCCAACTCACTGTCGGCTGCTATCTCTACGATGTCGCGCTGCAGAGCGAGCTGGTGCGCAAGGGCTTCGTCGTTTCGCCCGGTGACTGGCGCCGCGCGGCGCACAAATGCGCCGATGCGATCTACACCCGGCTCAGCGGCGAAGGTCCCTATTTCGACAGCCAGGTCGTCTATGTCGCCGAGCAGGGGCCCAAGGGCAAGCGCCGCAAACAGCTGGCGATCATGGATCAGGACGGCGCCAATCACCGCTTCCTGACCAACGGCCAGAACATCGTGCTCACGCCGCGCATGTCGCCGCGGCAGAACGCGATCGTATATATGAGCTACGAGAACCGCCGCCCGTCGATCTGGATCTACGATCTGGTGGCGCGCTCGAACCGGCGGCTGGTGGAAAATGTCAGCCAGAATTTCGCGCCGCATTTCTCGCCCGACGGCCGCTCGATCCTGTTCTCGATGTCGGTGGCCGGGAATAGCGACATTTATCGGATCAGCACGAGCGGCGGCCAGCCGCAGCGGCTGACCAACGCGCCGGGCATCGACACCGGCGGCAGCTATTCGCCCGATGGGTCGAAGATCGTCTTCGAGAGCGATCGCGGCGGCACCCAGCAGCTTTATGTGATGAATGCCGACGGATCGAACCAGAAGCGGATCAGCTTCGGCGGCGGGCGCTATGCCACGCCGGTATGGAGCCCGCGCGGCGATCTGATCGCCTTCACTCGCACCGGTGGCGGCGCCTTCCGGATCGGGGTGATGAACCCGAGCGGTGGCGGCGAGAAATTGCTCACCAACAGCTGGGGTGACGAAGCGCCGAGCTGGTCGCCCAACGGCCGCGTGCTGATGTTCTTCCGCGCGACGCAAGGCTCGGGGCGGCCCGACCTGTGGTCGGTCGATCTCACCGGCGCCAATGCCCGCAAGATTCCGACCCCGCTCGACGGATCGGATCCGAGCTGGGGACCCATTCGCCCCTGAAACGTTACGCTCGCGTAGTGTGCGTATCGGGTTGCAATCAGAATCACGAGTAGAGGAGGAAATTAGATGGCCAAGATGACGACCGGCCTGGTTCTGGGCCTGGCGCTTGTCGCCACCGCGGGCTGCGCCAAGAAGCGCCCGCCCGAACTGCCGCCGGCCCCGACCGAGACGCCGGCGGCCACCGATGGCGGCGAGAGCAGCGATACGGTGGCGGGCCGGCTGAACGAGCAGTTCAAGCGCGAAGTTACCAGCGACACCGTGCATTTCGCGCTCGACCAGTACGACATCGATTCGGAGGCGCGCGCGATCCTCGACAGCCAGGCGCAGTGGCTCGTCGCGCATCCCGAGGCGCGGATCACGATCGAGGGTCATTGCGACGAGCGCGGCACGCGCGAGTATAATCTCGGCCTCGGCGATCGCCGCGCAAATGCCGCGAAGAACTATCTCGCGGCGCGCGGCGTCTCGGCGACGCGGATCACGACGATCAGCTACGGCAAGGAGCGGCCGCTGGCCTTGGGCTCGGACGAAGCCAGCTGGGCGCAGAACCGCCGCGCGGTGACCATCGTCATCAACTGAACCGGCCCGTCACGGCCTTTTCCGACGCCGTCGATCCTCGCGGATCGGCGGCGTTCGCATGTCCGCCGATTGCGCTTGCGACTTTCCGAAGTTCGATATAAATACGATATCACAATTAACGGAGGGAAGAATGACGGACATTCGTGGCGCGACGCCCGCATTGCGGCAGAGCACCGAGCGTGTGGCGCATACCACGAGCGGCTATGGCATGCTGCTCGTGTTGCTATTGGCGATCGCTGCGGCGGGGGGCGCGATCAGCCAGATCGACCGCATGGCGGACGCGATCGTGGTTTCATTGCTGTTTGCCTCGTGCGTGCTCTTTTTGTTCGTCCTGATCGGCTTCTATCTGCTCCAGCCCAACCAGGCTTCGGTGATCACCTTGTTCGGCGATTATCGCGGCACCGATCGCACTGCCGGCCTGCGCTGGACCTGGCCGTGGATGGGCAAGAAGAAGATGTCGGTGCGCGCCCACAACATCATCTCCGAGCGGATCAAGGTGAACGACCTGCGCGGCAATCCGATCGAGATGGCGGTGCAGGTGGTGTGGCGCGTGACCGATACCGCGCAGGCCTTGTTCGACGTCGACGATTACCGGGCGTTCGTGAACGTCCAGATCGAGGCGGCGGTGCGCACGATCGGATCGCGCTACCCCTATGACGATTTCGAGCATCAGGAAGTGACTCTCCGGGGCAATCACGATCAGGTCGGCAGCGAACTGCGCGCCGAACTGATCGCCCGGCTCGCGGTCGCGGGCATCACCGTCGACGAGTGCGGCTTCACCCACCTTGCTTATGCGCAGGAGATCGCCGGCGCGATGCTGCGGCGCCAGCAGGCGCAGGCAGTGGTCGCGGCGCGGCAGACGCTCGTCGAGGGCGCGGTGGGCATGGTCGAGATGGCGCTCGACCAGCTCTCGGCAAAGAACGTCGTCGAGCTCGACGACGAGCGCCGCGCGGCGATGGTGTCGAACCTGATGGTGGTGCTGTGCGGCGAACGCGACACCCAGCCCATCGTCAATGCGGGCTCGCTGTACCAGTAAGGAAATACGCGTGTCGGCCCCACCCAAAAAGGCCTTTCCCTTGCGCCTCGATCCCGCGCTCTACGCGGCGATCGAGCGCTCGGCGGCGAACGATCTGAGGAGCATCAACGCGCAGGTCGAATGCCTGTTGCGCGAGGCGCTGGGCAGGCGGGGCGTGAAGCTGGCGGACCCGGTGCGTGCGAAGCGCGGCAGACCGCCCAAGGCGAAGGAGGAGTGAGATGCCGGAGGGATCCGAGGACGCGTGGTTCGTGCGGCGGGGGTCGGGGCTGTTCACGAACATCAGCCCCACCGGCCCGATGGGTTGGCTCATCTCGGCAATCTACGCGCTGGGTATCGTCGGTCTCGCACTGCTCGTCGAGTGGTATCCGCGGTTCTGGCTGATATGGGCCGCGCTGATCGTCTCGGCGACGCTGTTGTACACGATCACGGTGTGGCGCCTGTCGGTACCGGTGGCCAGCGACGATTCGAAAGGAAAGATCCGGTGATGTTCATGACCGCCCATTCCAGCCACAGGCGGATTCCTCTGCTTGTCGCCGCTTTCGCCCTGGCGCTCGCCATCGGCATGGTGCTGCTATGAAGCTTGCGCGCTTCCGCGACTGGTATCGCGTCCGCCCGGGCTATTGGTTCGCGCAGAAGCGCTATGGCTGGGGCGTGGTCCCCGCGACCTGGCAGGGCTGGCTGCTGACCTTGGGAATGCTGCTGGTCGCCGGCGGAATCGCCAGGCTCGCCGAGCATCGCAGCGCGCTCTACCATTTGCTGTTCATTCCGCTGTTCGGCGGCTTTCTGTGGGCGTGCTGGCTCAAGACCGACGGCGGCTGGCGTTGGCGCTGGGGTGAGAAGGACTAGCACAAAGATAGTTCGCTCGAGTACTTTGGGCACGCCTCGGTAACTGCCAAAGCGGGCATAGACGGGATAGTCATCCGTGTTGCCAAGTCATAAGAATCGTGAGACACCGAAGAACTCGGTTCAATTTGCGGGGAAATCTATGCGTAACCTTTGCAAGACTCTCCTCACTCTGGTTGCATGTTTTGGTCTGTCAGGCGCAGCCAGTGCCGACACCTACGAGTGCACCGAATTGCAAAGACTCTGGGGCATCGCCCAGGCAGCGCAGAGCGCTGAGAATGATTATAATTACTATACGAAGTTGGGAGATGCGTACGAAGCTTGGCTGCAATGCCAGCGTATTATGGCGCCTGGAGGGGGGGAGTACGCTATGCGTGAATGCACCTATCAGTACGAAGACACTAAAAACACAATCGAGAACGAATATCAGCTTTTGCACAATGAAGCACTGATATCCAACGCGGCTTACTATGACTATCTAAATTATGTGTTCTCTCAGGGAATACAATGTCAGCTTTGAGCAGGCAGCGATCACCTCTTGTTTAGCCAGTGGAGACATTTGCAGTTTATAGAGACGTGACCTGAGCGCATCCGAATTATTCCGAAATGGCGGATTCCCGAGATCCTAAGATGCATGCACCTTTCGACCTCTGCATCCGGCTCGATCGCACAGCTGCGCTCGTCCGTGACCTTAGGCCGCAACCTCACCTGCATGTTTGCAGCGCTTATTGTTCACGGCCTAACTTGAGCCCCCTAGGGGAAGCTTTTCAGGTTAGCCCAAGGCCTCGTCGAGCAGCCGGGCGAGCCTCAGCCCGCCTTTGACCAATTGCCGGCGCGCGGGTTCGATCAGCTTCTCGATGGTCGCTTCGTCGAGCTTCGCGCGTTCGGGGACCGGGCCGCACGGGTCGCCATAGGCACTGGCATAAGCGACGTCGCGGGCGATCTGCCAGCTGTCGCGGCTCCAGTCCTCGACCGTTCCCCCGTTCACAGCCGCGCGCTCGTCGGGCGAATAGACCCGGATCAACGAGGGCGGGGTGGAGATGGCGCGTTCGGCGAGCAGCCCGTCCCAGATGCTGTGGAGATTGAGCCGGTCGGTCGAATAGATGCCATAGGTCGATTTAGCGCGATTGCCGCCGAGATCGCCGCGGTCGCCGGCATGGAGCGGCTGGTGGAGATCGCCGACGAAATGGACGAGGAACGCCAGCGCCATCACGCGTTCGCGCACCGGCACCTTGCGGTCCTTGAGCAGCTTCACTGCGCGCTCGATCTGCGCGGAGACGCAATTGCCGTCGGGGCAATTGCCTTTGAGCGTGAAATCCTTGCAGATGTTCACGTTCTGATAGTGCCAGTTATACGCGTAGCTGAAGCGTGGCCCGAGCTCCTTGATGCAATCGGCCCAGATGCTGGCTTCCTCGATCGTCCGCGCGGGGCAAGTGGGCGTCTCGAGCAGCGCCTGATGCCTGAGCAATTCGCGGATTTCGATGCGCACCGCCGGGGTCACGTTGCGATATGCGATCGCGGCGACGGTCTCGTGGCCATATTCCCAATACGCGGCGGCGGGCGAAGCCGCCGCGCCGAAACCGAGCAGCGCGGCGAGCAGGATCAAGAGTCGCTTCACTTGTCGTCACCATAGAATGCGACCAGCCGGTCGCCGCTGGAGGAAGCGCGGCCGCGATACATGCCGGGCGTGTTGAAGGTCCACGCCATTTCGCCGTTCGGGCCCGTGAGGATCACGCCGCCGCTGCCGCCCAGCGCCTTGACCTCGGCCATCACCGTCTCGGCCGCCTGTTGCAGCGTCTCGCCCTTGAAGCGCACGCGGGCGCAGATCTCGTGGGTGACGCCTTCGCGGATGAAGAATTCGCCGGCACCCGTTGCCGAGACGGCGCAGGCACGGTCGTCGGCATAAGTGCCCGCGCCGATGATCGGGGCGTCGCCGATGCGGCCCCAGCGCTTGCCGGTGAGCCCTCCGGTCGAGGTTGCGGCGGCGACATGGCCCTCCGCATCCATCGCGACCGCGCCGACGGTGCCGTATTTCAAGTCGACGTCGAACCAGCCGAGCTTGTCGTTGGTCTTCATCTTGTCGAGCTGCTTGCGGCGCTCGGGCGTACCGAACCAGCTATTGTCTACCTGCTCGAGCCCCTGTTCGCGCGCGAACTGATCGGCACCGGCGCCCGAGAGCATGACGTGCGGGCTCTTTTCCATGACTGCGCGCGCGGCCGCGACCGGATGGCGGGTAGTGGTGACGCCCGCGACCGAGCCCGCGGCGCGGTCGCGGCCATCCATGATCGCGGAGTCGAGTTCGTTGCGCCCGTCCCAGGTGAAGACCGCGCCGCGGCCGGCATTGAAGTGCGGATCGTCCTCGAGCACCTGCACTGCCGCCTGCACCGCGTCGAGCGAGCTGCCTCCGCCCGCGAGTACCTTCGATCCCGCATCAAGCGCGGCATTGAGGCCGGCGGCAATGCCGGCCTCCTGCTCGGGAGTTACCCGGCCCTTCTCGATAATCCCGGCGCCGCCATGGATGACGAGCGTCCATTTGGGCTTTTGCGGGGTTTGGCCTTGGGCAGCCAGCGGCATGAGAAGGGCTCCGAGCAAGAGAGGCAAGAGGCGCATTCACGGCACTCCCGAAAGCGATGCCGCTTCCGTAGCAGATCGCGGACGCCGCGCCAGCGGGCGGAGGCCGATGAGCGGGCGCAGCCAGCCGATCTCGCGGCCGCCGAGATAGAACAGCCAGCAGCCCGCAACGGTTGCGGCGAGCAAAGCGACGAACTCGGCTCCTGCCGGAAGCGCGAAGCGCAGCAGGTACCAGCCCGTTACCACGATGACGGTCTGGTGGATGATGTAGAAGGGGAATACCGCTTCGGTGAGCGTCCGCCGCCAGGGATGGTCGCGGTTCCAGAAGCGGTCGGCGAGGCCGATCAGCGCGACGATCGCGCACCAGCCCATCGTCAGCCTTCCCGCCGCGAAGGGCAGCCGGAGTTCGGTGTCGGGCACCATGCCCGCCATCCACACCAGCAGGATGCTCGCGACCACGCCATAACCCAGGATCGCGAGCAGGCCGGCGACCCGCCACGAGCGCCGGATCGCCGCCCAGGTGCGCGGCGCATCGGCGAGGAAGAAGCCGAAGGCGAAGGCCGGGAAATACATGCGATGCGCCGTCCAGTCGCCGACCAGCGCGTGGGTCGGCTCCGCGTTCGGCCCGCCGATCGTCATGTGCACCGCCAGCCAGGCGAGCGGGACGACCAGCAATCCGGGGCCGCTCAGCAGATCGTCGGCGAAGCGCGCGAAGCTCGCCCGCGCCGCGCCCGGCGTGAGCGTCAGGATCGCGACGAGCGCGAGCGTATAGGCCCAGAGGTACACGACGAACCACAGATGCTGCCACGTCGGCAGCACGATCCCGTCGAGCGTGCCGAAGCGGAAATAATCATACGCCCAGAAATGCGCGAGGCTCGCGGCGTAACCGTGCTGCGTCACCAGCTCGATCCAGGGCTGGGGCGGGATGATCAGCAGCGCCGCGAAGATCGTGGGCACGATGAGCCGCGCGGTACGGTCGCGCAGGAAGCTTCCCGATCCCGTCGACTTGCCCAGCACCGCGGCGGTTGCGAAACCCGAGACCGTGAACAGAAGCGGCAGCCGCCACGCGTTGGTCGCGAGCATCGGCAGCTGCACCCAGCGAAGGGGCTCCGCGGTCTTCACGTGCCAGTCCCATGGCACGAAGAACATGCCGATATGATAGAGGATCAGCAGCGCGAACGCGCCGATCCGCAGCCAGTCCATCCCGTAATGCCGTTCCATTCCATGCCTCCCGATGTCGGTGCGCAATCGGCTAGCGGCGCGCGATGCGGCCCGGTATCGAGAAGGGAGAAGCGGCGGACGGGCTGGGATGGGCGAAATCGGGGCAGGGACGAACGGCGGCGAAGGCGTGACGAGCGGCGAAGGCCTTCGCCGCCGCCGGCTGCTGTGGCTTGCTTTGGGGCTGATCGGCTTCCTCGTCGTCCAGTCGATCGCCAATGTCGAATCGACGGTCGAGGACATGGCCAAGCTCGGCGTGGCCGAGAGCCGGGCGCATGTCTGGACGTGGCAGCTGACCAGTGTCGTCGTGTGGCTGGCGCTGATGCCGGTGCTCGGCTGGCTGGTGGCGCGTGTGCGCCCGCCGCGCTTTTCGTGGCCGGTCGCGGTGTTGCTCCATGCGCTCGCGACGGTGCCGGTGTCGCTCGTGCATGTTCTGGCGATGGTCGCCTTGCGCATGTTCGTCTACGCCGCCGGTGGCGAGCGCTACGACTTCGGGTCGTGGCCGATGACTCTGCTCTACGAATATCGCAAGGACGCCGCCACCTATCTGCTGGCGGCGTTGTTCCTTGCTTTTGCGCAGTGGTTGCTCGCACGGCCCACGCTGGTTACCTCCCCTGAGAGCGACGTGCTGCTGGTGGCGGATGGCAGCGTCACGCACCGCGTTCCGGCCGAGGCGATCGAATCGGCGTCGGCAGCGGGCAATTATGTCGAGATCGTGTGGGGAGGGCGAACATTGCTCCACCGCTCGACATTGGCGGCGCTGGCCGAACGGCTAGGCCCGGGCTTCGTACGGATCCATCGCGGCCGCATCGTCCGCCGCGCCGCGGTACGCAGCATCGAGACCGACAAGAGCGGCGATTTCACCCTCACGCTGGAGAGCGGCGCGACGCTGCGCGGCAGCCGGCGCTATCGCGGCGGGCTTTGACCTGAGGCCGATCAGCGGCCGCAGCCAGCCGATGCGGCGGCCGATCGCATAGGTGGCGAAGCAGACGGCCGCCGTGCCCGCGAGCAGCAGTGCGAATTCGGCGAACGGGTTGAGGTCCAGCGGCAGGCTGTACCAGGCGAACAGCACGATCGCCGGATGGTGGACGATGTAGAAGGGGAACACCGCCTCTGCGAGCGGCTTGCGCCAGGCGTGATCGTGGTTCCACCACGTCTCGGCGACGTGGAACAGCGCGAGGATCATGCTCCACGCCATCGCCACGCGCGCGGCGCGATCGAGCGCCATCAGCGCGTGTGGCGGGATGGCGGTGCCGGGATAGGCGACTTCGATCGCGACCACCGCCGCGCCGGCGATCGCGGCCAGGGCCGTCGCGGCTTTCCAGATACGGGAGACCGCGTGCCACAATTGCGGTGCGCCGGCCAGCGCGAAGCCGAACAGGAACAGCGGCAGATACTGGCTGTGGCCGCCCCAGTCGGACACCAGCCCCTGTCGCTCGGGCACGACGAACAACAGGCCGATCCGCAAGGTGACCAATGCGGCGACCGGAACCCAGAACAGCCGCCATCCCTGGGTGAGCCACTCCGCAGCGCCCGCGAGCGCGGTCAGCACCCACGATCCGCGCCATGTCAGCGCGCCCGCGAGCAACAGGCTGTATGCGGCGAGATAGGCGACGAACCAGAGATGCTCCCAGCTCGGAAATTCGCGGCCGTAAAAGCTGCCGGCGCGCCAATAATCCACGGCCCAGAAGCGCAGATAGCCGTGCGGATAGCCCGTTTCCAGCACCCGCACCCACATCTCGACCGGGACGACTGCCGCCATGCCGAACGCCAACGGCACCAGCAGCCGCACCACGCGCGCGCGGGCGAAGCCCGGCGCGTCGCCCGAACGATCGAACAACTTGCGCGAGGCATAGCCCGATACCGCGAACAGCAAGGGCAGCCGCCACGGCGTCAGCAGCGCCATCGGCGCGATCAGCTGCGGATAGCTGTGGCTGGTCTTGATCACCCATGCCCAGGGCGCGAACACCATCGCGACGTGATAGACGATCAGCAGGCCGAACGCGGCGATGCGCAGCCAGTCCATGCCGTAATGGCGCTGGCTCCGTGGTATCTCGGTGGTCGCGCTCGGCGCTGTCAAAGCCTTGTCCTTGGGCACTCGCGCCTTTCGCGGCGGGGCATGGAGGGCTATATGCGACCCGAGTAAGCAAAGCGTTAGCAAGGAAGTCCATGTCCGTCCGCCCCTGGCGCGATATCGTCCGCCGTCCCAGCCGCCAGATCATGGTGGGCAACGTCCCCGTGGGCGGCGACGCGCCGGTGACGGTGCAGACGATGACCAACACCCCGACGAGCGATCCGAAGGCGACGATCGATCAGATCCGCCGCTGCGAGGATGCCGGAGTCGACATCATCCGCGTCTCGTGTCCCGATGTGGAGAGCACCGCGGCGCTCAAGCAGATCGTTCGCGCCGCGCGCGTGCCGATCGTCGCCGACATCCATTTCCACTACAAACGCGCGCTCGAGGCCGCTGATGCCGGCGCCGCCTGCCTGCGGATCAATCCCGGCAACATCGGCTCGGCCGATCGCGTCAACGAAGTGGTCAACGCCGCCAGGGCCAATGGCTGCGCGATCCGGATCGGAGTCAATGCGGGCAGCCTCGAAAAGGACCTGCTCGAAAAATATGGCGAGCCGTGCCCGGAGGCGTTGGTCGAGTCCGCGCTCGATCACATCAAATTGCTCCAGGACCGCGATTTCCACGAGTTCAAGGTGGCGGTGAAGGCGAGCGACCTGTTCCTCGCGGTCGCTGCCTATCAGCAGCTCGCCGATCAGGTCGATTGCCCGCTGCATCTCGGCATCACCGAGGCGGGCGGGTTCGTCGGCGGGACGGTCAAGTCGTCGATCGGGATCGGCTCCCTGCTCTGGTACGGGATCGGCGACACGATCCGCGTGTCCTTGTCGGCGGAACCGGAGGAGGAAGTCCGCGTCGGCTTCGAGATCCTCAAGGCGCTGGGCATCCGCAATCGCGGCGTGCGCGTGGTGAGCTGCCCGAGTTGCGCGCGGCAGGGCTTCGACGTGATCCGCACCGTCCAGGCATTGGAGGAGCGGCTCCAACACATCCGCACGCCGATGTCGCTCTCGGTGCTCGGCTGCGTCGTCAACGGCCCCGGCGAGGCCCGCGAGACCGATATCGGCATCACCGGCGGCGGCAACGGCAAGCACATGGTCTATCTGTCGGGCGTCACCGATCACCATGTCCAGGACGCCGACATGATCGCGCACATCGTGCAGCTGGTCGAAGCCAAGGCGGCCGAGATCGAAGCCGCGGAGAGCGCCGCCGCGCAGGCTGCGGAATAGGCGTTAGCCGTCCGGTAAGGCGCGTCGATTAGTCTGCGCGCCGACATGCGCTGGGCATTCATCTCGGTCATCGCGATTGGGGGCGTCATCGGCGTGATGGCGCCGATGAAGCGCGCCCCGGCACCTGCCGTCGCGGCGGTTGCGGCCGAGCCCGCCGACGTGCCGGTGGAGACCGTGATCCACTCCGACAATAACGGGCATTTCTTCGCCTTCGCCGAAGTGGACGGCGAGATGGTCAAATTCGTCGTCGACACCGGTGCAGACATGGTCGCGCTCACGCTCGATGACGCGCGGCGCGCCAAGGTCAGGTTCGATCCCGAGCAGTTCGTAGTGGTGGCGCGGGGCGCCTCGGGCGATGCCTATGGCCAGCACGTCATGATCGACGACATCGTCCTCGACGGCAAGCGCGTGCGCGACGTGCACGCGGCAGTGATCGAGGATCTCGACGTTTCGCTGCTCGGCCAGTCCTATTTGCGGAAGCTGCGATCGGTCCATCTGACCGGCGACGAGATGCGGCTCCGCTAGACAGGCCGTGACGCGGCCGCGTGCGCCCGCTATGCGCGCAGCATGCGGGTTCCTGCCACTGTTGCTCTGGGTGCGGCGTCGGCCGGAATAGCGTTCTATTCGATCATGGACGCGGTGATGAAGGCCGTGTCGATCGAGATCGGCGCGTACAATACTTTGGTCTGGCGGCTCGGCATCGCGGTGCTGCTGACCGGCATGGTCTATGCCTTCACGCGACCGAAATTGCCGAGCCGCGGGACGATGAAGGTGCACTTCGCGCGCAGCGTCCTCGTCGCGGCAATGGCGATCTCGTTCTTCTGGGGCATCGTCCGGGTGCCGCTTGCCGAAGCGATCGCCTTGTCGTTCATCGCGCCGCTGATCGCGCTCGGGCTCGCCGCGGTCTTCCTGCACGAGCGGATCGGCGCGCAATCGGTGTGGGGCTCGCTGCTCGGGCTCGCCGGCGTGGCGGTGGTCGTGGCCGGGCGGATCGGCGGCACGCATAGTCATGAGACACTTGTCGGCATGGGCGCGGTGCTTTTCTCAGCGGTGGTCTATGCGATGAACCTCGTCGTCGCGCGGCACCAGGCGCAGTTGGCCAAGCCGCTCGAGATCGCCTTCTTCCAGAATCTGTTCGTGCTCGGGCTGCTCGCGCTGGCGGCGCCGTGGTGGCTGGCGGTGCCGGCGGCACAGCATTGGCCGGGGATCGGCGTGGCCGCATTGCTCGCGATCATATCGCTGCTGCTGCTTTCCTGGGCCTATGCCCGTGCCGAGGCGCAGGTTTTGCTTCCGGTTGAATATACCGCGTTCATCTGGGCTTCGCTGATGGGCTGGTGGATGTTCGGCGAGAAGGTCACCATCGCCACCGTGGGTGGCACGATATTGATCGTCGCGGGCTGTCTGCTCGCGGCGCGCAGGCAACGCGGCCACGGCGCCGCTCCCGAAGCAGAGGCTGCTCTTTCATGACCCGAATCCGTCCCGCCACTCCCGAAGACGTATCGCTGATCCTGCGCCTCGTGCGCGAGCTCGCCGAATTCGAGCGCGAGCCCGAGGCGGTTCTGGCGACCGAGGACATGCTCGAGCGCGCCTTGTTCGGCGAGCGCCCCGCGGCCGAAGCAGTGATCGCCGAGCGCGAAGGGGCGCCCATGGGCTTTGCCTTGTTCTTCCAGAATTTCTCGACCTGGACCGGGCGGCCGGGCATCTATCTGGAGGACCTGTACGTCACGCCGGCCGCGCGCGGGGCGGGCGTGGGTACCGCGTTGCTGCGGCACCTCGCGGGGATCGCGCTCGATCGCGGTTGCGGGCGGTTCGAATGGGCCGTGCTCGACTGGAACGAGCCGGCGATCAATTTCTACCGTGCGATGGGCGCGGTCGGCATGGACGAATGGCGCGTCCAGCGCGTTGCGGGCGATGCGCTGGTGAAGCTCGCGGGGAGATAGAAGATGGCCTGGATCTGGCTGGTCCCTGGGGTGGTCGCGTGCCCCGCCGGTCTCAAGCTGGCGGTGCAGTGATGGCGGTTGACGAAGGTCTTGTCGCCTGGGTGACCGAGGCGCTCGAACCGGTCGGCACGGTGACGATGCGCCGGATGATGGGCGGTGCGACGCTCTATCTCGATGGCACCATTTTCGCGATCGTCCACGACGGCGAACTCTGGTTCAAGGCCGACGAGGAGAGCAATGCGATCTGGGACGAGGCGGGATATAGCGAACGCTTCAGCGTCACCTTCTCGACCGGCATGTCCGACACGATGAACTACCGCCGCGCGCCCAGCGACGCCTATGACGATGCCGATGCGCTTCGCGAATGGGCAGCGCTAGGGATCGCAGCCGGGCAGAGGGCGCCGAAGAAGAAACCGAAGAAAAGCTAGGTTGAGAACCCATACAAGCTGCTGATAAATTTCAGTCATCCCGGCTCCTTCGACTGCCTGCAAGGCAGGCGCCCAGGACAGGCTTGAGCCGGGATCCCGCTTCTCCTGCCCGGCCTGAAGGCGCCCCGGCTCAAGGCCGAGGTGACGACGATATGAGTCCTCAACCTAGGGCGGCGTCGGGCGTTAAGTTGACTCTTTTGGCGGAAACGATGCGCATCTCGCAATATTCTTTCGCGAAGCGGAGCGGGGTTGCGGACCTGTCAAAGAGCGGCGGAACTTCTTCCAGCGGCGCCAACGCAGCAGGTGAAATCCTACATTGCAAGGGTTGATGCGGAGACATCGAAAGGCGCGGGTGAAGCCTGCAGTCGCCGCGGATGCGGCCACCGTTGATCCTCCCCGTGCCGGGGAGGATCGGAAGATCCGCTAGCCCGCCTTAGCGAACCCCTCGCCCATCGCCCTCATCCCCCCAGCACGTTGATCGTGAACGCGACGATGCCGAGATTGAACACGAACGCGGCGAGGCAGTGCAGGGTCACCACCTTGCGGATGCCGCGGTCGGTGACGCTGACGTCGCTGGTCTGGAAGGTCATGCCCAGGCAGAAGGCGAAATAGACGAAGTCCCAATAATCGGGCTCGGGCGTTCCCGGAAATTCGAGGCCCGCGGCGTCGCCGCCGTGGCGGGGACGGGAATAGAGATGGGCATAATGCAGCGTGTAGACGGTGTTGCTGAACACCCAGCAAAGCACCAGCGTGCCGATGATCAGCGCGATCGCCCGCATGTCCGGCGTTTCCCCCTGCATCAATTCGCTGGCGACCGCGACGAGGACGACGAGGCTCACCGCGAGCGTGAGGAACAGCAATAGCAGCCGGTTGGCGTCGTTGCGGCTCGCCGAGCGGCGCATGTCGTCCGAGCGATGGCCGAGCAGCGGCAGCACGGACAGGAGGAAGATCGCGGCGCCGGCGTCGAACCCGACCATCACGCCGTCGCGCAGTCCCAGCGCGGGGATTGCGAAGAAGGACGCCACGGCAGTGGCGGCGAGGAACAGCAGGAAACGCGGCGGGGCGATCAGATTGCCGATCGCCTTGCCTTGCGCGGAATTCCTTCGTGCCATCGCCGCCCCTCCATGGCCTTTCGCCACTTCCCCCGACGGGGGAGAGGGCGCTTCAGCCCTGCGGCGTGTCGACGCCGGTCGCGTCGACCGATTCCGCCGCTGCCGTCTTGCTGGTGTTGTAGCGCTCGATCGCCTCGATGGTAATCCGGCGCGCATCCTCGGCGCCGCCCCAGGTGCCGACGCGCACCCATTTCTTCTTCTCGAGGTCCTTGTAGTGCGTGAAGAAGTGCTCGATCTGCTCCATCACGATGCTGGGCAGATCGTCCTTTTCCTCGATGTCCGAATAATAGGGGAAGGTCTTGTCGTCGGGCACGCAGACCAGTTTCTCGTCGCCGCCGGCCTCGTCCTCGAGGTTGAGCACTGCGATCGGGCGGGCGCGGACGACGCAGCCCGGCACGAACGGCGAGCGTGCGATCACCAGCGCGTCGAGCGGATCGCCGTCGGGCGAGAGGGTGTGCGGCACGAAGCCGTAATTCGCCGGATAACGCATCGGCGTGTGCAGGATCCGATCGACGAACAGCGCGCCGCTGGCCTTGTCGAACTCATATTTTACCGGCTCGCCGCCGGTCGGGACTTCGATGATGACGTTGAGGTTGTGCGGCGGGTTCTCGCCCACCGGAATCAAGTCGATACGCATTTCGGACCTTGCTTGGTTGGCGCCGCGCCCCGTCTCAGCGGGGCTGCAGCAGCTTGTCGAGGCCAGCCTCTCCCGTGGCCGTCTTCACGAGGTGCGGATAGCGAAGCCCGTCATGATAGTCGATGGCGACTTCACGGTAGCGATCGCCGCTCTTCAGGAGCAGCTTGATCGGGTCCTTCGTGCCCTTGGCATCCTTCACTGCCTGCTTGAGCCGGTCGCCGGTATAGGCGCGTCCGTTCACCGCGATGATCTCGTCGCCCAGATCGATGCCCGCATCGAAAGCGGGGCTGTCCCACGCGACGCTGCTGATGCCCTTGGCGCCGAGCGTCAGTCCGAGCGAGTAAGCGAGGTCGACGCTGGTCTTGGGCGGCGCCTTGTTGGGCTCCTCGGTATAGACGAGCTTGTAGCCGTTGCGCTCGAAGCCGGCGAGCGGCGCGCGCTCGGACACCTGGTTCACGCGCTGATCGAGCAACGTGCGCCAGTCATAGGGCTGGATCGCGCTCAGCGTGCGGACGACGTCGTCGAAAGTGTAGGTCACTTCGCCATAATCGCCGTCGCGGCCCTGGAAGAAGGCGCGGGCGAAGTCGTCGATCGACTTCGTGCCCTTCGATTGCTCGCGCAGGATCGAATCGACTTCCATCCAGATCAGCAGGCCCTCGTTGTAATAATCTTCGGAGCGCTGCCAGCTCACCCAGCCCTTGGGCGCGCGCGGCGTGATCACCGGATCGTTGGTGGTGTCGGCCATTGGGCGCCAGGTGCGGGCGGGACGATTGTCGAGGCTGGCCATGATCGACGCATAGGATTCGAGCGTGTTCTCCTTCGTCACCAGCCCCGAGCGCGCCTGGAAGACATAGCCCCAGAACTGGGTCTGGCCCTCATAGACCCACAGCAGCGAGCCCCGGGTCGGCGTGCGGTAATCGGGCGCCCAGAGATCGGCGCCGCGGCGATATTTGCCGTCCCAGCTATGCGTATATTCGTGCGGCAGCAGGTTGCGACCGGTGGGATTGTCGTCCCACTTGATGAAATAGCCCGGCTTCACGCCGTTCTCGGAACTGCGGTGATGCTCGAGGCCGATTCCGCCGAGCTCGTCGCTGATCGAGAGCAGGAAGTGATAATGGTCGTATTGCTGCGACCCCATCGTCTTGACCGCCTGATCGACGAGGCGCTTGTGCGCGTCGATCTGCTCGGGCTTGGCCTCGAGTTCCTCCGGGCTGTCGGCGAAGACGTCGAGCGTCACCCGCGGGCTGAGTTCGATCGGGCGGTAATAGCGGCCCGCGAGCACCGGCGAATCGACCAGCACTTCGTAATTGGTCTTCTCGTAGGCGTAGGTCGATCCGGTGGCCTTCGAAGGCAGGCCCGAGGCGGCGGACCAGCCATCGGGATATTTGACCCTGGCCTGCACCGGGATGCGGCGCACGAAATAGCCCGCCGGATAGAGGCTCATCGAATTGAACTGGAGGCTCATCATCGCGGGCGTCATGACGATGCGGCCCTGATCGCCCGACGTGGCCGAGGCGAACTGGAATTCGAGATCGAGCTTCTTCGCGCCGGCGGGCACGTCGATATGGAAGGCGAAGACGTCGACGGGATCGCGCTTCCAGGCGACCGGCTTGCCATTGGCGCGGATCTGCAGGCCGGTCAGCTTCTCGATCTCGCCGCGCGGGCCGTGCTTGCCCTGAAGCCATTTGGGATAGAGCAGCACCATATGGCCGCTCTTCGCCACGGGAATGGTCTGCTTGACACGGAAGATGCCGCGCTGGGTATCGGTCGCGTCGATGTCGAGCAGCATCGTGCCCGGATAGGCCATGTCGCGCGCTTCGGGGATCGTGTCGACGATCGGCACCGGCTGGGGTGCGGAATTCTGCGCGATGGCGGGGGCGGTGGTGGCGAGAAGAAGAGCGGCGAACGGCAGCGCACGATGCATTGTTGGCGACCTCATCGGAGGGGATGGTGGCACTTAGGACTGGAAATCACAGGCGGTAAAGGGGCGTACGGGCCCGCCGCATCCTTCACCGCTCCCTAACCATTGCGGCCTAGATGTTTCGGCCATGTATCACGATCCCGCACTCGCCGCGCGCGCCAAGGCCGATCCGCGTCCGCGCTCGGCAGTGAGCGGTGCCGTCGGCCTTGTCGGGCTGGCGGGAATGACGGCCTGGGTGGTCGTCGCGCATGTCTTCAGGCTCGACGGGCCGTTTTCGGCTCTGGTCAACGTGGCTGCCTGCGCGATGCCGATGGTGATCTGGTCCCTCGCGGTCGACAAGGTCCATCGCAATCCCTCCACCGGCATCGACTGGAGCCTCGAGCGTCCGTGGCGCGAGACCATCGACATTTCGGTGACCAAGCTTACCGGGCTGTGGCTGACCTGGGGCGCGATCGCCGCAATCTATGTGCTGAGCCGCGTGTGGGGGGAGACGCGCTATGCGAACTATCCCTTCGCAATGTCGTGCTTCGTCGCGGTGGCGCCGGCGTTGTTCGTGCTGTCGATACCCTATGTGCTGTGGCTCGACCGGAAGCTGACCGAGCCGCGCGACGGCGCCTGGTCGCTCGGCGCCTGGGCGATGGGCGTGGAGGGCTGGGACCGCGAGGCGATCTTCAACCATCTGCGCAGTTGGGCTGTGAAGGCGTTCTTCCTCGCCTTCATGGTCGCGATCGTCCCGCCGGGCTTCGCCGAATTCGTGTCGATCGATCCGATGGGCGTGCTGGGCGATCCGGTGGCGCTGGCAATGTACTGCGTCACCTTCATGTTCGTGATCGACGTGGCGTTCGCCACCGCGGGGTACATCCTCACTTTCCGCCCGCTCGACGCGCATATCCGCACGGCCAATCCCTATGCCGCCGGCTGGACCGCGGCGCTGATCTGCTATCCGCCCTTCCTGCTGATGGGCGAGGGAGGGCCGCTCGATTATCATCAGGGCACTGCCGACTGGTCGTACTGGCTGGGCAACTATCCGTGGCTGTTGCCGGTGCTCGGTGCGGTGCTGGTGGTCCTGACCGCGATCTATGCCTGGGCGACGATCGCCTTCGGGATCCGCTTCTCGAACCTCACGCATCGCGGCGTCCTCACCCACGGCCCCTATGCCTGGACGCGGCATCCGGCTTATCTCTCGAAGAACCTGTTCTGGTGGCTATCGACCATGCCGTTCCTCGCCACCACCAACTGGCACGACGCGGTCCGCAATGCCGCGGTGATGGCCTGCGTCAGCGGCGTCTATTACTGGCGCGCACGGACCGAGGAGCGCCACCTCGGCAGCGATCCCGCCTATCAGGAATATTCGGCGTGGATGGCGCGCAACGCGCCGGTGCCGCGCCTGTTCGACCGGATCATCGGCCGGCGTTGAACGCTGCGAATAGTCGTCAACTTGTCGCGCGGGACTAGCCTTCGTGTCATTTCGCACATATGCGAAGTCTTGGGCATTTGATCACGAGTATAGGGGGAATCCGATGAAAGCGTTGTTGTTCGCGGTTTCAGTGGCAACCGCGGCTCTGGCAGTGACGCCGGCCGCCGCGCAGGGCGCCCGCGCGTCCAAGGGACAGAAGATGCAGGAAGCGGCCGTGTCCGACGTGCCGCGTTGCACGCGTAAGCTGGGCACCGTCGCGATCATGGACGGCGACGATCCCAGCTATTGGACGCAGAATCAGCTGGCGCCGCCGCAGAAGCTGCTGCGCGTGCTCGTCCAGCGTTCGGGCTGCTTCAACATCGTCGATCGCGGCACCGGCCTCAATGCCGCGACGCGTGAGCGCAACATCGGCGCGGGCCTCGGCATGCAGCGCGGCTCCAATGTCGGCCAGGGCCAGATCAAGGCGGCCGATTATGTGCTCGTCGCCGAGATTCAGAGCGCGAACAGCAACGTCAGCGGCAGCGGCGCTGCCGCCGGCATCGGCGGGCTGGTCGGCGGGCGCGTCGGCGGCCTGCTCGGCGGCATCAAGAGCAAGAAGATGGAAGCCAACACCCAGCTTTCGCTGACCAACGTTCGCACGACCGAGACGGTCGCCGTCGAAGAGGGCTATGCCGCCAAGAACAATCTGTCGTTCGGCGGCGGCGGCTTCCTCGCGATCGGCGGTGCCGTCGGCGGCGGCTATGACAACACCGATATCGGCCGCATCGTCACGCTCTCGTTCATCCAAGCGTATAGCCGGATGGTCACGGGTCTCGGCCTCGTGCGCGACGGCGACGAAGGCACGGCCGGCGCGACGCCGACCAAGACCTTTACCGCGCAGGCACCCGTCGCGCTGCGCGCATCCGCCTCGGCTTCCGCCCGGGTCCTCCGGACGCTGCCTGCCGGCGCCATTGTCTATCCTACCGGCAACAAGAACGGCCTGTGGTGGGAAGTCGCCGACGAGAACGACAATGTCGGCTGGGTGCTCAACACCAAGCTGGCGCCGTCCAACTGACACGTGGAATTCCTCCCTCGCGCAGGCGGGGGAGGAATTCGAGCGGGACGCTCTAGAATTTCGCCTCTTCGTAGACCCGGGCGATATCGCCGCCCCAATCGCCGTTGAACCGATCGAGCAGCACCTGCGCGGGCACCTTGCCGGTGCGAACGATCTCGCGGAGCGGATCGAGGAAGCCGCTCTCGTTGTCGCCCGAGGCGTTGATCCGGGCGCGGGCATTGAGCCCCGCCGCGGCGATGTCGAGCACTTCGCCGGCGATGTCGCGCAGCATACCGCCGCCGGGGATCGGCGCGTCGAGCGCGAGCTTCGGCACCGCGTTACGGAGCGCCTCGCGCTCCTCCATCGACCAGCCCTTGACCAGCTCCCACGCCGCATCGAGCGCGGCATCGTCGTAGAGCAATCCGACCCAGAACGCCGGCAGCGCGCAGATCCGCCCCCAGCGCCCGCCATCGGCGCCGCGCATCTCGAGGAACTGCTTCATCCGCACTTCGGGGAAGGCAGTCGAAAGGTGATCCGCCCAGTCGTCGATCGTCGGCTTGTGGCCGGGATAAGCGGGCAATTCGCCCTTCAGGAAATCGCGGAAGCTCTGCCCGGCGGCGTCGATATATTCGCCGTCGCGATAGACGAAGTACATCGGCACATCGAGCGCGTAGTCGGTGTAGCGCTCGTATCCGAAGCCTTCCTCGAACACGAAGGGCAGCATGCCGGTGCGCGCCGGATCGGTGTCCGACCAGATATGGCTGCGGAAGCTGAGGAAGCCGTTGGGCTTGCCTTCGGTGAAGGGCGAGTTGGCGAAGAGCGCCGTCGCGAGCGGCTGGAGCGCGAGCCCGACGCGGAACTTCTTCGCCATGTCGGCTTCGGAGGCATAGTCCAGATTGACCTGGATCGTGCAAGTGCGCAGCATCATGTCGAGCCCGAGGCTGCCGACGCGCGGCATGTGGCTGAGCATGATCTTGTAGCGGCCCTTGGGCATGATCGGCAGCTCGGCGCGCGTCTTGTCGTGCCACATGCCGAGGCCGAGGAAACCGATGCCGAGCCGATCGCCTACGGCCTTGACCTGCTTGAGGTGCCGGCCTGCCTCGGCACAGGTCTCGTGGAGATTGTCGAGCGGCGCACCCGACAGCTCGAACTGACCCGCAGGCTCGAGGCTGACGGTGCCGTCCGGGCCGGCTAGCGCGATCACCTTGCCGCGCTCTTCGACTGGTTTCCAGCCGAACTCGGTCAGCGCCATCAGCAGGTCGCGGATGCCGCCGGGCTCGTCATAGCTCGGGGCGTGATGGTCCCTGGTCGAGTAGACGAATTTCTCGTGCTCGGTGCCGATCCGCCAGCGATCCTTGGGTTTCTCGCCACGGGCGAAATATTCCACCAGCTGAGCACGGTCCTCGACGACCGCTGCGTTGCTGTTCGAAACGGTCTTCGTGCTCATCCGCGGGCCTTTACTCGGGTGCGATGACCCGCGCCAGTGGCAATTTCATACCGTTCGGTCACCAATCCCCGGCCGCGCCCATCCAAAGACTTATGGCTGCAGCCGCGGCGGTTTCGGCGCGCAGGATGCGTGGGCCGAGCGCGATTCCAACGGCCTGGGGGTGCGCGCGGATCGTGTCGCGTTCCTCGGCATCGAAGCCGCCTTCGGGACCGATCAGGATCGCGCCGGGGCCGGGATTGGCGCGCATCGCCTCCAGCGCAGGCGCGCCGCCGGTCTCATCGGCGAAGAACAATGTGCGATCCGTCGGCCAGTCGCGCAGCATCGCGGGCAGCTTGACCGGCTCGACCAGCTCGGGGAGCGCGGTGCGGCCGCATTGCTCGGCGGCCTCGATCATGTGGCTGCGCAGCCGATCCAGATTGAGCTTGTCGACCACCGCGCGGCGCGTGAGCACCGGCGCCACGCGTGCGACCCCCAACTCGCAGGCCTTTTCGACGACCCAGTCGATCCGTCCTTTCTTGATCGGCGCGGCGCACAGCCAGAGATCGGGCACCCCCTCGCGCTCGCGCAGCTTGCCGCTCACGTCGAGCAGGAGGTCGCGCTTGCCCACTGCCTGCGCGACGCCGAGCCATTCGCCGGTGCGATCGTCGAACAATTTGACCGGATCGCCGGTCTTCATCCGCATCACCTGGATCAGATAATGCGCGGGCGGTCCCTCGATGCGGAGCGGCCCCAGCGCGAGCTCGGTCTCGACGAACAGGCGCGGCGTGGATTGCGGCGGCCAGGCGGGCGTTGCGGGCATGGATGCTCCCTAACCCGGGCCGCTTCCTCCGTCACCCCAGCGGCGCCCTTGGAAGTTCCCCTCCCTGCAGGGAGGGGCGAGGGGTGGGTAAGAAAAGGGCGGGCTCGATGCCCGGCTTTTTCTTTTTTTTCCGCGCATCTCGATGGGCTCGCTTCGTTCGCACCCACCCCCAACCCCTCCCTTTTCAGGGAGGGGAGTTTCCCAGAGCGCCGCCGGTTAGTTCCTGTCGCCCACCGTCGCGGGGCGGTCGGCCGCCAAATGCATGTATGCACCGCCCTCTCGCGATTGAGCATGCGAGAGTCCTGCGCGCATTTTGTCGCTGCAATATGCAGGATTGTCGCAATCGCCCGCTTGATCTTTGTCCGGCCAGCGCGAAGGACTGCGCCATGGCCGCCGCACCCGAGATCGTCCCCGACACCGAGCATCGCGGGCTGGTCGGGATGCTTCCCGCCACCGTGCGCTCCTACGCCCTGCTCGCCCGGTTCGATCGGCCGATCGGCTGGTGGCTGCTGTTCTGGCCCGGCGCTTGGGCAGTCGCGCTGTCGGGAAATGCACTCGCCCGCTGGGATCTGATCCTGTGGTTCCTGCTCGGCAGCATCGCGATGCGCGGTGCGGGCTGCGTCTACAACGACATCGTCGACCGCGATCTCGACCGGCAGGTCGCGCGTACCGCCAGCCGTCCGCTCGCCAGCGGCGCGGTATCGCTCAAGGCGGCGTGGGCTTGGCTGGTGTCGCTTTGCCTGATCGGACTGGTAGTGCTGATCCAGCTGACTCCGCTCACCGCGGGAGTCGCGCTTGGCAGCCTCATTCTGGTCGCCGCCTATCCCTTCATGAAGCGAGTCACCTGGTGGCCGCAGGCATGGCTCGGGCTGGTATTCTCCTGGGCGGCTCTGGTCGGCTGGGCCGAGGCACCCGATTGGGGCTGGCTGCCGGGGCTCCTGCTCTACGCCGGCTGCATCTTCTGGGTGATCGGCTACGATACGATCTATGCATTGCAGGATGTCGAGGACGATGCGCTGGTCGGAGTGCGGTCCTCGGCACGGCGGCTCGGCAGCCACGTCCGGGGCGGTGTCGCGGGCTTCTATGCGCTGGCGCTGGCATTGTGGGGCGCCGCCTTCTGGCAGCTTCGCCCCGATCCGCTCGCGCTCGCGGCGCTGCTGCCGATGGCGCTGCATCTCGGCTGGCAGGTGGCGACTTTGGTCCCGGCCGACGGCGCCAATGCTCTTCATCGCTTCCGTTCGAACCGCAATGCCGGCCTGCTGATGTTCGCCGCCTGCTTCGTGGTCGGGCAGACTCTTTAGCGTGTCTCTTTGACGTCAGCGGGCCGGCTCCCTAAGTCGCTGCGATGCTGACCGAGTCCCAAGCCTGCGAGCGCGTCCATGACATCGTCGATCGGGCACGCGCCGGGGGTGCCGATGCTTCCGACGCAGTGTTCGCCGCGGATCGTTCGCTGTCGGTATCGGTGCGGATGGGCGCGCTCGAGGATGTCGAGCGTTCCGAAAGCGAGGAGCTGGGGCTGCGCGTGTTCGTCGGGCGCCGCTCGGCGAGCGTCTCGACTTCGGACCTGAGTTCCAGCTCGCTCGATGCCCTTGTCGAACGTGCGATCGCAATGGCGGGACAAGCGCCGGAAGACAAATGGGCCGGGCTCGCGCCGCAGGAGCGGCTGATGCACGGCAACCCGCCTCTGCTCGATCTCGACGATGGGGCCGACGAAGCTCCCGAAACGCTGAAGGCCCGCGCTCTGGCTGCCGAGGATGCCGCGCGTGCGGTTCCCGGCGTGACCAACAGCGAGGGCGGCGGCGCGAGCGCAAGCCGTTCGGTGATGGCGATCGCCACCAGCCACGGCTTCACCGGCGCCTATGCGCAGACCGGCCACGGCGTGTCGGCGAGTGTGCTCGCGGGCAGCGGTGGCGCGATGGAGCGCGATCATGCCCATCACAGCGCCCGCCACGCGTCGATGCTCGAAGCACCCGAAGCGATCGGGCGGCTGGCCGGCGAGCGCGCGGTGGCACGGCTCAACCCCGCCAAGGTCTCGAGCGGTGCGATGCCGGTGGTGTTCGATCGCCGCGTCTCGGCGGGGCTCATCGGACATCTGCTCGGCGCGATCAGCGGATCGGCGATCACCCGCAAGACCAGCTTCCTGCTCGATTGTCTCGGCAAGCAGGTTTTCGCCAAGGGCGTGACGATCTGCGACGATCCGCATCGCCCGCGCGGGCTGCGCTCGCGCCCCTTCGACGGCGAGGGGCTGCCGGTGCTCCCGATCAAGCTGGTCGACCAGGGCATGCTGGAGACCTGGCTGCTCGACAGCGCCTCGGCGCGCCAGCTCGGGCTCGAGCCCACCGGCCATGCCGCGCGCGGCGGCGCCGGCGCCCCCGGTGTGGCGTCGAGCAATCTCTACATGCAGCCGGGCAACATCCCGCCCGAAACCCTGGTCGGTGAGATCGATCGCGGCATCCTCGTCACCGAGCTGATCGGGCAGGGCGTCAACGGCGTCACCGGCGACTACAGCCGCGGCGCTGCCGGATTCCTGATCGAGAAGGGCGAGATCACCCGCGCCGTTTCCGAGATCACCATCGCGGGCAATCTCAAGGATATGTTCCTTGCGCTGACTCCCGCCAACGATCTCGAATTCCGCTACGGGATCAACGCGCCGACGTTGCGCATCGACGGGATGACGATTGCCGGTGAGTGAGTCCGATCTCGCCGCCGAAGTCGCGAACATCGCCGCCGATGCGGGACGGTTCGCGATTCGATTGTGGAACACCGATTTCCGCCGCTGGGAGAAATCGCCGGGCAATCCGGTGTGCGCCGTGGATCTCGAAGTCGACGGGATGCTGCGATACCGGTTGAGTGAATTGCTTCCCGACGCCGGCTGGCTTTCCGAAGAGACGATCGACAACGAAGCGCGGCTCGATGCCGAGCGCATCTGGGTGGTCGATCCGATCGACGGCACGCGCGACTATCTGCGCGGCCGCAACGGATGGGCGGTGTCGATCGCATTGGTCGAGCGCGGTCGGCCGGTGATCGGCGTGCTCGACGCGCCGGCGCGGGAGGAAGTGTGGATCGCCGAAGCCGGCAAGGGCGCCTTCCGCAACGGCGAGCGCCTGCGTGTCGCCGAGCGCGACCAGCTTGCGGGCGCGCGCGTGCCGGCAGATCAATTGTCGAAGGTCGACGGCGATCTCGTGATGGTCGCCAAGCCCAATTCGATCGCGCTCCGTATCGCGATGGTAGCGGCGGGCGAGGCCGATCTGCTCGCGACGATCCGCTGGGGCAATGAATGGGACATCGCCGCGGCCGTCTTGCTCGCCGAGGAAGCCGGAGCGGCGGTGAGCGACGCATTCGGCCGCCCGCTCGGCTTCAACACGCCCGACGCGCAGGCGTTCGGCGTGCTCGCTACGGCGCCCGGAATCCACGCCGCCGCCGTCGAACGGCTTGCCGAGCGGGCAGGAGAGGCGATCGGCAAGCGCTGAGGCGTTTCAGGGACGGACGGCCACGGCGATGAGCGCCGTCGACGGCACCGGCAGCACCTCCCTGCCGTCCGCGCGGCGATAGACTTCGTCGATCACCGACTGCTGTTCGTCGGGGCCGAGCGCGGCCCAATCCTCGCTCAGGCCGAACTGGGTTTCGGGATCGAGATTGGTCATCCGAAGCAGATAGTCGCTGGTCATCGTCTCGATCACTGGCGTGTCGAAGCCCGCGGCGATCATCTCCGTGGAAAGCGTCTCGGATTTGCCGAGCCAGGTCAGGCCCTCGGGCAGTCCGGTCCGCCATTCGCGATCGGGGAACAGTTCGCGGACGACTTGCGAGAGCAGCAGATGCGTCGCCGCGCCCTGGCTCTGCCACGTCGCGACCACGCCGCGCCCGCCCGGACGAGTGACGCGCGCCATCTCGGCCAGCCCCTTGCGCCAATCGGGGAACATCATCACGCCGAACACCGAGAATACTGCGTCGAACGCGGCATCGGGCAAGTCGAGCGCCTGGCCGTCCATCGTCCGGCCCTCCAGATTGGGCAGCCCGTGCGCGGTCACGCGCGCCACCATGCCGGGCGAGAAGTCCGTCGCGAGCACCTGCGCGCCCTGCCGCGCCGCCGCCAGCGCGAGCGCGCCGGTGCCGGTGGCGATGTCGAGCAGTCGGGTCTGCGGCGTCACGGCGATGCGGGCCAGCGCTGCCTCGGCGAACGGCGCAGTGAAGGGATGCGCGGTCTCCTCATAGTGCTTGGCCATTTCGTTCCAGCGATCGGGGTCGTTCATTCGGCGCATTTCCACACTCCGGCGAATCATGTAACATTAAATGTAACATGAAAGGCGTTGCTTGCCAAATTCCGTGCGGAGACCAAGGATCGGATAATGCGACGCGACAGCCGGCTTTCCCGAATGCTCCACGTGCTGCTCCACATGGCGCGGCACGACGGCCCGATGACGTCGGACGCGATCGCGACGATGCTGCGGACCAATGCAGTGGTGGTGCGCCGCACGATGGCGGGGCTGCGCGACGCGGGCTATGTCCGCTCGGAAAAGGGGCATGGCGGCGGCTGGGTGCTCGCCTGCGATCTCGATGCGATCTCGCTGCTCGACGTCCATCGCGCCGTCGGCGGCCCGCAGATCTTCGCGATCGGCAACGAGGCGGGGCCGACGCATTGCCTGGTCGAGAAGCTCGTCAACGAATCGCTGGCCGATGCACTGAGCGAGGCGGAGAAACTATTGACCGCACGGTTCGGCTCGGTGAGCCTCGGCCAACTCGCGCGCGACTTCGACGCGCGCTATGCGTGTGTGGATTAGGGCAGCGGCTTGCCCTTTCCTCCGTCACCCCGGACTTGTTCCGGGGTCCACCGGGAGGCGAGTCTTGGGGAAAGAGGCCAGAGGACAGCCGGCGAGGCTTAGTGGACCCCGGAACAAGTCCGGGGTGACGGCTGGTGCCAATGTCGATCCGGCCTAGGCGCTGCCCTCGTCGCCTTGATATTTGATCTGGAGATAGCGTCCGCGCGTCGCGAGCAAATCGAGGTCGCCCTGCGCGAGCTGGGCGGACATTTCGGCGATCTCGTCGTCGATCACTTGCAGGCCCTGAGCGAGCTGCTGGTCGGGTGTCAGTCCGTTGCGCTCGACCCGGCGCAGCGGCTCGGGGACCCGCGCATAGCCCTTGATCAGCTCGGGGAGCTGCTCGCCGACCAATTTGCGCACTTCGCCCGCCGCCGGGGATTGCTCGTCGAGCAGGGCCAGCTGCGGCGCGAGAAACTCCAGCTTCACGCCGATCGAATCGACCAGCCCGTGCACCGGCGCAGGCAGTGCCGGGCGCTGCGCGTCGAGCCAATGCTCGGTGGTGCGCGGCAACGCCTTGAGCGGCACTTGCGTCAGTTGCTCGATTTCGGGAGTGCCGCCCCCCGCGGGCAGGGCCGCGAAGACGATGGTCGCGACGATCAGCAGCAATGCGACGAGCATCGCTCCCATGATCCCCAAAGGCGCGACAGCGAGCGCGAACACGATCGCGCCGGCGAGGATCGCGCCGTCGGCGATCGCGATCCGGCCGACCCGCCGGACCACCTCGGCCTCTCGCCGGCGGCGCAGCCTCTGGTCGGCCGCGGTCGCAGGCGCGCGGGCCCGCGAGCGCTCGATCAGCTCGTCGGCACGCGCGCGGAGGCGATCGACGTCGGTCACGGGCTTACATCGCCTCCAGCTTGAAGGTCTCGCTCACCGCGCCGCCCTGGTTCTGCGCGGCGCCCTCGGCGCGGGCGATATAGCCCTTGGACTTCTCGACTTCGTTCGACAGCGTGTTGACCGTGGTCTTCATGCTGTCGAGCGCCTTGAGCTTGAAGGTGTCGATAGCGTCCATCGTGTCGTAGATGTTCTGGAAGGCGCGCTGGAGCGTCTCGACGGGGATCGTCGAATTGGCCGCCTGCTCGTGGATCGCGGCGGTGTTGCTCTTGAGCAATTGCCCGGTCGAATCGATCAGTCCCGCGGTGGTCGTGTTGATCGCGGTGATCTGGTCGAGCACGAGTTTCTGGTTGGTCAGCGCCTGCGCGACGGTGACCGCGGTGCGCAGCGCCGAAACCGTCGTGGTCGAGGCGCGGTCGACGCCCTTCACCAGCTCGACATTGTTCTTCTTGACCAGATCGAGCGCCAGATAGCCCTGCACCGTGACTGCCATCTGGGTGAGCAGGTCCTGCGTGCGCTGGCGGACATAGAAGAGCGCGGTCTCGCGGATCGCCTTGGCCTTGGCGGGATCAGTGTGGTCGAGCTCGTTGGCCTTGTCCTCGAGCTTGGTGTCCATCGCCTTCGAGAGATAGATCATCTGCTCGAGCCGGCCCATCGCGTTCCACAGGTTCGCGCGCTCGGTATCGATCGCGGCATTGTCCATCAGCAGCTCGTCCTTGCCGCTGGACAGGCTCTTGAGGATGCCCTGGATGTGGCTTTGCGACGACTGGTATTTGCGGAAATACTGCTTGAGCGGCGAGCCGCCGAACAGCTTCGACAGGAACCCGTCATTGCCGCCGATCAGCTTGCCGTTGCGGCCGGGATCGAGCTCTTCGACGGTTTTCCGGAGCTGGAGCAGATCGGCGCCGACGCCGGTATCGGTGCTCATCGCGCGCACCGGCCGGTCGAGGAAGCGGTTCGACTGGCCCGCCGCGTCGCGGATTTCCTTCTGCCCCATCGCCGCGATCGCATCGACGCGCTTGCCGAATTCGGGCGAGTTGACGTCCTGCGCGACCAGATCGTCGATAAAGCCCTCGACGCGCTTCTCGAGCTCGTTCTTCTTGGTGTCTTCCACCGGCACCAGTCCCGCGGCCTTTTCGGGCGCGACCACTTTCACCGGCTCGGGCGGGGTGAGCACCAGATCCTGTTCGGCCACTGCAGTCTCGGTCGCCATTCCAAACCCTCCAAAGCTGTTGCGACCACCCATACGGACTTCGCTGCAGCTATCCAAGTGTGTCAGTTAAATAGTACACCTGTGGCGGCATCTCAACCCACGGGAGGGGAGAGGCTACGATCTCAGGCCGCCCGCGCCGCTCGCAACGCATTTCCCCACCAGAGCAGCTCGTCGAACAAATGGCCCGTCCAGCGCAGGTCCTTGTCGTCGCCCGCGAACACGCCGTCCTTCACCTTGCCCCACACCCCCATGATGTGGACCGATGCCTCGAGCGGGACCATCTGCAGCTCGCGCGTCACGCAGGTCAGCAGCTCGATCGAGCGCGCGGCGCCGTTGCCGCCATAGCCGACAAAGGTCACCGGCTTGCGGTTCCACTCGGCATAGACGAAGTCGAGCGCGTTCTTGAGCACGGCCGGCGGCCCGTGATTATATTCGGGGCAGATCAGGATATAGCCGTCGGCCGAGGCGATCTTCTCCGCCCAGCGGATCTGGAGCGGATCGGTGTAATTGCCCTGCGCGGGCGGGTGCGCGAAGGGATAGAAGGGCAGGTTCCAGTCCTTGAGGTCGATCATCTCGCAGGCGAGACCTTCGCGTGAGGCCGCTTGTTCGATCACCCAATTGCCGACCGGCAGCGCCATGCGCCCTTCGCGGACGCTGCCCATGATGACGAGAATGCGGAGTGGTTCGGCCATGTGTTTCTCCGTAGCGGCGCGGAGACTTCCCGCAACGCACAAATTGCGCTAAGGGCGCCCGCGAAACCGCCTTTTGCGGCCAATCAGGATATACGCATGAACCTCCGCAACGTGGCGATCATCGCCCACGTCGATCACGGCAAGACCACGCTCGTCGACCAGCTTTTCCGTCAGTCCGGCACGTTCCGCGACAACCAGCGCATCGAAGAGCGCGCGATGGACTCGAACGACCTCGAAAAGGAGCGCGGGATCACGATTCTCGCCAAGGCTACCTCGGTCGAGTGGGAAGGCACGCGCATCAACATCGTCGATACGCCGGGCCACGCCGATTTCGGCGGCGAGGTGGAGCGCATCCTGTCGATGGTCGACGGGGTCATCCTGCTGGTCGATTCGTCCGAAGGCGCGATGCCGCAGACCAAGTTCGTCACCGGCAAGGCATTGAAGCTCGGCCTGCGTCCGATCGTCGTCGTCAACAAGATCGACCGTCCGGACGAGCGCATCCAGGAAGTGCTCGACGAAGTGTTCGACCTGTTCGTGTCGCTCGAAGCGACCGACGAGCAGCTCGACTTCCCCGTGCTCTACGCCTCGGGCCGCAACGGCTATGCCAATGAGAACCCGGATGCGCGCGAAGGCACGCTGGCGCCCCTGTTCAACAAGATCGTCGAGCACGTCCCGGCGCCGTCGGCCGACCCCAACGGCCCGTTCAAGTTCCTCGTGACCTTGCTCGATCGCGACAATTTCCTCGGCCGTATCCTGACCGGCCTGGTCTTCTCGGGCTCGGTCAAGACCAACCAGCAGATCCACGCGCTCGATAACGACGGCAAGATCGTCGAGACCGGCCGCGCGTCGAAGATCATGACCTTCCGTGGCCTCGAGCGCGTGCCGACCGAAGAGGCGCAGGCGGGCGACATCATCAGCCTCGCGGGCCTGACCACCGCTACGGTCTCGAACACGATCTGCGATCCCAGCGTCAGCGAGCCGCTCCACGCCCAGCCGATCGATCCGCCGACGCTGAGCATGCGCTTTGCCGTGAACGATTCGCCGATGGCGGGCCGCGAGGGCACCAAGGTAACCAGCCGCATGATCCGCGACCGTCTGCTCCGCGAAGCCGAATCCAACGTCGCGATCAAGGTGACCGAAGCCGACGATCGCGATTCGTTCGAAGTCGCCGGCCGCGGCGAGCTCCAGCTCGGCGTGCTCATCGAGACGATGCGCCGCGAGGGCTTCGAACTCGGCATCAGCCGCCCGCGCGTGCTGTTCGGCCAGGACGAAGACGGCAAGAAGACCGAGCCGTACGAAACCGTCATCATCGACGTGGACGAGGAATATTCGGGCACGGTCGTCGAGAAGATGAACCTCCGCAAGGCCGAGATGACCGACATGCGTCCCTCGGGCGGCGGCAAGACCCGCATCACCTTCTCGGCGCCTTCGCGCGGGATGATCGGCTATCACGGCGAGTTCCTGTCGGACACGCGCGGCACCGGCATCATGAACCGGCTGTTCGAGAAATACGGCCCGCACAAGGGCAACATCGAAGGCCGCAAGAACGGCGTGCTGATCTCGAACGGTTCGGGCGAGGCGCAGAGCTACGCGCTCGGCCCGCTCGAGGAGCGCGGCATCCTGTTCGTCGGGCACGGCGAGGCGCTCTATGAGGGCATGATCATCGGCGAGAACGCCAAGCCGGACGACCTCGAAGTCAATCCGATGAAGGCGAAGCAGCTCACCAACTTCCGCGCATCGGGCGGCAAGGACGATGCCGTCCGCCTGACCCCGCCGAAGAAGATGACGCTCGAGCAGGCGATCGCCTATATCGACGACGACGAGATGGTCGAAGTCACGCCGACCAAGATCCGGCTGCGTAAGCGCTTCCTCGACCCGCACGAGCGCAAGCGGGCCAGCCGAGCGAAGCAGGCGGCCTGAGATAGAGGGGCGTCCGGGGCTTGTCCGGGCGCCCCTCTTCTTTTGGGAGAGCGGCCGCCGGTACTGGCCCGGCGACCTCCGTTACCGGTGGAAAGCGCTCGACCGCTCTCCGGTACCAACCGCCCGGAAGCGGTTGTTGCCTAGCCCCGACTTCCTGCTTGGGCGATGATGGCCAACGGATGGCCTTCATTGTCTTTGAAGAATGCCATCCACTCTTCCGTGCCGTCGTCGTGCTGATGGATCATATGTGGCGCGTTGATGAACTCGACACCGCGCTCGATCAGCTCGAGATGCGCGCGGTGCACGTCTTGAACCTGGAAGTAGAGAATGGAGTTTGCCGGGTTCTTGTCCTCGGAGAGAAACAGCCTCGTGCCGTCGCATTCGAAGAAGCTGATATTTCCGAAAGAATATAAGTGTTTGAGGCCGAGTACCTCGCCGTACCAGCGTGTGGCGGAATTGATGTCACGCACCGTTCGCGCGATTTGGCCGATGCGGCCGAGCTGCATGGGTTCACTCACCTGAATTTTCCTGCCTGCGACGTTGCTTTGTTTACGGACGCCTGACCAATGACGAAGCGCCCTTCGATTCGAGAGACTCAGCTTCTGGAGCACGTTGGTAACGTGGAATTTGACGGCATCGAGGCTGACACCCTGCCGCTCCGCAATCTGACGGTTTGTAAGACCGTGGCGGACGGCTTCAGCAACCCGCCACTCCGCGGGCGTCAGGACATCGGGAAACGGCGGTCGACCTCTTGATGCTTGATCCATGGCCGGGGCATAGCAACAGCGGCGCGCATTTTCCCTACCCGCTTATGCGCCCTCCTTTCCGGCGTTTCGATCAAACAATCCAGCCAATCGATCATATTGCCGCGCGGTGGTACAGGCTTAGGCGCCGCTCCGTGATGAAGATCCGATGTGGAAAACAGGTGCCGAATGCGAGAACTGATCCCTGCATGGCTTTGGACGCTCGCCCGCCCGACATTCCTTCCGTTCGCGCTCTCCGCTGGGCTGCTCGTAAGCGCGCATGCCTCGGCCCAGGAATATTCCGCGCGGGATGTCGGCGATTGGACGGTGGCGGCGAGCAAGGACAAAGGAGGCTGCTTCCTGAGCAGGACCTATGACGGAACGGGGCGCACGATGCTGCTCCTCGGCCTCAATATCGATGGCGGCAACCATCTTTCGATTCTGAACGACAATTGGTCGATCAAGCCGAGGGATCGGCTGAAATTGAGCTTTCGGCTTTCCAGTGGCGGCTATTCCAACCAGTTGGTCGTCGGAATGGAGTCGGAGGGAAAGCGGGGGTTCGTCACGAATTTCGAAACGAAGTTCCCCGACTATTTCGCCGCATCCAAGGCACTCCACATCTATCGCGGCGAGGTGCCGGTCGAGCAGCTGAGCCTCGACGGGAGCGGCGCCGCGGTTGCCGAACTCCGGCGCTGTGTCGGCATCGTCAGTGCGAAACCCTCCGCTGGCGGCCGTGAGAAGGGCCGTTCCGCTGCGATACCGAAGGACCCGTTTGCGCCAGACGCCGGGCGTAGCTCCGAGGACTAGCTGGCGAGCGACTTGCCTCGCCACCGTCCATTGGCCTGAGAAGATGCACAGCCGGACAGAATCGAATTGTTGGAACCAGGACGGTCCGCTTGGGTTGGTACGCATGGTTAATGATTGAGAGAAAATATGATGTCGCCCTTCATGACTAAACTTCTTCCCGCAGCCGTGATTCTGGTTGGCGCGACGGGCCTCGGTGGCTGCGCCTCCAAGTCCTTCGTGCGCGAGCAGATCGCTCCCGTCAGCCAGCGCGTCGATGCACTCGAGGCGAAATTGCAGGAAACCGACGGCACGGCGAAGGCTGCGCTGGCAGAGGCGCAGGCCGCATCCGGCCAGGCGCAGAACAACGGCCAGCGGCTCGATCAGCTCAACGGCCGGGTCGATGGTATTGAGCAGCGGCTGCAGGCGCAGGAGAATCGGGCAAAGCGGCCGCGTAATTGAGATTCCAGGCTCTCCGTATGACGACCGCCGCATGGTGAGCGCCTGACTCGATGAGCAACGTGTTTCTGGCGCTCGCCGGGCTCGCAAGCTTCCTGGTGGCCGGGGATCCCCGGCCGTCGGAAGCAGTGCCGGCGCCGGTTGAAATCAGTCCTTCGGCCGCGGCCGCGCGTGTCGCCGAATGGGTCGCCGCATCGGGAGACAATCGCGCGCTGCCCTATATCATCGTCGACAAGCCGAACGCCTCTCTCCTGCTGTTCGATGCTAAGGGGAAGGCGCTCGGTCAGGTTCCGGTGCTGATCGGCGTTGCCGTCGGGGATGACGCCAGCCCCGGCATCGGCAGCAAGAACCTCGCCGAGATCGGCCCTGCGGAAAAGACGACCCCCGCCGGGCGCTTCCTTGCGAAATACGGATTGGCCGCGGGCAAGGAAAAGGTGCTCTGGGTCGATTATGCCACTTCCGTGGCGCTGCATCCGATCCCGAAAGGCGCCAGCGCGAAAGAGCGCCGCCGGCAGCGGATGCTGTCACCGGCTTCGGACGACAATCGCATCACCTTCGGGTGCATCAACGTGCCCGTGGCCTTCTACAGCAAGGCCGTGCGCCCGCTTTTCCGAAAGAAGGGCGGATATGTCTATGTGCTGCCCGACACGAAGCCGCTCGAGGTGGTCTTCCCCCGTTTGCGGGTTCAGGCCCTCGCAAACGGGACCTAGGCCTTCCCGGCCCTCCGCTCGATCCCGAGCAGCAATTCCTTCGCCGCCAGCCCGCCGGCAAACCCGGTCAATGCACCGTTGGTGCCGATCACCCGGTGGCAGGGAGCGATGATCGAGATCGGGTTGCGGCCGTTCGCCGCCCCCACTGCGCGCGAAGCCTTGGGTCGGCCGATCTGCTGCGCGATCTCGCCGTAACTGCGCGTCTCGCCGAACGGGATCGTCAGCAGCGCCGCCCACACGCTCTTCTGGAAATCGGTGCCGCGGAAATCGAGCGGCAGGTCGAACGTGGCGCGCGCACCGGCGAAATAGGCCGCCAGCTGCCGTTCGGTCTCGAGCAATATCGGATGATCGGGGGTCTCCTCCAGCTCGCCGAGCTTCACGCGGCCGGGGCGGTCATTCTCCCAGAGAATGGCAATCAGGCCGGCATCGCTCGCGACCAGAGTCAGCGCGCCGACGGGCGAGGGGATCGTCTTGAACTTGTCGGTCATGATGGGTCCTTTCGTTGGAAGGACCATGCCGTACCGCGCCAGCACTTGCTTCCCGCGGCTTGCGCTCAACCTGCCATTTCGAGCAGCACCGCCCATTCCTGGTCGCGCACCGGCGTCACGCTCAGCCGCGACTGGCGCAGCATCTCGAGGTCCTTGAGCCGCGGCTCGGCCTTGATGTCGGGGAGCGGGACGGGCTTGGCGAGCTTCTCGACCGGTTTCACCGCCACGCTCGCCCATTTGCCGTCGTCGCCGTCCGGCTGCCAGGCGCGGGTTATCTCCATCACGCCGACTACGGCCTTTTCGGTGTTCGAATGATAGAAGAACGCGCGGTCGCCGGGCTGCATGTCCTTCAGGAAATTGCGCGCGGTATAATTGCGCACGCCGTTCCATTCGGTGGCGCCGTCGTGCACCAGGTCGTCCCACGAATAAGCGTCGGGTTCGGAGCGGAGGAGCCAGTAAGCCATGGCGGCCTATTACCGCCTAAACGGCGGCTGAACACCCGATTCCGAACCAGTTCAGCCGCAGGGCGTTAGAGCTTTGACCCAAGCGCCGCGAATCGCGTGTTTTCGAGCCCCGGCGCCTCGTTTTGGAGGAACACATGGCCAATCTCATCAAGAAGGCGGTGCTAGGTACGGTCCTCGGCGCCAGCGTGCTGACCGCGGTCGCTCCCACCGCCGAAGCCCAGCGCTATCGCCGCTATCATCACCGCGACGACACCGGCACCGCGATCGTCGCGGGCATCGCCGGCCTTGCGATCGGCGCGGCGCTCGCCAGTGGCGATCGCTATGACCGCCGCTACGATTATGACCGCTATTATTATCGCGAGCGCGGCTATTATCCGACCGACGGCTATTATTACCGCGATTATTACCGGCGCCATCGCGGCTGGGACCGGTGCTACACCCGCCGTGTCTGGGATCCCTATCTCGATCGTCCGGTGCGCGTGCGCTACTGCGACTGACCAGAGTAAGCGAGCGGCGCGGGCCACCGGGTCCGCGCCGCTCTTCGCATGCGCGGCAAAGGCGCTAGACTGGCGGCATGGGACATGATTCGCCGGCGCAACGACCCGACCCTTCCGATCCTTATGCGCGCGAGGCGCAGACCTTCCCGTCGCTGTCGGAGGAAATGTCCGCCCGCGTCGCGGCGTTCGGGGCCGAGGAAGTGCTGGCGGACGGTGCGCTGCTGTTCCGCCGCGGCGATCGCAGCGTCGATTTCTTCCTCTGCCTCGGCGGCGCGATCGAGATCGTCGACACCGATGTGAACGGGCGGGAGTGCGTGGTGCACACGCATGTGCCGCGCCAGTTCACCGGCGAGCTCGATCTGTTCAACGACCGCACCATCCTGGTGACCGGCCGCGCGCGCGGGGAGACGCGGGTGGTGCGCGTCGGGCGCGCCGAGTTCCGGCGGATGATGGCGGCCGAGCCTGACATCGGCGAGATCATCATGCGCGCCTTCATCCTGCGGCGCGTGGGCATGCTGCTCCACGGAACCGCTGGCGTCGCGTTGGTGGGGCCTGCGCACGCCGCCGATACCGCTCGGATCGAGACCTTCCTATCGCGCAACGCACTGCCGCACCGCCGGATCGATACCGAGCGTGATGCCGATGCCGCGGGCTTTCTCGAATGCTTCGCGCTGAGCGACGCCGATCTGCCGGTGGTCGTCGCGGAAGGGCGGGCCCTGCGTAACCCGAGCAACGCCCAGCTCGCCGACGCGCTGGGGCTCGCCTCCGCAGTCGATCCCGAGCATATCCATGACGTGGCGGTGGTCGGCGCGGGCCCCGCCGGCCTGGCCTCGGCAGTCTATGCCGCATCCGAAGGGCTCGACACGATAGTGATCGAATCGATCGCCCCCGGCGGGCAGGCGGGGACGAGCTCGAAGATCGAGAACTATCTCGGCTTCCCGACGGGCATTTCGGGGCAGGCGCTCGCCGGCCGCGCACAGGTTCAGGCACAGAAGTTCGGCGCGCGGCTGCTCGTCTCACGCAGCGCCGCGGGGATCGATTGCGATGCGCGCCCCTATACGATCCGGCTCGACGACGGCGCGACGCTCAAGGCGCACGCCGTGGTGGTCGCGACCGGCGCGCGCTACCGCAAGCTCGATCTGCCGCTTTACGCCGAGCTCGAAGGCAATGGCATCTATTATGCCGCGACTGCGATGGAGGCGGGGCTCTGCGCGCAGCAGACCGCGGTGGTGATCGGCGGCGGCAATTCGGCGGGGCAGGCGGCGATCTATTTGTCGCGCACCGCCGGACATGTGCACATGCTGGTGCGTGGCGCCGGTCTGGCGGCGACGATGTCGCGCTACCTGATCGAGCGGATCGAGGCGTCGGACCGGATTACCCTCCACCCGTTCACCGAAGTGACCGGGCTCGAAGGCGACAAGCATCTGCGTGCGCTGACCTGGACCAATCGCAAGAGCGGCGCCGGCCAGCGGCACGAGGTCGGCGCATTGTTCGTGATGATCGGCGCCCAGCCCAACACCGACTGGCTCGACGGCTGCGTCGAGCTCGACCCTGCGGGATTCGTGAAGACCGGCTCGGGCGAGACCTTCTTCTGCTCCTCGGCGCACGGCATCTTCGCGGTCGGCGACGTGCGCTCGGGATCGGTCAAGCGTGTCGCGTCCGGGGTGGGGGAGGGGTCGGTCGTCGTGTCTGCGATCCACCGTTATCTTGAAAGCGTCGCGTAATAGCGGCAAAGGGCGCGACCATGAGCGACACTCCTCCCGACCGCCTGTCGGTCAACCCGAAGAGCCCCTATTTCCAGCGCGAGCTGCTGGAACGCGGCATCGGCATCCGCTTCAAGGGCCATGAGCGCCGCGACGTCGAGGAATATTGCATTTCCGAAGGCTGGATCCGCGCCGCTTTGGGCAACAAGGTGGACCGCAAGGGCCAGCCGCTGACGATCAAGCTGACCGGCCCGGTCGAGGCATGGTTCGAGCGCCCCGCCGAGGGCGAAACGCCGGCGGAAGACGCCGGAGCCTGATCCTCAGCCCAGCGCCGCCACAATCGCGCGCCCGATTCCGGCGTGCAGCGGCCGGCGTTTCTCGAATTCCAATGTGCTGCCGGTGATGTAGCTCGCCACGACCAATGGGGGGCGCCGCGGCGGCCATAGGACCGCGACCAGATTGTCGGTGCCGTACCCGCCGGCGCCGGTCTTGTCGGCGACTGCCCAGTCGGCCGGAAGTCCAGCGCGCAGGCTGTTGCGGCTGGTGCGCGTGTCCTTCATCCAGTCGGTCAATTGCGTGCGGCTGACGGGCGTCAGGGCGTCGCCGAGCAACAGGTGCCGCGCGAGGCCGGCCATTGCCACCGGCGTGGTCGTGTCGCGAACGTCACCGGGTTTCGCTTCGCTCATCTCGGTCTCCCAGCGGTCGAGCCGCGTCGCCGGATCACCGGCGCTTCGCAGCCATTTGGTGAAGCCCGCCGGACCGCCGATCGTACGCAGCAGCAGATTCGCGGCGCTGTTGTCGCTGACGGTGATCGTCGCGTGGCAAAGCTCGGCGACGCTGGCGCTGCCGCCGACGCGTTTCTCGGAGAAAGGCGAGTTGCTGACGATGTCCGCCTGAGCGACCGGGATCTGTCGCGCGAGCGTCTCGCGCTTCCGCTCGACTTGCTTGAGGATCAGGGCCGCCAGCGCGAACTTGAAGGTGCTGCACATCGGAAAACGATCGTCGGCGCGCCAGCCGAAGCGTTCGCCCGAGCCCGTGTCGGTCACCGCCAGACCGAGGCGCCCGCCGCTCGCCTGCTCGACGGCAAGTACCGCCTTGCGGAACTCCGGCCCGAAGCGGCCTGGTGCAAGCTTGCGGGGCGCCGCCGCCGCGACCGAAGTCGCCGCGACCGCGCACCCGCTCACCCAAAGAAATTTCCGCCTGTCCATCGTGCATCTCCCTTCTTCCGCTTGATGCAACGGGGGAGCAGAGTGGCGCAAAGGATCAAATCTCGGCGGAGCCATGAATTGAATTCATGGCCGCGGCTTCGGTGCTACTCCGCCAGGGCAGCGCGGGCGGCATCCTCGAAGGCCTTGAGCGCCAGCATATGCGGGAAGGGCCCGTGGCTGATCCGGGCGACACCGGCTTCGGCGACGGCCTTGGCCGAGGGGGCACCGGGGAACGCCATGAAGTTCACCGGCAGCGGCGAGGCGGCGCAGACCTTCGCCAGCAGGTCGAGGTCCGCGAGCCCGGGCACGAAGAAGCCGCTGGCGCCCGCCTCGGCATAGGCATGCGCGCGTTCGATTGCGGCATCGGCCTTCGCCACGTCGTGCGTGTCGGGCTTGGCCTGCAGGAAGATGTCGGTCCGGGCGTTGATGAAGAAGTCCGTCCCGGCGCCACGGCGCGCGGCGGCGATCCGCCCGGCCTGCACCGCGACGCCATGCATGCCTTCGCCGCCGATCACCTGGTCCTCGAAATTGCAGCCCACGGCGCCGGTGGCGGCGAGGGCGGCGAGGTTGGCGGACAGGCTCTCCTCGTCGGTGGCGTAGCCGCCTTCGAAATCGATCGTCACCGGCAATTCCACCGCCGCCACGATGCGCTCGGCATTGGCGAGCGCCAGTGCGATCGGCAGGCCCTCCGCGTCGTTCACGCCGTGCGCGGTGGCGACCGAGGCGCTGCCCGTTGCGATCGCACTTGCCCCGGCGCGTTCCGCTACCTTGGCCGACCCGGCATCCCACACGTTGAACAGGACAAGCGGCTTGCCGGGGACGTGCAGTGCCGCGAATGATTCGAACTTCGTCACAGAATATCTCCCGGTGTTCCCGGCTTGTTCTAAGCCCGGGAATCGAAAGAGGCTAGTCCCTTCGCGAGCGAAACCGATCGTTCGTCAGATCCTGCCGCAGTCGCTCGGCGCCGGAGTCCGGGCGAATCGCGCGTCGATCCAGTCGAGCGTGGTGCCTGCCGAGTCGGCGGCGCTGGTCTCATGGCCCTTGCCCACGATCGTGAGATAGCGCAGCCGCGCGCCGTTGGTGCACATCCGGCGCGCGAAGCTCCGGGTGACTTCGGGCCCGACGATCACGTCCTTCGGATTCTGGGCGATCAGCAGCGGCACGCCATAGGGCCTTGCCGCGGGGCTGTTCTCGCGCGCTAGTCTCGCCCAGGGCTGGATGCGGCCGAGGTCGACATTTTTCAGTGCGCTGCGCAGCGAGAGCGCCCCCAACATGGTGCCGAGCCTGAGCTTCGCGCCGGGCTGGAGGCAATTATTGCGCGCGAGGCGCGTGATCACCCCCTGGGTCGTGCGGTTGCCGAGCGTCGAAAGCGGCGCATCGAAATGGCGCGACCAGCTATAGGCGACGAAAGCGGTCAGGAAGGCCCGGACGGTCGGGTTGCCGCCGGCCCGCAGATTCTCGACCAGATCGGTCGGCGGCGCCGCGGCGGCAACTCCTGCGAGCTGGAGTTCGGGCGCGTAAGCGCGGGCGAGCTGGCCGGTCCACAGCGCGGCATGACCGCCTTGCGATTCGCCCCAAACGGCAAAGCGGGCGCCCGCGCCGGCGCCGGGGATGGCGCGGGCCGATCGTACCGCGTCGAGCACCGAATGGGCAGTGGCGGCCCCGCCGAGATAGGGGTGGGGCATGGAGGTGCCGAGCCCGGGATAGTCCGGCGCGACGACGATATAGCCGCGGCGGATCGCTTCGTTCAGCCCCGGCGTCCAGGCGAAGAATTCCTTGTGCAACGACGGTGCGCAGCGCTCGACCACGCCCGAAGTGCCATGCGCCCAGGCCAGTACCGGCCTCGGCGTGGCCGGCCGCGCATTGCGCGGTGCGACGACCATTCCGGTGACTTCGATCGGTGCCCCGCGATCGCTCGTGGTCCAGTAGCGGACCCGCCAGGCCTGCATCCCGGGCGGCGCGGCGGCGACCGGCTCGGCCGTACTCAACGTACCCGCCGCTTGGGCAAGCGCCTGCCCATGCGACAACATCAGAGACAGCACCGCAGCGATCGTCCGGACAGCCCTCATCGCGCACCCTCCTGCAACGGCGGACGCGGCCCCCTTGCCGTGTCCTACCGTTCAGCCCGTGACGGAGCCAAGGCGGCTATCCGCATCAGTGCACGAAGCGTGCGACCACGTCACGATAGGAGCGGCTGACCTTCACCGACGCGCCCGAATCGAGCACGAGGAAGCATTCGCCATTGGTGTGCGGCTTGACCTGTCGGACGAGGTCGAGATTGACGATCGTCGAGCGGTGGACGCGCTGGAAGCGCCGCGGGTCGAGGCGTTTCTCGAGATCCTTCATCGTCTCGCGCAGGATCAGCGTGTTGTCGCCGGTATAGATGCACATGTAATCGCCGGCGGCGTCGATCCGCTCGATGGTGTCGACATCGACACGGAAGATCTGGCCGCGATCCTTGATGTTGATGAGCTTCTCGAAGCGGTTCGACGCCATCTCGGTGTTGTCGGACGTCGCCATCTCGTCGGCCGTCTCGGGGGCCACTTCGGCGAGCACTTCCTTGAGTTTCTCGACTTCCTCGACGCCGCGCTTCTCGGTCATCCGCTGGCGGACGCGATCGAGCGTGTCGGCGAGCCGCGAAGGCTCCACCGGTTTCATCAGATAATCCATCGCCTGCGCCTCGAAGGCGCGGATGGCGTGGTCGGAATAGGCAGTGACGAACACGAAGAGCGGCGGTTCGACTTCCATCAGCCCCTGGACGACGGAGAAGCCGTCGAAGCCGGGCATCTGGATGTCGAGGAAGACCAGATCGGGTTTGTGGGTCTTTATCGCGCGGATGGCCTCGCGGCCGTTGGAGCATTTGTCGATGATTTCGACATCCTCATGCTCCTGCAACCGGAGCTCGAGCCCCTGGATCGCCAAGGGTTCGTCGTCAACGAGGATGGTACGGATGGTCATGCGGCCTCTCGGTTCGGTTCCTCAAGCTGGAACGGTATCTCGATCTCAACGCTGAAACCTTCCCCGAGTTTCGTTTTCGTCTCGAAACGATGGTCAGAGCCGAAGGCCTGCGCCAACCGCTCCCGGATATTGGCGAGCCCCACGCCGGTTGAGAGAGTCGGCCGAGGCTTGCTTTCGATCAATCCTGGGCCGGTGTCGGATACGGCGATCTGCACTCGTTCTCCGGTGAGTCGAGCCGTGACGGTGATATCGGCGCCCTCCTCCTGGGGCGTGACGGCGTATTTGATCGCATTCTCGACCAAAGGCTGGAGCAGCAGCGACGGCAGCCGCGCATTGGCGCAGCGCGGATCGATGTCGAAATGGGTGCGCAGCCGCTCGTCGAATCGCATCTTCTCGATCTCGAGATAGAGCTTGAGCGTCTCGACTTCCTGGCTGAGCGTGACGTGCGCGGTCGGCTCGTTGGCCAGCGTGTAGCGCAGGAACGAGGACAGGCGGCTGAGCATCACGTTCGCGCGCTCGGTCTGCTTGAGCAGCACCAGCGTAGAGATCGAATTGAGCGTGTTGAACAGGAAGTGCGGATTGAGCTGGTAGCGCAGCATCGCCAGCTGTGCCGACGAGGCCTGATTCTCGAGCAATTGCATCTGATCGATCTGCTGCTCGACGATCAGATAGAAATTGATCCCGAAATAGAGCGCCGACCAGCCGGCGAGCACGGTGAAGTTGAGGAAGAGATAGCCGAACACGCGGCTGAGCGTGACGCCCGGCTCGGCAGCGGTGAACGAAAAGGTGAAGGCCTCGAGCACGGCATAGACCAGTGTCGCGACGCCCAGAGTGGCGAGAGTCAGCAGGATCCCGGTGATCCGTGGCAGGCGACGATAATAGCCATAGAGCGTCGAGAGCAGCAGCGTCAGGCAATAGCCGACGATCGCCTCGATGATATTCTTGATGAGCCCCTCGACCGACAGGCCGTTCGAAATCGAGGATACCATGCGAAGCAGCAAATAGCCGCTCCATCCGGCGGCCTGCAGCATCCAGAAGGCGCGGCTTCTGTCCTCGAAAAAGGGGCGCGCGAACATGCCGGGCTGGGCAGTCGATCGCGGCGTCAGCCGCTGCGTGGATTGCTCTGTCGTAGCCACGCGGCTGCTCTAACACTCAGGACAAGCGACGGCAAAGAGGCGCGTTGCGCTGCGTGGGACGGAGCCGCGGCACGGCGCGCTCTCCCATCCTTCTCGGCAGCCGACGCCGGCTGCCTTTTGCGCATCCCGCTCACGCTCCTGCGCCAGCGCAACAAATTGTGCTCTATGGAAACGCGCCAGCCCCTGCGACGCGGTTATGTCCAGGAATGGGACAAAAGGGCGTTTCGGTCCGGTGCGACCCGGGGGGCTCTTGAAGCGTTGTGACACCGTTATGATCCAGCAACGCCCGGGGATCAAGCCATGCGAATCCTGCTCTGCCTTTCCGCCATCTGCGCGCTCCTCGGTCCTGCTGCCGAGGCGCGCGATTGGCGGGACCGCGAATGGCGATCGATTCGAGTCGATGCCTCCGCGCTCGACCTGTCGACTCCGGCGGGGATGGACGAACTCGAGCGCCGGATCGGTCGCGCCGTGAACCGGATCTGCGGAAGAGACCGCGACTGCCGCGACGAGGCCTGGGCGAGCACCGAGGATCAGGTCGCCTGGGCCGTCGATCGCGACATGTGGATGCGCCGCATGGCCGAGGAGCGCATGGCGCAACTGGAGCAATGCCGCTGGCGTGACTGCGATGCGCCGCAGCCCGCATATTATCCGGCCCCGCCCCCGCCACTGCCCGCGAGCGGCGTCACGGTGGTGATCGTCCATAACGCCGCGCCACCTTTGGTCTATCGTTACTGACGGGCCAAAGAAAACGGGTCGGAACTCGCGTCCCGACCCGTTCTTCTCTTTCCGAACCCTCGCGGCTTATTTCGCCGCGACTTTCTCCGCCTTCTTGCCGCCGCCCTTCTTGGGCTTGGGCGCGGCGGGGATCGTCTCGAAGACGAGTGCGCCGTCCTTGAGCTTCACATTGACCTCGCCGCCATGGACGAGCTTGCCGAACAGCAGCTCCTCGGCGAGCGGCTGCTTGACCTTCTCCTGGATCAGGCGGCCCATCGGCCGCGCGCCATAGAGCTTGTCGTAGCCGCGCGCCGTCAGCCAGGTCTTGGACTCGTCGTCGAGCTGGATGTGCACGCCGCGATCCGCCAGCTGCAATTCGAGCTGGAGGATGAACTTGTCCACCACCCGCGCGACGACCTCCGTCGGCAGATAGTCGAACGGCACGATCGCATCGAGGCGGTTGCGGAACTCGGGCGTGAAGAGCTTCTTCACGGCCTCTTCCTGCACGTCCTCGCGGCTGCTGTCGCCGAAGCCGATCGATTCCTTTGCCATGTCCGACGCACCGGCGTTGGTGGTCATGATCAGGATGGTGTTCCTGAAATCGACCGTCTTGCCGTGGTGATCGGTGAGCTTGCCGTTGTCCATCACCTGCAACAGGATGTTGAACAGGTCCGGATGCGCCTTCTCGATCTCGTCTAGCAGCAGCACCGAATGCGGCTGCTGGTCGACCGCGTCGGTGAGCAGGCCGCCCTGATCATAGCCGACATAGCCCGGAGGGGCGCCGATCAGGCGGGAGACGCTGTGGCGTTCCATATATTCGGACATGTCGAAGCGCTGCAGCGGAATGCCGAGGATCTCGGCGAGCTGGCGCGCGACCTCGGTCTTGCCGACGCCGGTGGGCCCCGAGAACAGGTAATTGCCGATCGGCTTGTCGGGATCGCGCAGGCCCGCGCGGCTGAGCTTGATCGCCGAGGCGAGCACTTCGATCGCCTTGTCCTGCCCGAACACGACGCGCTTGAGATCGGTGTCGAGATTGGCGAGCACGCGGGTGTCGTCGGACGAGACCGACTTGGCCGGGATACGCGCCATCGTCGCGATGACCTGCTCGATCTCCTTGGGCGTGATCACCTTCTTGCGCTTGCTCGGCGCCACCAGCATCTGCATCGCCCCGACTTCGTCGATCACGTCGATCGCCTTGTCGGGCAGCTTGCGGTCGTTGATGTAGCGCGCGCTGAGCTCCACTGCCGACTTGATCGCGTCGGGCGTGTATTTGACGTGGTGGTGGCCCTCGAAGGCGCTCCGCAGCCCGGCGATGATCTTGATCGTGTCTTCGACCGAAGGCTCGTTGACGTCGATCTTCTGGAAGCGCCGGAGCAAAGCCCGGTCCTTCTCGAAATGGTTGCGGAATTCCTTGTAGGTGGTCGATCCGATGCAGCGGATCGTGCCGCCCGACAAAGCCGGCTTGAGCAGGTTCGATGCGTCCATCGCGCCGCCGCTGGTCGCGCCCGCACCGATCACGGTGTGGATCTCGTCGATGAACAGCACCGCGTGGGGCAGCTTCTCGAGCTCGTTGACGACCTGCTTGAGCCGCTCCTCGAAATCGCCGCGATAGCGCGTGCCGGCGAGCAGGGCGCCCATGTCGAGCGAATAGATCACCGCTTCCTTGAGCACGTCGGGCACCTGGCCCTCGACGATCTTCCGGGCCAGCCCCTCGGCGATCGCGGTCTTTCCGACGCCGGGATCGCCCACGTAAAGCGGGTTGTTCTTCGAGCGGCGGCACAGGATCTGCACCGTGCGGTCGACTTCGGCCGAACGCCCGATCAGCGGATCGACCTTGCCGGCCTTGGCCTTTTCGTTGAGGTCGACGGTGAACTGCTTGAGCGCGCTCTCGCCCTTCCCGGACTTGGTTTCGGACTTGGCCGCCTTTTCCTCTTCGGCGCCCTTGGGAGTCGAGGCTTCGCCCGGCGTCGAGCCCTTGCCGACGCCGTGGCTGATGAAGCTCACGGCATCGAGCCGGCTCATGTCCTGCTGCTGGAGGAAATAGACGGCATAGCTCTCGCGCTCGCTGAACAGGGCGACGAGCACGTTCGCGCCGGTCACTTCGTCGCGGCCCGAGGACTGGACGTGGAGGATCGCGCGCTGGACGACGCGCTGGAAGCCGCTGGTCGGCGAGGGATCGGTCGATTGCTCGACCTTCAGCGCCTCGAGCTCGGTGTCGAGATAATGCGCGACGGTGTTCTTGAGATCGCCCAGCTCGACACCGCACGCGCTCATCACCTTCGAGGCATGCTCGTCGTCGACGAGTGCCAGCAGGAGATGCTCGAGCGTCGCATATTCGTGGCGACGGGAGGACGCGGCCTCCAGTGCCTTGTGCAGGGTCGATTCGAGGGCGGAGGCGAAACTAGGCATTCGGATACAACTCCAGTGGGCCCGAAAGAATACGAGGGCCCGTTTCCGACAATGTCGGTATCGGCAGGCCCCGCATCAAGCGCAGCGGCCCGGCACCGGAGGGATTGGCGATGATCCCCCGGTTCCAGGCGCGATATGCCCCCGGCATATCGCAGGCGATGCTGGGGGCATCGCCGACCTGGCACCGGTGGATCATCCCAAACCCGGTGCCCGCCACGCTCATCTCTTGAATAGAGCGTCTGCGCTTGCGCGGTGGTTAACGGCGCGTTGAATCTTGCTTTTGCAGCGCGCGATCTCGGCTTCGAGCAATGCGATCCGCTCGCCCAGCTCGTCGACCGAGAAGGGATCGAGATCCTGCTTTCCCAACTGGACAGCGAGGTCGTCCTTGCGACGCGGAAGGTTTTCGTCGGCTTCCATCGACGGCGAACGTTGACCCTGACAGAGGCGATGTCAATAAGATGTCCGGTTTCTACCGAGGGCGAGAAGCAACGAACCGATGACCGTGCCCGAAACGATGCTGGCCATCGATCCCGAAGCGCCCGGAGGTCCCGAGGTCCTCATCCCCGTCCGCCGGCCCGTGCCGGTGCCCGGCGAAGGCGAGGTTTTGATCAAGGTCGCTGCCGCGGGCATCAACCGGCCGGAAGTCATGCAGCGCATGGGGCTATATCCTCCGCCGGCCGGCGCGCCGTCGATTCTCGGCATGGAAGCCGCCGGCAAGATCGTCGCGGTCGGCGGCGATGTACCGCCCGAGATGATCGGCCAGCCGGTATGCGCGCTGGTCACCGGCGGCGCCTATGCCGAATATGTCGTGGCGCCGCTCGGCCAGTGCCTGTCCGTTCCGGCGGCGCTGTCGATGGTCGAGGCGGCGGCGATGCCCGAGACGCTGTTCACGGTGTGGACCAACGTCTTCGAGCGCGCTTATGCCGCCGATGGCGACTGGATCCTCGTCCATGGCGGCACCAGCGGCATCGGCACGATGACGATCGCGCTGGCGCGGCTGTTCCACCTGACGGTGCTGGTCACCGCCGGCTCGGACGCCAAATGCGAAGCCGCGCGCAAGCTGGGGGCGGCCGACGCGATCAACTACAAGACCGAGGATTTCGTCGAGCGAGTGAAGGACATCACCGGCGGCCGCGGCGTTGACGTGGTGCTCGACATGATCGGCGGCGATTATCTGCCACGCAACCTCCAATGCCTCGCGGAGGAGGGGCGGCACGTGTCGATCGCCGTTCAGCGCGGCGCCGAGGCGAAGATTCCGATCTGGGAAGTGATGCGCAAGCGGCTGGTGCTCACCGGATCGACGCTGCGCCCGCGCGACACGGCATTCAAGAGCCTCGTCGCCGACGAGCTGATCCGCACCGTATGGCCTCATGTCGAGCAGGGACGGCTCAAGCCCGTGATCGATTCGACCTTTCCGCTGGCGCAGGCTGCGGAGGCGCATCGCCGGATGGAATCGGGCGAGCATATCGGCAAGATCGTCCTGGCGATCGGTTAGCCCGCCTTGCGCAGCGGCAGCCGCTGCCCTGAGACGAGGCGTTCCGCCGCCGGCAGGAATTCGGCTTCTTCCCATGCGCGTCGCGCCGCCATCATGCGTAACTGGGCGCGCACCGCGAGACGATATTCGCGCGGATCCGCAGTGATCGCCTCCATCGTCCATTGGCCCATATGCGCGATGCCGGATTGCCGCATCGACAGCAGGTCGCTGGTGTAGCGTCGGGCGAGCGCACGGTCATAGGGATCGGTGCTCGCGCCCAGCGGCATCAGCGCGAGCCGTGCCTCGTTGCCGAGATGCCGCGCGACCGCTTGCGCCATCTCGCGACGCGCCGCCACCAGCTCGGGCATCCGCGGGGGATCGGATGCCGCGATCTCGATCAGCTTCTCGCCGATCCTGAAAAGCTCGCGGTGTTCTTCGTAGAGGTCTTGCAGGGTCATCGTGGGGCTCCTGCAGAGTCTTATAGCGCGCCGCATCGCCCCGCCGGGCCTATGGCAAGTTTTTGTTAAGTTGCCGCGGGATTCACCGTGCCGGCACCACGCGAAGCCACAGGGAGCCGTCCGATTTCTCTAGAGTGGATGCGCGCGCGGTCCTAGAATTGCTTCCGAATCGGGGGGTGGGGAAGTGCTTTCGTTTCTTGCTGCATCGGAGAACGTCGCGTTCGTCACGGCGATTCTCTTGATGCTGTTGATCGGCGTAGTGCAGTTGATCGGCCTCGGCCATTTCGCGGACGGCGACCTGCACGCGGACGTCCACGTCGATGCCGATCTGCTGAGCTGGCTCGGCGTCGGGCGGCTGCCATTGCTGATGCTCCTCGTCGTCTTCCTCGCGATTTTCGGCATCGCGGGCCTGATCCTCCAACAGGCGGTGGCCGACTGGACCGGCGCGCCGCTCGACGCCTGGATCGCGGTCCCCGCGGTCGCCGTCGCGTCGCTGCCGCTGACCGGGCTTGCCGCGCGCGGCCTCGCCCGGATCCTGCCGCAAGATCACACCACCGCCGTGCCGCTCGAAGTGCTGATCGGCACCACCGCGCAGGTGATCACCGGCCGCGCCACCTTGGGCTCACCTGCCCGCGCCCGTGCCCAGGACCATCACGGCCAGGCGCATTACGTCATGGTCGAGCCCGATCAGAGCGGACAGGTCTTCGAGGAAGGCGAGCGCGTATTGCTCGTCCGCCGCGAAGGCGAGCTGTTCCGTGCCATCTCCCGCGGCGATTTCCGCCTGCCGAGCCTAGAGAGCTGAACCGATGAACGATCTCGTGCCCCAAGGAGCAACTTCGATGCTTCCCTATTTCATCTATGCAGGCGTCGGCCTTGCCGCGCTGCTGATCCTCGGACTGGTCCTCGCGCGGCTCTACAAGCGCGCCTCGAAGGAGATCGGCTTCGTCCGCACCGGCTTCGGCGGCGAGAAGGTGGTGATCAACGGCGGCGCATTGGTGCTGCCGGTGTTCCACGAGACGATGCCGGTGAACATGAACACCGTGCGCCTCGCGGTCGAGCGCAAGGCCGGCGACGCACTGATCACGCTCGATCGGCTGCGCATCGACGTGAAGGCCGAATTCTATGTCCGGGTGAAGCCCGATGCGCAGGCGATCGCCACCGCCGCCCAGACGCTCGGCATGCGCACGATGCATCCCGATGCGCTGAAGGAGCTGGTCGAGGGCAAGTTCGTCGACGCTTTGCGTTCCGTCGCGGCGGGGATGACGATGGCGCAGCTCCACGAGCAGCGCGCCGAGTTCGTCCAGAAGGTGCAGCAGGTCTCGTCGGTCGACCTGGCGATGAACGGGCTCGAGCTGGAATCGGTCTCGCTGACCGGCCTCGATCAGACCTCGATCGAGCATTTCAACGCCAACAACGCGTTCGATGCCGAGGGTCTGACCAAGCTCACCGAGCAGATCGAGCTCCGGAAAAAGGCGCGCAACGACATCGAGCAGGACACGCGCGTCCAGATCGAGACCAAGAATCTGGAGGCGCAGCGCGCTTCGTTCCTGATCGGCCGCGACACCGAGTTCGCCCGGCTGGAGCAGGAACGCGAAGTCGAGATGCGCCGCGCGGCGCAGGGCGCCGAAGTCGCGCGCGAGCAGTCGCTGCGCCAGCAGGAGGCCGACCAGGCGAAGATCGAGTCCAAGAAGCTGGTCGACGCCCAGCAGATCGAGGCCGATCGCGCGGTGCAGGAGGCGAAGATCGCCCAGATGCAGGCACTCGAACTCGCCCGGCAGGAACAGCAGATCGCGGTCCAGAACAAGAGCCGTGAGGAAAGCCAGGCCAAGGCCAAGGCCGACGAGGCCCGTGCCGAGGCAGTGGTCGCCGAGGAACGCGTCGGCACCGCGCGCGAGGCCGAAGTCGCCGAGCGCCAGAAGCGCATCGAGCTGATCGACGCTGCCCGCGAGGCCGAGCGCGCCGCGATCGGCATCAAGGTTCAGGCCGAGGCCGAGAAGGCGGCCGCCGCCGACCGCGCCGAGGCTGCGCGTCTCGCCGCCGAGGGCGAGGCCGAAGCCGCCAAGCTGCGCTCGGAAGCCGATCGCGTCCGCTTCGAAGTCGAGGCGGCGGGCCAGCGCGCGGTGAACGAGGCGGCGAACATCCTCTCGTCGGACCAGGTCTCGCTCCAGGCCAAGGTGGCGCTGCTCAAGGTGCTGCCCGAGATCATCCGTGAGGCGTCGAAGCCGCTCGAGGCGATCGATTCGATCAAGATCGTCCAGGTCGACGGGCTCACCGGCCGCGGCGCTGCGTCGATCGGCGCGGCAAACGACGGGGATGGCGAGCGCAATCTTGCCAATTCGGCGGTCTCGGCGGCCTTGCGCTATCGCGCGCAGGCGCCGGTGATCGACGGGCTGATGAAGGAACTCGGCTTCGACGGCAGCTCGCTCGACACGCTCGTAGCCAGCGCCGCTGCCGATATCGCGCCGCCGGCGATGCCGGAACCGCCGGTAAAGGCAGCGGAATAGCGTCGCTTCAATCCACCCCCGCCAGGGGGAGGTGTCAGGCGTAGCCTGACGGAGGGGGAGGAATCCCGCCGGCTAGTGTGTCGCGTACCTCCCCCTCCGTCGCCTTCGGCGCCACCTCCCCCTGGCGGGGGAGGATTTTTCCGATAAGCACACCTTGTCGTCGGGCCGCGGCTATTTGTTTGACGCGTGGTCGTCGGGTGAGGAAAGGCGCAGCATCAACTCACAGGGAGCATCTGCATGGGTCCGTTCGTGCTGCACGAATACGCGCTGTCGGGAAATTGCTACAAGATCCGCCTCACCGCGGCGCATGTCGGGCTGCCGCTCGAACGGCGGCAATATGATATCCTGAAAGGCGAGACGCGCACCGCGCAATTCCTCGATGAGGTCAACGCCAATGGCCGCATCCCGGTGCTCCAGGTCGGCGAGGATTTCCTGCCCGAGAGCAATGCCGCCGCTTTCTACATCGCCGATGGCAGCGATCTGGTCCCCGCCGATCGCTTCGCGCGCGCCGATATGCTGCGCTGGCTGTTCTGGGAGCAATATAACCACGAGCCCAATGTCGCGACGGTGCGCTTCTGGCGGACCCTGGTGGGCGAGGAGAAGCTGACCGATCTCCAGCGTGCGCAATTGCCCGGCAAGATCGCCGCGGGCGAGGCCGCGCTCGCTTTGATGGACGAGCATCTCGGGCGGAGCGATTTCCTCGTGCTCGATCGGATCACGCTCGCCGACATCGTGCTCTATGCCTATACCCATGTCGCCGAGGAAGGCGGCTTCAGCCTGCAGCCCTACCCGAATGTTCGTGCGTGGCTGGCGCGGGTTGCGAGCCATCCCGCACATATTCCGATCACTGCCTGAGCCGCGATTCCGTTTGTAACATTCGCCGGGCATAGGCGCTCGCAGGACAAGGCTCCCGCGGGGGAATGATCATGGCGACGATCACCAGGCTTCCGTTCGACACAGCGAATTTCGGCGATTTCCATGCGACCGAGCCGACGATCCCCGAACGGGTCGTCGCCGGGCGCCGGCAATATCGCACGGTGTGGATTTCCGACGTCCATCTCGGCACGCGCGGCTGTAACGCCGAAATGCTCATCGATTTCCTCGATCATGTCGACAGCGAGACCATGTATCTCGTCGGCGACATGATCGACGGCTGGGCGATGAAGAAGCGGCTCTACTGGCCCGCGTCGCACAACGACATCGTCTGGCGCGTGCTCAAGCGTGCCAAGCGCGGCACCCGGATCGTCTATATCCCCGGCAATCACGACGAGATGTTCCGGCAGTTTTCCGGCCTCAATTTCGGCGGGGTCGAGATCCTCCGCCAGGCGATCCACGAGACCGCCGACGGCCGCCGCCTGCTCGTGCTCCACGGCGATGAGTTCGACGCGATCACCATGTCGCACCGCTGGCTCGCGCATCTGGGCGATGCCGCCTACGAGGCGATGATGGCGCTCAACCGCTGGCTGAACAGCGTCCGCCGCCTGTTCAACCTGCCGTACTGGTCGCTCAGCAAATACGCCAAGCAGAAGGTCAAGAACGCGGTTTCCTTCATCTCCCAGTTCGAGGAAGTGGTCGCGCACGAGGCGGCGCATCGCGGGATTCAGGGCGTGATCGCCGGCCATATCCACAAAGCGGAGATGCGCACGATCCAGGGCGTGGAATATTACAATGACGGCGATTGGGTGGAGGGTTGCACCGCGCTCGTCGAGCATTACGACGGTACCATGGAAATTCTCCATTGGGCCGATGAGATGGCGGCGCGCGATGCGCCGGAGTCCGAGGCCAGACTAGAGGCGGCGTGACGAAGGCGGCGGAGGCCGACGAAGTGCGCATCGCAATCGTGACCGATGCCTGGGAGCCCCAGGTCAACGGCGTCGTCCGCACGCTCCAGTCGGTCCGCCGCGTTCTGGAGGCGCAGGGCCATCAGGTCGAAGTGATCTCGCCCGACCGTTTCTATTCGTTGCCATGCCCCACCTATCCCGAGATCCGCCTCGCGCTCGCCAGCACCGGCAGCGTCGGCGCGATGCTCGAGAAATTCCGCCCCAATGCGATCCATCTGGCGACCGAGGGGCCGCTTTGCGTCGCCGCGCGGCGCTGGTGCCTCCGGCACGACATGCCGTTCACCACGGCATATCACACCCAGTTTCCCGACTATGTCTCGGCGCGCTCGGGCGTCCCCGCCGAGTGGATCTGGCGCTATATCCGCTGGTTCCACGCGCCGAGCCAGGCGATCCTCGCCTCGACGCCGTCGATCCGCGAATCGCTGATCGGGCACGGCATCACCCAGGTGAAGCATTGGGGCAGGGGCGTAGACCTTGCCGCTTTCCGTCCCGGCCTCGTGCCCCATCCGGCGATGGCCGGGCTCGAAGGGCCGGTGCAGCTTTATGTCGGCCGAGTCGCGGTCGAGAAGAATCTCGAGGCGTTCCTGCGCACTACGCATTCCGGCACCAAGGTCGTCGTCGGCGACGGACCGGCGCGGACGGCGCTCAAGGCGCGCTTTCCCGAGGCGAAATTCCTCGGCCCGATGTTCGGCGAGGAACTCGCCTCGGCCTATGCCGCCGCCGACGTGTTCGTCTTCCCCAGCAAGACCGACACGTTCGGACTGGTGATGATCGAAGCGCTGGCGTGCGGCGTTCCGGTCGCCGCTTATCCAGTCACCGGCCCGGTCGATGTGCTGACACCCGAAACCGGGGCAATGGATGCGGATCTGACCAAGGCGATCGAAGCCGCACTCACGCGCGATCGCGCCGCCTGCGCCGCTTATGGCCGAAGCTTCACCTGGGAAGCGAGCGCACGCCAGTTCCTGAATGCGCTCTATCCCATGGACGGCCACCAGGCGGCGGCATAATCTGGGCTTCGGAACAGGGACGGGCATGCGCGACTTCACCGACAAGCTCATGATCGGGGCATTGCTCCCCGCTTTGGCCTGCATCGCCGTGCCGGCGGCCGCGCAGGACACGGTCGGCCTCGACGGATCGGCTTCCGACGCCAACAATCTGCCCTTCGCCCGGCGATCGACCGAACTCGCCGCGATGGGCATGATGCTCCAGTTCCGGGGCCAGAAATCGCAGGGCAAGCGTTGCTTCGAGACCGGTTGCCTGTTCATCATCAACCAGACGTCGGATTACGACGCGGTCGGGCTGTATCTCGATATCGGCTCGCCCGATCCCAGCGATGCGCCGGTTTGGGGCCCGAATCTCTTCCGGAACCAGAAGCTCCCCCCGAAACTCGCCCGCTGGGCCTACAAGGCGGGCGACGCGTCGATGTGCGCGCTGGGGGCCAGAGTGGTGCTCAGGCAGCGCAAGACGCACGAGGAGGTCGTTTCGGACGGCGTCGTGAGCCTCTGCAAGAGCCCGAAGGTCGATTCGGCGCTGCGGATCAACGTCAACACGCCCAAGGTGACGATCGACGAGCCCGGCGCGCATTAGGGTCGGCGGCTGGAGTGCCTCTTGCCTTGCTCTTCGCCGCGCATCGCAGTAAGTCGTCAAGGTGACGTGGCCGCCCGTGATGGGCGGCCCTTTCTATTTCTGGAGACGAAAAGTGGCCCAGCCGCTGATGCCGCACGCGACCGCTTCCTGGCTGGTCGACAATACTTCGCTCTCGTTCGAGCAGATCGCCGAGTTTTGCGGGCTCCACATCCTCGAGATCCAGGCGATCGCCGACGATACCGCAGCGACCAAGCTGACCGGCCGCGATCCCGTCCGCGCGCACGAGCTGACGATGGAAGAGATCGAGAAGGGCCAGGCCGATCCCGATTACACCCTCAAGATGCTGAAGGGCCCCGAGCAGGTCCGCCGCACCAAGGGCCCGCGCTACACCCCGGTCTCCAAGCGCCAGGACAAGCCCGACGGCATCGCCTGGATCCTGCGCCACCATCCAGAAATCTCCGACGGCGCGATCGGCAAATTGATCGGCACCACGCGCACGACGATCGCCGCGATCCGCGACCGCAGCCACTGGAACATCGCCAACATCACGCCGAAGGACCCCGTCACGCTCGGCCTCACGTCGCAGCGCGAGCTCGACGCGCTCGTCGCCAAGGCCGCCAAGGCCGCCGGTATCGAGGCGCCGACCGACACCCGGCTGGAAGGCGATCGCGAGGCGCTGATCGAGCAGCTCCGCGCCGAGCGCACCGCCGCCGCGCACGCAGCCGAAGCCGGCGAAGCGGGCGAGGAAGCCGGTCCGGTCGAGCACACCGCCGAGACCCTGTTCCGCCAGTAATTCCGCGCGCCCCGCATGACGCGGGGCGGTCACGCGTGTAGCCTCCCTGCGCGACTCGAAGAGCCGTGCAAGGGAGGATGCCGCATGTGTGACGAATTCACCGCCGCCGACAGCGAACGCTTTCTCGCCGATGCGATGACTCGCCGCGGCTTCGGGGCAGCGGCCGCGGTCGCCGGCATCGGCCTGCTGCTCCCGGTCCCCGCCAATGCGCTCGCGATCAAGGGACGCGACGTCACGATCAAGACACCCGACGGCACCGCCGACGCCTATTTCGTCGCGCCCGCCGCCGGCAAGCATCCGGCCGTACTGGTCTGGCCCGACATTTTCGGCCTGCGCCCGGCCTTCCGGCAGATGGCCGACCGGCTCGCCCAGTCGGGCTATGCCGTGCTCACCGTCAACCAGTTCTACCGATCGACCAAAGCGCCGTTCGTCACGCCGGGCCAGGGTTTCGATCAGGCGCTCGGCGAGAAGGTAGGGCCATGGCGCAAGCTGCTCACTCCCGAAGCCACTTCGCGTGATGCCAGGGCATTCGTCGCGTGGATCGACAAGCAGCGCGAAGTGAACACCAAACGCGGCATCGGCAGCACGGGCTATTGCATGGGCGGGCCGATGGTGATGCTCACCGCGGCCGGGTCTCCGGCACGCGTGCGTGCGGGGGCGACCTTCCATGGCGGTGGGCTCGCCGCCGACGACATGCTCGCGCGCATCCCGCAGATGAAGGCGAGCTACCTGATTGCCATCGCCGCCAACGACGATGCGCGCGCGCCGGGCGACAAGGACAAACTGCGCGCCGCCTTCGCCGCGGCGAAGCTGCCCGCCGAAATCCACGTCTATCAGGGTACGCAGCACGGCTGGTGCCCACCGGACAGCAAGGTCTACGATCAGGTACAGGCCGATCGCGCCTGGGAGCGGATGCTGGCCTTGTTCGGCAAGGCGCTCGCATAATCGACGGGGAGGACAGGCATGTCGGACGATCTGGTTTTCTACACCAACCCCCAGTCGCGCGGGCGCATTGCCCGCTGGATGCTCGAGGAGGCCGGCGCGGACTATCGCACCGAGGTCGTCGATTATGCCAGCCGGATGAAGAGCGCGGAATATCTCGCGATCAATCCGATGGGGAAGGTCCCCGCGATCGTCCATCACGGCAAGGTGGTGACCGAAGGCGCGGCGATCTGCGCCTATCTGGCCGAGGCTTTCCCCGAAGCGGGGCTCGCGCCGCGGCCCGAGGAGCGCGCCGATTATTATCGCTGGCTGTTCTTCGCCGCGGGACCGGTCGAGCAGGCAGTGACCAACAATCACGCCAAATTCGATCCCTCGCCCGAACAGACGCGGATGTTCGGTTACGGCAATTATGCCACCACGGTCGCCGTGCTCGAAAAGGCGGTTTCGGCGCATCCTTACATCGCGGGCGACCGCTTCACCGCGGCGGATGTCTATGTCGGCTCGGCGGTCGGCTGGGGGACCTTGTTCGGCACGCTGCCGAAGCACGCCGCGTTCACGGACTATTTCGAGCGGCTGCGCAGCCGGGAGGCGTTCCAGCGCGCCGCCGCGAAGGACGATGCGCTGGTGGAGAAGGCACAGGCCTGACCGACCGCCGCCAAACATATACTCTGCCCAACACTGTATCAGCGACGTCTTTCAGGCTGCGAGCCCTCCGATTTGGTACGGACGAGTTTGATCGGCGGGCCGCCCTCGACGATATCGAAGCTCGAATAGTCGGGTGCGAATTCCGCGACGATTCCCATTATCTCGGAAAAAAAGCGCGTAGTCGAAAGTGGGATCAGCCGTTCGGGTTGCGGGCCGCCGGTGTCGGCGAAAAGCCCCTCGGGTCGCGCCTTGAGAACGACCGAGAGCCCGCCCCCGGCGTAGGTGCCCGCAACTTCGATGAGCTGGGCATGCGTCAACGCCTTCTCCTCGACGGCGGGCGCGGCAATATCGGTCCAGCCATAATCGGTCGCGATCGCGCGGACGACTTCGTCGATCAGCCTTCTGGCCTGGCCGCTATTGGCGAGAACCACGATGCCGTCGCCCTTGCCGACATAGGCGATCATCGAAGATTGGAAGCCCTCGTTCAGCCCGTCATGACCGAAGCGCCGGGCGCCGTTCGAATAGAGTGCCGGCCCCAGGCCCCAATTGCCCTTGATCGGTGTCAGCATCGCACGCGCCATGGCCGGGGACAGACGGTGCCCTTCCTGACCCGCGGCGGCGGCCTGCACGTCGATCAGCAATCGCGCGAGATCGGCCGCGTTCGTCCACAGTCCGGCGGGGCCGAGCTCGGGATAGACATGATATTTGCCGGGGATCGGGACGCCTCCGGCATGCGCGGAGGCGATGTCGGCAAGGATCGCCGCAGACGGCGGCTGCGCATAGGCGCTGCGCGTCATCTTGAGCGGCCCGAGCAGTTCGCGCTGCGCCAGCGCGTCGAAGGGAATCCCGCTCACGTCTGACAGCGCGAGCTGCGTCAGCACGTAACCGCCGCCGGAATAGGTCCATTGTCCGCCCGCAGGCTGGGTGCTGCGCACCGCACCGGTATTGGCCGGCGGCTGGCCATCGAGGATTTGGGCGGGCGTCGGCAGAGCGGCGCCGGGCTGATACCCCGGGAAGCCGTGGATCCCCAATCCGGCAGTGTGGCTCAACAGCTGGCGGAGCGTCACACCGTCGGGTGCGAGCTTCGGATCGCGGGGCAGCTGCCACGAACGCAGGAACCGGTTGATGTCCTGGTCGAGCCCCAGCTTTCCCTGCTCCGCCAGCCGCAGCGCGATGACTGCCGTGGCGAGCTTGCTGATCGATGCCGCCTGGAACGCAGTGTCCGACGTGACAGGCGCGCAGGTGGAAGTATCGCGCACGCCCCAGCCCCGCGCCCAGGCCAGCTTGCCGCCGCGAAAGACCGCGACGCTGATCCCGGGCACATCATAAGCGCGCATCCGCTCGGCAAGGCTGTGGGGCCTGGCGCCCGGCCGGATTGCCGGCGGATTGAGGTTCGCCTCGACAAACCGGCTATGCGCGTTGCTCGGCCCGCCGGCTGCCGCGGCCGGAACCGGGCAGCGCTGTTCGCCAGGCTGCGCAACGGCATCGCCGCAGGCGATCAGCGCCGCGCCGGCTGCACCGAGAAACAGCGCGATCGCGCGTGGACGAAGGCTGGGCATGCGGCGTCTCTCCTGTTTCTCAGGTCAAGGGTTCGGGATCGTGAGTCTGATTGGGTGAGGGGGATGCGGGCGGAAGATCGGATTCAGGAACCGGAATCTTCCGCCACGGCCGCACGAAAGAGCTGTGCGTGCCATCGCGTCACGACCGACAGAGTAGCCAGCTCGATCGCCAGCACCGCCGCCTGTAGTATCGCCTGCCTGCTGTCGAGGAAGAGCGTGCCCATGAAGATGATGAGCGTCGCGGCGGCGGCCAGCGTGAGCATTCCCGCACGCCTGACACGCGACCAGTCACGCTCCAGCATCGCCCAGGCGATGCGAAGATGTCCAAGCCCGAGCAAGAGCAGGAGCAGCGAGAGCGAAGGCACGGCGGCCTGGTAGACGCCGCGCAGCAGGGCCTCCTGCGTGCCCCCCTCCAGCAGCGCGCCGCGGAGCCCTCCCTGTCCCGCGTAAAGATAAGGAAGGCCGAGTACCGCGCATCCGATTTGAAGCGCGGCCATCGGGATCATCAGGCAGAGCGCCAGGGCGTAGCTCGTCAGGACGAAGCGGCCTTCCTCCCGTGTCAGCATCTCCCGCCCGGCCGCCGCCAGGCAGCCGATCGCGAACGGCAGCGCTTTTCCTTCCGCCACCGCCGTCTCGAACTCGATTTGCATGGCAAGCGACCATTCCCGGCGGCTCTCGCCGAGGCAGCAGACCGCCAGCGCCATAACGGCGTGTGCCACCGCCGGCCTCATGCGAGCGCTCCCCCGGAAGGGAAAGTGCCGCGACCGCCGGACGTCTCCAGCGCAAGCGCGAAACCGGCAGCGGTCAATCGGTATGCGTGACGCGCGGGCCGGCCAGGCTGCGAAGGCTCGCGCCATTCGGCTTCGACCAGCGCCTGTTCGGTCATGCGCATCAGCAGCGGGTATAGCGTGCCGGACGAGAGGCCCGTCTCCTTCATCAGGTCATATCCATGCCGCCATTGCTGGCGTTGCGCGGACAGCGCATCCAGGAGGAGGCACATCTGCTTCGAGGGTTGTCGCTTTCGAGCCATGCTTGAATGCAACATATGTAGAGTTAATCGTCAAGGGCCATCGCGCCGGCGGCTTGCAATGTAGGATTTGGCCTGCTTCGCTGAGCGCCGGCCGGTCCATGCCGTGCCCGCTCTTTGACGCCGTCCATCCCTTGCTCATGGCGCGCAACATCGTTGCTCGTTTGCGCAATTTTATGAGTAAATTCGCGGGAAAAGTGCGAAGTTAAGCGCCGGAAATCCTACAAATCGCCGCCGCGACTCAGCTTCGCCAGCCGCGTCGGCAGCTCGGCCATCACCGTATCTCGATCGGTGTCGCTGGTCGCGCCCCAGCGGGCGATCTCGTCGAGCGTCCGGCCGCAGCCGATGCACCAGCCAGTGGCGGCGTGGATCCGGCAGATATTGGTGCAGGGCGACCGGACCGGCGACGATCCGGTGCTGGCCGGCGCGTTCACGCGCCGAGCGTGTACTTCAGGAAGTCGGGGACCGGGCCGTTCCAGCCCTCGTCCGGGCCGTCCTGCGAGGACTGCGCCTGGCGTCGCGGTTCCTGGCCCGGGCGTTCCTCGTCGCGTCCCCGGCCACGACCACCGCGTTCGCGGCGCGGCGCTGCGTCGCGCTGCCGGGGTTCAGCTTCGCGCGCGGGACGGGGCGCAGGCTCGGGCGCAGCTTCGACTTCGGGCGTCGCCTCGGCCTTGCGAGGCTCGGCTTCCGCCTTGCGGCCACGGCCGCGGCGCGGCGCAGTCTCGCGCTTTTCGGGAGCTTCCTCGCGCGCCGTTTCGCCGTTCGCCGGCTTGAGGCGCTCGATCTTCATGCCGGTGAGCTTCTCGATCTCGGCGATGTTCTCGGCGTCCTCGGACGTCACCAGGGTATAGGCGACGCCGGTCGCGCCCGCGCGGCCGGTGCGGCCGATGCGATGGACATAATCGTCGGGATGCCAGGGCGCGTCGAAATTATAGACGTGGCTGACGCCCTTGATGTCGAGCCCGCGGGCGGCGACGTCGGAAGCGACGAGGATGTTGACGGTGCCGGCCTTGAACCGGTCGAGCTCGGCGATGCGCTGCGATTGCTCCATGTCGCCATGGATTTCGGTCGAGCGGAAACCGCTCTTCTGCAGGCTCTTGTTGAGGTCGCGGACCGTGGTCTTGCGATTGCAGAAGATGATCGCAGTGGTGACGTCCTCGGCGCGGAGCAGGTCGCGCAGCACGCTGCGCTTGTCCGAAGCGGCGACCGGAACCACCCATTGCTTGATGTTGACGTTCGCCGTGGCCGGGCGGGCGACTTCGACGCGCTTGGGATCGGTCAGGAACTTGTCGGCCAGCTTCTTGATCACCGGCGGCATCGTCGCGGAGAACAGAAGCGTCTGGCGCTGCTTGGGCAGCTTGGTGCAGATTTCCTCGATATCGGGGATGAACCCCATGTCGAGCATCCGATCGGCCTCGTCGATCACGAGCAGGTTGCAGCCGGTGAGCAGGATCTTGCCGCGGCCGAACAGGTCCATCAGCCGGCCCGGCGTGGCGATCAGCACGTCGACGCCTTTTTCAAGCGCCTTGACCTGGTCGCCCATCTGCACGCCGCCGATCAGCAGCGCCATCGAGAGCTTGTGGTTGGTGCCGTATTTGACGAAATTCTCGGCGACCTGCGCGGCGAGTTCGCGCGTCGGCTCGAGGATCAGGCTGCGCGGCATCAGTGCGCGCGTGCGTCCCTCGCCGAGGATGTCGATCATCGGCAGCACGAAAGCGGCGGTCTTGCCGGTGCCCGTCTGCGCGATGCCGATCAGGTCCTTGCCCATCAGGACGGACGGGATCGCCTGCTTTTGAATCGGAGTCGGGTCGGTATAGCCCGCATCGGTCACTGCGCGCAGAAGTTCGTCAGAAAGGCCGAGATCGGCAAAGCTCATGTATTTTTCCGGAAATGGGCGCGGTCACCCACGCCGCCAAAGCCTTCACGCGCTTGCGGATTTGGCTGCCGATGTCAAGCCGGGAGAGGGGTTCAGCGCGCCGGGACCAGCGATGCGAAGGACTGAACGGCGCACAGGCGGCCCGATCGCGATCGGATCGAATCGCGCTTCGCGCACATCTTCTTGTCCTTGTTCGCCTTGACGTAGAAGCCCTGGTAGAAGCCGAGCGCGGGGCAATCATTGCCCAATTTGGCGCGCAGCATCGATCCGTCCTTGAGCACCAGATCGACGCTGTCGAAGCGATTGACCGAAAAGCCGGCCAGGCTTTCCATCTTGACGCAATCGCCCGCCTTTTTCTCGACCACCGCTGCGGGACGGGCCGAGCGCATGATGATCGTCGTCGTCTGGATGGTGACGCGTGGGACGTGGATGGTGATGCGCTGCTGGAGCAGGCCCGCCATATCCCGGCCGAGCGGCTCCGGCGATGATGCCGGGGCAGCGAACAGCAGCAATAGACCTGAGGTTGCAATCAGCGGGTTCAGCATGTCTGACAGCGCTTGTAGGACAAAGTTTTGAACGGTGGATGAACTGCCGCGCGGCGTGCTAACCGACGCGGCCATGACACCAGCACAACGCCAGCTTGTCGAGACCGTCCTCGAACGCTTCGGTCCCAAGGCCGCGACCACCGATGCAGAGGCGATCGCGCCGTGGCTGACCGACTGGCGCGGCCGCTATCACGGCGAGGCTCCGGCGCTCCTTTCGCCGAGTTCGACCGAGGAGGTCGCCGCGATCGTGGGACTGGCTGCGGAAGCCGGGGTGGCGCTGGTTCCGCAGGGCGGGAACACCGGCATGGTCGGCGGGGCGACGCCGCCCGCGGACGGATCGGCGCTATTGCTGTCGCTGCGCCGGATGAACCGGATTCGCGCGCTTTCGCCGACGAGCAACCTTGCGGTAGCCGAAGCCGGCGTGATCCTCGCCGATCTGCGCGGGGCGGCGGAGGAAGCGGGGCGCCGCTTTCCGCTCGATCTCGGCGCGCGCGGAAGTGCTACGATCGGCGGGCTGGTCTCGACCAATGCGGGCGGCACGCAGGTGCTGCGCTTCGGGACGATGCGCAGCCTCGTGGCGGGCGTCGAGGCGGTGCTTCCCGACGGTTCGATCCACAACGGCATCGCCGCGCTCAAGAAGGATAATCGCGGCTATGATCTCAACCAGCTGCTGATCGGCGCGGAGGGTACGCTGGGCATCGTCACTGCGGCGACGCTGCGGCTGGTCCCCGGGGTGACGGCACGCGCCGTGGCGTGGGTGGGGCTCGACGGCCCCGCCCGGGCACTCGAATTGCTGCGTGCGCTCGAGAGCCGGACCGACGCGGTCGAGAGCTTCGAGATCCTGCCCGAAAAGACCCTGGCGCTCGTGCTCCGGCATGTTCCCGGTACGCGCCGTCCACTGGAGACCGCGCATCCCTGGCATGTGCTGATCGAGGCGGTGGCGACCGATCCCTCGGCCGAATCGCCCGCGGTGTTGCTCGAGCGTCTGCTCGCTTCCGCGCTGGAGGCGGGGCTCGCCGGCGAGGCGGTCATCGCCGCGAGCGAGGCGCAGGCGGAGGGCTTCTGGCGCATCCGCCATTCGATCTCCGAGGCCGAGCGCACCGGCGGACCCGCCGTGCAGCACGACATTTCGGTGCCGGTCGACGACATGCCGCGTTTCATGATCGAAGGCGGGGCCGAAGCCGAAACGCGCTTTCCGGGCACCGAGGCGGTGGCTTACGGCCATCTCGGCGACGGCAATGTCCATTTCCACGTACGCGCGCCTGAGGGTGTCGATCCCGGCATCTGGTACGCGGAGGAGGGGCCGCGAATCTCGCGCCACGTCCACGACATGGTCGTCGCCACGGGCGGATCGATCTCGGCCGAACACGGCATCGGCCAGATGAAACGCGCCGAGCTGGAGCGGCTGAGCGCACCTTCGCGGATGACAGTATTGCGCGCGATAAAGACGGCGCTGGATCCCCGGAATATTCTCAATCCGGGAAAGCTTGTGGCGCTTGCGCCCGGAGCCACGAGACCATAGACCTGCGCCCGAATTTCAAGATTCAGCATTTTCAGGAGAGTTTCGGATGGCCAGCGCGCCACAACAGTCGCTTCCGTTGTTCTACAACCAACTCGAACCGCTTTCGAGCCAGACGCACGCCGATTTCCGCATCCGCGTTCGCGACAAGGCGCCGTTCCTCGCCAGCCAGCACGCCGTTCCGGTGACGGTCGAGGAATTCCCGCTCGTCCAGCGCTACATGCCGATCGTCTTCTCGGTGGGCGACGATCCCGTTCCGCTCGCGCTGATGGGCCTGAACGAAGGCGTGAACACCTTTTTCGACGACGAAGGCGGACTGATCGATCCGAACTTCTACGTCCCGGCCTATATTCGCCGTTACCCCTATCTGCTCGCGCGGCTGCGTCCCGACACCGACGAGCTCTCGCTCTGCTTCGATCCGTCCTCCGACACCGTCGGTGCATTCGAGGAAGGCGAGAAGCTGTTCGAGAATGGCGAGCCGACCGAGACCACCAAGAACATCCTCCAGTTCAACGAGCAGTTCGAGCAGGCGGGTGCGCGCACCGCGATGTTCATGAAGGACCTCAAGGAGCTGGGCCTGCTGATCGACGGCGAAGTGACCATCCAGCAGGAAGGCCATGAGCAGCCCTTCGTCTATCGCGGCTTCATGATGATCGACGAGAACAAGCTCAACGAGCTGCGCGGCGATCAGCTGCGGAAAATCGTCCAGAACGGCATGCTGCCGCTGATCTATGCGCATCTCTTCTCGCTGGCGCTGATGCGCGACGTCTTCGGGCGCCAGGTTCGCATGGGCAAGATGCCGCAGCCGCAGCTCGTCAACCCGGCCTGATGCTTCCACGCGGCGGTCGTTACGACCGGGGGGCAATCGCCTTCCACTGGACGACCGCCGCGCTGGTCCTCGTCAATCTCTTCCTCGGGCTCTTCCACGAATCGCTTCTGGAAGGGATTCGAGTCATTCCGACGCACAAGGCGATAGGCGCGACTGTGCTGGTACTTAGCCTCGGCCGTCTCGGCTGGCGGCTGACGCATCGCCCGCCGCATTTCCCCGAGAACATGAAAGCCGCGGAAAAGGCGCTCGCCAAAGCCGTGCACTGGCTTTTCTATGCGCTGCTGATCGCGCTGCCGCTGACCGGCTGGATGTTCACGTCCAATCCCGCGCGCCCGCGACCGGTCAGCTGGTTCGGGCTGTTCGATCTGCCGCTCCTCCCGATGACGCGCGATATCGCCGTCACCGCACATGATGTGCATGAGGCGCTCGGGCTGCTGATGGCGGGGCTCGTAGTGCTCCATGTCGCGGCTGCGCTGCGCCACCATTTCCTGCTACGGGATCGCGTGCTCGCGCGGATGCTGCCCTGGGCCGCCCGCAACGGCTGAGCGCCGCTGCCGCACGTTTCCTCGCACTATGGCGGGAGGCCTTGAACTCCTTGGTCTCTCGACTATATTTCCACTGTGCGGCGTCGTGTCCCCCCTTTCGCGAGGCCGTGCGGCACGCCTTCGGGCGTGTCTCCTCCCTGAACCTTGGCCACCTCGTGCCTAGTGCACGAGGTGGTTTTTTATTGTCCGCTACTCGGCGGCGATCGCGGTGGGGAGCGCTTCGTCGGTGACTGCGTCGATGATCGCGCGGAGCAGCTGCGTGGTGGCCGGCAGGCCGGGGCCGGGGCCGTCCAGCGCCGCATCGAGATAGAGCCCGCGATCGAATTCGAGCTGGATGGCGTGCACCCCGCGCCGCGGCTCGCCATGGCGCTCGAGGACATGGCCGCCCGAATAAGGTGCGTTGGCCGCCGTCGCCACGCCGTGCGCGCGCGCCACGCCTTCGATCCGGCCGATGAACCGGGCCGCGGCGGACTTGCCGAACCTGTCGCCGAGCACGAGTCGCGGCGCGCTGGCCGCCGGGCCGAGCGACGGCATCGAATGGATGTCGATCAGCACCGCGACGCCGAACCGCGCCCGCGCCGATGCCAGCGCCGCCGCGATCGCCGCATGATAGGGGCGGTGATCCGCGTGGATTCGCATCTGGACTTCGTCTGCGGACAGGCGGCGCTGCCAAATGTCGCCCGAACTGCCGACCCTGCGCGGGACGAGCCCCAGCCCGCTGCGAAGCTTGGCCGATTGCGGATGGCCGATCGTGACCGCACCATCGTCGAGCCGCGGATCACGCTCATGTTCGGCGCGGTTGAGGTCGATCCAAGCACGGGCGCGCTGCGCCACGAACAGCGTCTCCGTGCGGCGCGCGTCGAGACCCAGTGCGTCGGCATAGCGGTCTTCGAGGCCCTTGAGCGCCGCCAGCGGCACGCGGATCGCGGATCGAAGCGGCAGCGGATAGTCCCGCCCCGCATGCGGCACCGAGAGAATCACCGGGGTGAGCGGTTCGAGAGGCCCATGGCGCACGAAGGAGGGCAATGGCGTCACTTGTCCCTGACTAGGCACGGGGCGCCTTGTCAGCAATCATCCTGATGCAATCTTGCTGGAATTTTTTAAAGGCTTTGCGCATAGGATGGACCCCTGAAATTGGTTTGGGGTAGAGATGATCCGAATTCTGCTGGCCGAGGATGACCGCGTGATGCGGGAATACCTCACCCGGGCGCTGGAGCGTTCGGGCTATGCGGTCAGCGCCGTCGATCGCGGCACCGAGGCGATTCCGCTGCTCGAGGCCGAGCGATTCGACCTGCTCCTCACCGACATCGTCATGCCCGAGATGGACGGGATCGAGCTCGCCCAGCGCGCGAGCGAGATGGCGCCCGAGATGCGGGTGATGTTCATCACCGGTTTCGCGGCGGTCACGCTCAAGGCCGGCAAGCAGGTTCCGCAGGCGCGGGTGCTGTCCAAGCCGTTCCATCTGCGCGACCTGGTTCTCGAAGTCGATCGCATGTTCGAATCGGAGAATGCCGGCTTCAATTGATTTAGCGTTCGGAGGCGCTTGCGCGGGGCGAAAACCCCCGCTAAAGCCCGCCCTCCTTGGGGGCGTGTAGCTCAGTGGTAGAGCACTGTGTTGACATCGCAGGGGTCGCAAGTTCAATCCTTGCCACGCCCACCATTAAAAAGGCTAGCAAGGTCGATACCTTGCTAGCCTTTTTGTTTTATCCGGCCGTTCCGCTGCCATGACTGACCCCCGCGCTGCGGGTCGCCTGGAGCCTCAGGCGCCGCGAAGACGTTCCAGCTCGCCGCGATAACGATCTACCAGTTCGGGAGGCGCATCCTGGGCATGGCGCGCTAGGAATTTCTCGATCGCGTCGCGATATTCGTGACGGAAGTCAGGATTGTCGGGACTTGCCTCGACCTGCGCGGCGGCACGCTCGACCGGTTCGAGCGCTGCCCTGAGCAGCAGCCTTTTGCCGAAGGGCGATTCGTCGCGCATGATCGCGATATTGCGTTCGAACCCGGGAATGTACTTGACGACGAAGCGCTCGCCTTTGGGGGGAATCTCGATCGCGTTGCGCGGCGGGTAAAGGCTCGCGGACATGGTATCGAAGCCGGTCTTGACGTCGTGGCCGTCGGCGGTGCGGATCACGGCGTCATATTCCCAGATATTGGCATCGTTGAGCTGGGAGCTGGTTTCCTCCTCATGCGTGATCACTGCGGTGCCATAGGTGCCGTAGGCGTTGAGGAAGACCGCATTGGCCATCGACCCGAGGAAGATATTGGCGATCCCGATCACGAAGCCGAGCACGCTCAGCCCCATCCAGGCATAATTCCGGAGCAATGCACTTGCCGCGCCGCCCAGCGCGAAGCCGGCGAGGATCCAGAGCGGCAGCGACAGCAGCGAATGCTGGCTGATGAAGAAGAAGAACGCGGACAGGAAGACCATGAGAGGCTGGGCTATCGCGAGCCTCGAGCGAAGGCAACCGCGCATCGGCCGCGGCAACGCGCCCCCATCGTAACGCGCAGTCGATCGAACCTCACGCGCCGGCGGCGGTCAGCCTGTCCAGTTGTTTGGAGGTGAGCGTGAGATCCCAGCTGCCGGCCAGCTCGTCGAGTTGCTCGATCGACGTGGCGCTGGCGATCGGAGCGGTGACTCCCGCCTGCGCGGCGAGCCATGCCAGTGCGATCTGGGCGAGGCTCGCCCCTGTCTCCGCGGCGACTTCGTCCATCGCGGCGAGCACCGTGCCGCCTTTGCTTTCGAGAAACGCCGCCATCCGGCCGCCGCGAACGCTTTTGCCGAGATCGGCTTCGCTGCGATACTTGCCGGTGAGGAAGCCCGAAGCGAGACCGTAATAGGGCACGACACCGATATTATGGGTGACGCACAAGTCCTGAAGCTCGCCTTCGAACTTGTGGCGGCTGACCAGATTATATTCGGGCTGGAGCACCCGATAATGGGGGAGCCCCTCGCGCATGGCCACGTCGAGCGCGGACTTGAGACGGGCGGCGTGGAAGTTGGAGGCGCCGAGCGTGCGAACCTTGCCTGCCTCGATCAGCGTGGCGAACGCCGCGAGCACCTCTTCCTGCGGCACATCCTCGTCGTCCTGATGCGCGAAATAGAGATCGATCGTGTCGACGCCGAGCCGCTGGAGCGAGGCTTCGGCCGCGGCGGCAATGCGCGCGGGAGCCAGCCCGGTGCCGCCCTCGCCATCGAGCATGCCGACCTTGGTCGCGAGGAGCACCTTGTCGCGCTTGCCCGAGTTGCGCAGCCACTCGCCGATGATCGTCTCGGATTCGCCGCCCCGATGCCCGGGGACCCAGCTCGAATAGACGTCGGCAGTGTCGATCATCGTGCCGCCCGCATCGACGAAGCGATCGAGAATGCGGAAGCTCGTCGCCTTGTCCGCGGTCCAGCCGAAGACGTTGCCCCCCAGCACGAGCGGTGGCGTCATGAGGCCGCTGGTGCCGAGTTCGCGGAGCACGGTCATTGCCACACCGATCCATTGTCGCCGAAGCTCGCGTTGACGTCGGTCGCCGCCGCCGCTTCGTTGAGCTGGCGGGCTTCGTCGGCGGACGGCGCGTTTTCGTCGGAGCCGCCGCAGCCCGCGAGCGCCAGGGCGATCAGCAGCAGCGGCAGCCCGCGCATCATTCGTCGATCTCGTTGCCGGCGTCGGCGGCGTTGCCCTGGTACGAATTCTCGGCCTCGGTGAAGGCGGCCTCGGTGGCGGCGTTGGCGGCGTTCACGTCGCTGACCGCTTCGCCCATCGTGTTGCTGTCGCCGGTGACGGTTTCATTGGCTTCGGCCGCCTCGTTCTTCGCGCCGCCGCAGGCGGAAAGGGCGAGCAGGGCGACGGGGAGGAGGAGCAGGGTCTTGCGCATGGGTTCAGCCTCTTGTTTAGCCTCGCGAAGGGCTAAACAGCGGGGGCGGACTGCGCAACTGCGTTGACCTGATATAAAGATATCTTTATATCTATAAGCCGCATGGTCCAGGCCCTCGCCATCTTCCGCGCTCTCGCGGACTCCACGCGGCTGCGCATCGTCGCGTTGCTGCGCTCGATGGAGCTGTCGGTGGGCGAGCTAGCGCAGGTGCTCGGGCAGAGCCAGCCGCGCGTCAGCCGGCATGTGAAGATCCTGTGCGACGCGGGCCTCGCCGAGCGGCGCAAGGAGGGAAGCTGGGTGTTCGTCGCGCTGGGCGCGCACGCCAAGGTCCAACCGATCCTCGGGGCGCTCGATAGCTGGAACGAAGCCGATCACTGGACCGTCGCCGACGAGGCGCGGCTGGCGGCGGTGCGCGCCGATCGGGCGAGCGCGGCGGCGGAGTGGTTCGAGGCCAATGCCGGCCAGTGGGACGCGATTCGATCGCTCCATGTCGCCGAGAGCGAAGTCGAGGCGGCGATGGCCAAGGCGCTGGGCGATACGCCGATGGGCAGCCTGATCGATATCGGTACGGGCACCGGCCGGATGCTCGAACTGTTCGCGCCGCTCGCCCGAAACGCGCTGGGTATCGATCGCTCCTCCGAAATGCTGCGACTGGCGCGCGCCAAACTCTCCGAGCGCGGGCTGGCGCATACCGAGCTGCGCCAGGCGGACCTCTATGCGCTGCCGCTGCAGGACGGCGGCGCGGATGCAGCGATATTGCATCATGTGCTTCATTTCGCCCAGCAGCCGGGCGCCGCGATCGGCGAAGCAGCGCGCGTTCTGAGCGATGGTGGGCGGCTTTTGATCGTCGATTTCGCGCCGCATGATCGCGAGGAATTGCGTTCGCGCGATGCGCATACCCGGCTGGGTTTCTCGGACGAGCAGGTCCTCAGCTGGTTCTCCGGCGCGGGGCTCGCCCCGGCGCAGATCGAGACGCTCGAGGGCGGTGAACTGACCGTCAAATTGTGGCTGGGTCGCAAGACCGGCATGGAATCGAAGAAAGTGAAGGCGGCATGAGTATCGTGGACCCGCTGGCGGCCCCGCTGTTCGCGGACGTGGCCGGCGACATCGAAGTGAGCTTCGAATTTTTCCCGCCCAAGACCGAGAAGATGGAGGAGACGCTCTGGGAATCGATCCAGACGCTGTCGCCGCTCGGCCCGCGCTTCGTCAGCGTGACCTATGGCGCGGGCGGTACGACGCGCGAGCGGACGCACAATACGGTGGCGCGGATCGCGCGCGAAACGGCGATCCCGGCCGCAGCGCATCTCACCTGCGTCGAGGCGACGCGCGAGGAGATCGATCAGGTCGCCGAGGAATATTGGGCGGCGGGCGTTCGCCATATCGTCGCGCTGCGCGGCGATCCGCCGCGGGCGGGCGAGAAATTCCGGTCGCACCCGGGCGGGTACGAGAACGCAGCGGCCCTGGTGGCGGGGCTGAAGAAGCTCCACCCGTTCGAAATCTCGGTCGCGGCCTATCCCGAATGCCATCCGGATTCGGCGAACGCGACTGCCGATATCGACAATCTCAAGGCCAAGATCGATGCGGGCGCGACCCGCGCGATCACGCAGTTCTTCTTCGAGCCCGAGACCTTCTTCCGCTTCCGCGACGATGCCGCCAAAGCCGGGATCACCGCCGAGATCGTGCCGGGGATCATGCCGGTGATGAACTTCGCCAGCGTCCAGCGCATGTCGGCAATGTGCGGCACCGCGGTGCCGGCGTGGATGGGCAAATTGTTCGAGGGATTGGACGAGCATCCTGCGGCACGGCAGCTGGTCGCGGCGACGCTTGCCGCCGAATTGTGCCGGAAACTGTATGCGGGCGATGTGCGGCAGTTCCACTTCTACACGCTCAATCGCGCGGAGCTGAGCTACGCGATCTGCCATCTGCTCGGGCTGCGGCCGAAGGTCGGCGCGGAGCTGGTGGCGGCCTGAACTCAAATAGCCCCTCCCCTTCAGGGGAGGGGTTGGGGTGGGGCAGTGCCTCAGGCGGTATCGCTCGCTGACAGGCCCCACCCCCCCCCCCCCCCCCCCCCCCCCCGGGGGGGGGGGGGGGGGGGGGGGGGGCAGTGCCTCAGGCGGTATCGCTCGCTGACAGGCCCCACCCCCAACCCCTCCCCTGAAGGGGAGGGGCTTAAGAAGGTGAAGAAAATGACTGCACGCGAGAAACTGCTGGCCGAAGCCGCCAAGCGCATCCTGATCACCGACGGTGCGTTCGGAACCGAGATCCAGAACTGGAAGCTGGGCGAAGAGGCCTATGCCGGTGATCTGGGCCTCAGCCACGATCAGAAGGGCAATAACGACATCCTCGCGCTGACCAAGCCCGAGGTGCCGGCATCGATCCACCGCGCCTATTTCGAGGCCGGGGCCGACATCGCCGAGACCAACACCTTCTCGGCCAACCGGATCAGCCAGGCCGATTACGGCGCCGAGCATCTGGTGCGCGAGATCAATGTCGAGAGCGCAAAGCTGGCGCGTTCGATCGCCGACGAGTTCGAGGCGAAGGACGGGCGGCCGCGCTTCGTGGCCGGCGCGCTGGGGCCGACCAACAAGACGCTGTCACTGAGCCCGGACGTCAACGATCCAGGCTATCGCGAGATCGACTTCGATTACCTCAAGGACGTGTACCGCGAGCAGATCGATGCGCTGGTCGAGGGCGGCGTCGATTTCATTCTGATTGAGACGGTGTTCGATACCCTGAACGCCAAGGCCGGGGTCATGGCGGCGATCGAGGCGGGCAACGATCTCGGCCGCGACCTGCCGATCATGCTGTCGATGACGCTGACCGATCTCTCGGGGCGGAATTTGTCGGGGCACACCGTCGAGGCGTTTTGGCACGCAGTGCGTCATGCGCGGCCGGTGACGATCGGGCTCAATTGCTCGTTTGGGGCGGAGCAGCTGCGGCCGCACGTCAAGACGCTGAGCGCGCTGTGCGACACGCTGATCATGGTCTATCCCAATGCCGGCCTGCCTAACGAATTGGGCGCCTATGACGAGGCACCGGCGACCACCGCCGGACTGGTCAAGGAATGGGCCGATGCCGGGCAGGTCAATGTGCTCGGCGGGTGCTGCGGATCGACGCCGGCGCACATCGCGGCGATCGCGCAGGCGGTGAAGGACTTGCCGGCGCGGCCACTGCCGACCCCGGAAGTGCGGACGCGGCTCGCCGGGCTCGAACCGTTCACGATGGCGGCGTAACCCGCAAATTCCCTCTCCCCTTCAGGGGAGAGGGTTAGGGAGAAGGGCATGAACGATGCGCTCTCCCACTGCCCCTCTCCCCGGCCCTCTCCCCCGAAGGGGAGAGGGGGAAGAAAGAAGATATGAACACCACCGCCTCCTCGACCAGCTTCGTCAATATCGGCGAGCGCACCAACGTCACCGGCTCCGCCCGCTTCAAGAAGCTGGTGATGGCTGGGGACTATGCCGCCGCGGTCGAAGTCGCGCTGCAGCAGGTCGAGGCGGGCGCGCAGGTGCTCGACGTCAACATGGACGAGGGCCTGCTCGATGCGCACGAGGCGATGACCACCTTCCTCAAGCTGATCCAGGCCGAGCCCGACATCGCCCGCATCCCGGTGATGGTCGATTCGTCCAAGTGGGACGTGATCGAAGCGGGGCTGAAGTGCGTCAGCGGCAAGCCGATCGTCAATTCGATCAGCATGAAGGAAGGCGTCGACCAGTTCCTCGATCATGCGCGCAAGTGCATGGCCTATGGCGCCGCGGTGGTCGTCATGGCGTTCGACGAGGTCGGGCAGGCGGACACCAAGGAGCGCAAGGTCGAGATTTGCGAGCGGGCGTACAAATTGCTCGTCGGGATCGGCTTCCCGCCCGAGGATATCATCTTCGATCCCAACGTGTTCGCCGTCGCCACGGGCATCGAGGAGCACAATAATTACGGCGTCGACTTCATCGAGGCATGCAGGGAGATCAAGGCGCGCTGCCCGCACGTCCATATCTCGGGCGGGCTTTCGAACCTGTCGTTCAGCTTCCGCGGCAACGAAGTCGTGCGCAAGGCGATGCACTCGGTGTTCCTCTACCACGCGATCCCCGCAGGGATGGACATGGCGATCGTCAATGCCGGCCAGCTCGACGTCTACGACCAGATCGAGCCCGAGCTGCGCACGGCCTGCGAGGACGTCATCCTCAATCGCGACCCCGATGCCGGCGAGCGGCTGGTGGCGCTGGCCGAGCGCTATCGCGGTACCGATGCGGTGGCCGAGAAGCAGGCGGCCGAATGGCGCGGCTGGCCCGTGGCCAAGCGGCTCGAACATGCTTTGGTCAAGGGCATCGACCAGTTCGTCGTCGAGGATACCGAGGAGTGCCGCCAGGCATTCGCGCGCCCGATCGAAGTGATCGAGGGCCCGCTGATGGACGGGATGAACGTGGTCGGCGACCTGTTCGGTTCGGGCAAGATGTTCCTGCCGCAGGTGGTCAAATCGGCGCGCGTGATGAAGAAGGCAGTGGCGCATCTGCTGCCCTTCATCGAGGCCGCGAAGGAGCCTGGCGCCAAGGGCAAGGGCAAGGTCGTGATGGCGACCGTCAAGGGCGACGTCCACGATATCGGCAAGAACATCGTCGGGGTGGTCTTGCAGTGCAACGGCTTCGAAGTGGTCGATCTGGGGGTGATGGTGCCCTGGACGAAGATCCTCGAAGCGGCGAACGAGAACGATGCCGACATGATCGGGCTTTCGGGGCTGATCACGCCGAGCCTCGACGAGATGGTCACCGTCGCCGAGGAGATGCAGCGTTCGGGCATGACCATGCCACTGCTGATCGGCGGGGCGACGACGTCCCGCGTGCATACCGCGCTGCGGATCGAGCCGGCATATAAGGGGCCGGTGGTGCACGTGCTCGACGCGTCGCGCGCGGTCGGCGTGGCGACGACGCTCGTCTCGGACACGATCCGCGACGAGTATGTCGCCAAGATCGCCGAGGAATATGAGCAGGTGCGCGTCGCGCGTGCCGGGCGCGGGCAGAGCGAATTGTTGCCGCTGGAAAAGGCGCGCGACAACGCGTTCGAGGCCGACATGGCGCTCAAGCCGGGCAAGCCGCGCATGCCGGGCGTGCACGAGTTCCTCGATTGGGACCTCAACGACCTTCGGAAATACATCGATTGGACGCCGTTCTTCCGCGCCTGGGAGCTGGCCGGCAATTACCCGGCAATCCTCGAGGACAAGGTGGTCGGCGAAAGCGCGAGCTCGCTGTTCGCCGATGCGCAGGCGATGCTCGACAAGATCATTGCCGAGAAGTGGCTGACCGCGCGCGGCGTCGCCGGACTGTGGCCGTGCAGGCGGCAGGGCGACGATATCATCGTGCACGTACAGGACGAGGAGCATGTCACGCTGCCGATGCTGCGCCAGCAGATCGCCAAGCGCGAGGGCAGGGCGAACATGTGCCTCGCCGACTTCATCGACCATGACGGTGACTGGATCGGCGGCTTCGCGGTGGGCATCCACGGGATCGAACCGCACCTCGCGCGCTTCAAGAACGCGATCGACGATTATTCGGACATATTGCTCAAGGCGCTGGCGGATCGTCTGGCAGAAGCGTTCGCCGAGCGACTGCACCAGTTCGTGCGCACGTCGCTCTGGGGCTATGCCGAGGGCGAGCAGCTGACCAACGAGGCGCTGATCAAGGAGCAGTATCGCGGCATCCGCCCGGCGCCGGGCTATCCGGCGTGCCCCGAGCACAGCCTCAAGCCGATCCTGTTCAAGATGCTCGATGCGCACAAGCGCACCGGGATCTCGCTGACCGAAAGCTTCGCGATGCTGCCAACCTCGGCAGTGTCGGGCTTCTATTTCGGACATCCGCAGGCCGAATATTTCGGTGTCGCCCGGATCGGGCAGGACCAGCTCGAGGAATATGCGGCGCGACGCGGCATCCCGCTCGATCTCGCGACGCGGTATCTTCGGCCGAACCTCGATTGAGTCGGGACGGGTGGCCGGCCCGTTTGTAGGATTTGCCGCGCTTAACTTCGCACTTTTCCCGCGGATTCGCTAATTTCGTTGCGTATCCGTGTAATGAAATTGCGTCGTGCACGCGCGTTCATTCACCACTTTCAAAGAGCGGCTTTCAAAGAGCGGCCAGAGTGTTTCACACCAAATCCTATTTTGAAAGCGAAGCGCCGCCGACGCGCGCCGGCGGCGCCAGGCGGCTCAGCTGGTGGTGTATTGACCTTGCGTCCAATCGCTGCCGGGATCGAAACACCATTCGATCGTGGCGTCGTCATTCGTGGCGTAGACGCGGATGTGGACGCCGTCCGAGGCCTGCCAGCACGTCGCCGAGGCCGCGCCACCGGGCGCATTGAAGCCACCCGCGACCCATCCACCGCCGTCCCAGCAGCGTTCGGTCAGCGTATAGCCGTCAGTCGAATAGACACGGATATGAATTTGATTCGAACTGTCGAGCCAGCTCACTGCGGCCGTTCCGATCGGATAGTTCGGATTGTCGCCCATTGGACTTCCCCCCCATCTTGCGAGACGCGATTGCGAGTCGCGTGCAACTGTGTCTCATGGTTTCGATGTCGAAACAAAGACAATCCGGCCGCTGCGATCATCGGCTCCCGCCTTTGCAGGAGAACGGCGAGAACTGGAGCGATGACGGGCGCCATGGGGTGACGATGGCGGTTTAATGCGCTAGGCGCCCGCCATCATGCTCAATCTGACCGACATCACGGTGCGCCTCGGCGGGCGCACGATCATCGACGGCGCGACCGCCAAGCTGCCGCCCAGGGGTCGGATCGGGCTGATCGGGCGCAACGGCGCGGGCAAGACCACGCTCGTCAAGGTGATCGCGTCGCAGCTCGAGCCTGATACCGGCAGTGTCGACATGCCGCGTGGCGCCAGGCTCGGCTATATCGCGCAGGAAGCCCCGCATGGCGACGCGACGCCGTTCGAGACCGTGCTCGCTGCCGATATCGAGCGGGCGGCGCTGCTCCATGAGAGCGAGACGAGTCACGATCCCGACCGGCTGGGCGAGGTGCACGAGCGGCTGATGGCGATCGACGCCTATACCGCGCCGAGCCGCGCGGCACAGATCCTCGTCGGGCTCGGCTTCGACGAAGAGATGCAGCATCAGCCGCTCGACAGCTTCTCGGGCGGGTGGAAGATGCGCGTGGCGCTGGCGAGCCTGTTGTTCTCGCAGCCCGACATGCTGTTGCTCGACGAGCCTTCGAACCACCTCGATCTCGAAGCGGTCTTGTGGCTCGAGGATTTCCTGAAGAGCTATCCGGCGACGATCCTGCTGGTCAGCCACGAGCGCGACTTCCTCAACAACGTCGTGGATCACATCCTCCATCTCGATCGCGGCAAGCTGACGCTTTATCCGGGCGGGTATGACGCGTTCGAGCGCCAGCGGGCCGAGCGGCAGGCGCAGATCGCGTCGGCGCGGGCGAAGCAGCAGGCGCAGCGCGAGCATCTGCAAGCCTATATCGCCAAGAATTCCGCCCGCGCCTCCACTGCCAAGCAGGCGCAGTCGCGCGTCAAGGCGCTGGCGAAGATGCAGCCGATCGCCGAATTGGTCGACGATCCGACCTTGAGCTTCGACTTCCCCAATCCCGACGAATTGCGTCCGCCGCTGATCACGCTCGATCTGGCGACCGTCGGCTATGGCGAGACGCCGATCCTCAAGCGGCTCAATCTGCGGATCGATCCCGACGACCGGGTGGCGCTGCTCGGGCGCAACGGCAACGGCAAGACCACGCTGGCGCGGCTGCTCGCGGCGCAGCTGACGCCGATGGAAGGCGCGATGAACGCCAGCGGCAAGATGCGGGTGGGATATTTCACCCAATATCAAGTCGAGGAGCTCGACCGCACCGAGACGCCGCTCCAGCATATGACGGTGCTGATGAAGGGGGCGAGCCAGGGCGCGGTGCGCGGGCAACTGGGCCGCTTTGGCTTTTCGGGGCAGAAGGCTACCACCGAGGTCGGCAAGCTCTCAGGCGGCGAGCGCGCGCGGCTGGCGCTGGCGCTGATCACCCGCGACGCGCCGCATATGCTGATCCTCGACGAGCCGACCAATCACCTTGATGTCGACGCGCGCGAGGCGCTGATCCAGGCGCTCAACAATTATACCGGCACCGTGGTGCTGGTCAGCCACGACCGCCACATGCTCGAGATGACCGCCGACCGGCTGGTGCTGGTCGATCAGGGCACCGCGAAGGAATTCGACGGGTCGCTCGACGATTACATCGCCTTCGTGCTGAGCAAGGAGGGGCAGGGGCCGAAGCTGTCCAAGGCCGACAAGAAGGAGGCGCGTCGCCTCGCCGCCGAGGCGCGCGAGAAGGGCACCGAATTGCGCAAGGCGGCCAAGGCCGCGGAGACCGAGCTGGCCAAGCTGACCGAGCAGCGCAGCGCAGTCGAGCGGGCGATGTTCGACCCTTCCGCGGCGGACGTGGCGCTGACCAAATTGACGATGACCGAGCTGATGAAGCGCCGCGCCGAGCTGAGCGACAGGATCGACGCGGCCGAGGCGGCGTGGATGGAAGCGAGCGAGGCGCTGGAGGGTATCGCCGCCTAGACAGGCATCACTCCCCAAAAACGTCATCCCCGCGAAAGCGGGGACCCATCTCGTGGACGAGCCACACACCGCACCGTGATACTTGTGGATACCGCCGGAGATGGGCCCCCGCTTTCGCGGGGGTGACGACCAATTGGACGGGACCGACCCTACCCCCGATAGCGCAGCGCCTCGACCAGCAGCGCGAAGGCGGGGGTCATCTGGCGGCGGCTGGGATAGTAGAGGTGATAGCCGGGGAAGGGCGAGCACCAGTCCTCCAGCACGCGCACGAGCCGACCGGCCTTGAGCGATTCGCGGAAATGGTCCTCGGGCAAGAAGGCGATGCCGAAGCCGGCTTCGGCGGCGGTGACGATCATGTCGACATCGTTGAGTACGAGCTGTCCCTCGACTCGTACCTTGAGCTCGCGATCGTCCCTGTCGAGTTCCCAGGCGTAGAGACCTCCGGACGTGCGCAGCCGCATGTTGATGCAGGTGTGCCCGGCAAGATCCTGCGGCGTGCGCGGGGGCGGATTGCGGGCGAAATAGGAGGGCGAGGCGACTGCCGCCATGCGCAGGTCGGGCCCGACGCGCACCGCGATCATATCCTTCGCCACCTGCTCCCAGATCCGTATCCCTGCATCGAACCGTTCGCTGACGATGTCGGTCAAGGACGAGTCGATGCTGATCTCGACATGTATGTCCGGATGGGTCGGGAGCAGCTTCTCCAGCGCCGGCCAGAGGACGTCGCGGGCCGCCTGCCCGGTGCAGGTGATGCGGACCGTGCCGGCGGGCTTGTCGCGCAATTCGGTGAGCGCGGCGAGCTGGGCGTCGATATCGTCGAAAGCGGGGCGCAGGGTCGCCAGCAGGCGCTCCCCCGCCTGGGTGGCGACGACGCTTCGCGTGGTGCGGGCGAGCAGGCGGACGCCCAGGCGCGTCTCGAGCCGGCGGATCGTGTGGCTCAACGCCGATTGCGAGGTGCCGAGCCTGGCGGCGGCGCGCGTGAAGCTGCGCTCCTCGGCTACGGCCATGAAGGCGGCCAGATCGGCCAGTTCCTCGCGCCGCATTGATGAATCTCCGATATGACTACATGTACTTATTAGTGCCTAATCGCGGGCACGCCCAAGACTTATCTGGGAGGCTCCCCAATGAATGGAGCAATCCCATGCAGAAGCGCATACTCGGCCGCAGCGGCCTCGAAGTCCCGGCGATCGGTCTGGGCTGTATGGGTCTGAGCTATGCCTATGGCCCCGCCCCGGAGCGGACGGACGCGATCCGGCTGCTGCGCGGCGCGTTCGAGCGCGGCGTGACCTTTTTCGACACGGCTGAGGCCTATGGCCCGTTCGCCAATGAGGATCTGCTCGGCGAGGCGCTGGCGCCGGTCCGCGACCAGGTGGTGATCGCCACCAAGTTCGGCTTCGCGGGCGGCGTGCCTAGCGACGGGATGGACAGCCGGCCCGAGAATATCCGCGCGGTGACCGAGGCGGCGCTCAAGCGTCTCAGGACCGACCGCATCGACTTGCTCTACCAGCATCGCGTCGATCCGAATGTGCCGATCGAGGAGGTCGCCGGCACCGTCGCGGCGCTGATCGCGGAGGGCAAGGTAAAGCATTTCGGCATGTCCGAGGCGGGCGTCGACACGATCCGCCGCGCGCATGCCGTGCAGCCGGTGGCGGCATTGCAGAGCGAATATTCGCTATGGTGGCGCGAGCCCGAGCGCGAGATATTGCCGGCGCTCGAGGAACTCGGGATCGGTTTCGTGCCGTTCAGCCCGCTGGGGCGCGGCTTCCTGACCGGCGCGATCACCGCCGACACCCAACTCGCCAGCGACGACTTCCGCAACAGGATTCCGCGTTTCGCGGCGGAGGCGCGTGCCGCCAACCAGGCGCTGGTCGACCGGATCGGCGAGATCGCCGCAGCGAAACAGGCGACGCCCGCCCAGATCGCGATTGCCTGGCTGCTCGCGCAGAAGCCGTGGATCGTGCCGATTCCGGGCACCACCAAATTGCACCGGCTCGAGGAGAATATCGGCGGCGCGGAGATCGCGCTGACCATCGACGAGCTGCGCGAGATCGGCGCCGCGCTCGACGCGATCCCGGTTGCGGGCGATCGCTATCCGGCGAACCTGCAGGCTGCCGTCAACCGCTGAACACCTTTTACGCGTTTCTGGAGAACCGACATGACCGTCCAAGCCTATGGCGCCTATGCCGCCGACAAGCCGCTCGAACCCATCGCGATCGAGCGCCGCGCGCCGGGTCCGCACGATGTGCAGATCGACATCGCTTATTGCGGCGTCTGCCATTCGGACCTGCACACCGTCCGCTCCGAATGGGGCGGGACACTCTATCCGTGCGTGCCCGGGCACGAGATCGTCGGGCACGTCTCGGCAGTGGGCAGCGACGTGACGAAGTTCGCGGTGGGCGATACCGTGGGTGTCGGCTGCATGGTCGACAGCTGCCAGCATTGCCCCGAATGCGCCGAGGGGCTGGAGCAATATTGCACCGGAACGGGGTTCGTCGGCACCTATAACGGCGCGACCACGGATGCGCCGGGGCATACGCTGGGTGGCTATTCGCAGCGCGTCGTGGTCGACGACAAGTTCGTGCTCAAGATCCGCCACAGCGCGGAGCAGCTCGCCGCCGCGGCGCCCTTGCTCTGCGCGGGGATCACCACCTGGTCGCCGCTGCGCCACTGGAATGTCGGCCCGGGCAAGAAGGTGGGGATCGTCGGCATCGGCGGGCTCGGCCATATGGGCGTCAAGCTGGCGCACGCGCTGGGCGCGCATGTCGTCGCGTTCACCACTTCGGAGAGCAAGCGGCAGGATGCACTCGATCTGGGCGCTGACGAAGTCGTGGTGTCGCGCAATGAGGACGAGATGGCGGGGCATGCCGGCAGCTTCGACTTCATCCTCAACACCGTCGCGGCGAGCCATGATCTCGACGCGTTCACGGCGCTGCTCAAGCGCGACGGGACACTCTGCCTCGTCGGCGTGCCCGAGCATGCCCACCCTTCGCCCAATGTGGGGACGCTGATCTTCGGGCGGCGGGCGATCGCGGGTTCGCTGATCGGGGGTATCGCCGAGACGCAGGAGATGCTCGATTTCTGCGCCGAGCATGGCATCGTCTCCGAGGTCGAGATGATCGCGGCGCAGGACATCGACGCGGCGTATGAGCGGATGCTGCGCAGCGACGTGAAGTATCGCTTCGTCATCGACAACAAGACGCTGGCCGCGTGAAACCGCGCGCGGGCGCAACGCCCGCGCGTCTTGCCCCCGGTGACCGAGCCGCTACACCCTGAACGAAACAGGGAGGGCGAGATGGCCAGTGCAGCGGCCGAACCGAGCGCGAAGGACATGCGGCTGGTGATCAGCGCATCGTCGCTGGGCACCGTGTTCGAATGGTACGACTTCTTCATCTACGGCACGCTCGCCGCCTCGGGGATCATCGGTCGGACCTTCTTTCCCGCGGGCAACGAAGTGCTGCAGACCTTGCTCGCCTGGGCGGGATTCGCAGTGGGGTTCGGGTTCCGGCCGCTGGGTGCGGTGCTGTTCGGCTATCTCGGTGACAAGCTCGGGCGCAAATACACTTTCCTCGTGACGATCACGCTGATGGGCGTGGCGACCGCGGGGGTCGGGCTGGTGCCGAGCTATGCCGCGATCGGGATGACCGCCCCGGTGCTGATCATCCTGCTGCGCATCTGCCAGGGGCTGGCACTGGGCGGCGAATATGGTGGCGCGGCAATCTATGTTGCCGAGCATTCGCCGCCGGGGCGGGCGGGCTTCCACACCAGCTTCATCCAGGCGAGCGTGGTCGGGGGGTTCATCCTCAGTCTCGCGGTGGTGCTGATCTCGAAGCTCGCGCTCGCGGACGTCTGGGCCAGTTGGGGATGGCGGGTACCGTTCCTGTTCTCGATCCTGCTGCTCGCGGTGTCGCTGTGGATGCGATTGAAGCTTTCCGAGAGCCCGGTGTTCAAGGCGATGAAGGAAGCGGGCGAGACCGCGGCCAATCCGTTCCTCGAGAGCTTCACCTATCCCGGCAACGGCAAAAGGCTGTTCGTCGCCTTGTTCGGCATCTCGGCCGGACTGACGGTGATCTGGTATACGTCGATGTTCTCGGTGCTGTCGTTCCTGCAGGGACCGATGCGGCTCGATCCCACCGCGGCGCAATTGATCACCGGCGGATCGGCGATCGTCGGGCTCTTCTTCTTCCTGTTCTTCGGGCATCTCTCGGATCGGATCGGCCGGAAGATCCCCATCGTCGTCGGTTATGCACTAACGCTGCTGCTGCTCTTCCCCTTGTTCTGGGTGATCGGCAGCGCGGCCAATCCGGAGCTGGCGAAGGCGGCGCGGCGGGCGCCGGTAGTCGTCTCGGGCCCGCATTGCGCATACGACCCGTTCGCGGCGAAGCAGGCCGACGAGTGCGGCAAGCTGCTCGATCATTTCTCGAAGAAAGGTGTCGCCTATCGGACGATCGCCGAACAGGTGACGACGGTGTCGATAGGCGGGCAGCCGGTCAACGATCTGAGCCCCGCGGGACTGGACGCGGCCCTGGCGGCGGCCGGATGGGACCTCGAACCTACGGTGCCGCCGGTGGCGAACATCGCGATCATCGTGCTCGCGATCCTCGCGCTCATGGCGCTTTCGGGGGCGACCTATGGGCCGGTGGCGGCGTTGCTGTCGGAGATGTTTCCGTCGAAGATCCGCTACAGCTCGATGTCGATCCCCTATCATATCGGCACCGGCTATTTCGGCGGATTCCTGCCGCTGATCAGCCAATATATCGTCGCACGGACCGGCGATCCCTATGCCGGGCTCTGGTACACCTTCGCGGTGGTGGCGATGGCGCTGGCAGTCACGGCCTGGGGCCTGAAGGAGACGGTGGCGCAGGGCGCCGCCAGACGCTAACCGCGCTGGCATGACCCATTCCCCCCTGAGGCTGAGGCTCGATGGCGACGCGCTGGTCGCGAACTGGCGGCTGCTGCGCGACATGAGCGGCGGCGCGGCGTGCGGCGCCGCGATCAAGGCGGATGGCTATGGCCTGGGCGCCCGTGAGGTGGTGCAGCGGCTGGCCGAGGCGGGGTGCCGCGACTTCTTCGTCGCGATGTGGAGCGAGGCGCGGGCGCTCGCCGATCTGGGGGTCTCCGTCTCGGTGCTGCACGGGGTGCGCGACGCCGACATGGAGGATCGACCGGCCAATGCGCGGCCTGTGCTCAATACGATCGAGCAGGTGCGGCGCTGGCGGGAAGCGGGCGGAGGGCTGTGCGACGTGATGGTCGACACCGGCATGAACCGGCTCGGCATCGCGCCGGAGGATGTCGCGGGCGGCCTGCTCGACGGGCTTCGGATCGACACGCTGATGAGCCATCTCGCCTGCGCCGACGAGGATGTGCCGCTCAACGAGCGGCAGCGCACGGCATTCGCGGCGCTCGCGGGGCGGACCTCGGCCAATCGCATGAGCCTCGCCAATTCGGCAGGGATCGCGCTGGGGACGGACTATGCCTTCGATCTGACCCGGCCCGGAATCGCGCTGTATGGCGGACGCCAGCGCGCTGCGCATGCCGGCATCCGGCAGGTCGTGACTCCGCAAGTCCAGATCCTCCAGCGGCGGCGTGTGCCTGCCGGTGGGATCGTCGGCTACAACGCCACCTTCACTGCCCCCGCGGACATGGAAGTGGCGGTGCTCAATCTCGGTTATGCCGACGGTTATCTACGCTGCTTTTCGGGCAAGGGGCGCGCGCGGGCGGGCGACGCGGTGCTGCCGGTGATCGGGCGGGTGTCGATGGACCTGACCGCGATCGCGGTCGATGCAGTGCCCGGGCTGGCGGAGGGCGACTGGGTGTCGCTCGATTATGCGCTGCCGGAGACCGCGGCGCTGAGTGGGCTGTCGCAATATGAGCTGATCACCGGGCTCGGCGAGCGGTTCGACCGCGTCTGGGGGTAGACGCTGCGCACGACGTTGCCCTGCCGATCCGGCGTGGTAAGCGTTGGCGATGATCAGCGTCGCAGAAGCCGAGAAGATGGTTCGGGAGGGCGCTGCGGCGCTGCAGTCGGGCGATGCGCAGACCGCACGCGTCGCCTTCCGGCGCGTTACCGACAGCGGACGCGCCAATGCCCAGATATGGTTGTTGCTCGCGCACGCAAGCCGGATGGCGGGGGATTGGCCCGAAGTCGAAAGCGCGTGCGATGCGGTGCTCACCCAGGAAAGCACCAATCTGCGTGCGCTCGTCTTCAAGGCCGATGCGCGAGATGGACAAGGCGATGCGCGAGGCGCTTCGAGCTTTTATCGAAAGGCCGTGCAACTCGCCGGAACGATGCAGGGACTGCCTGACGATCTGGCAGCGGAGGTCCGTCGAGGCGCCGGGCGCGCTCGAGCGATTACCGGCGAATTCCAGCGCAAGCTCGAAACGCGGCTTTCCGAAGCAGGGTTCGATCCGGCGAGCCGGTCGCGCCGGTTCGATCAGTCGCTGGGAATCCTCGCCGGAGAGAAGCAGGTCTATCTCCAGCAGCCGAGTGCCTATTATTTTCCGGAGCTGCCGCAGATCCAATTCTATGAAACCGAACAATTTGCCTGGGCTGCGGACGTGGAGGCGGCGGCAGGCACGATCCGCGCGGAGCTGGAGCAGGCGCTGGCACAAGGGAGCCCGTTTCGTCCCTATCTCCAGTCACGAAGCGATCGCCCCAGCTACGATTTCCACGGGCTGCTCGACAATCCCGCATGGAGCACGCTCTATCTGTGGGAGAACGGCGCGGCGACACCGGGTGCGCGCGAACGCTTTCCAAAGACTTTCGCGGCGCTCGAGCAGGTGCCGATGCCACACATCACCACGCGCGCGCCGTCGATCCTTTTTTCGCTGCTCCAGCCGGGAGCGCGAATAGAGCCCCACCACGGCATGATCAACACCCGGCTGATTTGCCATCTGCCGTTGGTGGTGCCGTCACGCTGCGGCTTCCGCGTCGGCAACGAAGTGCGCGAATGGCAAGTCGGCAAGCTCATGATCTTCGACGACACGATCGAGCATGAGGCATGGAACGACAGCGAGGAAGACCGCATCCTGCTGATCTTCGATATCTGGCGGCCCGAGTTGGACGAAGGCGAGCGGGGTGCCGTCACTGCGATGTTCGAGGCGATCGACTCCGCCTGACCGGCAGAGGTGTGAGCATTTCTCGTGCTCCGCCCTCACTGATTTGGCCACATATCAACAAAAAGGGGCTGCCGAAGCAGCCCCCAAATAAGTTCATTGGCCGATCGGGCTTAAAGATTGATCTTGATACCCGAGTAGAAATAGCGGCCGATCGCGTCGTACGCCGAACCACCCGTCGTGCCGAGCTCGCCGAGCGGAGGCCGGGTGTCGAAGACATTGTCGACGCCGATATAGAAAGTGAACTGGTCGTTCGCCTTCAGATCGATCTTCATGTTGTGATAGAACACGTCCGGATACCAGCGCGGGAGCGCGTTATCGGCATTCTGCGGCGGACGGCCCTGGATCGAATAATAGTTCTCGTAAGCACCCACGGTCTGCTTGCCGATATAGTTGATCGACCAGCGGATCGTAGCCGGACCAGCGCCAACCATGATGTTGGCATTGGCTGCCCAACGCGGATCGCCCAGTTCCTGTAGCTGCTGATCCTTGATCGTCGGGTTGGTCGGGCTGACATAGTTGTCGCGCTCGATCACGTACGTGAGCACGCTGTGGAGATTCAACGACCAGAAGTCATCGAACCGCTTGTTGTAGTTCAGCTCGAAATCGATGCCCCGCGCAGTGCCCTTCGCGAAGTTGATGCCGGCCGAAGTGAGGGCCGGATCGGCGAAGCTGAAATCCGGATTACGTGCGGACAGCAGCAAGCAATATTCGTTCGGCTGCGGCAGATCGTAGCACTGGTTGAGGATCGTCTGTGCGCCGAGGGTTTCGATCCGGTTCTTCAGCTGGATGTTGTAATAATCGGCCGTGAAGCTGAACCCCGGAAGGAACGACGGCGTGTACACCGCACCGATTGTCCAGCTGCTCGACTGCTCTTCGGTCAGGAACGGGTTGCCTGCCGAGAGATAGCCGGTGCTGGCCGCGCGTGCCGCGGTGTTGACATAGCCCGCCGGAATGCCCTGCGCCGAGCAGTTGGTCGGGCGGTTGGTCGTGCCGTTGCCGATATAGAGGGCGTCACACGGGTCCTGCAGGAACGCGAAGTTCTGCGAGGGCGACGAATAGAGATCGTCGAGGGTCGGCACACGAACCGAGCGCGAATAGTTCGCACGGAAGCGGAGATCGTTGATCGGACGCCAGGTGCCGCCTGCGTTCCACGCGAAGGTGGAGCCGGCGCTGGTGTTGTAGTCCGAATAGCGCGCCGCACCCGTGAGCGTGAGTTCCCGCGCGAACGGCAGGTCCTTCAGGAGCGGGAGCGAAAGCTCGCCAAAGGCTTCCTTGACGTCGAACGCGGGCGGATCGAATTCCGAGAACGCGTTGAAGAAGGTGCCCCCGGCCGCCGAGCGCGGATCGGCGACCTGATACGCGGTCTCACGACGATATTCGCCGCCGACCACGAACGCCACTGGTCCGCCGGGCAGTTCGAACACCTGCGAAAGGTCGCCCGAGACATAGGCCAGGATGTCGAGCTCGCTCGCCTTGCTCTTCACCCACGAGGTGGTGTTGATATAATCGAGCGCCGCCTGGCTGGGCGCGCCATAGCCGAACATGTTGAGCGGTACGCAGCCCGGAGCCGTGACGGTCACCTGGTTGACGCGGCAGACGATCTGGCCCGCGGCGTTGCGAACCGCGTCATAGGCCAACGAGAAGCCGTCGAGGTTGCCGTCGGCATCCGTGATGATCAGGTCGTTATGCTCGTCCTGACGGATCTTCACTCGGCCATAGGTGGCCGACACTTCATAGTGCCAGTCGTCGTTGAAGTCACCGCGAACGCCGCCGACGAAGCGCCAGGTGTCGCGAGTCACGATCTCGCTGCGACCACCAAAATCGACGTTGTAGCGACCGACCGGGAGCGTCTGCGCCGAAGTGGCGCCGTTCGAACAATAGCCGATCGCCTGGACCGCAGCGAGATTCGCTGCCGAAAGGAAGGCGTTGTCGCAGCGCAGGTTCGGGATGCCGATCGTGTTGGCGATGGACTGATAGAAGGTCGGTTGGCCTTCCTGGATCGACTTCAGGTGAACGTATTTGCCCTCGGCGAACACTTCGAAAGCCGGCGAGAACTCGAACTTGAACAGCAGGTTGGCGTTGTAACGGTCGAGGCCGGGCGCCAGCTGACCCGTCTCGCGCAGAGTCGTGCCCGGAACCAGCGAGTTCGCGGCGCTGATGATGTTGCCCGAGCCGAACGGACGGAAGTCATAGGCCGGGATGTCCTGGAGCAGCGTGCCCGTCGGGCTGAAGCGATACGTGCGCGGCTGGCCGTTGACGGTGCCGGGGTTGAGGCAGCGCACGGAGCCGATCGCGGCGCTGGCGCCGCCGGGGCCGAACGCGGCGCTCTGGCACTGCGCGGCGCTGACATTCGCCAGCAGCGTGCCGCCAGTCGAGATGTTGTTGTTGCGAACGCCGCAGAAAAAGATCTGGTCGGGCACCCCGTCGCCGCTCTGCGGCTCGCCGGTGGTGAAGTCGTTCAGATTGAGCTGGCAGCGGCCGCTATAAGAGCCGGTGATATCGTCGCGCTGGTTGTTATAAAGCGCGTCGGAATGCGTGTATTCGAAGTTGCCGGAGATGTTGCCGCGGCCCTCCGCGAAGTTGGTGCCGGCAGTGACCGAACCGAAATAGATGTTGCGGTCGCCGTGGCTCGAAATGCCGTTCTGGGCATTGAGCTTGATGCCTTCGAAATTGTCCTTGAGAACGAAGTTGACCACGCCCGAGATCGCGTCCGAACCGTAAACGGCCGAGCTGCCGCCCGTGATTACGTCGACACGCTCCACGAGGTCGCTCGGGATCGTCTGCACGTCGACAAGGAAGCTGCCCGGCACCGCGGTGACGTGGCGGCGGCCGTTCACGAGGACCAGCGTACGCTCGATGCCCAGCCCGCGAAGGTCGAGCAGGTTGAGGCCGGTGGTGCCGATGAAACGCGTCGAATTCGCCTGGCTGTAGGTCGAACGGAGCGCCGGCAACTCATTGAGCTTATCGCCGATGCTGGCGCTGCCGCTCACGGCCAGGTCCTCGGCCGTCATGGTGGTGACCGGGGTCACCGTCTCAAGATTCGGCTGGCGAATGCGCGAACCGGTGACGACGATCGTTTCGTCTGAGGTCGTCTCGGTCTGGCCATCGCTGGTCTGCGCCGCCGAATCCGAGCTCTGCGGGTCCGCGGCCTGCGCAAATGCGACATGCGGTACCAGGAAAGCGGCGCTGGCAAGAGCGGTAGCACCGAGTAGTCGGCTGATTTTCATTTGGGGCCCCCTTTTCGAGCTTGATGCCCGATCAGGTCCAATGACGCCCTATACGGGTGTCAACGCGCAAGGCCGTTTGTGAACTGAGGATTAATTACCGATGCCCTGTTGCACTTATGCTACAGCTATTTTCCCTTTGTTGCGCTACTCAAGCGCATTGGGCAATTTTGTAACATTAGCGACTAACTGTACTATCACGGTGTAGCACCGCCGACTGGTGCGGCGCAGCGAACCTCGCCGCGCCGCCGAACCACTACCGCTCGATGCACATTGCGATGCCCATCCCGCCGCCAATGCAGAGCGTGGCGAGGCCTTTGCTGGCGTCGCGCTTCTGCATCTCGTAGATCAGCGTAGTCAAAACCCGCGCGCCGGAGGCGCCGATCGGGTGGCCGATCGCGATCGCGCCGCCATTGACGTTGACCTTGTCGGCATCCCAGCCGAGCTCCTTGCCGACCGACAAGGCCTGCGCCGCAAAAGCCTCGTTGGCTTCGATCAGGTCGAGATCGGCGATCGTCCAGCCGGCCTTCTCCAGCGCCTTCTTCGAGGCAGGGACAGGGCCGATGCCCATGATGGAAGGATCGACGCCGACGCTCGCCCAGCTCCTGATCGTGGCGAGGATCGGGGCGCCGCGCTTCTCGGCCTCCTCGCGGCTCATCATGACCAGCGCAGCGGCGCCATCGTTGAGGCCCGAGGCATTTGCGGCGGTGACGGTGCCGTCTTTCTTGAAGGCGGGGCGGAGGCCAGACACGCTCTCCACGGTGGCGCCGGCGCGGATATATTCGTCCTGATCGACCACGGTGTCGCCCTTGCGGCCCTTGATCGTGACCGGCGCGATCTCGTCCTTGAACTTGCCCGCCGCGCGCGCCTTCTCGGCGAGGTTCTGCGAGCGGACGGCGAACGCGTCCTGCTCGCCGCGCGTGACCTGGTATTGCTCGGCGAGGTTCTCGGCGGTGATGCCCATGTGATAGCCGTTGAACACGTCGGTCAGGCCGTCCTTGATCATCGTGTCGACCAGGCTGAGATCGCCCATCTTGGTGCCCGGGCGCAGCGATTGCGCATGGGTGCTCATCGACATGCTCTCCTGCCCGCCCGCGACGACGATCGTCGCGTCACCGGTGGCGATCGCCTGATATGCGAGCGCCACAGCGCGGAGGCCGGAGCCGCAGACCTGCTGGACGCCCCAGGCGGGGACCTCCTTGGGGACGCCCGCGGCCATCGATGCCTGGCGCGCCGGGTTCTGGCCCTGCGCGGCGGTGAGCACTTGTCCCAGGATGACTTCGCTGACTTCCTCGCCCTTCACGCCGGCCTGCTCGAGCGCGGCCTCGATCGCGATCCGGCCCAGCTCGTGCGCAGGCGTCGCGGCAAAGGCGCCGAGGAAGCTGCCAACCGGCGTGCGCTTGGCGGCGGTGATGACGATGTCGGTCATGTTAATGAGGCTCCTGCGCAGACGTCTTTGTGTTTGGCGGCTATCTAGTGAGGGCAAGCGCGGTTAGCCAGTCCGCAAGCGGCTGCCACAAAGCTTCGCGCGCCCGGCTGCCGACGATCATCCCGACATGCCCCATCGCCAGCTCGCGCACCTCGCCGATCCGCGCGGCGCTGGCGGCGGGGACGATGCGGTCGGTGCTCGAGACGAAGGAGAGAGCGGGGATACCCAAGGTCTCGGGATCGACGTTGCGGCCGGCGATCTGCCAGCGGCCGCTGCCGGGAAGGTCCGCCACGAAGAAGTCGTCGAACAACTGTCGGCCGGCGGCGAAGGTGAGCGGGGCGCCGCCATTGGCCCAATCCTCGAGCGCGACGAAGGCGCGGGCCTCGGCGCTGTCGGGCTCCAGGCGTGCGAAGCGCTCGAACTTGGCGATCGTGCGCCTCGGATCGAGCTGCCAGAACCCCGACTGCAGGACTTCCATCGGCACCAGGCCCAGCTGTTCGCACGTGTCGTGGGCCTGGTCCCACAAGGCGGAGATCGGTTCGAGTGCGTCGCCATACGCCTTGAAGCGCCATGGTGCGGCGATGGTGACGAGACCGGCGGTTCGAATCGCGGCGGCCGTGGCAGTCGCCATCGTGCCGCCGAGGCAATAGCCGACCAGCGCGGGCGGGCGATCGAGCGTGGCGAGCAACGGAAGGAGCAACCCCTCGACATGCGCCGTCACGTCCTGCGCGCGATCGTCGGGCGTGGGCGAGCCCCAGTCGACGAGGAGCGGGTGCACGCCGTGCTGCGCGAGCCAGCGGAGCAGCGAATTCTCGCCGAGATCAAGGACCAGCGGCGGATTGATCAGCGACGGCACGAACACCACCGGCAGGCCGGTGCCGCCATAATCGCGCAGCACCGCGCGGCCCGCGCTGGCGACCGCCGGCATCGGTTCGCGCGGTGCCGGGCGGGGGGCTTCCTGATAGGCGCGGAGACCGGCAAGTGCTGCGGCGCGTCGTTCGGGCGATGCTGCAGTTTCGCTGCGCAGCAGCGTCAGAAACAGGGGAAGTGGCCGAGGCCCTTGTTGCGATGCGGCAAAGGATGTTAGGGTATCACCATTCACGCGTGGGGGTATCCATGAAGAAGGCTGCTACGGGTTCCGGCCCGGTCATCATCAAAAAATACGCGAACCGCCGACTCTACAACACCGAAACCTCGTCCTACATCACGCTCGATCATCTCGCGGTGATGACGCGCGAGGGGCGCGACTTCAAGGTCGTCGACGCCAAGACCGACGAGGACATCACGCACAATGTGCTGACCCAGATCATCATGGAAGAGGAAGCGCGGGGCACTTCGATGCTGCCGGTCAATTTCCTCCGCCAGCTGATCTCGCTCTACGGCGATTCGATGCAGGCGATGGTGCCCGGCTATCTGGAAGCGTCGATGGACAGCTTCCGGCGCAACCAGGAGCAGTTCAAGTCGGCAGTCGAGGGGGCGTTCGCCAACTCGCCTTTCGCCGAGATCGCCAAGCGCAACATGGCGATGTTCGAAGCGGCTGCGGAAGCGTTCAAGCCGGGCGCGGTGCCAGGGGCTCCCGCAACGCCGGCGCCCCCGACGGCCGAGGGCGGCGACGACGTCTCCGCGCTCAAGGCCGAACTGGCGCGGTTGCAGGACAAGATCGAGAAATTGGGCAAGTGACGGGCCCATTCCCCTCCCTGCAAGGGAGGGGCTAGGGGTGGGTTAGAAAAGGTCGGGCTCGATGCCCGGCCTTTTCTTATTGCCGAGTGCATCGAAGGGCTCCCCGGCCTTCGCCGGGGTCGCACCCAACCCCAACCCCTCCCTTGCGGGGAGGGGAGTTAGAGAGCCTTGCGCATGCCGAGGCCGCCCAGCGCCGCCCGAATCTCGTCCATGCTGATCATCTTCTGCTCGATGACGCAGCGCAGGCCCAGCCCGTCGAAGCCGTGATGGCCGTCGGCGGTTGCGGTGGCGAAGGCGATCGTGGTGTCGGCCCGTGCCTCGGCACCGCGGACGGCCTTTGCCGGCAGCGGGATCGTCTCACCGAAACGCGTGCCGGAGGAATCCGCGACGATGCGCGCCGCCTCGTCGATGATCGAGATGCGGGTGCGCGCCCATTCCTTTTCGCCGAACAGCGAGCGATCGGAGATGATGGCGGGGATGCGCCCTTCCCAGTCGAACTCGACGTAGAAGACTCCGGCGGGCCTGCCGTCGCTGTCGCGCGGACGGATGCCGGTGACGAAGACGAGCACCGCACGGTGATCGGACCAGGGGTTCTGCCAGACCTCGTCGGTGAACCACTGGTCGCGGCTGGTGCTGGCCATCGCTTTCAGGAATTGCGGCGCGTTACCGACATTGGTCTGACGGACGCGTGCATCGGGATCCGAACAGATGATGATGCGGCCATCGCGGTCGGCGACGAAGACGTTGAGATAATAAGGCGAGGTCCGGGTGAAAGCCGCAAGACGCGCCTGCGCGGCGGCGAGTTTTTCGGGCGTTGGATCGAGCGTTGCGGCGACGACTTCGGCATCGGACCCCATCACGCGCAGATCGACGCTGCGGCCATAGAGATGGCGCGTGACGTTCTGGATCAGCGCCTGGGCGAGCTCGACGAGGCGAGTCCCCTCGATCTCGCCGACCATCTCGTCGGCAATGCCCGCACCCATGGCGAGGCGCTCACGGACTTCGGAGCGAAATTCGAGGCTGGCATGGCGCGCCTGCTGGGCGAGCGCCTTCACTTCCTGCGCAACGACCGAGAAGCCGCGACCGGCTTCCCCCGAACGGGCGGCTTCGATCGCGGCGTTGAGCGCCAGCAGGTTGGTGCGTGCGGCGATCTCCTCGCTCGTGCTGGCGAAAGTATCGACCTCGTCGCGAAGGACGGACAGCAAAGAGCGGATCCGGCGTGGCACGGACCCGATAGCTACGGCTTATTGGTTAAGGGAGCGTGGACTATTGCGGCGGCGCAGCAAAAATATCAGGGCTTCCTGAACTTTAGCGTCATCCTGTCGCTTTCGCCGATCGCCGCATATTTGGCCCGATCCACATCCTTGAGAGTGTAGCTGGGGGGGAGCGTCCAGACGCCTTGGGGCCAGTCGGCGGTGTCGCGCGCATTGGCGTTGACTTCAGAGGCGGCGACGAACTTGAACCCGGCCTGCTCTGCGAGCCGCCGGACCGTCGACACCTTGATATAACCGCTGTTCTTCTCGCGCTCGTCGCTGGCGCTTTCGGGCAGGCGATGGTCTTCGATGCCAAGCACGCCGCCGGGCTTGAGCATCGCGAACATCTGCGCGAAGGCCTCGGCCGAATAATCCTGCCCGTTCCGCTGATACCCCATCCGCCAATTGTGGACGTTGCGGAAGGTGAGGACGATGTCGGCGCTGCCGTCGGGAACCTTGGGCTGGCCCTCGGCCCAGGGGAAAGCGGCGAGCTTCACATGACCGAAGACCGCCGGGTTCTTCGCCTGGAGCGCCTGCACGCCCTTCACGCCGTTTGGCCAGGGCGCAGCGGCGTAGAGCGTTCCCTTGGCCGCAGTGAGCGGCGCGAGGATCTCAGTATACCAGCCGCCGCCCGGCCAGATCTCCACCACCGTCTGTCCCGGCTTGACTCCGAAGAAGCTCAAGGTCTCGACCGGGTGGCGATATTTGTCGCGTGCGATGTTCGCCGGCGTTCGCGTGCTGGCGGAAACCGCGTCCTGGATCGCGTGGCGCTGCGTCCGCGGCTCGCCCGCGGCGACGCTCGCCACGGCGATCGCAGTGGTAAGAAGGCCGAGCACGGTCAGAGTCTGGCGCATGACATTTCCTTACGTGGATGGCAGAGCGCATGTGGGAGTTTTTCGAAACGATGCAACAACAATTATGGGGCGGTGCGGTAGCTGCCGTGCTGGTCGCGGTGGCCAGCGGTTTCGGCGAGCATCGCCGGCGCCGGCGCCGGGATGTGGACCGGATCGGATTCATGCCCTGGACGCTGCTCCAGGTGCTGGCGATGCTCGCTGCGGTGATCCTTGCGAGCCTCGCGCTCAACCTGCGCTAATAGAATATGGCGAGCGTCAGGCTGCGCTCGGTGCCGTCGCATAATCCGACACGAACGGTTCGACCAGGCACGCCGACGGTCCATTCGATCAGTCCGTTCTTGACGTCTTCGGCCACGGTGACGCCATCGGCCGAGCAGATGAGGTCGCCCGCTTTCCAGCCGCCTGCCTCGGCGGGAGAGCCGCGCATGACATGGACTACCCGCAGCGCGGCGCCGGTGAGCTCGACGAGCAGCCCACTGGTCGAGCGGACGATCCTGGCGTCGCGCGTCTTGCCCGGCTGGAGAATCATCCGGCCGGCGCGGGGATCAAGGAGCACGCGATAGCGCAGCAGCATGCCGGTTCCCAGCCGGCCAGCAGCGCCGACGGAAGCGGAGAAGCCGCCGTCACCCTCGATTCGCAGTTCGGCCTCCACCGGCGCCATGCCGGCGAGCGAGAGGGACGGGATCACGAGCGTATCGGTGACGACAGGGCCGCCCATGCCCCAGCCCAGCGTCGTGGTGACGCGCGCCTCTCGAATTCCGGTCGAGGCCCAGGCGGTGCGGCTCAACGTCAGTGATCCGCCGTCGCCGGTATCGACGATGATCGGCCGCAACGCCTTGCCGGCGATCGCGACTTCGGACTGGTAGACGCCGTTGGGGATTCTGCGCCGCAGCGGCGCCGTGGTGCCGGAGAAGGGCATTCGTCCGCTCGACAGGATGCGAAAGCGGCGGGCGTCATAATCGATGTCGAGCGCGCAGCAGCTCAGGATGTCCGCCCCGACCAGTATATCGGCACCGAAGCGGATCTGCCCCGCGGGATCGGCGATGCCGACGCGGGCATGGCTGCGGGTCAGGCCGCCGAAGCGGATCGAAGCGGCATCGGCCCAGCCGACTTCGACGCCGCCGCCGATTGCCAGCGCGCGCTGACGGCGCGAGGCCGCGAGGCCGGCGATGCGCGCGAAGCGGCTCGTCACGATGGTGTCGCTGAGCCCGGTATCGAGAATCGCCCAGCTCATATGGCCGTTGAGCGCGATCGGGAAACGGAGCTGGTTGTAGGGCGTCAGCTCGAAATCGACCCAGCGCGCCTCGGTGTCGGTATCGAGCGCGGTCGCTGCCTGCGGTGCGGCGAGTGCGACGATCGGGGCGAGGAGGGCGGGCACGGGCATAGCCTAGTGCGGAAACGACCGGGCCGAAATCTTCACTCGGCGGCGATCAGAGGCACGCCTCGAGCATCGCCTGATCGAAGCCGTACTGCCGGGCCTTGTCTAGCGTATACGGGCGCAGGCCCATCGAGCGATATTCGCCGATGATCTTGCCGTCGGACGATTCGTCCAGATACTCGAATTTGAACAGCTCCTGGGTGACGATCACCGGACCTTCCATGCCGATCACTTCGGTGATGTTGGTGACCCTGCGCGAGCCGTCGCGCAGGCGCTTCACCTGAACGATCAGATCGACCGAATCGGCGATCTGGCGGCTGATGGCTTCCTTGGGCATCTTGATGTCGCCCATCATCACCATGTTCTCCATGCGTCCCAGGCATTCGCGCGGGGAGTTGGAGTGGAGCGTACACATCGAGCCATCATGGCCTGTGTTCATCGCCGAAAGCAGATCGAAACACTCGGAGCCGCGAATTTCGCCCAGGATGATGCGATCCGGGCGCATACGCAGCGAGTTCTTCACCAGATCACGGATCGTGATCTCGCCTTGGCCTTCGAGGTTGGGCGGACGCGTTTCGAGCGGCAGCCAATGGGGTTGCTGCAGGCGGAGTTCGGCGGCGTCCTCGATCGTCAGCACGCGCTCGCCCGGGTCGATCATCTTCGACAGGGCATTGAGCATCGTCGTCTTGCCGGAGCCGGTGCCGCCCGAGATGACGATGTTGAAGCGGCTGGCGCCTGCGATCTTGAGCGCGGTGGCCATCTTGGTGCTCATCGAGCCGCCATTCGCCATCATGTCGAGCGTGATCGGCTTGGCCGAGAATTTACGAATCGAGATCGCAGTGCCGCGCAAGGAGAGCGGCGGCACGATCACGTTGACGCGGCTGCCGTCCTTGAGGCGCGCGTCGGCGAGCGGCGTGGTCTGGTCGACGCGGCGGCCGACCGAGTTGCAGATTCGCTGCGCGATCTGGAACAGATGCTCCTCGTCGCGGAACTGGATATTGGCGAGCTCGAGCTTGCCCTTGCGTTCGATGAAGGTCTGTTCGGGGCCGTTGACCATGATGTCCGAAACGGCCGGATCGGAGAGCAGTTCTTCCAAGGGCCCGAGGCCGAGCAGTTCGTCGACGAGGACCTTCTCGAGCGCGAACTGCTCGCGGCGATTGAGCGTAAGCTTCAGCTCGGCGAGCACTTCGCCGATGATCGGACGGAATTCCTCGGCAAGCTCGTCCTTGCTGAGCGTCGCGGCAGCCTCGGGATCGACGCGCTCGAGCAGGCGCGGGAGCACCTGTTCCTTGATGCGGTGGATCGAGGCTTCGAACCCTTCGACGCGCGAATTGCCGGCATCGCCCGATGCCGCCTGACGATCGGCGAGGCGCTGCATCGCATCGCCATTGGCGATGCTGCCGGCCGCGGGATCGCGCTCGGCCATCGGATCGGGCGCGCCGGCGCCGGGGAGGGGGACGCTGCTGATCGGCGGGAATTGCTCACCGCCGGCCGGCAGCGGATCGGACGGACGCGGCGCCGGTCCTGGGCCTTGCATCGGACGCGCGACACCGAAGGCGGGTCGTCCGCCGGCTGTCCCGCCACCCATTCCGTTGCGTCGTCCGAAAGCGCTCATCGGTTAACCTGTAGTCCCCGCAATAGGGAAGGCTTAGCCACCAAGACTTTAGAATTGCCTAACCACGGCGTAACCCGCGCGGGCAATTGCACCCAGGCCTCGCTTGTGAGAGCTTGCGTCTCCCTCTTCGACGAGGTTGCCATGTTGCTGATACTAGCCCCGCTACTGCTCGACGCGCAGACCCCCGATTTCGGCTGGCTGGTCGGCAATTGGTGCACCGAACCCAGAAACGGTGCGACGACGTGTGAGACCTGGAAGCCGATGGACAAGGGCCGGATGCAGGGCGCCGGCACCACGCGCGCGGGCACGTTCGTGAAGACCAACGAGGCGATGACGATCATCGTCGGCGAATCCGGGACGGTTTTCCACGCCGAGCCCGCCGGCCAGAAGGCCGCGGACTTCCCGATGCGCAAATTCGATCCGGCGGCGCGATCGGTCGTGTTCGAGGATGCCGCGCACGATTATCCCCAACGCGTGCGCTATTGGCGCGAGGGGGAGGCGCTGATGGCGGAGATTTCGCTGCTCGACGGCAGCAAGGCGATGCGGTGGGCGTTTCGCCGCACGCCGGAATAATGCCTATTCGGCCTTTTCGGCGAGGACGGTCAGGCCGCGCTCGTTGACCTCGGCGAAGCCGCCTTCGATGCGGATCGTCTCGGGCGTGGTGGCGCCGGTCTTGTAGATTTCGAGATTGCCGTCGCGGATCGTCGACATCAAAGGCGCATGCCCTTCGAGCACGCCGAAATCGCCCTCGGTGCCGGGGACGACGACCATGTGCACCTCCTCGGAGCGGACGAGACGTTCGGGTGTGACGAGTTCGAAGTGCAGCATTTTCTTACCTTCACTCCCTCTCCCCTTCAGGGGAGAGGGCAGGGGAGAGGGGGAGAGCGACGCGCCTGCGTACAGGCCCCTCTCCCCGGCCCTCTCCCCGCAAGCGGAGAGAGGGAGAGTTCCAAGTTACGCCTCGCCGGCGAGCTTCTTGGCCTTCTCGACCGCCTGGTCGATGCCGCCGACCATGTAGAAGGCGGCTTCCGGCAGGTGGTCGTACTCGCCGTTCACCACCGCCTTGAACGACTTGATGGTGTCCTCGATCTGCACGAACGCACCGGGGATGCCGGTGAACACTTCGGCGACGTGGAAGGGCTGCGAGAGGAAGCGCTGGATCTTGCGGGCGCGCGAGACGGTCAGCTTATCCTCTTCCGAAAGCTCGTCCATGCCGAGGATCGCGATGATGTCCTGCAGCGACTTGTACTTCTGCAGTGTCGCCTGAACGGCGCGGGCGGTCTCGTAATGCTCCTGGCCGACGACGCGCGGCTCGAGCACGCGGCTGGTCGAGTCGAGCGGATCCACCGCCGGGTAGATGCCGAGCTCCGAGATCGCGCGGTTGAGCACGGTCGTCGCGTCCAAGTGGGCGAACGAGGTAGCCGGCGCCGGATCGGTAAGATCGTCGGCGGGGACGTACACGGCCTGCACCGACGTGATCGAGCCCTTGTTGGTCGACGTGATGCGCTCCTGCAGCGCGCCCATGTCGGTCGACAGGGTCGGCTGATAGCCCACCGCCGATGGGATGCGGCCGAGCAGCGCCGACACTTCGGCGCCCGCCTGGGTGAAGCGGAAGATGTTGTCGACGAAGAACAGAACGTCCTGGCCTTCGACGTCGCGGAAATATTCTGCGATCGTCAGGCCCGAGAGCGCGACGCGGGCGCGGGCGCCCGGCGGCTCGTTCATCTGGCCGTAGACCAGGGCGACCTTCGAGCCTTCCGACTGCGCGTTGCCGTCGGCGTCCTTGGCGATGACACCTGCGTCGAGGAACTCGTGATAGAGATCGTTGCCCTCACGGGTACGCTCACCGACGCCCGCGAACACCGAGGTGCCGCCATGGCCCTTGGCGATGTTGTTGATCAATTCCTGGATGAGCACGGTCTTGCCCACGCCGGCGCCGCCGAACAGGCCGATCTTGCCGCCCTTCGCATAAGGCGCGAGCAAGTCGATCACCTTGATGCCGGTGACGAGGATGCTGCTCTCGGTCGACTGGTCGACGAAGAGCGGGGCCTCGGCGTGGATCGGTGAAGTCAGATCAGTATCGACCGGGCCGCGCTCGTCGATCGGCTCGCCGATGACGTTGAGGATGCGGCCGAGCGTCTTCGGACCGACGGGGACGCGGATCTGCGAGCCGGTGTCGGTGACCGACTGGCCGCGGGTCAGGCCCTCGGTCGCGTCCATCGCGATCGTGCGGACGGTGTTCTCGCCGAGGTGCTGGGCGACCTCGAGGACGAGGCGATTGCCATTGTTGTCGGTCTCGAGCGCCGAGAGAATGGCGGGCAGCACGCCGCCATCGAACGACACGTCGACGACGGCGCCGATGACCTGCGAGATGCGGCCTACGTTATTGGTGCCCGTGGCGGGGCGGTCGAGTGCGGCGGTTGCCATCTTCACTTCCTTGCGGTTGGATTCTGTTGCGGTGTGGCCAGGGCCTGACGGACGATGCGCACGGTGACTCGGCGGCTTTTTGGTCCGGCACCGGGAAGCGGCTGGGCCTCGACGCTGAGCGTCGCCACGCGGTGCAGCGTCGCCGAGGCGGATTGCCGATTGTTGAGTGCGGCCCGGATCTCGTCGCCGGGACCGACCCCGAAACGCGAGAGGAAGCCGCGCACGATGCGATCCGGCGTGCGGCCGATCTCGGCCTCTGTCTTCGACCTGGGCTCGCGCTTCACGTCGATATCGAAGGTGAAGACGATCGTATCGACACGCTCGGCGGCGCCGCCGCTGGCGGTGAAGCCGGTCTTGATCACGACCGGCGCCGTGGCGTCGGGCAGCGTCTGCTCTACGCCCGCAGCACGGAAGGCCGCGTTGCCGGTCGGCTTGTAACCGTCGATCTTGTAGCCGAATTCATTGGCGGCGGCGACGATCGCGGCAGGATCGGTGAACATCCCCGTCCAGCGATCCGACATCGCCTTTTCGGGATCGGGTGCGACGCCGGCGGCCTGGGCCTGTGCTTCATTGAACGCCCCCTCGGGCGCGGATGCGCCGCCGCAGCCCGCGAGCGCGAGGCTCACGGATGCCAGCAAGAGGGATACGTCCAGGCGCATCAGAGTGCCTCGGCTCCCGAGATGATCTCGACCAGCTCGGTCGTGATCGCGGCCTGGCGGGCACGGTTATACTGGATCGACAGCCGCTTTATGAGATCGCCGGCGTTGCGCGTGGCGTTGTCCATCGCGGTCATCTTGCTGCCCTGCTCCGATGCGGCGTTCTCGCGCATTGCGCGATAGAGCTGGATCGCGACGTTGCGCGGCAGCAGGTCGGCGAGGATCGCTTCCTCGTCGGGCTCGTAGATCACCGCGGCCTGGGCGGCGGTGCTGGGCACCGTGCCCTCGGGCACCGAGCTCGGCGCGACCGGGATGATCTGCTGCTCGGTCGGTTCCTGCGTCAGCACCGACTTGAAGTGCGAATAGAACAGGTGTGCGACGTCGAACTCGCCTGCCTCGAAGCGCGCGATCAGATCGTCGGCATAAGCGCGGGCATCGGCGAAGCCGAGCTTGCCGAGATCGCCCGGCTCGATCGAGTGGACGAAGCTTTTGGGGAACAGCCGGTTCAGCACTGCGCGACCCTTGCGGCCGACCGTGTAGAACTTCACCGTCTTGCCCTCGGCGATCAGCTCGTGCGCGCGGCGGCGGGCGAGGCGGGCGATGTTGGTGTTGAACGCGCCGGCAAGACCCTTGTCCGAGGTTGCGACCACGAACAGATGGACCTGGTCCTTGCCGGTGCCGGCGAGCAGCTTGTGCGACGATTCGCTCACCGTCACCTTGGAGGCGAGGCTGGCGACCACGCTCTCGAGGCGCTGGGCGTAGGGACGGCCAGCTTCCGCCGCCTCCTGCGCACGGCGCAGCTTGGCGGCGGCGACCATCTTCATCGCCTTGGTGATCTTCTGCGTCGACTTCACCGAGCCGATGCGGATCTTGAGTGCCTTGAGAGAGGCCAACGCTTTCTTCCTTCTCGTGCCCCTGCGAAAGCAGGGGCCCAGGGTAATCGAGCGAGTCGTTTGCGACTCTGGGCTCCTGCTTTCGCAGGAGCACTAGAGGATTACGCGAACGTCTTGCCGAACTCGGTCAGCGCGGCCTTGAGCTGGTCGCGGACGTCGTCCTTCAGATCCTTGCTGTCGCGGATCGCGGTCAGGATGCCGGCGTGCTTCGAGCGCATCTCGGCGAGCATCGCCTGCTCGTAGCGCACCACGTCCTGCGTCGCGATTCCGTCGAGGAAGCCCTGCGTGCCCGCGAAGATCGACACGGTCTGCTCTTCGAAGGGCAGCGGCGAGAATTGCGGCTGCTTGAGCAGTTCGGTCAGGCGCGCACCGCGGTTCAGCAGGCGCTGGGTCGAAGCGTCGAGGTCCGAACCGAACTGCGCGAACGCCGCCATCTCGCGATACTGGGCGAGCTCGAGCTTGATCGAGCCGGCGACCTTCTTCATCGCCTTGGTCTGCGCGGCCGAGCCGACGCGCGACACCGACAGACCCACGTTGATCGCCGGGCGGATGCCCGCGAAGAACAGGTCGGTCTCGAGGAAGATCTGGCCGTCGGTGATCGAGATCACGTTGGTCGGGATGTACGCCGAAACGTCGCCCGCCTGCGTCTCGATGATCGGCAGCGCGGTCAGCGAACCGCCGCCCATAGCATCCGACATCTTCGCCGCACGCTCGAGCAGGCGCGAGTGGAGATAGAAGACGTCGCCCGGATAGGCTTCGCGGCCCGGGGGGCGGCGCAGCAGCAGCGACATCTGGCGATAGGCGACCGCCTGCTTCGAGAGATCGTCGAACACGATCAGCGCGTGCATGCCATTGTCGCGGAAATACTCGCCCATCGCAGTGCCGGTATAGGGCGCGAGGAACTGCAGCGGGGCGGGCTCCGACGCGGTCGCGGCGACCACGATCGAATATTCCATCGCGCCATTCTCTTCGAGCGTCTTGACCAGCTGCGCCACGGTCGAGCGCTTCTGGCCGACCGCGACATAGACGCAGTAGAGCTTCTTCGACTCGTCGTCGCCGGAATTGACGCCCTTCTGGTTGATGAAGGTGTCGATCGCGACGGCCGACTTGCCGGTCTGGCGATCGCCGATGATCAGCTCGCGCTGGCCGCGGCCGACGGGGACGAGCGCGTCGATCGCCTTGAGGCCCGACTGCATCGGCTCGCTGACCGACTGGCGCGGGATGATGCCCGGCGCCTTCACTTCGACGCGCGAACGCTGGTCGGTGACGATCGGGCCCTTGCCGTCGATCGGATTGCCGAGGCCGTCCACGACGCGGCCGAGCAGGCCCTTGCCGACCGGGACGTCGACGATCGTGCCGGTGCGCTTGACGGTGTCGCCTTCCTTGATCTCGGCGTCCGAGCCGAAGATCACGACGCCGACATTGTCGGCCTCGAGATTGAGCGCCATGCCCTGCACGCCGTTGGCGAACTCGACCATCTCGCCGGCCTGGACATTGTCCAGCCCGTGGATGCGCGCGATGCCGTCACCGACGCTGAGCACCTGACCGGTCTCCGAAACCTCGGCGTCGGTGCCGAAGCTGGCGATCTGATCCTTGATGACCTTGGAGATTTCTGCGGCGCGGATATCCATGGTGTTAGCCTTCAGCCTTTCATCGCGTGCGCGAGGGAGTTCAAACGGGTCTTGATCGACGAATCGATCATCTGGCTGCCGATCTTCACGACCAGCCCGCCGAGGAGCGAGGGATCGACCGAGAGGTCGACATTGACGTCGCGGCCGAGCCGGGTGCGCAGCTGTGCCTTGAGCGCGTCGACCTGCGCGGCGTCGAGCGGGTGCGCCGACGTCACTTCGGCAGTGGTCTCGCCGCGATGCGCCGCGGCCAGCTGGCGAAACGCGCGGATGATCGCGGGCAGCTGGCCGAGGCGACGGTTCTGCGCGAGCACGCCGAGGAAATTGGTGGTCGTCTGATCCAGCTTGAGCGAAGCCGCGGTTGCCGCGACGGCCTTGGCGGCGGGGCCGCGGGCGATCAGCGGGCTGGTGGTCAGCGCCTTGAAATCAGCCGATTCGCCGAGGGCCTGCTGCACCGTGGCGAGGCTGGCCTCGACCTTGGGCAAGGCCTTCGAATCACGCGCAAGCTCGAACAGGGCGGTTGCATAGCGTCCGCTTAGACTGGCCTGAATACCGCCGGAATTCTCCACGCGTGTCGGTTCCTCTTGGAGGGTTCGGAATTGGCCCCATGCAAAAAAGGGGCACGCCAGAGGGCGCCCCGATGGGTCGCGGCGCGGTTAGCATCGGTGTCACGGGGATGCAACCCGAGTCCTCTGGACAAGCGCGCGCAGAGATGTTGCTTTGCGTCCGGGGGCCGGAAACAGGGGGCAGATAATGAAGCGCAAGGCGTTGCTCGTCGCAGGCGTGCTGGCATGGGCCGGCGCGGCGCAAGGCGAAGTGCTGGAGATCACCGGCGAATTTCCCGCGAACAACCGCGAGGCGAGCTTCCTCGAATCGATCTCAGTCGATCGCTTCGGCGGGAGCGACGGCACGGCGCTGCAGATCGCGATCGAGCGCGCGCTGGGCGGAAGCCAATTCGAGCTGCTCGGCGGGCGTACCGGGCGCGATACAGCCGAGGGATCGATCTCGGGAAGCATCTCCTCGGGCGTCGACGAAAGCAGTTTCCGCAAGAAGGAGAAGCAGTGCGTCTCCAAGGACGACAAGGGCAAATGCCTCAAGGAAGAGCAGGTCGAGATCGGGTGCAAGCGCCGGATCATCGACATCAAGGCCGACATCCGCATCGTCCGCAACACCGACGGCCGCATCCTCTATTCGCAGCCCAAGCCCTTCCGCGAGGAAGTGGAATGGTGCCGCGGCAATAGTCCGGAGCGTACCACCGAGGATGTGATCGAGGGCGCGATCCGCGATATCGCCGGATCGCTGCGCGGCGATCTCGTGCCGCATGTCGACACCTACAAGATCCGCGTGCGCGAGAATACCAAGGGGCTTTCGAAGGACGTCGCCAATCGCTTCAAGGAGCTGGTCAAACTGACCAAGCGCGATCCGCAAGGCGCGTGCAGGGGCTGGGAGGTGATGCAGACCGAGGCGGCGGGATATCCCTCGCTGCTGTTCAATCTGGGGCTCTGCGCCGAGCAGCGCGGGGACTATGAGAAGGCGCTCGGCCTGTATCAGGACGCGGCGCTCGCCGGCGCGAACGAGGGCCGCGAGGGGTTCACGCGGGCGACGCGGCTGGTCGAGGGTCGCGCCGACGCGCAGGAGCGCGCGAAGCGGAAACGGGGTTGATCAAGATATAGCCCTCTCCCGCTTTCGCGGGAGAGGGCAATGCGGGAGGAAGGAGTCAGTTAGCGCCCGCGGCCGCCTGCATTGGCGGGGCGGGCCGGCCGAGCGTGGAACTTGCCTTTGGGGCGCGCATAGTTGCGGGGAGCGTCGCCGCGTGGCTGATCGCTGCGCGGGCCGTCGTGACGGCGCTGCTCGCCCGACGCGCCGCCGGGCTGGCCCTGGCGGCGATTGTCGTCGCGGCGCTCACCATGAGGCTGCCCGTCGCGGCGTTCGCCACGATGCTGGCCGCCCTGGCCTTGGCCATGACGCTGCCCGCCGCCGGGGCGGCCATGCTGCATCGCGCGGCCATTGCGGCCGTTCGCCTCGTCGCGGCTCATCGGCGTCGGCTGACGAGTCGACTTGATCTTGTTCGCTTCGTTGACGAAGTCGGCCGGCAGCGGCTGGACGGTCAGCTTCTGGCGCGTCAGCCGCTCGATATCCTTCAGGTACGGACGCTCGTCATCGGCGCAATAGCTGATGGCGAGGCCGGTCGCGCCGGCGCGCGCGGTGCGGCCGATGCGGTGGACATACTGATCCGGCACGTTGGGAAGCTCGAAGTTGAACACGTGGCTGACGCCCGAAACGTCGATGCCGCGCGCGGCGATGTCGGTCGCGACGAGAATCTTGACCTTGCCCGAACGGAACTCACCAAGCGCACGCTCGCGCTGGGGCTGGCTCTTGTTGCCGTGGATTGCATTGGCGGCGATGCCGTTACCCCCGAGCAGGCGGACGACACGGTCGGCGCCATGCTTGGTGCGCGTGAATACCAATGCGCGGTCGATGCTCGGATCGCGCAATGCCATCGTCAGCAGCGCCTGCTTCTCGGCCTGCGCCACGAAGGTGACGTGCTGCTCGACGCGCTCGGCAGTGGTCGCCTCGGGCGTGACCTTCACTTCGACCGGGTCCTTGATGAACTGGCCGGCGAGCTCGCGGATGGTCTTGGGCATCGTTGCCGAGAAGAACAGAGTCTGGCGCTTCGACGGCAGATCGCGGACGATCCGCTTGAGGGCGTGGATGAAGCCGAGATCCATCATCTGGTCGGCTTCGTCGAGCACGAGGATCTCGATGCCGAGCAGGATCGCGTAGTGCTGATCCATCAGATCGACGAGACGGCCCGGGGTGGCGACGACGATGTCGACGCCGCGGGCGAGATCGGTCTTGTTCTTGTGAATGGACGTGCCGCCGAAGATGGTGGCGACCGAAAGCGGCGTGCCCTTGGCATAATGCCGGGCATTGTCGGCGATCTGGCTGGCGAGCTCGCGCGTCGGCGCGAGGACGAGCATGCGGCAGCCACGCGGCTGGGCGCGCTTGCCCGATGCGATCAGCCGATCGATCGAGGGAAGCATGAAAGCGGCGGTCTTGCCGGTGCCGGTCTGGGCGATGCCGAGCAGGTCGCGGCCTTCGAGCAGCGACGGGATCGACTGTGCCTGGATCGGCGTCGCCTCGCTATAGCCCTTGGCGGCAAGCGCGGCGAGAACGGTCTGCGAGAGACCGAGTTCTTTGAATTGCATTATGGACCTTACGAATACGGCCAGCGGGCGCGCACGGAAAATGGGCGCACGAAGGCGGGGTCAAAAAAATTGACGACCCGCGTGACTAGGGAAGCCGTGAAATCAACCGAGGCAGAGCCGGGACGGGGGCCAATACAGGCTTCGTCCGATCACGCTGCATGATGCCTCGCTGGGCGGCCATATGGTAGCAAAGCTGCCATAAGTCAATCCGCGCCGTATTTGCGTTGGTTTCCGGGAGCTAAACCGCCAATCGCAAGACTTTCTTAACCAATCGCCGCGTAGCCCGGATGCTCCTGTAGTTTTGGGGAATGCGCTGTGCTCGTCGCGCGTCTGGAAGTTCTTGGCGAAGTCGATCCGCGCGGGGCGATCCGCTTCCATGTCGCGAGCGAGAGCACGCTGCGGGGCGCCGACGGCAGGCCGTTCGAAGTGCTGGTCGACAATTTCTCGCGCACCGGTTTCCTGTTCGTCTCGGAAGAGGAATTCCCCTCGGGCACGCTGGTGGCGATCGGCCTGTCGGGTGCAGGATCCCGCGAGGCGCAGGTGGTCTGGCGCGAAGGCCGCCGCCACGGCTGCGAGTTCCTCGTCCCGCTTCCGCAGTCGAAAATGGCACGCGCGTTCCAGGGGCATCAGGAAGTGCTGGCCAATCTGGAAACCGCGCTTCGCGAGCGGCTTGGGCGCGCCCAGCCCGCAGCGCCCAAAGCAGCCGAAAGCGTCAGGCACGACGTTCCACCATCGCGGCACAACCGCAAGCAGAAGCTGGTCGAAGCGATCCGGGAATTCCTCGGCAACTAGCCGGCAAACCAACGCCCGATAGCTGACGACCTAATCCCGCTTTGGATCCGTCTGATAGGGCCGCTCGCGATAGTCGAACCAATCGAAATCGGCGGCGCGTCCCGTACCTGCCATATCCTGACACGCCATTCCCACGAACGCGCCGGTGAAGTTGGGCAGGCCCGGCTGAGTCGCCTCGTCGGAGAGAATGCTCGCGTCGAACTGCTCGGGAAGCCAGGTCCAGTCGTCGCCTTCGGCACGGAAGGCGAAGCGCAGGCGTTCGAAGTCCACCTCCACGCGCAGCTCGATCCGACCCTCCGGGATCGCGATCGGCGCGGTGAAGGCGTCGGCCTCGGGCGAATCGGGCAGCGCGGACATCACGCGGATGTGGCGGCCGATTTCGTCGTCATGGCTGACATGAAGGTAATGGAATTTGGCGCCGTTGTAATAAGCGACCAGTCCCGCCGCCTGCTGGAAATGCTCCGGCGCGAATTCCATCGCGCAGGATGCCGAATAGCAGAAATCCTGCTGGCGCCGCGCGACCACCGCCTGCGTGAACAGGCTGCCGATCGTCTCGCGCCCGTAGAGGCGGAGATGGCCCGGGCGCGCGGTCAGGCTGAAGATGCGCTCGGGTTCGGGGGTGCGGAGCCATTGCAGATCGAGCGGGAGCACGGCGCTGTCGAAATCATAACGGGCTTCGGTCTCGCGCGGCGGCGAATGTGCGACATCGAGCGCAGGCGCTTCGAGCACCGGCATGCCGCTGCGGTCTTCGGTATAGAGCCAGCCATCCTCGGCCCAGATCATCGGCTGGATCGCGGTCTCGCGGCCAAGGATGCAGCGGCCGCGATTGGGCAGCGGACGGCCGCAGAGATAGGCCATGTACGTCCGGCCGTCGGGCGTTTCGACCAGATCGGCATGGCCCGCGCGCTGCAGCGGCGGGTCGGGCCGGTTGCGGCTGCTCAGGATGTGGATGTCGGGATGCAGTTCGTATGGACCGCTTATTTGCTTCGCGCGGGCCATCGTTACGGCATGGTCCCAGCCGGTGCCGCCCTCCGCGACGAGCAGATGATAATATCCGCCCCTTCTGTAGAGGTGCGGCGCCTCGGTGAGGCCGAGCGCGGTGCCGGGAAATATGTTGACGCGCTCGCCGATCAGCCGCCGTTCCGCGGGCGAATATTCCTGCAGCACGATCCCGGCGAAGCGATTGCGGTCGGGGCGGTGATCCCAGAGCTGGTTGACCAGATACTTCCGTCCGTCGTCGTCATGGAACAGCGCCGGATCGAACCCGCTCGAATTGAGGTGGACGGGATCGGACCAGTCGCCATCGATCGTGTCGCAGGTGACTAGGTAATTGTGGAAATCGCGCAGGCTCGCGCCCGACGCGCCGCCGACGGTAGTGCGGCCATAGCGCTTCACATCGGTATAGATCAGCCAGAAGCGCTCCCCGTCATGGCTGATGTCGGGCGCCCAGACGCCGCAGCTGTCGGGATCGCCGCGCATGTCGAGCTGGCGCGCGCGAACGAGCGGGCGGGCGATCAGGCGCCAGTTGGCGAGGTCGCGCGAATGGTGGATCTGGACGCCGGGAAACCATTCGAAGGTCGAAGTGGCGATGTAATAATCGTCGCCGACGCGGCAGATCGAGGGATCGGGATTGAAGCCGGGCAGAATCGGGTTGCGGATCATGCGGCGCGAGTCCTCCGGGCGCGGACCTCGATGACCAGGCCGAGCAGGGCGAGCGCCAGCCCGAAACCCCAGATGCCGCGCATCGCGATCGGCACTTCGCACGCACTGAAGCTGGTGAACAGACCATCGCACGGCACCGGCGCGATGCCGCTCGCGTAGAAGAGCGTCAGCCCGCCCGAGAGAATCGCGCCCAGCACGATCGGGATCCAGCCGCTCTCGCGCCCCTGGTCCTGCCCGGGCTTGCGCACCAGCGTCCAGAGCAAGGCGGCGGCGATCAGATCGAGCACGCCCAAGGCAATGAAGAACGGATCATAGCCGATGCGCACCACCAGCGCCCCGATCAGCAAAGTGAAGATCAGCACGCCGAGATTGGCCGTCGCCCCCGCCATGCCCGCGACGGTGCCGACCTCGTTCTTGGGGAACAGATCGCTCGCCATGGTGATGCAGGTGACCGACAGCGTCTGGTGCGCGAAGGCGCCGATGCTGAGCAAAGCCACGGCGGCATAGGGACTAGTGACGCCGCCGACGAACAGCATGCTCGTCATCATCAGTGCGCCGATCGTGAAGGTCCAGCGCCGCGCGTCGATCAGTGCGATGCCGCGGCGCTCGAGCTGGAGCACGAGGAAGGGGCCGAACAGGCAGCCGATATCGGCGGCGACGAAGGGGAGCACCACCGCGATCGCGAGCTCGCTCAGATTGAAGCCGCGGACTTCGCTCAGATAAAGCGGCAGCCAGAAGGTCAAGGTCGCCCAGGTGGGGTCCGCGAGGAAGCGGGGCAAAGCGATGCCCCAGAAATTCCGCCGCCCAAGCAGCGAGAGCACGCGCGGCTTCTCGCCGGTCGCCTGGACATGCGCTTCTTGCCCGGATTCGATCAGCGCGCGCTCCTCGGCGGAGATGCGGGGATGGTCCTCGGGCGCGCGGTAATAAAGCAGCCACAGCACGACCCAGAGCAAAGCGAGCCCGCCGGCGACGTAGAAGGCCGCGCGCCAGTTCCACCAGACGATCGCCATCGCGACGATCGGCCCGGCCATCGCGATGCCCGCCGAGGCGCCGAGATTATAGATGCCGCCCGCCAGCCCGCGCTCCTTCGCGGGAAACCATTCGGAGACGACCTTTAGCCCCGCAGTGTGCGAAGTGCCCTCGGCGAAGCCCAGTGCGCCGCGCAATGCCGCCAGCCCTTGCCAGCTCATCACCCAGCCATGCGCGAAGGTGAGCAATGCCCATGCGGTGGCGAAGATCGCCATGCCGGTGCGCAGGCCGATGCGATCGAGGATGTACCCCACCACCGGCTGGAGCATGATGAACGCCTGGAACACGCCGGTGACCCAGCTATATTGCTCCTTGGTCATCGGCACGTCGGCCTGGAAGCTCTCGGTCGCGACCACCACGCCTAGGGTCTGGCGGACGAGATAGTTGATGATCGTGCCGAGCATCACGATCGCGATGATCCACCAGCGCAGTGCGCGGGTTCGTTGCCAGAAGCCCATCTACTCTCCCTCGCGCCTTCCGCGCGTGCGGAGACTGTTAGCGTTAACGTTGCCGTCTGAAAATCGGAAGGGCAAGCGCTATCCGCTTTGAGCGCAAGTCGCGGGATGTGGCGCTGGGCGGGCGGGCCTATATCGGCTGCATGAGCAATCAGCAGACCATCAGCGACGATACCGCCTGGGCGGCATTCGACGCGCGCGACCGCGCTTATGAAGGGCGCTTCATCGTGGCGGTGACCACCACGGGCATCTATTGCAAGCCGACCTGCCCGGCGCGGCGGCCCAAGCGCGAGCATGTGATCTTCTATCCCGATGCAGATGCCGCGCGGAACGCCGGCTACCGTGCATGCCTGCGCTGCAAGCCCGACGAAGTGGGCCGCGACCGGATCGCAGTGGCCGAAGCCGTTGCGCTGATCGAGGCGGCAGAAGAGCCGCTGGGGCTCGAGGAATTGGCCGCGCGGGTCGGCTATGCCCCGCACCATTTCCAGCGACTGTTCAAGCGCGGGACCGGTGTGACTCCGGCGGCTTATGCCCGCGGACTGCGTGCGCGCCGCGCCGCCGCCGCGCTGACCGAGGAGGAGCGCGTGACCGATGCCATCTACGAGGCGGGCTATGCCGCGCCCAGCCGCTTCTACGAGACCGCCAATGCCCGGCTGGGCATGACGCCGAGCGCATGGAAGCGCGGCGGCGCCGGCGTGACGATTCGCTGGACGACTGCCGAAACCAGCCTCGGCCCGCTGCTGATCGCGGCGACCGACAAGGGGCTGTGCCGGGTCGCCTTCGACGAGGATCAGTTCGCGCTGGCGCGGCGCTTTCCGGCGGCGGAGATCGCACCGGGCGGGGCGGCTTTGGCCAATCTCGCCGCGCGCGTGGTGCGCGAAGTCGAGACGCCGGGACGCGACATGGATTTGCCGCTCGACGTGCAGGGCACTGCCTTCCAGGAAGCGGTGTGGCAGGCGCTGCGGGCCATCCCGCCGGGCGAGACGCGCAGCTATGCCCAGCTCGCCACTGAAGCCGGCAATCCGCGGGCGGTGCGCGCGGCGGGGACGGCATGTGGCGCCAATCATGTCGCGGTGCTGATCCCGTGTCACCGCGCCCAGCGGGCCGACGGCAGCATGGGCGGCTATGCCTATGGCGTGGATCGCAAGCGCGTGCTGCGCAAACGCGAAGGGGTGATGGAATGAGCTATGTCATCACCGGGCTCGACCCCGCACCGTTCCGGCGCTTCTACGGCCTGTCGAGCGAAGCGCTCGCCGCCGAGCATGTCGTGCGGATGACGGCGGACAGCCAGCCGGGCTTTCCGTGCCGCGTGACGCTGGAGGACGCGGAGCCCGGCGAGGCATTGCTGCTGCTCAATTACGAGCATCTGCCCGATGCCGGCCCATACCGTTCGCGCCACGCGATTTTCGTGCGGGAAGGGGCCGAGACGCCAGCACTCTATATTGACGAGATACCGGAGCAACTCGCGACTCGACTTCTGTCGGTAAGAGCGTTCGATCGTGACGCGATGATGACGAACGCCGACGTCGTGGAGGGAAAAGCACTCGAACCGCTGATCGCCGCGATGTTCGCCGATCCCGCGGTGGCATTCCTCCATGTCCACAATGCCAAACGAGGCTGCTTCGCCGCGCGGGTGGATCGCGGCTGAACTACAGCGGATTGAGCTTTCTCCGCCCGAAACGAGCGGGTCAGAGTGAAGCCGACAAATCCAAGCCGTAGACCAATAAATCGAAGGTCCGGAAGTGGGTGGTTAGCCGACGTTCCGCTTTCCGATTGAGAAGCCAACCAGCGCTCCCGTGATCCAGATCGCCTCTGGCAACACCATGAACCCCATTCCGATCGACCACCACAGGAAGAAGCCTCCCGGTGCTGGGTCTGCAGTGGCCATCAACGCGGTGAAAACCAGCGGCGGCACGGCGATGAACAGCGCTAGCAAGACCAACCGCAACCTGCTTGGGGGGACCCTGCCAACCAAATAACCGGCGGATGGTGGCACGAGGAAAATCAGGAGCCAGAAGACCATCATCTAGTCACTATGCCGGAAGTCGCTGATGTCCGCTATTGGGGCGTTAGCAGTCGTTCGCAGTTTATGCGTTCACGACCTACTTCGCCGTCGCCGAGGGCGGCCCTGACGGGGCCGGGCTGCAGCTATAGACGAGCTTCTCGTTATAGACCGGCGGCAGCGCCGCGCGCAGCGCCTGTTGCTGCGACGCGAGGTTGGCCCGCGCGGCCTGATCGGACGAGCAGGTCTTGAGCTCGACGCCCGAGCGCAACTGCCGCGCCTTGGTCATCTGCCCGGACGACAGCAGATAGCGCGTGTTGGTATAGGTTTTGGTCGCCGGATCCCAGACGAGCACCGAGACGGTCTGGTCCTGATCGGGCACGAGGATGCGCTGCCACAGCGTGCCCGATTCGGCATATTGGGTGCGCCCGTTGATGCATCCGTCCGCGCCGATATCGAGCTCGACCTTGGCGACGTTCGAGACGGTGATCCGGCTCCGTTCGGGCACGAGCGCGCAGGTCATCCGGCCGAGCGCGACCTGATCGGGCACGGCGGCCCCCGCGTTCGCCTTGGGTACCGGAAGCATCCGCGATTCGTCGAAGCTTGGGCGCGTCAGGAACAGCACCACCGCGCCCAGCATCAGCACGCCGCCGCCGACTGCGACCCAGATCGCCTCGCGTCGGCGATCGCGCGAGAGCAGCAGCCCGGCGCCGCCCAGCGCCAGCGCCCCCAGCACGAGCAGCAGGCCGGCGCCCGCCATCTGGTTCTCGCGCGCGACGATGTTGCGCGCCCGCGCCTGGGACAGCGCATCCTCGCGTTCGTTGGCGCTTTTCGCGGCGTCCGCCCGGGCGCGTGCTTCGGCATCGAGCCGCGCCTTTTCGTCGGCGTTGCGTTCCTGCGCCAATTGCTCCTCAACGCTGGTGCAGGGTACGCTGACGGTGGCGAAGGGTTGCTTTGCGCCCTGCAGGAACGCCGCGAGTTCGTTGCCCGCGATCGCGAAGGCAAAGGTCGAATCGCCTTCGTCGGCGCGCGTGATAGCCGAATTGACGCCCAGCACGCGGCCGCAGCGATCGAGCAGCGGGCCACCCGAATTGCCGCGCGCGATGTTGGCTGTGTGGAGCAGCACGCTGGTGCCCTCGAGCGTGCGGGTGCCCGCGAAGCCGCCCTGCGAACGGACCGGCGATTGCGGGTTGATGAAGTCGGCGGCCGAGCGCGCGGTGGCGAGATCGACATTGCCGGGATAACCGAGCGCGATCAGCGCCTCGCCGTCGCCCGGCGCGCCGGTGTAGAGCGTCAGCGGGGGCAGCCGGACCCCGGAGAATTCGATCAGCGCCAGATCGCGCTGCTGATCGATCGCGATGAGCTTGCCCTGATAGGACTTGTCACCTTCCGAGGGCACGATGCCGATCACGACATTGTCGGGATAACGATCGGCGAGTTCGACGACATGGGCGTTGGTGACGATGCGGTTCGGCGCGACCGCGAAGCCGCTGCCATGGCCGAAGCCGACGACTTCGTCGTTGACCACGGCGATGGTGACGATCCGCACGACGCCGCGGGCAGAGGCCGAGATATCGTCGGCGCGCGCAGGCATCGCCCAGGCGAGCGCCAGCGCGACCATCATCAGCAAGCGCCGAACCATTCCCACGCGACCTCCTATTTGGTCGCTGCTTTCAAGCAAAAGCGACGTCGGTTCAAGCGGGGGAATGCCTCATGCGAACCGAGCGCCGTCTGGCGACGGAGCGCGTTTCACGGACCGGGTTGCGGTGCCGGGCTGGTCGGTGGCGCGCCCTTGTCCTCGCCATCCTTGTCCTCGTCACCCTCGCTCGAATCGAGCGATTTGATCGCACCCTCGACATCGCCCTTGTCGATCGTCGCGATCATCGCCGCTGCGCGTTGGGCGAGGCCCTGACCGTGCGGATTATAAGCGAGCGGGGTGAGCATGGCGCGTGCGTGTGCCTTGTCGCCGTCCTTGAGATACATCCTAGCCGCATTGAAGCGGAGCCGGTCGTCCTGCGGCGCGAGATCGAAAGCGGCGGCAAGGCCGTCCTTGGCATTCTCGCTGGGCGGAAAGCCGAAATCGACGAAGCTGCGATAATAGAGAATGAGCAGGCGCGGGTCTTCGGGTTCGAGCTTGTTGCCCGCCGCTATGATCTTGCGGATCGCGGCGAGCGTCTCCTTGCTCCTGTCGCGTGCGACACTGGCGGCGGTGAGCCGCGCCATTGCCTTGAAGATATAGGCATCGACCGCCTTGGGGTTGGCGGCGATGGCGCGATCGGCGGCAGCTTCGGCTGCGACGAGATCGCGCGCGTCATAGGCTGTTTCGGCGAGAACGATCTGGGCGCCGGGATCACCGGGAAACGCTGCTGCGGCCTTCTGCGCATCGGCGTAGACGCCGGGCGCGGTCTTGCGGTTGACGCCGTTCTTCGAGCGGATGCGCACGTCCATCGTTGCCGCCTCGCCAGGGGTAAGCGGACGCAGCGCCACTTCGACGTTGGGCAAGCCGCTGACGAGAAACGCGGCGATCTTGCCGCGCTTGTAGCGCTCGAGCTCGTTATCGAGTGCCTGCAGATTGCCGAACGCCTGCGCCGCTTCGAGCGACGGCTTGCCCGCGTTGAGCGCCGCGAGATAGGCGCCGAGTTGCCCCGGCCGCTGGCGGGCGATCAGGAAATAATGGCTCAACAGCCAGCCGCGGCCGTACAGCGCGGCGCGTTGCTCGGGGCTAAGCTTGAGCGTGTCCGCGACGAGCAGCTTGCCGATCGGCAGATTGTTGCCCGTCATCAGCGTGCGGGCGCGATATTGCGGCGGGCGGCCGAGCACCACGTCGCCGTTCTTCTGGAAATCGGCAGTGGCGAAGAGCTCGGCAAAACCTTCGATGAACCATGCCGGATACACCGAATGGGGCGAGATGCTCCACATCAGGTGATGGGTATATTCGTGGAGCAGGATCGATTCGGCATCGAGGTCGGTTTCGCTTCCCGAACCCGACCTGCGCGGCACGACGGCGAGCGAACCGCCGGCGCGGGGCTTGTAGAATCCCGCGACGAACCGATTGCCGATGAGCTTCGACACCTCCTCGCGGCTGCCGACCACATAGACGGTGAGGCGGTTGGGCTTTGCCGTCGGCTGGTCTTTCCAGCCGCCGAGCTTGCGCACCGCCATGTCGAACCGCTCGAGATTGGCAGTGAACTCGCGGATTTTCTCGGGACGCTGATCCGAATAGACGACGAAATGCTGCGTGCTCGCTTCATACCAGTCCGCCCGCGCCGTGGCGGGCAACAACAGAAACAACAGCGGCAACAGCTTGCGAAGCATCACGAATCCCCCGATCTCGGCGCGATGCTAGAGGCGCAATGTGACAGCGGATAGAGGAGAATCCAGGGCTCAGACGAAGCTGTAGGGATCGACGTCCACTGCCACCCGCACCTTCGCGCTCCATTCGAGCGCGCCCAGCCAGTCGCGGATCATGTCCTGCAGGTCGAAGGCGCGGCGCGCATGAATGAGCAGGCGGAAACGGTGACGACCGCGCAGCATCGCGAGGGGGGCGGGGGCGGGGCCGTAGACGTGCATCTCGTCGCGCCGCGGCGCGGTGCGGCCGATCATCCGGGCGGTCTCCTCGGCGGCGGCCTTGTCCTCGCTCGACACGATGATCGCGGCGTAGCGGCCATAAGGCGGCGCGCCCGCCTCGCGGCGCGCTTCGGTTTCCGCTGCGTAGAAGGCGGCGCTGTTTCCCGAGATCAGCGCCTGCATCACCTGCGCGTCGGGCGCGTGCGTCTGGATATAGACGTGCCCCGGCTTTTCGCCGCGGCCGGCGCGTCCCGACACCTGCATGATCTGCTGGAAGGTGCGCTCAGCCGCGCGCAGGTCGCCGCCGTCGAGCCCGAGATCGGCATCGACCACGCCGACCACCGTCAGATTCGGGAAGTGATAGCCCTTGGTGACCAATTGGGTGCCGACGACGATGTCGATCTCCTTATGCTCCATCCGCTGGACGAACTCGGCGGCCTTGGCGGGGGACCAGAGCGTGTCCGACGTGACGATCGCGGTGCGTGCGTTCGGCCAGAGCACCGCCACTTCGTCGGCGATGCGCTCGACGCCGGGGCCGCAAGCGACGAGGCTGTCGGCCTCCTCGCATTCGGGGCAGATCTCGGGTGTCGGGATCATGTGCCCGCAATGATGGCAGGAAAGGCGGCGGATCAGCCGGTGCTCGACCATCCATGCGGTGCAATTCGGGCATTGAAAACGGTGGCCGCAATGCCGGCAGAGCGTCAGCGGGGCATAGCCGCGCCGGTTGAGGAACAGCAAGGACTGCTCGCCGCGTTCGAGCGCCGCGTCGATCGCGAGGATCAGCCGGGGGCTCAGCCAGCGGCCGCGATCGGGCGGCTCCTTGATCAGGTCGATTGCTTCGATGTCGGGAAGTTCGGCGAGCCCGTAGCGGCCGGGCAGCTTGAGTTCTTCGTAGCGGCCGAGCTCGACCTGGTGGCGCGTCTCGATCGCCGGAGTGGCCGAGGCGAGAATCACCGGGCAGCGCTCGAAATGTCCGCGCATCACCGCGACGTCGCGCGCGTGATAATGGACGCCTTCCTCCTGCTTGAAGCTGGTCTCGTGCGCCTCGTCGACGACGATCAGCCCGAGATTGGGATAGGGCAGGAACAATGCCGAGCGCGCGCCGACGGTGACCAGAGCCTCGCCGCCGGCGATCGCCCGCCATGCGCGGCGGCGCTGCGAAGTGCGCAATCCGGAGTGCCAAGCGACCGGCTCGCAGCCGAAGCGCTGGGCGAAGCGCGTGAGGAACGGCTCGGTGAGCGCGATCTCGGGGAGCAGCACGAGAGTCTGCCTGCCCGCGGCGATAGCGGCGGCAATCGCCTCGAAATAGACTTCGGTCTTGCCCGATCCGGTGACGCCGTCGAGCAGGAAAGGCTGGAAACGCGCGGCTTCGACCGATTCCCGGAGAATGCCGGCGACCTTCGCCTGTTCGGGGCTGAGATCGGGCGGGCCGAAAGCAGGATCGGGCAATGGATAGGGACTGTCGGTGTCGACCGTCACCGCTTCGATCGCGCCGACCTTGCACAGCCCGCGGATCACGCCTTCGGAGACATCGGCGATCGTCGCCAGCTCGCGCACCAGCCCCTGCCGCTCGCCGATCCGCTCGAGGGCCTGCGCGCGCTGCGGCGTCAGGCGATCGGGCACCAATCCGGTCGCGCGATATTCGGTGATCGTCGGCGCGCTTTCAAAGGCGGCCGACGTGCGCACCGCCATCGCGAGCACCGCCGAGAGGGGGCTGAGATAATAATCCGCAGTCCATTCGACGAGCCGGCGCACAGGTTCCGGAATCGGCGGTGCATCGGCTACCGCGATCAGATTGCGCAGGCGATTGTCACCGATTTCCTCGGTCGGCAGCCGCTCGGGCTCCCAGACCACGCCGGCATATTGGCGCGGGCCGATCGGCACGACGACGATCGACCCGGGCTCGACCGTAATGCCTTGCGGCACGCGATAGTCGAGGGGACCGAGCGCGGGATGGAGGACGAGGATGCGGGCGCGCATGCCGCCCTCATATGGGCATTTTCGCGCCGAAGGGAATCCCGTCGGTCGCGCGCTAGTCGCTGTCGCCGATGCTCGCGACGTTGAACGACAGCGTGAAGGTGGCGGCGTGATCCATCTGGTCGCGGCGGCCGTCGCGGCCGAAGCGATATTGATTGAGATACCCGACTTCGCCGCGCAATTTGCCGCCGAGCCCGAACGACAGGCCGGCCGCGTTGCGCATCCGCTCATAGCCGCCGCGCTGGCCCCAGCCGGTGGTGTTTAAGTTGAGGAAATGCTCCTGCGTGGCGAAGAGCTTCAGGCCCTTGTCGTTCAGCGGCGTATCGAAGCCGAGTCGCGGGCGTACCCGCACGCCGATCTCGCCGCCGCTGCTGTTGAACCGCTCCTCCAGCCGCAATCTCCCCGAGAAGCCGCTGCCGAACGGGACCAGCACCATCTGCCGCAGGCGCTCTTCGTTCGGCAGCACCATGCCGCGATTCCAGTCCTCGACATGCCGATAGCCGATCGACAGCTCTATGCCGCCTGCGGTGGTATGGGTGAACAACAGGCCTGCCTCGGCATGCGAGAAGCCCTCGGCGCGATCGCTGAAGCGGCCGATGCCCTCCAGCGTCACTTTCTCGCGATCGCCGATCGTGACGGTGCCGTTGGTCTGCAGCCACAGCTGGCGGTCGACCTGCTGGGCATGGGCCAGGGCCGGCGCGAACAGCAAGGCTGCCGATAGAAAGGGGAGGCGCAACACCATTGGACATCCTCGGAGATGGCGAATCCGGTTCCCGCGGCCCTAGCAACAATATAGCAATAGTGTCACGGTCCTGCCGCATTTTGCCGTGGTTGCTACGTATCCATGGTCCGCTTATGTTCCGCTCTGCCGGCGGAGTCGGCGCAAAGGGGGACTCGCCATGTTGCTGACCGCATTCGCACTCTCGCTCGCTACACAGACGTGCAAATCCTACGACACCGCGCTTCCCGCGCCGCTGAGCGGGTGGAAGCGATCGGGGCGCGGCCTCGACACCGGTCATTCGGTGACGCTCGCTCGCAGCGGCGATTCCATCCGGACCACGGTCCGCATCCGCAAGGCCGGCACCTTCGGGATCGCGCTCGGCGAGCCTGGCTGGATCGATGTTGCGCCGATGCGGGGCAAGCCGCTCGAATCGGTCGCGCACGGGCATGGCCCCGATTGCTCGACGATCCGCAAGATCGTACGGTACAGACTGCGTCCGGGGACCTATCGCGTCACGGTCAACAAGCTTAAGGCGACCCGCGCACGGCTGATGCTGGTGCGCTACTGATTCGCCTGGGGACTGCCATGAAATTCTTCGCCGACACCGCCGACACCGCCGACATCCGCGACCTCGCCGATACCGGGCTTCTCGACGGCGTCACCACCAATCCGTCGCTGATCCACAAGGCGGGGCGCGACTTCCTCGAAGTGGTCGCGGAGATCTGCCAGATCGTCCCCGGCAAGCCGGTATCGGCCGAAGTCGTCGCGCTCGATCACGAAGGCATGATGCGCGAGGCCGAAGTGGTCCGTAAAATCGCCGACAACATCGCCGTCAAGGTGCCGCTGACGATCGACGGGCTCAAGACCTGCAAGGCGCTCACCGACGACGGCACGATGGTCAACGTGACGCTCTGCTTCTCGGCCAACCAGGCGTTGCTCGCCGCCAAGGCCGGCGCGACCTTCGTCTCGCCGTTCGTCGGCCGCCACGACGATAACGGCTTCGACGGGATGCAGCTGATCAGCGACATCCGGCTGATCTACGACAATTACGATTTCTCGACCGAGATCCTCGTCGCCAGCGTGCGCCACCCGATCCATGTGCTCGAGGCCGCGCGGATCGGCGCCGACGTGATGACCGCGCCGCCCGCGGTGATCCGCCAATTGGTCAAGCACCCGCTGACCGACAAGGGGATCGAAGGCTTCCTCGCCGACTGGGCGAAGACCGGGCAGAAGATCGGTTGAGCCTTTTCCCCTCCCTAATAGGGAGGGGTTAGGGGTGGGTAAGAAAAGGCCGGGATCGATGCCCGGCCTTTTCTTTTTTCCATGCAATTCGATGGGCTCGCCTTCGGCTCGCACCCACCCCCAGCCCCTCCCTTGCAGGGAGGGGAGTCCAGGGACCATTGTGTCCAGATGACCGAACCCGCACTGCCTCTGCTCTACGGCCAGCATCTCGCCCGCGACCGGCGGCGTTCGGTGCATACCGTCCGTGCATACGAAGCCACCGCGGTCCGGCTGATCGCGTTCCTCCAGTCGCATTGGGGCGAGGCGGTGACGCGCGACGGACTCGCGCGGATCGGCAATGCGGATATGCGGGCGTACCTCGCGCATCGCCGCAACGACGGCCTGTCCAATGCCTCCGCGGCGCGCGAGCTTTCGGCGGTGCGCGGTTTCCTCAAATTCGCCGTCGGCGACGCGGCCGAGTTGCCGAGATTGCGTGGGCCGCGAGTCAAGAAGGGCGTGCCGCGCCCGATCGCGCCGCACGAGGCAGTGGCATTGGCCGAGACCGTGTCCGAAGAGGCAAGCGAGCCGTGGATCGGCGCACGCGACTGGGCGGTGCTGCTGTTGCTCTATGGCGCGGGCCTGCGCATCGGCGAGGCAGTGGGCCTGACCGGCGCGGTGCTGCCGCTCGGCGCGACGATGCGCGTCACCGGCAAGCGTGCCAAGACCCGCAATGTGCCCTTGCTGCCGCAGGTGCGCGCGGCGATCGAGGCCTATGCCGATCTATGCCCCTATGGCGTGTCGCGCGATGCGCCGTTGTTCCGCGGAGCCAAGGGCGGACCGTTGCCGCCGGGGATGATCCGCAAGGTGGTGCGCGCGGCGCGGACGTCGCTGGGCCTTTCCGAGCGGACGACGCCGCACGCGCTGCGCCACAGCTTCGCCACCCACCTGCTCGGGCGCGGCGCCGATCTGCGCGCGCTGCAGGAGTTGCTCGGCCATGCAAGCCTCAGCTCGACCCAGATCTACACCGCGGTCGATGCCGCGCATCTGCTCGACGTCTATCGCAACGCCCATCCGCGCGCCTAGCGCCTGGCGCGGGGCTTCCAGGTGGCGATGCGCCAGACATAAGCGAGCAGCGCAAGGACGATGATCGCAGTCACGCCCGGCGCGATCCAATGGTCGATCGTCTCGAAATTGGTGCCCAGCCAGAAACCCACGCCGACGAGGATCGTGTTCCACACCAGGCTGCCGGCGGTGGTGTAGGCCACGAATCGCCAGAACGGCATGTGCAGCAGTCCCGCGGGAATCGAGATCACGGTGCGCCCGATCGGCATGAAGCGGAACACGAACACCGTCGCACCGCCCCAGCGATCGAAGAAACTGCGCAGCCGCTCGACATCCTCCCAATCCATCGTCAGCCAGCGGCCCCAGCGATCGACCATCGGCTTGAGCCGCTCATAGCCGTAGCGCCGGCCGATCTCCCACCAGAACAGGTTGCCGACCGCGCAGCCGAGCGTGCCCGCAGCCACGAGGAAGGCGAAGTTCATCTTCCCCTGGCCCGCCGCGATCCCGCCCACGCTCATGATCACTTCGGACGGGACTGGCGGGATCACGTTTTCCAGCACCATCAGCAGGAAAATCCCGAAATAGCCCCAGTCGAGCCAGTCGATCATCGCTTCAGGCCGCGCGTTCGGCGACGCGGCGTTCGATCGCCTGCCAGATCAACGCGGCGGTGTCGCCGCCGTTGAACCGGTCGATCGCGACGATACCCGTCGGGGACGTGACGTTGATTTCGGTCAGCCATTCCCCGCCGATCACGTCGATCCCGACGAACAGGAGACCGCGCTTCTTCAGCTCGGGCCCGAGCGCGGCGCAGATTTGCTTCTCGCGCTCGGTGAGTTCGGTCTTGGCTGCCGATCCGCCGACCGCGAGGTTCGAACGGATCTCGCCTTCGCCGGGGATCCGGTTGATCGCCCCGGCGATCTCGCCGTCGACCAGTACGATGCGCTTGTCGCCCTGCGCCACCGAGGGAAGGAACGCCTGCACCATGTGCGGCTCGCGATATGCGGTGTTGAACACTTCGATCAGCGAGGAGAGGTTGGCACCATCGCTGCCGACCTTGAAGATCGCCTTGCCGCCATTGCCGTGGAGCGGCTTGACGACGATCTCCCCGTGCTTGGCGAGGAACGCCCGTGCCTCGTCGAGGCTGCGCGTCACCAAAGTGGGCGGCATGAACTCGGCATAATCGAGCACGAACACCTTTTCGGGTGCGTTGCGGACGCTGGCGGGGTCGTTCACCACGAGCGTGCGATCGACGATGCGCTCGAGCAGGTGCGTGGCGGTGATGTAGCCGAGGTCGAAGGGCGGGTCCTGCCGCATCAGCACGACATCGGCTTCCGCGCCGAGATCGAGGCTCACCGGATCGTCGAAATGGAAGTGATTGCCCGCGACGCGCTGGACGCTGACCGGATGCGCCTTTGTCCAGACGCGTCCGTCGGAATAATTGAGGTCCTCAGGCGTGTAATGGAACAGCCGGTGGCCGCGCGCCTGCGCCGACAGCATCAACGCGAAGCTCGAATCGCCGGCGATGTTGATCGCATCGAGCGGGTCCATCTGCACGGCAACAACAAGCGACATTCGGCCTCCTTCGGAACCCCTGTAGGTGACTTATTGTACTAAGTCACCCCATCCAGGCGTTCTCGATATGGCGAGGCAGCGCGCGAGGAGCAATGAGGATCACGTCGACGCGAATGTCGTCGCCCGGCCCGGCATAACGCGGCATCAGATACTCCGCCGCCGCGGCGACGCGCGCCAGCCGTCGCTCGTCGATCGCGAAATCGAGCTCTGCGTTGGTCGCGCGGGTCTTCACTTCGACGAAGGCGACGAGATTGCCCTTGCGCACGACGAGGTCGACTTCGCCGGCCGGCGTGCGCACCCGGCGATCGAGGATTCGCCAGCCGCGCAGCCAGAGCCACCAGGCGGCGCGCCTTTCCCCGTCGCGGCCGCGGTTTTCCGCCGCTTTTCGGTCGCTCGTCGCGCGCCGAGGCCGTTTCATCTGCAACTCCTCGCACAAGGGCTTGGCGCCTGTGGATAACTTTGGTTAGTCTCCGCTATTCCGACTCATGAGAGGCGGGTCGCATATCGTCACCGGGGGGTGCCGAGGACTATGGAATCCAACGAACGCTATTACCGGCGCCGGGCCATCCAGGAAATCCTGGCGGCACGCCATGCGATCACTGCGAATGCGAAGGAACGGCGGCGGCTGCTTGCCGAAAGCTATGTCCGTCGCCTTTCGGAACTGACCGGTTCGGACGAGAGCTTCCTGCTCGATGCCAATCCGGCGCGGCTGCAAGAGTTCGCCTAGACCTTGAGCGCCAAAGCGCGGGCGTACAGGGCCTTGCGGTCCAGCCCGAGCCTTTTGGCGACTTCGCCCGCCGCCTTTGCCGGCGGGAGCCGCGTGAGCGCTTCGGCGAGCGCGGTGTCCGCATCCTCCTCGCTGGCAGGCGCCTTTTCCCCCGGCGGCGCGACCACCACTACCATCTCGCCCTTGGGCGGTGCATCGGCATAGCGCGCGGCGAGCTCGGTCAGCGTCCCCGTCACGCACTCCTCGAATCTCTTGGTGATCTCGCGCGCGACCGCGGCTTCGCGATCGCCCAGTCCCTCGGCCAGCGCGGCGAGGCAGGCGGAGAGGCGCGGACCCGATTCGTACAGCACCAAGGTCGCCCGGATCGCGGCGATCTCGGCCACGGCCTCGGCGCGCGCCTGCTGCTTGGCGGGCAGGAAGCCGAGGAACAGGAAGCGATCGGTCGGCAGCCCGGCGAGCGTGAGCGCGGCGATCGCGGCGCACGGGCCCGGGATCGTCGTCACCACATGGCCCGCGGCGCGCGCGTCGCGGACCAGCTTGAAGCCGGGGTCCGAGATCAGCGGCGTGCCCGCGTCGGAGACCAGGGCCACCGCTTCGCTCGCCATTCGAGCGATCAGCCCCGGGCGGACGGCATCGGCATTGTGATCGTGATAGGGCAGCATCTTGCCCTTCGTGCCGAGGTGGCGAAACAGCCCCGCTGTCACACGCGAGTCCTCAACCGCAACCACATCGGCCTTCATCAGTATTTGAGCAGCACGCGGACTGAGGTCGCCGAGATTGCCGATCGGCGTCGCGACGATGTAGAGGCCGGGTGCGAGAACGAGATCATCCATCGGGGAGAGTCATGGCAGACGCCAGAGCAAGTGCGCAACCGGGCCTGTGGAACATGCTGCGCACCGCAGCCATGGGCGCGACATTGTTTCTCGCGGCCTGCGTCAGCGGCCCGCGAACCGCTCCGGAGGCCGAGCGCCCAGCGCCTGCCGAGCGGCCCGCGCCTCCCGTCGTGCGCCCGATCACGCCGGGGCTGCCGCAGGACGTCGAGCGCCACCGCATCGCCTTGCTCGTGCCGCTCACCGGTCCGAATGCCGGCGTCGGGCGGTCGCTCCAGAACGCCACCCAGCTCGCGGTGCTCGACACCAAGAGCGACGCGCTGCGCATCACGACCTACGATACCGGCGCGGTCGGCGGCGCGATCGCCGCGGTGCAGCAGGCGATCGCCGATGGCAACCGGCTGATTCTCGGGCCGCTGCTGGCCGAGGAAGCCCGCGAAGTCGCGCCGATCGCCCGGCGGGCGCACATTCCCGTGCTCAGCTTCTCGAACGACGCCGGCGTCGCGGGCAACGGCACCTTCATCCTCGGCTATGTGCCTAGCCAGTCGATCGAACGGGTGGTGAACTATGCCAAGCGCTCGGGCATCACTGATTTCGCGGGGCTGATCCCGACCGGCCTCTATGGCGAGCGCGCCTCGACTGCGTTGCTCCGCTCGGTCGAGCAGGCCGGCGGCAAGGTGCTCGCGCTCGAAACCTATGACGCGCGCCCGGGCTCGATGGCGAGCGCGATCGCCAAGATCGGCCGCTCGCCCTTCCAGGCAGTCCTGCTCGCGGGAAGCGCCAATGGCGCGGTCTCCGCGGCGCCATTGATCCGCCGCGCCCCGAGCGGCAAGACCGCGCGGCTGCTCGGCACCGAATTGTGGAACACCGATTCGGCGATCGGCTCGCGTGCGGCGCTCAGCGGCGCATGGTTCGCGAGCGTGCCGGACAATTATTATCGCCAATATGCCACCAAATATCGCGCGCGCTTCGGCGCCGCGCCGTATCGCCTGTCGACGCTCGGCTATGACGCGGTGCTGCTGACGGTGCGGATCGCGCGCGATTGGCGCCCCGGCACCGAATTCCCCGAGCGCCGGCTGGTCGAGCCCGAGGGCTTTGCCGGGCTCGACGGCGCGTTCCGCTTCGGCCGCGACGGCGTCGCCGAGCGCGCGCTCGAAGTGCAGGAGATCCGGGGAGGCACGACCGCTACGGTCTCGCCCGCGCCGCCCAACTTCAAGGGCAATTAGGCGATCACCAGCTCGCGCAGGATCGCTTCGAGCACGGGCGTGCCCGCAGCGGTGACGTAGAGCCGCTCGCCGTCCTGAGTGACCAGGCCCTGGTCACTCAGGACGGCGAGCGCGCGCGAATCGAGCGGTGCGGTGCCGCCCGCGAGCGCGGCGACGCGCGGCAAATGCACGCCCTCGGGCAGCCGCAGCCCCATCACCAGCGCCTCGACTGCGCGTTCGTGGGGAGCGAGCGGATCTTCGAGCTGAAGACCGTGGCCGTTGCGCGTCACTGCGGCCATCCAGTTCTCGGGCTTCTTGTGCCGCATCGTCGCGAGCCCGCCGCGCCGGCCATGCGCACCGGGCCCGACCCCGGCATAGTCGCCATAGCGCCAATAGGTCAGGTTGTGCCGGCTCTCCGCGCCTGGCCGGGCATGGTTGGAGATCTCGTATGCGGGCAGGCCGGCGGCGGCGGTGATGTCGCGCGTCGCCTCGAACAGATCGGCGGCCGCATCGGGATCATAAGCGGCGAGCTGGCCCTTCTCGTACATGGTCGCAAAGCGCGTACCGGGCTCGATGGTGAGCTGGTAGAGCGAGAGATGCTCGGTACCGAAGCCGATCGCGCGGCGGAGCTCGGTTTCCCAGGCGGTGAGATCCTGATCGGGGCGCGCATAGATCAGATCGAAACTGACCCGGTCGAACACCGCCTGCGCAGTCTCCAGCGCGGCGAGGCCTTCGTTCACGCCGTGCGCCCGGCCGAGGAAGCGCAGCGCGTCGTCGTCGAGCGCCTGCAGCCCCAGCGAGACGCGGTTGACTCCCGCGCCGGCGAGATCGGCGAACCGCGCGGCTTCGACCGAGGAGGGATTCGCCTCCAGCGTGATCTCGATACCGGATTCGAAGCCCCAATGCCGCTCCGCCGCCTCAATCACCGCCGCGACGGTCTCGGGCGGCATCAGCGACGGGGTGCCGCCGCCGAAGAAGATCGACCCCAGCCTGCGCCCCGGCAGCGCCGCCGACTCATGCGCGAGATCGGCGAGCATCGCGCCGCGCCACGCCTCCTGGTCGACACTCTCGCGGACATGGCTGTTGAAGTCGCAATAGGGGCATTTCGACACGCAGAACGGCCAATGCACGTAGAGTGCGAGCGGGGATGTGTCGTTGGTCATGCGCTTAGGGGGCTGGAGCGGGTAACGGGAATCGAACCCGTGTATTCAGCTTGGAAGGCTGCTGCACTACCATTGTGCTATACCCGCGAGCCGAGGGGGCGACTGCCACAGTCCGCGGCTATTGGTCAACCTTCTCGCGCACCACGACCATCTTGCCGAAGCCCGAGGCCTTGCCCGGCTCGGCCTCGACCAGCACCACCAGCGATCGCTCGCCCTGCCCGGCGGGCAAGGCCACGTCGAGCGGTGCAGGCGCGGGATCGCGCTTCTCGGCGATCTTCTTGCCGTCCAGCCAGATCTCTGCGCTGCCGGCGAGTTCGGTGAAGGTCAGCACGCCGCCGCGCCGGCGGACGCTTGCCGGCGGCGTGAAATTCATCTGGTAGCCGTTCCAGCGCCCGGCCTCCGACGGCCCTTCGAGCCGGCCGGAACGACCGCGCGCGGTGGCGTAGCGATCGTCGGAGCCGATCTTGGCATTGGGATCGGGCCGGGTCGTCGTGAACGGCGCCCGCGCCCAGAAGCTCAGCAGCATTTCGGGCCGGGTATTGGCGACCTGCGCGCGCGGCGCGGCGGCGATCCGGTCGACGGTCAGTGTGGCGGGCTTGAGCCCCGGCGCAGTGGCGCGCAGCACCAGCTTGCCGCGCCCGGCGGCGACGCGGACGATCACCTGCGCGAGGCCGTTGAACAATCTTCTCGCGCTGCCCTTTTCGGGATCGTGATCATTGGGGTTGCCGTTGCCGAGCCCGATGATCTCGCCGCCTTCGATGGTGAAGCTGGCGGGAAGATTGGCGAGCGGTACGTGCCGCCCGCGCGAATCGACCGCATCGACGGTGATCGGCTGAGCATCCTCGCCGTCGCCCGCCATCACGCGCCGATCGGGTGTGAGCCGCAGCTTTACGGGTGCGCCGACGGTCTCGATCACTGCGCGCGAGACTTCGCGGCCGCCGCGATAGCCGATCGCCTCGAGCTTGCCGGGCGCATAGGGCACCTGAAATTCGGGTTGCTTGAGTCGGTCCACAACCGCCTCGCCGACCTTCTCGCCGTTGAGCAGCAGCGTGACGCGTTCGGCATTGGTGAGCGCCACCACCCGGATCGGCTGGCCCTCCTTGCCCGACCAGTTCCAGTGTGGCTGGAGCGCGAGCACGGGCGTATCGTCGATCCATTGCGCGCGGTGCTGGTGGAAAGCGAGCTTGGGGAAGCCGCAAATGTCCATGATCCCGAAGAAGCTCGACGTGGACGGCCATTCGAACGGCGTCGGCTCGCCATGATAATCGAACCCGGTCCAGACGAACCCGCCGGCGACGAACGGGCGCTCGGCGATCGCCTTCCACGCGGCGTTGTGCGTGGCACCCCACGGCGCGCCCTCGTCGTCATAGCTGGTCATGATGTTACGGGTCTTGTCGGTCGCCCATTCGCCGCGTGTCGAGAAGGCACTGGTGTCCTCAGAGCTGGTCAGCGGCTTGTCGGGGAAGGCGGCGTGGTATTTGTCATATTGCGGGATCTGATAGTTGAACCCGACGACGTCGACCGCCTGGCTGACGTTCGAGGGCGTGAACATGCCGTCGTTCATCGCCGCGGTGACCGGGCGGCTGTCATCCAGCGCCTTCACCGTCGCGGCCATGCGACGGACCATCTCATAGCCCTGCGGGCTACCCTGCATCGGCTCCTCGTTGAACACCGACCACATGAAGACGGAGGGCCGGTTGCGGTCGCGCCGCACCAGCCATTCGAGCTGCGCCATGTAATCGGGGCTCGGATTGAACTGGCGGTTCTCGTTCATCACCAGCAGGCCATGGCGGTCGCAGGCGTCGAGCAGTTCGGTGGGCGGCGCATTGTGCGACACGCGGATCGCGTTCGAGCCGAGCGCCTTCAGTCGCCGCACGCGCCAATCCCACAGCGAGTCGGGGATGGCGGTGCCGACGCCGGCATGATCCTGGTGGTTGCAGGTGCCCTTGATCTTGAGCGGCTGGCCATTGAGATGGAAGCCGGTCCGGCTGTCGAAATCGAGCCAGCGGAAGCCGATGTTGATGCGGCGCTCGTCCAGCACCGTCTCGCCGTCGAGAATCCGCACTATCAGCGGATAGAGTGTCGGCGAATCTGGCGACCAAGGCTTCGGATCGGTAGGACTCAGCGAAAGGCTTGCCTCGATTGGCTGGAGAGGGTCGACTTCGATCTCGGCGACGGCGGCGGCGATGAATGTACGGGCGGGATCCGCCAGCGACGCATTGACCCTCACTTTTCGGGCCGCGGTCGCAATGTTGTTGAGCGTCACCGTGACCGGGACGCTCCAGCTTCCGTCCGCCGCTCGGCGCGGATCGCAGTGCACGCCGTCGGTGACGATGTGGACCGGCTCGCGCACCGCCAGCCAGACATGGCGATAGATGCCGGCGCCTTCGTACCACCAGCCTTCCATCGGCTCGGCATCGACTCGTATGGCAATCGTGTTGAGCTCGTCACCGAAGCGCGCATAGGGCGTCAGATCGACATGAATGCCGTTAAAACCGCTCCAGTTGCGGTCGACGATCGTGCCGTTGATCCAGATCGTGGCGTTGGTGGCGATCGCTCCGAAGTCGATCTCGAGGAACTTGCCCTTCAGCGCGGGATCGAGCCGGATCGTGCGACGGTACCAGCCGATTCCCCGGCGACGATAGCCTTGCGAGACATTGGCCTGGGGATCGACAGCGCTCTCGATCGCCCAATCGTGCGGCAAGGTGACTTCGCGCCAGTCGCTGTCGTCGAAGGTCATCGCCGCGGCGCCATGCGCGGCACCGGCCTTGGCGTTTTCGTAGGTCGCTTGATGGCCCTTGATCTCGGGCATGGGCACGTCGCCGAGATGGAACCGCCAGCCGCGATCGAGCAGCAGCCGGCCCGGCTCCTCGGGAATCGGGCGCGGATCGAGCCCATCGCGCGGCGCCGGCATCGGCAAGTCGCTACCGTTATAGGTGTCCACTGCCTTCGCACGGGCGGGGAGGGCAGGTAGCGCGGTAGCCAGCGCCGTTGTTGCCAGAAACGCCCGCCGATCCATGCCTTTTTCCTTATTTGTCGAGCCGCATCGTGATCGGCCTTGTGCGGTCGACCGACAGGATTCCATCTTTTTCTTCGAGCTCGGCGACCTGCAGCACGGTGCGGCGGCCCCAATTGGAATCCTTCGCCGCCTCGGGCTCTCCCGATTGGTGGACGAAGTAGACGAGATATGCCCGATCGCCAGCGACGATCACATCCGGATGCTGTGCCTTGGCGCGGTCGGTCGGGCGCGTGCCGGGCTCGCCTGCCAAGTGTCCGGCCTGCGCGGTCCAATGCTCGCCGTCGCTCGAATGCTGGACCAGCAGGCCCTTCCACGCGTCGCTGATCAACCACCAGCGGCCATGCCAGCGAAATGCTTTGGGGCCTTCGCCGGGCGTCGTCACTGCGGTGCCGCGTACCGTCCAGGTTTTCAGGTCGGCGCTGTCCGCCCAGCGGATCGCCTTGCCCATCCGCTCGTCGTTGAACCACAGCCGATAGCCGCCCTGCGGCAGCGCCAGCACGCTCGCATCGATGATCCGGTCCGAGCCGAGTTCGACACGCTCGCCGCAGTCCCAGCGCTTCAGGTCGGTGCTGGTCAGGTGGACGAGGAAGCGCGGCGCGTTCCAGTCCTTGAACACGCCCGGCACCACGGTGACCCACATATGCCATTCGTCGCCGAAGCGCTGGACCTCGGGTGCCCAGAGCGTCGCGCCGGTGCAACGCGCGGGAATTGCCGCAGTACCCGAATAGCGCCATTTCGCGCCATCCTTTGATCGCGCGACGCCGATCGCGGTGCCGTGGACCCAACTGACGTCCTTGGGATCGGCGAGCTCCAGGTCGGCGCGACGATTGGTGTAGAACATCACCCATTCGCCGGTCTTGGGATCGTGGACGGTCGACGGGTCCGCCGCGCCGTCATGCACCGGATCGCGGAACAGCGGCACGGACGCGACGGGATCGGCCGACGGCAGCAGCAGCGCCAGTGCGGCGAGCATCAGCGGCTCCCGGAGACGGAGTTCTTGCCCCAGAGCTGATCGTATTTCCAGCCAGTCAGATTCTCGACGACCGCGCGTGCCTCGGGCGAGGTGGGGTCGGTGCCCCCGGCCCGCAAATGGTCGATCTCGGCCATCAGCACGTCATGGGTCTGCGCATTGAGACGGAAGCGCCACGAGGCGATCAGGCCGGCGAGCATGACCAGGATCGGCCCGAGGATCAGCAGCCAAGTAATGGTGGCGATCGCCTGCGGGGTCTGTTGCACTGCTTCGGCAGGCCCGCCCTTCGGCGAGACATAGCCACCGAGGTCGATGATCCAGCCGGTGCAGATGATCGCCGCCGACTGGGCGAGCTTGCGCACCAGCGTCATCACGCCGGCGAAAATGCCCTCACGGCGCTGGGCCGTGACCGCCTCGTCCACGTCGGGCAGGTAGTTATAGACCGACCAGGGCACGAAATTCAGGGTGCCGCGGCCGAGTCCGGCGAGCAGGATCGGCACGAACAGCCAGAAGATCAGCACCGGACTGAATCCCGCGGACGCCGGGTTGAGCGCCGAAAGCATGTTGCCGTGGAGGGCGCCCAGGTCCGCGACGAAGCCGGCCGGCCTGAGAAAATAGAAAGCGAGGAACAGCAGCAGCCCGCTGCCGAAGAAACTGATGGCGATGCGGTAGGCGATCACGGGCCCGGTGCGGATGACGATATTGATGGCGATCATCACCGAGACGAGCTGCGCCACATACATGATCGTCAGCAGCTGCGAGATGATCAGCGTCGCACCCATCATCACCGTGACGACGAAGATCGGAAAGGCCGTGTTGAAGATATCCTGCGAGATGTAGCCGCCGAGATAGATCGACAGATGCTGGCGGAAGGCGCGGATGCGAAGCGTCGAGAACAGATCGCGGAACATCACGACGGGAATCAGCAGCGCGGTCTTCAGGTCGAGCGGCGCGGACTGCACCTCCTTCTCGGCTTCGGTATAGGGGCGTTCCCAGGTGAAGATCACCACCAGCAGCACGACCAGGCTGAAGATTGCGCCGAATATCGCACCCATGATCAGGAAGGTGCTGGGCGAATCCTTGCCCCCCAGGCTGCTGATGATCAGCGTCGGCAGATAGGATGCGAGAATGGCGGAGCTTTGCGCGACGATCATCCGCGCGCCCGCGAACTTCGCCTTTTTCCGATAGTCGTTGGTCATCTCCGCGGCGAGCGTCTCCCATGGGATGAGGAACATCGTGTAGACGAACTCGAAGAAGATGAATGTCAGCAGATAATAAGTGAAGCTGTGCCCGGCGACGAAGATCAGCGCGAAGCTGGGCAGCAGCGGAATGGTGGCGATCAGGAAGACCTTGCGCCGCCCGATGCGCCGGCCGATCCAGCTGTGCCGCAGATTGTCGGACACGTAGCCGATCAGCGGGCAGGTGATCGCCTCGAGCAGCCGCGGCAGGCCGAGGATCAGCCCCGCCTCCGCGGCGGACAGGTTACAGAAGGTGGTGAAGAAATATAACAGCCAGCCGGTGACGACCGCCTGCGCGCCTGCCCCCAGCATGTCGCCGGAGCCCCAGCCCCAATAATTGTACCAGCGCGGCTGACGGTGCGCAGATACGGTTGGCGCCGAGGCGCTGCTGGCCATGCGGGACTTCCTCTCCGGGTTGGGCCGCCGGGATTGCGGCAAACTGCCGATACCGGTTCTTTACTCCATATTCTGAACCGCTATCATGATATGTGGAACGACATCAAGTCGGCGGGAGAGTAGAGGATGCGGCTGGGACGCACGATTTGCCAGAGCCTTGCGGCTGCATCGCTGGTGCTGGCGGAAACGGCGGCGGCGGATCCCGCCGCCGAGTGGGTCGATCCGCTCACCGGGCACAAGGTGGTGCGTATCAGCCGCGAGCCGGGCAGCGCCGCGCTCTATTTCCACCAGAACAGCTATACGCCGCGGGGCGACAAGATGGTGATCTCGGTGCCGGGCGGGATCTCGGTGGTCGATCTCAAGACCTGGGCCGTCACGCCTTTGCTCAAGGAAGAGGACATTGTCCTGCTGTTCACTGGCCGCAAGACGCGGACGGCCTATTACCAGAAGCGCGGCGCTCCGGGTGCGCCCTCGACGATCTTCGGGGTGGACATCGATACGGCCAAGGTGCGGAAAATTGCCGATGTGGATCGCGGCTTCATCGGGTCGATCAATGCCGACGAGACCTTGTTGCTCGGACAATGGGCCGAGAACGACCGGCCGCTCCAGCCGGGGGCGAAGCCCGCCGACAACAGCAAGTTCGGCCAGGCGCAATATGCCGCGAACTGGCCCGACGGCCGCCCGATGACTTATGCCGAGGCCAAGGAAGTGCGGCTCAACGAGCGGCTCGAGGCCAAAATCCCGATGGAAATCTTCACCATCGACGTGAAGACGGGCGCGCGGAAAGTGGTCACCGCGTCGACCGACTGGCTCAACCATATCCAGTTCTCGCCGACCGACCCGCAGCAGATCATGTATTGCCACGAGGGCCCGTGGCACAAGGTCGACCGGATCTGGACGATCCGCGCCGACGGCAGCGGCAAACGCCTCGTCCACAGCCGCACGATGAACATGGAGATCGCCGGGCACGAGTTCTTCTCGCCCGACGGCAAGACGATCTGGTACGATCTCCAGACCCCGCGCGGGCAGGTGTTCTGGCTCGCCGGCTATGATCTCGCGACGGGCAGGCGCCGTTGGTACAATGTCGAGCGGAATGAATGGTCGGTGCACTATAACCAGTCGCCCGATCTGAAGCTTTTCTCGGGCGACGGCGGCGACGGCGAGATGGTCGCGCACGCGCCCGACGGGAAATACCTCTATCTGTTCCATCCGAAAGACATTCCGGATGTCGCCGGCATTCACGCGCCGGGCGCCGAGAACCTGATCGCGCCGGGCACCTTCGACGCCGAGAAGCTGGTCGACATGCGCAAGCAGGATTACCGGCTCGAGCCCAACATGACCTTCACTCCCGACGGCAAATGGATCGTCTTCCGCGGCAATTTCGAAGGCGCGAACCACGTCTATGCGGTGGAGCTGGCGAAGGCGAAGTAGCGAGGCCGATCGTCACCCCGGCCTTGTGCCGGGGTCCACGAAGCCGCGGCGGAGAAGCTGGAGCGGCTTGTCCGTGACTTGCCTCCCGGTGGACCCCGGGACAAGTCCGGTGTGACGGAAGGGGTTAGCGGTCGGCCGGCACGAAGCGCACCGCCTCGATCAGCACGCCGCCGCTCTCCGCCAGTAACTCGAAGCGATGGCGTCCGCTTTCAATCACCGCCGGCACGTCCACCGAAATCCGGTTGTCGAGCACCGCCTGCGCCCAGGCGGCATTCCCGGTCTCGCGCGGTATCGAAAGCGGCCAGTCACGGCCGTCGATGCGCAAGATCAGCTGCAACGGCGCACCGTCGGCATCGGCATAGGTCGGAATCAGATCCACGATCACCTGCCAGCGACCCTCCGGAAGTTCACGCACCACCGTGCCCCGCACGGGGCCATCCATGCGCGAGCCCAGCACGAACCCCCCGCGGCCGAGGTCGGGCACCGGCCGCCAATTCCCCGCCGCACTTTCAAGATCGAGCCCGACATCGAGTTTCGCGACCGGTTCGACCAGCGCGGGCACCGCCGGAGCGCCGCCGGGCGCGGGCAGCACCGGTGGCGTCAGGCGGAAGCTCTTCCACTGGCCATCCGCGGGCTCGACCGCAATGAAGCCCCGCCATTTGCCGTCGGCGAGCTGGCCATAGGCCTCGGTCAGTTCGGCGATACGCGCGTCCGCCGCGCGGGCCTCGGTGCCGCGGCTCAGCGCGCGGGAGAGGTCCACGTCGCGCAGCCGATCCTGTGCCTCGGCGGCGAAGAAGCGGCGATTGGCCTCTGCCGCGGCTTCCACCGGATAGCCGAGCAGTTCGAAGAATGCCGCGCGGCGTTCTTCGGGGATCCGTCCGGCGATCGCGCGGACCCGCGCGATATTGCGATCGAACGCGGCGAGCCGGGCATCGGCCTCTCCGATCGAATACGGGCTCTGGCGCGCTTTCTGCCCGGGCAGATACCATTGGAGATGCTCGGGGCGCCGCTCGAAATTGAGCCGGTGATGCCCGGCGAGCACGGCGGCTATCGCGTCATCTTCGCCTGGCGCAATGTTCTCGCGCGCCCAGCGCCGAATCCAACCGTCCACACCGAGCGCGCGCGTCCCCGGCACGTCCCATGCGAGCGACAGGAAATAATCGGTGGCGAGTTCGGCGGGCTTGATGTCGCCGACATTGGCGATCCACATGCGCTGCGCGCCGAGATCATAGGCGCGGCCCATCTCCTCGGCGATCAGGGCGGGCGGCGTGGTCGACAGCCACAGATAGGAGAGCGGCGCGCCGAGATAGGAGAGGTGGTAATAGATGCCCGCGCCGCCGCTGCGCTTGCGCTCGCCGGGCGTGGGGAAGCGGCGGATATAGCCGAAATTGTCGTCGGGCCACATCAAGGTGACGTCGTCGGGCACCGCCAGCCCGGCGCGGTAGATATCGAGCACTTCCTTGTACGGCGTGAACACCTGTGGGACGTGCTCGACCTGCGGCGACACATGCCGGGCGATCATCGCGCGCTGGTCGGCGATGATGCTTTCGAGGAAGCGCTTCCGCGTCGGCATGTCCGACGCGCCCTGCATCCCGCTGTCGTGGATGCCGCGCATGCCGAGCGTCCAGATGCTCTCATATGCGCCGTTGGTGCGGGCACGTTCCTCCCAATAGGTGCGGACGCCGTCGGGGTTCTTGCCGTAATCATAATCGTGCGGATCGGCGGTCCATTCGCCGACATTGTTGCGCAGCATCGGCTCGGCATGGGACGAGCCCATCACCAGGGCATAGCGATCGGCGAGCTTGGCATTCTCAGGCGTAGCGTTGAAGGCGGGCGAGATCTTGTGCATCGCCGGCCACAAGGTGTTGGCCTTCAGCCGCAGCAGCAGTTCGAACACCTTGGCATAGGTCTTCGGCCCCATGCCGTGCCCGCCCTCGAAGTTGGTGGCCGACCAGGGGGTGAGCCCCCAATCCTCGTCGTTGAGGAAGATGCCGCGATATTTGACCGAGGGCGGCCCGAAACGGTGCGTGCCCGGGTGGACATGCAGCGCCGGCTGCTTGAGCGGCGTGACGTCGGCCCACCAATGCCAGGGCGATACGCCGATCGCACGGCTGAGCTCGTAGATGCCGTAAGCGGTCCCGCGCCGGTCGCTCCCGGCAATGACGAGCGCGCGGGCCACGCCGGGCGCGGGGCGCTCGACCGTGGCGATGACGAAGCTTTCCCACGCTCCCTTGAGCCCCTTGGCATCGAGCTTGCCGCTTGCGATCAGCTTGTCGATCGTGGGATTCTTGCCGATCGTGCCGGCCCAGATCGGATCGCCGCCCGCGCTCTTGCCGGTGACGCTTTCGAGGTCGCTGCGCAGATCCTCGGCGGCGATGGCGACGACCGCATGGTCGCCCTCGGCGGTGGCGACGCGCGCGCCGGCGAGGTTCACTCCCGCCGCGTCCGGCCGCGCATCGATCCAGTCGGCAAGCTGCGCGCGCGCGGGGAGGGGGGCGAGGAGAAGGCAGAGGGCCAGGACGAAGCGCCGGAGCGCGCCGGCTCTGCCCATACCATCGTCACCCCGGACTTGTTCCGGGGTCCACTCAGCCTCATCGGCTGCCATAAAGCCTCTCGTCCAGCCCTTGTCTCCCGGTGGACGCCGGAACAAGTCCGAGGTGACGGAGGACTTTTTGAGCGCGGAGGTTGATCTGCGGGCAGCGAGCCAGAAGAGCAGCGCCGCCCGCTGCATCAGATGTACGTCCGCAGGAACTCGCCCAGCGCGCAGATCGCGAGGCTCTGGCCATAGGGCATCGAGGTCAGGCGGATGTCCTTGTAGAATTGCAGCGTGTCGCCCATCGCCGTGCCGAAGCTGACCTGCTGGAGCTCGCCCGTCGCGTCGATATTGGCGAGCACACCCTTCACGGCCTTGATCCCGACCTGCTCGTAGTGGCGCGGCAGATAGCCCTTCCGCACGCCCTTCAGGATGCCATACGCGAAGCCAGCAGTGGCCGAAGCCTCGAGGTACGAAGTCGGATCCATCACCAGCGTGTGCCACAGCCCGCTCGCGTCCTGCGTCTCGGCCAGCGTCTTCACCTGCGCGGCGAGCGTGTCGATCAGGAACGCGCGGAAGGCGTCGCCCTCGGGCAAATCAAGGATCTCGATAATCTCGGGAATCGCGATCGTCACCCAGCAATTGCCGCGCGCCCACAGCGCCTCGGCGAAATTGTGCCGTCCGTTGAAGTCCCAGCCGTGGAACCAGAGGCCGGTCTTCTTGTCGAAGAGATATTTGATGTGGACGAGGAACTGGCGCTTCGCCTCCTCGACATAATGCGGCCGACCCAGCAGCAGCCCGATCTTGGCGAGCGGCAGCACCGACATCATGAGCGTGTCGTCCCACATCTCGCCGGGATTCTCGTCGTTATAGACGATGTGCTGGAAGCCGGCTTCCTCGGTCTTGGGCAGGCCGTCGGGCGCCATCAGCCATTCGGCCCAGGTGTCGAGATAGGGGATGTAGCGCGGATCGGGCTCGTGCTCGTACAGGTAAGCGAGCGTGATGAACGGGGCCATCGTGTTGATGTTCTTGGTCGGCGTGCCCTCGGCGAAGCGGTCCTCGAACCATTGCTTGATGATGTGGAGCGCCTTGTCGTCGCCGGTCTGCTCGTAATAGCGCCACATGCCGAACAGGCCGACGCCGTGGGTCCATTCCCAGCCGGCCCAGCCCTTGGTGTCGATGATCCGGCCGTCCTCGAGATGGAGCAGGAACTCGCCGGTCTCGTCCTTGATATTGACGAGATTGTCCATCAACAGATCGATCTTCGACGTGATCTCGCTGCGCGGAACGTCGTGCGTGAGGGCGGTCACTTAATATCTCCTGGTTTCGGTAAGTTCGCGGGTCATTTGCTGACCCCATAGTCCTTCGCCATCTTTTGGTAGAGGCGAATGAAGGTCGGATCGGCGTCGTAGCGCCCGCCATGATCGCGCGGTTTGCGCGGTGCCGGCGGGGCGGGGGCGGCGCCCGGCGCCTCGGCGCCGTTGATGCCCTGCGAGAGCAGGTTCGGCCGCGGCCCCTCGCCGGCGCTGACACCGTCTTTCAGGAAGATCGCTTCCTGATGCCGCGTCGGCTCCCAGATATAGCTGCCCCAGCCGTTGGCATGCGCGTGGACGAGGTCGTTCACATAGCGTTTGCGCGACGAATATTCGATCGCGAAGAAGCCTTTGTCGGGGTAGCTTTTGCCGAATTCGGCGAAGGTCCGCGCCCAATCGCCTTCGGCGGCCTGCTGGTAGCAGGAGAAGCCGAGCGCATCGAAATCCACGCCGCGCGCGATCAGATTGTCGGTCCAGTGCCGGACGATCGGCCAGTGCCTGCCGAGATGATTGTGGAGCGCCAGCGGCACCCCGGGCAGCGTATCGCGTGTCGCCGAAACGGCGGCCTTGAGCAGCGCCGCGAACCGGTCATAGCCGCCCGCGCCCGTCACGCTCATGTGCACGGCATCGGTCTGCGGATTGCCGGTCGGGATGGTCAGCGGCACGCGGCCCTCTGGCCAGAGCATGCCGAAGGTCGTCTCGTTGCCCAGAATCGCGAGATCGGGCGCAGCACCGGCGGCCTTGAGTGCGGCGAAGGTGTCGACGGTGTAGCGATGGACGGTCTCGACGAGCTTCGCGAAAGGCAGGTCCGCCCATGCCGCGGGCTTGTTCTGATGCTGCGGATCGGCCCAGGTGTCCGAATAATGGAGCGTGGTCGAAAGATGGAAGCCGGCAGCCTTGATCCGCCGGGAAAAGTCGATGATCTGCTCGATCCCGCACCACGGCCCGCCCGGCTTGCCCTTCGAATAGCCGTTCTCGGGATTGACGAAGAGGCGGAGTTTGAGCGCATTGAAGCCGGCGTCGCGAAAGATCGCGAGCGGGTCTTTCCGGACGCCGTCCTGGTAATAGGTCGCGCCCGCGGCCTCGTCCTCGGGCACCCAGGAGATGTCGGCGCCGATGAGAAAGGGCCAGGGCCGGGCGCCGGATCTGGCGCGCGCCGGCGCGGCAAGGCCCGCGAGGCCCAGCGCGCCTGCGCCGATCGTCTGGCGGCGCGTTATCACTTCAGCTCGGCCGGGGCCGCGGGAGCGGTCACCATCCGCACCGGCAGCCCGCCTTTCACATTGCGCAGCGTGACGAGCTTGACCGCCTCGAGCGCGTTGCCGGGCGCGCCGTCGGAGGTCACCGCGAGCGCGATGTGGTTGCGGCCGCGATGGTTGAGGATGCCCTCGGGGATCGGGAAGACACGCTGCGGGCCGACATGCGCGATGAACTGGCCCATGTTCCAGCCATTGACGAAGATCAGCACGCGATAAGCGACGGGCGAGCGCGGCTTGCTCGTGTCGCCGAAAGCGAGGCCGATCGTCGCGTCCTGCCCCTTGGGCACGGCGAGGTCGAAGCTGGTGCGGTACCAGCTGGTGCCAGGAGTCGCCTGTGCGGTGGGAACGGCGGCGGACTTCCAGCTACGGTCGTCGAAGCCGGGGAGGTACCAGCCGCGGCGTTCGCCATCGAGGCCGCCATTGTTGGCGACGCCGCGCACCGGATCGGCAAGGTCCTCACCGCGCCCGTTGATCTTCCACGCGATCGGTACCGCGAAGCTCGGCCCGGCGACGGGCTCGATCGAGGCCGAGACGAGACCGCGCGCTTCCTTGTGGAAATCGTCGGCGTCGAGGTCCCAATTATGGCCGTTGTTGCGCACCATTACCGACAGCACGTGCTCGCCCGGCACGCGTGCGGCGTCGGGAAGCAGGAAGCCCGGCGCACCGGTGGTGATCGGGCGCGGCAGGCCGGCGGGGATCTCGTCCTGCCCGATCAGCTTGCCGTCGAGGAAGACCTGCAGCAGCCCCGCGCCGCCGGCGCCGTAATGGAGCTTGAGCCGTTCGGCATCGGGCGTGCCGGTGAAGCGGCCGCGATACCAGACATCGCCTTCGTGGAAGCCATAGGCGTCCATCAGCATGTTGGGCTGGCCATCGGCGCGCGCGGTGATGCTGGCATAAGCGCGGTTGTCGATCTTTTGCCAGTCGCGATCGTCGAAGCCGGGATCGGCCTCGGGCGAGCCGGCGGCGACGCGCCAGTCAGTGAGCGCGGGGAGCGGGAAGTCGATCGGCGCGGCGAGCGATGCGGTTGCCGTGACACTGCCCGATTGCGTGCGCGTCGTGGCGATCCTCGCGCCGTTCCACGTTGCGCTGCGGATGCTGCCGGATGCCCAGATTTCGAGCGGAGTGGTTTCCTTTGTGTCGCCGATGAGCGCGAGCATGCCCTTGGCAGCCTTGGCGCTGCGTACCAGCGCGGGTCCGCGAACCAGCGTATCGCCGGCATGCCAGAACTTCGCGCCTTCGGCCTCGTCGCCGATGAGGAGCAGGAGGTCGGGACGCCCGCCGCCGCTGATCCGGATGCGGGTGAGGCCGCGATGCGCGTAGCTGAGCTTGAGATCGCCTTTGGTGTCGAAGGTCGACGTCGCGCCGCCTTCGAGGACGGTGACCTTCGGTTCGCTGGAATAGCGCAGCACGGTCTCGCCGGCTTCGCCTTCGCGGCCGTAGAGCAATGCGATGTCGCGGCCGTCCTGCTTGAGGATCGTTTGCAACTCGGAGGTCGAATAGACGAGGCGCTGGCCGCCGAGATTGACTCCCGCGACCAGCCATTTCGCGTCGAATCCGTCGAGCTGCATCGGCAGCGTGTAGCGGCCGTCGGGCAGGTCGGCGGTGAAAGTGAAGCGGTCGCTGGTCTGACCGTTCGACGGCTTGTGCGTGACGAGCAGGAAGCGTGCGTCGGTCTCCGGGCTCTTGTTGTGATAGACCTGCACCTTGTCCGACGAGATCTGTACCGGGCCCGCAGGCACCATCCCGGCGAGATCGGGCACCGCCGCTATCAGGCCGCCGAGTTGCTTGAGCTCTTCGGCCTTGGGCCGCACCTCGCGCGTCTCGGACAGCGCCGAGCCGTAATCATAGCTGGTGAACACCACCGGCGCGGGGAGCCAGCCCCAGCTGGTCCCGCCAAAGCCCATGTAGAAGCTCTGGATCGAGATGCCGTTGGCGAGGTTGGTGCCGTAGAAGACGCGCTGGAAGCGGCGCCCACGCTGGATCGCGTTGCATTCATAGCCGCCGTTCGAGCCCCAATAATCGAACCAGCCGCCACCGAACTCCGCGAGGAAGCCCGGCGTATTGGGTGATGCCGAGGCGCCGCCTTTCGCCCCGCCCGGGCCGTAATAGCCCCAATCGGGCGCCGCCGAGCCCCGCGTCGGCTTGCCGTTCACGGTGCAGGTGCCGCCCGGATAGCCGTCGAACGCGTACATGTCGTTGGGGCCGGGGACGGTCTTTTCGACCTTGCTGTCCTCGGGCACCCAATAGCCGTTGCGGCCCTGGTCGTTGTGGAACAGCGGCACCGTGATGCCGTCGGCGCGTGCCTTGGCGTAGAGGTGATCCATGTAGCGGCGCTGTGCCGGTGTGGTCAGCGCCAGCTCGTTCTCGATCTGGTGGAGGATGACGTTGCCGCGATGGCCTTTGCCGTCGCCGTTGATCTGGTGGCGCGCGATGATCGCGTTGACCCGGGTCAGCCACTCGTCCGATGCGGCGAGATATTCGGGATCGTCGGTACGCGCGCGGCCGCGCTGGTTGACCAGCCATCCGGGGAAACCGCCGCGGGTGAGCTCGGCATTCACATAGGGGCCGGCGCGCGTGATGACCCAAAGGCCTTCCTCCTCGGCCATGGTCAGCAGCCGGTCGATGTCGCGGATGCCGCTGAAATCGTAGACGCCCTTTTTCGGGCTGTGGAAGCCCCAGTCGAAATAGAACGCGACGGTGTTGAACCCGCTCGCCTTCATCTTCTGCAGCACGTCGCGCCACAGATCGGGCGAGGGCAGGCGGAAGGCGTGCATCTCGCTCGACCAGATGATCGTGCGCTTGCCGTCGATCATCAGCGAACGCGCGTCGTACGAGACGCGGCCGAAGGTCTTCACCGGCGCGTGGAAATTGGCGGTCTGCCTCGCTTCCTGTGCGGTGGCGGGGAGCGCGAGCAGCGACGCGGCGGCGAGAAGGGCTGCGCAGATCCACGCGCCTCCGTTCGCCCTGAGCTTGTCGAAGGGCGCCTTGCCGCTGGCGGTTGGCTTAGTGGAGAGGCGTGCTTCGACAAGCTCAGCACGAACCGATTTTTGGCGAGCGCGGATCATGGCAGGTGGAACACAGGCTTGAGCGCCCATTCCCTCGGTTTGTTGTCCGGTTCGACTTCCATCAGCGGAGCCATGTAATCCCACCATTTCCGCATCACCGGATGCTCGGGGAGCGCTTCGCGGCTGTTATCTTCCGTGAGCTTGAGCACTGCGAACAGGGCATTGGTCTCCTCATCGAGGAAGATCGAATAGTCGCGGATCCCGCTATGATGGAGCAGTTCCGCCAGTTCGGGCCAGATCGCGTCGTGGCGCGCCTTATATTCGTCGACGACGCCGGGCTTCAGCTGCATCTTGAATGCGTGAATGGTCGTCATGCCCTCTCCTGAAGCCCATTATGTGGGACTTAACTGCAGTATATGGATAGTCGAGTAGAGACGCGGCGTCAAACCTGGTCCGGCCAATATTGTGCGTCCTCGGCTCGCGCCACGGTGTCGTCGAGCAGGATTGACGGGCGCGGATCGCCGCCGTCGCGCGACAGGCGCAAGTGCTTGACCTCCAGCCCCGTCACATGGCGCGCCCATAAGCCCCAGGCCGGAGTGGGGCCGAACATGCTCGGTTCGGGATAGGCATCCGCCAGCTCAAGCGGGCTCTCGGGCACCGGTTCGGAATAGCCGCCGCGAAAGCCGAGATCGATATCGCGCAGCTGGACGCATTCGATCGGGTAGTCGGGCAGCCCGGCGAGGGTCGCGGCAAAGCGCGGATCGATGCCCGTCGCTTTCAGCCCGCGCACCTCGATATTTCGCATCGCCCCAATCTGCGTCCCTTCGGGCCCGCGCAGCCGAGCGCCGAGGCGGAGGAACAATGGCGCGGTGGTCACGTCCGTCATTTCGATATTCTCGGCGAGCACGTCTTCGATTCCGCCGCCGTCGACTGTCTCCAGCGCGAGCCCGCGGCTGCGTTCGAAGCGGCAATTGGCGATGCGGATGCGGCGGAAATCGCCGTTGCTCTCGGTGCCGAGTTTGATCCGGCCGGTGACGCGGTCGCGGTCAGGCGAAAGTTCCTGGGTTCGTTGACGGGTGCCGTCGAGCATCGTGCCGAGATCGAAGCCGCTGACCTGGCAGTCGCGAATCTCGATGTCCTCGCATGACGAGCGTCTGCCGAGCCCGAGGCTGGTCTTCAGCACGATCGCGTCGTCGTTGGGCGTGTTGACCCGGCAGCGCTCGATGCGCGCACGGCGCACGCAATCGAGATCGAGACCGTCGCGATTGGTGTCGATATCCAGATCGCCGATGTCGAGCCCGTCGACTTCGCTCGCCAGCATCGCGAAATGCCCGCCCTTGAAGATGCTGAAGCCGTCGAGTTTCACCCGCTTGCAATGCGCCAGCGCGATCGCCTTGTTGCCCATGCCCTGCATCGCCTGCCGCGAGCGCTCGAGCTTGTCGATATCGGCGGCGGGCATGCTCGCCATCGACAGCGGTCGTTCGCCCGCCTGCTTGCTCCACGGCGTGCCGGGGCCGTTGCGCGTTAGGCCCAGCCCGAGGATTCTGCCTTTGCCGAGGATCGCAATATCCTCGGCATGCTCCGCCCAGATCAGGCTGTTGTGCCAATGGCTATGGCCGAAATCCTGATAGAGTTGCGGCCCGCGCTCCTCGGGCGGATCATAGGCGCCGAGCGGGCCCTTCTCGGCGGCGATGAGCGTGGCACCGTCTTCGATCACGAGCGTGACGCGGCTCTTCAGCCGGATCGAGAAGCTGAGATATTGGCCCGGCGGCAGGATCACCATCCCGCCGCCCGCGGCCTCGGCGGCGAGGATCGCGACGTTGATCGCGGGCGAATCGAGCGCGACGCCGTCGCCCTTCGCGCCGTGATCGCGGACGTCGAAGACGTGGCCGGTCCGCATCAGCTTCCCGCGGGTCGGACGTCGCTCTCCGCGAGGCTCGGGGCGATCACGCCTTCGCTGAGGTTCGGCCTTGCCGCGTCGAAGCTGCGCGCGCCCGACTTCAGATATACCGCCAGCTCCGGTACCTGTGTCGCGATTTCGGCCGCCACCGCGCGGGCGAGGAACCAGGCGCCGGGATTGTTGTGATGTGTCCGGTCCTTGCCGCCGTCGTTGAACAGCGTCGCGGCCTGTGTCTCGCCGAGCGCCTCGTACAGCGCCACCGTGCGCTCTTGGAGATCGAGCAGCGGGATGTTCTCCTCGCGCGCCACCTTCCGCGCCGCCTCGCCATATTCGGCGAGCGTTCGCTTCACCTTGCCATCGGGCGCGTAATTCCGCCGCTCGGGCGAGGTCACCAGCACCGGATGCGCCCCACGCCGCCGCGCCTCGGCGATATAGGTGCGCAGCCAGGCGGGGTAGGTGATCTGCGGGTCGGCATAGGTCTGCGGCCAGTTGGCCTTCTGGTCGTTATGCCCGAACTGGATCAGCAGCCAGTCGCCCGGCTTCACCAGCGACAGCAATTTGTCGAAGCGCAGTTCGGTCACGAACGACTTCAAGGTCTCGCCCGATTCCGCATGGTTCGCGACCGCCACATCGGGGCCGAACAGGGCCGGCAGCATCTGTCCCCAGCTCGCCGCGGGCTCCGAACGCTGGTCGGTCACGGTCGAATCGCCGGCGAGGAAGACCGTGGGCACCGTCACCGGCTCGATATCGATCGAGGCGACGCGCGGATCGCCGAGGAATTCGAGTGTGAGCTTGTCGTCCCAGGTGTAGCTGCCCGCCTCGCGGCTCTTGAGCTTGACCTGCGTTCCACCCGGAGCATTGGCCGGGGGCGGGGTGAGCTGCGCGTTGCGGACGTTCACGATGAAGCTCGCGGTGACATATTGGCCGGGCTTCGTCGTGATGTCGCGCAGCATCAGCCGGCGCGATTCGGCCTTCACCGTGACCCGCCCGCCGAGACGCACCGTCACGCGGTAATTGCCTTCGGGCACCGCGGCGGAGAACAGGAATTCCTTGCCCCGCCGCTCGGGCTCGTAGCCGAAGCCGCCCTGTTCGTACGGTTTGCTCGCTGCCACCGCGACGCGGCCGGTGGTGCGCTTCGGGGGCTCGAGGTCGAAACGGAGCGGGGCCTGGGTCATCGCCATCTGAAGTGCGATCAGCAGCATGGCCTCATTTCGCCCCGAGGAAATACGAGGTGTGCGGCGGCTGGTTGTACGCGGTGTTCTGCCATGCCACGCCGAGGCGATAGACCGGATCGTGCATCAGCGTCACGATGCGTTCGCTGGTGGGGATCGGCGTTTCGTAGATGCGCAGCTCGGTGCTGTCAGCGCTCGGCACCACCAGTTCCTCGCGCCAGTCGCCGAGGATGTCGGCGGAAAGCGACGGGTTTTGCTTGGTCCCGTTGTTCGAGACCACGCCCGGCGGATCGAGCAGCAATTGCTCGGTGCCGTTGGTCCAGTCCCATTTGGTGATCTTCTTGCCGTCGAGCAGCTCGCGCAGGCGGTCGCCGTCCCACCAGATGCCGAAATTGGCCGCGCGCGGATGTCCGCCGGGGATGATTTTCCCCTTCACGTCGTAGAGCTCGCGCGAATTGCTCGCCCAGGCTTCGGCGCCGGGGTGGCGCGGATCGATGTCGATCGCGATGCCGCGGCCGGTATCCTTGTCGGCGGGCGTCGACCACAGGATCGCGCCTGTCCTGGCGTCGAGCATCGCCGCGCCGCGATTACCGCTCATCCGCATCGTCTCGTGGACGCCGAACTTCTCGAGCCCCGGCCGGGTCGGATCGAGGTCCGAGAGGTGCATCGCGTCGCCATGCCCGAGCCCTGACGACCACAGCCCCTTGCCATTGTCGTCGATTATCATCGATCCGTAGAACACTTCGTCTCGCCCATCGCCGTCGACATCGGCGACCGAGAGCTGGTGGTTGCCCTGTCCGCCGAACTTCTCATTGCCCGGGGTCGCGCTGTCGAACAGCCAGCGCATGCTGAGCTTGCCGTTTCGATAGTCCCATGCGGCGGCGGTCGAGCGGGCATAATAGCCGCGCCCGAAGACGAGGCTCGGCCGGTGCCCGTCGAGATAAGCAACGCCGGCGAGATAGCGCTCCGAGCGGTTGCCATAGCCGTCGCCCCAGGTCGCCTTCATCTGGTCATAGGTCGGGTTGTCGCCGCTCGGATCGCGCGCCGGGGCATAAGGCGCGGAGGCGAGCGCGCGGCCGGTGCGCCCATCGAACACGGTCAGATATTCGGGGCCCTTGAGGATGCGGCCCTTGAGCTCGGAGACCTTCTTGCCGTCGGGCAGCAATTTGGCGCCGGTGCGGTCGTCGATGGCGACTTCGCCTTCGCGGCTGGTCCAGCTGGCCTGCGGATCGCCGAGCGTCCGATTGGTACCGTCCACGGTGCCATCGGCGGTCTTCATCGCGATCTCGGCCTTGCCGTCGCCGTCGAGGTCATAGACCATGAACTGGGTGTAGTGCGCGCCCGAGCGGATGTTGGGGCCGAGGTCGATCCGCCACAATTTCTTGCCCTCCAGCGTATAGGCGTCGAGCAAGGTCGCGCCGGTATCGCCCGAAAAGGCATTGTCCTTGGCGATCGTCGGATACCATTTGACGATCAGCTCGTACCGCCCGTCGCCGTCGAGATCGCCGACCGAGGCGTCGTTGGCGGTGTAGGCATAGGTCTCGCCGTCCGCGGTGCGCCGGTCGGCCGGCTTGTCGAGCGGGATCGCGAGATAGCCGTTCGCCCAGACGGTCGCGCCCGTGTCACGCGCGGCGAGCGCATAATGCGAAGTCGCGGTGCCGGTCTTGTCGAGATAACTCGTCGCCGCGTTGCCGGCGATCTTCGCGATCTGTTTGCCGTCGCGATAAAGCGTGAAGCGCGCGCCTTTCGCGTCGGTCGCGAGCAGCCGCCACGAGACATGGTTGCCGCCGCCGGTGGCCGGCACCGCGACCAGCCCGCGGTCGAGCCGTTCGACTTGCCGCCCCGCCACCACGGGCGCTGCCTGCGCCGGAATCGCCGATGCGATGATGAGTGCCGCCAGCACGAATCTCTCCCCGATCTGTTTTGCGGCAAAGCTGCTCCCGGTGGCAGGCGGAGTCAACAAGTTCCCATTTAATGGCACGGAGATTTACATTTCGGGATTGTGTCCCCACGCAAAACGGGCCGCGATCACTGATCGCAGCCCGCTCATTTGCGTGATGATCGAAAAGATGCGGGCCGCCGCGAACGACGGCCCGCAGGAGGCAAGCCTCAGAACTGGAAGTTCACGCCGAAGTTGAACGTCCGTCCGATGCGGGTCTGGAACAGCGTGTCCTTGCGCTGGCTGTCGATATAGAGGTTGTTGCGCTCGTCCGTGAGGTTCTGCGCCTCGAGGATCACCTTGATGTTGTCGGTGATTGCGTAGGATGCCGAGGCGTCGACGAACAGGTTCGGCGAATTGCCCTGCAGATCGCTGCCGGTCGAGGCGGGAATGCCGCGGATGTAGCGGTCACGATAGCTGCCCGTCGCGCGGATGCTGAACTTGCTGTCCTCGTAGAAGAGCGTGCCGCTGGCGGTGTTCTTCGAAAGGCCGATCAGGTCCGCCGTGGTGGTCACCGTCGGCACGCCGTTCACGCTCGCCAGCACATATTGGATCGTCGAGGTCACGTGCGTGTAGTTCGCCAGCACGCCGAAATTGCCGAGGAAGCCCGGCAGGAAGTCGAGCTGGATCTGGGCATTGACCTCGACTCCGTTGAGCGGGCCGCCCGGCGTATTGACCGGCTGGCCGATCGTGAAGATCTCGGTCGGTGCGGTGTTGGTGCCGGTGAGCAGCTCCACCGGGAGCCCCAGCTGATTGAACGGGATCTGGCTGGTGACGCGCTGGACGAAGCTTTTGATGTCCTTCTTGAAATAGGCGACCGACAGCAGTGAACCGGGCTTGAAATACCACTCGAGCGCGGCATCGAAGGTGTCGGCGCGGATAGGATCGAGGAACGGATTGTTGATGTTGCCCGTGCGCGTGGTGGCGGTGATGCCGCTGGTCGGTGCGAGCTGGCCGAGTTCGGGACGCGCCAGCACCTTGGCGGCCGACAGGCGCAGGATCAAATTGTCCACCGGCTCGATCGCGACGTTGCCCGAGGGCAGCCAATCGTCATAGCCGCGCAGCACCTGGCCATATTGGCCGCGCAGATTGGTCGGCGTGGAGCCTGCCGGCGCCGATACCGAGATATAGCCCGCCGCCAGCATGTCGGTGCGGACATAGCGCACGCCGATGTCGCCACGGATCTTCACCGGGAGCTGGTCCTCGGTGTTGAACGTGGTCATCACATAGGCGCTTTTGACCTCTTCGCGGATCCGCGAAGCACCGGCACCGCAGGAGGTGCGGCAGAAGCGCACCGAATCGAAGTCGTACACGCCGTCCCATTTGTCGGGATCGATCGCCGCCCAGCTCGCGGGCGCGCCGCGGCCGAATAGTTCGTCGAGCCCGCTGATCTGGCGCGTGATGCTGGCAAGCGTCGTGCCTGCGGGCAGCGGCCGGACGACCGTGTCGGCGGTATACGGGTTGGAGTTGTACGCATTATAGTCGCTGCGGCGGAACTGTCCGCCGATCTTGAGCTTGACGCCCTGGGCGACGTCCCAGTCGGTGTTGACTTCGGCGGTGAGATTGTCCGTCTGGTTCTTCGACGGCTTGCCCTGGAAGCTGAACCCGCCGAGCACCGTCCCGTCGGCGAGCGCGGGCGCATAAGTGAAGTTCGCCGGATTGGACACGTCGAAGCCGAAGCCGATGATCGGAGTCGCCCCGCCGTCGCGGAAATCGACCGAGAAATTGTCGGTGTCGATTGCGTCCATGAAGGTCTGGAAGCGCTTCGGGCCCCACCAGACCGACTGGTTGATCCCGAACAACGCCGTCATCTCGAAGCTGTCGTTAAAGCGGTGACGGAAGTTCAAATTGCCCTGCTTGAAGTCCGAAATCCAGTGATCGACGAGCCCTTCCGAGCGGACGTCGACGCCATCGAACAGGCCGTAGACCAGCGATCCCTTGTCATCGAACTGGATGTCGCGCACCGACACCATCGGCTGGCCGTTGTTGGTGACGCTGCGGCCAAACGACAGGCCGAGGATATAATTGTCGCGCCGCTCGACCTCGTAGCGCGAATAGAGCGCGTCGACGCTGATGTCGGTATCGTCATCGGGCGAGAACTGCAGCGTCAGCGTGCCGCCGATGCGCTTGGTGTCCTGCTCCGAGTTCACGTAGCGCGGCAGGCGCGGCAGAAATGCCTTGGTGCCGCCGACGACGGTGATGGCGCCGGTGGTCGGGTTGGTGGTGACGGTCACCCCGCGATTGAACGCCTCGGCAAAGGCGGCGGGGTTGCTGGTGCGCGGATTGCCCGTGCTGCAATTGCTCGCCGTCGCACCTTTCGTGCCGATCGACGGGCTGTTGTAGACAGTGCCGTTGTACGTGAAGCCGCCCACCGGCGTGCAGTAGGGGAAGGAGATCGTCGAGCCCGCCGGCGCGCCGGCCAGGGGCTGGGCGAGCCCGTTGGTGTTGGATGCCAGGATGTCTACCGCCGAATAGCCGACCTCCCGGATGTGGCGCTTCTGATAGGCGACCGAGGCGAGTACGCCGAAAGTGCCGTCGGCGAACTGCTTGGAGATGAGCAGCGAGGCGCGCGGATCGACCTTCTTGCTGATCTCGTTGTAGACGCCGCGCGCAGTCGCCGAGAGCGTGAAGTCCTTCTTGAAGTCGAGCGGCTTGGGCGCCTTGAGGTCGACAGTCGCACCGAGCGAGCCCTCTTCGACGTCCGCGGACGTGGTCTTGCGCACCGACAGCGCCGAGAAGATTTCGGTCGGGAAGACGTTGAAGTCGAAACTTCGGCCCGAATTGCCGGCGCCGTAAATATCGGACGAGCCGGTTTGCGCGGTGCCTTCCATGCCGTTGATGCGAACGCGCGTGAAGCCGGCGCCGAGGCCGCGGACCGAGATGTTGCGGCCTTCGCCGCCGTCGCCGCGCGAGAGCGCGACGCCGGGGACGCGCTGCATCGATTCGGCGAGATTGCTGTCGGGGAACTTGCCGATGTCCTCGGCGACGATCGAATCGACCGCGGCGGTCTCCTCGCGCTTTTGGTTGAGCGCGGTGTTGAGCGAGGCGCGGAAGCCCTGGACGACGATCTCGCCTTCGTCGGTCGTGTCGGGAGCCTGCTGCGCGGCCGGGGCGGGGGCGTCCTGCGCCATTGCCACCGGTGTCCATGCCAGCGCCATGGCCAGCGCGGCGCCGGAAACCCCTGCGCCGCGAACGCGCGAATATGCTGAAAGCTTCATGCTCTTCCCCTCCTCTGGTCCAGCCTGATCGTCGCGCTTTGCGCTGACGAGTCTCATTTGTTGTTCTTGTTTCCCAATATATATGACGTAACCAAAACGTCTCGCCAATCCCCCTTTTGGGATTCGTCCCCGCGCTGTGGGCTTTTGGCCACACTCCAGACACAGGTCGTCGCAACGCGCGGCGAAGCGCCGCCGGGCGCGAGTATGGCAGCTATATTTCCCCGGTGTCTACCGGTGTCAATTCAATGGCAGGCGTAGCTGCCGAGCGGCCGGGGTCGCGTCAGGTCGGGGCGCTCGGGGAGCACTTTCTCCGCCACCGGCACTTTCAGACCCTTCAGCTCCTGTGCGACCAGATTGGCCATTGCGCGGGCGCCGAGCTCGCTGAAATGAGTGTCGTCGGCGATGCCGTTCGGGAACGCGGCGACCTTATCGGCTGGCGTGTAGTGGAGATAATATTTCTTCGATCCCGCCTCGCCGGCCTGACTGACGAAGTCGAGCGAGCGCGCCTCGAGGTCGATCAGCGGCGTGTTGGTGGTGACCACCAGCTCGCGTTCGACCTGCGAATATGCGGCGAAGTCGGCCTTGGCGCGGGCGCCGTCGAACGAGCGGCGGGCAGGAGGCGTGACCAGCACCGGGATGAGGCCGTGCCCACGCGATTCCCAGATCATCCGCAGCAGATTGTCGCGATAGAGCGTCGCGGCCGGTGCGTAGCGTTCGGGGCGCGATACGGACGCGTCGTTATGGCCGAACTGGATCAGCACGACATCACCGGGTTTCGCCTCGGCAAGCAAGGCATCCCATTTGCCTTCCGAGATAAAGGTGCGGGTGCTGCGTCCGCCTACCGCGCGATTCACAACCTCGACATCGGGCCGGAGCCCGCATTTGAGCATCATGCCCCAGCCGGTCTGCGGATATTTGTCCGCCCCGTAATTGGCCGCGGTCGAATCGCTCGCGATCAGGATACGTTGCTGGGCCTGGGCGGGCAGGGCGGTGGCGAGCAGTGCGGCGCCCGCGGCGAGCAGCGCCCTCATTGCAGGTTCACGAATGCGCCGCCGTCGACGAGCAGTGCGGCACCGGTGACATAGGCGGCCATGTCCGAGGCGAGGAACACGATCGGGCCGGCGAGATCCTCGGCCTGGCCGAGCCTGCCGAGCGGGATGCGACCTTCCATATATTTGCGCTTCTCGACGTCGGCGAGATCCTCCTTGTTGATCTCGGTCAGGATCGTGCCGGGGAGGACCGAGTTGCAGCGGATATTGTGCTTGCCGAGCGCGATCGCAGTCGACTGCATCAGCGAGTGGAGGCCCGCCTTGGTGGGGGTGTAATGCGTCTGATACTCGCCCCCGACCAAGGCCGAGATGGAAGAGACCGCGATCAGCGCGCCGCCATGTCCTTGCTTCACCATCTGGTTGGCGGCCGCCTGGCACATGAAATAGCCCCCGAGCAGATTGACCTGCACCGTGCGCTGGACGGTTTCGACCGGCATGTCGAGAAAGCTGTGGAAGGGACAGATGCCGGCGTTGGAAACCATCACGTCGACCTTGCCGAATGCCTCGACTGCCTTGCGGACAAACTCGGTCGCGGTCTCGGGCGCGGCGACGTCGCCCTTCACCGCAAGCCCGCGCTGGCCTGCGGCTTCGATTTCGGCGACGCAGGCCGCGGCATCGTCGTCACGGCTGTGATAGTTGACCACGACATCTGCACCGGCCTTGGCTGCACCCACCGCCGCCGCGCGGCCGATGCCCGTCGATGCGCCCGTGACGAGCACGGTCTTGCCTTCCAACAACTTCACTAGCCTCTCCTGATACTGACTATCTGCGGCCGCGCCTCGGCGGGCGCACGTCGGGGCTCCAGCCCAGATCGGTGCTGATCCGCTGCGCGGTGTCGCGGACTTCGGAGCTCAGCGCCGCCATCCGCTCGTCGTCCATATATTGCGCGGCACTCGATACGCTGATCGCCGCGACGATCTTTCCGGACACGTCGCGCACCGGGGCGGCGACGCAGCGTATCTGGTCCTCATTCTCTTCGAGATCATAGGCATGGCCCGCCTCGGCATAGCCGCGCATCCGCTCGAACCACGTCTCGCGATCGGCGCGGAGGGCGCCGTGCGCCTGATCTGCGTCGAACAGCCGGGTCCATTCGGCTTCGCTGCCGTCCACGAGCAACGCCTTGCCGAGCCCGGTCGAGGTGAGCGGCTGGCGGTCGCCGATCCGGCTCGAGATTTCGACGCGGCGCCTGCCCGGAATCTTGTCGAGATACAGTGCGAGGTCGCCGTCCATCCGCCCGAGATGCACCGTGTCCTCGGACGCGGCGGCGAGCTCTTCCATGCGCGGGCGCGCGATCTGGACGATGTCGGCCTGGCTCTGCGCAAGGAAGCCCAACTGGATCAATTTGGGTCCGAGCTGATAGCCGTCGCGCGGCAGATAGGTGAGGAAGCCGCGATCGATCAGCGCATTGGCGAGCCGGTGCGTGGTCGAGCGGGTGAGTCCCATCCGCGCCGAAAGCTCCGCGAGCTTGATCGGGCCGTCGATCACCTTGTCGAGCATGTCGAGCCCACGGATCAGCGTCTGGCTGCCCTGTACCTTGGAGCCCGCTTTCTTCTCGGTCGTTTCCGATTCAGCGTTTGACGTGTCGCGTCTCATCTCGTAACATCCTATCCCATAAAGTGAGAAAGTAAAGCATCAGGAGGGGTGCGAAGCGGCGGAGCATTTCGGCACCCGCCAGATCCATTCAGTCAGGCATCGCGGGGCTGCGTATCATATGATGGTATGTCATGCTCGCAATTTTTCACATTCTCAGGCGGCGTGCCCAGATGTGGTACGTTTAGCCGCAAAAGGGATCAGTTGACGTGGCTGCAGCCGGCCTTTCGAAGATCAAGCACGTCCGTGCCTTCACCGTTCGCGGCGGCGGCGCCGATTATCACGATCAGGGCGAAGGCCACTGGATCGACAATCACATCGCCACGCCGATGGCGCGCTATCCCGAATATCGCCAGTCGCGGCAGAGCTTCGGGATCAACGTGCTCGGCACGCTGATCGTCGAGATCGAGGCCGAGGACGGCACGATCGGTTTCGCAGTGACCACCGGCGGCGAGCCCGCTGCGTTCATCGTCGAGAAGCATCTCGCGCGCTTCCTCGAAGGCCGCAGCCCGACCGAATATGAGAAGATCTGGGACCAGATGTACTTCTCGACGCAATATTACGGCCGCAAGGGCCTCGTCGTGAATGCCATCTCGGGAGTCGACCTCGCTTTGTGGGACCTGCTCGGCAAGTTGCGCGGCGAGCCGGTGTACCAGATGCTCGGCGGCGCGGTGCGCGACGAACTGCAATTCTACGCCACCGGCGCGCGGCCCGACGTGGCCAAGGAACTGGGTTTCATCGGCGGCAAGCTGCCGCTCCACCACGGCCCGGCCGAGGGCCTCGAGGGGCTCCACAAGAACATCGCCGAGCTCGCCGAAATGCGTGCCCGCGTCGGCGACGATTTCTGGCTGATGCTCGATTGCTGGATGAGTCTCGACTTGGATTATGCCACGCGGCTCGCGCGCAGGGCCTATGACGAGTGCGGGCTCAAGTGGATCGAGGAGGCGCTGAGCCCCGACGATTATTGGGCCTATGCAGCGCTGAGGAAGAACGCGCCCAAGGGCCTTCTCGTCACCACCGGCGAGCATGAGGCGACCCGCTGGGGCTTCCGCATGCTGATGGACATGGAATGCTGCGACATCATCCAGCCCGATGTGGGCTGGTGCGGCGGCGTGACCGAACTGATCAAGATCGCCGCTTATGCCGACAGCAAAGGCGTGCTGATGATCCCGCACGGCTCGTCGGTGTACAGCTATCACTTCGTGATCACCCGGCATAACAGCCCGTTCGCCGAGTTCCTGATGATGCATCCGGGGCCGACCGAAGTGGTTCCGATGTTCCACCCGCAATTGATCGGCGAGCCGGTGCCTGTGAACGGGCGCCTGCACGTGAGCGCGCTCGACAAGCCCGGTTTCGGGGTCGAGCTCAATCGCGAATTGCCGATGCACCGCCCCTACACGCATTGAGACTGAGAGAGCGAACATGAAACTCTGCCGTTTTGGACCCGCCGGTAGCGAACGCCCCGGCCTGATCGACGCCGATGGCCGCATCCGCGATCTTTCCGCGCACATCAGCGATATCGGGCCCGACCAGCTGCAGCCCGAAGGCCTCGCCGCGCTCGCCGCGATCGATCCGGCCTCGCTGCCGCTCGCGCCCGAGGGCGTGCGCTATGGCCCGCCGGTGGCGGTCACGCGACAGTTCATCGCGATCGGCCTGAACTATGCCGATCACGCGGCGGAATCGAACCTGCCCATCCCCGAAGAGCCGGTGATCTTCACCAAGGCGGTCAGCTGCATCCAGGGCCCGCACGACATTGTCGTGATCCCGCGCGGATCGGTGAAGAGCGACTGGGAAGTCGAGCTCGGCGTGATCATCGGCAAGGGCGGGTCGTATATCGACGAAGCTTCGGCGCTCGATCACGTCGCCGGCTATTGCGTCGTCCACGACCTTTCCGAGCGCGATTACCAGATCAACCGCGGCGGCACCTGGGACAAGGGCAAAGGTTGCCCGACCTACGGCCCCGTCGGCCCGTGGCTGGTCACTTCGGACGAAGTCGGCGATCCGCAGAACCTCCGCCTCTGGCTCGACGTCAATGGCGAGCGCAAGCAGGACGGCACCACTGCGACGATGATCTTCCCGGTCTCGAAGCTGGTTTCCTATGTCAGCGAGTTCATCAAGCTCCTTCCCGGCGACATCATCACCACCGGCACGCCCCCCGGCGTCGGTATGGGCCAGAAGCCCGAGCCGGTGTATCTCAAGGCGGGCGACAAAGTCGCGCTCGGCATCGAGAAGCTCGGCGAGCAGGCGCAGCAGGTGGTCGCATGGTCGGAGAACGTCGCTTGACGCTCTATGCCGATCGCTTCGCGGGCCGCACCGCGATCATCACCGGCGGCGCATCCGGGCTCGGCCGTGCCGTCGCCAAGCGCTTCGTCGCGGAGGGCGGCAAGGTCGCCTTGTGGGATGTCAACGCTGACTGGCTCGCCGCGGCTAAGACCGAAGTCGGCGCGGCGCATATTGTTTCGGTCGATGTCTCGGATGCCGCCGCGGTAGCCGCTGCCGCCGGCGAGACTGCCGCGGCGCTCGGCCGGGTCGACGTCCTCGTCTGCTCGGCGGGGATCACCGGCGCCACCGCGCCCGTCCACGAATATCCGCTCGACAGCTGGGAGCGGGTGGTCTCGATCAACCTGAACGGGCTGTTCTATTGCTGCCGCTCGGTCGTCCCGCACATGCTGGCGAACGGCTATGGCCGCATCGTCAACGTCGCCTCGGTCGCGGGCAAGGAGGGCAACCCCAACGCTTCGGCCTATTCGGCATCGAAGGCGGGGGTGATCGGCCTCACCAAGTCGCTCGGCAAGGAACTGGCGGGCAAGGGCATCATCGCCAACGCGCTGACTCCTGCGACGTTCGAGAGCCCGATCCTCGATCAGCTCCCCGCGAGCCAGGTCGATTACATGCGCTCGAAGATCCCGATGGGCCGCCTGGGCGAGGCCGAGGAAAGCGCCGCGATGATCCTGTTCATGGCGAGCGAGGAATGCAGCTTCACGACGGCGTCGACCTTCGACACGTCGGGCGGGCGGACGACGTACTGACCTTGTGCTCCTGCGAAAGCAGGAGCCCAGAGTCGCAAGCGAACCATGTGCGGTCTTGGGCTCCTGCTTTCGCAGGAGCACGGGGAAGGAGAGGAAATGGCGCGCGATCTGCCGTTCATCGATGCCCATGTGCATCTCTGGGACCTCGACCGCATCGCCTATCCCTGGCTGACGCCGCCCTTCGCCGATGACGGCCCGAACGGCAGCGTCGAGCCGATCGCCACGACCTATCTGCTCGACGACTATCTCGGCGATGCCGCGGGCTGGGACGTTCGGGGAATTGTCCATGTCGATGCCGGGGCGGAAGCGAGCGCGGCGCTCGCCGAGACCGAATGGCTGCAGGGCCTCCACGATGCGCGCGGTATGCCCAATGCGATCGTCGCCTTCGCCGCGCTCGATGATCCGGGAGTCGAGGCTTTGCTCGACGCGCACGCCGCGCACCACGCTGTCCGCGGTATCCGCCATATCGTCAACTGGCACCCCGATCCGCGCCGGACCTATTCCTCCCGCGACGTCACGCAGGACGCGGCCTGGGCGCGGGGCTTCGCCTTGCTCGGCAAATATCAGCTGAGCTTCGACCTTCAGGCCTATCCCGGCCAGTTCGCGGGGCTCGCCAAGTTGATCGCCCGCCACCCCGAAACGCAAATCATTATCAATCATACCGGCATGGCGGTGCCCGGCGAATGGGACCAGTGGCGCGCCGGCATGACGGCGCTCGCCGCTTTGCCCAACGTCGCGACCAAATTGTCGGGAATGGGCTTCACGCACCGCCCATGGACCCTCGAACAGGCGCGGCCGTACATTCTCGAGGCGATCGATCTGTTCGGCGCCGATCGCGCAATGTTCGCCAGCGACTTCCCGACCGACAAGCTCTTCGGCAGCTTCGCGCAGCATCTGGATGCGTATGACGCGATTACCGGCGACTTCGCCGAGGACGAACGCCGTGCGCTCTGGGGGCGCAACGCCGATCGCATCTACCGGCTCGGGCTGGGCATCTGAGGGGACGGAAGTGAGCGACACCCGGGACCACAAGTGGCGCAACACGATCCTCGCGGGGCTCGCCAATTACATCGACGCGGGATCGATCGTCGCCGGTTCGGTGGCGCTGGCGCTGTGGAAGGAGATCTATGGCCTTTCCGACAGTTTCATCGGCCTGATCGGGGCATTCAGCGCCAACGCCATATCGGCGGGCGTCGGCGCGCTGATCGGCGGCATCCTGTGCGACAAGTTCGGCCGCAAGAAGATCTACCAGTACGACATGCTGTTCTACGCGTTCGGCATGCTCTTTCTCATCTTTGCCTCGGCGGCGTGGATGATCGTGTTGGGCTTCGTGCTGGTCGGCCTCGCCGTGGGCGCGGACATCCCTGCCTCGTGGTCGCTGATCGCCGAGCAGGCGCCGGACGACAGGCGCGGCGCGCATTCGGGCGTGGCGCAGATGCTCTGGTATCTCGGGCCCGTCGCGGTGCTGGTCGCGGCGTATTTCCTCCAGCCCTGGGGGATCACCGGCATACGCTGGCTGTTCGCCCACCTCGCGGTGCTGGCGATCGCGCTCACTTTCCTGCGATCGCGGATGCGCGAATCGCAGCGCTGGGAAGAAACGCAAGCCGCCACTGCCGGGCAGGCGCTAAGCCGGAACTGGCGCGAATTGTTCAAGCCCGCTTATCTCGGCTCGATGCTGTTCCTCGCCTCGATGTACGGCTTCTGGAACCTGTGGGCGGGATATAACGGCTTCTTCACGCCGTATCTGATCGCGCAGAACAACCTGCCGGCTTGGACCGCGACGATGCTCCCGGCGAGCTATTTTCTGATCGGCATGATCTCGATCCTCACCATCTTCATGACCCTGTCGGACAAGGTGAACCAGCGTCTGTTGTTCGGCATCTCGGCGGCGATGCACGTGGTCGGCATGGCGCTGCTCGCAATCTTCGGGTTCAAGTTCGAGATCGTCATTCTGCATGTCGTGATCATGGGGATCGCCGGGGGCTTCGGCGCGCAGAGCTTCTTCCAACTCTGGTCGGCCGAACTCTTCCCCACCGCGATCCGCTCGACCGCGCAGGGCGCCACCTTCGCGATCGTCCGCATCGGCCTCGGCATCTGGAGTCTCGCGGTGCCGACGCTCGCGGCACATGATTTCACCACGCTCGCGTGGATCCTCACCGGTTTCCTCGTCGCCTCGGGGGTGATCGGGCTGATCTGGGCGCCGCGCAACGAAGGCAGGTCGCTCGAAGAGATCGCGGCGGAGCGGGAGAGCGCGGCGTAATGATCCGGTACCTGCTATGGGCTGTCGCGCTTGCCGTCGCGTCGCCGGCTATTGCACAGCCCGTCCCGGCCGAAGCCCCGTTGCTGCTCCCGCAAATGCAGCTCCACGATCCCTTCATCGTCGCCGACAAGGCATCGAAAACCTATTATCTGTTCACGCGCAACGAAGCGGCAATGACCGGCGACCGCCGGCTCGGGACGATGGTCTATTCCAGCAAGGACCTGAAGCACTGGACTCGGCCGCAGGTCGCCTTCGCGTTGCCCGAGGGGACCTGGGCCAAGGGCGGTGCCTGGGCGCCCGAGGTGCATGCGTGGAAGGGCAAATGGTACCTCTTCACCACCTTCCACGACGAAGACGCGACACTGCCGCCGACGGGTAATCGCAAACCCTATCGCCGCGGCACGATCCTCGCTGTCGCCGACCGGGTCGACGGGCCGTATCGCGTCGTCCGGAACGGCGAGCCGATCGCCCCCAGGGAGTTGATGACGCTCGACGGCACGCTCCATGTCGATGCCGCGGGCAAACCGTGGCTCGTTTATGCGCATGAATGGCTGCAGACCACGATCGGCACCATCGAGGCGATCCCGCTCGACGACGGCCTTGCCGCCGCCGGCCCGCCGGAGGTCCTGTTCCGCGCCAACGAGGCGCCCTGGGCCAAGGGCCAGCCACAGTCCGATGGCGACACCGTGTGGGTTACCGACGGCCCCGAATTCTATCGCACGCGCGCCGGTACTTTGATGATGCTCTGGTCGAGTTATGGCGAGCGCGGCTATGTTCAGGGAATCGCCCGCTCCAGATCGGGCAGGCTCGAAGGCCCATGGGAGCAGCTCGATCCGCTGGTCCGCCGCGATAGTGGCCACGGCATGCTCTTCCGTGCGTTCGACGGGCGTCTGATGATGGTGCTCCACCGGCCGTTCACCTTCGCGCTGGGCAAGCTTTACGAGATGAAGGATGCCGGCGATCGGGTGGAGGTCGTTCGTGAGGCGACCGAGCTCGATCTCGAAGCCTATCCCACCCATCCGTGCATCCAGCCCCATACGCCGACCGAACGTAAGGTGGAGTGCTGAGGGAACGCGAGGAACGGACAGACCCATCTCCGTTCGTGCTCACGGCGAACGGATTCTTGGATGCCTAGTCCGGCAGCACCAGCCGCAACACCTGCGCCTCCGGCACTTCCTCGCGGGGCAAATCGCGGTTCGGCGGCAGGGATGCCCATGCGATGGCAAAGCCCGACGCGTCTTCGACGGTATTGAGCTGCATTCCCGTCGGCACCGCGATCCGTGCCGCCAGCCGATCTGCTAGCATCACGCCTGGCCGCTCGCCAATTCGCGCCAGTGTCTCGCCATCGAGCAAGAGATCGGTCGGCTTCCCGTCGCGCACTACCGGTATCCGCAGCGCCTTCCCCTCCGTCACCGGGGTCCCGACCCGCAGGCGGAAATCGAGCGACCCCATTCCGCCGAACTCCCAGCGAAACCCCTTCCAGTCGCTCGCCTGCACGACGCGCCACGCCTTCGCCTCGCGCCGCGCCACGAACATCTGCGTGTTCCCCGCCGCATCGAACTTGTGGAATGCGATCACCACGCGCCCTGCGGCATCGAACCCGGGAACCGTGTTGTTGTTGATCATCCCTTCGCGCACCGGCACCGGATCCACGACTTCGGCGTCACCCAGCCGGATCGGTAAGGGCAGCGCCGTCCCGTCGGATCGTTCCCAGCGCACCAGATCGCGGCTTCGCGCATAGGACAGGTCGTGATTGGTCGCCGCATCGGGCGTATCGCGCCACACCCAGCTCAAATGAAACCAGCCATCGGGGCCCGGCACCGGTCCGACGAAATAGGCGCTGCTTTTGCCTTCGCCATCGGCGAGCGGCGCGTCGAGCAGCCGCTTCCAGCCGCCGCCGTCCAGCACGTTGTAGATCTCTCGACCCCGGCCGCTGCCGCCGTCGCGATAGCTGAAGATCAATCGCCCGCCCGCGTCCTTCAGGAACATCGGGTAGGTCATGCTCCGCTCGGCCGCGGCATCGGCCATCACCGGCACGCGCGCGAGCGTCCGCACGTCGCCGGCGGTCGTGCGGAAATATACCAGCGGATCATTATGCATGTTCGCCGCGACATGAAGCTGTCCGGCCGCGTCCACCGCCATCGCGATGCGGTTATGGCTGTCCCAGCCGACCCAGCTCGGCAGCTTCGTGTATGTCCACCACGAAGACCCGCGCGGGCGGCTGGCGACGCTCAGCTGCCGCGCGGCATCGTAATAGCCGACATAGATGCGGTCCGCGGTCACCACGAGCGCAAAGGGCACGTCATGCCCAGCCCATACCCGGTCGATCGCCTCGAGCTTCTTGCGCCCGGGCTCGCTTCTGGGCGCCTTCGGGATCGCCGACGCCAGTCCCGCGACGACCCGGCCATTGCGGTGGCTCCAGAACATCGTCCCCCCCTTGCCGTCGCGCCGGCACCGGCGCGTCAGGCACTCCGGGATCACGAAGGCGAGGGTGGTCCGCGGCGGATTGCGGACGATGAAGTTGAACGCGCGCGGGCTGGCTTCGGCTGAGTCCTGGGCTGAAGCAGCGCCTGGCAGCGCACCTCCGGCTACGGCCAACAGAAGCAATACGGTGCGCAGCGACATCGATATTTTCTTCCCTTCCGTCCGGAGGTCATAGCAAAGCCGCACCGGAAAAGAAGAAAGCCGGAGGACTTACGTCCCCCGGCCTTCTTCATGTCATGAGCAGCCTCGTCAGAAGCGGAAGCGCACGCCCAGCGAGTAGCTGCGTTCGAGATACAGGATTTGCCGCGTGAAGCTGTCGCCAGTGTTGTAGTCGCGATAGCGTTGCAGCGGATTGCCGAGCATGTTCACGATGTCGAATGCCAGCGTGATGTTCGGCACCGGCGTGACCGAGGTCGAGAAGTCGAGCTGGCCGCGGCCCTTCTCGACAACCGGGTGCGCGATCGGATCGAGCGGCTGGAAGGTATAGGCCGGATCGAAGGTCACGAACTCCGACCGGTAATTATAGGCCAGACGCGCCGAGAATTGCGGCTTCTCATACAGCGCAACGAGATTGTACGCCCACTTCGACACACCGCGAAAAGGCTGCTGCTCGTTGTTGAACGTCGCCGCCTGATCGGGGAGCAAATCGCCCTTGGCATCGATATAGGTGCCGTTCGCCTGGAGGCCGAAGCCCTTCATCCACTCGGGCAAACCATCGATGTCGAGGAAACTGGTAAAGGTCACTTCGGCGCCCTGCAGCCGCGTATTCCCCAGATTGAACGGGCGATCGATGCGCAATCCGTCCACGCTGCGGTCCGGTGCGCCCTGCACGAACCCCTGCGCATCGTGGCGGAAGATCGCCGCCGTGAATGAGCCCGTGCGCGAGAAATAATATTCGAGGCTGACGTCGTAATTGTCCGAGGTGAGCGGCCGCAAGTTGGGATTGCCCGCCGAGCCGCCGCGGCGCAGCCGGTCTTCGCATTCCGGCGTAGTCGCATTGGCGGGATTCCGGCAGGGATCGCCAACCGGGAAGGTGCTAGGATCTACCGGCCGGCCCAGCGATGTGTTCGGGCGAAGATCGAAGAAATTGGGCCGGGTCCGTGTCTGGGTATAAGCGAGGCGCATCTGCAGCTTGTCGGTGAGGCCGATGCGCGCGCTGACGTTGGGCAGGTAATCGGTATATTCGCTCTCCGCACTTACCGCCGGGTAGGTGATGCCGCTGGGATCATCGACGCGCGAGAAGCCGTCGATTTTCAGCTTGGTCTTGACGGCGCGCAGGCCGACGACGCCGTCGACGACCATGCCGCCCAAATCGAAGCCGTATTTGAGCTGCGCATAGGCGGCATAGGACTTTTCGTCGGCCCGGAAATTGTCTGTGGGGAAGAAGGCGGGCACGCCTGCGGGCGCGCCGAAGAAGGTTCGCAGTGCTGGCAGGTTGTTGCGGATGCTGTCGCGAGTGAGTGCGGCATAAAAGACGTTGGGCTGGACCCGATTATAAGTGAAGCCCGGCAGGCTGGTCTTGACCTCCGCGCCCGGCAGCGACGTCAGCGGAACGCCGATCCCCTGGCCATTGGCGTACCAGTTGCCGTAGTCGCGGCCAGCCTTGCGGTCGGCGTAGCGCACGCCGGCGTCCAGCCGCTTGAGGAAGCCCATGTCGAGATCGTACGACAGGTCGGTGCGCGCCTGCCAGTCCTTGCCGCTTACCACGGTCAGTTCCTGCCAGAGGCCGCGGGTGGTGAAATTGGCAGGATTGGTGATGTCGTAGTTGACGAAGGTCTGTGTCGGCCCGCCGTCATGCGCGGCCTCGAACTGGACGTTGCGGATCGATGAGCCGATGGTCGAATAGTCGACGTTGACGTTGTCCGCGGTGAACTGACTGTCGGTATAGGCCACATCGGCCGAGATCCGAAGCCGATCCTTCGTCCAGATCAGGCCGCCGCCCGCCTGATAGGTGTCGGTCTTTCCGTTGAACGAACCGGTCCAGCCATCGGGGTTCACCGCGCCGGTGACGGTCGCGCTCGCCATTTGGTTGGTGCCCGGGATCGTCGTCACGTTGGAGAAGGTCAGGCCGCCGAAGATCGGGATGAACATCCAGCGGTTGTAATCTTTCGAACGGAATCCCTGGAAAAGGCCGTCGGCGTAGATTTCGAGCTCGGGGCTGGGCTTCCACTGGAACGCGGCGTTAGCCGAGGGGCGCCAGCGCTTGCCGTAGCCCTGGAAATTGCCCTGCGCGTCGGGGAAGCGGAGGCCGGCATTGCCGGGCGCGTTGACCGCGTCGGTGGTGCCGATCACCAGCGACTGCTCGCGGGTCGAATCGAGGAACTCGATGCCGACATAAGAGGCGTTCACCAGCAGGCCCATTTCGCCGATGCCGGTGTTCCAGCGATCGCTGATCAGCAAATTGCCGTTCGGCGCTTCCTTCTGCGCCTGCTCCGAATGCACATAGTTGAGCGAGCCAGAAAGCTCGAAGCCGTTGAAGTCGAATGGCTTGCGTCCGCGCACATTGACCGCGCCGGCGATGCCGCCTTCGATCTGGTTGGCGAGGCCCGATTTGTACACTTCCAGCGCCGCGACGGTGCCGGCGGGGAAGTCCTGGATCTGGACGTAGCGACCCTCGGCGGTGAAGATCTCGCGGCCGTTATAGGTGGTGGTCAGGTCCGGCAGACCACGCACCGTGACGCCCGCCGACTCCCCGCCGCCCCGGGTAACCGCCACGCCGGCAACGCGCTGCAGCGCGGAGGAGGCGAAGGTATCGGGTAGCTTGCCGATATCCTCGGCGACGATCGCATCGACGATGCCTTCGGATTCGCGCTTGATCCGCTGCGAGGTCTCGAGGCTGCGGCGCAGGCCGGTGACCACGATCGTGTCTTCTTCCTGCGTAGCCGCATCGGCGGCGGCAAGGGGCGCGTCCTGCGCGGCATTGGCCGAATCGGTCTGTGCGAGAGCGGGTGTGCTCCCCGCGGCGATCAACAACGATGTTGAAGCAAGGATCACTGATTTCAGGCGCATCGCATACCTCCCTGGCGAATGGCGAGGGCCCTTGGCGAGCCTCTCTCTGTCGATCGGCTATGCAATCGGTTACAGCGAGGGACAAGTGATTTATCATATCAATAAGACGGTGCGCGCAAATAATGGCCGAGCGTGGCGTTCAGGCCACACTATGGGACGCATGCCCTCCTTATTCCCGGATCGTCGGATATGCGCCGATCGGCGCCGATTTGGTGGGAGTCGGTTAGAACACGAACGGCGCGGTGGTCCGCCGGTCCGCCATCATGAAGGCATCGGCGACGATCTGGAGCGGGCGCACATCGACATCGCTTTCGCCCGCCGCGACCAGCTCGGCAAAGCGCGCGTAGAGCCTCGGATATTCGCGATCGGGCGCTTTCTGCTCTTCTTCGCCGGGCAGCTGCAGGATGCTGCCGCCCATGCCGAGCCGCAGCGTGCCGGCATCGGTGTCGATCTCGATGTCCCAGGTTTGCGGTCCGGTCTGGAGGAAGTCGAACACCACATCGACACGCGCATTGCCGCTGCGCATCTCGAGCCGCGCGGCGAGCGGGGAGGCGCGCCCTTCGGGCACTTCCATCCACCCCTTGTCGAGCAGCATCGGCTCGGGAAGGATTTTCGTCGCGATCGATAGTGCGTTGATGCCCGGATCGAACACGCCGAAGCCGCCCGCCGCCAGGATCCACTCCTGTCCCGGGTGCCAGCGGCGAATGTCCTCCTTCCAGGTGATGCGCACCGCAAGGATGCGCTTGCCCAGCAGCCAGGCCTTGGCCGGCTCTACGCCTGCCGCCTCGCGCGAATGCCAGGTCGTGTAGAGCACGACCCCCTTGGCTTTGGCGTGATCGGCGAGCGAGGCGATCTCGGTCAGCGTGGTGGCGGGCGGTTTTTCGAGCATCACATGCAGCCCCGCGTCGATCGCGGCCAGCGCCTGTTCGTAACGTCCGTCCGGCGGGGTGCAGAGCGAAACCGCGTCGAGATCATGTCCGCTCGCGATCATCGTGCTGATGTCGCGATAACCGGGAACGCCTTCGAGCGTCGCATGCCGGCTGGCGGTCGCCGTCAGCTCGAATCGGCCGTCGGCCGCGAGGGCGGGAAGATGCTGGTCGCGGGCGATCTTGCCGATCCCCACCAGTCCCAGTCGAATTGCCCGCGTCCCGATCTCCGCCATCCTCGTTATTTCCTTTTATAAGATATATATGCTTCCTATTGCCACATAGTGCCGGTATCAAGCCCGCACGCCGCCGCCGGGGCGAACAAATAGCGGCGCTTGTGTAAAGACAAACTACCCACCGGAGAGGTGAATGAACGACGCGGAAAACGGTTCGAACGGCGGGCGTCCGCCCCTGAGGTCGCGTGCCTGGTTCGACAACCCCGCCAATCCGGACATGACGGCGCTCTATGTCGAGCGCTACCTCAATTTCGGTATCAGCCTTGAGGAGATCCAGTCGGGCAAGCCGATCATCGGCATCGCCCAGACCGGCAGCGATCTCGCGCCGTGCAACCGCCACCATCTCGAGCTCGCCAAGCGCGTGCGTGAGGGGATTCGCGACGCCGGCGGCATCGCGCTCGAATTCGGCACTCATCCGATCCAGGAGACTGGCAAGCGCCCTACCGCGGGGCTCGATCGCAACCTCCAGTATTTGAGCCTCGTCGAATCGATCTACGGCTATCCGATGGATGGCGTCGTCCTGACGATCGGCTGCGACAAGACCACGCCCGCCTGCCTGATGGCGGCCGCCACTGTGAACATCCCGTCGATCGCGCTGTCGGTCGGGCCGATGCTCAATGGCTGGTTCAAGGGCGAGCGCACCGGATCGGGCACGATCGTCTGGAAGGCACGCGAAATGCTCGCGGCCGGCGAGATCGACTATCAGGGCTTCATCAAGCTCGTCGCCTCCTCGGCACCCTCGACCGGCTGGTGCAACACGATGGGCACTGCGACGACGATGAATTCCTTGTGCGAGGCGCTCGGCATGTCGCTGCCCGGCTCGGCCGCGATCCCCGCACCCTATCGTGACCGGCAGGAAAATGCCTATCGCACCGGGCTGCAGATCGTCGAGATGGTCCATGCCGATCGAAAACCATCGGATGTGCTGACCCGCACCGCCTTCATGAACGCGATCCGGGTCAATTCGGCGATCGGCGGGTCGACCAACGCGCCTATCCATCTCAACGCGATCGCCCGCCACATCGGCGTCGAACTGAGCCTCGCCGACTGGGAAGAGCATGGCGCGGACGTGCCCCTCGTCGTCAATCTCCAGCCGGCCGGCAAATATCTCGGCGAGGATTTCTACCGCGCCGGCGGCGTGCCCGCGGTGATGGGCCAGCTGCTGCGCGCGGGACTGATCGACGGCAGCGCACTCACCGTCAACGGCAAGTCTGTCGCCGACAATGTGAGCACGTCCGAGAGCGAGGACCTCGACGTCATCTTCCCGCTCGATGCGCCGATGAAGCGCGCCGCGGGGCTCACCGTGCTGTCGGGCAATCTGTTCGACAATGCAGTGATGAAATTGAGCGTGATCTCCGACGAATTTCGCAGCCGCTATCTGAGCAATCCCGACGATCCCGAGGCGTTCGAAGGTGTTGCCGTCGTGTTCGATGGCCCCGAGGACTATCACCATCGCATCGACGATCCCGCGGTCGGCATCGACACCAACTCGATCCTGATCATGCGCGGCGCCGGCCCGGTCGGCTATCCGGGTGGCGCGGAGGTCGTGAACATGCGTCCGCCCACCGCTTTGATCCAGGCGGGTGTCCACGCGCTGCCGTGCCTCGGCGACGGCCGTCAGTCGGGCACCAGCGGGTCGCCCTCGATCCTCAATGCGGCACCCGAAGCGGCGGTCGGCGGCGGTCTCGCTTTGGTCCAGACCGGCGATCGCATCCGCATCGACCTCAAGAATCGCACCGCCGACATGCTCGTCGATCCCGCCGAGATCGCGCGCCGCCACGCTGCGCTGGAGGTGGATTACGTTCCCGAGAGCCAGACTCCGTGGCAGGAGATCCACCGAGATCTGGTCGGACAATTCGATACTGGCGCGGTGCTCGAAAACGCGGTCAAATACCAGCGCATCGCCCAAACCAAGGGCGTTCCGCGCGACAGCCACTGATCCGGACCGACAAGAACAAAATGGAGGGAGAGAAAATGAAGACGATCGCTGCTCTGGGACTGATGGCCACCATGGCAATCGCCGCACCCGCCGCCGACGCCGCCACTGCGAAGCGCGGCACCTTCGGCAAGCTGCCCGACGGCCGCACGGTCGATTCGGTGCTGCTCACCAACAATCGCGGCGTCTCGGCGAACATCATCGCTTACGGCGCGTCGATCCAGTCGCTGGTGATGCCCGATCGCGCCGGCAAGAAGGCCGATATCGCGCTGGGCCATGACAATATCGGCGATTATCTGGCACATCCGAACTTCATCGGCGCCACCGTCGGCCGCTTCGCCAACCGGATCAACGCCGGGCGCTTCACGCTGAACGGCCGCCAGTATCAAACCCCGCTCAACGACGGCACCAATTCGCTCCACGGCGGCTCGGCCGGCTTCGACAAGGTGCTGTGGGATGTCGTCTCGGTGAAGAACGGCCCGACTGCGTCGGTCACGCTGCGCTACGTCAGCCCCGACGGCGATCAGGGCTATCCCGGCACGATGACGGTCGACGCCACCTATTCGCTCGACGAGGCCAACAACCTGACGATCGAATACACCGCGACGACCGACAAGGAGACGATCGTCAACATTTCCAACCACGCTTACTGGAATCTCTCGGGCGAAGGCTCCTCGAACGGCGCGATGGGGCACATCGTCACGATCCCGGCGGATTCGATCACGCCGGTCAACGAGACGCTGATCCCCACCGGCGCGTTCCGCCCGGTCGCCGGCACCGTGTTCGACTTCCGCAAGCCCCGGGTGATCAACGATCGGGTCCGCGACGCCAGCGACAAGCAGATGGTCTATGGCCGCGGCTATGATCACAATTGGGTGATCGGCCGCAAGGTGACGACGACCCAGCATCTGATGTCGCGCGTCTCCGATCCGGTCTCGGGACGCAGCTTCGAGCTCTGGTCGAACCAGCCGGGGCTGCAATTCTATTCGGGCAATTTCCTCAACGGCACCTTCTCGGGCAAGGCGAAGAAGATCTATCGCGGTGGCGATGCGATCGTGATGGAGCCGCAGATCTTCCCCGATGCGATCAACCAGACGGGCTTCCCCGAGGCGCGCCTCCAGCCCGGCCAAACCTATCGCAACGTCATGACCTATAAGTTCAGCAGCGGCGCGGCCGCCGCGCGTCGCTGATCTCCGGGAGAGGCCAGATGATCCGACGTACCTTCTTTCTCTCGGTGACTGCGCTTGCCCTCGTCGCAAGCGCGGCGCCGGCCAGCGCGCGCGACCAGTGGACCAAGGCGCAGGCCAATGGCTTCCACGCCAAACAGCCCTGGCTCGTCGGCGCCAACTACACGCCCGCGTCGGCGATCAACCAGCTCGAGATGTGGCAGGCCGAGACCTGGGACCCCGCCACGATCGACAAGGAGCTCGCCTGGGCCGAATCGATCGGCATGAACACGATGCGCGTGTTCCTCCACAATCTGCTCTGGGAGAACGATCCCGAGGGCCTCAAGCGGCGCATGGACGAATTCCTCGTCATCGCCGCGAAGCACAAGATCCGCCCGCTCTTCGTGCTGTTCGACAGCTGCTGGGATCCCGATCCGGTCGCCGGCCCGCAGCGCCCGCCGATCCCCGGCGTGCACAATTCGGGCTGGGTCCAGTCCCCCGGCGCCGCGCGCCTCAAGGATGCGAGCCAGTACGACAAGTTCGAGAGCTACGTGAAGGGCGTCGTCGGCCATTTCGCCGGCGATCAGCGCATCCTCGGCTGGGACCTGTGGAACGAGCCCAACAATGGCGGCGGCGGCAATTACAAGCCGACGCCGGACAAGAAGGAATATGTCGCCAGGCTGCTCCCGCGCATCTTCACCTGGGCGCGTTCGGTCGACCCGACCCAGCCGCTCACCTCGGGCGTGTGGATCGGCGACCATTGGGACGATCAGACCAAGCTCGACGCCGTCGAGAAGACCCAGATCGCCCAGTCGGACATCCTCAGCTTCCACGATTACAACTGGCCCGAGAAGTTCGACGAGCGCGCGAAGCAGATGCTCAGCTATGGCCGCCCGGTCTGGTGCACCGAATATATGGCGCGCGGCAACGGCTCGACCTTCGACGGCTCGCTGCCGATCGCGAAGAAATACAATATCGCGATGTTCAACTGGGGCTTCGTCGACGGCAAGACCCAGACGCGGCTGCCATGGGACAGCTGGAAGAAGCCCTATACCTGGGACGAACCGACGATTTGGTTCCACGAGGTCTTCCGCGCCGACGGCAAGCCCTATCGCCAGGCGGAGGTCGACCTGATCAGGCGCCTCGCTACGTCGCCCCGCGGCGTGGTGCCGCCCGCGGGCAAGTGAGGACGGCCACACTGATCGCGGCGCTGCTGGCGGGGCTCTCGCCGGCAGCGTCCGCGCAGGAAGTGAAGTCGGTTCTCGCCGGCGCCGATCCGGATATCGAGTTCGCGGAAGGGAAGTACTGGATCTACCCGACCGGCGGCGAGGCGCTCGCCGCCTGGTCCTCGCCCGACATGCGCGACTGGACCCGCGGCGAACCGCTCCTCCGGCTCAAGGACATCAGCTGGGTCGAAGACGACCATGCCCCGCGCCACTTCCTCTGGGCGCCCGACATGGTCCACGCCAATGGCGGCTGGTATTTCTATTATTCGGTCGGCCCCCAGAACCCGACTCCCAGCCGCATCGGCGTTGCGATATGCAAAGGACCCGCCGGCCCCTGCACCGACAGCGGCAAGCCGCTCGTCACCGGGGGCAAGGGCTTCGAGGCGATCGACCCCGCGGTCTTCGTCGATCCCAAAACGAAGACGCCCTACCTCTATGCCGGCGGCAGCGCCGGCGCGACGCTTCGCATATGGGTGCTCAAGCCCGACATGGTCAGCATCGACCGTGAAGTGAAAGTCGATACTCCGCCCAATTTCACCGAGGGTGCCTTCATGCACACGCGCAAGGGCATCTATTATCTGTCGTATTCGGCGGGGAAGTGGGACACGTCGTCCTATCAGCTCCATTATGCCGTATCGCTCTCGCCGATCGGCCCGTGGCGTTATGGCGGCCCGCTGCTCGTCGGCGACAAGCGCTATCGCGGACCCGGCCACCACAGCTTCTTCGAAGATCCGAAGGATGGCAAATGGTACATCGCCTATCATCGCTGGGAAGGGCAGTTCGGCGACGGCCCTTATCAGGGCAGCCGCCGCGTCGCGATCCAGCCGATCGAATATCGCGAAGATGGTGCGATCGAAACGATCCGGATGAAGTAGCTCCCAATCCTCCCCCTGGCGCGGGAGGATTGGCATGAAATGGGGCGCCGCAGCAGATGCCGCCACGCCCCGTTTTCTTCCGGGCGAAAGCCTTAGGGCCGATCGACATTCAGAATTTTGGCACGATTCCCAATACCCGCCGTCACCCCGGCCGAAGTGCCGGGGTCCACTCAGCCTCACCGGCAGCGCTCAAGCCTCTTGCGCAGCGTTTGCCTCCCGGTGGACCCCGGCACTTCGGCCGGGGTGACGGTTGCGGGTAGGGCCAACCACATTCCCCAGCGGTGAATGTCGATTGGTCCTAGAACGAAGCCCAATCGTCCGAGTCGCCGTTGCCGTTGGCCATCGCCGCAACCGGGAGCGCCTTGACCGGCGAGACATAGCCGTTCGACTTCGCCGCTCTGGCGGGCGTCGCCGGGACCTGCGTCCGCGCCGTCACCGGTCGCGCGCCGTTGCCGACGTTGAACCGCGACGCCTGCTCGCTGAGCGCGGCGACCTCGCCCGACAGGTTACGCGCGGCTGCGGACGTCTCCTCGACCATCGCGGCGTTCTGCTGGGTCGACTGGTCCATCGTCCCGATCGCGACGCTGATCTGGGTGATGGCGGTCGACTGGGCCTGGTTGTCCGTCGCCATCTCGCCGAGCAATTTGTGGACCTCGCCCACGTCGCCCGAGATGTCGGCGAGCGCGGTATCGACCTTCTGGACCATCTCCACCGCCGCGACGATGTCGGTCTGGGTGGCGGTCAGCTGGTCGCGGGCGCGGCCGGCCTCCTCCTCGGCGCGCATCGCGAGCGCACTGACGAGGTCGGCGACGACCGCGAAGCCGCGGCCTGCTTCACCCGCGCGGCCGGCCTCGACCGCGGCGTTCATCGCGAGAACCCGCGTCTGGAACGCGATCTTGTCGAGACCCTCGATCACGCTGTCGATGCCCTTGGCCGAATCCGCCACGCGGGTCATCGCCTGCACTGCCTCGTCGGCGATCGAACGCCCGCCCGAGACCGTGGCGATGGCGCCGTCGGCGCGTTCGACCGTACGGCCGGCGGACGCGGCGGTCGCCTTGAGACGGCCGTCCATCTGGGTGACCGCCGCCGAAGTCTCTTCGAGGCTCGCGGCATTGGCTTCGGTGCGGCGCGCGAGATCCTCGGACGCCTGGGCGATCTCGCCCGAGCCGGTACGGATCGTCGCGGCGCTTTCCATCACGGTGCCGATCAGGTTGCGCAGCTCGGTGACCGCGGCGTTGAAGTTGACCTTCACTGATTCATACGCCGGCGAGAACGCCTCGTGGATCTCGCTGGTCAGATCGCCCTGCGCCAGCTTGCCGAGGTTCGATTCCAGCGTATCGACCACGCGCCGCTGCTCGGCATCGGCGATCTTCTTGGCCGCATCGGCCTTTTCCTTCTCGATCGCCTGCTCGCGGAACACCAGCACCGCCTTGGCCATCGCGCCGATCTCGTCGCCGCGGTCGGTGCCCGGCACATCAACGGCGTTGTTGCCGTCCGCGAGCGTTTTCATCACTACGGTCATCTGCGCGACCGGCGCCGCGATCCCGCGCGCGAGCAGCCAGCCGAGCAATACCGAAAGCGCCACTGCGCATGCGCCGCCGATCCAGATCGCCCAGGTGGACGAAGCGACCGCCGCTTCCTGGGTGGCGCTCCGCTTCGCGACGCGCTCTTCCTGAACATCGCTGATTTTCTTGATCAGCGGACGAATCTCGCCGAGCATCTTGACGCCCGAGAGTTCGCCCGCCTGGTCGTGCGTCGCTGGGTTGCGCGCAAGTTCGATGATATGATCGAGCTTGCCGCGCAGTGCCTGCACATTGACGACGAGCTGGTCGATACGAGCGTGTTGCTCGCTCGAGGTCGAGTACACCTTGAACTCCTCGACCGTCTTGAGGAACTTTTCGCCGCCCTCCTGATAGGTCTTGAAGAATTCATCCTTGCCGAGAATCGCAAAGCCGCGCGCGGCGTTCTGCTGCTCGAGCACGTCGGTCAGCAACTTCTGGCTCTTCTCGAGCGCGCGCAGCGACTGCTCTTTCTCGTCGGCTGCGACGGCGACCGCAGAGAGATTGGAGAAGACGATCGTGCCGACACCGGCGAAGATCACGATCAACAGGGCAAAGGCGCCTGCGAGCTTTCGTGAAATGGGGATGTTCTGCAAAGACATCATAGGCTCCGTAATATTTCTCCGGCGGAGCCCTCGACAGAGTGCCCGCGAACACGCCCCTCGCTTTCGCGGGTTCGACGCGCCGGTCCTCAATCATCATAGGAGAAGAGGACCGGGGGCTGCGCCCGCAACCCCATATTATTCCGGGGGAAAAAGCCACGCCGGCCATGGTTTACGAATTATTTCGGTATTATTTCCGTCGTTTGGCGCGCGTTCTGATCAACTTTCAGATGTTCAATTAAATCAATCACATTGCGCAGGGTGCGCTATGCCCCGCGGCGCAGGAGCAGCCAAAGCGCCGAGGCTGCAAAATAGAAGGCGCCGAAAGCGGCATAAGGGGCGACGTCGGCAATGCCCGGCACGGCGCTTCCGAGTGATCGGCTGATGAAGAAGCCGCCGGCCAGGGCGGACTGCGCCCCGCTCAGGATCATCGCCCACTGCGCGCCAAAGGATTTCCACCGTCGCACGCCGGTGGCGAGCTGGAGAAGCCCGGCGAGAATGGCCCATGCTCCGAAAACGCCGAGCACGGCGTTCATGCTTCCGATCACCGCCGCGACGGCAATCGCGGTGATGCCGCTCACCGCGACATTGAACGCCTGTGGCCGGTTCTGCGCCACGCCGCCGTTCCGCGACACATCGATCAGATTGGCGATCGCATCCCATGCCGGATAGGCGATCAGAAGCGCCGCTGCGGCCAAAGGCGAAGCCTTGCCGAGGGTGAAGGCTGCGCCCACCCACGCGGCCGCCACGCCGGCGCGGACGAAATAATAGTTCCGCAATCCGGCGGGGCTGGACATCTTGCTCGCTGGGGCCTGCGGATTCTGTTCGACGACATAAGAGCTCATAGCGAATCTACCTACCTACCTATCACTTGGTAGGCTGGCATTAGGCTGTTGCGGAATGCAGCGCAAGCAGATATCTACCTATTGGAAGGTAGAAAGATGATTGGATCGACTGCGGAGCGGATCGTCGGCGAAGGACGGCGCCTGATCATGACGCGGGGCTATAATGGCTTCAGCTATGCCGATATCGCTGCGGCCGTCGGCATCCGGAAGGCGAGCATCCATCACCATTTCGCGAGCAAGAGCCATCTCGCGGTTGCGGTTGTCGAGCAATCGCGCGCGATCATTCGGGCGCAGGTCGAACTATTGGCGGACGTGGAGCCCGATGCCGTCGAACAGCTTCGCGCTTACGCCGGATATTGGGAGCGGTGCATCGCCGACGACAGTGCGCCGTTCTGCATCGCCGCGATGCTGGCTGCAGAACTGCCGAGCTTGCCGGACGATCTTGCCCACGCTGTCCAGGCGCACTTCGCCGAATTGTCCGGATGGCTCGCGCAGCTTCTTGCTTTGGGCGTGCGCCAGGGCGGCGTCGTGCTGACAGGTTCGCCGGAGGACGAGGCCGATGCCTTTATGTCGGCGATCTACGGCGCGATGCTGTCCGCACGGGCCTTTGCGGATCCCGCCCGCTTCGTCTCGATCACCGAGACGTTGCTCGCTCGGGTCGTTCGCCTCCGTTGAACCTCCGTCCTGGCGCCCGTGCGCCCAGGCCCTCAGCTCTCGGCCGGTGTCGCTTCGACCTGCTCGATCAGATCGAGCACGTCGCCGATCAGCGCGCGCATCGCCGTGCGTGCTGCCTCGGCGTCGTGCGCCGCGATGGCGTCTCGCACCGCGGCGTGATCGGCGACGTTGGCGGTGCGGCCCTTGAGCCGGTTGGTGAAGCGGATCGAAGTGCGCAGCGCGGTGCCCACAACGTCGCGGAACTGTGCGTAGAACGGGTTGCCCGACGCACGCAGGATCGCGACGTGAAAGGCGATATCGGCTTCCAGCGTATCCTCGAGGCCCTGCTCGGCGGCCTCCATGCGCTCCAGCCCCTGCGAGATCCGGGCGAGGTCCTCGGCCGTGCCGACGCGCGCGGCGAGCGCCGCCGCCTCGGGCTCGATCGCAACGCGGAGCTGGTTGAATTGGCGGAGCAGGTCGACCGAGAATTGCCGCTCGAGCAGCCAGCGCAGCACGTCGGTGTCGAACAGGTTCCAGTTGGTCGCGGGCTGCACTACCGTGCCCTGGCGCGGGCGGGCGCTCAGCAGCCCCTTGGCGGTCAGCATCTTGACTGCCTCGCGTGTCACCGACCGGCTGACGCCGTGCTGCTTGGCGAGTTCGGCCTCGGTGGGGAAGGCCTCCTTCTCATAGCGGCCGGTGACGATCGCGCGCCCCAGACTGTCGAGCATCCCATAGGTAAGGTTGCGCCCGAGCTGGGGGCCTGAGTCCTCTGCACCGAGCCTTGGATAATTCGGCATTTCCGGTCGCCCCTTGATCGATCCTGACAGCGATGTCAGGATCCTCTCCTTGCCATTGTTTCACCTACGTTAGCGAAGCGGCGGCGCTGGACAAGTCCAATAAATACGATAAATGAACCGGGGCCGCGCTTCTCGCGGCACAGAACGGGACTTAGAGCGCGGCACGAGCCGCCGGACCGTGGGGCAGGGAGGAAGCAATGACGAGTCTCTCGCAGATCGATCTCATCGTCGTGATCGTTTACGCCATAGGCATTTTCGGCCTGGCGCAATGGGTTAGCCGTGAGAGAGCGGGGCATGCCAAGGACACGTCGGATTATTTCCTGGCGTCCAAGTCACTGCCCTGGTGGGCGATCGGCGCTTCGCTGATCGCTGCAAATATTTCTGCAGAACAGATCGTCGGTATGGCCGGTTCGGGCTATGCGCTCGGCCTCGCGATCGCTTCCTATGAATGGATGGCGGCGCTGACCTTGCTGATCGTCGGCAAATTCTTCCTGCCGATCTTCCTGAAGAACGAGATCTACACGATGCCGCAGTTCCTCGAGCAGCGGTTCGGTCGCGTGCTCCCGGTGCTGATGGCGGTGTTCTGGCTCGCGCTCTACATTTTCGTGAACCTTACCTCGATCATCTGGCTCGGCTCGATCGCAGTCAACAAGGTCGCGGGGATCGATCAGACCGCGGCGCTGATCGCATTGGGCGGCTTCGCCTTGCTCTATCAGCTCTATGGCGGCCTCAAGGCCGTGGCGCTCACCGACATCGTCCAGGTGACTCTGCTCGTGCTCGGCGGTCTCGTCGTCTCCTTCCTGACGCTCAACCAGATCGGCGGCGATCAGGGCGTCCTCGCCGGTTTCTCGGTCCTCACCCAGCGTGCGCCGAGCCACTTCGACATGATCCTCAGCCAGGACAATCCCTTCTACAAGGATCTGCCCGGCATCGCGGTTCTGGTCGGCGGCATGTGGATCGCCAACCTCTCTTACTGGGGCTTCAACCAGTATATCATCCAGCGCGCGCTGGCCGCGAAGAACCTCGGCGAGGCGCAGAAGGGTGTGGTGTTCGCCGCCTATCTCAAGCTGCTGATGCCGGTGATCATCGTGCTGCCGGGTATCGCCGCAGTGGTGCTCGCGCCCGATCTCGCCAAGCCCGACGAAGCGTACCCCACGATGATGAAGCTGCTGCCCCCGGGCCTCCTCGGCCTCGTCTTCGCGGCATTGATCGCGGCGATCATCGCGTCGACCGCGTCGAAGATCAATTCGATCGCCACCATCTTCACCCTCGATCTCTACGCCAAGGCGCGCGGCATCAAGACGCGCGGCGAAGACAATGTCGCGGGCGTCGAGGGACAGGAGAAGCACCTCGTCCTCGTCGGCCGCGTCGTCGCCGCGATCGCCGTGGTGATCGCGATCATCGCCGCCCGGCCGCTGATCGGTCAGTCGGACCAGGCCTTCCAGTTCATCCAGGAATTCTCGGGCTTCTTCACCCCGGGCATCACGGTGATCTTCCTGCTCGGCCTGTTCTGGAAGCCGGCGACCGAGGCCGGGGCGATCGTCGCCGCGATGACGTCGGTGGTGCTGTCCTACCTCCTCAAGATCGGCATTCCCTCGCCGTTCCTGCCGGAGGCGCTCAACGCTTATCTCTTCCCGTTCATGAACCGCATGATGTTCGTGTTCGTGGTGAGCCTGTTCCTCGCGATGGTCGTCTCGCTGCTCGTCCGCGGCCGGGGCGACGCAAACCGGGTGACGATGGAAGGCGTGACCTTCCGCACCTCGGGGGCGTTCAACATGGCCGGGATCGGCGTGATCCTCATCCTCATCGCATTGTACGCGACCTGGTGGTGAGTTTCGGCAGCCGCTTCCTCGCCGTCGACTGGGGCACGACCAACCGGCGCGTGTTCCTGATCGACGGCGGCGTTGTCGCGAAGACCGAGCGGGACGACCGGGGCGTGACCTCGGTGCAGGACTTCGCAGCAGAGGCGGCGGCGATCCGCCAGCGCTTCGGCGACTATCCGATGCTGCTCGCGGGGATGGTCGGCTCGAATATCGGCTGGCGGCCCGCGCCCTATGTCGCTGCGCCCGCCGGCATCGCCGAACTCGCGGCGGGGCTGCTCCGGATCGACGACCGCACGGTGATCGTCCCTGGCATCTCGACGCAGGTGAATGGCCGCCCGGACGTGATGCGCGGCGAGGAAGTCCAGTTGCTCGGCGCGGTCGCCGCGGGGCTGGTTCCGGCGGATTCGCTGCTCGCCCAGCCGGGCACCCATTGCAAATGGGTCGAGATGCAGGGCGGCAAGGTCGTGGATTTCGTTACCGCGATGACCGGCGAGTTGTTCGCATTGCTCCGCAAGCACGGCCTGCTCGCCGCGCAACTAGGCGGTGAGGTGACTCTCGGCGCGGCGTTCCTCGAAGGCGTCGAGCACGGCAAGCGTCAGGATCTTGCCGCATCGCTGTTCGGCATCCGCGCCGCCAAGATGCTGGGACAACGCGACGATGCCGATGCGGCTTCCTACGCCAGCGGATTGCTTATCGGCACCGACGTCGCCGCCCGACTCGCCGGCTCGGGGCACGAGGCCGTCCATATCCTCGCCGATCCCGTGCTCGGCGGGCTCTATGCGGCGGCCATTCAAGCGCATGGCCGCAATGCCTATCTGATCGACAGCCACGCCGCATTCGTTGCCGGCGTAAACGAGATTGTGAGCCAATGAACTTCGACGCCGCCTTCGCCCGCTGCCCCCTCATCGCCATTCTCCGCGGCGTGAAGCCCGACGAGGTCGAGGCGATCGGTGACGCGCTGGTCGATGCCGGCTTCACGCTGATCGAAGTCCCGATGAACTCCCCCGATCCGCTCGACAGCATCGCCCGCCTCGCGCGCAGGTTCGAGGGCAGGGCAGTCATCGGCGCCGGCACCGTCCTCACCGAGGGGCAGGTCGAGCAGGTCCGCACCGTCGGCGGCACGATGATCATCTCGCCCAACGCCAACACCCGGGTGATCGCCGCCAGCGCAGAGGCGGGGATGACCTCGCTCCCCGGCGTTGTCACGCCGACCGAGGCCTTTGCCGCGATCGAAGCCGGCGCCACTGCGCTCAAGCTGTTCCCCGCCGAGGGATCGAGCCCAGCGATCCTCAAGGCGATGCGCGCCGTGCTCCCCAGGGACATGCGCCTGCTCCCCGTCGGCGGGATCGCGCCCGACAATATGGGCCCTTGGCGCGCTGCCGGCGCGGCGGGCTTCGGGCTGGGCTCGGCGCTCTACAAGCCGGGCCTCACCGCCGCCGAAGTCGGCGCGCACGCCAGGGCGTTCGTATCCGCACTGGCAAGCTGAGCGGATAATCGCCTACACCCGCTCCCGGAGAGGGGGCGCGGTGAACCAGCCGGCTAAGAAAGTGATCGTCGTCGGCGGCGGCACCGCCGGCTGGATGGCCGCAGCGGCGCTCGGCAAGATGTTGCCGCACGCGTGCAGCGTCGAGTTGATCGAATCCGCCGAGATCGGCATCGTCGGGGTGGGCGAGGCGACGCTGCCGCATCTGCGCGCCTACCTCCAGACGCTCGGTCTCGACGAAGCCGAGTTCATGACTGCCACCCACGCCACCTACAAGCTGGGCATCGAATTCCGCGATTTCGGCAAGCCCGGCGATTCCTATCTCCACCCGTTCGGCGATTTCGGCCGTCCACTGAACGGCGTGCCCTTCCTCCAATATTGGCTGCGGATGCGCGCGCTGGGGCAGGGCGGCGAGATTTTCGAATATTCGATGGCCAATGTCATGGCGGCGGCGAAGCGCTTCGCATTGCCCGCGAGCGATCCGGCCTCGCTGCTTTCGACGATCGGCTATGCCTACCAATTCGATGCCACGCGCTTCGGCCCTTATCTGCGCGAATTCGCGGAAGGGAGGGGCGTCAAGCGCACCGAGGGCCGGATCGTCTCGGTCGAGCGCGACTCTGAAACCGGCGATGTCGCGGCGGTGCTGCTCGAAAGCGGCACGCGAGTAGAGGGCGACCTGTTCGTCGACTGCTCGGGTTTCCGCAGCCTGCTTCTCGGCGACACGCTGGGCGAGGATTGGGAGGACTGGTCGCACTGGCTGCCCTGCGACCGGGCGATGGCATTGCCCTGCGCCTCGCCGCCGGGGGAGATCGAGCCGCTCACCCGCGCCACCGCGATGGCGGCGGGGTGGCGCTGGCGCATCCCGCTCCAGCACCGCGTCGGCAATGGCTATGTCTATTCGAGCGCGCACCTCTCCGACGATGACGCGGCTGCCGCGATCCTCGGCGCGGTCGAGGGCGAACCGCTCGCCGATCCGCGCGTGCTGCGTTTCCGCGCCGGTCGCCGCAAGCGGAGCTGGTCGCACAATGTGATCGCGGTCGGGCTCGCCTCGGGCTTTCTCGAGCCGCTCGAATCGACCAGCATCTATCTCGTCCAGGCGGCGATCACGCAGTTGCTCGAGCTGTTCCCGATCCGCGATATCGAGCCCGCCGATCGTGACGAGTTCAACGCCCAAATCGACTATGAATATGATCGCATCCGCGACTTCCTGATCCTCCATTATCACGCCAGCACCCGCGACGATTCGGAGTTCTGGAACTACGTCCGGCATATGCCGATACCCGACAGCCTCGCCGACAAGATCGCGCTGTTTCGCCGCGCCGGGCGTATCCAGCGCTACGCCCATGGCCTGTTCTTCGAGCCGAGCTGGATCGCAGTGCTGATCGGGCAAGGCGTGATGCCCGAGGGCTGGGACCAGCGCATCGCGGCGGCGCCGCCAGTGGAGCTCGGCCAGGCGCTCGAACGGTTGCGCGGCCGGATCGCCGTGGAGGTGCGCGCGCTGCCCGGGCATCGCCAGACGCTCGAACGGCAGAAATTGCTGTGAGCGATCGCGCGATTCGCAGCGTCGCGATCCTCGGCGGCGGCATCACCGGCCTGTCCGCCGCGGTGGCGTTCGCGCGCGCGCTGCCGCAGGTCGTGATCACCGTGATCGAAACCGCGCCCGATCCCGCGGCGCTTGCCGATCGGCTGCCGGGCAGCATGACTTCGGTCCACCGTTTCCATGCGAGCGTCGGCCTCGACGAGGCGGCGCTGCTCCGCGTGGGTGCGGCGATCCCCCGGCTGGGGCTCCGCTTCGAGAATTGGCCCGCAGGCAGCGAGACCTGGTTTCACGTCCATGGCGATCATGGTGCGCAGACGGGGACGATCGCCTTCCACCAGCTCTGGGCGCGCGCGCGGCGCGCGGGGCAGGCAGAGGCCTATCATCGTTACGCCGCCGCCGCTGTGCTCGCCGAAGCGGGAAGGTTCGTCCATCCGCAGGGCGATCCCGGATCGCCGCTCGCGGCCTTCGATTATGCGCTGCGGCTCGATCCCGATCGCTACCGCGAGGTCCTCGCGTCGCTCGCCGACCAACTGCGCGTGGTGCGAACGCAAGGCAGTTTCGCCGGCGTGGACCGGCATGGCGATGGCAGCGCGGCGGCGCTGCTGCTCGGCGACGGCCGCCGGATCGAGGCTGATCTATATCTCGACGCTTCGGGCCCCGCAGCCGTGCTGGCCCAAGCGATCGGCGGCGAATTCGAGGACTGGAGCAGTGCACTTCCGTGCGACCGCCTGCTGTTGGGCGAAGGACCGCCGAGCGCCGTGAGCCCGAACGACACGATCGTCGGCGGCGCGCATGGCTGGCAGTTCGCTTGCCCGCTGCCCGGACGGACTCTTCTGGGGCATGTCTGGTCCTCGTCCGATCCCGTCCCAGATCGCGAAGGGCGCGCGCTCATTTTTCGTCCGGGTCGACGCGTCGATCCCTGGGTCCGCAACGTCCTCGCGATCGGCGATGCGGCGGTGGCGTTGGACCCGCTCCACTGGCCCAATCTCCACCTTGCCCAGAGCGGCATCGCGCGCGCGCTCGATTTGTTGCCAGGGCGCGATTGTCACCCGGTGGAGGTCGCCGAGTATAATCGCCGTTCGCGTGAGGAAGCGCAGCGGACGCGCGATTTTCAGGCGCTCCATTATCTCCGTGCCGGCGCTTCGATCGAAATCCCGGACAGCCTCGCCCGGACGCTCCAGCAGTTCGAGAGCCGTGGGCGGTTGCCCACCTATGACGAGGATAGCCTGCCCGACGAGATCTGGCTGTCGGCGTTGCTTGGTCTGGGCGTGCTGCCCCGCGAGATCCAGCCGCTCGCCGCGGCGGTGGACTCGGTCGCCGCTGCCACCCGGATGGCCGAGATGCGAGCCGGCCTCGCGCAATTGGCCGGGCGGCTGCCGAGCTTTGCCGAGTATCTGGCCCGCGTCTCGGCCTAGGGCTGGCCGGCCGCCGCTTCCGGCCCTTGCGGGGTCGCACGCAGCAGCGAATCGCCGCCCAGGGTGCGGTACAGCGTCACGAGATTGCTCGCCTGCACCAGCCGGGTGTTCACCAGCGTGCGCTGCGCCGAATAGAGCGATCGCTGCGCGTCGAGGCTGGACAGGAACGTATCGATCCCGCCGCGATAGCGCGCCTCGGCCAGCTGGTAGGTGTCGGCCGCGGCGCTCGTCTGCGCCTGTGTCGCGCGGAGCTGCTCGGTGATCGTGCCGCGTCGTGCCAATGCGTCGGCGACTTCGCGGAATGCCGACTGGATCGCGCGCTCGTAGGTCGCGACTGCGGCCTCGCGCTGCGCCTCGCTCAGCCGCACATTCGCCTTGCCGGCCCCCGCATTGAAGATCGAATAATTCGCATCGGCACCGGCCGACCAGTTAAAACCGTTGCCGCTGAACAGCCCGGTCAGGGCATTGCTGGCGAGCCCCAGCAGCCCGGTGAGCGAAATGCGCGGGAACAAGGCGGCACGCGCGGCGCCGATCTCGGCATTGGCGGCGCGGAGCTGGTATTCGGCCTGCACCACGTCGGGGCGGCGGAGCAGCACGCTGGAGTCGATCCCGGCGGGAAGCTCGGCGATCGTCGGCGCAGCTTCGTCGAGCGACGCGGGCAGCAGCGCCGGATCGATTGGCGCGCCGACCAGCAGCTGGAGCGCGTTGATGTCCTGCGCCAGCGCGGTGCGCTGCTGGGCGAGATCGGCGCGCGCGCCTTCCAGCACTTGCTCGGCCTGGCGCAGATCGGTGCGCGGCGCGATTCCGCCCTGCAGCCGCGCACGCGTCAGCCGCACGCTGTTCTCGGCGTTGCCGGCAGTGTCCTGCGCGATCTTGAGCAGGCTCGCGTCGGCGGCATAGTTCAGCCACGCATCGGCGATGTCGCCGACCAGGGTGAGGTACGTCGCGCGCGCGCCGGCCTCGGTGGCGAAATAGCGATTCTGTTCGGCGCGGGTGAGCGAGGCGACGCGGCCGAACAGGTCGAGTTCGAAGCCGGTGATCCCGGCATCGGCAGTAAAGCGCGTGCGGGCATCCGATCCCGCGGTGGAGGATCCGGTGCTTTGGCCGCCCGAGACTGTCGCCCCTGCGCCGGCGCTGACTTCGGGCAGCCGTTCGGCGCGCTGGATGCGATATTGTTCGCGCGCGGCGCGGATGTTCGCCGCGGCGAGCCGCAAGTCGCGATTCTCGGTCAGGGCGCGCGCGATCAGCGACTGGAGCCGCGCGTCGCGAAAGATGTCGCGATATGTCACCGCCGGCAAAGTCGTCTCGCTGTTCGCCAGATAGGCGTCGCCGACCGGCCACGACGGCGGCACCGGCGCTGCCGGCTGGACGTATTTCGGATCCATCGAGCAGCCGGCGAGGGCAGTCGCGGCGAGGAACAGCGCGGTGCGCCTCATGCCGTGGCCTCCGGGCCGTCGTCGTGGTGGCTCCGCTCGCGGATCGCCTTCAGCCCGTCGCGCACGCCGCGCCGCACCAGCACGAAGAACAACGGGATGTAGAAGATCGCGAGGATCGTCGCGGTCAGCATGCCGCCGATCACTGCGGTGCCGATCGCGATGCGACTGTTCGCGCCGGCGCCGGTCGAGATCGCCAACGGCAGCACGCCGAAGATGAAGGCGAGGCTGGTCATCAGGATCGGGCGGAGACGGATGCGGGCCGCTTCCAATGCCGCGTCGATGACGCGCTTGCCTTCCTTTTCGGCGCGTTCGGCGAATTCGATCATCAGGATCGCGTTCTTGGCGGCGAGGCCCATGGTGGTGAGCAGGCCGATCTGCAGATAGACGTCGTTCTGCAGCCCGCGCAGCGTGACCGCGAACACCGCGCCGACAAGGCCCAGCGGGATCACCAGCAGCACCGCGACGGGGATGCTCCAGCTCTCGTAGAGCGCCGCGAGGCACAGGAACACGACGAGCAGCGATACCGCATAGAGATAGGGCGCCTGGCCCGAGGACAGCCGCTCCTGGAACGACAGGCCGGACCAGGCGACGCTGGTGCCCGGGATCTGCGCCGCGAGCTCTTCCATCCGGCGCATCGCGTCGCCCGAGCTCTGGCCGGGCGCGGCCTGGCCCTGGATCTCGAACGCCGGGATGCCCTGGAAGCGCGACATCGTCGTCGGCGCCGTCGCCCAGCTCGTCCGCGCGAAGGAGGAGAAAGGCGTCATCTGCCCGTCATTGGTGCGGACGAACCATTCGTCGATATTGTCCGGGTTCGCGCGATACTGCGCATCGCCCTGGACATAGACGCGCTTCACCCGGCCGCGGTCGATGAAGTCGTTGACGTAGCGGCCGCCCCAGGCGGTCGACAGCGTCGAATTGACGTCGCCCTGGCTCAGGCCGAGCGCGGCGAGCTTCTGCTGGTCGATGTCCACCTTGAGCGTCGCGACGTCGGGCAGGTCCGACAGGCGCACCTGCGCGAGCGCGGGATCGGCATTGGCGGCGGCGAGCAATTTGTCGCGCGCGGCGAGGAACTGGTCGCGCGGCATGCCGCTGGCGTTCTGGAGCTCCATCGTGAAGCCGCTCGACTGGCCGAGACCGCGGATCGCCGGGGGCACAAGCGCGAAAACCTGCGCGTCACGGAAGTTGCGGAACGCGGCTGCGGCACGCTGGACGATCGCGTCGGCCGCGTTCTCCTTGCCCTTGCGCTCGGACCAGTCAGCGAGGTTGATGAACCCCTGCCCGGTATTCTGGCCGCTCGCGCCGCCACCACCACCGCCGCCGGTAACCGTGAACATCACCGAGGCGTTCTTGCCCTCCTGCTCCATGAAATAGCGTTCGACCGCCTTCTGCACTTCCTGCGTGCGGCTCTGGGTCGCGCCCGCGGGCAGGCGGAACTGCACCGATGCAGCGCCCTGGTCCTCGGTCGGCAGGAAGCCGGTCGGGAGGCGGGTGAACAGCACCACCAGCAACGCGCAGACCAAAGCGTAGATCAGCAGGAACAGCCATTTGCGATTGACCACGCTGGTGACCGCGCCGGTATAGCGCCGGACTCCGCGATCGAAGTTGGTGTTGAACCAGTCGCGGGCATTGCCGAAGAAGCGGCCGACCGCGGGGAAGCGCCGCTCGACCCAGCCATTATGCTCCTCGCTCTTCTTCTTGAGCAGGGTGGCGGTGAGCGCTGGCGTCAGGATCAGCGCGACGAGTACCGAGAGCACCATCGCCGACACGATCGTCACCGAGAATTGCCGATAGATCACGCCCGTCGATCCGCCGAAGAACGCCATCGGCAGGAACACCGCCGAGAGCACCAATGCGATGCCGACCAGCGCCATCTGGATCTGCTCCATCGACTTGATCGTCGCCTCGCGGGGCGTGAGTTCGGGATCCTCCTCCATCAGCCGCTCGACATTCTCGACCACGACGATCGCGTCGTCGACGAGCATGCCGATCGCCAGCACGAGTCCGAACAAGGTGAGCGTGTTGATCGAGAAGCCGAGCGCGTAGAACACCGCGAAGGTGCCCAGCAGCACCACCGGCACCGCGATGAACGGGATCAGGGTCGCGCGCACGCTCTGCAGGAAGATGAACATCACGATCACGACGAGGAGGATCGCCTCGACCAGCGTCTTCACCACTTCCTCGATCGAGAGCTTGATGAACGCCGTCGTGTCGTTGGCGTAAGCGAACTTGAAGCCGGCGGGGAAGCCGCGCGCGATCTGCTCCACTTCCGCCTTGACCAATTCGGCGGTCTCGAGCGCGTCGGCGCCTGGGGAAAGGCTGATCGCGATGCCGGCGCCCGGATGGCCATTGACGCGGGTGACGGCATTGTAGCTCTCGGCGCCGAGCTCGACGCGCGCGACGTCCTTGAGCAGCACCCTGGCACCGCTGGTCTCGGTCTTGAGGATGATCTGCTCGAATTGCGCCGGGGTCTGGAGGCGCGATTGCGCAGTCACCGTCGCGTTGAGCATCTGCGTCGGCGGCTGCGGCTGGCCGCCGATCTCGCCCGCCGCCACTTCGGTATTCTGGTTCTGGATCGCAGTGATCACGTCGCTCGGCATCAGCGCATAGCTTGCGAGCCGATCGGGGTTCAGCCAGATCCGCATCGCATAGGGCGCGCCGAACACATTGGTGTCGCCCACACCCGGCGTGCGCGCCAGTGTGTCCTGCATGTTGGACGCCATCCAGTCCGAAACATCCTGGTTGGTGCGCTTGTCGGTCTCGTCATAGACGCCGACGATCATCAGGAAATCGGGGTTGGACTTGGTGACGCGCAGTCCCTGCTGCTGCACCTGCTGCGGCAGGCGCGACAAGGCCTGCTGGACCTGGTTCTGGACCTGGACCTGCGCGATGTCCGGATCGGTGCCCTTCTCGAACGTCGCCGAGATGTTGACCTGACCGCGCGAGGTGGAGGACGAACTGAAATAGAGCAGCCCGTCGATCCCGCTCAATTGCTGCTCGATGACCTGCGTCACCGAATTCTGCACCGTCTCGGCAGAGGCGCCGGGATAGGTAGCGCGCACATTGACCTGCGGCGGCGCGACGTCGGGGTACTGCGCGATCGGCAGCGCCATGATCGCGCCAACCCCTGCCAGCATGACGATGATCGCGATCACCCATGCGAAGATCGGGCGATCGATGAAGATGCGCGACATGGGCCGTCAGTCGCCCTTCTTCGCCGCGCCGCCCTGCGCGTTCTGGCCGCCCTTGGGCGCTTCGATCTTCTGCGGAACCGTCCACGGCACCGGCCGGATCTCGGCATCGGGCCGCAGATTGGCGGTGCCCTGCACGATCACCTTGTCGCCGGGCGCGAGCCCCTGCGTCACCACCCAGTTCGGCCCCTCGGTACGCGTCGCGACCACCGTGCGGGCGACCGCGCGATTGCCCGGTCCCACGACGTAGACTGTCGCATTGCCGCGCGGATCGCGCGAGAGCCCCGCCTGCGGCACGAGGAACGCCTGGGTATCGATCGCCTGCGCGAAGGATGCGCGGACGAACATGCCGGGAAGCAATATTCCCTGCGGATTGGGGAAGCGCGCCCGCAGCGTCACCGTGCCGGTATTCTCGTTGACCATCACTTCGGAGAATTCGACGCTGCCGGTCTGGCTATATTCGGTGCCGTCCTCCAGTCGCAGCCGCACCACCGCCGTCGTCGGCGTGAGCCCGCCGCGTGCCAGCGCCTTCCGGAGCGACAGCATGTCGGCGCTCGATTGTTGGATATCGACATTGATCGGATCGAGCCGCTGGATCACTGCCAGCGGATCGGCCTGGTTGGTCGTGACCAATGCGCCTTCGGTGAAGAGCGAACGGCCGATCCGCCCGGTGATCGGCGCGGGAACGCGGGTGAAGCGCAAGTTGATCTGCGCGGTGCGGAGCTGGGCGCTGTTCTGTGCCACTGCCGCGGCGGCCTGGCGCGCCTGCGCGGCGGCGTCGGTATAATCCTGCTGGCTGACCGCCTCCATCTTGGCGAGCGGGCGATAGCGGTCGGCGCGGATCCGCGCGGCCTCGGCAGTGGCGCGCGCGCTCTGGAGGTTGGCCTCGGCCTCGGACGCCTGCGCCTGATAGAGGCTCGGGTCGATCTGGTAGAGCGTCTGGCCGGCGCGGACGATCGAGCCTTCGGTGAAGAAGCGGCGCTGGATGACCCCCGCGACCTGCGGCCGCACCTCGGAGGTCTGGAACGCCGTCACGCGGCCCGAAAGCTCGGTGACCAAAGGCACGTTGCTCGGCTGGACCACGACGAAGCCGACCTGCGCCGGGCCGCTCTGGCCCTTTTTCTGGGCGGCGTTGCCACCGCTGCCGCAGGAAGTGAGGAGGAGAGCCGCGGCCGCCAGTGCCACACTCGATCGACCGACGCTGTTCGATGGGATCAGGTTCAATTGGCAGACCCGTTCTTGCGCTGGGCGGCGCGCTTCAGTTCCGGAATCCGCCCATAGGCAGGCGGTCGCGCGCCTACTAGGGAAGAAATGTATCAGAATGTGTCAGACATGCGCCAGACACACGAAAGGCCGCTCCCTAAGGGAACGGCCTTTCCATTGTCAGCCGCTGCGGCGAGCGACTTATAGTCAATGCCTCAGGCGGCAGCTCCGATGGAGCGGACCGAACCCTGAATGCGCGCCGCAGACGGCGTTTGACAATGAGACATTCGATCACCTCCTTCCATGTTGTTGAACTCGCAGCGGAATATGGGGGATCGGAACGCGATTTAAAGGGGAGTGGCGCAAGCGTGCCTAACGCCCTAGAAACCCGCGCGAAATGGCACGTATCGAAACCCCCAAGCGCATCCGGGGCACCCAGGACATCTTCGGCGACGAGCAGCGGCGCTTCGCGCATGTGCTCGACACGTTCGATCGCGTCCGCCGCCTCTATTGCTTCCAGCGGCTCGAGATCCCGATCTTCGAGGCGACCGGCGTCTTCGCCCGTTCGATGGGCGAGACTTCGGACGTCGTCTCGAAGGAGATGTACACGTTCGAGGATCGCGGCGGCGATTCGCTGACGCTGCGCCCGGAGTTCACCGCCGGCATTGCCCGCGCCTACATAACCGAGGGCTGGCAGCAATATGCGCCGCTCAAGCTCGCGACATCGGGGCCTACGTTCCGCTACGAGCGCCCGCAAAAGGGCCGCTTCCGCCAGTTCCACCAGATCGACGCCGAGATCATCGGCGCGGCCGAACCCGCGGCGGATGTCGAATTGCTCGTCCTGGCCGACCAGCTCCTCCACGAGCTGGGCATCGCCGAAGGCGTGACGCTCCAGCTCAATACCTTGGGCGACGCCGAGACGCGCGATGCGTGGCGCACGGCGCTGGTCGCGCATTTCCTCAAGCACAAGGAGATGTTGTCGGAAGACAGCCAGACGCGGCTGATCAAGAACCCGATGCGCATCCTCGATTCGAAGGACCCGCGCGACCGCCCGATCGCCGACAGCGCACCCGACATCGACGCGTATCTGACCGAGGAGGCCGCCGCTTTCTTCAAGGCAGTGACCGACGGCCTCGACGCGGCGGGGGTGAAGTGGACGCGTAATTCGCGGCTGGTCCGCGGCCTCGATTATTACCGCCACACCGCGTTCGAGTTCGTCACCGACCGCCTCGGCGCGCAGGGCACCGTCCTCGCGGGCGGCCGCTATGACGGCCTGATTGGCTCGCTCGGCGGGACCGAGACTCCGGGCGTGGGCTGGGCCGCGGGCGTCGAGCGGCTGGCTATGCTGATTGAAGAGCCGGTGGCTGAGCGCATCGAAGTCTATGTCGTGGTCGAGGATGATCATGCGCAGCACGATGGTGTCCGGGCGACCGCGGCGCTCCGACGCGCCGGCTTTGTCGTCGCGCTGCTCGCGAGCGGATCGCCACGCAAGCGTTTCGACAAAGCAGTGAAGGCGAATCCGAAGAGCCTGTTGTCGCTCGGATTCGCGGACGGCAGCACCACCACGCGCCTCAAGGTCTTCGATGGCGAGGGCTCGCCGATTGAAGCCGTGCTTGCGGATTTGGGCTGGTCATGACCTCCATCCCCGCCGACCGCATCGCCGCGATCGAGGCGCGGCGCGACGAATTGCAAGCGCTGATGGCGACCGGCGACCTGTCGGGTGATCGCTTCGTCCAGGTCTCCAAGGAATATGCCGAGCTCGAGCCGGTCGCGCAGGCTGCCAGCGAAGTGCGGCGGCTGCGTGCCGAGGCGCAGTCGCTTCAGCACATGACGCACGACGCCGATGACGAGATCCGGCAAATGGCGTCCGAAGAGCTCCATGCCAATGGCGAGGCGCTCGCCGCGGCCGACCGCAAGCTCGCGCTGGCTTTGCTCCCGCGCGATGCCGCCGACGAGCGCGCCGCGATGCTCGAGATCCGCGCCGGCACCGGCGGCGACGAGGCCGCGCTCTTCGGCGGCGACCTGTTCCGCATGTACCAGAAATATGCCGAAAAGCAGGGCTGGAGGGTCGAGCTGATCTCCTCCTCCGCCTCCGATGCGGGCGGGTTCAAGGAAGCGATCGCCTCGGTCGAGGGCAAGGGCGTGTTCGCGAAACTGAAGTTCGAGAGCGGCGTTCACCGCGTCCAGCGCGTGCCGGCCACCGAGACGCAGGGCCGCATCCACACCTCCGCCGCCACCGTCGCGGTGCTGCCCGAGGCCGAGGAAGTCGACATCAAGATCGACGACAAGGACCTGCGGATCGACATCTATCGCTCGTCGGGCCCAGGCGGCCAATCGGTCAACACCACCGATTCGGCGGTGCGCATCGTCCACATCCCCACCGGCCTCGTGGTGATCCAGCAGGACGAGAAGTCGCAGCACAAGAACAAGGCCAAGGCGATGAAGGTGCTCCGCACCCGCCTCTACGAGCAGGAACGCGAACGCCTCCACGCCGAGCGCGCCGGCGCGCGGAAGTCGATGGTCGGCTCGGGCGACCGCTCGGAGCGCATCCGCACCTATAATTTCCCGCAGGGCCGGGTGACCGATCATCGCATCAACCTGACGCTCCACCGCTTGCCCGAAATCCTCGAAGGCGAGATGGACGAGCTGATCGGCGCACTGATCGCGCAGGACGAAGCCGACCGGTTGGCGCAGTTGGATGGGTGAAGGGGCGGAGGGCAAACTCCAACCGTTCGTTTCGAGCGAAGTCGAGAAACCATGACTTTCTTGCTTCTCGACTTCGCTCGAAGCGAACGGGAGATAAAGGCTTGAACACGATATGTGCTGCCCTTGCCGGTGCCGCACAGCGCCTTGCCTCGGTCACCGACACCCCCCGCCTCGACGCCGAACTCCTGATGGCGCACGCCCTCGGCATCGCCCGTAGTGACCTGCTCCTCCGCCACCTCGACGATCCCGCACCCGAGACCTTCGAATCGCTCCTCCAACGCCGCCTGACTCACGAGCCCGTCGCCTACATCACCGGCACGCGCGCCTTCTGGACGATCGAGCTGCAGGTCGGACCGGGCGCCCTCATCCCGCGTCCCGACAGCGAGACGCTGATCGAAGCCGCGATCGAGCATTTCGACGAGCGCGCACCCGCGACGATCCTCGATCTCGGCACCGGCCCAGGCACGCTGCTGCTCGCCGCGCTCGATCAATGGCCCGAAGCACGCGGACTGGGGGTGGACGCATCGGAGCAGGCGCTCGATTATGCCCGCGCCAACGCCGGGCGCCTCGGCATGGCGAATCGCGCCGAGTTCCGGATCGGCGACTGGGGGCAGGGGGTGGAGGGCGCGTTCGATCTGATCCTCGCCAATCCGCCTTATATCGGCACGCACGAATCGCTTCCTGTCGAAGTCCGCGATCATGAACCCGCCTCGGCGCTGTTCGCCGGCCTCGACGGTCTCGACGATTATCGCCGGATCGTCCCCGACCTTCCTCGCCTGCTCGCCCCCGGCGGCGCAGCGGTGCTGGAAATCGGCTGGACGCAGGCGAAAGCGGTCTCGGCGCTGGCGCTCCAGCATGGTCTGTTGCCGGCGGTCCACAGCGATCTGGGGGGGCGTCCCCGTGTGATACTACTTACTTGAAACCGTCGCGCCGGTGCCCCATATTTCTGCTTGGAGATTGTTGCTCCACGGGCTAAGACAGCGCCGGGGCGAGGCACTTTCAACCAAGTTGTTGAAACATAGGGCTAAGGCTCACTCCATGTCATGTGGCTGCTGCAGTCCGGCGGCCATGGCGAGCGGAAGCGCCGGTTTCGGTGCTGTCCGCAATTGCAACGTGCATCCGGGACCCCGAATGGATCGACGGACGGCTTAAGTAGACAGGACATACAGACCTTGATGAACAATCGTCAGGCTAATAACGGCCGCCGTCGCGGTCGTGGTGGTCAGCAGCGCCAGGGTGGCAACCCCAACCAGGGCAATGGCAACCGCATCGACAATCGTGCGCGCGGCAATGCGGCGCAGCTTCTCGAGAAGTACAAGAACCTTGCTCGCGATGCGCAGATGCAGGGCGATCGGGTCAACGCCGAATATTATCTCCAGTTCGCGGATCACTATTTCCGGGTGCTGAGCGAGTCTCGCTCGCGCTTCGAGGAGCAGAACCCGAACCAGCGCCAGCCCCGCCCGAGCAACGACATCGACGGCGATGACGAGGATTTCGAGTTCGAGGCCGAGGGCAACCGCGGCGACGATCAGCGCGACGACCGCCAGCAGCAGCAGCGCGAGCCGCGCTACGAGCGTGAACCCCGCCAGGATCGCATGGGTAATGATCGTCAAGATCGCGAGCCCCGTCAGGACCGCGAACCCCGCGAGGGCCGTGACCGCGATCGTGACGGTCGCCGCGATCGTCGTCCGAACGGCAATGCCAACGGTTACGCCAACGGTCACCAGGCCGAGGTGCAGGAAGCGCCGGTTCCCGAGCTGTTCGCCGAACAGCGCGACGCCGGCGAGGAGCGCGCCCCGCGTGCCGCCCGTGGCCGTGGCCGTCCGCGCCGTGAGGAAGCCGAGGTCGAAGTGCCGCAGGGCATCGACGCCGCGATCCTTCCGCCTGCCTTCGGCGACGCGAGCGCCGCCAACGATGCCGACGAAGCGCCCAAGAAGCCGCGCCGCCGCCGCACCGTGAAGAGCGACGAAACCGAGGTTCCGCCGGCCGCCTGATCCCTTCCGTGAAGGGGCTGGCCCTTCGCGATCAACCTGCTAGCATCCTCTCCTGAGACGCCTTGGGGGAGGATGCTTTGCGTTTGACGGCTCTGATTCTGGCGGCGACTCCGCTCACCGCGCATGCCCAGACCCAGCCGGCCTCCGTGCCCGCCCCGGACCAGAGCGCGCAGGGCGACGTGTCGGTCACCATCTACCAGAATGGCCAGTCGCTGGTGCAGGACGTGCGCCAGCTCGATCTGCCCGCCGGCCGGACGCGCCAGGAATTCCCCGACGTCTCGGCGCAGATCCGTTCGGAGACGGTGACTTTGTCCGGTCCCGGGCTCGGCATCGTCGAGCAGAATTTCGATTACGACCTGCTCTCCCCAGACAAGTTGATGGAAAAGGCAGTGGGTTCGGTCGTCACGATCGTCCGCACCAATCCCGCCACCGGCGCCGAGACGCGCGAGCAGGCGCGGGTGCTCGCCGCCAATGGCGGCATCGTCCTCCAGATCGGCAACCGCATCGAAGTGCTCCGCGATGACGGACTGCCGGTGCGGGTGATCTTCGATAAGGTGCCCGAGAATCTCCGCGCCCGCCCGACTCTGTCGGTAACGCTGCAGGCGGCGCAGGCGGGACGCGTGCCCGCGACGCTCACCTATCTCACTCCCGGGCTCGGCTGGACCAGCGACTATGTGATGCTGTTCGATGAAGCTAAGGGCGCGATCGACATGCAGGGTTGGGTGACGCTCACCAACAGCACCGGCACCAATTATCGCGGCGCCGATGTGCTGCTCGTCGCCGGCAACACCAATCGCAGTTTCTCGCGACTGGCCGAATCGACGATCGAGCAGGCCGGCACCGAAACCAGCCCGCGCGAGAAATTGGGCGACTATTATCTCTATCCGCTCGGCGAGCGCACCACGATCGCCAACGCCCAGCAGAAGCAAGTCAGCTTCCTCGACGTGAAGAACACGCCGGCGCGCAAGACCTATGAATGGACCAATGGCTGGCTGGAAACCCAGACCGATCCGCGTAGCGCGGCAACCGTGCTCAAATTCTCGACTTCGAAAAATGGCGGTCTCGGCGATCAGCTGCCCGCAGGGACGATCCGCGTCTATATGCGCGATGCACGCGGCGATCCGCAGTTCATCGGCGAGAGCCGGGTTGCGGCGGCGCCGATGGGGTCGGCGATGTCGATCCGCACCGGCGATGCGTTCGACGTGAAGGGCGCCGCGGTGCTGGTAGAGCGCAAGCGGATGTCCTCGACGCGCTGGCGCACGTCGATGCGCTATGATTTCACCAATGCCCGGGCCGAACCGGTGACGGTCGATCTCGCCCAGAACGGACTATGGGGCGACGTGCGGCTGGTCGAGCAAAGCCTGACCGGCGAGCGCGTCTCCGCCGAGAGGATGGAGTGGAAGGTGCCGGTGCCCGCCAATGGCAAGGCGTCGGTGACCGTGGTGTTCGACACGCGCTATTGATCGATGCGCCGCATCGTCTTCGCCTTTTCCCTGCTGCTCGCAGCCGCGCCCGCGGCGGCGCAGGCGCTCGTCGAATCGGACCGGATCGATTCGGTGTCGGTGACGCTCTATCGCGATCCTGGTCGGGGGAAGGGCGCCATTCCCGCGGCGGGCTGGCCGGGCGGCTATGCGCTGGTCACCGAGACTCGCACGATCAGCGTGCCCGCGGGAAAATCGGTGATCCGTTTCGTCGGCGTATCCGAGGGGATGATGCCCGAGACGGCGATCGTCACCGGTCTGCCGCGGCAGGTGAACGAGAAGAATCGCGACGCCCGGCTGCTCTCGCCTGCGGCGCTGATCGATGCCTATCTCAAGCGCCGCGTCACGATCCGCCGCACCAGCCGCGCGACCGGCAAGGCTACTGAAAGCGAGGCCATCATCCAGTCCGGACCCGGCGGCGGCGTGCTGCTGACGACCGCCGATGGAGTCGAGGCGCTGGGCTGCTCCGGGCTGCCCGAGAAGCTCAGCTATCCCGGCGTTCCCGCGGACCTTTCCGCCAAGCCGACTTTGTCGGTGACGACCGACAGCGCGGCCGCCGGGACGGTGACGGTCCAGATTTCCTATCTGGCGCAGGGGTTCGATTGGTCGGCGAATTATGTCGCGCAGGTCGCCGAAGACGGCGAGACGCTCGACCTTTTCGCGTGGCTGACCGTGGCCAATGGCGGCAGTCAGGGCTTCGCAGGCGCGCGCACCAATGCCGTGGCGGGCGCGCCGAACAAGGAGCAGGCGGCCGTCTTGCCGAAGGGCCCGCCGCCCGATCTGCACCTGCGCTGCTGGCCGATGGATATCACCAGCACTCATCCAAGCTGGGGGATCGAACGGATACTGCCACGGGTGGAAACCGCCGACGGGGTCATGGCGGAGGATGTCGGTGGGTTCGAGAATATCGTCGTCACTGCCAGCAGGCAGAGCGCGCCGGCGCCGCCCCCGCCTCCCGTTCCTGTTATGATCGCACAGCAGGAAGAGCTCGGCGATCTCAAGCTCTACCGGATTCCCGAACCCGTCACCGTCGCCGCGCTGAGCCGCAAGCAGGTGGCGATGATCGATCGCAAGAAGGTCGCTTTCGCGCGCGTCTACACCGGCAGCTTCGAGCAATTCGACTATGCGCGTGACGCCGCCGAACCCGAAAGCCGGGCCGCCGCGCGGATCCTGCGGACCGAGAATCGCGAGGGCAAGGGCCTCGGGCTTCCGCTGCCGGCGGGCCGCGTCGCGGTGTTCGAGCGCGCGCACGACGAGTCGCTGCTCGTCGGCGAAAGCGACCTGACGGATCGTGCGATCGGCGAGGAAGTCGAATTCGCAACTGGAGAGAGCAGCGATCTGCGCTACAAGGTGGTTGCGCGGCCGCCCTCGGCCCGACGCCAGCCCTTCACGGTCGAAGTCACCAATGCCCGCTCGACGCCGGAGACCTTCGAGATGGCGATTCCCTACAAACTCTCCTCGGCGAACGCGACGCTGATCGAGCGCAAGGGCGTCAAGACGTGGCGGGCGACCGTTCCGGCCCACGGCACGGCGCGCCTCGAATTCGCGCTGAAGCTCGAGAGAGCGCGCTGAGCTTCAGTCGATATCGACCTCGCCCTTGAGCGGATCCTCGACGCGCTCGTCATGTCCGGTGCCCGAGCTCAGGAACATCAGCCCCATCAGCGCCGCGGCGACCATCATCGTCACGAAAACGCCGAGAAAAGTGGCGCTGGCGGTGACGAAATTGAGTCCGCCCAGCCAATGATAGAGCACCAGTTCGGCCAGCCCCGCGGTCACCAGCGCGGCCAATGCCATCCAGCGCAGGATCCGCTTGAAGCGTCCCCAGGCGAAGGCGGCATATTCGGGATCGTCGAGATCGTGCCGCGGCGGGTTCATGGCTTTGCAATTGGGCGCGAATCATGGGAGAAACAACCGCCTGAACCCGAAAGCGGAGACATGCGATGACCATCGCGGCAATCCTGGGGGGAAAAGGGCATGACGTGGTGTCGATCGCGGGCGATCGCACCGTGGCGGAAGCGGTCGCTTTGCTCGCCAGCAAACGCATCGGCGCCGTGCCCGTCGTCGACGGCGAGGCCGTGGTCGGCATCTTTTCCGAACGCGACGTGATCTACTGTCTCGAGCGCGAAGGCCCTTCGGCGCTCGACTGCAAGGTACGCGACGTGATGACCGCGCCTGCGCTCACCGTCGCGCCCGACGAATCGGTGCTTGGCGCGCTGGCGCTGATGACCCGGCGGCGCGTGCGCCATTTGCCGGTGATCGAGCGGGGCAAGATGATCGGCTTCATCTCGATCGGCGACCTGGTGAAATATCGGATCGAGCGGATCGAGTCCGAGGCCGAGGCGATGCGCGCCTATATCCAGGCGGTCTAGCCGCGGCGGTTGCGGATCAGCGCGATCACCTCGATCAAGGTGCCGCGCGCGAACAGCGCCAGCCACGCTCCATAGACCAAGGCGCCCGTGCATCCGAGCAGCGCGAGCTGCGCCAGCGACGGCATCGGCGGCAGCACCCGCGCCAGCAGCGACACGGCCAATCCCATCGCCGTCGCCGCGAATATCACTGGCGTCAGCCCGTCGACGAGATCGCGGAGCCGCACGCCGATCACC
>NZ_JOOE01000004.1:672500-674796 GCF_000712135.1 Sphingomonas sp. UNC305MFCol5.2
GCGAGATCTACCAAACCTAACCAAACTCCGAATACCTATGAGTACTATCCGGGAGACAGACGGCGGGTGCTAAGGTCCGTCGTCAAAAGGGAAACAGCCCTGACCTACAGCTAAGGTCCCCAAGTCATCACTAAGTGGGAAAGCATGTGGGAATCCCAAAACAACCAGGAGGTTGGCTTAGAAGCAGCCATCCTTTAAAGAAAGCGTAACAGCTCACTGGTCTAAACAAGGGTTCCTGCGGCGAAGATGTAACGGGGCTAAAGTGATGCACCGAAGCTTAGGATGTGATCGCAAGATCACGTGGTAGCGGAGCGTTCCGTAAGCCTGTGAAGCAGTCTGGTAATGGGCTGTGGAGGTATCGGAAGTGCGAATGCAGACATGAGTAGCGATAAAGAGGGTGAGATGCCCTCTCGCCGAAAGACCAAGGGTTCCTGCGCAAGGCTAATCCGCGCAGGGTGAGCCGGCCCCTAAGACGAGCCCGAAGGGGGTAGTCGATGGGAACCACGTTAATATTCGTGGGCCTGGTGGTGTGTGACGGATCTCGTGTGTTGTACGATCTTATCGGATTGATCGTGCTTCGAAGAGGTCCCGGGAAATAGCCCCACCGTATAGACCGTACCCGAAACCGACACAGGTGGTCAGGTAGAGTATACCAAGGCGCTTGAGAGAAGTGTCCTGAAGGAACTCGGCAAATTGCCTCCGTACCTTCGGAAGAAGGAGGCCCTTGTTCTGCGCAAGCAGTTCAAGGGGGCACAGGCCAGGGGGTAGCGACTGTTTAGCAAAAACACAGGGCTCTGCTAAGTCGGCTTCAAGACGACGTATAGGGTCTGACGCCTGCCCGGTGCCTGAAGGTTAAGTGGAGGGGTGCAAGCTCCGAAATGAAGCCCAGGTAAACGGCGGCCGTAACTATAACGGTCCTAAGGTAGCGAAATTCCTTGTCGGGTAAGTTCCGACCTGCACGAATGGCGTAACGACTTCCCCACTGTCTCCAGGACATGCTCAGCGAAATTGAATTCTCCGTGAAGATGCGGAGTACCCGCGGTTAGACGGAAAGACCCCGTGCACCTTTACTGCAGCTTCAGAGTGGCATTAGGAAGGAACTGTGTAGAATAGGTGGGAGGCTTTGAAGCATTGGCGCCAGCCAGTGTGGAGCCACAATGTGAAATACCACCCTGTTGTTTTCTGATGTCTAACCACGCACCGTCATCCGGTGCTGGGACCCTCTGTGGCGGGTAGTTTGACTGGGGCGGTCGCCTCCTAAAGAGTAACGGAGGCGCGCGAAGGTTGGCTCAGGCCGGTTGGAAACCGGCTGTTAGAGTGCAATGGCATAAGCCAGCCTGACTGCGAGACTGACAAGTCGAGCAGAGACGAAAGTCGGTCATAGTGATCCGGTGGTCCCTCGTGGAAGGGCCATCGCTCAACGGATAAAAGGTACGCCGGGGATAACAGGCTGATAACCCCCAAGAGCTCATATCGACGGGGTTGTTTGGCACCTCGATGTCGGCTCATCACATCCTGGGGCTGGAGCAGGTCCCAAGGGTTTGGCTGTTCGCCAATTAAAGTGGTACGTGAGCTGGGTTCAGAACGTCGCGAGACAGTTTGGTCCCTATCTGCCGTGGGCGTCGAAATTTGAGAGGAGTTGACCCTAGTACGAGAGGACCGGGTTGAACATACCTCTGGTGTACCAGTCGTCGTGCCAACGGCGCAGCTGGGTAGCTATGTATGGACGGGATAACCGCTGAAAGCATCTAAGCGGGAAGCCTCCCTCGAGATAAGATTTCTTAGGACGGTCGAAGACCACGACCTTGATAGATCGGATGTGGAAGTGCGGTAACGCATGGAGCTAACCGATACTAATTGTCCTATTCGCGCTTGAGAGTTCCACCATCAATGACAGCTCTGGCTGACATTCTGGTCGGATGATCCAGTCGCAGCTTTATTCAAACCCGTGTGCACGGTATCGATTTGAAACCCTGATTTGCGCCCAAAGGGCAGCCCAGGCTGCCCGTCGCACGGGCTCCATTGCCTGGTGGCTATGGCGTCTGTGAACCACCCGATCCCATCCCGAACTCGGCCGTGAAACCAGACAGCGCCGATGGTACTATCGCTCAAGCGATGGAAGAGTAGGTCGTCGCCAGGCATTGCAGCCCGTGCGAAACGCAAATCAGCAAAAACCCATTCACAAGTTAAGCGACCTCCGGTCGCGCCCATGGCGCGGGATGGAGCAGCCCGGTAGCTCGTCAGGCTCATAACCTGAAGGTCGCAGGTTCAAATCCTGCTCCCGCAACCAAGGTCG
>NZ_JOOE01000005.1 GCF_000712135.1 Sphingomonas sp. UNC305MFCol5.2
CAAGTCGGCGCCCGCGCCACCGGCGAGCAGGTCATTGCCGCCGCCGCCGTACAGCGCGTTGGTCCCGCCATTGCCGACCAGATAGTCGCCCCAGGCCGAGCCCTGGACGTTCTCGATCCCGAAGAACCGGTCGCCCTCGGCGTCGTTCCAGAAGCCCTCGCCGGTCGCCAGGTCGACCCAGACCGCGCCATAGTTGGCCGAATAGTCGACCGTGTCGATCCCGCCGCCGCCGGCCAGCGTGTCCGCCCCGCCGCCGCCGGTCAGCCGGTTGTTCGCACCGTCACCCTGCAGCACGTCGTTGAAGCTGGTGCCGACGACGTTCTCGATGCCCGAATAGCTGTCGCCCTCGGCATAGTTCCACGCGCCGACGCCCGCCTCCAGATTGACGACCACCGCACCGAAATCGCCCGCATAGTCCGCCGTGTCCACGTCCGCGCCGCCCGAGAGCACATCCGCCCCCGCCCCGCCGTGGAGCAGGTTGGTGCCCGCGTCGCCGGTCAGGATGTCGTTGAAGCTGGTCCCGACGAGATTCTCGATGCCGATCAGACTGTCGCCCTCGGCGTAGTTCCACGCGCCGACGCCGGCCGCGAGACTGACCATGACCGCGCCGAAATTGCCGCTGTAATCGGCGGTGTCGATCCCCGCGCCGCCGTTGAGCACGTCCGAACCCGCGCCGCCGTGGAGGATGTCCGCGCCATCTGCGCCGCTGATCGAATCATTGCCGGCGCCACCATCGAGAAGGTTGGCGTTCGCATCCCCTGAAAGCCAGTCGTCGAAGTCGGTACCGGTGACATTCTCGATACCCGTCAGGCTGTCGCCTTCGGCGTAATTCCAATAGCCCGCGCCCGCCGCGAGATCGACGATGATGCTGCCGAAATTGCCGGAATAGTCGGCCGTGTCGTTACCCGCGCCGCCCCTGAGGAAGTCCATGCCGGCACCGCCGCTCAGGACATCGTTGCCATTGCCGCCGTCGAGCCAGTCGTTGTCAGCCCCGCCGTCGAGCATGTCGTCGCCGATGCCGCCGCTGAGGCGGTCGGTGCCAGCGGTTCCGACAACAAAGTCATTTCCGCCCGCAGCATCGATTTCGCTCCCGCCCGCAGCACCGGTGAAGCCGAGCACCAGCCGATCATCCGCATCGCTTAGCAACAACAGAGGAATAGCCTCTATTCCGCTGATGCTGCCCCCGGCGATCGTGACAGGTCCCACGGTGAAGTCGGCGGATATTCCCTGTGTCAGCCGCGCAGCGAAATGCAGCGTGTCCAGCCCGGCGCCGCCGTCGATCGTGTCACCCGCGCTCGCCCAGATCGTGTCTGCTCCGGCGCCAGCGAAGATCCGATCGGTCTCGTTGTCATCGACCTGATTGTTGCCGCCGAAGATCGTGTCGTCGCCGTCACCACCGCTCAAGTCGTCCTTGCCGCGATTGCCGATCAGCGTGTCGTTGCCGTCGCCGCCTTCGATGCGGTCATCGCCATCCCCGCCCGAGACTCCGTCGTTGCCACCGCCGCCAAACAGCTGATCATGGCCACTGTCACCGCTGATCTCATCAGCCGCGGCCCCCCCATAAACAATATCGTCGCCAGAGCCCCCCGACACCAGGGCGCCATCGTCGCGCACGTAAATGGTATCGTTGCCGTTCTCTCCCATCAGACGATCCGTCGACGGGTAAACCGCGGCATTGTATCCGGTGCCGCCGATAATCACGTCGTCACCGTCCCCGCCGTAGATCGAATCGGTGCCGGCGCTTTCCGTCAGGTGATCGTTGCCGCCCCAACCACTGATGGATATCCCCACCACTCCGGGTGCGATCGGACCGGCAACGATGATGTCGTCAAAGGCGGTCAGGCTGATCCCTGCGACGATTTCTACATTCGTTATCAATCCGCCGCCGATCTGAATCGAGCCGTTATTCGCCAGTTGACGCAAATCGGCCGACACGCCCGCGGAACCATTGTAGAAATCTAGGTAGATCGTGTCGCTGCCGACGCCGCCATCCGCGCTGTCACCATATCCGACGGTCAGCTGGTCATTGCCCGCGCCTCCGGAAAGCGTGTCGATGTCGCTGTCGACGCCATAGCTCTCCTCCCCATAACCGCTCAGCAGATCATCGCCATCGCCGCCTTCGAGTATGTCGCTGCCGTGGCCGCCCCTGAGAGTGTCGTTGCCTCCGTCTCCATATAGCTGGTCATCGCCCCCGTGGCCCCATATTTGATCGTTGCCCTCACCACCGCTGAGCTGATCGGCCCCACCACTCGCGGAACCGAGGCTTGTATCGCCCTCGATTTCGTCCGCTCCGCCTCCCCCCGAAATGATGTCGTTGCCTAGCCCCCCACGCAGCTTGTCCATGCCATCGCCGCCGGCGATGATGTCATTGCCTTCGAGGCCGGAAATCTCGTCATTGCCATCGCCGCCATCGAGGTCGTCGTCGCCGAGGCCGCCGACTATGTAGTCGTTTCCGCCGTCACCCTTCACCGTGTCCGCGCCGCCATAGGCGAAGATGACGTCATCGCCCTCGCCGCCGGAGATCGTATCGTCGCCTTCGGTGCCCTGGATATAATCGTTGGCCGACGTGCCCGTTATAACTGCCATTTCCGCCCCCACTCGAAAGCCCCATCTCTATCCTCCATTATCTAAAACGCCAGCTTCAAATGGATGATAAACCTGCGCCTTTCGGCAGGTGAGGCGCTCCGGCGGCCGGACGCGGTCCGGGTTGCGCAGCGCGGTGCCGCTTCCCATTTCGCGTTTTCGTAGCGTTGGCCGCGGCCCCGCTTGCGGATCGAGAACAAATCTGGAACAATTTACCGCATGCTGACTCACATTTCCGTCCGCGGCGCGCGCGAGCACAACCTCAAGGGCGTCGACATCGACATCCCCCGCGACACGCTGACGGTCATCACCGGCCTGTCCGGCTCCGGCAAGTCGAGCCTCGCCTTCGACACCATCTATGCCGAGGGGCAGCGCCGCTATGTCGAGTCGCTCTCGGCTTATGCGCGCCAGTTCCTCGAGCTGATGCAGAAGCCCGATGTCGATCATATCGAGGGTCTCAGCCCGGCCATCTCGATCGAGCAGAAGACCACCAGCCGCAATCCGCGCTCGACCGTCGCGACGGTCACCGAGATCTATGATTATATGCGCCTGCTCTGGGCGCGCGTCGGCATCCCCTATTCGCCCGAGACCGGCCTGCCCATCGCCGCGCAGACGGTGTCGCAGATGGTCGACCGCGTGCTGGCGCTCCCCGAGGGCACCCGCCTGCTCCTCCTCGCCCCCGTCGTCCGCGGCCGCAAGGGCGAGTACCGGAAAGAGCTCGCCGAGTGGCAGAAGGCCGGCTTCCAGCGCGTCCGTATCGACGGCGAGACCTACCTGATCGAGGACGCCCCCGCGCTCGACAAGAAGTACAAGCACGACATCGAGGTGGTGGTCGACCGCCTCGTGGTCGGCGGCGAAATCGCCACGCGCCTGGCGGAGAGCTTCGAACAGGCACTCAAGCTCGCCGAGGGCCTCGCCTATGTCGACCTCGTCGACGGCGTCGTCCCCGGCCGCGAGAAAGAGGCCGCCGATGCGGGCGCGATGAAGGGCGCCGGCATCCCGCCCAATCGCATCGTCTTCTCCGAGAAGTTCGCCTGCCCCGTCTCGGGCTTCACCATCGCCGAGATCGAGCCCCGCCTCTTTTCGTTCAACGCCCCCCAGGGCGCCTGCCCGGCGTGCGACGGCCTCGGCGAGAAGCTGGTGTTCGACGAGGACCTCGTCGTCCCCAATCACGATCTCACGATCAAGAAGGGCGCGATCGTCCCCTGGGCCAAGTCCAACCCGCCCAGCCCCTATTACATGCAGGTCCTGGGCAGCCTCGCCCGCGAGTTCGGCTTCAGCCTCGACACGAAGTGGTCCGATCTGCCCGAGGAGCACCGCTACGCGATCCTCCACGGCACCCGCGGCAAGCCCGTCACCCTCACCTTCGTCGACGGCCGCAAGTCCTACGACGTGCGGAAACCGTTCGAAGGCGTGATCGGCAACCTCAACCGCCGCATGCTCCAGACCGAGTCCGCCTGGATGCGCGAGGAGCTCAGCAAGTACCAGGCCTCGCACCCCTGCGAAGTCTGCCACGGCGCCCGCCTCAAGCCCGAGGCGCTCGCGGTCAAGGTCGCTATGCGCGACATCTCCAGCGTCACCCGCCTCTCGGTGGTCGACGCGCTCGCCTTCTTCGCCACCCTCCCCGACCAGCTCACCCCGCAGAGCAAGGAGATCGCCCGCGCGATCCTCAAGGAGATCGACGAGCGCCTCGGCTTCCTCAACAATGTCGGCCTCGACTATCTCAACCTCGATCGCACCAGCGGCACCCTCTCGGGCGGCGAATCCCAGCGCATCCGCCTAGCGTCGCAGATCGGCTCGGGCCTCTCGGGCGTGCTCTACGTCCTCGACGAGCCGAGCATCGGCCTCCACCAGCGCGACAACGACATGCTGCTCGCGACCCTGAAGAGGCTCCGCGACCTCGGCAACACCGTCCTCGTCGTCGAGCATGACGAGGACGCGATCCGCACCGCCGATTACGTCATCGACATGGGCCCCGGCGCCGGCGTCCATGGCGGCGAGGTCGTCGCGCACGGCAGCCTCGAAGACGTGCTCGCCAACGAGAACAGCATCACCGCCGACTATCTCACCGGCCGCCGCGAGGTCCCCCTTCCGCCCAAGCGCCGCAAGGGCTCGGGCAAGAAGCTCACCGTCCACAACGCCACCGCGAACAACCTGACCGGCGTCACCGCGAGCATCCCGCTCGGCACCTTCACGTGCATCACCGGCGTCTCGGGATCGGGCAAGTCGAGCTTCACGATCGACACGCTCTACGCCGCCGCCGCGCGCCAGCTGAACGGCGCCCGCATCCTCGCCGGCAAGCACGACAAGATCACCGGGCTCGAGCATCTCGACAAGGTGATCGACATCGATCAGTCCCCGATCGGCCGCACCCCGCGCAGCAACCCCGCCACCTATACCGGCGCCTTCACCCAGATCCGCGACTGGTTCGCCGGCCTGCCCGAGGCGCAGGCGCGCGGCTACAAGCCCGGCCGCTTCAGCTTCAACGTCAAGGGTGGCCGCTGCGAGGCGTGCACCGGCGACGGCCTGCTCAAGATCGAGATGCACTTCCTCCCCGACGTCTACGTCACCTGTGACGTCTGCCACGGCCAGCGCTACAACCGGGAAACCCTGGAAGTGAAGTTCAAGGGCAAGAGCATCGCCGACGTGCTCGACATGACCGTCGAGGACGCGCACGAATTCTTCAAGGCCGTCCCCCCGATCCGCGACAAGATGGCGATGCTCGCCGAAGTCGGCCTCGGCTACGTCAAGGTCGGCCAGCAGGCGACCACCCTCAGCGGCGGCGAGGCGCAGCGCGTCAAGCTCGCCAAGGAACTCGCCCGCCGCGCCACCGGCCAGACGCTCTACATCCTCGACGAGCCCACCACCGGCCTCCATTTCGAGGACGTCCGCAAGCTCCTCGAAGTCCTCCACGCCTTGGTCGAGCAGGGCAACACCGTGGTGGTGATCGAGCACAATCTCGACGTCATCAAGACCGCCGACTGGATCCTCGACCTGGGGCCGGAAGGCGGCGTCAAGGGCGGCGAAGTGGTCGCCGAGGGCACCCCCGAGCAAGTGGCGAAGGAGCCGCGGAGCTTTACGGGGAAGTATCTCGCGCCGTTGCTGGAGCGGGGGAAGGTTCGGGAGAGCGTGGCGGCGGAGTAAGTCCTCCAAACCAAGCATTTCACTGCCTGTTGCCATCAGAGCTAATTCCGTAGTTTAACTGCCTGGATGACAGCTCCTCCGACGTCAAACTTTGCCGGGCTTCACACACCTCGGCTGGAGGCGCGTCAAAAGGCTTTAAAAGCCGTATTTTCCGCCGACAGAATGCTCATCGCTTGGAAGGATTACGTTCGCTCAGGCCTTCGCGACCAAGAAATACTCGACCTATTCGACTACAATGATTTCCACTGGGCACGCGATGAACGGTTCGCGGATCTGCAAACCGCTATTTTGAACGGTCGTTACAAACCGGCAAACTCCATTCCGACGAAACTTGAAAAATCACTCGGCGTTTGCAGGACTGTTGTAACACCTAGCCCTGAAGATGCTGTCGTTCTACAGTGCATTGTAGAAAGCATCATACCTAAGGCCGCCTTAAAACAGCCGTCCAAGAATGCCTTCTTCAGCAGAAGTCATCAGAATCTAAGCGGGACATTTACGTTTGGAAAAGATTACATCTGGTTCAAACAATGGCGGAAATTTTCTCGCCTAAGATTTCAGGTGGCCAGCGCTCATGACTGGGTCGTAACTACTGACATTGCTACGTACTTCGATAACATTCATTATTCTCATTTGAGAAATATAATATCCACATTCGATGGAATGGAAGAAGTTATTCTAGATGTTCTATTCGATGTATTAGATAGCATATGTTGGCGACCGGACTACCTTCCCTCAAGTCGTATCGGCCTTCCACAAGTTCAATTTGATGCTCCCCGCCTTCTTGCGCATATTTATCTATTCGAGATAGATGCATTTTTAAAAGAGCGCACCAACGATAACTTTGTACGCTGGGTGGATGACATTACCTTTGCTGTAGAGAGCCTCGAGGTCGGAAAAACCTGCCTGCGAGACCTCGATATACTTTTGCAGATGCGTGGGATCCGGTTGAACTCAGGAAAAACAAAGATACTTTCAGCTCCTCAGGCTCGGCGGTTCTTTTATCAAAGAGAGAACGAATACCTAGATCGAATAAAGGCACAAATTGACAAAAATTTAAAAGGAAAAAAATCAACTTTAGCTATAGAAACTAAGCTTAAGACTTCCTTCGATAAATTTATCGTAAGAGAAAAATACGGTCACCACGACAAGATAATTAAGAGATACATTGGATTTTTTCAACAAATTAAATCAGAGTACGCTATTGAATATTGCTTCCAGCATTTTGCCAGCGATCCCGGCTTGCGAGATAGTGTTTATCGTTACGCTGGAGCCTTATCGCCTAGCCAAAAGATGCTTACCGCTATCGGGAACTATTTGTTTGGAGGGAACGCGCTTGATGACGCGTCAATGTGTCAAATCGCGAAGCTCTTGACGGACTGGGAAATTGCCCCGGTTACCCCTCTTTTCCGATCCATGAAGAAACTCACGGAGAGAATGGCACACAAGGACTATATCAACCGCGATACCTTTAGATTCCTGGCTGCACTTTGGATGATAAGCAAATACTCCACTCAAAAACGCCTAAGAGAGTTCATTATTGAATTTGGTGATGTGTGGCGCCACTCGGAATTTTTATCCAGGCAAGTAGCCGCATCGAGCGGGAAATTTAGAAGCAGGCAGTCAATATCTTGGCTACAAGGTGAGCTGGAACGTCACAGTTTTAGATCAGCTCTTTCTGTCTTAAATGCACTGCGTGATCTTAGGTCTTGCACTAATAATATACCTTCCGATGTCAGGCTATATATATTGAACGGACGCAATATGACTACGTATTCTTTGCAGAGATTCTTGGTTGCAATTTCAGTTATGTCTGCTCCAAACCTCTTGCCGGCAACGAAGAACGGAATGCGCACGCAGTTGCTGAAGTACCTAAGAGATCCCCATTACATTAGAGTCTTAAACGCACTTTGAAAGCGATGCGTTTTCCTCGGGTCACGGTGACAGTTTACTAAATCACCTCTATCCGCCTTCTACCGCCCACACCGCCGCCACACCCCTGCATCTCCCACCAAGCACATATACTTCGTCCACACCGCCTCCCCCGGCGCACGCATCTGCAGCGCCGCCGACCTTCCTTCCCCACCCCTATCGCGCTATATTCCCCGCATGACCAAGCTCTCGCCCATCGAGTCCGAATTCGCGACCAGCGAAGACGCCGAGGCGCATGACGCCTGGTTCCGCGCCAAGGTCGAGAAGGCGATGGCATCCAGGGAGCCCGGCATCCCGCATGAAGAAGTCATGGCCGAGATGCGGGCGATCATCGAGCGCCACCAGGCCAAGTGAAGCTCGCGGTCATCTGGCGCCCGGAGGCGCGTCAGGATCTGCGTGACATCATCGACTACATCGCAGAACGCCGGCCAGCCGCCGCGCTGCGCCTCGGCGATGCCATACAGCACACTGCCGATCGCCTGCCCGACCATCCGCACCTCCACCGCCCCGGCCGTGTTCCCGGCACGCGCGAGGCCATCGTCCACCCCAACTACATCCTCGTCTATCGTGTGACCGACGCGATCGAGGTGCTCAGCGTTCTTCACGCACGACAGCAATATCCCTGACTCTTCTCTCCGCGCCTCCGCGTGAACCGATTTTCTTCGTCACCCCGGACTTGTTCCCGGGGGTCCACTGCGCCGCCACGGAAGGATAAGCGCCTCCAGCTTCTCGCCTGGCCGCCCGGTGGATCCCGGCCCAAGGCCGGGATGACAGGTGAGTGGCGTAGCGCTCTCACCGGGCACTGCCACCCTCCGCGCCTCCGCGCCTCCGCGCGAACCAATCTTCTTCTTCGTCACCCCGGACTTGTTCCGGGGTCCACCGTGCCGCCAACGAAGGACAAGCGGCTCGAGCTTCTCGCCCCGCCACCCAGTGGATCCCGGCCCAGGGCCGGGATGACGATAGAGGCGCGAAAGTCACACCCCGCGAGAAAAAGAACAAACAGCGAACAAAACGCTTTCCTACAAACCCCCTCCCGGCATATCTGGCGAGTCCTCACGCATACAGGAGGACGCAATGAACGCCGAGACCCAGTTCCTTTGCCCCGACCCCGCCGAACCCGCCGCGACCTATAGCTTCGGCCCGGCCGAGGCCCGCTATGACGGCTGGACCCCCGACAAGCAGACCATGTTCCTGCGCACCATCTCCGAAGGGCACAGCATCACTTATGCCTGCCGCGTCGTCGGCATGTCGACGCAATCGGCCTATGCGCTGCGCCGCGCGGCGCGCGGGGCGGGGTTCGCGCTCGGCTGGCAGGGGGCATTGATCCTCGGGCGCGAGCGGCTCGCCGACGAAATGCTCGATCGCGTGCTGAACGGCGTGGTCGAAACCATCACCCATCCCGACGGCAGGATCACCGAGCGCCACCGCCACGACAACCGGCTCGGCGCGGCGATGCTCGCCCGGATGGACCGCGTGGCCGATGCCACGCGCGCCGATCCGAGCCATGCCGCCGCGCGGCTGGTCGCCGCCGACTTCGCTCAATATCTCGATCTGATCGGGCGCGACGGCGGCCCGGCCCGCGCCGGCCTGTTCCTCGGCGTGCGCGCCGAAGCCGCCACCGAGGACGATCTCGCCCCGATCCGCGCGCTCGCCCGCGCCGACAAATGGCTGCGCACCCACACCGATCTCGCCGAGCCGGTCGACACCAGCGATCTCGATCCCGCCGCCCGCGCGAGCTGGACCGGCGAGCAATGGGTCCGCGCCGAAGCGGCGGGGCTGGTCCAGTTCGCCACGCCCGCGCCGCCCGCCCCGGAAGACTCGCGCGATGGCAATGGTCAACTTCGTCAACCGGCTGCGCTCGATCCCGATCCGAACGAGCCGGTCTGGTGGGACGATGTCGAGGAGGGATGGCGCACGCACTTTCCTCCGCCCGAGGATTTCTTCGGCGAGGAGGACGGCGAATATGGGGATGACGGCTATTCGCGCACGCTGAGCGAGGAGGAAGAGGCCGCCTGGGACGCCGAGCACCGCACCTATGTCGCCGCGCGCGAGATCGTCGAGAGCCGCGCGCGCGACCGCTTCTTCGGCTTCCTGCCCGACGACGCGCCGGAGGGTGATGCGTATCCCGGCGACGGCGATGATGCGGCAAGCCTCGATTCCGCCGCTCTGCCCGACGCCGCGGCGCCGCCTCCCGACGATGGGCAATGAATGGGGGCAATGAATATCGCGCGCGCCGCGAACACCCACGCCCTTTCGTGCGTTGCCGCACGGGTGCGCGCGTGCGCCCGATTTTCAGGAGTCTCCCATGAGCATCTTCGGCAAGATCAAGGACGCGATCTTCGGCAAGGCCGCCGCCGCGCCCCAGCCTGCGCCCGCCCAGCCCGCTCCCGCCCAGCAGCCTTCCGCGATGCCGCAGATGCAGCAGCCCGCGCCTGCCCAGCCCGCCGCGCCTGCGGGCCCGGTCGATGTCGAGATGGCATTGATGGCCTTCGAGACCGAGCGCGGTTCCGCCGATCTCAACTGGCGCACCTCGATCGTCGACCTGATGAAGCTGGTCGGCCTCGATTCGAGCCTCGACAACCGCAAGGAGCTCGCCACCGAGCTCGGCTATACCGGCGCCAAGGACGGATCGGCGGAAATGAACATCTGGCTCCACAAGGCCGTGATGCAGGAGCTCGCCAAGAACGGCGGGACGGTCCCGGCCAGCCTCAAGGACTGACCCTTTCTTCTCCCTCTCTCCGCTTGCGGGGAGAGGGGGAGTCTCCGCGCTGCGGGATGAAGAAGAAGAAAGAAGAAGATCGTGGTTCGCGCGGAGGCGCGGAGGCGCGGAGGAAAGAAAAGGATGAGGCTCTCGCCGCGCAGCGGCAGTTCCCGTCACGCCACCGCTTTTCCTGCCGCTGCCGGAGCCTCGAACCGTGCCGCGCGGACCACATCCTCCGCGCCTCCGCGTCTCCGCGTGAACCCCTGATCTCTTCCTTTATTGGGCACCCCGCTTGTTATCCACGCGTCCGCCTCCTACATTACCCTCAGACGCCCGCCGCATTGCGGCTATTTCTCCCGGGAATCCGGGGAACTCCGGCGCCTTTCGTCCTTTATCCGCGTGCGGACTCCGGCGTGACCCTCGGGTCTCCCGCATCTTCCGCACATCCGGCCGGCGCCAGCGCCGCGCAGGGCGATCCGAACAACTCCAACTGGATACAGAATGAACTTTTTCACCAATATCGAAGACACCCAGATTACCCGAGGCGCCAAGAAGGCCTTCGACGCATTCATCCCCGCACATCGCCGCCTCTTCCCGATCGAGCCGTGCCCGCGCGAAATCGCCCGCGCCGCCGTTCGCGAAGTGCTCGGCTGAGCGAAGCCACCGGGGCGCGGCAGTTGCCGTGCCCTGACCGGGCTTTCCCTTTTGCCGCGCAGGATCTGCGCTGGCCCGTTTCGTCCGGAATATTCGAGTCCGCGCAGATTTCTCCAAGACGATTTCCCGCACGCGTAAATTCCGAAACGGTTCGGCGCGAAAAGGGCAAAGTTGAGCGCGAGAATTCCCGCAAATCCCCGCCGCGGCGGGCCTGGATTTGTAATTTCGGGCCGGAGCGCGCATATAGCGGCGGCTACAGTCGCAATCAGACGGTCACTTGGCGCTTTGCGGCTCCTTTTTTCCTTCTCCTCGCCTCCGCAGCACGAGGTCCGCCCGTACGGGGCGCGCCGATCATAGAAGGAACTATTCCATGACCCAGCAGGGCACCGTCAAATTCTTCAACGCCGACAAGGGCTATGGCTTCATCGCCAGCGACAATGGCGGCCCGGACGCGTTCGTCCACATCACCGCCGTCGAGCGCGCAGGCCTGCGCACGCTCAACCAGAACCAGCGCGTGACCTACGATCTCGAGCCCGACAAGAAGGGCAAGATGGCCGCGGTCAACCTCCAGGCGGGCGAATAAGGAACGCCGCGGCGCCCCGCCCGTTCGGGCCCGGGGCGCCGCGCTTCCCTTTCCTCGTTTCCGGAGCATTCGATGGCCGATCTCGTAAACACCTATCGCGCCCAGGCCGAAAAGGCACAGGCCGACGCCGACAGCGCGACGCTCGAAAATGTCCGCGAGCGCAACCTGCGCGCCGCCCAGGCCTGGACCCAGATGGCCGAGCGCCAGGAGCGCACCGAGCGCGGCCGCGCCGTCCGCGAAGGCGCCGCCCAGGCCCGCGCCGCGATCGCCCTGGGCGTGGAGTAGGGGTCTCTCTGGACTCGGCAAGGCCCGGCTCCCGTGCTAGGGTGCGACTCACCATCGGCAAGCTGTTCGTAAGCGCCGATGGCTGAGAGACAGGACTGTGCTCCCGCTTACCAGCACCCAGGAGCTTGCCATGGACCTCGACTATCTGAGTCGCCGACACGCAGACGCCATTGCCCGTGCCGCCGCCGCGGCGTCCACCCCGGCCCGCCTCGCGCACCAGAGCATGGCGCGCAGCTACGCCGATCGCATCGCCGCCGAAAAGCGCGCCGCACCGCTGGCGGCGCCCGAATAGGTCTGCCTGGGGGACCCGCCTCTCGACAAGCAGCACCGCGACGACCAGAACGGCCGTATGTCACCCGTTCTCAACATCCACCGCTCGATCCTCGGCCAGCCCTGGCGATGGCGTGGACTGGCGGCGGACGCGCGTGATCCCTCCTTTGCGCCCGACGATCTGGTGACCCAGTTGCTGCTCACGCGCGGCTGCCCGCGCGAAGCGATCGACGACCATCGCGCGCCCAGCATCCGGGCCTTCATGCCCGATCCGTCGATCTTCCGGGACATGGACAAGGCGGCCGAGCGGCTCGCCGACGCGGTCGAAGCGCGCGAGCAGGTCGCGATCTTCGGCGACTATGACGTCGACGGTGCCACGTCGGCGGCACTGCTCGTCCTGTTGCTGCGCGATCTCGGGCTCGAGGCGCGGCCCTATATCCCCGACCGCTTGATGGAAGGCTATGGCCCCTCGGGCGAGGCGCTGGTGCGGCTGCACAATGAGGGCGCGCGGTTGATCGTCACGGTCGATTGCGGCGCACAGGCCTTCGAGGCTTTGGCAATGGCGCACGATGCGGGCGCGGACGTGATCGTCTGCGATCATCATAAATGCGCCGCCGAACTCCCCGTCGCTTATGCCGTGATCAATCCGAACCGGCTCGACGAGACGGAGGGGGCGGCGCACGGGCATCTTGCGGCGGTGGGAGTAGCGTTCGTCCTCGGCGCCGCGCTGATCCGCAGCCTGCGCGCACGAAGCTATTTCAAGGAGCGCCCGGAGCCCCGCCTGCTGGACCTGCTCGACCTCGTCGCGCTGGGGACCGTCGCCGATGTCGCGGCGCTGAGGGGCTTGAACCGCGCGTTCGTCGCACAGGGGCTGAAGGTGATGGCGCAGCGCCGCAACGTCGGCCTGAACGCATTGATCGAGGCGTCACGCCTCACGCGCACGCCTACGTGCACCGATCTCGGCTTCGCACTCGGGCCGCGAATCAATGCCGGCGGCCGCGTCGGGCGCTCGGACCTGGGCGTCCGCCTGTTGACCACGCGCGATCCCGACGAAGCACGCGCCATCGCCGAGGAACTCAACATCCTCAACGAGGAACGCCGCGCAATCGAAGCGCAGGTCCAGACCACGGCCGAAGACCTCTGCCTGGCGAAGGGCAATCGCGCAGTGGTGGTCGTCGCGAGCCGCGGCTGGCACCCCGGCGTGATCGGCATCGTCGCTGGCCGGCTAAAGGAGAAGCTCGGCCGCCCGGCAATCGTCATCGCGCTGGGCGAGGACGGCATCGGCAAGGGATCGGGGCGCTCGATCCCGGGAGTCGATCTCGGCGCGGCGGTGCTTGCCGCCAAGGACTCGGGCCTGCTTCACGCTGGTGGTGGCCATGCGATGGCGTGCGGAGTCACCATCGACGAGGAACGGATCGAGGCCCTGGCCCAATTCCTCGAGGAGCGGCTGTCGGAGCGAGTCGCTGCGGCGATGGGCGAGCGCGCCTTGCTGCTCGATGCCGTGCTGTCCCCCGGTGGGGTCAATCCGGAGCTGGTGAACGCAATGGAGGCCGGTGGCCCCTATGGCATGGGCTGGCCCTCCCCGCGCGTCGTCGCGGGGCCGATCACGGTGCTCAAGGCGGACGTCGTCGGCGCGGGCGGGCACGTCCGCGTCATCGTCGCGGGCGATGACGGCCGCAGCCTCAAGGCGGTCGCCTTTCGCCAGGCCGAGACCGAGCTGGGCGCAGCCCTGCTCTCCGCCCCTCGTCACCGCAAGCTCTGGCTCGCCGGACGGGCCAAGATCGACGACTGGGGCAGCCGGCCCGCGGCCGAACTTCACATCGAAGATGCGGCCTGGGTCGATTGAGGAGCTTGACCCGCGCCGCATCCTTGCCTAACCGGCCGTTCCACGCTCCGGCATGGCCCCTTCGTCTAGCGGTTAGGACGCGGCCCTTTCACGGCTGAAGCACGGGTTCGATTCCCGTAGGGGTCACCATGTTTCCAGTGCGTTAGCTGGATCCGATACGCACGTATCAGATACCTATCCAATATCGTTGCCGACGCCGCGCCCTTGAGATGATCGTCGTCGCTCTGCGTTTTCCGCTTCCGGCACTGCTACGATTCGGATCCGGGCTTTCAATATTGCCACGAAATGCCGGTGTCAGCCGCCACCACCCGACGGTGGCGCGTTCGACCTCCGATCAACTATCCTTAAACCGGACCGCGAAATAGGCGACCGTTCCACCCGTTGGCGATGCCACCATCGCGACCAGCACACCACGCCCGTCGCGGCCGCGCCACGCCTGGGCTAGCTTCTTGCCGGGATCGGCGCCGGGCAATGCCACGGAATTGACGCCGCGCTGGCGTGCCAGATTGTCGATGCGTTTGGCGATCGCGCTCCAGGGCAGGTCCTTCCCCACCGTGAACAGGCGCTCGCTCTCGATCGTGACTCCGTCCTTCGAGACGTCCCGCACAAGCGCGTGCAGCGCCTGCCGTTCCGCTGCCCCCGCGCCAGCCTGCGCGCCCGCCGGCGCGGGCAGCGACGCAACGTCGAACCCGGAGGCGAGGCCCAGAAAGGCGAGTAGACTCAAGAGCAGCGCTTTCAGCAACGGTTTCCTCGAAGTCCAGCCTGCCCGCATTGCGCGGGCGGCTCAACCCTTTAGCGCGGCGCAGGCCCCGCGGTGAAGGCCTCGGCGCCGCCAGTATCCGCGAGCGTACGCAAGGGCACTTCCATCGTCGGAGACGCGGTGTCGCGCCCCTCGCCTACGTTCATGTTGGTGCTCCACGGATTGCGCACCGATACCATCCACTCGCCATCGGCATTCTTGTGGATGCCCTCGACAGTGTAGACGTGGTTGTCGACCAGCCCATCCTGCGTGCCTTCGTTGCCGCGGATCTTGTCCCACAGGCTGCGGTTCTCGGGGACGGTCCACAACGTTACCGGACGGCCGTTGGAGAGCGCGGCATCGACTTGCCCCGCCATCCGATCGAGCGCCGAATTCTCGCTTTCGAAGAAACCCTCCGAATAGCGGATCTCGTCGCCTCGATCACCGGTGATCGCCTGCATCGCATCCTGCGGCCAGCCGCCATTGGCGATGGCGTTATAGCCCTCGGTCAGGCCGTCCGCCGGGTTGCTGTCATGAATCTTCGCATAGGCGGTCTCGGCAACCGCCGGCCAGATCGGACCATCAAGCCCGCTATTGTCGGCGGTCGAGCCGCCCTGCCGCGCGAGATTGTCCTCCAGCTCGGCCTGAGTGACCTGCACCGACTGGGGATTGCCGTCATTGTCGTGCAGCCTGACCGTGAAATTGCCGGTTCCGGCATCGAAGCTGATCATGTTGCGGATCGCATCGGGCTGCTGCCGCGCCACCGCACCCAGCGTCGCGACGAAATAGCAGTCGCCGAGCGCGTCCTGGCGAATGTCCGCGGCCTGCGGGCCTTTGGCGCCGTAGAGATCGGTGGCATCGAAGCGGACCTCCGCGGCCTTGCCCACCGCACCGCCCGCGTCGATCGATATCCGCATTCCCGATATCGAGACCGAACTGCCCCCGAGGAGCGAATCCAGATTGATGTGGTTTGCTACGCCTGCTGCGGCGCCCGCGGCCTCGAGCATGCCGAACTCTCCCATTCTTGCAGGGAGCTATGCACCGCGCGCACGCGCGCCGCGATAATCGGATCGATTATGGCGCGCGTGGCCCCGGCGCGGCATCTCCGGCACATCCGATCGAAGGACGGCGCGCGATGCAGGTCAACAGAGCAGCCCCCGTTTCTACTGCGTCGACTCCCCCTTCGACGCCGCCCTCGGCATCGAGAGGCGCCGAAGTCTATCGTTCGGATTGGCAGTCGCCGAGTGTCACGCCGGCGCTGCACACGACGCCATCGGCATCCACCTCCCCCCGGGCCGATGGCGTCGACTCCCCCCAGCAGCGCGCCGCGAACGATCAGGACGCCGTCGTCCCGTTTGTTCCCGTCGCGCGCAATGCTTCCGATGCTCAGCCCGTGCATCTCGCGACGTTGTCGCCGGTCACCGGCGCAACCGCCCCTTCCGAGCCGCGCCTCGCGGCAAACGATGCGCCCGATCTCGCGCAGGTCCACGCCAACGCGCTGCTCGCCAAGGACGTCTATAACGACGTGCCCAGCCCGCCTTCGGGCTATCGCGCCGCCAGCGACGCCGATCTGGCGCGCCTCGGGCTCACCTCGGAGATGCTAGAGCAACCCGGCGAAAGCAGTTTCCGCGCCCGCGTCTATGTCAGCGGCGAGGCGGGTGCGGAGCGCTACACCGTCGTCTTCCGCGGCAGCCAGTCCGGCGACGACTGGAAGAGCAATGCGCAGCAGGGCCTCGGCATGGATTCGACGCATTATGCCAATGCGCTCGAGATCGGGAAGAAGCTCGCGCGCACCGATGCCGATGTGACTCTGGTCGGCCATTCGCTCGGCGGCGGCCTCGCGGCGGAGGCGGCGATTGCCTCGGGCCGCCCTGCTGACACGTTCAACGCCGCGGGCCTCCACCAGAACACGATCGAGAAGGCGCAGGCAGTCGCGCAGGCGAACGGCCGCGGCCTCTCCTCGATCAACAATTACCGCGTCCATGGCGAAATCCTGACCACGCTGCAGGAAGGCGGCGACCGGATGATCGGTGCCGGGCTCGGCGGGCTGATCGGCGGCGGCGGCGCGATCGTCGGCGCGGCGGTGGTCGACTTGCCCGAGGCCTATGGCACACAGCACGATCTGCCCAATGTCCGCCCCGAAGGCGCACATTGGTGGGATTCGATCAACCCGGTCGACCGCCACAGCATGGACTGGGTTCTCGCCGGAACCGCGGCACAAGCCGGCCGCTGAACGGTTGACGCACCGCCTGCGATAGGAAGAGAGTGCGGCGTGTGCGAAAGATATTCCTGTTCAGCCCCGCGCTCGCGCTCATGACGATGGGCTGCGAAAGCGATGCGCGCGCCGATTGCTTCGCGCCGGGCACCGAATTGCCTTCCCGTCGCGATACACTGACCGATCAGCGGCTGGGCGCAGCCGCCCGCAATTTCGCGGAGGCGCTTTTCGACGGCGATATCGACCGCGCCGCGCAATTGCTGCGCGGGGACCCCGGTCTGGCGCGCCGTCGCGTGGGTGCGCATTACGAGATGCTGTCGGTCGCGCTCGCGACATGCCGCTCCGACGCCGTCGATCTGCTGATCCGCAGCGGTGCGCTGCTCGATGGCGTCGAGGAGCGGGGACTTCCGCTCCGGCTGGCGCTGCGGGCGAAGGACCCCGATCTCGCGCACCGTCTGCTCACGGCGGGCGCGAACCCCAATCCCGCGGGCAATCCGAGCGGTCCGTTGCGAACCGCGATCGCGCTCAATTCGCTCGGCGCGGTACGCATGCTGCTCGATTTCCGCGCCGATCCGAACGTGATGGAGGCGACCGGCAACCGCCCGCTCCACACCGCGCTCGACATGGAGCATTTCCGCATCGCCGAATTGCTGCTCGATCGCGGGGCCGACCCTTGGGCGATCGACAGCGGCGGTGCCAATCTCGGCAGCGCCGCGACAATGCCGATGCTCACCGAGTCCCCGGAAGAGGCCGAGGCGCAGCGTCGATTGGCCGCACGGCTGAAGAAGCTCGGCTGGCCCGATCCGGTTCCCGCGGTGCGTGAAGTGCGGGCGGCTGCGGCCCGCGGCAACTGGCCGCCGGCGGTCGCGCGCGCTGCCGGGGCGGCACCGGTCCCGCCTGCAGTGGTGACGCTGATCAAGGCAAACATGAACTCCGCCAACTAGCGCATTCGAAGCCGAAAGGTGCCTTCAGCCGAACGCCGTCGCGGTCGACAGGCTACCCAGCCTCACTCCCGCATTGCGCAACTGCGCCTCCAGCTCGCGCAGCGTGCCGTCATAGGGCGGCACGCGGTCGCCGAGCAGCAGCGCCACGTCGAGCGTGCCCGCGGCGTTGCGCACCAACCGCGCGCCGGTGGCGGGCCACGCCCGATCGCCGAACGTCACGGTGACTTCCTTCGTCCCCTTGCCGTTCTCGCGCGTCCACAGATCGGCGAGCATCTGCGCGAACGCACCGGGATCTACATGCGCGGCGGGCATTGCCAGCATTGCCATGGCTTGCGGCTGGGCATGGCCGGCAAAGCCGAACAGCCCGTCCTGCCGCTCGCGCGCCTCGCGCTCCTGACGCAACGCGGTGTCACGCGAATCGCCAAAGGCCTCGCGTTGCTGGACGATCGTCTCGCCTCGGCGTTCGGGCTGCACCAGTCCCTTGAGCGGTTTCTGCTGCGCGGTGCCGGCTGGCTGCTCCTTTACCTGCAGTTTTGCCTTCGCCTTTCCCAAAGCCTCGTTCATTGCCCGGATATCGGCAAGCGCGGGCTGGGCGCGAGCCGGCACGGGCCCCTGTGCCGACTGGCGCACCGGCTGCGCATGCGGGGAGCTGACGCGGGTCATGATCGCCTCCGTGCCTCCATATTGTCGAGCGCGGTGCGCTCTTCCTGCCTTCGGGCCCAGCGCCGCACCGCCTGTCCGGCATGCTCGGCCAGCCGGTCGTGCCGGGCACGGGCGAGGATCATCGCCTTGCGGCGTTCGGCCTCGGCCTCGGACGAGAGCCGCTCGGCCTCGCGTGCGTCGTTGAGCGCACTACGTGCCACCGAGCGCCGGAACTGGCTGCGATCGACCATTGCAAGCAGCCGCTCCGCCTCTGCCGGGTCGGTCGTCAGATCCGTCCGCGCCTGCGCCATCGCGGCGTCCGCCGCATCCGCAGCCGCATCGGCCTCGGCACGCTCGCGCTCGGCCGCGGCGGTCGCCGCACGGGCCTCGGCAAGCGCCGCCGCGGCGCCCCGCATCCGAACTTCGCGCAACCGGACGAGGACCTGCGCCTGCCGCCGCTGATCGCCGCCGCGCATCAGCCGGCGACTCCGCGCAGCAGCATCAGCGAGGTCTGGAAGTCCTCCGGCCGACTGGTGTCCTGCCGCAGCAGCGTGTCGATCTCGGGCCTCGCCGCGATCGCGCGATCGGCGAGCGGATCGGCGCCGGCACGATACTCGCCGACCTGCACCAGGAACTCGATCTCGGCATGCTTGGCGAGCAACGCGCGTACCCGCGTCGCCGCCTCGCGATGCGCCGGCGTGGCGAGCCGGGGGAACAGCCGGCTGAGACTCGCGAGCACGTCGATCGCCGGATAATGTCCCGCGGCGCCGAGTTTCCGCGACAGGATCACATGCCCGTCGAGGATCGAGCGCACTTCCTCGCCGATCGGATCGTCACCTTCCTCGTCCTCGAGCAATACGGTGTAGATACCGGTGATCGATCCCGTCGCGTCGTTGCCCGCGCGCTCGAACAGACGCGGCAGCTCGGCGAAGACCGAGGGCGGAAAGCCGCGGCGCACCGGCGGCTCGCCCGCCGCCAGCCCGATCTCGCGCAGCGCGCGGGCGAAGCGGGTCACTGAATCCATCAGCAACAGCACGTTGCGCCCCTCGCTGCGGAAGCCTTCGGCGACCGCCGTCGCGTGATGCGCCGCGCGCACCCGCTCCATCGCCGCGCGGTCAGACGTCGCACAGACGATCACCGAGCGCGCCAGGCCGTCCTCGCCCAGCGCGTCCTCGATGAACTCGCGCACCTCGCGGCCGCGTTCGCCGATCAATGCGATGACGATCACGTCAGCCTCGGCGAAGCGCGCGAGCATGCCGAGCAAGGTCGACTTGCCGCCGCCTGCCGCCGCGAACACGCCGAGGCGCTGGCCCCGCCCGAGCGTCAGCAGCGTATCGATCGCGCGGACCCCGGTCGGCAGCGGCGCATCGATCAGCGCCCGCTCCATGGGCTGTGGTGCCGGCGCATGCAGCGGGCGCCGTTTGAGATCGGCGGGAAGGTCCCCCTTGCCGTCGATCGGGCGGCCGCGACCGTCGAGCACCCGACCGAGCAGCCCTTCGCCCCACGGCACCAGATCCGCGCCGCTGCGCACGATCACTTCGGCATCGACCGAAAGCCCGCGCACGTCGCCGAGCGGCGTCAGGATCGTCGCCTGCCCTGCGATTCCGACCACCTCGACCGGCACTACGCGCCCGGTCGAAGGTTCGATCACTTCGCAGAAATCGCCTACGCGCGGCGCAATTCCCGTCACCTTGAGCGTCGTGCCGAGCACTTCGACCAACCGCCCGCGCCGTTCGACCGTTGGGCTGCGCTGGAGCCCGGCGAGCAATTGGTCGACCGTGCTGGCGGGCCCGTCAGCCATGGAGCGCTTCCTCCCACATCCGCTCGATCTGCGCGAGCTGCGTGTCGAGCCCGGCGTGGGTGCGGCCGAGCGCAGTCTCGATCACGCAATCCTGCCCCGCGAGCAGTGGATCGGCCTCGACGCTCAGCCCGCTGCGCCCGTCCAGTCGTTCGCGGGCCGCCTCGATCGCACCCGGCGCGACGCGCACCACAGCCATGGTATCCGGCGCGAGCTGCGCCGCGGCACGCTCGGCGAGCCCCGCCACCATCGTCCCGTCGCCCAGTTCGCCGGCGATCCGCCGGACCACCTCGAGCGCGAGGCGGGCAATGTCCTTCTGCCGCTCGCGCTGCAATTCGCCGTCGCGCAGCGCGATCCGGAACAACTCGGCCTGCCGCTCGCTCTCCGCCGCGGCGAGTCCTTCGGCGCGCCCCGCCGCGAATCCCTCTGCCCGCGCCGCCTCGCGCGCGGCATCGATCGTCTCGCCGGTTCCCGCCCGGATCCGCCCCGCCTCGGCGAGCAAAGCCAGCGCATCCTGCATCCGGCCGACATCGTCCGCAGACACGAGGGGGTCGTCGGTGAGCGCGGTCGCCAGCCGATCGGCGTGAAGCACGAGGAAGCTCATGCGTGCGCCGCCTCGACCGCCGCGGCAACGAAAGTGTCGAGCGCCTCGCGCGGACACGACAGCGCCAGATGATCCGCGCGCCACGGCAGATAGCCGCGCAGCGGCATCGGCAGCTGCTCGCGCAGCAGCGAGAAGCCGTAGATCTCGAGCTCGTCCGGCTCGAGCCGGCGCGCGGGCGCCGCGGGCATCGCAGGGATGGTCTCGATCGCCCAGTCGAGCAGGTCCTCGCCCGCAACCTCGGCAAGCCCGCCCAGCCATGCACCGTCGATCGAGCCCGCCAGCGCGTCGCCCATCCACAGCAAAGCGACTCGCAGCGCGAGCTTGTGCTGCGCCGCTGCCGGCAGACGGAGCCAGCCGGGTGCGCTCGGCAGATCGGTGAAGCACGCCACGGGATCCTCGCACCCGTTCAGATGCTTCAGCAACAGGGCCGCCCGGCGATATCCCGGCCCGCCCTCGACCGCGACGAGATCGTTGCCGATCGCCGCCAGCGTCGCGCGTTGTTCGGCCGCCCTCATGCACCGCCCTCGCGCCGCGCGACGGACGCGCGCCGCTGCTGCCAGCGCCGCAGGCTCGGATACCCGAGCGCCGCGATCAGCAGCAGGAGGCCGGCGATCCCCACACCGACCAGATTGGCGTTGAGCATTTCCCCGCCATCCTTGCGCGCGACGGTCGGCAAGGGTTGCGCCGGGAAGGTCTCGACCGAGACATTCTCATATTTGAGGCCCTGCACCGAATTGACGATCAGCGCCTTCACCTTGCCGATCTGGGTGTCGATATTGGTACCCGGGCGATATTTGATGAACACCGATGCCGAAGCGGGCTGCCCCGTCTCGGCGAGCGGCTGCGTGTCGGGCAGCACGAGATGGACACGCGCCTGCACAACGCCGTCGATTTCCGAGATGGTGTGCGACAACTCCTGGCTCATGCCATAAACCAGCCGTGCCTTCTCCTCGGTGGGCGAGGAAACCAGCCCTTCGCGCTTGAACACTGTCCCCAGCGAGGCGAATTCCTCGCGCGGATAGCCCTGCGAGTGGAGCACCTCGACCGCCCGGCTGAAATCGCCCTTGTCGGTCTGCAGCATCCAGCCGGCCTCGCCCTTCTCCTGCTTGGTGGCGTTGATCCCGGCGCTTTGCAGCACCGCGATCATCTCGTTCGCCTGCGTCTCGGTGAGCTTCGAGTAGAGCTCCGCCCGCCCGCAAGCGGCGAGCAGCAGGCAGAGCCCGATCAGTGCCGGGCGCATCCTTCGGGCAGACATGCCCATATCAATTCTCCACGCGTGAGGCCTCCAGGACAGGCCTCACGATTGCTGCCGGAACAGCTGCTGGATGCCGTCCGAGGTGCGGTTCGCGATGTTCGAGGTGAGCTGGCAGTGGAACATGAACTCGTGGCACTTCATGGTCAGATCGACCACTTCGCCCGGAGTCATCTCCGAACCGCTGGCTTGCGCGGCCCTGGCATATTCGGACACGCTCTTCGCCTCGCCGTTCACCCGCTCGATCTGGCTGAACATCGCCTGCATCGCCGGCCCGAGCGCGTCCGCGCCGCCGACGCCACCATTCCCCATCGCCGATAGCGAGCCCTGGAAGCTGGTGATATCGGACACGGAAGCGTTCGGCCCCGCCTGAACAATGTCGGGCGGCGTGGGGGCGAAGGCGGAACTCGCCATGGCCCCAGCAATGGCTTCGATCGACATGATCGCCTCCGTCAGTTCTTGCGGGCCATCGTCTCGAGCGCCTTGCCGACGCTGTCGATCGAGCTCGACGAGCTGTTCGCCATGAACGACATCCGCATCGATTCTGCAGTCAGCTTGACGATCTGCGAGGGATTGTCGCTGCCGTTATTGCCCACTTCGTTCGACATCGCCTCGATCCGCGTCGCCTGCTTGTCGAGCGTCTGGCCCCACGAATCCGCCAGTGCCTCGAACCAGGTACCGGGCGCCGAGCCCTTGTTCATCTTGTTGCCGGTCAACGGCGAGAGCGAGATGTTGGTAAGGCCCGTGGTGATGGTATTCGACATGATCCTACTCCTTCACACTACAGATGGTCAGAACTTCAATTGCGTCTCGCGGCCGTTCTTCTCGAAGAACACCGTGTCTCCCTGTATGGCGATGAGGCGGTGGCCGCTCGGCATGATCGCGCCGGAGAAATAGCGCGCGCCGTCGACGGTCTGGATATAAGCAGGGTCCCCGGAGACGACGGTGGAGACCTTTTTGGTCGCGTCGGCGATCGTGCGGATCGGAGTGTCGTCCCTCGGCGGCAGATCGTCGCGGAAGACGAGGCGACCGAGCTGCCTGACGTCGGTGCGGATCGCCTGGGCGAGCTTGAGGCGCTGATCGTCGGTGAGTCGCGTGACGCGCAGCTCCACACCGGTGCGCGAGATCGGCCTGCCCATCGCCTGCAGGCCGTGAATGCGGGCAACGTCCGCCGCGGCCTGGGCGAGCTCGGCGCTGGTCTGGACGTTGATCGCGGCATCGATCCCGTGATCGCGCAACGCCTCCTGCGCCTTCAGCCGCTCGGCATCGCTCGAGACGACGCCACTGACGATCACGCCGCCCGTCGCCGCGTCGTTTGCGGTGGTCAGCGGCGCAAGGCCCGCGGAATCGAGGACATGATCGGCACGCGCCGCCGAATCGCCGCGCAGGCCAAGCGCGTCCATCGTAGGCACCGCCAGCGCCGCGCCCGCCGCCAGCGTCGCCACCGCACCCACTGCCATCGCCCGCCTGCGCGTGAACCAGCCGCTGACCTGCTCGCTCGCCTTGCCCAGCAGCGCCATCGCCTCGTCCTGCGCGGAAGGCGGGGGCAGCGGCGGCGCGGGCGTACTGTCCGCGATGCCGCTCGCTTCGGCCCAGCGCGCGCTTTCGGGATCGCCCCAGGCGAGCGCGACGCCGCCGATCGAGAAGGGAACGTACGCCGGAAGGATCGCGGTCTGCCCCTCGCCCAGATGCGAGCCGAGCAGCAACGCCTCTCCGCTCAGCACCGTGATCTGCGCTCCGCCCTCGCCGCCAATCTGCAGGTCGACGGCGACGCCTTTGGTCGCGGGATCGCGGATGACGACATCCTGCCAGAACTGATGGCCGATCGACACGGTTCCGCTCGCCGGCAATTGCTTCTCGGTGCCGGCAAGCCGGCCGTTGAGCACGCGAAGAACGGAAGCATCGATCATTGCGTCAGGGTTCCGCTGGACGGGACCGGGATCTTCGCCGGCGGCTGGTTGGCCGCAGGCGTAGGCGCGCCGGGCGCCATCGCGGTGGCGCGCGAAGCGAGGGGCACCAGCCGCGGCGTGATCAGGAACAGCCGCTCGGTATGACCACGCTGCTTCGTGCGGAACTTGAACAGCTCGCCGAGCAGCGGGATGTCGCCGAGCAGCGGCACCTTGGTCTCGTCATTGATGTCGGCATCGATCGTCATGCCGCCGAGCAACAGACTCTCGCCGTCGAGCACCATGCCCTGCGTGGCGACGCTGGCACGGTCGACCACGGGTATGTTCTCGACCATCGAATCCGGGCTGATGCTGCCGTCCTCGATATTGACGAGCATGCGGATCCGCGTCTGGTCGTGGTCGCGGAAGACGTGCGGATTGACGCGCAGCACGGTGCCCGCGGTCACGTTGAACAGATCGACTTCCTCGCGCCCCGCCACGCGGACGTAGAAGGTCCGCGTCCGATCGAACACCGCCTCGACGTTGGACAAAGTCATCACCTGCGGACGCGACACGATGCGCGCCGCGCCCTTGTTCTCGAGCGCGGTTACGCGGCCGAGGAACTCGCGCTGGCTGCCGATGATCGTCGAAATCGTCCCGCCCGCCCCCGAAGGCGTGATGTTGCTGACATTGTCGCGCCGGCTCATGCCGGGTATCCGCTGCAGACGGCCGTCGCTATCGGCATTGCCATTCCCGAACAGCGCGCCGAAGCCGCCGCTGCCGAAGCGCCAATTGATGCCGAGCTTGCGCAGCTTGTCGACGTTGATGTCGATGATCGTCGCTTCGAGCTCGACGATCTGCGGCTCGACGTCGAGCGCGCGGATCAGCGAGTCGTATGCCGCCATCCGCTCGGGGACATCGCGCACGACGATCGCATTGAGATAGGCGCTCGGCTCGATCCGAACTATGTCCTGCGAGAGCGGGGCGGCGAGGCCCATGCCGTCGCCGCCGCCCAGCACTTCGGTCGCGGCATAATTGCCGCCGCCGATCGGGACCTGCGATCCTTCCGCCGGAACCGAGTCCAGCCCCTGCCCCTTGAGCCGTGGCTGGCTTTGCCGAACGAGGCGCGCACCGAGCGACGGCACGATCGCGCTGCCGCCGGGCTTCTGATCAAGGACGAGATTCTGGAGGATCGACGCCAGTCCCGGGACGCGAGTCTCGCGTCCGCCCGCAGTGATCAGCGTATCCTCGGCACGGGCATAGCGCAGGTAGAAGACGCGGAATTCGATCGGCTGGCTGATCGGCCCGCGCGGCGCATCGTAATAGCCGCCGCGTCCGCCGCCGGGATAGGCGCCGCCCGGCGCGGCCGGTGCACCATCGGCGAGACTGCCCTCACCGCGCGCCATTCCAGAGACCTGCTCGATGAAGCGCGGCGTGCCGCTGACGACGAGCCCGTCGGTGGTGACGCGCAGCAGATTGCGCTGATCGGGCAGCCGCTGCGCCCGCGCCTGCCGCGCGACGCGCTCGGCGGAGGCACGGTCGAGCGGCAGGTTCTGCACGCCGAGCTCGGTCGGGGCGTACACATAGATCGCCGCGCCGTCATAATAAGAGATCAGGTTGAAGGCCTTGGCGATGTCGCCGTAGATCTTCTCGACGCTCCCCTGGAACACGCCGTTGACCGTGCCGGTCAGCTTGGCGCTCGGCACCACCGGGCGCCCCACCTTTCCGAACAGGTCGCGCAGGAACGCCGCGATCGGCTGGTCGCGTGCGACGATCGAGACCTGGTTGCGGTTCTGCGCCGGCGGCGTCTGCGCGCCGGCGGCAAGCGGCACCGGCAGCATGGCCGCGAGAGCCAACAGCATCGACGGGTTTTTATAAAGCTTCAAACAGCCCTCCGTTGTCATTCCGCCGCGAGCGCGGCCTGCGTCTCTTCCGCCAAAGCCCCTGGCGGAAGACCGATCTGACCGACCATTTCGACGGAAATGGTCGGCGAGAGTTCGTTGAAGGCGAGCACGGGCAGCTCGAACAGATCGGGTTCGATCAGTTTGCGGATCGAACGGCGCACCTCGAACGACGTGACCAGCGCATTGGCGCCGGTTTCCGCCGCGGTGCGGCCGATCGTCGCGACCAGCTCGCGCGCAACCTCGGGCTTGACTGCGAGCCGCTCGACTCCGTCGACCATGCGCGTGGCCTCGCGCACCAAAGTCTCGAGTTCCGGCGTCACCACCAGCGCGCGAATGCCCGCGCCCTGCCCGACCGCGTCGAGCAGATAGCGCTTGAGCGAAATGCGCGTGAGATCGGCGATACGCGCGATTTCACGCTCCTGATTGGCCGCGTCGGTGAGGCCTTCGAGCACGTCGCGCATGTTGCGGAGCGGGACCTCTTCCTCGGCCAGCCGGCGCAGCACCTCGGCGATCCGCGCGGCCGGAACCGCGCGCACCGCTTCCTTGACCACTTCGGGATAATCGTCGCCGACCCGGTTGAGCAGCCCCACCGCCTCCTGCACACCGAGGAAGCGCGGCAGGCTGCGACGGATCAGCGCCTCGACTTCGCGGACCAGGGTCTCGGCATCGCTCCCCTCGCCCGCGCCGACCGAAAGCTCGAACGCAAGCAGCCGCCACGCGCGCGGACCTTCAGGAGCGAGAAAATGAATAGCCAGCCGCGGCAAAGGCACCCCGCTGCGATATTGCAGCCGTTCGAGCATCGCGATGAGCCCGGCGGAAAGCGCCGCCTCTTCGTCGACCGGCGGCTGCGGACCCGAGATCTGGAGCAGCAGTGGCACCACGGCCTTGGGTGCCTCGGGCTCGGCGAGCAACGTCACCGGTCGGGGCGCCTCGCGCCCGCCGGTGAGGAGCTTTCGCATCGGCCCCGAGTGCCGAACCATATGTGGCTTGAGCCGCGGGTGCATCGCCGCGCCCGAAAACAAGGCCACGAAACCCAGCGCGATGAACACCGCGGCGGGGAAGCCGGGGATCAGCGCCATCAGGAAGCAGATCCCGCCGACCGCGAGCAGCACGCGCGGATTGGCGACGAGCTGGCGGTGCATCGCCTGCCCGAGATTGGAATCATTCTCCTCATCGGTCGAGCGTGTGACCATCAGGCCCGCGGCCATCGCACCGAGCAATGCCGGGATCTGCGCGACGAGGCCCTCGCCGATCGTCAGGATCGAATATTTGGAAGTCGCCGCGCTGATCTCCATGCCCTGCTGCATGACACCGATGGCGAGGCCGCCGATCAGATTGACGATGACGATCACGACCGATGCGATCGCGTCGCCCTTCACGAACTTCATCGCGCCGTCGAGGCTGCCGTGGAGCTTGCTCTCGAGCTCGAGCGTGCGGCGGCGGCGGCGCGCCTCGTCCTTGTCGATCAGCCCGGAGCGCAGGTCGCTGTCGATCGAGAGCTGCTTGCCCGGCATCGAATCGAGGCTGAACCGCGCCGCGACTTCGGCGACGCGCTCGGCGCCCTTGGCGATGACGATGAACTGGACGATCGTGATGATCAGGAACACCACCAGCCCGACGACGATGTTGCCGCCGGCGACCATCGTGCCGAAGGTCTGGATGATGTGCCCAGCATGCCCCTCGACGAGGATCATTCGCGTCGTCGCGATGGACAGCGCCAGCCGGAACAGCGTCGAGATCAGCAGGATCGAGGGGAAGGACGAGAAATCGAGCGGGCCGCGGATGTAGAGCGTTGTGAGCAGCAGCATCACCCCAAAGGTGATGTTGACGCCCACCAGCATGTCGATGATCAAGGTCGGGAGCGGCAGGATCATCAGCCCGACGATCGCGACCACGCCGACGATGAGGAACAGGTCCGCGATGCGCGCCGAGAGCGGCTGCGGCTTGGCCGCATTGCTGCTGGCGAGATACCGCTCGACGCTCATCGCGGGCCTCAGCGCGCCCCGCCGCGTTGCGCGGCCTGGTAGCCGCCTACGACCTTGCGGACATAGGCCTGCGTCTCGCGATAGCGCGGCACTTTCCGGCCAGCCTTGATCACCGCGCCGGGGCCCGCGTTATAGGCGGCGACCACCAGCGGCACGTTGTTGCCAAGCTGGCCTTGCAGCTGCTTCAGATACTTGGCGCCGGTGTGCATCGCGAGCACGGGGTCGTCGAGCAAGGCATCCGGATTTCGGACGCCAAGACCGCGCGCAGTGGCCGGCATCACTTGCATCAGCCCCAACGCGCCCTTGTTCGACACTGCCCGCTGGCGGCCGGCGGACTCGGCGTTGACCATCGAAGCGAGCAGATGCGGATTGATGCGGTACCGATATGCGACCGAGGTGATCAGCGCGTCATTGGCACCGCCACCGCGGGTGCGCACCGCCCGAGTCGCCAAAGCGAGCCGCTTCTGGAACCCCGGCATGCTCACGCTCACCGAGCTGCGTTCCGGAAGGACGACCGCCTCGGGTTCGGCGCGGGGAGCCTCCGCAGCCGATGGGCCGCAGAAACGCAGTGCCTCGGTATATCGCGTGCCGATCGCCGCAGCGCCGCAATTGCCCGCCTGTGCGGGAATTGCTGCCACGGCGGCACCCCCGAACGCAACGAGCTTCAACGCGAAGCCGAGCGACGAGAAAGAGCCTGAAAAGCGCATACACGACCTCCCTGCAAGCCCGTGGAAGGGCGTTGCTGACGATCGTCTGGCTCGCATTGGGTCCTGCGATCCGGACCTTGATCCGGCCAATAAAGGCTACGCCGATCACTCGTCGCATGGCACCCCCCGATTTCGTCAAGTCATCGCGGATTCTGACCGATCCATCCCGGCCAAATGGCGCTTCACCGCGAACCCAGCATTCGTATCGCAAGCGAAACAGCCTGCGGAATGCCGTGCTGATCCAAGTGATTCGAGGTGGTTTAATTACCAAATTACTTCGCTTTAGTGACGATACTGCACATGTTCGGCGAGTTGACCCTCGCTCCGGCTTTTGAGAAATAGGCTTTAGTTTGGCACGCAACAGGGTCCTGCGCTCCAACCACGAAACATAGCTGCCGCGCCTCTGTCGGGCGTGGTCTGCGAACGCATCCGGCGCTCTCCTCTCGTCCGTCGTTCGGGCGGGGCTCGAGTATGGCTGGAGGCGCGATTGGCCGAGAAGAACGAAGGCGGCGACAAGACCGAAAAGCCGACGCCCAAGCGGCTGGCCGATGCGCGCAAGAAAGGCGATATCGCCAAGTCGCGCGACATCACCGCGACTGCGACTCTGTTCGTCTGGGTGATGGTGCTGATGTTCGGCGCCGGCTATGCGGGAAAGCAGGTCATCGCGCTGTTCGATGACGGCTTCGTGCTGATCGGCGGCAACGCGCCGTTCCACACTGCTTTGTCGCAACTCGGCCGGAGCGCGCTCTGGGCGCTGCTCGGAATCACCGCCGTCGCGCTGATTCCGGCCGCAGTCACCGGCGTGCTCAGCGAGTTCCTCCAGGCCGGCGGCGTATTCACTACCGAGAAAATGAAGCCCAGCCTCGACAAGATGAACCCGGTCGAGGGCCTCAAGCGCATGTTCAGCGTGGACAACCTCGTCGAACTCGCCAAGACCCTCGCCAAGGCGGCGCTGATCGTGTTCGTCGTCTGGCTCGTGCTGCGCGGCTCGCTCGCCGAGATCATCGAGCGGACCGGCCCGGTGCTGCTGCCCGTGGCCGAAACCGACGGCCGCTCCGCCGCCGCCTCGATCCTGATCTTCACCGGCTCGCTGGTGCGCACCGCCTTGCTCTGGACCTTCGGCGCCTTCCTGCTCGTCGCGGTGCTCGACATGGCGTGGCAGAAGCACAGCTACATCAAGAAGCTGCGGATGAGCATGCGCGACATCCGCGAAGAGTCCAAGGAGAACGAAGGCAATCCCCTCATCAAGTCGAGCCGGCGCCAGCTTCACGAGGAATGGGCCAATCAGAACGCCGTCGCCGCCACCCGCGACGCCAATGTCCTCGTCGTCAATCCGACGCACATCGCAATCGCGCTTGCCTATGACGAAGCGAGCTGCCCGGTGCCGATGATGACCGCAAAGGGCGAGGGACCGCTTGCCGCGGCGATGCGCGCGGCCGCCGAAGAGGCCGGCATCCCGATCATCCGCCACGTCCAGGTCGCGCGAAAACTATACGAGGACGGTGCGCCCGACGACCTGATCCCGCGCGACATGTTCGATGCCATCGCCCAGATCATCCTGTGGGCAAAGCGCGTCCGCGACGGCCAGTCGGCTCCCGATCTCACCGAACCCGAACTGATAAACGCGAACTGATGGGGCCGCATTGATGGATTCGACGATCGGCGCTGCGCTTTCCGGACTCCTCGGCACGATCATCGCGCTTGCGGTGGTGCTCGGGCTGGCATGGGTCAGCCTGCGCGCGCTGCGGCGCTGGCAAGACCGGGGCCTGGGCGGCCCCAATGGCGTGGCCGAGCGCCAGATCCGCTTCGTCCGCGCGCTCCCCGTTGGCCAGCGCGAGCGGCTGGTGCTGGTCGAGGCCGAAGGCGAGCTGATGCTGGTCGGCGTTACATCGGGATCGATCTCGCTGCTGCGCAACTGGGGCGCAGCGAAAGAGGCCGAGGTCGATGTCCCGGCCGCCTCGGAGACGATCCAGTGAACGCGCCCCTCGAACCGCTCCGCAAAAACCTCCGCGCGATCGATCAAGGCCGGGCGCAGCTGCAGACGACGCTGATCGGTGCGCTCAACCGGCGGTTGATCGACGAACTCCAGACCGGCGTTCGCCTCGCCACCGAGCGTGACCGGCGCGCGGCCGTCGCATGGATCCAGTTCCGCAGCGGCGAGCATCTCGTGCAGGTCGCGCCGTTGCTGGTCGACGGCGCGCTCGCCCGCGTTTCGGGTGCGCAAGGCAGCGTCGACGCCGCCGCCGCCGCCGCGACGCTGGGTCGCATCGAGCCGCTGGTCGGCGCGCTGGAGCTCGTGCTCGGCTGCGAACTCCAGCCCGCCGGGCTGCACAAGAGCTATGCCGGTGATCCGGTATTGCTGCGGCTCGACGCGACGACGGCGAACGGCGTCATCCAACACCGCCTGCTCCTCGCGGTCCCACCCGAGATGGCGGTAGAGCCGCTTGCGGAGATCGAGCTCGCCGCGACCGCGATCGGCGGGCTCAGGCTGCGCTGGACTGCGCGCTTCGACGGTCCCGCCGTCGGCGCCGCGCGCATGGCCGCGATCGCGCCCGGCGATTTGCTGCTGCTGGGAACCGGCATACCGGTCACGAAGTTATCATTGCCGGGCCGCAACGATGCGCAACGCGCACGAATCGCATTCAATGACGGGGTGCTCGTTTTGCAGGATGATGCCGCAATAGACGGATCGCACGAGGCGTCCGCGCCTTTTCCGGCGGACGGGGATCCAGGCTGGGCCGATGTTCGGCTTCCGACGACGATCGAGATCATCGGCTCGGGGATGACTGCCGCCGAACTGGCCACGCTCGGCAAGGGCAGCGTGCTTCCCCTGCCCGCGAGCGGCGGCACGCTGCCGGTACGCGTGATCGCCGGCGAGCAATGCGTCGCCGAGGGCGAACTCGTCGCGGTCGGCGAAGGCTTCGGCGTGCTGATCACCGGAGTCACTGTCGACGGGGAAGCGTGATGGAACTTTCGAGCTTCACGCCCGGTTCGGCACTCGTCGTCGTCGTCGCGCTCGCGCTGGCGCCCTTCTTCGCAGTGATGGTGACGTCCTTCACCAAGATCGTCGTCACGCTCAGTCTGCTGCGCAACGCGCTGGGTCTCCAGCAGGTGCCGCCCAACATCGTCCTCAACGGCCTGGCGCTGATCCTGACGCTCTACGTCATGTATCCGGTCGGCCAGCAGATGCAGGACGCCATTGCCGCGCGGCAGGTCCAGGGCAGCGTGATGCAATCCACAGCATCGATCTCGACTGCGATCGACGCCGGCAAGGAGCCGCTGCGCGAGTTCCTGATCAAGCACAGCGACGCCAACGAACGCGCCTTCTTCCTCCGCACCGCGCAACGCGTCGGCAATCCCGAGCACGCCAAGGAGATGACCGACCGCGACCTGATCATCGTCATCCCGGCCTTCGTCGTGAAGGAATTGAGCCTCGCTTTCCAGATCGGCTTCCTCATATTCCTGCCATTCCTCGTCATCGATCTCGTCATCTCGAACATATTGCTCGCGATGGGGATGATGATGCTGTCGCCCACCACGATATCGCTGCCGTTCAAGCTGCTGCTGTTCGTGCTCGTCGACGGCTGGGTGAAGCTCAGCCACGGGCTGGTGCTGTCCTATGCCTGAGGAAGCGGCTCCGTGAACGGCGACTTCGTCAGCCTCACCAACGATGCGCTGTGGCTCGTGCTGATCCTGTCGGCGCCGCCGATCATCGTCGCGTCTGTGGCGGGGCTGCTCGTCGCGATCGTCCAGGCGGCGACGCAGATCCAGGAACAAACGCTGCAATATACCGCCAAGTTCTTCGCGATCGTGCTCACCCTGTTCGTGACCGCATCGCTGATCGGCGCGTCGCTCTATCGCTACAGCGACCGCATCTTCAGCGAATTCCCAACGATGATCCAGTGACCGGCTGGAGCGATCCGATGCTCCTGCTCGGCGTGGCGACCGCGCGGATCGCGGTCGCCTTCATGCTGATGCCGATCTTCTCGCCCGATCTGATTCCGGCGATGGTACGCAACTCGATCCTCGTCTCGCTCGGCATCGTTTCATTGACGCTCCAGCCAACGCTCGACGTGTCGATGATGGGTCCGGGCCAATGGGGCGCGATGTTCGCCAAGGAAGTGTTCGTCGGGCTGGTGATCGGCTTCTTCTTCGGCGCGGTGCTATGGGCGCTGGAGGCGGCGGGGCAGATCATCGACACCAAGGTCGGGGCGACCATGGCGCAGATCGTCGATCCGCTCTCGGGCCACCAGACCTCACTCAACGGCGCGTTTCTCGGCCGGCTCGCCGGGATCGTCTTCATCTTCTCGGGCGGACTATCGCTGCTCGTCCATGTGCTGATGGAAAGCTATGCGCTCTGGCCGGTCGCCGCGCCGATGCCGACGCTCGATGCGCGCGGGCTGGCGCTATTCGAAGCCGAGTTCGGCCGGCTGATGGTGCTCGCTACGCTGTTCGCCGCGCCGGTGCTCACCGTTCTCTTCCTGATCGACGTAGGCCTTGGCCTGATCAACCGCTTCGCCCAGCAGCTCAACGTCTTCACTCTGTCGATGTCGATCAAGGCATTCGCCGCGACGGCGATCATCCTGCTGCTCGTCGGCTCGTTCATCGAGGCGATCACCCGCGACATTCTCAGCCGTCCGGACGTGATCCTCAACATCCTGCGCGGACTCACGCATTGAGCGCCGCCGCGCCCGCCCCTGCGCCGATGACCGAGGACGAGCGCCTCGCCGCGATTGCCGAGCTGCTGCGCAAGGCCGATGCGATGCCCGGCGCGCCAGAGCGCGTCGCCTTGGGCGAGCATATGATCGAGGCGGCGCGCGTGCCGAAGCGTCACCGCGAGGCGCTGCTGCAGCTCACCCCGACCGAGATCACTTGCATCCGCTTTCTCGGCTGGGGCCGCTCGAACGGCGATATCGCGACCTTGCTGCTGATGGCCGAGAATACCGTGCGGGTTCATCTGTCCAACGTCGCGCGCAAGCTCGAGCTGGACGGGATGCGCGAGCTCGCGGCGCTGGCGGGGCTGCTCTTCTACCCCTCGGACTGAGCCGGGAGCCTCAGCTGAGGCCGTCCGGCCCCAACTGCATCCTGGTCACGTCGAAACCGAAAGCCGCGCGCGATCCCTTGGCGATCGCCGCTTTGACCCCCGGCATTGCCGAAGGCTGTTTCTGCGCCGCCTGAATCGCCTGGTCGACCAATACCGCCTGGACGAGCATCGACTCGGCGATTTCCTGCTTCAGCGCATCGCTGGCATTCGCAAATCCCGGAGTGGTGCTGATCGCGCGCGCCATTTGCGCGCTCACTGCCTTGTAATCGGAGGGCTTGCTGTCGACAGAGCCCCGAACGCCATAATAGGCAGCCACCAGGTACATCGCCATTGCGTCGGCGACATTGTTGGGGTTGAGCCCGACGGGCCGCATCACGCCGCCCACTTCGGCGACCACATCGCGGCGCGCGAAGGTCCGCTGCAAATCTGCCGCGCCCTTCGGATCGACGCGGCTGAGCCGGGCGACGAATTGCTGCATGTTGCGCTGGCGCACTGTCGTGCTTGGGCGATAGGTGATCGCCGCGCGGTTGACCGTCGCGGAGCGCGGCACACGCGTCATCGACCGAAACACGTTGCTCGTGCTCGCCCGGGCGCTCTCGGACTGGGTGCTGCCGCCCTGGGACAGGGTATTGGTCAGCATGCCCATATTGAAGACGCCCTGCGCCGCGGCACCGCCGGGCGCCAGCATCGCAGCTGCAGGAAGGCAGAGCAGAAAGCGAAGCAGCATCTTTCGCATGACTTTACTCCGATTGTTTCAGACTTCGGCTGGTACAACGCACAAAGGGGCCGGCGGAGCCAGCCCCTTTGCTTTGAGGCGTGTCGGGAAAAAGTTCAGCCCTTGCGCGCCGAGTTGGCAAGGCCTTCGCCGACCGTCTTGATGGCGTTGGTGGTTGCGTTCATCAGGATGCCGAATTCCTGCGACTTGGCACCGAACTTGGCCGTGAGCGACGGCGTCTTGTCGGTGATCTGGTCGGCCATCTTCGACATTTCCGCAGCCTGCTTGTCGAGCTTCTTGCCGAGCGCCTCGGCCAACGCCATCAGCCAGCTCTGGCCGCTGGTGCCCTTGGCGCCCTTGCCGCCGGCGCGCGCGGCCTTGGCGTCTTCGCCGTCGGCCATGCCCGAAACCATGCGGTTGATCGCGTCATCGACTTCGCGACTGGCCTGGCCCTGCTCGGCCGGCGAGGCGTTGAACTGTTCGGCGAGCCCGCCGATCGCTTCCTGCACGTTCTGGCGAACACCGGCCTTGTCACCCATCGAGGCGCAGAACGCGCCCTGCGCCATGTCGATCGTCGATTGCGGAAGACCAAGCTTCTCGCCCAGCTGCTGGATGACCTGCTGGCCGATCGCCGACATGAGCGTGCGTGCCGCGAGCGAGGCCCAGCCTGCAGGGCCCATGGCGAGCTGCGCAAGCGACAACGGGTTGGTAGCGATGCCGCCGAGTGAACTGAGAATCGACATTGTCTTACCTCCTGGTTCGTGAGCCCTCGGGCCCGGATCATGTGCCGGTCGGCCGCCGGGCCACCGTCGATGACCATAAGACACGAAAGCAGCAGACGACGCGCTCTGCGTTTCGACTAGATCGCCTAGTCAAACCGACTAGTCCCGCGGGCTGCGGCCTGATCGCGCGGCGTGTAGTCGGAGCGATTATGGAACCAAGAAGCCCGCCGGGAGATATTCGACGACCGGGTTACGGGAAGAGGAGTTGCCCATCGTGTCGATATCCGTTGGAGTATCCGTGGGCGGCGTGCGGTCGCGCGGCGTTGGCGCAGAGATCGCCAGCCCGAGCGAGCGCCGCACCGACGATGCCTGCGCCGCGCAGGATGCTGCCACCGAGTCGCTGTCGCAAGGGCTGGCGCGGCATCGGGACGCGGCCGCGCTTGGCGGTGACGGCCCACTCGACCGGCTCGTCCAGCAGCCGAGCCCGCTCGATCGCCTGACCAAGGCGTCGTAGAACGGGGCGCGGCCCGAATCCTCTTGCGGAGAAATGCGTGCACCCACGGAACCGCGCCATTCGCTTCGCGATCGGCGCCTTGCTGCTCGGTTGCGCCACGCCCGCCACGGCGCAAGAAGGCGTCGATTGGGGCGGGCTGATGGCAGGCATCGCGCATGGCACCGCGATGGACGAGGCAGCGCAAGAATCGGTCTCGGAAAATCGCCCGGCCGCCGAAGCGCGCGCACCGGCTTCGACGCTGCGCCTCACTTACAAACCCTCGCTGGACCGACGCCGCGCCAATTTTGCGCGGTTCATCGCCAAAGCGCACGCGCAGGATCCGCAGGGCGCGGCGTCGCTCGAGAAGGAGCTGGGCGCATCCGATCTGATCGCCAGGGCCGAACCCGAACTCGCCCAATACGGTCTTCGCATCGACAATGTTGCCGATGCCTATGCCATCTGGTGGCTGAACGCGTGGCTGGCGGTACGTCAGCGGACCGACACGCCGCCCGCGCGGCAGATCACGGCGGTGCGCCAGGGCGCGCGCGCCTCCGGCCTCGATCTCGGCGCGATAAATCTCACCGACAAAGGCTTCGTCCCGCGATGAAGCTAGTCGTTGCGATTATGGCGCGTGCGGCCTCCGATCGCCACATGGTTGTGGAACATGGCGCCAGTCGTGGGCGGCGACATCGCCCGAACGGGATTTTGGACACGGGATCATGACCAGTATCGACCGCATCTCCGGGCTCTCGCCCCTCTCCCCCGCCGGCACCGCGTCCACCGACGCGCGCGGCGCGGCGATCGAGGCAATGGGCGAGATCGGCCACCGCGTCCTCGCCTGGGTCGACGCCACCAGCCGCGGCAACGGCAGCGGTGCTCATGCATGGAGCCAGACCGCCGGCAGCGGCACCGGCTTCGCCCCCGATATGGGCGAGCTGGCACGGCGCGGGGACGTTTACGGCCTCGGCGACCTCACGCGCGATCTCTCCGCGCGCTTCGGCGGCAGCCCGGCACAGGAAGGCGAACTGCGCCGCGCGCTCGATGACTTTACCCGTCAGGCGGTAATCCAGATCGCCGGGCTGTCAGGGGCGAGCGGCGAGCAGCAGATCGGCGGCGTCCGCGCGACACTCGATAGCGCGTCGCGTGCCGATGCCCCTCCCGGCCTCGACGGCGTGATCGCGCGCTTCGAAGCCGCGACTGCCGATCTCTCCGCACAAAATCGCAGTTAAGACGGAACCCGCCACGCTTTCGCGCGTGCTAGCGCCGTCCATTCCCGATCCTGAGAGGTTCTCGATGCACAGGCCGTTGATGCTGCTCGCCGCTCCCTTGTCGTTGTCGGCGGGCGGGGCGGCGCATGCCGCCGACCAGAAGGCAGTGGTGGTCTCTGCCGGCAGCGAACAGGCGATCAAGCTCGGCAAGACGGTGATCTCACGCCCGTTCGGCGCCGAGCTAGTCGATCACCTGTCCGTAGTCGGCAGCTACACGGTGCAAGGCTCCCGGCTGCATCTGATCCGCGGCAAGGCCGGTGCGGAATGCCCCGCGCGCTATGCAGTGATCGTGACGCGTGCCGGCCAGGAGCCGCTGGTCACCGAGGCGTTCGGCACATGCAGCACGGCCGCGCGCGCCCAGTTGCGGCGTGGCGTGTTCACCGTCGCCATGCCTGCTACTGCGGCCGGCGGTCCGCTCGTCCAGTTTCGTTATGCCAACGGCCGCATGCATCGTCCCGTCGCGGCGCTCACTCAGGGGGCGGGCAAGATCGGCCGTGCAGCCCCGGCAGCGACTTCCGCGTGCCGATCGGCCAATTCGATCGACGCGGCGAACCAGGCGGCTGCGCTCGACGCCTTCGAGCGCGACTGGCCCAAGGCGTATCGCCGCACGGGCTCGCTCAAGAAAGTCACTATCGGCCAAAGCGAGATGCGGCGGCTGACCATTGATCTCGCCTGCATGGCGAGCTGGCCGGCCGGCGAGCGCCGCGTGCCCGAGCTGGCGACGCCGCTGTTCCGCAGCAAGCAGCATCGCGACGCAGCCTTCGCCGCGCTCGAATCGATCCAGCACGATGCCGATACCGACGCCAACCTCAAGGCCGTCGCGCGCAGCTTCTCCGCGGAGATGCGCTACCGCGTCGCGCTCGATCCGCCGCTGCTCTAAGCGTTCCGATTAGCGACCCGCCTTTTCGGCTCGGCTATCAGGCTGCAGCACAATCGGTTTGGCGGAGTAAGGGCCATGACGGGCGTCTCTTCGGTTCAACAGAGTCAGACGAATTCCTCCAGCGGCGGCGGTGACGGCAGCTATTTCGTCAAGACCGGCGATACCTTGAGCGCGATCGCGCGCGACAAGGGCGTTTCGCTGAATGCGCTGATCCAGGCCAATCCGCAGATCCTCCACCCCGACCTGATCCGCCCCGGCCAGCATCTCAACATCCCGACGGGCGGCGGGGCGGCCGAGACCCCGCGCGAGTACAGGATCCAGCCAGGCGACACGCTCTCCGCCATCGCCGAGCGCTTCGGCACGACCTGGCAGGCGCTGGCGCAGGTCAACAACATCGCCAATCCGAACCTGATCTTCCCAGACCGGATGCTGACCATTCCGAACGGCACCGGGGGCACCGGCGGAGTCGAGGGCGGATCCCCGGTCGGCGGCACCCCCGGCAGCGGATCGAGTGATGTCGCGGCGATCGCCGAGAAATATCTCGGCCAGAACGCCTCGTCGCTCAAGGTCAACCGCAACGACAATCTGCCGATGAACGCCGGCGTGCCCTCGAACGTGTGCTGCGCCAACTTCGTCTCGGCGGTGCTGACCGAGGCGGGCAAATTGCCGGCCAATCTCCACACCGATTCGGTCGCCCAGCTCAACGCCACCTTGCGCAGTCGCGGCTGGACCCCGGTCCCCGCTTCCGAGGCGAAGCCCGGCGACGTGGTGATCATCCAGGGCGGCGGCGTCTCGCACACCGAGATCGTCTCGGGCCCCGGCCAGATGATCGGATCGAACAACGTCAATGCCGACGGCAGCCAGAAGATCTCGCACAACAATCTCAGCTGGGCGCTGAGCCATGGCGGCGTGATCCTGCGCGCGCCCGGCGGCAGTGGCGAGACGACGGGCACACAGAGCAGCGGCTCGGTCGTCCCCACCGGCCAGGGCGGGCAGCAGGCGCGGATCGACCAGGCGATCAGCTATTTCCAGAGCCAGGGCTGGAGCCGGGCACAGGCGATCGGCATCGTCGCCAACCTCGATGCCGAGAGCAACATGAATCCGGGCATCGACCAGATCGGCGGCGGCCCCGGCTATGGCCTCGCGCAATGGGAAGGTCCGCGCCAGCGCGACTTTGCCGCCTGGGCCGGTCATAACATCCGCGGCTCCTCGTTCGCCGAGCAACTCCGCTTCGTCCAGTACGAGCTGACCCACAGCGAGGCCGGCGCCGGCCGTGCGCTGCGCGGCGCCACCGATGCGCGCTCGGCCGCGGAGATCGTCACGCGGCTCTACGAGCGCCCCGCCGATACCGCCGGCGAAGCAGTCCGTCGCGGCAATCATGCCGCCGCGATGGCACGCTGACCGGGAACGGTTGGCGCTGCCCCGCGTTCGACGGGCCATGCGAATCATGCTCCCGATCGCGCTCGCCGCCGTGACCCTCCTCCCCGGCTCGGTGGGTGCGCAGGGCGCGTCCTCACGCGAGACCGTACGCTGCTCGTTCAACGACGGCCCCGAGCGCGCCTGCGTCTTCACCGACCAGGCCAGCCGAAACGGCTTCCACCGCATGACTTTCACCGGCCCCGGAATCCGCGTGACATTCGTCGGCCGCTCGAACAGCGGTTGGTGGTCCGGCCAGCTCGACGGCAAGCCGGCAATGGGATTCGAGCGCAACCGCGGCAACACCGTGTTCAGCACCACCGATCTCGGCACGCGCTTCGCCTGGTGGTACCCGCGGAACGCCCATGGCAGCTATTGAGGCTCAGCCGCCGGTGAATAGCCGCGCGGGCGCGCCATAGCGTTTCGGCCAGTCTTCCCACGCGACGTCGCTCGGCCCGATCGCCTTGGCCACGATTTGCCAGCCGTGCGTATCGTGGCGCAGCAACGCGGCATAGGTGCGCGAGACCATGCCCTGTTGCGCGGCATCGGCCAGCGGCGTTCCCTGATAGTCGAAGGGCTTGCCGTCGGAATCCTGCATCGTCGCCAGCAGAAAGGCCCAATCCCCGTCGCGGTGGAGTTGATCGACGCGGAATTTGGGTGCCTTGCCAAGCTCCGCCTGGACAGGCGCACGCGCCGCTTCGAGCAGCGCCGCGCGCGTATCTTGGTCGGTCATCATATGGGGCCCCGCAACTCCGATCGCCGTCGCGATGAGGATAGACTGCAACATGCTGGTCACTCGTATTGCCACGCTCAAAACGGAGGCGGAACAGTGCGGTTCCGGATCGCCTCATAGTCGCTTCGAGTATGGCGCCGCGTCGCGCGGAACCTATCCTCCCCCGCAAGTTCGAGGAGTATTGGCCATGCTTATTGCAGATTCAGGCGGCGGCGGTTCGGTCACCAATACGGCGCCACCGGCGTGCGTGGTCAGCGACTCCAAGGTCAAGGGCGCTGTCGAGCAGACCGTCGCCGCGACTCAATTCGGCCAGCAGACCGACGGCGCGCAGGCGGCCTATCAGATCCAGCAGACGCTCGCGCGCAGCGACCTGACGCAGGATCAGAAGGACGAATATCTCGCCGCGATCGTGCAGATGGCCGGCGGGCAATCGACCTTTTGCGGCTCGGTCGACGAGCGCGCGGCGGACAAGTTGCTCCACGGGCTGAACGACATCGGCACTGCCTGGACCGACCCCGCCACCCCCGAGCTTCGGGACCAGGTGACGGAAGGCATCGCTCGCGGTGTCGCCGACGGCCGGCTCGACGCCGACGATCTCTACGGGATCGTATCGGAACCCGGCAGCGCCGGCACGCGCCAGTTGCTCACCGACGTGCGCGACGGCACCGCGCTCGCCTCGGTCGCCAATCGGCTGGTCGACGATGCGCGGGCGCAGGGCTACGACATCAACGATCGCCAGACGGGGCCCCAGACGCTCACCGCCGCCGCCGACATCGCCAACATGGCGGCCGCCGGAGGCAATCGCTCCGCCGCCAACGCGGTGCTCGCCGAGATCACCCGCGTCGAGGCGAAGGGCCCCGTCGCCGGCGGGGACATGACGCTCACCCAGGCAATGATGGCCACGACCGTGGGTGGCGGCCAATGGAACAACCTCTATGCGCGCGACGGCTTCCACGCGCTCTCCGGCCTGCTCAACTCCACTACGCAGAACACCGCGAACCAGCCTGCGCAGGACAAATTGTTCGCCGATCTCGTGCGCTCCGGCGGCGAAGGCTATGTCGGCGGGCTCGACGAGGGCGGCGATCGCAAGCCCGCGCTCGACCAGCTGGGCATGTATTTCGATCGCAATGTCGCCCGTCTTGCCGAGACCGATTGGCGGATGGACAATACCGGCGACCTTCACCACGGGCTGACGCAGGATTTCATGCGCAACGTCATGCTCGATCCCGATTACGGGCGCGCCGAACAATCGCAGGAGGCGCTCAGCAACGAGATGACTCGCCTCGCTGTGCAGATCGGCGACAAGAACCTGTCGCCCGACAAGCGCGAAGTCGCCGCCAGCACGCTCGGCGCGATCATGGGTTCGCTCGAGCAGGCCGGTGCCGACTATATCGCCAATGCCGAGGGCAAGGCCGAGGCGAAGGTCGCCTTTGTCCGCCAGTTCACCGACGTGGTCACCGACAAACTGATCGGCAAGCTGGGGGAGAAGCTCCCCGCAGGCGGAATCCAGGATGGCGCGACCGCGGCGGGCGGCAACTTCGTCGATCAGCTGTGGCAGAAGCTGGTCGATCACGAGCGCCAGGCGGCCGAGGGCCATGTCGACGAAACGACGGGCGGCGTGCTCGATCTCGCCCAGGCGATCCGCACCACCATGGCGACCGGAGACGCGAACCTGCTCAACGCCTTCGATCTCCGCGTAGAGCTGTACCACGACGCGTGATCCGCACTGATGAGCAATGGCGTGGCTGGAGCGCGCGGCCCCCGTGGAACGCGGAGTCAATCGACATCCAACCGCAAGGTTGGCAAATGCGCCGGGCGCGGGCGGATCCGACCCTTTGGTTGGATCTGAAAATGGCGGATTTGCGCGGTTTCCGGGTGTTGGCGGCGATAATGCCGATTGACGAAGTTGACGCATCCCTACGCGCGCGAGTCAACGCGTAAACCGAGTAGGACGGCGCGACGCGGGCGTTCTGCGGAGCATTCATGGATCGAACCAAAGCAGAACAAATCCTACATTGCCAGCGGCGTTTCGAGGGCGTTGGGCGAGGGCGGCTAGTGGCGGTTAGCTGCCGTTGCCCATCCTCGTCACCCCGTGATCGACTCGGGGTGACGAAGAGAGATTCTCCTGGGCGCGCACACGCGCGCACCACACCGGGCCCCTCCCTGCAAGCAGGGAGGGGAGTCAATTTGTTGAATGTCGATACGTCCTAGAGGTAGCTCGTCACCGCCGGCGGCTGCCACCATGCGTTGTTGCGCCCGTCCCCATATTTGATCGGTGCGGCCGCCAGTTCCTCGTCCGTCGCGTCATCCAGCGATCCCAATTGCACCGACACGAACGCGCCGCCGATCTCGGGCACGTTGCCCTGACTGAACGGCGCGCAGCCGCATTTGCTGCAGAAGCGGTGGCTGCCCTGCCCGGTGCCGAACGAATAATCGCTGAGCACCTCCTCGCCGCTCAACAGGCGGAATGCGTCGGGCTTTAGCAGCACTCCCCAATTGCGCCTTTTGGTGCAGATCGAACAATTGCACCTGGTCGTCTCCGCCGCGAGATCGATCTCGGCCTCGAACCGCACCGCACCGCAATGGCAGCTGCCATGGTAAGTCTTCTGCATCGTTCGTCTCCCTTTGCTTTCGAAAGCTAGACTTACTGCCATGCTGCTGCCAGCATGGTGTCAGCAGCATGGCAGTAGGGTCTTTTTATGCGCAAGGCCGACCGCCTCTTCCAGATCGTCCAGATCCTCCGCCGCACGACGCGCCCGGTGACCGCCGACGCGATCGCCGCCGAGCTCGAGACTTCGAAGCGATCGGTCTATCGCGACATAGCCGCATTGATCGGCCAGCGCGTGCCGATCCGCGGCGAGGCGGGGATCGGCTATGTCCTCGATGGCGGCTTCGACTTGCCACCCTTGATGCTGACTGCGGACGAGATCGATGCGGTAGCCCTGGGCGCGCAATGGGTCGCCGGACATGCCGATCCGGCGCTGGCGCGGGCGGCGCGCGACGTGCTCGCCAAGGTCGCGGCGGTGTTGCCCGACGATATGCGCGCCATTCTCGAAGATCCCTCGGCGCGAACGCCGCCTTCCTGGGACACGGTGGAGGATCCGGTCGACGCCGCCGAACTGCGCGGCGCCATCCGAGCCGCGCGCAAGATCGCCCTTAGCTATACGGATCTCTCGGGCAAGCGCACCGAACGAACGGTCTGGCCGCTGGTGATCGGCTATCTCGACGCGGTCCGGGTGCTGATCGCGTGGTGCGAATTACGCAACGATTTCCGTAGCTTCCGGCTTGATCGCATCGCTGCGGTCACGATCCTCGACGATCGCATACCGATGGATCCGGGAGTGTTGCGCAGGCGATGGCACGCGACCCTGGGCCTCCCCCGAACAAACTGATCTTCCGTCGATGCGATTCGGGCGGCAACCATGCGATATCGGCTCGGTCTTCAATTGATACCGGTATCAATTTTACCATCTCATTGATTTTCAATTGATTTAATCACAACACTTGTGGTTGCCGGAGCAGGGTGTTGGCGTTACCATTATGCCACCGGTGTCTATAGCGACATCGGAAGAGACGGCCGCAAAGGCCGCGCGAAAATGAGGAGAGGCAAAATGCCGCCGGGTCATGCAGCGACGAGCGATCGTCCGCGTCTCTCCGGCATTGCGGCGAACGCCGCACGCTCCCTCCTCGACGACAATAGCTGACGGGGACGACCGCAGGGGATTGCGGCGTCCGCCAACGGGAGGGGAATGATGATCAAGAAGAATGCAACCGCGGCGATCCTGCGTGCCGGTGCGTCTTTTGCGGCGCTCGCGCTGGCCGCGACCTGGGGCAGCGCCGCCTTCGCGCAGGGTGCCGAACCGGCGGCCGAGGCGGCCGCCGCCGCTCAGGACGTTGCCGCCACGCAGGAAGGCGAGATCGTCGTCACCGGCTATCGCGCTTCACTGCGCAGTTCGATCCGCGAGAAACGCGACGCCACCGTCCAGATCGACGCGATCAACGCCGAGGACATCGCCGACTTCCCCGATTCGAATCTCGCCGAATCGCTCCAGCGCCTACCCGGCGTCTCGATCGACCGCGACAATGGCGAGGGCCGCACCATCACCGTCCGCGGGCTCGGCGGCGACTTCAACCGCACCCGCCTGAACGGTCTCGAAGCGCTCTCCACCGCCGGCGCGAACGATGCCGGCACCAGCCCGAATCGCAGCCGCGCGTTCGACTACAACACCTTCGCCTCCGAGCTGTTCAGCTCCTTGAAGGTCCAGAAGACTCCTTCGGCCGAGACCGACGAGGGCTCGCTCGGCGCGACGATCGACCTGCAGACCGGCCGCCCGTTCGACTATGCCAAGTCGGCCTTCGCGCTTTCTGGCGAAGGCAGCTATCAGCAGAACAGCAAAAAGTGGAATCCGCGCATCGCGGGCCTCGCATCGACTCGCTTCCTGAACGATTCGATGGGCTTCCTCGTCTCGGGCGCGTGGAGCAAGTCGAAGAACGAGCTCGATCAATATCGCCGCGCTCCCGGCCAGTCCGACTATCTCTATCGCAACTCGGATTTCCTCGGGAACGAGAACCCGCAGCGCGCCGGCTTCGCCGCACCGACCGGCACCAACTTCGGCACCGTCGTTACCAATCCCGCAGCCATCGCGGCGCTCACGGGTTCCGATCCCGCCGCTTATGCCAAGCTGTATCCGGGCGCACCGTTCAATACGCCAGGCCGTCTCGACGATTCGCTCGTACGCATCCCGGCGCTTGCCTCGATCGAGCAGCAGGACGTCCAGAATGAGCGTCTCGGCCTGACCGCGTCGTACCAGTGGCAGATCGGCGACCGGACCCTGCTCAGCATCGACGGCGCCTATTCGCGCTTCTGGAACCGGAGCACCTACAACCAGGTCTCGTCGGTCGGCCTCAACCGCAACAACACCAACGCGACCTACAACACCGCGACCAACTCGATCACCCCGGTCAACGCCCGGGCGCTCTATCCGGGCCTGTGCACGCCCGCCGCGGACAGCGAACTCGCGCCCTCGCAGGATTGCGGGCAGCAGATGTACGGCTCCACGCCGGCCTTCGCGACGGCGTTCAATGCCAGCGGCGTGCTCGGGCCGTCGATCCTCGGCAACGCCGCGGTCGCGCCCGGAGGCACGACGCCGGCCAACGCCACGATCTTCAGCGTCAATCCGTTCAACCTCGACCCGTATGATTATTACAATAACCCGAACTCGGTCGGGTACATCCCCAGCTCGAACCGCCTCGCCTTCCGCGGCGCGCTGATCGGTCGGCCGGCAGTCGAGGTGCTCGACGCCAACGTCACCAACGGGCTCGCCGACTATCTGGTGATGCGCAACGTCGACTTCCGCTCGGCGGCCGACCAGTCGACTTACACGACCAAGTTCAAGCAGGGCTCGTTCAACCTGCAGCACGCCTTCTCTGACGTCTTCAAGACCGAGATCACCGCCGGCCTGTCGGAATCGACCAACTACACGCAAGGCCTGCTGGTCGAGTTCAACCGCATGGATTCGCCGGGATCGTTCGTTTATGACGAGCGCGGCGGCGGTTCGATGCCCCAGATCGACTTCGGGTTCGACGCGGCCGATCCGGCGAACTGGGAAGTGGTCAAGGGCTTCTCGGGGATCCGCCACTATCAGCGCTTCGTCAAGAACACCTACAAGCAGGCCAAGATCGATTTCGACTGGCAGGCCAATGACGAGTTCAACCTCGGCTTCGGCGCGAACATCCGCAAATATACGTTCGACACGTCGTTCTATGAACGCAACAACGACTTGCTCAATCCGACGCTCAAGGAAGCCGGCGCCACCACCGCCAGCGTCAGCCGGAAGATCAACTTCGGTCAGGGGCTGAGCGTCCCCGACGGCACGATGAGCAGCTTCATCGTGCCCAGCATCCAGGCCTTCGACAATCTGTTCGACTTCACTTGCAACTGCGTCAACAAATGGGGCGATTGGCGCCTCACCAACAAGCGCAACGGCGGCCGCGAGAATTTCGGGGTCGAGGAAGTCGATACCGGCTTCTATTTCCAGGCCGACTGGAACAGCGAATTGTTCGGCCGACCCTTCCGCGGCAATGCCGGCACCCGCGTCGCGATCACCGACGTGACGTCGACGGGCTCGACCACCGCGGGCCGGCCGATCGTCGGCACCAACAAATACACCGATTTCCTGCCGTCAGTGAACGTCGTCTACGAGCCGATCGAGAACCTGCTCGTCCGCGTTTCGGCCTCGAAGGTGATGGCGCGACCGCTGCTCGGCAATCTCGCCCCTACGCTCACTGCGATCTCGGTCCCGAACTCGTCGACCGCGACCAGCGGCGCGACTCTGACCGTCGGCAACCCCAAGCTCCAGCCCTTCCGCTCGACCAATCTCGACGCCAGCGTCGAATGGTATTTCGCGCCGGGCGGCCTGCTCTCGGTGGCGGCGTTCCAGAAGGAGATCGACAGCTTCCCGCAGACGATCTTCTTCACCGGACCGCTCAGCCGCTTCGCCGATGCGGAGACGATCGCGGCGATCCTCGCCCAGTTCACTCCCGGCTCGCCGCAGGCGAACTACATCACCAGCGGCTACGATTTCCAGGCACGCCAGTTCGCCGACGCGCCGGGCGGCTGGCTGCGCGGCATCGAAGCCAGTTTCCAGATGGACTTCACCTTCCTGCCGGGCCTGCTCAAGAATTTCGGCGCGCAGGTGAACTATACGCACATCGATTCCGAGCTGAACTACATCCTCGATCCCGGCACGGCGACCGTTCCGCGAACCACCGGCAAGGGGCCGTTCCTCGGCGTTTCGCCCGACGCGATCAACGCCACGCTCTATTACGAGAGCAAGCCCTTCCGGGCGCGCGTCTCGGTGGCGCATCGCAAGGGCTACAGCACGTCCTATCCGATCGCGGCGGGCTCGTGCAGCCCGGGCATCATCCCCAATCCGACGCCGCTCACGCCGGCGCAGGTGAATGGCAACAACGTGCCGGGCGGGCCCTGCACGGGACCGCTGATCAACGATTTCGTCTACAGCCGCTCGACCACCAACGTCGACGCGTCGATGAGCTTCAACTTCACCCGCTGGGTCTCGCTCACGCTGGAGGGGCTGAACCTCACCAACCAGACCAGCGATCGCTATGCCTATGAAGGGCAGAACGCCGTCACCCAATATGCCAGCTCGGGACGTATCTTCCGCGCCGGCGTCCGCTTCCGCTTCTAGACACGGAGGCGAACGATCCATCCGCCTGTCCCCTCCGCCGGCCTGGACGACCTTCGATGTGATCGAAGGTCGCTCCTCGCCGGGGGCTCTTTGCTCGGGGGGCTAACGCTAAGCGGGGCGACCTGGGCACAGGAGCCGCCCTATGGCCCGGCCCCGCTTTCGGGCGGGCAGATCGATCCGAAAGGCGACGACAGCGGCCGGATCATCCCCGCCCCGCTCAAGGATTATTGGCCCTATTCCGGGCTCAGCGGCCCCGGCCGGAAGCCCGACGCGGCGAGCATCGGCGGCGGCTGGGTCTCGGGTCTTCCGAACGTGCGCTACAAGGGCCCCGGCAGGCCGTCTTACCCGATCGCGCCCTGGGACAATTCGGCAAGCGGCAGTGCCGTAACCGCGGGGCTGCTCCCCGCCATCCGCCCGCTTCACGACGTCCATATCCGCGACACGATCATCTGCCTCGGCGGCGACGGCCATTATTACATGACCGGCTCGACCGGCGACAATATCTGGGCGGTGAACGACGGCGTCGAATTGTGGCGCTCGAAGGACCTGCGCGACTGGGCCTATCTCGGCCTCGTCTGGAGCATCGAGCGCGACGGCGCGTGGGAGAAGAGCTGGCGGATGCGCAAGGGCGTGCCTTTCCGCGCGCTCTGGGCGCCCGAAATCCACTTCGTCCGCGGCAATTACTATATCGTCCATTCGATGAGCCGCGCCGGCGTCGCGATCCTGAAGAGCAAAACCGGCAAGCCGGAAGGCCCCTATGTCCACGCCTTCTCGCCGGACAAGCCGCTGCGCGGCAGCATCGATGCGACATTGTTCGAGGACGCGGACGGATCGGTCTGGTTCACGCTCGGCTCGGCCGACGAGATCGTCCGCCTCAACGACGACATGAGTGGGTTTGCCGGCCCGTGGCAGAAGATGATCGCGGCCGACGGCGAATACGATCTCGACCCGAAGCATCATCGCAAGGAATGCGCCGCGAAGGGCTATCGCCATTTCGGCTATGAAGGCGCGACGATGTTCAGGCGGAATGGCATCTATTATCTCGGCGTCGTCGACCGCTACGAAGGCCGCTATTCGTTCGCGATGTGGATGTCGGACAAGCCGACCGGCCCGTGGCGCAATCGCCATGAAGGCCCGCCCTGCTGCGGCGGCGGCAACTTCCTGCGCGACAAGCAGGGGAATTGGTGGGTCACTTTCTTCGGCAATGACGAAGCAAGCCCGTGGCGCGAGAAGCCCGGCCTCGTCCGCGTCGACTTCTCTCCCGACGGCCGCGTGATCGTCCACCGCGACCAGCCCTTCGCAGCAACCTGAAAGAGGACAATATGGACATCAGCAGGCGGGAAGCGTTCGCGGCGGCGCTGGCGGGAAGTGCCGCGGCCCTGGTGCGTCCCACCGAGGCCGTCGCCAGGCCCGCGCCCGATTGGAAGCGCGGCTTCGACAATCAGCGCATCGCCGATCTGGGCAACGGCAATTTCCTCAATCCGCTGATCTCGGGCGACCGCGCCGATCCCGCCATCCTCAAGGACGGCGCCGATTATTACATGACCTTCTCGAGCTTCGATTCCTATCCGGGGCTCACGATCTGGCATTCGCGCGACCTGGTGAACTGGCAGCCGCGCAAGGCGGCGCTCACGAAGAATATCGGTTCGGTCTGGGCAGTCAGCCTCGAGAAGCATGACGGCCGCTATTTCCTCTATATTCCGGTCAAGGCGAAACCGAACTCGATCTTCGTGATCTGGGCCGATCACATCGACGGGCCGTGGAGCGATCCCGTGGACCTCGGGCTGCACAACCATATCGATCCCTGCCACGCCCTGGGCGAAGACGGGTCGCGCTGGCTGTTCCTGTCGGGCGGGGACCGCATCCGCCTCTCGGACGGCGGCCTCTCGACCGTCGGCGAAGTCGAGCATGTCTATGATCCTTGGCGCTATCCCGACGACTGGGACGTCGAGGGCTTCTCGCCCGAGGGTCCCAAGATTCACCGCCACGGCGACTTTTTCTACATGATCACCGCAGTGGGCGGCACCGCCGGCCCGCCGACCGGCCATATGGTCATCGCCGCGCGCGCACGCTCGATCCACGGCCCTTGGGAGCAATGCCCCGCCAACCCGCTGGTGCGCACCACCAGCGTGGCTGAGAAATGGTGGTCGCGCGGCCATGCCTCGCTGGTCGAGGCGCCCGACGGCAGCTGGTGGTCGGTCTATCACGGCTTCGAGAACGGCTATTGGACGCTGGGCCGCCAGACCCTGCTCGATCCGGTCGAATGGACCAAGGACGGGTGGTTCCGGATGAAGGGCGGCGACTTGTCGCAACCGATCCGCAAGCCCAGAGGCGGCACCGCACTGCCCCACGGCCAGCCCCTGTCCGACGATTTCAGCAAGCCACTGCAGCTCGGCCGCCACTGGAATTTCTTCAAGCCCGCCCCAGACGAGAGCAGCCGCCAGCGCGTCGAGAACGGCGCGCTCGTGCTCAAGGCCAGCGGCACCGCGCCGAGCAGCTCCTCGCCGCTGCTGCTGATCGCCGGCGACCAGGCCTATCAGTTCGAATGCGATATCGAGATCGCGCCGGGGGGCGTCGCGGGGCTGCTGCTCTTCTACGACGAGAAGCTCTATGCCGGCCTCGGCTTCGACGAGAAGCGCTTCGTCACCCACCAATATGGCATCGAGCGCGGCCGCCCCGCCAATCCGCACGGCCGCCGGATGAAGATGCGCGTCACCAACAATCGCCACATCGTCTCCTTCCACACCTCGGGAGATGGCGGGCAGACATGGAAGCGCTTCGATCGCGGCATGGAAGTCTCGGGCTATCATCACAATGTCCGCGGCGGCTTCCTGATGCTGCGCCCCGGTCTCTATTCGGCGGGCGAAGGCGAAGCGCGTTTTCGCGATTTCCGGTTCCATGCACTGTGAGGATCGCCATGCGCACTCTTTCCGCCGCCGCGCTGCTGTTCGCCGCGCCTGCCCTCGCGCAAACCCCGGAAGCGCCGCGGCCGATCGCCGCATCCAAGATCATCCTCGTCGGCGATTCGACCACCGCCGTGATCGGCGGCTGGGGGCCGAGCTTCTGCGCGTATCACGTGACGTCGTTCGCGGCCTGCGTGAACCTCGCGCGCGGTGGGCGCAGTTCGGGTAGCTATCGCGCCGAAGGTTCGTGGGAGCTCGCGCTCGCCGAGATGCGCGCGCCGGGCTACAAGAATATCTGGGTGCTGATCCAGTTCGGCCATAACGACCAGCCCGGCAAGCCCGGCCGCTCGACCGACCTGGCCACCGAATTTCCCGCCAACATGGCGCGCTATGTCGACGAGGTCCGCGCCGCGGGCGCGAAGCCGGTGCTGCTGACACCGCTCACCCGCCGCATGTTCACGGACGGCAAGCTCCAGAACGACCTCGAACCCTGGGCCGCCGCGATACGCAAGGTTGCCGCGGAGAAGAAGGTTCCATTGCTCGATCTCAATGCCGAGAGCAGCGCCGCGGTGCAGGCGATGGGCGAGGCCGCGGCGGATCGCTTCGCGCAACTCCCGCCCGGTTCGGCGCCGATCGCACCCGCACCCGCGGCCACGACCGAAGTCGAAGTCCAGCCGATGGCGCAGCCGCGCATGTCGTTCGACCGCACGCACCTGGGGATCGAGGGCGCGAACTATTTCGCGACCATGGTCACGCGCGAGCTCGCCGCCGCCGTCCCGGAGATGCGCCCGCTGCTGGTGCGCTAGCCGCCCGGTGCCCCAACGGCGGGGAATGGGTGGGAAGCGGCCCGACAGGATTTGGCCGAAGCAATTGTGGTGCTGCCATTCGACACGTCAGGTCACCAAATATACCGCAAAGACAGTGTATGCGCCGTCCTCACAGCCGCCTCCAAACCTGCCAGCGTTGATCGCCTCGACCGCGCTCTCGAGGTTGGGAAACAGGCAATGCTCGTTCACTTGCACCTCTCGGGCTGCCGAGTTGCATGAAAGCGGAGAGTGTTCGAGGTAGTCTCCGAACACCACGACGTCGTATCCGACCAGCGAAAGAGTCTCCTCGTCTGTCGGAGGTTCGACGGCATCCTCCACTCCCGCCGAACGCGCAGGCGATCTCGGACGCCACGACGTCGCGTCAAACGTCCAACCATCTGATTCAAGTTCACGTTCGTAGGCGGCGTAGTAAAATAGCTGGGCGCCGCTCGTGTCGACGCATGCTTCCTCCGTCAGCGCCCAAAGCACCGAGGGACTGTTGGCGACGCCGAAGCTGTTATGTTTCCATGCATCCTGCACATCGACCACATTGTCGTTTACACAATCTGAAACGCTGCAAACGTCTTTGATGTGGTTCGGGGCTGTGACGAGCCACTCGGGCGGGGGCACAACACGTTTTAGAAGGTAGCCAGCAGAAAGCATCGCCATCCCTTATCAATAGGATTCCATGTCCGCTATCGGGCGGTGCGCTCGGCACAGTGAACGACCGAGAATGGGGCGCAAGCGATCGTCCCGTCCCTTCCGTCTGGCGAATGGGTGCCACCTCCCCTAGAGCGCGGCCATGATCCGCCTGCGCCCCCAGTCCGCCGCTTATCTGATGCTCGTGGTGGTGATGCTGCTCTGGGCGGGCAATTCGATCGTCGGCCGCGCGATCCGCGACGACATACCGCCGCTGTTCCTCGCATTGCTGCGCTGGATGGGCGCCTTGCTGGTGATCGCCCCCTTCGCCGCGCGGCACCTGGCCCAGGATCGCGGCGCGATCGTGCGAAACTGGCCGGTGATCCTGTTGCTGGGCCTGCTCGGCGTCGCCGCTTTCAACGGCTTCCTCTATTCGGGACTGCGCTACACCACGGCAAGCAACGGCATGCTGCTGCAGGCGGCGATCCCCGCTCTGGTGCTGCTCGTCGATTTCCTGGTCTTCGGAACGCGGGCGGGAGCAGGCGCGATCTTCGGCGTCGCGTTGTCGACGCTCGGTATCGTCGTGATCGTCTTCCAGGGCAGGCCCGGCGCGCTTTCGCAAGTCGCCTTCAATCGCGGCGACGCGCTGATCCTGTGCGGCGTGGTCGCCTGGGCCTTCTACACGTCGCTGCTGCGCCTCCGCCCGAAGCTCCATATCCAGAGCTTCCTGGCGGTCACCTTCGCGATCGGCATGCTCGCGATGCTCCCGCTCGCAGCAACCGAATGGCGCGAGATCGCCGTTGTGTCCTGGACGCCGCGCGTGTTCGCCGCGGTGCTCTATGTGGCGCTGCTGCCCTCGGTCCTCGCTTACGCGTTGTTCAATACCGCCGTCGCGACGCTGGGCCCGGCGAGCGCCGGCCAGGCGATCACGCTGACGCCGCTGTTCGGCGCGCTACTCGCGGCACTGACGCTGGGCGAGCAGCTGCACGCCCATCACTTCGCCGGCATGGCGCTGATCCTCGGCGGAATCCTCGTCACGGCATTCGTCCGGTCGCGCGAGGCGTTGACGAAGCCATCGGCAGACGTTCAACGTGCCGATAATCGAATGCCTTCCTGAACGAGACGCATCCGCGATGAACAACCGTCCCGCCACCGAACCGACGCGCGCCGCGCGCCAATCGCGCCGCTGATCGGCACGCAGCAGCACGATGCGCATCCTCGATTCACATTTCCATTTCTGGCGGATCGGCGGGCCCGGCCAATCCTGGCCCGACGCCGAATGGCCGCGCATCCATCGCGATTTCCTGCCCGACGACTTGCGCGCCGAGACGGCGGGTCTGGACATGGTCGGCGGCGTGCTCGTCCAGTCGCAGGGGGATGATCGCGATACCGACTGGATGCTCGCACTCGACGACCCGTTCATTCGCGCGATCGTCGGCTGGGTCGATCTCGCGCATCCCGACGCGCCGCGCCGCATCGCCGAACTGGCCGGCCAGCCGAAAATCCGCGGCCTGCGCCCGATGCTCCAGGGGATGGCGGATACCGAGTGGATCCTGCAACCGGACCTCGATCCGGCGATCGAGGCGATGCTCGCGCATGGCCTGCGTTTCGACGCGCTGATCCAGCCACGGCACCTCGATACGCTGCACCGCTTCGCCACGCGCTGGCCCGAGCTTCCGATCGTGATCGATCACGCCGCCAAACCCTATGCGGCGAAGGGCGAACTCGACCCCTGGCGCGACGAGATCGCCGCGCTGGCCGCGCTTCCCAATCTCTGGTGCAAGCTGTCGGGGCTGCGCACCGAACAGGCCGCGGGCCAGCCGCATGCGGCGTTACGGCCCTATGTCGCGCACCTCGTGGCAAATTTCGGCGAACGCCTGATGTGGGGCAGCGACTGGCCGGTGCTGCGCCACGCCGGCGACAGCTATGCGGATTGGGTCGACGCGACCGTCGAACTGGTCGGCGCCGCCACGCCGGCCATGCTCTCACGACTGTTCGAAGGTTCGGCGAGAAGCTTTTACGCCATCGACGCATGACGAGCCCTGGCCTGAGCGAAAATCGCGCTGGACCAAAAGCGCCGATATCCCCGTTCCCGATTCCATCCCCGTTCTGAGGAAAGACAAGATGCGCCTTGCAGGCAAGACCGCCGTCATCACCGCCGCCGCCCAGGGCATCGGCCGGGCCAGCGCCGAATTGTTCGCGCGTGAGGGCGCGCGCGTCATCGCCGCCGACATCAATGCCGAAGCGCTCGCGACGCTCGAGGGCTGTGAAACGCACGTCCTCGACTTGCTCGACGGCGACGCAATCGCTGCGTTCGGCGAGCAGATCGGCGGAGTCGACGTGCTGTTCAACTGCGCAGGCTTCGTCCATGCCGGCACGATCCTGACCACCGACGAGAAGGATTTCGACTTCTCGTTCGATCTCAACGTGAAATCCGCATACCGCATGATCCGCGCCTTCCTGCCCGGCATGATCGCGCGCGGCGGCGGATCGATCGTCAACATGTCGTCGGTCGCCGGATCGGTGATCGCGGTGCAGAACCGCTTCGTCTACGGCGCCTCGAAGGCCGCGGTGATCGGCCTGACCAAGTCGGTGGCGCAGGATTTCGTGGGCCAAGGCATTCGCTGCAACGCGATCTGCCCCGGCACGGTCCAGTCGCCTTCGCTCGACGAGCGGCTGGCGGCGACCGGCGATGCCGACAAGGCGCGTTCCGAATTCGTCGCGCGCCAGCCGATGGGCCGGATCGGATCGGCAAAGGAGATCGCGGAGCTCGCTTTGTACCTCGGCAGCGACCTGTCTTCCTACACGACAGGCACGATCAACATCATCGACGGCGGCTGGACCAATGCATGAGCCTCGCGCTCGATCGGGTGGGGAAAATGGTGCCCGGGGACGGAGTCGAACCGCCGACACTGCGATTTTCAGTCGCATGCTCTACCAACTGAGCTACCCGGGCACGGGAGCCGGCGAACGCCGGAAGCGGGCTCTTAGTCGGCGTCCCGGCCCGTGTCCAGCCCGGTTTGTGTGTTCGGATCAACCGGCTCGCCCGGAACGCGATAGCCCTCGCCCAGCCATTGCAGCAGGTCGCGATCCTTGCAGCCGCGGCCGCAGAAGGGCTTGAATTCTAGTTCGGTCGGTTTGCCGCAAATCGGGCAGCCGTCACGCTTGGCCAATGTCTACTCCTTTGGGGCGACGAACGCCGTCGCGCCCCCGATGCGCCGGGCTAGCTCGGCGGTCCATTCGGGCCGCTGCGCCAACCGGTTGGCGATTCGTCTGTCCACCATATGGGTAACCGGCGGCGGCGGGGGAAGGCGCTCGATACGGCGCAGTTCCGCGCGCGCCTGCGCGCCCACCGGGTCGGCCCGCAACAGCTCCGGGAGCGAGGGCCGCGTCCGCCGCCGCACGATCTGCAGGAAGCCGAAGCCGTTGACCGTGGTGCGCTCGAAAGGCTGGGGCAGCGCCGCGTCGATCGCCTCCGCCACCGCCTGCCGCGCGGCCTTGTTCGCCAGAGTCGGGAAATCCACGCCGATCGAGCCGGCGATCCCGTGCCGCTCGATCGCCCGCGCCACGGCATGCGCCGCCGCCACTGCCAGCGCTTCGAGCGGTCCGCCGCCATCGACGTCGAACAAGGTCATCGCCGGGGTGGGCGACAGCCGCAGCGCGCCGCCCGGGAATGCAATCTCGCCGGTCACTGCCTCTTCGAGCACTTCGGACCAGCCCGCTTCCTCGAGCAAGTCGCTCTCATGCGCGCGCAACACCCGTACCGGCACGTCGGTCGCGGTGATCCGCGCCAGCAGGTCGGGTCCTTCGCCGGATACCGCATCCGCACCTGCGGGCACTGCCTTGGGAAGCTTGGGACGGCCGGCCTCGGGAATGGCCTCGCGCACGATCCGCACCTTCAGCGTGCCGCCCTGTGTGATCCCCTGCGGCAGCGGATCGCACAATGCCTCGCCGCCCTCGAACGCGACCTTGCCGGTGCTCTTGTCCACCAGCCGCGCGTTCAGCACCGCTCCGTGCCGCGGTGCGCTGCCTTCGAGTTCGATCCGCGCCTTCCAGATGACCCCGCGCGAGACGAGCGCGGCGCGGTTCTCGCCTATGCCGGCCTCGTAGAGCCACTCAGCCAAGCACGTATCCTGCGCCTTCGAGCAACGCGCGAGTCTCGAACACCGGCAGCCCAACCACACCCGAATGGCTGCCCGAGAGGAAGCGGACAAAGGCCTCGGCCTTGCCCTGGATCGCGTAGCCGCCCGCTTTGCCCATCCCCTCGCCGCTGGCGACGTACCAGTCGATCTCGGCGTCGCTCAGCCGCTTGAAGGTGACGATCGTGTCCGAAATTCGCGTCCGGGCTATCCCGTCGAGCCCGATCAGGCACATCGCCGACAGGCAATGGTGCCGCCGGCCAGAGAGCAGTGCCAGCATCCGGCGGAGATCGGCCTCATCCGCTGGCTTGGCGAGAATGCGGCGGCCGACGGCGATCGTAGTGTCGCCGGCAAGGACGATCTCCCCCTCCCCGCGCGCGACCGCCAGCGCCTTGTCGGTAGCGACGCGCAGCACATAGGCGCGCGGAAGCTCGCCGGGCCGGACATCCTCGTCGACGTCGGGCGCAGCGATACGCGAAGGCTCGGCGCCGATCCGCTTGAGCAGATCCAGCCGGCGGGGCGATGTGGAAGCGAGGACGAGCCGCACCGGCCCGACGCTCACTTGAAGCGGTAGGTGATACGGCCCTTGGTCAGGTCGTAGGGCGTGAGCTCGACGAGAACTTCGTCGCCGACCAGCACGCGGATGCGATTCTTGCGCATCTTGCCGGCGGTATGGCCGAGAATCTCGTGATCATTCTCGAGCCGGACGCGGAACATGGCGTTGGGCAGAAGCTCAACGACCTGACCACGCATTTCAAGGAGTTCTTCTTTGGCCAAAAACATGCCTCTCGGGTGAATGCGAGCAAAAGTGGCGGTGCCTTTACTCTGCCACGCATGAAAAGGGAAGGTGGACGGCAGATCGCCGCGTCCACCATGCGAAGATGGGGTGCCCGGACCACGAAGTCCAGCGCCGAACAAGCGCTTGCCTTGGCCGTCGCGCGCCACTTACATTGATGTAAGTGACGGCCGGCAGTGCCGCGAGGAGAGATGGATGGCGGAGGCATATATCGTCGCGGCGGCGCGGACCGCCGGCGGGCGGCGCAATGGGCGGTTGATGGGCTGGCACCCGGTCGATCTCGCCGGCGCGGTGCTGGCCGAAGTCGCGGCGCGGAGCGGTATCGACCCGGCCGCGATCGACGACGTCGTCATGGGCTGTGTCGGCCAGGCGGGCGAGCAGGCGCTCCATGTCGGCCGCAACGCAGTGCTCGCCTCGGGACTTCCGGCGAGCATCCCCGCCGTGACGATCGACCGCCAATGCGGCAGCTCGCAACAGGCGATCCAGTTCGCGGCGCAGGCGGTGATGTCGGGCACGCAGGACGTCGTGATCGCCGCCGGCGTCGAGCATATGAGCCGCGTGCCGATGGGGACCTCGGTCGCGGGCGCCAAGCCCTATAGCGATCGCGAGCTGGAACGCTTCGGCGTGCGCGGCTTCAGCCAATTCACCGGCGCCGAGATGATCGCCAGGAAATACGGCCACAGCCGGGAGATGCTCGACGCCTATTCTCTGGAGAGCCACCGCCGCGCGGCCGCCGCGGTCGAGCGCGGCGACTTCGCCGACGAGATCCTCGCGCTCGACATCGAGACCGCCGACGGCCCCGCCCGCCACGCACAGGACGAGGGCATTCGCTTCGATGCGAGCCTGGAAGGGTTGGGCAGCCTCAAGACGCTGGCCGAGGGCGGCGTGATCACCGCGGGCAATGCCAGCCAGATCTGCGACGGCGCGTCGGGCGTGATGGTGGTGAGCGAGGCCGCGCTCAAGGCGCATGGGCTGACGCCTCTGGCGCGCATCCACAACCTCACCGTCACTGCGGGCGATCCGGTGATCATGCTGGAAGAGCCGCTGTTCGCGACCGACCGGGCGCTCCGGCGCGCGGGGATGAAGATCGGCGATATCGACCTGTACGAAGTCAACGAAGCGTTCGCGCCGGTGCCGCTGGCATGGCTCGACCATGTCGGCGCCGATCCGGCCAGGCTCAACGTCAACGGCGGCGCGATCGCGCTGGGGCATCCGCTGGGCGCTTCGGGCACCAAGCTGATGACGACGCTCGTCCACGCGCTGCGCAAGCGCGGCCTGCGCTACGGGCTGCAGACGATGTGCGAGGGCGGCGGCATCGCCAATGTGACGATCGTCGAGGCGTTGTGAAAACCAGGATGGCGGCATCTCTGTATCCTCCCCCGCCAGGGGGAGGTGGCGCGCGCAGCGCGTCGGAGGGGGAGGAAGCACGCCGCCACGTTGTGGAATCCGCCTCCTCCGTCAGCCTTCGGCTGCCACCTCCCCCTGGCGGGGGAGGATATTAATGGGTGCCCTCTCCGGCATCCGCATCGTCGAGTTCGGCGGCATCGGCCCCGGCCCGTTCGCGGCGATGATGCTCGCCGATCACGGCGCCGAGGTGATCCGGATCGAGCGCCCCGGCGCCACTTTCGGACCCCATGCGCTGCCCCGAAACCGCAAGGCCATCGGCGTCGAGCTCAAGACGCCCGAGGGAGTCGAAATCGCCCGCGCGCTGTGCCGCGACGCCGACGGGATCATCGAGGGATTCCGCCCCGGCGTGATGGAGCGGCTGGGGCTGGGTCCGGAATTGCTGCTCGGCGACAATCCGAACCTCGTCTATGGCCGCATGACGGGCTGGGGCCAGGACGGACCGCTCGCGCACGCGCCCGGGCACGACATCAACTATATTGCCGTCGCCGGCCTGCTCGACGGCATCGGCACCCCCGGCCACCCGCCGGTCGCCCCGGTCAATTATATCGGCGATTTCGGCGGCGGCGGGATGCTGCTCGCTTTCGGGATGGTGAGCGCATTGCTCGGCGTGAAGCTGGGCGCGTCCGGACAAGTGGTCGATGCTGCGATGACCGAGGGTGCCGCTTTGCTCGCCAGCATGAGCTGGGGATTCAAGGCCGCCGGCCTGTGGCGCGACGGACCGGGCGCGAACCTGCTGAGCGGCGCCGCGCCTTTCTACCGGACCTATGCCTGCGCCGACGGCAAATATGTCGCAGTCGGCGCGATCGAGCCGCAATTCTATGCCGCATTGGTAGCGGGATTGGGCGAGGATGGCGCGAGCCAGATGGATGCCGCGGCATGGCCGGTGCGCTCCGAACGTTTCGCGGCGATTTTCGCGAGTCGCACACGCGACGCATGGATCGCGCATTTCGCGCCCGAGGCCTGCGTGTCGCCGGTCCTGACCTTCGACGAGGCAGCGGCGCATCCCCACAACGCCGCACGCGGCACCTTCGCGGGGGGCGCCCCTGCCCCCGCTCCACGCTTCGCCGCCACACCCGCCTCCCCGCCCCGGCCCTCGCAGCCCGGCGAGTGGACCGATCGTGTGTTGGCGGGTCTCGGATATGACGGAACCCGAATCGCGGCGCTCAGGGCCGCGGGCACGATTGGCTGAGGAGATTGCAATGAAGTTCGAGAACACGGCGGCGGTAGTGACGGGCGGCGCCTCCGGTCTCGGCGCGGCCACCGCGCGGGCGCTCGCGGCGGCGGGCGCGAAGCTCGCCTTGTTCGACCTGAACGCAGAGAAGGGCGAGGCGCTCGCCGCCGAGATCGGTGGCGTGTTCTGCAAGGTCGATGTCCGATCGGACGACGAAGTCGATGCCGGTTTCGCCAGAGCCCGCGAAGCGCACGGGCAGGAACGCATCCTCGTCAATTGCGCCGGCGTGGGCAACGCGTTCAAGACCGTCGGGCGCGACAAGGCGACCGGCGAGATCCGCCAGTTCCCCGCCGCGGCATTCGACTGGGTGATCCAGGTCAACCTCGTCGGCAGCTTCCGCTGCATCGTGAAATCGGCCGCCGGCATGCTCACGCTCGATCCCGACGAGGGCGGCGAGCGCGGCGCGATCGTCAATACCGCCAGCGTCGCCGCCGAGGACGGACAGGTCGGCCAGGCGGCCTATTCGGCGTCGAAGGGCGGGATCGTCGGCATGACGCTGCCGATCGCGCGCGACCTTTCGGGCGAGGGCATCCGGGTCAACACGATCCTCCCCGGCATCTTCGATACGCCCCTGATGAACGCCGCGCCGCCGCAAGTGAAGGAAGCGCTCGCCGCATCAGTGCCGTTCCCGAAGCGGCTGGGGCGGCCGGAGGATTATGCCAGCCTCGCGCTCGAGATGCTCCGCAACCCCTATTTCAACGGCGAGGACGTGCGGCTGGACGGCGCGATCCGGATGGCGCCGCGGTGACCGGCGGCGCTTGCCGACAAGCCATAACCGTCACCCCGGCCAAAGTGCCGGGGTCCACCGTGCGGCACCGGAAGGGTTAGAGGCTCGAGCTTCTCCGGGTGCCGCGCAGTGGACCCCGGAACAAGTCCGGGATGACGAAGTGTAAGGAGGCGAGCCATGACCAACAACTGGCGCGAAGACCCCGAACTGGTCGCCCTCGCCGACGGCGCCGCGCGCTTCTTCGAGCGGGAAGCTCCTCCCGAGCGCATCGCGAAGTGGCGCGACGCCGGGCAGGTCGAACGCGCTTTCTGGCGGCAGGCAGGCGAAGCCGGGCTGCTCGGCGTGTCAGTCCCCGCCGAATATGGCGGCGCCGGCGGCGACTTCCGTCATGACGTCGTCCTCGTCGAGCAGGTCGGCCGTCACGGCGTGGAAGGTTTCGCGCTGTCGCTGCACAACGTCATCATCCTGCCCTATGTCCTCGCCCACGGCACCGAGAAGCAGAAACGACGCTGGCTGCCGAAGCTCTGCTCGGGCGAGATGGTCGCGGCAATTGCGATGACCGAGCCCGGGGCAGGCTCCGATCTCCAGTCGATCCGCACCACCGCGATCCGCGACGGCAACGGCTATCGCATCAGCGGCGCCAAGACCTTCATTTCGAACGGCCAGATCGCAGATTTCATCATCATCGTCGCAAAGACCGATCCCGCAGCGGGCGGCAAGGGCGTCTCGCTGCTCGTCGTCGAAACCAACGAGGCCGAGGGCTTCCGCCGCGGCAACGCGCTAGACAAAATCGGGCTCGATGCGCAGGACACCTCCGAACTCTTCTTCGACGATGTCTGGGTGCCCGCCGACAATCTGCTCGGCACCAGCGAGGGCCAGGGCTTCCGCCAGCTGATGGCCGAGCTCCCCCGCGAACGCCTCGTCATCGCGGTCTCCAGCGTTGTCACGATGGAGAAAGCCGTCGAGGTGACGACCGAATACGTCAAACAGCGCCAGGCGTTCGGACAGCGCGTGTTCGATTTCCAGAACACCCAGTTCAAGCTGGCGGAATGCAAGGCCAAGGCGGAAGTGGCACGCGTCTTCGTCGACGACTGCGTCGAGCGCCAGCTGGCCGGCAGCCTCGACCTCACCACCGCCGCGATCGCCAAGCTGTGGGTCACCGACAGCGAGGGCCAGGTGGTCGACGAGTGCCTCCAGCTCCATGGCGGCTATGGCTATATCAACGACTATCCGATCGCCCGGATGTGGCGGAATGCACGAGTCCAGCGCATCTATGGCGGATCCAACGAGATCATGAAAATGCTGATCGCCCGTAGCCTCTGACCCGCAGGTTCAGCCGGCGACGATCTTGAGGATCGCGCCGACGATCGTCGCCACCGGCGTGGCGAAGGCGGCGAAGCCTTTGACCGTGTCGATCAGGTTCTTGCCCTGCGCCTTGACTACTTCCTTGGGCGGATTCTTCCGCAAAGCCGAATCCGTGAAGGTCTCGTAATCCTTCAGCAATGCCTTGGCATCCTCCTCGGGCAATTCCTTCGCGGCTTCGAGCAGCGGGTCGCGGAGGGCCTTGAGCTGGGTCTTGAGCGCGTCCGGGGCCGTCGCCTCGTCGATCGCCTTGTTGGTCATGGTGATGGTGTTGTTGCTCATCACGCCGAGGTTTACGAGATTGTTGTCGCCGGTGATGTTGACCACGATGTTTCTCCTCAGGATGGAATCGCCGACCTGTGCATTGATCCGCGCAATCAAAGTCGCTTCGAGAGAGTCGGACTCGCGGGGCTTGAGAACCGATCGGTCATAGTCCGAAAGCAGCCGCAGCGCCGCCCGCAAATCGACGCCATGGCGCCGCTCGCGGCGCAGCGATCCGGCCAGCCGCTTGCGATGCCGCTCGAGGAAGCCGGCATAAGCGGGGTCGTCACTCGCCTGCTCCTCCAGCATCGCGCACAGGAACAGTTCCTCGTAATGCGCAGTCAGGTCCTCGAGCGCCTCGGCGGGCTGGCGCCACGCATCGCCGCCGCGCGGCGCGTCGATATACCAGACCGGCAGCGCCGTATCGCCATCGGGCGCGCGCCACGGAAAGAAGTGGATGCGCCCGCCAAAGCCGGGATCGGGCGCGGGCATGTCGAGCGTCAACGGCAGATCGACCGGTTCGCGACGCGTGTTGACGAGCACGAGGAAGGGGCGTCCGGGATGGACCCAGTCAGGTTGATAACCGCCGCGCGGCTCGGGTGCGGTGCGGGCGGATTCGCGCGCGTAAAGGTCGCACAGCACTTCCGCCGCCGCGCCCAGCGTATCGTACACGCCCCGGCGATCCGGGTGGCGGACGCTGACGTCGGCGGTGGAGACCATCCCGATCAGCTCGCCCAGCTGCGCCTGCCCGCCGGCCGCGGCCCGCGCCTCCAGCGTTACTGCGAGCCGGGCATGGCCGTGCTGGTCGGCGACGATCTCGATCCCTTCCACACGCAGTGCGAACTGATCGTCGTAACTGCGCTCGATCTTGATCAGGTCGGCGGCGGAGCAGCGCGCATAGGGCTGCGGCGGAATCCATTTCGCCACCTTTCCCAACCGCCCGACATAATCGGCCGGAGGCGGCGGTTCGCCATAGAGCCAGCGCGGCGCCGGGCGAAGATCAGCCGCGGCATCCTCACGCGCGAACCGCGTATCGAAGAAGGGAAAACAGGCCCGGACAAACATGCCGCACGCTATCGCAAGAACAGCGCCGGCCAAAGCCAAATAGATGTCCGCCGGCTCGAAGCCGGCGGACTAGATCTATATGCGGCAACTGCATCCGTCTTCCGCAAAAGACAGCCGCGTTCCACATGGTCAACGATCTAGTGCACGTCCCAAAATAACGAGACTGCTGCCAAGGACCGGGCACGCAGCCCGATCAAGGCATCTGCCGCAGCCGCTTCCGTCGAAACGGTCGCGCGCTGCGGCAGACGCAGATTACGCCTGTCGGCGCCGAGGATCAACCTCAGCCCGCGACATGGCTCCCCGCCAGCGCCGCGAGCAGCAGCAATGCGACGATGTTGGTGATCTTGATCATCGGATTGACTGCCGGACCCGCCGTATCCTTGTACGGATCGCCGACGGTGTCGCCGGTCACCGCGGCCTTGTGCGCCTCGGATCCCTTGCCGCCGTGATTGCCGTCCTCGATATACTTCTTGGCATTGTCCCATGCGCCGCCGCCCGAGGTCATCGAGATGGCGACGAACAGGCCGGAGACGATCACGCCGAGCAGCATCGCGCCCAGAGCCGCGAAGCCCTGTTCCTTGCCGGCGACTGCGGCGATGATGAAATACACCGCGATCGGGCTCAGCACCGGCAGCAGCGACGGCACGATCATTTCCTTGATCGCCGCCTTGGTGACGATGTCGACGGTGCGGCCGTAATTGGGACGGCTGGTCCCTTCCATGATGCCGGGATTGTCGCGAAACTGGTCACGCACGTCCTGCACCACCGATCCCGCCGCACGGCCGACCGCAGTCATGCCGAACGCGCCGAACAGATAGGGCAGCAGCGCGCCGAGCAGCAGCCCGACGATGACGAACGGATTGCTCAGCGAGAAATCCACCATTGCCTTCTGAGTCAGCGGGTCGACGGCGAGACCGAGCTCCTTCGCATAATGCGTGAGATCGGTGGTGTAGGCACCGAACAGCACCAGTGCGGCGAGCGCCGCCGAACCGATCGCATAGCCCTTGGTAACGGCCTTGGTGGTGTTGCCCACGGCGTCGAGCGCGTCGGTCTTGTGGCGCACATCGTCGGGCAAGCCCGCCATTTCGGCGATGCCGCCGGCATTGTCGGTGACCGGACCATAGGCATCGAGCGCGACGACCATGCCCGCCAGCGCCAGCAGCGAAGTGGCGGCAAAGGCGACGCCGATGATGCCGGCGATCTGGAAGGTGGCGATCACCGCGACGACGATCACCAGCGTTGGCAGCGCAGTCGATTCGAGGCTGACCGCCAGGCCCTGGATGACGTTGGTGCCGTGGCCGGTGACCGATGCCTTGGCGATCGACTTGACCGGGCGATAGTTGGTGCCGGTGTAATATTCGGTGATCCACACCAGCAGGCCGGTGACGACCAGGCCGATCATCATGCAGTAGAACAGGCTCATGCCGGTGAATTGCGGACCGGCAAGGCCGATCGCGCTCTCCGCGGCAAGGCTTCCGTCACCGAGCAATGCCGCCGGATCGGTGAGGCCGCCGATCATGGCGTTCATGTCGCCGACGACATATTGGGTGACGAGATAGATTGCCGGGATCGAGAGGATCACGGTGGTCCAGAAGCCCTTGTACAGCGCGCCCATGATCGACTGGCCCTTGCCGAGACGGACCATGTACGTGCCGATGATCGAAGTGATGATGCACACGCCGCCGACGATCAGCGGGAGCGCCATCAGCTTGGTGAGCATCTCGGTGCTGACATTCTGCATCATCAGCGCGAGCGAAACCATGGTGAGGCCGAGCGTGACGACATAGGTCTCGAACAGATCGGCGGCCATGCCGGCGCAGTCGCCGACATTGTCGCCGACATTGTCCGCGATCACGGCGGGGTTGCGGGGATCGTCCTCGGGGATTCCGGCCTCGACCTTGCCCACCAGATCGGCGCCGACATCGGCGGCCTTGGTGAAGATGCCGCCGCCGAGACGCGCGAAGATCGAGATCAGCGAAGCGCCGAAGGCGAGCGCAGTGAGCGCGGCGATGACTTCACGACTGTTCGGCGCGAGGTGCGATTGCTCCACCAGATACCAGAAGATGCCGGCGATCGAGAGCAGGCCGAGGCCGGCGACGAGCATGCCGGTGATCGCGCCCGAGCGGAAAGCGAGCGTGAGCCCGCCCTGCAGCGAGTTGCGCGCGGCCTCCGCGGTGCGGACGTTGGCGCGCACCGAGATATTCATGCCGACATATCCGGCGACGCCCGAAAGCACCGCGCCGATCAGGAAGCTGATCGTGGAGAGCCCGCCGAGCGTGAAGAACAAAACCACCGCGACGATCGCGCCGACGATGCCGATGGTCATGTATTGCCGGCCCAGATAGGCCTTGGCGCCCTCCTGGATGGCGGCGGCGATGTCCTGCATCTTCTCGTTGCCGGGCGATGCCCTGAGCACTTGCTGACTCGTCAGAAAGCCATAAGCCACCGCCAGCAAACCGCAGGCGATGGCGAGATAAACAATCGTCATCAGGCGAAGTCCTTCCCCTAGAACTGGAACCGCCGCCGGTCTTGCCACCGGTCTTTGCGGGAAGCGGGAAGGTATCGGGCACCTGTGGCAGGCGCAACCCGCCTCAGCGGTGCTCGTATCCGAGCCGTCCGGGGGGAGATTTTCCATCGAGAAGAAGGGGTTCGCGCCCCTTTTGCAGCATCGCGCCGACCCGCGTCGCGGGGATCGGGAGCGCCGCGCCTTCGGGTGCCGCGAACAGCAGCTCGTAATCGTCGCCCCAGCGCGCGGCCGCAAGTCGGTCGCTTACGCCCTCTGCAAACGGTACCGCGCCGAGTTCGATCGCCGCGGTGCAGCCGCTCGCCTCGGCCATCCGCCGCGCATCGAGCAGTAGCCCGTCCGACACGTCCATCATCGCATGGACATGGCCGCCCAGCGCCCACCCCTCGGCCAGCCGCGGCCTGGGGCGCAGATAGGCCGCGCCTTCGCCGGCCTCGAACCCGAGCATCGCCGCGCCGATCGTGCCGGTGACGTAGAGCGCATCCCCTGCCCGAGCCCCGGTCCGCGCCGGAACCGGCCGCACCGTCGCCCGCCCGATCGCGGTGCATCCGAAGGTCGCAGGTCCGGAATGCGCGATGGTGTCGCCGCCGAGCAGCTTCACGCCATATGCTTCGAGGACTTCGCGCAGGCCGCGGACGAAGCGCTCGCTGCCCGCGATCAAAGTCGCCCCGATCAAGACCCCGATCGGCTCGGCGGCCTTGGCGGCGAGGTCGGACAAGTTCACCGCCACCAGCTTCCAGGCGATGTCGGCCGGGTCAGTGCCGGCGCGGTAATGCACGCCCTCGGCGATCGCGTCATGCGTGACGACCAGCGCCTCGCCGCCGATCTCGATCACCGCCGCGTCGTCACGCAGATCCTGCGCACCCGGATGCAGCGGGAGGCTGCGGAGCGCCGCGATGAAGTCGAATTCGTTCACGCGCAAATCCTCCCCGTGCCGGAGAGGATCAAATTCAACCCCGCACTTCCTTCGCGACGGCGTCGAGGATCCCGTTGACGAACCCCTTTTCGCGCCGGTCGTAAAACGCGTCGGTGACGTCGAGATATTCGCTGATCACTGCGCCCACCGGCACGTCGTTGCGCGCCATCAGCTCATAGGTCCCAGCGCGCAGGATCTGCCGCATCGGCTTGTCGAGCCGGTCGAGCGACCAGTCCGCGGACAGCTTCGACGCCACCACCCGGTCGATCTCCTCGCGCCGCGCATCCACGCCCTTCACGATATCGTCGAAGAACGCGACGTCGGCATCGGCATATTCGACATCCTCGATCGTCGCGCCGAGCCGGTGCTGATGGAATTCGGTGAGCAGCACGGTGAGCTTCGTGCCCTCCATCTCCTGCTGGTACAGCGCCTGCACGGCGGCGAGCCGCGCGGCGGCGCGCGCCTTGGAACGGGTCTTGGCTTTGGGACTGGGCATAATTCTCTTCACTACACCGTTCGCGGCGGGCTTGTCGAAGCGCCGGCAAAACGGGTTCAGGGTTTCAAACGGATCGCGACCGATTTCGCGTGCGCGGGCAGCCCTTCGGCGTTGGCAAGCGCAACCGCGGCCGGCCCGATAGCAGCGAGTCCCGCTTCGTCCAAGGCCAGGAAGCTGGTCCGCTTCATGAAATCCAGCACCGACAGCCCCGAAGCAAAGCGCGCGCGCCGCCCGGTCGGGAGCACATGGTTGGGTCCGGCGACATAATCGCCCACCGCTTCGGGCGTGTGCCGGCCGAGGAACACCGATCCGGCATGGTGGACCATGTCGAACAAAGCCTCGGCCTCGTCGCAAGCCAATTCGAGATGCTCGGGCGCCAGCCGGTCACAGAGTGGAATCGCCTCGACGAGGCTAGGCACCAGGATAATCGCCCCGTTCGCATCCCAACTCGCGCGCGCCGTCGCGGCAGTGGAAAGCGTCCCGATCTGCGCATCGACTGCCGCTGCCACCTGATCGCCGAACCCGGCATCGTCGGTGAACAGGATCGACTGGCTGGTGGGGTCGTGCTCGGCCTGGCTGAGCAGGTCGGCGGCGATCCATTCGGGATCGTTCTTGCCGTCGGCGACGACGACGATCTCGCTCGGCCCGGCGACCATGTCGATGCCGACCACGCCGTAAAGCTGGCGCTTCGCCTCGGCGACCCAGGCGTTGCCCGGGCCGGTCACCACGTCGACCGGCGCGATCTTCTCGGTGCCATAGGCCAGCGCCGCCACCGCCTGCGCCCCGCCGACGCGCCACAATTCGTCGACGCCCGCGATGTGCGCCGCGGCCAACACCAGCGGATTGACTTCGCCGTTCGGCGTCGGCGTCACCATTACCAGCCGCCGCACGCCCGCCGCTTTGGCGGGAATCGCGTTCATCAGCACCGAGCTGGGATAGGCCGCGCGGCCACCGGGCACATAGACTCCCGCCGAATCCACTGCCCGCCAGCGCGCGCCGAGCCGGATGCCGGCATCGTCGATCCCGTCGCTGTCCTGCGGCTTCTGCTTCGCGTGATAGATCGCGATCCGCTCGGCCGCGAGCTCGAGCGCGTCGCGCAGCGCGGGGGCCAGGCCTTCCCACGCCGCGAGGCAGTCGGCGCGGTCGATCTTCCAGCCGGTCTGGTCGAGGTCATGCTTGTCGAACAGCCGGGTCAGATCCTTGACCGCGGCATCGCCTTCGTCGCGCACGCGCTTGATGATGTGCGTGACGTTGCGCGCGACATCCTCGTCCGCCTCGCGGCGCGCATTGACGAGCGCAGTGAACTTCGCGGGGAAGTCGGGCAAACTGGCGTCCAGGCGGATCATTTCTTGCTCCCCTCCCTGCAAGGGAGGGGCTGGGGGTGGGTGCGAGCGAAGCGAGCCTCCCCCGGCTGCAGGATCGGCCGACGCAGACGCGTCGGCACCCACCCCCGACCCCTCCCTTGCAGGGAGGGGAGAAGATCGGCCACCCTCACGCCACCGCCCTCCGGAACGCATCGACCAGCGGCACCACTTCCCCCGCGCGCATCTTGAACGCCGCGCGATTGACGATCAGCCGCGAAGTCACCTGTGCGATCACTTCGACTTCGACCAGCCCGTTCTCCTTGAGCGTCTTGCCCGACGAGACGAGATCGACGATCCGCGGCGCCAGCCCGAGCACCGGCGCCAGCTCCATCGCCCCGTTCAATTTGACGCACTCGGCCTGCACGCCGCGCGCCTCGAAATGCGCGCGGGTGATGTGCGGATACTTCGTCGCGATCCGGACATGGCTCCAGCCGCGCGGATCGTCCTTCCTGGCCATGTCGGCGGGCTCGGCGACCGAGATGCGGCAATGGCCGATGCCGAGGTCGACCGGCGCATAGAGCTCCGAATAATCGAACTCGGCGAGCACGTCCGATCCGACGATCCCCAGCTGCGCGGCACCGTGCGCCACGAAGGTGGCGACATCGAACGCGCGCACCCGGATCAGGTCGATCGCGGAGCTGTTCGTCCGGAAGCGGAGCGCCCGGCTGTCCGGATCGGAAAAGGCGGGTTCGGGCACGATGCCGACGGCCGCGAGCAGCGGCAGCGCCTCGTCGAGGATCCGGCCCTTGGGCACGGCAAGGATGAGCGGTTCTTGCATGAATGCCGGGGGCTTTACTTGGGGGGTGCCCCGGGCGCAACACGCGCGCGTTCACGGCGCATATCGGTCGTCGGCTCTCTTCCCGTTCGTATCGAGCGAAGTCGAGATACGTGAACCTGGAGACCGCTTCTCGACTGCGCTCGAAGCGAACGGATGAAAGGGCAGGCAGTGGCCGACGAACAGACCAATCGCGAGAGTTTCGCCATCCAGGCGGGCTATTGCACCGCTATGGCCGCACCGATCACTGCCCGCGTCTCGACCGTGCTCGGCCACAGCCTCACCCGCGACAGCGAAACGGGGCGCCGCGTGCTCGACTGGCCGGGTGAGCCGGTGGCCGACGCACTGGTCCTCCGGCTGATCGGCGGACTCCATGCGCTCCATCGCCGCGGCGTACCCGGGATCGCACCGGTGTTCAGCGGAGCCGTGACCGACGAGGCCGAGGTCGCCGCGATTCTCCGTGACGTATTCCTGGAGCACGACGCCGAACTGCTGCCATGGCTCGACGGCCCGCCCCAGACCAACGAGGCCGGACGCTCGGCGGGGCTGATGACCGGCATCCTCCATCTCGCGGCGCGCTACGGCCCGAAGTTCGAAGTACTGGAAATCGGATCGAGCGCCGGCCTCAATCTGCTGATCGGCCGCTATCGCTTCGATCTGGGCGGCGTCCGCGCCGGCCCGGCGGATTCCCCGGTCGAGATCGCGCCCGCGTGGCGCGGCCCGCCGCCCCCGGATGCCCCAGTCGAGATCGTCTCCGCGCGCGGCGTCGACATCCAGCCGCTCGATCTCTCGGGCGAGCGCGATGCCGAGCGGCTGCAGGCCTATTGCTGGGTCGAGAATGTCGAGCGGCAGGCACGGCTGGAAAAGACCATCGCGATGGTCCGCGCCGAGGGTGTGAACCTCGAACAAGGCGACGCCGCCGACTGGGTCGAGGCCCGCCTCGCCGAGCCGCAGCCCGAGGGCGTGATGCGTGTCCTGATGCATTCGGTCGTCTGGCAGTATCTTCCCGACGCCACCCAGCAGCGCATCGCCGATGCGATGCAGGCAGCCGGCGAACGCGCCACCCCCGAACGCCCGCTCGGCTGGGTGATGATGGAGCCCAACCGCGATCTCCACCGCCACGAGGTCCGCGTCCGCGGCTGGCCCGGAGACACGCCGATGGAGCTGGTCGCCCTCACCCACGCGCACGGCGCCTGGGTCGAGGCGCTCGAGCCGCCATACGAAACCCGGCCCTATGTCATGCGGGCATATTGAGATGTACACGACCAATTACGGCGACACGCTGATCACGGTCTCCGCCGATTGTCCGGTGGCCGGCGGAACGACCCCCGAAAAGCCCGGCACGATCGCCGCGGTCCAGCATGCGCTGCTCGCCGCGCCCTATGCGATGACGAGCGACGACCTGCTGTACGAAGCGCATCGCGCGCGCGGCGGCGAGAAAAGCCGCGAGGACTTCTTCGCGACGCCCCAGGCGTGCCTGCGCGCTTCCCCGCTGGTCAAGCAGTTCGGCTGGGGCATCCACCACGACGCCGAGGGCCGCATCGCACTGGTTGATCCCCGGAGTGACAGCTATCGTCGGCTGCTTGCCGACGCCTCGGTCAAGAAGACGCCAGGAATGCGCAGCAAGCGATAACTACGAGCAGCTTGCAATGTAGGATTTCGCCTGTTTGATTGCCACGCCGGAAAATCCCCGGCCGCTCTTTGAATCGTCCAAATCCAGCGCGTAATAAAGTTGCGAGATTGCGCGTGTTTCCGTGAAGAGAGTCAATTTAGTGTCAATTTAGCGCTGCCATCGCTGGCCTCTTTGCGTAACGTTCGCAAACTTCGCTAGCCGCCCCGCTTCAGCAACCATTCCCGCATCGCCGTAGTCACCGCCTCGGGCTTTTCCCACGGCACGAAATGGCCGCCATCCTCGACGGGCACGATCGTCAGGTCGGGCACGAATTCGTCCAGCTCCAGTTGAGCCGGCAGCAATGCGAAATCTTTCATGCCCCAGATCACCAAGGTCGGCTGGGTGATCGGCGGGAACGGCGCGTCGAGCCAGGCCGGGCGTTCGGCGTCCTCGTCGGGCGCGGGCACGATGATCGCGGAGGCGCGGTACCAGTTGAGCATCGCGGTCATCGCGCCGGGCTGGCCCCATTCGTCCATATACGCGGCCTTGTCGTCCCCCGCGATCCCGCCGACGACGTGCTGCGCGAAGGTCGAGGCGAAGAAGCGTTCGAGCCCCGCGCCGATCAGTCCCTGGTCGATCCGCGTGTCGCGGAACCGCGTGATATATTGGCTCGCCTCGCGCTGCTGGGGGTCATCGAACAGCGATTTCTGAAAGACCTTGGGATGCGGCGCGTTGACGATGATCAGCCGCGCGATCCGCTGCGAGTGGTCGGTGGGCAGCGCCTCGCGCTGCCCAGGACGTGCCGGGGGCACGGCCGGCCGACCACTCTGCAACGCCGCCATCCACGCGATCGCCCCGCCCCAGTCATGCCCGACCAGAGTGAAGCGATCGACGCCGAGATGATCGGCGAGCGCGAGCAAGTCGCCTATGGGCTTGTCGGGCGTATAGTTCGCGACGCCCTCGGGCTTGGATGAGCGCGCGAATCCCCGCTGGTCGGGCGCGACGACATAATGGTCCTTCGCGAGTTCCGGGATCTGGTGCCGCCACGTCCGGTGCGATTCCGGAAAGCCGTGCAGCAGGAAGATCGGCGGATTGGCGGGATCGCCGGCGATGGCGACGTCGAGCTCGACCCCGGTGGGAAGTGCGATCCGCTGGAGTTCCGCCATATTCCCTCCCTCTTGTTCCCCTTCCGCTTGCGGGAGGGGTTAGGGGAGGGGCTGGCCTCCCACCGACGGCTTCGTGAAAGGCTCATGCCCTCCCCCGGCCCCTCCCGCAAGCGGAAGGGGAGCGCCTACGGCCGCCGCTTGCCCTTGGTGCGGCTGGTCAGATGAAACTGGGCGCACCGGTCGCAGCGATAGAGGCGAAGCTCCAGCCCCGAATGCCGGATCGCCGCGAGCGCATCGGCCCCCGAGGCATAGCGCGCCTTGCGCCGGCAGACGCTGAGCCTGGTCCTAGGGATAGCTCACCGTCTTCGGCACTTCGGGGATCGGGATCCATTCCTTGTCGTCGCCGGGGACCTTGGGGAAGTTGCCGGCCTGCCAGTCTTCTTTGGCTTGGTTGATCCGGTCGCGGCTCGACGAGACGAAGTTCCACCAGACGTGGCGCGGCGTCTTGAATGCCTCGCCACCGCACAGCATCACCCGTGCGCCCTGCGCCGAGCGCAAGGTCGCGGCGATGCCGGGGCGCAGTACATAGAGCGTCATCGGTGCCAGCTGCATGCCGTCGAGGCTCGCCTCGCCCATCGACACATAGACGGCCCGCTCGTCGGCACCGGCATCGATCGGGATGCTGCCGCCCGGCTCGAGGGCGATATCGGCATAGATCGTCCCGGCATAAGTGGTGGTCGGTGCGGCGGTGCCCCAGAGCTCGCCCATGATGATCCGGGCAGTGGCGCCGCCGGATTGCACCACCGGCAAGTCCGCCGCGGCGACATGCTCGAAGCCGGGATCGCGCTCCTCGTCGCGCTCGGGCAAAGCGAGCCAGGTCTGGATGCCCGAAAGTTCGGGGCCGATCGCGCGTTCGGCCGAGGGCGAGCGCTCCGAATGGACGATGCCGCGGCCGGCAGTCATGAGGTTCACCGCCCCGGGCTCGATTGTCGCGAAGGTGCCCAGCGAATCGCGATGATCGATCGCACCCGCATAGAGATAGGTCACCGTGGCGAGATTGATGTGCGGATGCGGGCGCACGTCGATGCCGGTGCCGACCTCGAGCTGCGCCGGGCCCATCTGGTCGAAGAAGATGAAGGGCCCGACCATCGTCCGCGGCCGCGAGGGCAAGGTGCGGTGTACCTTGAAGCCCCCCAGGTCATGGGTGGTGGGCTCGATCGTCTGGATGATGAGGTCTTCGGTCATGCTGCCCTCCGTTCGGGCCTCGAAATAGCCGGTCGGCATGGGTCGGGACAGCCACAGTTTGGAAAGGGTGACTTTCCGATCAGGCGGCATCGAGCTCGGGATAGTGGCGGAAGATGCCGTCGGTGTTGAAGCCGATCCGCCGGTCGCTGGCGCAATAATCGTGGATGCCGGGGAGTTGCGCGACGCGGTCGCGGATCGCGATGAGCTTGGGATACGCGCCTTCGATCGCCTTCATCCGCTTCGGGAACATGTAGTGCAGCCCCTCGATCAGCTGGAAGATCGAAGTGTCGCCGTAGCTCCAGCGGTTCCCGGTCAGCCATTCGCCCTCGACCGAGCGTTCGAACCAGCCGAGGAACTTGGGCATGCGCTTCTCGCGAAACTCCTCGGCAAAGCGGGCGGCCTCTGGCCTCTGGTCCTCGTAATAGAGCCCGGTACCGACCGGGTGGTGCACCTGGTGCACTTCGGCGATGAAATCGGTGATGGTGAGCTGCACTTCGTGGAGCCAGCGCCGCCCGGCCTCATCCGAAGGCGCGATGCGGTGCCGCTCGCCAAGATAGAGCAGGATGTTGGCGACCTGCGCGATCACCTGCGTGCCGGTATCGAGATAGGGCGGCGCGAAGGGCGGGCGGTGCTCCCGCGCCTCCATGTCGGCGATCAGCGCATCCGAACCCCGCTCGCGGGCCATGTCGACATAAGCGATGTCGCCCGCTTCCATCGCCAGCCTGACGAACTCGCCCCGCCCCTGGATCTCGGCCCAGTACCAGAGCTTGTACGTCGTCATGCTCATTCTCCCGGTGCGCGGGCCCTGATTGCAAGCGCGTGGATGCGGCCAGCGAGCAGATCGGCGAGCGCGTTGTTGATCAATCGCTGCCGCTGAACGCGCGAAAGCCCGGTAAAGGCCCCGCTCTCCACCACCACCGTCCAGTGCGATTCGCCGGTGCCGTCGTCGCCGAGATGGCCGGCGTGATGGTGGCTGTCGTTGATCACGTCGAGCTGCGTCGGGGCGAGCGCGGCCGTGAGACGAGATGCGATGATGTCGGCGAGTCCGCCGCTGGCAGGGTCGGTCATCGCGCCTATATAGTCCGTTTGTTCGAGGGAGGTAGCGTGGCTGACGCACAGCCGAAAAAGGATCGACCCAATGCCCGTTTCCACGGTCGCGTGGAGGCGCAGGGGCGGCTGTGCGCCGAGCCGGGCTGTGCAGAGCCGGGCGAATTCCGCGCGCCCCCGCTCGAAGGCACCGGCCGTGCGGGCGACGGCCCGCCGCCGTTCCGCTGGCTGTGCCTCGAGCATGTCCGTGCGTTCAATTCGGGCTACAACTTCTTCAAGGGGATGAGCCCCGACGAGATCCACGACGCGCAACGCCCCTTTGCCGGCTGGGAGCGCGAGACGCGTGCCTTCAACGCCACCGGCGGTGCCGATCGTCCGCCGCGCTGGGCCGATTTCTCCGATCCGCTGGACGCGATCGGCGCGCGCTTCCGCGAACGGATGAAGGACCGCGCCGAACGCAAGGACGGCAAGCCGCTATCGGGCAAGGACCGCGAGGCGATGCGCACCCTCGCGCTGGAGATCGACGCCGACCGGATGGCGCTCAGGAAACGCTATTCGGAGCTGGTGCGGCGCTTCCACCCCGATCGCAACGGGGGCGACCGCGGCCATGAGGCGCAGCTGCAGGACGTCATCGCCGCCTATCAGCACCTCAGGAGCGCGCCGGCCTTCGCCTAGCCCTCGCGCTTCATCCGTTCCTGCCGGGCCTGTTCGCGCGCGCTCGGTTCGGACATCTGGAAGCTGCCGATCGGCACCTCGCCCGCCGGCTCGTACGTCGCCATCGCCACGCCGGTGGTGCTCGTCTGGTGCTCGACCAGCTTGAGCGCGAAGGGCGGCGTGCCGTCCCCGAACAGCCGCTTGCCGCTGCCCAGCACCACCGGAAACGTCATCACGAACAGCCGGTCGACAAGGCCCGCCTCGAACAGCCCCGGATAGAGCGTGCTGCTGCCCTGGATCAGGATGTCCGGTCCTTCGCCCGCCTTGATGCCGGCAACCGAGTCGATGCTGCCGACATGATGGCTGTTCTGCCACTCGAGCGGCTCGGTGCCGCGAGTCAGGACATATTTGTTGGCCTTGTCGAACGCCGGCCCGATCGGATCGTCGGGGCCGACATAGGGCCAATGCGCGGCGAAGATCTCATAGGTCTTGCGCCCGAGCAGCAAGTCGAACGGGCCGCCGAACATTGCGCCCATCGCATTGCCCATCGCCTCGTCCCAGTAGGTCGCGGACCAGCCGCCGAGCGCGAAGCCGCCCGTCCAGTCCTCGGTCGGTCCGCCCGGCGCCTGCATCACGCCGTCGAGAGACTGGAACACGCCGCCGATCAGCTTACGCATCGACGGTCTCCGCGATCCGCTTCGCCACCACCTCGAGCTGATCGGCCACGACACCCCAGCCCTGTTCGAAGCCCATCAATTTGTGCTGCTCATAGGTCTCGTCGGACCAGTGGCGCGCACTGCCGCGGTAGCGGGTCTTGTCGCCCTCGGGGGTGAACTCCCAGGTCCCGACCATGAACGGACCGCTCGGCACCCAGCCCTGCTTGAAGGCATCGGTGGAGACGATCCTGCGGCCCGGAATGGCCTCGAGGATCACGCCCTCGATCACATTCTCCTCGCCATCGGGACCACGCATGATCATCGCGGTACGGCCGCCGGGGCGGAGGTCCTGCTCGATCAACTCGGTGGTCCAGGGCTTCGGACACCACCATTCCTCGAGATGGTCGGTCCAGGCCTTCCACACTGCGTCGATCGGCGCGTCGATGAGCTTCTCGACCGAAAGCTCGCGGGTTTCGTCGTTGGCGGGCATGTCTCTCTCCTCAGTCTCTATCGGGCGCGCCCAACGGGAAATAGGCGCGATAGGGGCGAGCCTCGTCGACCGCGCGCACGACCGAGGGCCGGGCGAGCAATCGGGCGCGATAGGCGCGCAAATTGACCAGCGCCTCGGGGATCGGATCGACCCAGTCGGCGTAGAACAGCGCCGGCGCGGCGGCGCAGTCGGCGAGCGAAAAGACGTCCGCCGCCGCCCATTCGCGGCCCTCGAGCCACGTCTCCAGCCAGGCGTAGATCTTCTGCAACGCCGCCTTTGCCTGCTCGACCTCGATCGGGTCGTGCCGCTCCGGGCCGCGCAATGCGTCCGCCACTACCCGATTCATCTGGTTCATCACGTGATTGTCGAAGATGCGATCGAGCATTCGCGCTTCGAGCGCCGCGTCGCCCTCGGGAAGGAAGGCGACCGCGCCGGGATGGAAACGCTGGAGGTGCTCGATGATAACGCTCGATTCCATCACCGGACGGCCAGCGTCGACGAGCAGCGGAAACTTGCCCGGCGGCCACAGCCGGGCAAGTTCGGCCGCGTTCGCCGGATCCTCGATCATCCGATACGCGAACGGCGTATCGTTCTCGTAGAGCGGGATCAGCACTTTCCAGCAATAAGACGAGAAGGGATGCGCGTAGAGTTCGAGCATCAGCGCGAACCCACCACGCCGAATTTCGCGCCCTGCGGATCTTTCGCGTAGATCACGAAGTCACCGCCGGGCACTTCCATCGGCTCCTGGACGATGCTGCCGCCGGCGTCCTCGATGCGCTGCTTCGCTTCGTCGATGTCGCCGACGCGGAAGAAATAGTTCCAGCCCGGCGTCTCGCCCGGAGGCGCCTTCATCACCCCGCCGATCACGCCGCCGTCATGGCTGAGGAAGCTGTAATCGCCCATCTCGCCCATTGGCATCACGCCGTCCTTCGTCCAGCCGAACTGGTCGCCGTAGAAAGCGAGCGCAGCCTGATCGTCGCTCGTCTGGAGCTCGTTCCATTCGCCGTGCCCGGGCGCCATGCGCTTGAAGGACGTGCTACCCTCGGGGCTCGAACCCCTCATCACATAAAAGACTACACCTTGCGGATCGGCGACCATCGCCATCCGGCCCACGCCCTCCAGGGTGGTGGGCGGCATGTGGATGCTGCCGCCCGCCGCAGCGACCTTTTCGGCAGCGGCATCGACATCGTCCACGCCGATATAGCTGAACCAGCGCGGCTCCGGCGGCGCGCCCGCAGGAGTCTTCATCATGCCGGCGACGCCCTGCCCGTCGGGCGCGAGATAGACGTGATAGTCACCGGTTCCCTCGGCAGTGCCGCCAGGGCAGCCGCCGTCCTGCCAGCCGATCACCTTCTGGTAGAAGGCGCCCGCGGCGTCGGGATCGCCGGTGATCAGCTCATACCAGATCGGCGTTCCATGCGGATTGCTCATGATGAATCTCCTTCGGGTGCGTCGATTGCTCAGTCCTGGCCTTCGTCGACGATCGGCTCGAATCCGCCCCAGAACATGCGCTTGCCGTCGAAGGGCATGCTCTCCATGTCCGGCTTCATCCGCTCGTCGGCCATCACCTTTTCCCAGCCGGCGTCACGCGCCTCTTTCGAAGGCCAGATGATCCACGAGAAGACGACATTCTCGCCCTCTTCGGCCTTCACGGCCATGTAGAAGTCGGTGGTCGTCCCGCGCGGCAGATCGTTGCCCCAGGCTTCCATCACGCGGGTGGCGCCGTATTCCTGAAAGACCTTCGAGGCCTTGGCCGCCATCGCACGATATGCTTCCTTCTTGCCTTCGGGTACGGGCAGGACAAATCCGTCTAGATAGGACATCGTCTCTCTCCTCTTTTGTGCGTGGCGCTCAGGCGGCCACAGGCTCCGGTTCTTCGAAATCGGCGAACTGCGCCGCCAATGCGCGCTGGAAGGCTGGGCGCGCCTCGCCGCGCGCCTGATAAGCGGCGAGCGTCGGGAATTGCTCGACCAGCCCGGTGCCGCGCAGGATACGCAGCACGGTCACCATCATCAGGTCGCCCGCAGTGAAGCGCTCCTCGAGCCATTCCCGATTCCCCAGATGATCGGCGAGCCGCTGGAGCCGGCCCTGGACCATCTTGACCACCTCGGGCCGCCGCATTTTAGCCCAGTCCTCGCCGGCGCTGAACAAGTCGATCGCGGACAGCTGCTGGACATGGGGCTCGATGCTGTTGAGCGCCGCGATCACCCAGGCGGTGGCGCGGGCACGGGCGGCCGGATCGGACGGCAGCAGCGCCTCGCTCGACTGGCCGATATGGAGCACGATCGCACCCGATTCGAACAGGCTGACATGTTCGTCGCGGTAGCTCGGCACCTGGCCGAAGGGCTGTTCGACGAAATAGTCCGCCGGACGTTCGCCCCGGGGATCGAGCTTGCGCACTGCATAGCCTTTCCCCGCTTCCTCCAGCGCCCAGCGGACGCGGAGGTCGCGGACGAGGCCGCGGGCGAAATCGGGCACCCAGCAAAAGGCGCTGATGGTTGGTTGGCCGGTCATGTTTCCCTCCTCAGGCCGCTGCCGCGGCGCGTTCGATCGTAGCGATGTCGATCTTGCGCATCTGCATCATCGCATCCATCGCGCGCTTTCCGGCGGCGGGGTCGGGATTGTCGAAGACGAGCTCGATCAGCCTTTTGGGCGTGACCTGCCAGTTGACTCCCCATTTGTCCTTGCACCAGCCACACGCGCTTTCCGCGCCGCCATTGCCGACGATCGCGTTCCAGAACTTGTCGGTCTCTTCCTGGCTGTCGGTGGGGATCACGAAGCTCACTGCCTCGGTTTGCGGAAAGTTCGAACCGCCGTTGAGGCCGATGAATTTCTGCCCGAGCAATTCGAACTCGACGACGATCACCTCGCCCTCCTTTTGCGAGGGCGTGTCGGCGGGCGTGCGCTGGACCCGGGTGATGCGGCTGTTGGGAAGCAGCGAGACATAGAAGTTCGCGGCTTCCTCGGCGGTATAATTATACCAGATGCAGGTGGTTAGCTTGTCCATTTTACCTCTCCTGTTTCGGTCGATCAGGCCGGCTCGTGGGCGGGGCCTTCGGGGAAGGCCGCCATTGCGGCTTCCATGTCCATGAACATCGGTTCGAAGATGTGGCCGTCGGGATCCTCGAAGGAGCGTCCGTACATGAAGCCCATGTCCTGCTTCTCCCGGATATCGGCCTTGCCGCCTGCGGCTGCCGCCGCCTCGACGATCGCGTCGACCGCCGCGCGGCTGTCGCGCGAGATAGCGATCAACACTTCGGTCGTCGCATGTGCGTCGGCGATCTGCTTCGGCGTGAACGTTTTGAAGAAGTCCTGCGACAGGATCATGAACACGATCTCGTCCGAAAGCTGCATCGCGCTCGCGGCTTCATTGCTGAAGCGCAAATCCTTGGTGCAGCCGATCGCCTCGTAAAAGGCAGTCGACTTGGCCACGTCCTTCACGGGCAGGTTCACGAAGATCATCTGCGGCATCGTTCTTCTCCTTTTCAGTTCGTCGGGTAGGTGAGCGACGGGTACCAGTCTGCACCGCGTCCTTCGGGGGTGGAGTCGAGAATCGTCCAAAGCGGCATCAAATCGGGTGCGCCGCGCGGGTCCTGCCCGGGGTCCGCGGTGCTGTCGTCCATCTCTCCCGCCCAGAATAACCGGATGGTGCCGTCGCGGCGAGAAAAGACGAGGAACTGCGGAATGTCGCCACCGTCGGGGGCCAACGCGCCAAAATCGCGGCTGAACGTCTGCGCCGCGTCCGAATAGAGCGGCAAATGCCGCCAGCCGCGCTCCTCGGCAAAGGCGCAGAGCTTGTCGAGCGGTGAGCGCGCCGTCACCGCGAGCGCGATGCGCTGCTGGATGTCGAGCGCCTCGCCTTCCCATGCCGAGAGCAACGACGTGCACATCGGGCACGGCCGTTCCCGCTGGGGCCCGAACATCCATGTATAGATGACGAGTGTGTCCTTGTCGCCGAACAGCTCGGCCAGGGTCACGGGGCCCTCGGGGCCTTCGAAGCTGTATTCGCGCGTGACCTCCGGGCCGGCCGGGAGCGCGCGGCGCTGCTCGGCGACCTGCTCGATATGCCGGCGCAACGCGATCTCCTCGGCCAGCAGCGCCGTGCGCGCGGCACGATATTCGTCGCTTTCGCCGGGCCAGCGCGCCTTGCAGCGCGCCGCCAATACCGCAGCCGGGGGCAGGATCGTTTCGACCGTCATGCAAACCTCCGCTTTTAGAGTGTCGCGAATCGCTTCCTTGATCTTGATGCGCGACTCAGTTATAAAAAGCAACCATGGAGTCACAAAAAATAACTAACCCTGATCTCGGCCAGATGCGGCGCTGGTATCGCGATGCCTGCGGAACGGCGCTGGCGATGGATTTGATCGGCGAGCGCTGGGCGTTGCTGATCGTGCGCGAACTGCTGCTGGGCCCAAGGCGCTTCGGCGAGATTCGCGGGGCGCTGGACGGACTGAGCGCCAACATCCTGACCCAGCGGCTCGCGGGGCTGGAAAAGGCCGGCATATTGCGCCGCCGCGCTTTGCCCTCCCCCGCCAATGCGCAGGTCTATGAGCTCACCAAATGGGGCCGCGCGCTCGAGGATCCGATCTTCGCACTCAGCCGCTGGGCGGCGGGATCGCCCGCGCACGACGTGACGCTGCCACTGAGCAACACCGCCTTCATGCTCTCGCTGCGCACGATGATGGACCACAGGGCCGATCCCGACTTCGCGCCCGATCTAGGCTTCCGTGTCGGCGGCGAACCATTCCGCGCGCAAATCGTAAACGGGATGCTCGAGATCGAGCGGCGCGCGCCCGAGGGCGCCGAAGTGATCTTCGCCGGCGAACCCACGAATCTCGCGGCGACCTTTTACGGCCGCGATCCGCTGACCGAGTCGATGCGCGAGGGCCGCGTGACCGTGACGGGCGATATTGTGCTCGGGCAACGCTTCATCGATCTGTTTGGCCTTCCCGTCTTCTCCAACGACTGATAGGCGGAGGCCCCCTGCGCTTTGACGTTGCGGTGCGGCAAACTGCCCACTAACTCGCAAGGCGTTCTTGCAGGAAGCGATGATGGCCGACATCCCCAACACCCAGCCCGACAGTCGCGAGACGACGATCCTCGATGCGCCCGACAAGATGGTGAAGGTGCGTGACCTGTTCGGAATCGATTCGGACATGGAATGCCCGGCGTTCAGCGAGGCCGACGAGCGCGTCCCCGATCTCGACCCCGCTTACGTGTTCGACGCGGACACCACGCTCGCGGTGCTCGCCGGATTCGCGCACAATCGCCGCGTGATGATCCAGGGTTATCACGGCACCGGCAAGTCGACGCATATCGAGCAGGTCGCCGCCCGCCTCAACTGGCCGTGCATCCGCATCAATCTCGACGCGCATATCAGCCGTATCGACCTGATCGGCCGCGACGCGATCGTGCTCAAGGACGGCCAGCAGGTCACCGAGTTCCGCGAGGGCCTGCTCCCCTGGGCGATCCAGACCCCGACCGCACTCGTGTTCGACGAGTATGACGCCGGCCGCCCGGACGTGATGTTCGTGATCCAACGCGTGCTCGAGACCGAGGGCAAGCTCACGCTGCTCGACCAGAATCGCGTGATTCGCCCGAACCCGTGGTTCCGCCTGTTCGCCACCGCCAACACCGTCGGTCTCGGCGACACCAGCGGGCTCTATCACGGCACCCAGCAGATCAACCAGGGCCAGATGGACCGCTGGAACGTGGTGGTGACGCTCAACTATCTCCCCGCCGCAGTCGAAGCGCAGATCGTGCTCGCCAAGTCGGGCGAATACGACAAGCCGGGCGGCAAGGAAGTCGTCGAGAACATGGTTCGCGTCGCCGATCTGACACGGAAAGGCTTCGTCAACGGCGACATCTCGACCGTGATGAGCCCGCGCACGGTGATCACCTGGGCACAGAACGCACTGATCTTCGGCGATGTCGGCTTCGCCTTTCGCCTGTCGTTCCTCAACAAATGCGATGAGGCGGAGCGCGCGCAGGTCGCCGAATATTATCAGCGCGTGTTCGGCAAGGACCTGCCCGAGAGCGTGGTGAGCAAGACCGCCTAGGCGAGCTTGCGGCCGAAGGTGCGCGGGGCCGGCGCCGCCGGTGCGCCCATCGCTTCGCCCTGCCCGCCATTGAGTTCGCGCAGCCGCGCCGCGATGCGCTGGTCGAAGGTGGCGGTATTGACGTCCGAAGCGCTCGTCTCGGGCTCCGCGGCGAGCACATCGGCGACGCGTCGGCGGAGGAACTTCCGCAGCCCGAACACGAATATCCCGCCGATCAGCAGCGCCGGCAGGAAGAAGGCGAAAGTCCAGCCGGCGCCTACCTTCGCTGCGGTGCCGGTTGCCGGATCCCCGCTCTTGCCCCGCGCATGCGCCATGCCGCGAACACGCGCCCGGAGCTGTTCGTTCGTTTCGCCGGGGAGCCGCTCGATCTCGTTGGCGCTTTTTGGCCGCACCGCGATCTTCGCAGAATAGTCGGCGCGATACGTCGCCGTGGGATCCATCCCGAGCTCGACGGTAAGCATCGTGAGCTCAGCGCCGCCCAGCTTCACATAGCGATCGCCATTGTAGAGCACGAAGCTCGGCTCGGCGGGATAGATCTCGGCGCCGTCGCGCACCTGATAGAAAGCGCCGAGGTCGTAATATTTGCCGTCGTGGAAATAGGTGCCGGTGTCGGGCAGGTCATAGACCTTGTCGATCTTCTCGGCATAGCCGCTGCTCCCGCCGAAGCCGCCAAAGCTACCGAAACGGATGCGCCGCCGCGCCTCGGCGGGTTCGGCCAGCGCGACGAACAGTGTCACGGCGCCCATCATCGCCAGTACGAACTTGCCGCATGCCTGCATCTGCCGTCCCCAAAGCCGATCCCTGCATGATGCTGAAGGTTGATTAGCATTTCGCTAAGCGGTGCTCGTGCCGCCCGGAAGAGCTGAGCGCGATTGATTTCGTGCGCCCATCCCGCCACATGACCTGCGTGGCAGCCGATTCCCCCCTTGAGCAGCTTCGCAACGTGCTGGGCGGCACTGCGCGCGCGCTTTCGGGCGAGGCGGAGGCCGAGCTCGCTTTCACTTCCGAGGCGCCGCGCCAGGACGGACGCAGCATCAAGGTGCCGATGCCGTCGCGCACGCTGCCTGCCGAGCAGGTCGCCGAGGCGCGCGGCTTCGCCGACGGCTTCGCGCTGCGGCTCAAGCACCACGATACGGGCCTGCACCAGCGCGGCGCGCCGGGCGAACCGGTGGCGCGCGCGGTGTTCGACGCGATCGAAACGGCGCGAGTCGAGGCACTCGGCTCGCGTGGCTATGCCGGCATCGCCGCCAATCTGGAGCATTCGCTCGGCGTGCGACTGCGGGCCGATCCGATCGCCCGCGCGCGCAACCGCGAGGAAGTGCCGCTGTCCACCGCGCTTGGGCTGATGGTTCGCGAGCGGCTGACCGGGCTCGAGGCGCCTGCCAGCGCGGCGATGGGCATGGCGCTGATCCGCGACTGGGTCGAGGAGCGCGCCGGCAAGGATCTCGACGCGCTCGCGCTGACGATCGACGACCAGCAGGCTTTCGCCAGCCTCGCCACCAAATTGCTCCAGGACCTCGAGCTCGTCGAAGGCGACATGATCCCGGACGAGGCCGATGACGGCGGCGGCGAGGACGAAGGCACCGACGAGCAGGACGAGCCCGGCGACGAGGACGGCGACAGCGACGCGCAGCAGGGCGAAGGCGAAGTCGAGGCGCGCGGCGAGCAACGCGAATCCGACGAGGCGGAAGGCGAGGACAGCCAGTCCGAGGCAATGGACGAGGCCGATGGCGAGCCGGGCGACGATGGCGAGGAGGGCATGATGCCCACCCGCCCCAATCGCCCGTGGAGCGACTTGCCGCCACAGTTCGAATATCGCCCCTATACGACCCAGTTCGACGAAGTGATCGCGGCGACCGAATTGTGCGATGCCGAGGAGCTCGATCGGCTGCGTTCGTATCTCGACCAGCAGCTCGTCCATCTGCAGGGCGCAGTGACCAAGCTCGCCAACCGGCTCCAGCGCCGGCTGATGGCGCAGCAGTCGCGCAGCTGGGATTTCGACCAGGACGAAGGGCTGCTCGACGCCGCGCGGCTGGCGCGCGTGGTGGTCAACCCGATGCAGTCGCTGTCGTACAAGATCGAACGCGACACCGAGTTCCGCGATACCGTCGTCACGTTGCTGATCGACAATTCGGGCTCGATGCGCGGGCGGCCTATCTCGATCGCGGCGATCAGCGCCGACATCCTGGCCCGCACGCTCGAGCGAGTCGGCGTCAAGACTGAGATTCTCGGCTTCACGACGCGGGCATGGAAAGGCGGGCAGGCGCGCGAGAAATGGCTGGCGGAAGGGCGCCCCGCCCAGCCCGGCCGGCTCAACGATATCCGCCACATCGTCTACAAGCAGGCCGACGAGCCGTGGCGCCGCGCCAAGAAGTCGCTCGGGCTGATGATGCGCGAGGGGCTGCTCAAGGAGAATATCGACGGCGAGGCGTTGCTCTGGGCGCATCACCGGATGATCGGGCGGCCCGAGGAACGCAAGATCCTGATGGTGATCTCCGACGGCGCGCCGGTCGACGATTCGACGCTGTCGGTGAATTCGGGGTCCTATCTCGAGCGCCATCTGCGCCAGGTGATCGGCTGGATCGAAGCGCGATCGCCGGTCGAGCTGGTCGCGATCGGCATCGGGCACGACGTGACGCGCTATTACAGCCGCGCAGTAACGATCATGGACGCCGAGCAGCTGGCCGGCACGATGGTCGAGCAGCTGGCGGCATTGTTCGATACGGAATGAAGGTGGATCCGCCCACCGGCGGATTCGTGGGGCCGGTGAAACGGTCCGTGACCATCGCGGGGCACCAGACCTCGATCAGCCTCGAGCCGATCTTCTGGGAGCGGCTGGAAGCCGAAGCCGTCATGCGCGCCCTGCCGCTCAACGCTCTGATCGCCGCGATCGACCATGCCCGGATCCAGGCCGAAGACCCTCCCAACCTGGCGAGCGCGTTGCGGACATGGCTGGTCGCGCAGCCTGTTCGCGACATTTTGCGACAAAGTTGATAATCGCTCGCAATATCGTTGACTCTGAGAACGCTTCGCAATAGCTCGCCGCGTAACGACACCTACAGGGGGACTTTCGTGACGCGTTCCACGCCCGCCGCATCGCCGGCATTCCTTGCACTCGCCTGCGTCGGCTTCATCGCCAGCGCGCCGGCTCATGCGGGACCCGATGGACCCGACGGTCCGGCCGCCGACAATGACGAGCAGGATCGCGGCCAGATCGTCGTCACCGGCCAGCGGCAGGAACTCGTGGGGCCCAAGGCGACTGCGAAACTCGCCAACACCCCGCGCTCGGTGGTGGTGCTCCCCGAGGAGGTGATCGAGCAGACCGGTTCGGCGAGCCTCGCCGAAGCACTGCGTACCGTTCCCGGCATCACCTTCGGCGCGGCCGAGGGCGGCAATCCGATCGGCGACCGTCCCTTCATCCGCGGCTTCGACAGCCAGGGCAGCAGCTTCGTCGACGGCGTCCGCGACGTGGCGGCGCAAACCCGCGAAGTGTTCGCCGTCGAGCAGGTCCAGATCGTCCGCGGATCGGACTCGACCCTGGGCGGGCGCGGCAGCGCGGGCGGCTCGATCAACGTCGTCACCAAGCTTCCGGTTACCGGCAGCTTCGTCAAGGGATCGGCCAGCTTCGGCACCGCCGATTACAAGCGCGCCACGCTCGACGTGAACCAGCAGCTCACCGACACGATCGGCGTGCGCGTGGCAGCGATGTGGCACGATCAGGATGTCGCCGGCCGCGACGCGATCTGGTCGCGCCGCTGGGGCGTCGCGCCCTCGCTCACCTTGGGCCTCGGCACCGATACAAGGCTGACGATCGCTTATTATTATCTCGAGAGCCACGAGCTCCCCGACAGCGGCATTTCGTTCCTCTACACGCTCGCCAACGCGCCCGGCACCGGCGAGATCTATTCGGAGCCCGCGATCGGCGACATCACAACCATCGCCGGCGTCACCGGCCATGTCGGCCGCAGCACCTATTACGGACTCAAGGCGCGCGACTTCCGTGACGCGACCACCAACCAGGCCACGCTGCGCGTCGAGCATGATTTCGGCGGCGTCACGCTGCGCAACACCGCGCGCTACAGCCGTAACGACCAGGCCTATATCTTCCTGCTGCCCGACGACAGCCAGGGCAATGTCTACGGCACCGCGACAACCAACCCGACTACGGGAGACGCCGGCGCGCGCGGCGACGTGCTGACCGGCGGCTATGTCTGGCGCCGCGGCAACACCCGGCACGGCTATACCGAGGCGCTGACCAACCAGACCGACCTGTACGGCACGTTCGATACCGGCTCGGTGAAGCACAGCTTCGCGGTCGGCGCCGAGATCAGCTGGGAAAAGGCGCGCCGCGGCACCTTCGTCTCCGCCTCCGGCTCGACGGTCAGCCCGCGCTGCAATGCCGCTACGATCGCGCGCTTTTATTGCACCAGCCTGTTCGATCCCAACCCGAATGACCCCTGGGTCAATTATGCGAGCGACACGTCGAGCGCCGTCACGCCGATCGTCAAGGGCGCCCCGATCACCGAGACGCAGAACGATGCGAGCACGGCGTCGGTCTACGGCTTCGATTCGATCACGCTCGTGCCCTCGCTGCTGCTCAATCTCGGCGTGCGCTTCGATCGGTTCAAATCGACGGTGACACCAGGGCAGGCAGCGACCGCCACCAGCACCTTCTCGCTCAGCCGGACCGACAATCTGTTCAATTGGCAGGCGGGACTGGTGTTCAAGCCGACTTCGAGCACCAGCCTCTACGCCAGCTATGCGACGGCCGCGACGCCGCCGAACAGCCTGCTCGGCGAGGGGCAGGAAGGCAACGGGCTCGGCACCACCAACACCAGCCAGGCGCTAGCATTGCTCGACAGCTTGAAGGTCGAGAAGACCAAGTCATACGAAGTGGGCGCCAAGGCCGCGTTGTTCGACGAGCAGCTCTCGCTCACTCTCGCCGCTTTCCAGACCGACACCGACAATGCCCGCGTCACCGGCCCGGACAACACGATCGAGTTCGTCGGCAAGCGCCGCATCCGCGGTGTCGAGTTCAACTTCAACGGCAACGTCGCCAAATGGCTGACGGTGTTCGGTGGCTACACGCATCTTGACCCCAAGATCGTCGATGGCGGCTATACCGTGCTCACTGCCCCCGCGGTGGGGACCCAGGCGGCGAAGCCGGTGCTCGTGCCCTCGGTCAACACCGGGAGGCAGGCGACGCAGACGGCGAAGGACAGCTTCACGCTCTGGGCCGATCTCAAGCCGACCAGCCGGCTCAGCATCGGCGGCGGCGCCTTCTACACCAGTCGCGTATTCGGCGGGTACCAGGACAATCGCAGCGCGACGCAGACCACGGGCGGCGTGGTGACCGTCGTCCCCGCGACCAAGACCGTGCTGCGCACGATCCCCGAATATTGGCGCTTCGACGCGCGACTGGGTTATAAAATCAGCGACCAGGTGGAGCTTAGCGTCAACGTGAACAACATCACCGACGAAACCTATTTCACGCAGGCCTATACCTCGCATTATGCCGCGATCGCGCCGGGCCGCTCGGCCTTTGCGACGATCGGGTTCAAGTTCTGACGTTGCGCGAAACGCTCGACTCCATCTCCCCTCAGGAGATCGCCGCCCGCCTTTCCGGCTCGCCGGAAGCGCGGGCGGCGCTGATTCGCGAAGGCGCCGAGGCGGGCGTTGCGGAAGCACAGGCGATCCATGGCCAGATGCTCCTCGACACCGGCGACGCCCGTGCCGCCTTCGCCTGGTTCAACAAGGCGGCGGCCCAGGGGCATCTGATGGCCCTCAACATGGTCGGGCGCTGCTACGATCTCGGCTGGGGCACGCCGGTGAACAAGTCACGTGCCGCCGAATGCTTCCGCATCGCCGCGACACGCGGGCTCGACTGGGGCATGTACAATTACGCCACTGCACTCGCGCTCGGCGACGGCGTGCCCGAAGACAAGCCCGCGGCTCTGGACTGGTTCGAAAAGGCGGCCGCGATGGGCAATGCCAAAGCCGTCAATTATATCGGCAGCTTCCACGAGGACGGCTGGGTCGTGCCCTGCGATAGGGTCAAGGCCGCCGACTGTTATGCTCAGGCCGCGGAAGGCGGCGATTTCCGCGGGCAGTTCAATCATGCGCGGATGCTTGCCGAAAGCGGCGACCTCAAAGGCGCACGGGATTGGCTGATACGATGCGGCGAGACCGCAACCGAAGCGTTCCTCGACAAAACTCGCCTGTGGCTTCGCAACTCCCGTTGGCCCGAGCTCGAAAGCGCGTTGCCGTGATGATCGCGATCCCCCATCTGCTTTCACCCGACGAATTGGCGCAGCTCCGCACCATCATCGACGCCGCCGAATGGGTCGACGGCAACGTCACCTCGGGACATCAATCGGCGCTCGCCAAGAAGAACGAGCAATTGCCCGAGGGCAGCGCGGCGGCGAAGGAAGCCGGGGCGATCGTCCTCGAGGCGCTCGGCAAATCGCCCTTGTTCTTCGCTGCGGCGCTGCCGCTCAAGGTCTTCCCGCCTTTGTTCAACCGCTATGGCGAGGGCCAGACTTTCGGCACGCATGTCGACAATGCGATCCGCATCCAGCGCGGCACCGAATTCCGGATCCGCAGCGATCTCTCGATGACCGTCTTCCTCGAGGATTCCGGCGCCTATGACGGCGGCGAACTGGTGGTCGAGGATCATTTCGGAGTGCAACGGGTCAAGCTGCCCGCCGGGCATGCGGTGCTCTATCCCTCGTCGAGCCTGCATCATGTCACGCCAGTGACGCGCGGCGTGCGGGTGGCGAGCTTCTTCTGGCTCCAGTCGATGATCCGCGACGACGGGGCGCGGCGGACCTTGTTCGATCTGGACCAGTCGGTCCAGCGGCTCACCGCCCAGCTCGGCGGCACCGACCGATCGGTGATCGAGCTGACGGGGGTGTACCACAATCTGCTCAGGATGTGGGCCGACGCCTAAGTTGACACTCCCGCGGGTTTTGCAAAGCAGTGCCGCGTCACCGGGCGATCTTCAAGCTTTGTTCTAGGACGGATCGGCATTCAGGCGAGCGAGGGTTTTCAATCCTCCTCCGCCAGGGGGAGGATTGAATATCGATCCGTCCTAGCCCAGCATCGCCTGCAGCGTAGGCGACAAATGTTCGCCGCCGCCGCGGACCAGCATGCGGACGGCCAAGCCCTCGCGTTCGGCGAGCATCATGCCGGCGGGGCCGAGCACGCCGAGCGCGGTCGCCCAGGCATCGGCATGCATGCAGCTGGTGTGAATGACACTGACCGAGGCGACATGGTTCTGGAGCGGCCTGCCGGTACGCGGGTCGATAGTGTGGGCGTAGCGGCGGCCATCGGCGTCGAAGCCGCGGCGATAATCGCCCGAGGTGGCGATCGACAGGCCGTGGAGCGCAATGCGCAGCGGCGCGGCGGCCACGCCGGGAACGGCTTCGCAATCGACCCACCAGGGCTGGCCGTCGGGCTTGATGCCTTCGCCGCGCAGCTCCCCCCCTATCTCGACGAGGAAGTCCGCAAGGCCGAGCCCGCGCAGACGCTCGGCGACCGCGTCGACGGCATAGCCCTTGGCGATGCCCGAGAAATCAAGGGCGGCGGGCGCGGTGCGGCGGGCGCGAGCGCCGTCCTGCTCGATATGGCGACGGCCCGAGCGGGCCAGCGCCTCGGCAATTGCGGTGTCAGCGGGGAAAGGTTGCGGGCCTGCGGGGCCGAAGCCCCAGAGATCGGCGAGCGCGCCCATCGCAGGATCGAAGGCGCCGTCACTCGCCTCGGCGATCGCGAGGCCGGTGGCGAGGACCTGCGCGAAGCCGGGCGGAAGCGGCTGCCAGCGGCCAGGCTCGGCCCGGTTGAAGCGGCTTAGGTTCGAGCCCGGCTCCCAATGACTCATCTCGGCGACGATGCGGGCGAGCACGCCATGGATCTCGGCGCGCAGTCCGAGCGGAGGATCGACCGCGCGGACCAACCAGCTCGTCCCCATCGTCTCGCCGCCCAGGGAAACGAGCGGGGCACCCGCACGGCGGCGATGGAACGCCGCCGACGAGAGCCCCACCGGAATCGCGATCCTGGCTTCGGTCAGGGGGCGAGCACCTCGACCGTGGTGACGTAACTCACGCGGCGCTGGGGCGGCCCGGCCGGACGGCCCGCACCCTGCGGTCCGCCGGTGCCGGGAGCGCCCATGCCCTGGCCACCCGGTCCGCCAGCCCCCTCCTGGCGCGGCCGCGTAGGCGTGACGTTGACCCAATAGAGGCCGGGATCGGGCCAGTTGATCGAGACCTTGCCGTCGGCGCCGGTCTTGAGATCCTGCTGCTTGAGCGTGTCGCGATAGCGGATACCGCCGGGGATCACGGTGACGAACAGATCGGGCGCCGGCTTGCCGTCGAGCAGGAACTGGAAGGTCGCGGGCTCACCGACGACGAGGTCGTTCGGGTGGGTGACCGGCACCAGCTCGATACCCTTGCCTGTCGGCTTGAACACCGTCGTGGTCGGCGCGCCTTGAGTCACATAGATCTCGTTGCGGATGACGCTCTCGGCGGTCTGGACGTCGGTGGCGCCCGCCGGGATCACGCTGGCAAGCTTGTCGACCGTGGTGCCGCGCGGGATCATCTTGCGCTCGCCGTTCAACTGGTAGCTGCCGAACACGCCCCGGTTGACCACGCCGATGCGATAGGTGCCCTGCTGCGTCAGGTGCACGTCGAAGGTCGCGCGGAACTTGCCGACGGCATGGTTCTCGACTGTGCCTTCGGTGCCGTCGGGCTGGAGCACGGTCGGCGCCACGCGGATCGGCTGGTGATCGAAGAAGAACAGATCGTTCGACACCGCGGCGTCGACAGTCACCCAATTATCGGTGCCCGAGACCGAAGTGGACGAGGCGATCATCCACATGCGATGCGCGAGCGCCGCCGGTGCGGCGAGCGCGGCGACCGCGCCGATCGCGATGAGTGGCATGCGTAGGTTCATGATGTTCCCCCTTTAGCGCTTGAGCGTGAGCGACACGCCGCCGAGCTCGGTCGAGCCCTTGCCCGCGGCGGTGGCCGAATTTCCGTTCCAGGCGAACGGCAGGCGGACGAGCTCGCGCCCGCCGACTTCACGCGCAGCCTCGACGATGAGGGTGTAATTGCCCGGGCTCAGCACCGGCATGCCGCCGCGGCCGCCGACGAGGCGGAGCTTCTGCGGCCCCGGCGCGCGGGTGGCGCCGCTGACGCCGTCGGCCGGGAAGGACATCGACCGGCCCGAGGTACGCCACCATTGGCGGACGTCGCGCAGCCATTTGGTGCCCTCGCCGCCCTTCTTGTCGACATCGTACCAGATCTGGATCGTGCGCGGGGCGACGCCCTCCTTCTCGAGCCACATCGCGACATAGGGGCGATGATATTCGGCGACGCTGAGCTTGGGGATGGTGACCGTCAGGTCGAGCGTCTGCGCCGCGGCGGGGCCGGCGGCGAGCGCGCCGGCCCCGAAGGCAGTTGCGGTGAAACCGGTCAGGCGGATCTGCATGGCTGGCGAAACCCCTTTAGTGAATGAAGAAAATGGCGAGCAGCGCCGGAACGACGAGCCCCGCCGCCACGAGCGGCCAAGTGCTCTTGCGGTGCCGCGAATGCATCCACAGCAGCACGAGGCCGGTGAGCGTGAAGACGACGCAAGCGAGCACGAAGATATCGATGAACCACTTCCACACCGGGCCGGCATTGCGGCCTTTGTGGAGATCGTTGAGCCAGGCGATCCAGCCGCGCGAGCTGACTTCGCTGGTCACTGCGCCCGTCTCCCGATCGATCGAGATCCAGCCGTCGCCGCCGGGGCGCGGGAGCGCGAGATATACTGTGTCGATCGACCATTCGGCATCGCCCGCGGTAGGCATTTCGAGCTTTTCGCCGACGAACTTCGCAACATCCGCGGGCAACGGCTTCTTGCTGTCCGAGGCGTCGTCAGGCTTCACACGGGCAAGCAGAGCAGGCGGCAATTGCGCGGCGCGCTCGACCGATTTGGGCGTGGCCTCGATCTCGGCGGCGTGATTGAGCGTGAAGCCGGTGATCGCGAACAGCAGCAGTCCGATCAGGCTCACCGCTGAGCTCATCCAATGCCACATATGGAGCTGCTTCAGCCAGAAGCTCTTCCGGCTGCGCTTCACCTTGGCCGGCGCTGCTGTGGTACCATGCATGGACAGGGACGAACTCGAACGATTGGGCTGCCGTCGATAACGCGAACCATTCGCAATTACAATCGCGAGGGGGGATTGCCTGATGACATTCTCCTTCGTCATCCCGGCCGAAGTGCCGGGGTCCACCGCGCCGCGATCGAGAAGCAGGAGGCGCGAGTGCTTCCGGTACCCACAGTGGATCCCGGCACTCCGACCGGGATGACGAGGTAGAAAGGAAATACCGCGGTGCGCCGACCAGCCCTAAGGCGCTACTTTCCCGCCGCCCGACAGAGGCGACTTGCAATGTAGGATTTCGTCTGGTGCACTTCGGCCGGCGGCGCGCGATCGCGTGCCGCTCCCGCTCTTTGACGCCGTCGATCTCCCGCCACACACACGCAACATTGATGCGCAACTGCGCAACGTTTGTTCACGATTCGCGAGAAAAGTGCGAAGTTAAGCCGGCGAAATCCTATTTTCGCGGCTCTTCCTACCGCCCCAGCAACACGCGCGCCTGCCCCGCGATCTGCGCGAGCATCGCCGCATTGGGCGACGCCACCTGCCGCGCACGCCGTACCAGATTGGCGAATTGCTCGACGCGCGGCCGGTTCGCCTCCAGCCACGCGTCGACCGCCGCCCGCGGGTCCGTCTCTTCCGAACGGCTCAGGAAGTCCAGGCGGAGCTGCTGGAAGTCGCGTGCGAGGCCGGCGATGAGCAGTCGCTCCCACGGATCGCCGGTGGTGATCCGCGCTGCGGTCGACTGTGCCCAGTCGAGCCCGAGCGCCTGCCCCAGATGGGTGAAGGCGCGGGTGAGCACGGTCTCGTCGATCCCTTTGCGGACGCCCAGTTCGGCAAGGCCGACCGCGCCGTCCATCTCGAACAGGCGGACCACCTTGGCGACCAGCTCTGGCGGCGCGCCGGCCGCTTCGAGCTTACCCGAGATGCGCCCGCTCTGCGTCTTCACTTCATCGAGCAGCAGCGCCTTGGCCTGCTTGTCGAGCGCGTCGATGCCGGGCTTGAGCCGCGCGATCACTTCGGCCGGGCTGGCACCGGGCCGGCAGACACGCAGCAAATCGGCGACCTGACCGCGCACCGCGACCGCCATCTCATCAAGCAAGGCGATGCGCGCGCCTTCGCCGATCCCGGCGTTCTCGACCGCTTCCCACACTGCGGGAAGGCAGAACAGCCGCTCGGCGACGACGAACATCGCCGCGATATCGGCCATCGAGGCGCCTTCCTCCTCGGCAAGCTCGAAGGGGTGGAGCACGCCGAGGCGATTGACGATGCGGTTGGCGAGCTTGGTCGCGACGATCTCGCCCCGCAGGCGATGCTCGTCGATCGCCGTGGCGAAGCGCTGCTGCATCGCGTGCGGGAACGCGGCGCGCAGATCGTCCTCGAGTTCGGGATCGGCACCCAGCCGGCCATGCTCGATCGCGTCCTGCAAAGCGAGCTTGGTCGAGGCGAGCAGCACGGATAGCTCGGGTCGGGTGAGCCCCCTGCCCTCCTGCGCGCGGCGGAGAAGCTCTTCGTTCGACGAGAGCCCCTCGACTGCGCGATCCAGCCGGCCGGTGCCTTCGAGGATCTCGATCACCCGGACATAGCTGGGCAGCGACACCGCACCGTCATTCTCCATGAAGGAGAGCGCGAGCGTCTGGAGACGATTGTCCTCGAGCACGAGATGCGCGACGTCGTCGGTCATCTCGGCGAGCAACGTGTTGCGATCCTCGAAGCTGAGTCGGCCCTCGATCACTTCGCGGTTGAGCGCGATCTTGATGTTGACTTCGTTGTCCGAACAATCGACGCCTGCCGAATTGTCGATGAAGTCGGTGTTGATCCGGCCGCCATGGCTGGCGAAGGCGATGCGCGCGGCTTGCGTCACGCCGAGATTGGCACCCTCGCCGATCGCTTTCGCGCGGAGCTGCTCGGCATTGACGCGGAGGCGGTCGTTGGCGGGATCGCCGACATCGACATGGCTCTCGCTCGCCGCCTTCACATAGGTGCCGATGCCGCCGAACCAGAGCAAGTCGACCTGCGCCTTGAGGATCGCCGAGATCAGGCTCGTCGGATCGATCTCGGCGACGTCGAGGCCGAGCATCGCCTGCACTTCGGCGCTCAAGGGAATCGACTTCTCGGTGCGCGGGAACACGCCGCCGCCCTGCGAGATCAGCTCCGGATTATAGTCGGCCCAGCTGGAGCGGGGCAGTGCGAACATGCGCGCGCGCTCGTCCCAGCTCTTCGCCGGATCCGGATCGGGATCGAGGAAGATGTGGCGATGGTCGAACGCCGCGACGACCTTCAGAGCTTTGGACAGCAACATGCCGTTGCCGAACACGTCGCCCGACATGTCTCCGCAGCCCGCGACGCGGATGGGCTCGGACTGCACGTCGACGCCCATTTCGAGGAAGTGGCGGCGGACCGAGATCCAGGCACCCTTGGCGGTGATCCCCATCGCCTTGTGATCATAGCCGTGGCTACCACCCGAGGCGAAGGCATCGCCCAGCCAGAAGTTGCGCTCGACCGCGAGCGCATTGGCGACGTCGGAGAAGGTGGCGGTGCCCTTGTCCGCCGCGACGACGAAATAGGGATCCTCGCCGTCGAGGATCGCGACCCGCTCGGGATGGACGACCTTGCCCGCGACGATGTTGTCGGTGACCGACAGAAGCGCGCGGATGAAGACGCGGTAGCTTTCGGTGCCCTCGGCGAACCAGGCATCGCGATCGACCGCGGGCGAGGGCAGCAGCTTGGGATAGAAGCCGCCCTTGGCGCCGGTCGGCACGATCACGGCGTTCTTGACGCGTTGCGCCTTCATCAGCCCGAGGATCTCGGTGCGGAAATCGTCGCGCCGGTCGGACCAGCGCAGCCCGCCGCGCGCGATCGGGCCGGCACGCAGGTGGATGCCCTCGACACGCGGGCTGTACACCCAGATCTCGCGCCAGGGGAGCGGGGCGGGAAGCCCGGGGACCTTGGCCGAATCCATCTTGAAGGCGAGCGCTTCGGCCGCGGCGGGCGCGAAGGCGTTGGTCCTGAGCGTCGCAAGGACGACGCCGCGCAGCGTCCGGAGAATACGATCGTCGTCGATCGCCGAGACCTGGTCGAGCCCGGCGTCGATCGCCTTTGTCGCGGCCTTGAGGGCGCTTTCGTCCTTGCCGGCGCGTGCGGGATCGTGCGCGGCCTCGAACCGCTCGATCAGCGCGGCAGCGACCTTGGGCGCGCGACGCAGCGCATCGACCACCGTGGCCATGCCATAATTCATGCCGGTCTGGCGCAGATAGCGGAACCATGCGCGGAACAGCACGACCGAAGTCGAGCGCATCCCGCCTTCGACGATCAGCCGGTTGAAGATGTCGTTCTCGGCCCGGCCTTCGAGCACCGCGGCGATCGCATCCTCCACCGGCGTCGGGTCGGCGGCGAGTGCCGGGGCGGTGCCGGTCAGCGCGACTTCGAAATCGTGGAGGAAGACGCCGTTGGCGAGCTGCGTCGGGACTTCCTCGATCACCCGGAAGCCGAAATTCTCGAATGCGGGTACCGCATCGGACAGCGCCAGCGCTCCGCCCTGGGCATAGAGCTTGATGCGATACTGGCCCTTGTTGTCGGGATGCGGGACGATCCGCACCGAGCGGTCGCCCGCGCCCTCCAGCGTGGCGATCCGGAGAATGTCGCGCGCAGCCTCTTCGGGCGTGCTGGTGGCGCGATAGACCGCTGGGAAGGCATTGGCGAAGCGCAATGCTAGCCGCGTCGACGCGGCGCCGGCCTGCTCGACCAGCGCGGCCTCGACCGCCGGCACCCAGCCACGCAGCATCCGTTCCAGCCGCGCATCGAGTTCGCGGGCATCGGGCATGACTCCACCGCCGCGCAGATCGAGCGTGTAGCGCAGCAAGGCGACGACACCGTCCTCGAGCGCGATCGACCAGTTGATCAGCTTGGCGCCGGCGGCATCGGCGAGCATGTTGCCGATCGCCTCGCGACGGCCGGTCGAGACCTCATCGCGCGGCAGCCATACGAAGGCGAAGAGATGCCGCCCGAGCAGGCTGCGGACGAGCACGAGCTTCGAGCGTGGCCGATCGGCGACCGACATCGCAGTGAGCACGAGATTCTCGAGCGAGGCGGGATCGAACGCCGTGGTCAGATCGTGCGGCAAGGCGGTCAGCGCGTGCGACATCGCCTTGCCGGTATGTCCCTTGGGATCGAAACCGAACTTCTTCTCGAGCGCGCCGAGCCGGGCGCGCAGCACCGGCACGTCTTGCGGATCAGCGAACAAGGCCGCGCTTGTCCACAGCCCCGCATGGATCGACAGACCGGTAACCTCGGCGCCGGTGAGGATCGGCAGCACGACGATGTCGAGCGGCACCCGGCGATGCACGGTCGAGATCGAATTGGATTTGAGCAGCAGGGGCGCCTCGCCGCCCTTTTGGAAATGCTCGACTGCCGCCTTGCGCGAGGCCTCGGCGAGAATCGGCGTCTCGAGCGCAAAGCGCGCGATCCCGAGCTGATCGGAGACACTACCGTCGGTGCGCCACTTCTCGTGCGCGAGCAGCGTCATCGCGCCATCGAGGAACCAGCGCAACAGGGCGGTGCCTTCGGGCATGGCAAGCGCGCCGGCATCGGCGAACATCGCCGCCTGGAGCGCACGCCAGTCCTCCACGGCGCTACGCACCTGTTCGAGCGTGCGTTCGATTTCCGCGACGAGGCCGCGGCGGGTGCGCGCGTCGCTGCGCTCCATTTCGATATAGATCATCGATTCGCGCCGCGCGGCGGAGGCATCGGGCCCGATCGAAACGAGCTTGCCCGCGCCGTCGCGCTCGACGGCGATTACCGGGTGGATGATTCGAAAGATCGCGATGTCGTGCGCGGCGATCGCGCTGGAGATCGAATCGACGAGAAACGGCATGTCGTCGTTGACCACCGCGAGCCGCATGCTGCGGCGTTCATCGTCGAGATAGGTCTCCAGCCGGATCTGCGGGGTGCCCGGCGGACGCACCGCCGCGGCTTCGGCGACGAAGCCAGCCGCTTCCGCGCGCTCCCCCTCGTCAAACCCTTCCAGCTCTCCCGGCAGCGCTCCTTCGAGCAGCCGCGCCTCGAACGCCTGCGTGAGCGACGTCATCATGCTTTTCATGGGCGCCGCTATGCTCTGCCCCGCGCCCGACCTCAAGGCTCGGTGCGCAAGAAAAGTAACTATTGCGACTAGTTTGTCGAAAAACTTAGGCCGCGGCCTTGCGGATCGCGCGCTCGGTCAGCGCCGTATCGTCCTCGAAGCTGGCGACGATATCGAGGCCCTGCTTGCCCGCGCGGGCGAGCAGCACGACAAACTCGCCCTGCCCGGCATGGATGTCGACATGGCCGAGAGGCGGGCGGCTGCGCAGCTCTTGCGCGGCCTGCGCGAAGACATCGCGCTTCGGCGCCGGCCGGCGATGATCGCGCTCGGCCTTGACCACGCCCTTGATGCCGCCCTCGGCGACTTCGAGGAACGCGTCGAGCCCGCCCTGCGGCACGTCCTGGCGCCGGGCATAAGTGAGCACCGCGGCGAATTCGGTGAGTCGAGTCTTGTCGTAATTGGCGCCGAAGACGAGCTTGACCGGCGGCGTCATCGGCGCGCGTGCCTGAGCGGCGAGGCCAGCGTCGCTGAGCAATGCCTTGTAATCGTCGGGTGCAGTTTCGGCGGCGCGCGCGAAATCATAGGCACGACTGAGGGCCCGATAGAGCGCCGAACGACTGCGTGTGTCGGACGCGCGCGCAGCCGCTGCCGATTCGCGCGCCACCATCAACAGATCGGCGAGAGTCGAATCGTAAAGCAGCGCCTCGACGACTTCGGGCGCATCGAAGCCGGCGCTGGGACCATCGGCCCACACCGCGGCAGCCACCGGTTGCTGCGGAGCAGCACGGCGCGATTCCTCGACCTCGGCATTAAGCCGCGCCTGGGTCTCGGCGTCGACGAGTTCCTTCCAGTTGATCACGCCATAGATGAAGTCGATCGTCTCTCCGTCCGACGAGAAGGGCGTCAAAATGCCGCGGTACAGCGTGTTGTGGCCACGCTGCCCGACGAACTCGGCCTCGAAGCCGATCGGCGCGCGATTGGCGATGATCTGGAGATAATGGTCGGTGAGGCGCGAGAGCAAAGAGCGGCTCGGCACTTCGCCGACGGTCTGGATCGAGGGAGTGAAGCCGCATTCCTCACGCAGCGATTCGCCGAGGAAGCGTATCGAGGGATCCGAGACGCCTCGAGTAAAGTCGAGCAAAACGCTGTGGGGGCCGAAATCGGCGATATTCTCGGGATCGAGATCCTCGATCGACGGATAGGCACGGCCCTGGAGCAGCGAGACCCAATGGTTGTACGCGCGCACATGCATGCGGCGCTCATCGGAGCCGATCTCCATCGGCCGATCCGAAACGGCGTCGTCGTTCGATCCCTCTGGAACCGAGTCGAAGGGCTCATTGATGCCGCGAGCCATGTCCATACGCGTGCTCCGTTGCGGGCAACCCGCCCGATCCTTGAGCCACTGCTTGTGCACCCCCCGTGGTAAACGACGCGTAAAGTCCGACGGGTAAGTATTGTTGCGGGTGGGCGGACAGCGGCGCGGCAAGCAAATCGCAACGCTTGTCAGCTACGAATCATGCTGGTAAGCGCGCGCTCTCTTTCGAGGCGACGCGCTTCGGACGGGCCGCTTTAGCTCAGCTGGTAGAGCATCGCATTCGTAATGCGGGGGTCACAGGTTCGAGTCCTGTAAGCGGCACCACTCCTTTTCATCCAGTTTCTTCGAAACTTGCCGTGCAAATCTCTCGCGGCTGGGGCTCCGCCTGGGGTTGACGCTTTTACCTCGCAGCGGCCAAGCAGTGGCTGGTGTCGACCACCCTCTCCATCAAAGACGCGCGGCGGATCGCGCTCGCGGCGCAGGGTTTCGGAATTCGACATCCCGAACGAACGAACGCCGCACATCTGCGGAAAACCCTCGGCCGCCTCGGGCTCTTCCAGCTCGACAGCGTCAACGTTCTCACCCGGGCGCACTATCTTCCCGCCTTCTCGCGGCTCGGCAGCTATGACCGTACGCTGCTGGAGCGCGATGCCTGGGGTCCTGTGCGACAGCGGCGCCTGTTCGAATATTGGGCCCATGAAGCTTCGCTGCTTCCGCTCGATCTCCACCCGTTGTTGCGCTGGCGCATGGCGCGCGCCGAACGCGGCGAGATCGGCTATCAAAGCCTGAAGCGCTTTGCGGTCGAGCACCGGCCTGAAGCGCAGGCGATACTCGACCGGATCGCCGCCGAGGGGCCGATGGCGGCCGCCGATTTCGAGAATGGATCGAGCAAGAGCGGCTGGTGGGAATGGAGCCATACCAAGCACGCACTCGAATGGCTGTTCTGGTCGGGCAAGATCACCACCGCCACGCGCCGCGGCAGCTTCGCCCGGCTCTATGACCTGCCCGAGCGCGTGTTGCCCAAGGCCATCCTCGATCTGCCCACTCCGGATGCCGCTAGCGCGCAACGCGCATTGATCGAACGCAGTGCACGGGTGCTCGGCGTCGCGACCGCCGCGGATCTGCGCGACTATTATCGGCTGAAGCCCGAAGAAGCAGATCATGCGATCGCCGCCCAGGCGGAGGCGGGCGCGCTGATCCCCATCCGGGTCGAAGGCTGGAGCCAGAAGGCCTGGATGCACCGCGACGCCCGCCTGCCCCGCCGCGTGCGCGGTGCTGCGCTGCTTGCCCCGTTCGATCCCCTGGTCTGGGAGCGCAGCCGCGCCGAACGGCTGTTCGGTTTCCGCTACCGCATCGAGATCTATGTGCCGCAGGACAAGCGCATCCACGGTTATTACGTGCTGCCCTTCCTGATGGACGAGGCGCTGGTCGCGCGCGTCGATCTCAAGGCCGATCGCCAGGCCGGCATCCTTCTCGCACACCGCGTCATACTTGAGCCTTACGCGCCCGCCGAAACCGTGGAGCGTCTTGCGATCGAGCTCGATCGGATGGCGGCATGGCTAGGGCTCGATGCCGTCCGGGTCGGCAAGATCATCCAGCCGTCCTGATCACCGGAAGCGCTATGGAACGTTCCGGGAAACGCCACCGACCTCGCCGGCCGAGCCAATGCACGGCCGAACGAAAAGATGTCAGAGGGTCTGCCCCAATATCGCTTCAACTTCGCCGCGATAGGTGCGGCTCATCATGAGCCTCGTCCCGGTCTTGAGCATCACTTCGAATTCGCCATGTGAGCGGCGTTCGAGGCATTCGATCGATCTGACGTTGACGATGTGCGACCGGTGAATCCGAACGAAGCGGAAGGGGTCGAGCCGGCTTGCCACCGCCGCCAGCCCGGCGCGATACAGGAACGCGTCGCCTTTCGAATGCACGGTCACATACACGCCCGCCGCTTCGACCCAATCGATATCCTCGGTCATCACCAGGCGGGTCGTGTCGCGCGACTTCACTGCGATCCAGTCCCAGATCTCGCCGGGCCTGGCGCGCTTCGCAACCAGCTTGAGGAGCTCGGGGCCGAAGGCATTGGCGCCATCCGAACCGGAAGGCCCGTCGCCCAGGCGCTCCTTGACCCGCTCCATCGTCCTGTCGAAGCGTCGGTCGCTGAACGGCTTGAGCAGATAGTCGACCGCTTCCACCTCGAAAGCCTGAATTGCGAAGCGATCATAAGCGGTGACGAACACCGTAACCGGCATGTTTTCCGGACCCACCGCGTCTATCACCCCGAAGCCGTCGACGCCGGGCATCTGCACGTCGAGGAACACGATATCGGGCCGCGCGTCCTGGATCATCGCGATCGCGGCCAATCCGTTCTCTGCGCTCAGGGTCGTCGCGATATCGGCATCCTTTGCCAGCAGATCGCAAATTCGCCTGCGTGCCGGCGCTTCGTCGTCCACCACCAGTGCACGAAGGGGTCTGGACTGCGATGCCACGCGCCTAGGCTCCGGTCCTGTGCAGCGGAATGCGGATGGCCACTTCCGTGCCTCCGCCCCTGCGCCGCGAAATGGTGAAATCGTGACCCTCAGGCTCGGCATAAAGCGCCTGGAAGCGTTCGCGCGTCACGCGTATTCCGAGACCCTCGGAGGTTTCCATCCTCCAATGAGTCGGCAAGCCGACACCGTCATCAAGCACCTTGATGTACAGCTGGCTGCCGATGTGCCGGGCCGAAACCACGATCTCCCCGCCGGACATGCGGCCTTCCAGTCCATGCCGAACTGCGTTTTCTACGAGCGGCTGCAGAAACATCGACGGCACCATGGCCGAGAGCGCCGCCGAACTGACCTTGATCTGAATGTCGATCCTCTCTCCGAAGCGGAGCTTCTGGATCGCGATATAATGATCGAGCAGCGCAAGCTCCTGCGCGAGCGTTATCTCCGTGCTGCCCTGACATTCGAGGGATCGCCGCAGCAGCGCCCCGAGATCCTCTATCATATCCCGGGCGAGCTCGGGGCTCGCCGCAAGCTCGGACGAGATGGCGTTCAGGGTATTGAACAGGAAATGGGGTTCGAGCTGGAGGCGCAGCGCATTCAGATGGGATTCGACAAGCCGCTTCTCGACCCGCGCCAATTCTATCTGACTGTTCATGAAGCGATTATAATATTTAAAAGCCTGAAGAGTGCCAATAATATAACAATATGTCCCCCAACCACCAAGATAGAAGTAAATAGCATATTCGGTATTCCTGATTGGGTTCCAGTATATATTAGGTATTGGATACAATATTAGCCCGGCTAGATAGGCATGAATAAGGCTAAACGGAACACTCAACACCAGATGTATGGCCGCTACACGAACGATACTTTGATAGGCCAACGTCAGTTTACGATCGACCAATAATATCGCGGGCGTGAGCAGTGCCCAGGTCCAGGCTTCGACAAATTTGCTGATGGTCTCGCTCCATCGAAAGCCGTCCACCATGTCCGGCACTGCGATGAAAACGCCCACCACCGTCCACAGGAGAAAGATCAGGATCGCCGGCATCAGCTTCGCTCGCCAGGTTTTGATCCGGGACGCGCCCTCGGGCGCGGAGAGAATCCCTAGCTGGCTTGAGAAGTCCGGGCCGGACGCAAACTTGTGAAGGGCGCGATTCATATGCATCATTATCGATCAATCCGGCGATGGGTTGAAGTGCCTGTCGCGTGCAGCCCGTGGCACGCGACAAAATGCTTCGAAGCGCACTCTCCAGTCTTTCGAAAGGACCGTCTCTCGAAAGGACCGCGGCACCTGCGCGCCCGGATTGGGATGCCCCGGGCGGGCATGGATCGTATCCCTGCGATTTCGCCAGTGGCCTTTGAGCGAACCAGCCCACGTGCTGACCATCCATTGGGGAGCGGCCGGTCGCGAGCCTGCACTGTCCCTTCAACGCCTACATTAAACAAGATGTCCGAACTGTTTCTGGCGAAAATGTTACGAAGCGGACTGGTATTTTGTCGAGTGGACTCAGAATTCGCAGACCGGCTCAAGCCCGCGGTTTTCCGCCCTTAAATCAGTATTTTATCCTACAAATCGTGCTTCCCCTGAATGGACTCAACGAAGAGTTTGTGGCCTTTGTGAGGGCGTTAGAGCTGGCCCATTCGCCCCGCCTTTGTGCTGGCAAATGAGAACCCGGCGACCGCTGAGCACGAGCGGCACACGAGGAGAGGGAATTACGATGCGGTTCAAGGCCAGAAGCAAGTCCGGACGTTGGCTGGGATCTTCGACTTTCGTTTTAGCAACAATGTTAGCGCTACCAGCGCTCGCCCAGACCACCGGCAGCGGCGAGGTGGAAGCCCCCGGCCCTGCTCCGACGCAGGATCAGGCCGCGGATCCGGCGGATGCGCAGAACGATACTATCGTCGTGACGGGTCGCCGCGCTGCGCTTCAGGCCGCCGACGAGCGCAAGAAGGCGTCGGAAAGCATCATCAATTCGGTCGTCGCCGACGAAGCGGGCAAGCTGCCCGACAATTCGATCACCGAAGTCCTCCAGCGCGTCTCGGGCGTGAGCATCGTGCGCTTCGGCTCGCTGGGCGATCCGGACCATTTCTCGGTCGAAGGATCGGGCATTCAGGTGCGCGGCCTCAGCGGCGTCGCCTCGCGCCTCAACGGCCGCGAGATTTTCAGCGCCAATGGCGGACGCGGACTCGTCTGGGGTGACGTAACACCCGAACTGATGTCTGCAGTCGACGTCTACAAATCGGCGACGGCCGATCTGATCGAAGGCGGGACTGGCGGCCAGATCGATCTGCGCACCAAGCTGCCGTTCGATTTCTCGCCCGGCTGGCATGCCGCCGGCAGCGCGGAAGTCAGCTACGGCGATTTGACGCAAAAGACGGATTATTCCGGATCGGCGCTTCTCTCGAATCGCTGGCACACCGGCATCGGCGATATCGGCATCCTCGTCGATCTGGCGACCAGCCAGCTCACCTCGCGGTCAAACTTCTTCCGCACCGAACCCTATTTTCGCCGGCGGTTGCTGGGCGAAACCCAGGACGTGTTCATCCCCGGCGGCTATGACTATGGCGACGAGGAATTCAAGCGCAACCGGAGCGGCATCTATGCCGCGGCACAATGGGCGCCGAGCGACGATCTGACGCTGACCGGCATCTACTTCCAGTCACGCTACAAGAACCACAACCAGTCGCACTTCGCGATGCAGACCTCGCAAGATCTGGCCGTCAACCGAAACGGGAGCACGTTCGACGATAACGGCGCGCTGTTGTCGACAAGCTCGATGTTCCTGCGCGATGCGAACACCTTCCTGCCCACCGGCGGCACCATCAATGGCGGCGGCGGCACCGAGGGCACGCGCTCGAACTCGATGACCCGGGATATCTCGGCCCAATTCAGCTGGCAGCCGGGCCAGGGCCCGCTCAAAATTTCGGGCGCCTATCAGAATACCCTGTCGACATCCCGGCTCGATCGTCTCGCGATCTTCCGCGACGTCCCCTTCCCCTCGACATTCGGCTTCGATCTGACCGGTGACTTCCCCAAGGTTACTGTACCAGCGTCGATCGCGACCACGCTCGCCAATCCGGCCAATTATAGCTGGTCGGCGGCGATGCCGCATAATGAGCGCAATCGCGGGACGATGGATTCGTTCAACCTCGATGCGGAATATACGTTCGAGGACAGCTTCTTCCGTGCCGTGAAGGTCGGCGGGCGCGTGTCGGAGCGCAGGGAGCGCGATCTCAACAACGGCTTCACCTGGACGGCGCTGGGCCGTGGGTGGAACGGCGATCCGCAATTGACCTTTGCCGACGCCCGGCCGGGGGATGTGGAATATTACGCCTTCGACAATTTCTTCCACGGCGATATCGGTGTCCCGGCGAATACGCTGTGGCCATCGATCGCGCTCCTCGAAGGCGTGACCGCCGACGAGCTGCACCGCCCTGCACCCCTGGGATATGGCGGTGCGCGGTCGCGGCCGGCTTCGTTCCTGCCGCAGGACCTGGGCCTGTGGAAGACCGAAACTTCCGCCGCTTATGCGCAGGTCCGCTTCGGGCGGGACTATGAAGCCGGCAAGCTCGGATTCTCGGGCAACATCGGCGGACGCGTAGTGCACGTGAAGAACGAGTCGCAGGGCTTCATCGTCCAGGACGCCTTCAGCTATATCCGCAATGGCCAGACGGTAAGCTTGGCGCAGCGGGTCGATCCGCGCGGAGGCACCGCGAGCTTCACGCGATTCCTGCCTTCGGTGAACCTGCAGTTGCAGCCGGCCGAGGACGTCAAGCTGCGCGCCGCCTACAACATCACGATGGACCTGCCGAACTTCAACGCGACGCGCGGCGGCGGCAACATCGGTGTCGCGACGACCTCAAATCCGATTGCGGGCCAGCCGGGCATTTTCACCAACTTCACGGCCTCGACCGGCAATCCTTTCCTGAAGCCAGCCATGTCCAACAACATCGACGTGTCGCTGGAATGGTATGCCAAGCCGGGAACGATGTTCTACCTCAATGGCTTCTACAAGCATATCAAGGACCTTCCGATCTTCTCGCTGACCCAGCGTGACGTGACCATCCGTTATCAAAACGGAACCACGGAACTCGCCAGCGCAGCGGCCTCGGACGTGATCACTGCCACGGAAGCCGCGACGGTGAAGGGCGTGGAAGTGGGCGGCCGCGCCTTCCTCGACATGCTGCCGGGTGCCCTCGCCGGCTTCGGCATCGAAGCCAACTATACCTTTATCGACAGCAAGAACCCGGGCGACCTCTATCGCGACATCTTCGGCGCGATCCGCAACGATGCGCCGCTTCAGGGTCTCTCGAAGCACAATTACAACCTCACCCTGCTCTACGAACGGAGCCAGCTCTCGGCACGCGTGGCCTATTCGTGGCGGTCGAAATATCTTCAGTCGACCAACGCGAACGGCACCACTCCGACCTATACCTATGTATCGGCGCCGGGGGCGGCCGGGCAGAGTGTGCAGATCGCGCTGCCGGTCTATGGCGATGCCTATGGCCAGGTGGACGTTGGCCTGACCTACAAGGTGACCGACAATTTGTCGTTCACCATCAGGGGCACGAACGTGCTCAACGCGACGCAGCGCACGCTGATGGGCGGATACAAGAACGACGCCATCTATACGCGGAGCTGGTTCCAGAGCGACCGGCGCATCAGTCTCGGCGCAAACCTGGCATTCTGATACCCTCCTGGTGGCGGGCCGGGCCCGCCACCATTTTTTGCTCGGAGTGGATCGATGGTTTCCGATGGCCGGCGCATCCTGATCGTGGGGGGCGGAACCGCAGGCTGGATTACGGCCGGATATCTCGCACGAATACTTGGCGCCGACCGTCCCGGCGGCGTTGCGATCACCTTGGTGGAATCGCACGATATCGGCATTCTCGGCGTTGGCGAGGGCACGTTCCCGACGATCCGCAGGACGCTGGCGCGGATCGGAATCGACGAAGCCGAATTGGTCCGCCGTTGCGGCGCCACCTTCAAGCAAGGCGCCAAGTTCGTCCATTGGCGGCACACGCCCGGCACGCCGGGGCACGATCACTATCTTCATGCCTTTCAGGAAACCGACGACCGCGATGGTCTGGAGCTCCTCCCTTATTGGCTGCTCGGTCTCGCCGGCGATGCCAATTGGGACGAAGTCAACACACCGCAGAAGCGCGCGGCCGATGCGTACCGCGCTCCCAAATTGCCGAGCCATCCCGATTTCGTCGGACCACTGAACTATGCCTTTCATTTCGATGCGGTGTCGCTCGCCGTGCTGTTGCGCGAGCAGGGCATAGCCAATGGCGTGACGCATCTGGTCGATACCGTGCAGGAAGTGCTGCTGGGCGAAGACGGGGCAATCGCCGGAGTGCGTGGCGCCGAGAGCGGCGTCCTTACGGCGGACCTCTATATCGACTGCACCGGCTTCCGCGCGGAGCTGATCGGCAAGGCGCTCGGCCAGCCATGGAAATCCTGCCGCGACGTGCTCTTCTGCGACGGCGCGGTGGCGATCCAGGTGCCTTATGCCCAGCCGGACGACCCGATCGCTTCCTATACCGTCTCGACTGCCCAGCAGGCGGGATGGATCTGGGACATCGGGCTCGAAGCCCGGCGCGGCATCGGCCATGTCTATTCGTCCGCGCATAGCGATGCGGACGAGGCGGAACGCGTTCTGCGCGCCTATGTCGGCCCCGCCGGTGCGGCACTGGAGACCCGCAGATTCCGCTTCGACGCCGGGTATCGCGAAGTGAACTGGTACAAGAACTGCGTGGCCGTCGGCCTTTCCAGCGGATTTTTCGAACCACTCGAAGCGACCGGGATCGTCTTCTCCGAAGTCGCCGCGGGCATGATCGCCAATCTCTTCCCCTGGGCCGGCGATTTCGAGACTTCGGCGCGCCAGTTCAATGCGAACCTGCGTCGCCGCTACGAGCGCACGCTCGATTTCATCAAGCTGCATTATTGCATCAGCGAACGACGCGACAGCCAGTTCTGGCGCGACAATGTCGATCCGGCCTCGGTTCCCGACAGCTTGAAGGAACTGCTCGATCGCTGGCGGTTCCGGCCGCCCAACGAGATGGACGTCGACCGGAACGTGGACATCTTCACGGAGGCCAGCTGGCAATATGTGCTGTACGGGATGGGTTGGAAAACCGATCTCTCGGCCAAGGCCGGCGTTTTCCGGTTCCGGGAGGAGGCCAAGGCGGCCTTTTCCAAGATCCGGCAGCAGGGCGAATTCGCACTCCGCCAGCTGCCGTCGAACCGCGAACTGGTCCGCTTCGCGCAACGCTCCGGCTTCGGTCAGGGCGCGAACGCAGCATGACGCCGCCGCCGACGGAAGCACCGATCACCAGGCTGGTGATCGTCGGCGGCGGCTCGGCCGGGTGGATGACCGCGGCCGCGGTATCGCGCATGGTCGATGCGGGCGTCGCGGTGACTTTGGTCGAATCGGACGAGATCGGCACCGTCGGGGTGGGCGAAGCGACGATCCCGCCCTTGCTGGATTTCAATGCCGCAATCGGCATCGACGAGAACGAATTCGTCGCCGCGACCTGCGGCACCTTCAAACTCGGGATCGAGTTCGTCGACTGGGGCAAACCGGGGGACAGGTACATCCATCCCTTCGGCAAATATGGCCGTTCGACGCTGGGCATCAATTTCCACCAGATCTGGCTGCGCCAGCATCTGCTGGGCGGCGATGCGGATCCAGGCCCGGTGGACGATTATGCCATCTCGATCGCGGCAGCCCGGCGGCGGCGCTTCGCCAAGCCCGCCAGCAATCCCGAGGCGGTACTGTCCGGCCTCGCTTACGCCTATCATTTCGATGCCGGCCTCTATGCCCGGTTCCTGCGTGGGCATGCGGAAGCGCGTGGTGTGACGCGCGTCGAGGGCAAGATCGCGAACGTCGAGCAGTCGCCGCTCGAGGGGCATATCACGGCGGTCGTCCTCGAAGACGGCCGGCGGATCGAAGGCGACTTCTTCGTCGATTGCAGCGGATTCCGCGCGCTGTTGCTGGGGCAGACATTGGGCGTTCCCTATCGCAGCTGGCAGCATTGGCTGCCCTGCGACAGCGCCCTCGCGGTGCCCAGCGCGGCGATCGCGCCGCCCGTCCCCTATACGCGATCGAGCGCCGAGAAGGGCGGATGGCGCTGGCGCATTCCTCTGCAGCACCGCGTGGGCAACGGCCACGTCTTCTCGAGCGCGCATACCGATGAGGAGGCCGCGTTGCAGCGGCTGCTCGACGGGCTCGACGCGCCGACGATCGGCGAACCGCGCCTGCTTCGCTTCACTGCGGGCCGACGGGAGAAGCTTTGGGAGAAGAATTGCGTGGCGATCGGCCTCGCCGGCGGGTTCATCGAGCCGCTCGAATCGACGAGCATCCATCTGATCCAGTCCGGCATCTTTCGCCTGATGTCGCTGTTTCCGGACCGCGGTTTCAGCAGAATCGAGATCGACGAATATAATCGCTGGCTGATCGAGGAATACGAGCACATCCGCGATTTCATCATCCTGCATTATCACGCGACCGAGCGCGCCGATTCCGACTTCTGGAACCATTGCCGCACGATGGATATCCCGGACAGCCTCGCCGCGCGGATCGCGCTGTGGCGCGAAAAGGGACGAATCTTCAGGGCGCACAATTCGCTCTTTACCGAAGAGAGCTGGATCGCCGTCCTTCTCGGCCAGAACATCGTTCCGCGAGCTGCCGATCCGCTGATGGCGGCGCTGCCCGTCGGAGAGACCATCCGGTTCATGAACCATATGCGCGAGATCGTCGCCCGGACGGCCGAGGCGATGCCCAGACATGAGGACTATATCGCAATGAACTGCACCATGGCGCGCCAGGTGGCGCAATGAACTTCAATGGACTCGGCATGGCGTTCGCGGCAGCGGCCGCATGCGCGATGGCGCCGGCTTCGTCTGCCCAGCCGGAGGGTACCGCCCAGGCACAATCGAGGCACATCGCGGTGGACGTGCGCAAGGCCGCTGGACCGCTGGACCGATCGTTCAACTTTTCGGTGGGATCCGATTATCCGGGAACGCTGATGCGCCCGGAGAGCCTCGCACAGCTCAAGACCGCCGTCGACGAGCTCGGCTTTCGTTATATCCGCTTCCACGCCATCTTCCATGACGTGCTCGGCACCGTACGGATCGAGAACCAGCGGACCGTCTATGACTGGACGAAGATCGACCAGCTTTACGACGCCTTGCTCGGCATGGGGATCAAGCCGTTCGTCGAACTCGGCTTCACGCCTGAGGCGATGGCGAGCTCGCCGCAGACGATCTTCTACTGGAAGGGCAACACCTCGCATCCCGAGCCGAAGGCGTGGAGCGCGCTTGTCGACGCGTTCGTGCGCCATCTGCGCAGCCGCTATGGCGCCGACGAAGTGCGCAGCTGGTATTTCGAGGTGTGGAACGAGCCGAATCTCGGCGGCTTCTGGGAACGCGCCGACCAGAAGGTCTATTTCGAACTCTACGAAGCGAGCGCCCGCGCGATCAAGGCCATCGATCCGGCCCTGCGCGTCGGGGGGCCGGCGACGGCGGGCGCCGCCTGGGTGCCGGAGTTCCTCGATTACGCCCATCGTCGCGAACTTCCGGTCGATTTCGTCGCGACGCACACCTACGGCGTGGACGGCGGTTTTCTCGACGAGATGGGCCATGACGACAATCGGCTGTCGACCAACCCCGATGCAGTCGTCGGCGATGTCCGCCGCGTGCGCGAGCAGATCGCCGCGTCGAAATATCCGCGCCTGCCGCTATTCTTCACCGAATGGAGCGCAAGCTATAATCCCCGCGACCCGGTCCACGATTCCTATATCAGCGCCGCCTATATCCTGACCAAGCTCAGGGCCACGCGCGCGTTCGCACAAGGGATGAGCTACTGGACCTATAGCGACCTGTTCGAGGAAGCTGGCCCTCCTCCCACGCCTTTCCACGGCGGGTTCGGCCTCATCAATCGCGAAGGCATCCGCAAGCCGGCCTTCTTCGCGTACAAATATCTCAACCTGCTGCGCGGGCGCGAGGTGCCCTCGAACGACGCGCAGAGCTGGATCGCCACCGAGGGCAACCGCACCGCAGTGCTGCTTTGGGACTGGCAGCAGCCGAAACAGACGCTGAGCAACCGGCCGTTCTTCACCAAGGTGTTGCCCGCACGGAGCGCCGCGCCGGCCGAACTGCGTTTCGCGGGCCTCGCGCCCGGCACTTACCGGCTGTCGATCCGCCGCACCGGCTTCAAGGCTAACGACGCACACACACGTTATCTCGAAATGGGCTCGCCGGCCACGCTCTCGGCGGCGCAACTGGCCGAGTTGCAGCAGCTCTCGCGGGACGTACCCGAGACGACGCGCACGGTACGCGTCGCAAGGTCCGGCACCTATGCGCTGCGCGTGCCGATGCGAAGCAACGATGTGGTGCTCGCGCTGCTGGAGCCGGTCGGAACCCGAAAATGAGAACCACACGTCGCGAGACCCTCCATCTGGCGCTCGGCGCCGCGGGCACCCTCGGGGTCGCCGCGCCAGTCGCAGCTGCCGGTTCGGCGTCGCAGGGGCGCGCCGTTGGCCGGCCAGGCTGGAGGACGGGCGCCGAGGGGCAGCGCATCGCCGATCTCGGGGATGGCCGGTACCGCAATCCCGTCCTCGCCGGTGACAGGCCCGATCCCAATGTGCTGAAAGATGGCGAGGACTATTTCGCCACCTTCTCCTCGTTCGAATATTATCCCGGGATCCCGATCTGGCATTCGCGGGACCTTGTCCACTGGACGCCGATTGCCGCCGCGCTGCGCAAATATATCGGGACGGTATGGGCGCTCGATATCTCCAGGCATGGAGGGCGCTACTTCATCTATATTCCCGCCCTCGACCCCCACGACTCCGCTCGGCCGCTCAAAACCTGGGTGATCCACGCCGACGATATGCGGGGCCCGTGGAGCGACCCGGTCGACATGCGGCTCGACGGCTATATCGATCCGGGTCACGCGGTCGGCGAGGACGGCAAGCGCTATCTGTTCTTCAATGGCGGGCGCCGGGTGCGCATCAGCGACGATGGCCTGTCGGCCGCTGGCGAGGTCGAGCACGTCTATGATGGCTGGCCCATCCCCGACGACTGGATCATCGAGGGCTTCGCGCTCGAGGGACCCAAGCTGCTGCGCAAGGACGGCTGGTTCTACATGTTCTCGGGCCAGGGCGGCACCGCCGGGCCACCGACGAGCCACATGGTCGTCGTCGCCCGGTCGCGGTCGATCCATGGCCCGTGGGAAAATTGCCCGCACAATCCCATTGTCCGCACCGCACACCGGGACGAGCCCTGGTGGTCGCGCGGGCACGCGACTCCCGTCCAGGGACCCGCAGGCGATTGGTGGCTCATCTATCACGGCTATGAGAACGGCTTCCGCACGCTCGGGCGCCAGATGCTGCTCGAGCCCATGGCGTGGAGCTCGGACGGCTGGCCGAAAGCGACCGGCGGCGACCTTTCGCGCCCGCTCGCCAAGCCACGTCCCGCATCCACGGGTTCTCACGGGATCGCGCTCTCCGGTTTCAGCGATGACAGCTTCGACAAGAAGCTCGCCTTCCATGCGTCGCAGGGCGACTATTCCCGGCGCGTGAAGCTCAAGGACGGCGTGCTGCAACTCGCGGGCGAGGGAACGGGCCCGGCCGATGCGTCGCCCTTGCTGTTCGTCGCGGGCGACAGATCCTACGACGTATCGGTCGAGATCGAGATCGACGGCGCCGCGCAGGGCGGGCTGCTCCTCTTCTACAACGAGAAGCTGTTCTGCGGGCTGGGGCTCTCCGAGGGCAAGCTGCACGCCTATCGCATCGGTCAGGAGGAACGCTGGCCACCCGGCGGCCCTGCCACGACTCGACGTCTGCATCTGCGCGCCGTCAACGACGAGAACGTCGTCACCTTCTTTCATAGCCTGGACGGGAAAAGCTGGACCAAGGAGCGCTCTTTCGAAGTCGCCGGCTACAACCACAATGTCGCGGACGGTTTTCTGAGCCTGCGGCCCGGCATCTACGCGTCGGGTAAGGGCGCCGCCACCTTCCGCAATCTGACTTATCGCGCGCGTCCGGCACCGCAATGACGCGAGGCCTCCATCCGCGCCGCACATCATCAAGGGAAGAGTTATGAACCTGCGTATTCTTTTGCTCGCTGCTTCCGCCTTGTGCGCGAGTCCTGCAGCCGCACAGTCGCTTGCCACGGTCGACCGCAACGGCAGCATGGTATCGATCGAGGCCTATGGCCCGAACATCGTGCATGTGACGATCGCGCTCGACAGGAAGGAACTCGATCAGGGACCGGGCTACGGGATCAGCGCCAAGGCGAGTTCGGCCGGCTGGGCGCATCGCAGCGACCCATCCGGCGACGTCTTCACTTCGTCCGCGCTTCGCGTGACGGTCAACGCCGAGCCCTGGCCAAAGCCTCCGACCCAGATGCAACGCTATTTCGCGCCTTCGCTCCCGCCGGTGTCGATCTCGATCTCGGGTGCCGACGGGCGCGAGATCACCCGGATGAACGGGTGGGAACTGGCGCCGCAGATGGTGAACGGGGAAAAGACCTTCCGCGCAGGCGCGAGCTTCGCCGACACCGCTGACACGCATTATTACGGCCTCGGGCAGAACCAGGAGGGCATCCTCGATCTGCGCGGACGCACGATCGACTGCCGCCACAATTACGATGCGCCTGCCGGCGAGACCGTATGCGTCCCGTTCCTCGTGACCAACAAGGGCTATGGCATCGTCTGGGACAATCCGTCGGCGACCGCCGTCTCGCCCGGCCTTCACGGATCGACGCGCTTCCAGTCGGAGGTCGGCGAGCGGGTCTCGTTCTTCGTCATCACCGGGAAAAGCACCGACGAGATATACGCGGGCTATGCGAAGCTGACCGGAGAGACGCCTCTGCCGCCAAAGGCCGCATTCGGGCTCATCCAGAGCAAGGCACGCTATGAAAATCGCGACGAACTGATGCGCGTCGCGGAAGGTTATCGCAGCCGGAAATACCCGCTCGACATCATGGTCCTCGACTGGTTCCACTGGACACGGATGGGGCAGCTCGACATCGATCGGAACGCCTTCCCCGATCCTGCCGGCATGAACCGGGAGCTCCACGAGCGAGGCCTGCATTCGATCATCAGCGTCTGGCCGCGCTTCGAACGCGAATCGCGCTATTACGACATGCTCTCGGCGAAGGGGTGGCTGCTCAAGGATCCCGATGGCCACACCGCGGATGGCCTCGCGGTACGCTCAGATCGCGCCGGCGCGCTGCTCGACAGCACCAATCCGGAGGCGCGGCAGTGGTTCTGGACGAAGATCCGCGACAATATCGCTAGCGAGGGCTTCGACTGGTTCTGGCTCGACGAAACCGAGCCGGACCTCGTCCCGAGCGGTCATTTCTATTCGATCGGATCGGGCGATCGCTATTACAATCTCTATCCCCTGGTTCATCCGAGCAGCGTCGCGGAAGGGTCGGCTCGCGACTTCCCCGACAAGCGTAACCTGATACTAGCGCGCGCCGCGTATCTGGGGGCGCAGCGCCATGGCTCCCTGTTCTGGTCGTCGGACATCCATTCGACATGGGAAGCCCTGCGCCGTCAGGTACCGACCGGTCTCAACTTCACTGCGAGCGGACTGGCTTATTGGGGCAGCGACACTGGCGGCTGGATGTGGCCGAGCGGACCAAAGGCGGAGCGTCCAGTGCTCGTCGATCCGACGGGCGCCACTGCCATGGGGCAGGATTATACCGACTATCCCGAGCTGTTCGTGCGCTGGTTCCAGTACAACACCTTTACGCCGACGCTGCGCATTCACGGTCAGCGACCGGCAACCGCCATCTGGGAATATGGCAAAGCCGCCGAGCCGATCCTCGCCGACTATCTGCGGCTTCGCTATGCGCTCATCCCCTATCTCTATTCGCTCGGCCGGCAGACCTATGAAACGGGCGCACCGTTCATGCGCGCGCTGTTCATGGACTTCCCCGATGATCCGGCGGTCGTGAATATCGGCGACGAGTACATGCTCGGGTCGGCTTTCCTCGTGGCGCCGGTCACCGAACAGGGACGCACGAGCCGCCGCGTCTATCTGCCCAAAGGGAGCGACTGGTACGATTACTGGACCAACCAGCGATACACCGGCGGCCAGACCATCGACGCTGCGGCACCGATCGAGCGGATCCCGGTCTATGTCCGCGCCGGATCGATCCTGCCCATCGGCGCACCGGTCTCGAGCACGGCGGAGAAGCAAAAGCTGCAGGCGATCCGCGTCTATCCGGGACGGGACGCACGGTTCACTCTGTATGACGACGACGGCACCACCAACGCGTATCGCCGGGGCGGTGGAACCAAGACCGAGCTCATCTGGAACGACGGCAGCGGGACGCTCTCCAGCAAGACCAAATTTCCGCTGGGGCAGGATGTAGCGCAACTGGTGCAGGTGGTGAGCGCTACGGCCCCATGAACCTGGTTCGCGAAAAGCCGCGTATCTCGTGCGACGCATGACTGAAGGAACGGTTCGAATGTGGCGACTTTTGGCAAGGTGCGCGCTGATGCTCGCAACGGTCGCGTCCGCGCCTGCGTCGGCGCAAGAGCTTCCCCGGCTGGTTTCGCGCGACGGGCGCCATGCGTTGTTCGTCGACGGAGCCCCGTTCCTGATGCTCGGCGCGCAAGCCAATAATTCGAGCAACTATCCGGCGATGCTCCCGAGAGTCTGGCCGGTGATCGAGGCCATGCACGCCAACACGCTCGAAATCCCCATCGCCTGGGAGCAGGTAGAACCGGTCGAGGGGCAGTTCGACTTCTCGTTCCTCGATACTCTCGTCGAACAGGCCCGTGCGCGCAAGGTTCGGCTCGTGCTCCTGTGGTTCGCGACGTGGAAGAACACGGGTAACAGCTATGCGCCTGAATGGGTGAAGCGCGACACCGCCCGTTTTCCGCGCATGAAGAAGCCCGACGGCACGACGCATTATGTGCTCAGCCCGCACGGGCGGAACACTCTCGAGGCCGACAAGCGTGCCTTCGTCATGATGATGCGGCACCTCGCGAAGATCGACGCCGACCACAATGTCATCATGGTGCAGCCCGAGAACGAGGCGGGCAGCTATGGCCTTGCCCGGGATCACGCGCGCGAGGCGGATCGCCTGTTCAAGGGCGATGTCCCCGCGGAGCTGGTCCGCGCGCTCAAGGTGAAGCCGGGAAGCTGGACCGCATTGTTCGGCAAGCGTGCGGAGCAATATTTCCAGACCTGGCACCTCGCCCGCTACATCGACGAAGTCGCCGCGGCGGGTAAGGCGGCGATGCCGCTCCCCATGTACGTGAACGCGGCGCTCGGCGACGCCTTCACCGATGAGGGCGGCAATGTCGGCCCCTCGGGCGGGCCGAACTGGAACGTGATCCCGATATGGAAGGCGGCGGCGCCGCACATCGATCTCGTCGCGCCGGACATCTACACGCGCGATGCGGCGGCGGTGGAAAGCTTTCTCGAAAAATATGCCCGGCCGGACAATGCCTTGATGGTGCCCGAGATCGGCAATGCACTGGACTATGGGCGTTTCCTGTGGCCCGCGCTGGGCCGCGGCGCGATCGGCTTCGCGCCCTTCGGGATGGATGCCACCGGCTTCTTCAACTATCCGCTCGGCGCCAAGGCGCTCGATGCCGCGACCATGGAGGCGTTCGCCGGCCCATATGCTATGCTCGCACCGATGGCGCGCGATTGGGCGCGCATCGCTTTCGAGAACCCCGTTTGGGGTACGGCGAAGGGCGCGAAGACGCAGGCCAAAGTCTTCGGCCGTTGGAAAATCGCGGCGGAATATGGCCTGTGGCAGATGGGCGAACCGGGCTGGTCGAGCTGGAACAAAATCGATCCGCACCCGATGGCTGACGCGCCGGTCGGCGGATTGGTCGCGGCGCAGCTGGCACCGGACACCTTCCTGATCAGCGGGAGCCATGTCCGGGTCCGGCTGACGGCCGCCGGTACCGCGGTGAACCAACAGGCACAGATCATCAGCGCCGAAGAAGGCAGCTTCATCGCGGGCAAATGGACGATGCGCCGCCGCTGGAATGGCGACCAGATCGATTACGGCCTCAATTTCACCGGCGAGCCCGTGATGCTCAAGGTGACGATGGGCCTTTATCGATAGACGTCACAGCCACCAATGAGGCCTTCGTCGAGGCGGGTTCGCGAATGGCGGCCTGACTTGTCTGCTTCGGGGCGCATGCCGGTCGAAGCCCGCCAGCCCACGCACGGTTCAGGCGAACAATTCCGCAAGAAAGTCCGTCATCGCCCGCCAGCTCCGGCGATCGGCGCGTGGCTCATAGGCGATATTGCCCGGGCCCGCCCTGCCGACATCGGTGAAGGCGTGACCGGCATGGCCATAAGCATGGAGCTGCCAGTCGGCGCCGCACCTGGTGAGTTCCTCGGCAAGCGCGACGGTCGCGTCGGGCGGCGAGATCGGATCGTTCCAGCCGTGGCAGACGAGCAATTTCGCGGTGATCGGCGATGGGCCCGCATAATCCGGCGGATCATACACGCCGTGAAAGGAGATCCCGCCGCGAATGCCGAGCCCGGCACGCGCCATGTCGAGCACGCATTTGCCGCCGAAGCAGAAGCCGATCGCGGCAGCCGCGTCCGGATCTGCCTGCGGGAGGCCGGTCAGTGCAGCGAGCGACGCCGCGAGCCGGTCGCGGAGCAAAATGCGATCGGCGTTGAGCGCATCCATATAGCGGGCGCGGTCCTCGGATTGCAGCGCGGTGCGCTTGCCTTGCCCGAAGACATCGGCGGCAAGCGCGACATAGCCGAGTTCGGCCAACGCCTCGGCCTTGAGATTGTCCGCCTCCTTCTGGCCGAGCACATTGGGCAGGACGAGCACGCAGGGGCGGTGCCCTTCGACCGCTTCGTCCCATGCTGCGACGCCTTCGAACGGGCCGCCGGGGCCATCATAGACCAAGGTCCGCCGAACGATCGCCATTGGCTGTCTCCCGCTTGTTCGCGCCGCCGCAGTCGCTAAGGACCTGCGCAACGTGTTGCAAGGAGGCCCCATGCCCAAGCTCGTCCTGATCCGCCACGGCCAGTCGGCGTGGAACCTCGAGAACCGTTTCACCGGCTGGTGGGACGTCGATCTGACCGAGCTGGGCGTCGAGGAAGCCTGGGCCGCAGGCGAGCTTCTGAAGGAGAAAGGGCTCGATTTCGACCTGACCTTCACCAGCTTCCAGAGCCGGGCGATCAAGACGCTCAACCTCGCGCTGGAAGCTATGGGGCGGCTGTGGCTGCCGACGGAGAAGAGCTGGAAATTGAACGAGCGCCATTATGGCGGCCTCACCGGGCTCAACAAGGCCGAGACCGCGGCGCTGCACGGCGACGAGCAGGTCAAGATCTGGCGCCGCAGCTTCGACGTGCCCCCGCCCCTCCCCGAAGAAGGCTCGCCCTGGGACCTGGCCAGGGACGTACGCTATCACGGCGTGCCGATCCCGCAGACCGAGAGCCTCAAGGACACGATCGCGCGCGTGCTGCCTTATTGGGAGGAGCGGATCGCGCCGGAGATCCGCACGGGCAAGCGCGTGCTGATCTCGGCGCACGGCAATTCGCTGCGCGCGTTGGTCAAGCATCTGTCGGGGATCCCTGACGAAGAGATCGTCAACCTCGAGATTCCGACCGGGCAGCCGATCGTGTACGAGCTGGACGAGAAGCTTGTGGCGAGCGACCGCTATTATCTTAGCGAGCGGTGATCCTTTTAGCCCCTCCCCTTCAGGGGAGGGGTTGGGGTGGGGCCTGTCCGCGGGCGACGGTCTCGATGAGACATCCCCCACCCCCAACCCCTCCCCTGAAGGGGAGGGGCTTAAGTG
>NZ_JOOE01000006.1:2500-93604 GCF_000712135.1 Sphingomonas sp. UNC305MFCol5.2
GGCGTTGCCTGAGTGGAGACCTGGTAAAACCACGCATCACTGCTCTGCCGAGTTTCGTGTGGGTCTTATGACCCATCCAGTGTTGTCGTTGGTGGTGTGGACTCTCAAGCGTGAGGTAAGGGCAATTCGTGGATGCCTTGGCATGTACAGGCGATGAAGGACGTGGCACGCTGCGATAAGCGTCGGGGAGCTGTGAGCAAGCTTTGATCCGACGATTTCCGAATGGGGAAACCCACCTGATCCGATTATCTCGAGCGTCAGCAATGACGGTCGGGGTAATGGGAGAAAGGTATCACTTAGCTGAATAAAATAGGCTTCGTGAAGCGAACCCGGCGAACTGAAACATCTCAGTACCCGGAGGAAAAGACATCAACCGAGATTCCGTTAGTAGTGGCGAGCGAACGCGGACCAGGCCAGTGCCCTCAATTCAACTAGCAGAAGCTTCTGGAAAGGAGCGCCATAGCGGGTGACAGCCCCGTATGCGAAAGTGATGTTGAGGGACTCGAGTAGGGCGGGACACGTGTAATCCTGTCTGAACATGGGGGGACCACCCTCCAAGCCTAAATACTCGTACATGACCGATAGCGAACTAGTACCGTGAGGGAAAGGTGAAAAGCACCCCGATGAGGGGAGTGAAACAGTACCTGAAACGGATTGCCTACAAGCAGTTGGAGCCTCTTTATGGGGTGACAGCGTACCTCTTGCATAATGGGTCTGTGACTTAATGTACCAAGCAAGCTTAAGCCGATAGGTGTAGGCGCAGCGAAAGCGAGTCTGAATAGGGCGACTTAGTTTGGTGTATTAGACCCGAAACCCGGCGATCTAGGCATGACCAGGATGAAGGTGAGGTAACACTCACTGGAGGTCCGAACCGATTAACGTTGAAAAGTTACCGGATGAGTTGTGTTTAGGGGTGAAAGGCCAATCAAGCCGGGAAATAGCTGGTTCTCCGCGAAAACTATTGAGGTAGTGCCTCGGACGAATACCATAGGGGGTAGAGCACTGGATGGGCTAGGGGGTCGCGAGATCTACCAAACCTAACCAAACTCCGAATACCTATGAGTACTATCCGGGAGACAGACGGCGGGTGCTAAGGTCCGTCGTCAAAAGGGAAACAGCCCTGACCTACAGCTAAGGTCCCCAAGTCATCACTAAGTGGGAAAGCATGTGGGAATCCCAAAACAACCAGGAGGTTGGCTTAGAAGCAGCCATCCTTTAAAGAAAGCGTAACAGCTCACTGGTCTAAACAAGGGTTCCTGCGGCGAAGATGTAACGGGGCTAAAGTGATGCACCGAAGCTTAGGATGTGATCGCAAGATCACGTGGTAGCGGAGCGTTCCGTAAGCCTGTGAAGCAGTCTGGTAATGGGCTGTGGAGGTATCGGAAGTGCGAATGCAGACATGAGTAGCGATAAAGAGGGTGAGATGCCCTCTCGCCGAAAGACCAAGGGTTCCTGCGCAAGGCTAATCCGCGCAGGGTGAGCCGGCCCCTAAGACGAGCCCGAAGGGGGTAGTCGATGGGAACCACGTTAATATTCGTGGGCCTGGTGGTGTGTGACGGATCTCGTGTGTTGTACGATCTTATCGGATTGATCGTGCTTCGAAGAGGTCCCGGGAAATAGCCCCACCGTATAGACCGTACCCGAAACCGACACAGGTGGTCAGGTAGAGTATACCAAGGCGCTTGAGAGAAGTGTCCTGAAGGAACTCGGCAAATTGCCTCCGTACCTTCGGAAGAAGGAGGCCCTTGTTCTGCGCAAGCAGTTCAAGGGGGCACAGGCCAGGGGGTAGCGACTGTTTAGCAAAAACACAGGGCTCTGCTAAGTCGGCTTCAAGACGACGTATAGGGTCTGACGCCTGCCCGGTGCCTGAAGGTTAAGTGGAGGGGTGCAAGCTCCGAAATGAAGCCCAGGTAAACGGCGGCCGTAACTATAACGGTCCTAAGGTAGCGAAATTCCTTGTCGGGTAAGTTCCGACCTGCACGAATGGCGTAACGACTTCCCCACTGTCTCCAGGACATGCTCAGCGAAATTGAATTCTCCGTGAAGATGCGGAGTACCCGCGGTTAGACGGAAAGACCCCGTGCACCTTTACTGCAGCTTCAGAGTGGCATTAGGAAGGAACTGTGTAGAATAGGTGGGAGGCTTTGAAGCATTGGCGCCAGCCAGTGTGGAGCCACAATGTGAAATACCACCCTGTTGTTTTCTGATGTCTAACCACGCACCGTCATCCGGTGCTGGGACCCTCTGTGGCGGGTAGTTTGACTGGGGCGGTCGCCTCCTAAAGAGTAACGGAGGCGCGCGAAGGTTGGCTCAGGCCGGTTGGAAACCGGCTGTTAGAGTGCAATGGCATAAGCCAGCCTGACTGCGAGACTGACAAGTCGAGCAGAGACGAAAGTCGGTCATAGTGATCCGGTGGTCCCTCGTGGAAGGGCCATCGCTCAACGGATAAAAGGTACGCCGGGGATAACAGGCTGATAACCCCCAAGAGCTCATATCGACGGGGTTGTTTGGCACCTCGATGTCGGCTCATCACATCCTGGGGCTGGAGCAGGTCCCAAGGGTTTGGCTGTTCGCCAATTAAAGTGGTACGTGAGCTGGGTTCAGAACGTCGCGAGACAGTTTGGTCCCTATCTGCCGTGGGCGTCGAAATTTGAGAGGAGTTGACCCTAGTACGAGAGGACCGGGTTGAACATACCTCTGGTGTACCAGTCGTCGTGCCAACGGCGCAGCTGGGTAGCTATGTATGGACGGGATAACCGCTGAAAGCATCTAAGCGGGAAGCCTCCCTCGAGATAAGATTTCTTAGGACGGTCGAAGACCACGACCTTGATAGATCGGATGTGGAAGTGCGGTAACGCATGGAGCTAACCGATACTAATTGTCCTATTCGCGCTTGAGAGTTCCACCATCAATGACAGCTCTGGCTGACATTCTGGTCGGATGATCCAGTCGCAGCTTTATTCAAACCCGTGTGCACGGTATCGATTTGAAACCCTGATTTGCGCCCAAAGGGCAGCCCAGGCTGCCCGTCGCACGGGCTCCATTGCCTGGTGGCTATGGCGTCTGTGAACCACCCGATCCCATCCCGAACTCGGCCGTGAAACCAGACAGCGCCGATGGTACTATCGCTCAAGCGATGGAAGAGTAGGTCGTCGCCAGGCATTGCAGCCCGTGCGAAACGCAAATCAGCAAAAACCCATTCACAAGTTAAGCGACCTCCGGTCGCGCCCATGGCGCGGGATGGAGCAGCCCGGTAGCTCGTCAGGCTCATAACCTGAAGGTCGCAGGTTCAAATCCTGCTCCCGCAACCAAGGTCGTAATAATCAAACCGTCTCGGGACATCCCGGGGCGGTTTTTTTGTGCCCTTTTTCTGTGGCTTAAGCCGAGTCGCGAAGCCCCAGAGCGTCCCTCCGGATGCCGCCGGATGCCACTGCGTCGATTTGCATTTGGGGGTATTTTCGGGGGTAATACCGCAGACAACCTGCGGAGTACCGCCAAATGGCTCTCAAGGAACTCGAAGCCCGCTACGCAACGAAACGCGCAAAGGACTACAAGCTTGCCGACGGCGACGGCCTCTACCTGCTCGGCCGGCCCAACGGCTCGAAGCTGTGGCGCTTCAAATATCGGTTCGACGGCAAGGAAAAGCTGCTCTCGCTCGGCCGTTATCCTGAGCTCAGCCTGGCGGAGGCGCGACTGCGCCGCGCTGAGGCCAAGGTGGCGCTGGGGAAGGGCACAGATCCCGGCGCGAGGGAGACCGCGGCGCCGGTGATGACTTTCGAGGAAGCTGCCCGCGCATGGCACAAGAATCGGCTCGAGGCGCTCGACGCCGGGCACGCCTCACGATTGCTGACCGGCTCGAGCGTGATGCCTTTCCGGCGCTCGGGAGCCGGGACCTGCGTGCTGTCACCATCGGGGACGTGCTCGCCATGGTGCGCTCGGTTGAGGCGCGGGGAGCGCTCGACGTCAGCCGACGCCTCGAGCAGCATGTCAGCCAGATCTATCGCTTTGCCATTCCGCAGGGCTGGGCCGATCAGGATCCTGCCGCCTATCTCAGCGACCTCCTCAAGCCAAAGCCGCGGACGCGTCATATGGCGCGGGTAGGGCTCGGCGAGCTTCCGGCACCCGTGCGGGCGATCGACCGGTATGACGGCGAGGAAACGCCACGCCGACGCGCCGTTACCCGTGCCGCATTGCTCTTCACGCTGCTGACCTGGGCGCGCACCAACGAGACCCGTCTTGCGACATGGGACGAGTTTGAGGAACTCGCCGGTGCAGAGCCGCTCTGACGGGTGCCCGCCGGCCGCATGAAGATGGAGCGCGAGCACATCGTGCCCCTTGCTCCGCAAGTGGTGGCGCTGCTTGCCGAAGTGCGGGCATACTCCAGCCGTGGCTACGTCTTTGGCGGCGACAAGGCCGGCCAGCCCATCTCCCAGAATACCATGATCTATGCCTGCTATCGCATAGGTTATCGAGGCCGCCAGACCGTCCACGGCTTTCGCGGGCTTGCATCCACATGGGCCAATGAGGCCGAGCGCTATCGATCAGACTGGATCGAGATGGCGCTCGCCCACGCCGATCGCGACGATGTCCGCAGCGCCTACAACAGCGCACTCTATCTGACGCCCCGTCGACGCATGCTCGAGACTTGGGCCGGCGTGATAGCTGGAGCGATCGATCGCGATGAGGATATGCGATCGGACGCAGATTTCGCGCCCGCGACGGCGTGATTCGGGCCGTCAGCGGGCAGACCGCTTTCAGCCGCCCGGGCCCGGAAAGCAGACATCGTGCGCTCGAATCTCGGGGGGCTGGAACTGGGCCGTATGCGGGCTGTCGGCTTGCAGACGAACAATTGCGAAAGCTGCCGGCGAACATATGGCTATAGCTCCGCCAACTTTGCAGACTGTAAACTAGGGCCAGGCATAGCAGCCGGCAATTCCTAGCACCTCGTGCACCGGGTCGATTGCGCTCCCGTCCTCCCCTTCCTCGGATACGACGGTCGAGATGCCCGACCGCGCCACAGTCCGGATAACGTCGCGCGACACGGGATATTAAGTGATGGCTGCGTCATCGTTCTCGTTCCACGCGCCCTGGCAATTCCTGCGGAAGAGGTATTCAAGATGAGACTTCCACCAGAAGGTCAGCCACCGCTGAGCCAATCGCGTTCATAGCCGTCCTGCCATATCCAGCCGATCGCCTGGTTCTGGTCCTTATGGTCGCCCGGCGTGCCTCCGGCAGGTCGAATCATGGGCTCTTGCCCAAGCGGAAAAAAGCCGCAACTCTCGCACAGGATTGGGGGGACAAGAATGACTTCAATGCGCTGCTTGCTTGCGGTTTCCACGATGCTTTTGAGTCCCCCCGCTATGGCGCAGACCGGCGAGGAGATCGTCGCAAAGTTCGCTGCGCGCGAGACGGTGCGCGGAATCAGCCTGTCGCCGGACGGCAGCAAGGTTGCAATCATCAGCGCGGCAGGCGATCACGGCGAGGCCTTGCTGGTTGCCGATCTGGTAGCGGGGTCGGTGCCCAAGCAGATTTTAGCGGCCGGCGGCAATCCCGACCGGCTGCGCTTTTGCCGCTGGGCAAGCAACACGCGGCTCGTCTGCGGCGTCTACATGATCGCGCAGGGCTCCAACGACTTGTCGTTTACGCGGCTGATCGCAGTCAATAACGACGGCAGCAAGTTGCAGGTGCTGACCGGCCGCGCCGGCAGCAATGCGCTGGGACCGATGCAGCAGGGTGGCAACGTCATCGATTTTGGCCCGGATGGTTCTGACGGTTCGGTGCTGATGACCCGCGAGATCGTACCCGAATATTCCACCGGCACGCAGCTCGCAGAGAGGCGAAGCGGCATGGCGGTCGAGTTGGTCGAGGCGACGACAATGAAGCGTCGCCTGGTCGAACAGCCGCGCAAGGGCGCGAGCGAATATATCAGTGACGGTCATGGCAAGGTGCGCATCTATGGCCTGCGCAGCTCCGACTCGTCGGGCTACCTCAAGAGCAAGGTGAGCTATTTCTATCGACTTGCCGAAAATCGCGACTGGGAACCGCTGAGTGTGCTCACGCTCGAGGGCGGGCAGGTCTCGGGCTTCGATCCCTATGCCGTCGATCCTGCGCAGAACCTTGTCTACGGCTTCGACGACAAGGATGGACGCCGTGCGCTCTACAGCATCTCGCTGGACGGCAAGCTGACGCGCAGCCTGGTGCTCGCGCACCCGCAGGTCGACGTTGACACGCTGATCCGGGTCGGACGCCAGCGCCGGGTGGTGGGCGTGAGCTATGCCACCGACCGCCGCCAGGCCGAATTCTTCGATCCCGAGTTGCGCAAGTTGCAAACCGCGCTCGCCAAGGCTCTGCCCAAGACTCCTCTGCTCGAGTGGGTCGACGCCAGCGCCGACGAGAGCAAGCTGTTGCTATGGGCCGGCAGCGATTCCAATCCAGGCATATTCTATCGCTATGACAAGGCGAAGCGCGCGCTGGAGGAATTGATGCCGGTGCGCAAAGAGCTGGCCGGCATGGCGCTGGCCACCGTCAAGCCCGTCGATTTCCCGGCGGCAGACGGGACGCGCATTCCTGGCTATCTCACCCTGCCGCCAGACAGCGACGGCAAGAACCTGCCCACCATCGTCATGCCGCACGGAGGACCCGGTGCGCGCGACGAGTGGACCTTCGACTGGCTGCCGCAATTCTTTGCGGCACGCGGCTATGCCGTGCTCCAGCCCAACTTCCGCGGCTCGACAGGCTATGGCAGCGAGTGGTTCCAGAAGAACGGCTTCCAATCGTGGCGTACCGCAATCGGCGACGTGAACGATGGCGGGCGGTGGCTGCTGAAGGAGGGCATCGCCGCACCGGGCAAGCTGGCGATTGTCGGCTGGTCCTATGGCGGTTATGCCGCGCTACAATCGGCGGTGCTCGACCCTGGCTTATTCAAGGCGATCGTCGCAGTGGCGCCGGTCACCGATCTCGAGACGCTGCGATCCGAATCCCGCCGCTACGTCAATTATCCACTGGTCGACCGGTTCATCGGCAACGGCCCGCATATCCGCGAAGGATCGCCGGCGCGTAACGCTGGCAAGATCAAGGCGCCGGTGCTGCTGTTCCATGGGGACCTCGACGAGAATGTTGGCGTCGGCGAATCCAGGATGATGCAGAACGCTCTCAAGGATGCCGGCGCCAAGGTCGACTATGTCGAGTTCAAGAACCTCGACCACCAGCTCGACAGCGTCTCCGCGCGCAAGACCTTGCTCGGCAAGTCCGACGCGTTTTTGCGGGCCGCCTTAGGCCTGCAGCCTTGAAGAAAAGGGGCAGCACCAAAGGACCTCCCCATCTTTTTTGGCAGGGCTGGCGCGGCAAAGCCGGGCAGTCGGCGCTTCAGGTGCCGCCGGCCGAGCCGCTGATGGTTGCCGGATTTGGCTCGCGCTAAATCCCCGCATCAACGGCTGTAGAACTCGACCGCCAGGTTGGGCTCCATGTGACGATGGCGACCTTCGGTCGCGTCTTCCCGAGACCGTGCTCGAGCGGCGTCGGTGACGTGCTTCCCAAAACTCCTCCAGTCATAACTGGAGTCCGGGGTTATCATCGTGCCCTTGCGGGCGGGGCTGTACAACCCGCCTGGCAGCATCGGCGGGCGTCAGCCCGCCTATCCCGCTATGCGGCCGCACATGGTTGTAATCATAGCGCCAGCTGCTCAGCACCGAGCGGGCATGGCTCAATGACGCGAACAGCGTCTCGTTCAGGTATTCGTCGCGCAAGCGACCATTAAAGCTCTCGACGTAGCCGTTTTGCTGCGGCTTGCCGGGCGCGATGTAATGCCACTCGATCTGCCGGTCCTGCGTCCAGCGCAGGATCGCCAGGCTGGCCAACTCGGTCCCGTTGTCACTCACGGTCGTCAGCGGCCTGCCGCGAGCCGCGATGATCGCATCGAGCTCGCGGGCAACACGAGCGCCCGACAGCGACGTGTCGACCACCAGCGCGAGGTTCTCGCGCGTGAAGTCATCGACCACGGCCAGGATGCGGATACGCCTGCTACACACCAGCGTGTCGCTGACGAAGTCCAGGCTCCAGCGCTGGTTAGGCCCTTGCGGCAAGGTCATCGGTGCTCGCGTGCCCATCGCCCGCTTGCGACCACGTCGGCGACGCACGCGCAGGTTCTCTTCGCGATACAGCGGCAGCGGCTTCTTGTGGTTCATGACGAGACCCTCGCGCGCCAGCATGATCCCCAGCCGACGGTAACCGAACCGGCGACGCTTGAGCGCGATCTCGCGAAGACGCGACCGCAGGTCGCCATCATCACTACGCCGATGCGCATAGCGCATCGACGATCGATCCACGCTGAGGATGGCGCACGCCCGACGCTCGCTGATGCCGAAGGTCTGTCGAACACCTTCGACAGCCCTTCGGCGAGCGGCAGGCTTCACCAGTTTTTTGAGGCAACCTCCTTCAGCACCGCATTGTCGAGCATCGCATCGGCCAGCAGTCGCTTCAGCCGCGCGTTCTCGTCCTCCAACACCTTCAGCTTGCGCGCCTGCGACACATCCATGCCGCCATAGATCGCCTTCCATTTGTAGAACGTCGCGCTGCTCACGCCGTGCTTGCGACACACGTCCGCCGTCGATGACCCAGCTTCCTGCTCACGCAGGATCGCTATGATCTGCTCCTCGCTAAACCTGCTGTGCTTCATCGTCGTCCTCCCCAATGAAGGACTCTAGCTCAAACGGGAGGAGTTTCTGGGGAGCACGTCAGTCTGCGTCGACACACTCCCAGTTATTACAACCATTCCAATACCTTGTGCAGGAATCTCAACTCCCTCCCGCGCTTCCTCGCTTTGTAAAGGCGCCCACCGGGCTCGATCACTGCTCGCCCATTATTTGGATGGAACACCTGCGCCGGGTTGTGTGCTGCGACCGGTGTGTCTGGTATCGGGATTTTCAGACGGGCAGCTTTTGGGAGCCAAGGGCGCGATAGCTGCCGTTGCGGGCCAGATGCTCGCCAGTGGCAGCGAACGCCGCAGGATCGCGCACTCAAGACTTTGCTGGTTCCCTGGCGCCAGCACGGACGGAGTGGGTCGAGCTCTATGGCCAGCGCCGCCGGGCGCGCAATCCCGGTACGTGACCGTAAGTGTGCCCGTGCCCACGAACGAGCTTATGCAGCCGTTCGTAGAGGCTATGATCATCAGCTATCGCCACAGCACTTGCGACGATCGTCGCCTCTCCGAAGCTACTTTTGAGCCGGAGCGCTCTGCGTCGTGACGCTTGAAATGTAGGATTTGGCGTGTTCTTTGTTTGTTCCAACAAGAGCGACGGAGGCATACGATGGTACATGTAACCCCTCAGGATTTTGGCGCGGTCGCTGACGGCTCGGACTGCACAAGTGCCATTCAGCAGGCGTTGGATGCGGTGTGCGCGAGCGGAGGGACGCTCAGATTCCCGGACGGTAAGTACGGTGTGACTAGCCAGATCTCGGGCACGACCGACAAGACTGTGAACATTATCGGATCGATGGGTACCGGGGAAGAGAGCTATATCAAAGTGAACGCACCCATTACCGGATCAGTGATCCAGCTGTCCTCTGCAGGCGGGGAGATCAGAGGGTTGCGATTCTACGATGATCCTGGGGAGACTTCCAGCGGGATTCAGGGTGGCAACACGGTCACCGGGGCTGCACTAGAGCTTGTCAATTATTCGCAGGGAACCGTGGAGAAGTGCCGCTTCGACTACATCAAGGGTTCTGCAATAAAAGCGATTAACCTTCAAAGATCCAACCTGAGCGGAAATTATATTCGCGGATGCGGCGACGTCGGGAATTCCGCAGTCGATTTTGCGAGCGCAAATTCGACCGGCCCCATCGTGCAGGCGACGAATTTCAGCGAGAACAAGATCGAGAGTTGCGTCGGGGCTCCATACGTCCGCCTGAACGCCTTGACCGCCGACGTGAAATTGATCGGCAATCAGTTCGAGGCTGACACAAACATTGCTGCCACGAATCAGGTTTTCGTGGAAACCGCTGGTCACCACACCCAGTTCATCGGCAACCGGTTTAGTCGGAACGATAATACCTCAGTCGTTATCGAGGGGGCAAACGCCATCCTCACGGGCGACTCGTTCGAGAGCCAGCCCACGATGGTTGGTGCGCGGCAGCTGCACGTCAAGGCCGGCGGGGCGTACGCGACTGTCACAGGGGTCCACTTTGTTGGATCGGCCGCAAGCACGGGCATCTCGATCGACGCGAGTTCGGCAGAGTATGTGAGCTTCTCCGGCTGCTCGATGTACATGAATGGAGCCGTGCTTCTGGGTGATCACTGCACCTGGACAGGTGGCAGCGTTGCCAACTGCAGAACGACGAAACCCTATGCCATTACTATAGGCAGCTATTGTACCGTTTCCGGCCTGACAATGGGCGCCTTCGACGGCCCAGGTAAGAACCTGGATTGTGGCGGCATAATCATTGCGGGCAATGGATCGACTGCGACCGGGAATGTCATCACCGGTATGGGTGGCCATGGACTCGTGAGCCAAACGCCTGCCAATATTCTGAAGGGCAACGTTCTCGCGGGAAACGGAGCCGCAGGAAGCGGAGCCGGGGTCGATCTTTATGTCACCAATCCATCTCGAGGTTTTCGCCCCGAAGATAACGTTTACGGCACAAGCAACGGGCCCCTCGCCGGACGTACGGTGCATGACGCGAGCGGGTCAACTACCGCCCCTAGTGGGGTCCCGACTACGATTTTCGCTGTGCCGGCCACTCCCGGGCTTCATGAAGTATCAATCTGGATCGGAGGCGAAGGTGGGGCCTATACGGCCGTCGCCACCATAATGCAGTCGGGAGCTAGCGGTGCCGCACCGATTTTGCTCCGCAACAACGCCGGCTCGGCGAATGTGGCCATCTCCCTCTCCGGCCCCAACGTTCAAGTGACGCAAAGCGGAGTAAGTGGTGCCACTGTGTGGTGGGATTATTCTTTCTACAGAGCGTACTGACGAGACGTGTTCCATGGAGTGGGCTCCGCCAACTCCATGGGACGCTACCGAAGTCCTGCCGACAGAGGGCAGCGTTCCGCCTCCAGACGGCGGACCGATTTGCGAGGCCGCGCGGCGCATTAGCCTTCCGCTGTCGAGTTCGCGGCTCGGGAAGCCCGAAGGCGCTCCATCAGATCCCCGAATGTAAATGGGACCGTAAGTGGGACCGAGATCCGGCCACCGAAGAAGTATCTTTGAGTATCAATCTGATAGTAGAAGGAAGTGGCGGAGAGGGGGGGATCCGAAGCTTAGGACGGCTGAGCGTCTAGGGATCGGAAGCACACCGAGTCCAGGTACCTCTGCGATGCCGGCGAGGGCGCGCTTCGGCTCGGCTCGATCCGAAGGCGTTTCATCGCGTCTTGCGATAGGTGGGGGTATAAGCCGGGTATCGGCGGCACAGGTCGCAATAACTATTTAGCGATTTCAAATAGATGTGGCGCTGATCAGATCGGAAAAGGTCCTACTCCCGCAACCAAGGTCGCTCAACACCGCAATACACCAAAGCCCCCGCCAAAAACCGGGGGCTTTTTCGCGTCCCGAACACAACAACGGCTGCACCACGCAGCCACTACACCCAGAAATCCAGATGGTGTTGCAACAGGGCCGCGGCAGTGACGCGTTTCGCCTAGAACCGCGTTCCCGCCCTTATGCCGATGGTCCGCGGCGTGATCGGGACGATGTAGGGGCGCTGATCGCACGCGCCGCATTGCTGGAAGCGCGAGATCTGGCCGCGTTCATCCCAGATATTCTGCGCGAACAATTCGAAATTCATGCGCGAGAACTCGAAACCGACCGCGAGGTTGCCGGTCGTGTAGGACTCGATTCGGCCCAACGCTGCCGCCTTGGCGACGCGGATGTCCGACGAAGCCGAACTCTGATGCGCGATCAGCCCCTGCACATAGCCGCGGCCCGATCCTATGGGCACGGAATAACGCGCGTTGCCGCTGATCTTGAAGCGCGGCGTGATTGGCAGCCGCGTGCCTTCGGGCGCCAGCACATCGCTGCCGTCACCGATGCAGATCTGCGTCGCGCAAAGGTCCTCGCGGGTCTTGGCATCGGTATACGACCCCGCGGCCGTGAGGCTAAGCCCACCCAGCAACAGGTTGGCGTCCATTTCCACCCCGCGAATGCGCGCGTCCGGGCCGTTCTGGATGATCGTGAAGCTGTTCGGGCCGAGGAAGGAGAATTGGAAGTCCTTCCAGCTCTGCTGATAGATCGCGCCGTTGAAACGCAGCAGGCCGTCGGCCAGCGTCGTCTTCCATCCCAGCTCGTAGTTGTAGAGGACATCGGTGGAATAAGGGGCGACGTCGCCGCGGCGGTTGATCCCGCCCGGCCGGAAGCCGCTCGACGCCACGGCATAGAACATCAGCGCATCGCTGGGCTTCCAGGTCAGGTTGAAACGATAGGTGACGCCTTGGTCGCTCGTCTTCTTGGGACGCAGCTCACCGCCCACATAGGTGGCGAGATTGGTGCAGGGTCCGCCTGCGACCGTCGCCGGTAGCAGCGTATTGGTGGGACTGCCGTCGAGATAGGCATCGCGCAGCGTCCGTCCGTCGGCGAGGAAACAGCCAGCGACGCCGGTGCGCGAGCTTCCGGCAGCATTGAACGGCGACGCGGTATAAGGGCGTCCGTCGGCGGGATCGACGCCCGGGTTTCTCCCGAAGCCGAAGAAGCCGATCAGCGAATTGTCGAAGATATAGGCGCGCGCCCCCGCGGTGAAGCTGAGCTTCGGCGTGAGATCGAAGCTCGCCTCGCCGAACATCGCATAGTCCTTGTCGACGCGGTGCTGCTGGGTGAGCCACAAGGTCCCCGGGGAACCATTGACCGACACGTCGGCGCCGAGATTTGGGATCTGATAATCCTGATGGATCAGATTCGACTGGCGCTGGTAGAACATGCCCGCGACGATCCGGAAGCGATCCGTGGACGGCGAGGCGACGCGCAGTTCCTGGCTGGTCTTCTTGAAGTGATCCGAACCGATCACGACCTGGCGCGGATCGATCGTGTTGCCGGCATTGTCCTGATAGTAGAAATAGCCCGCAAGCCCACCGACTGAGGCGTAGAGATTGTCATAAGCTTCGGAATAATCGGTGTAATCGCTCGAGGAATAGGTCTTGCGGTCGAGATAGGCACCGGCATAGGTCACATCCCAATTGCCGATCTTGCCCTCGATCGTCAGTGCGCCCTGTATGAAGCGGTCGCGACGGTATTCGGGATAGAAATGCTGCACCTCGAGGTCGCCGACGCTCGGATCGAAGCCATAGGTACCGTGGCTGCGCATCTCCTGGTAGAGCACTGTCGGCGTGACGGTCCAGCTGTCGTCGAGATCGACCTTGAGCGCGGCGCGGCCGCCCCACGTTTCCGTATCGTTGTAATTTTCCTCGACGAATTCGTCATTGTCGACGGTGATCCCCCCGGGCGTGGGCAGGAAGCTGCGCGTGCTCGCGACATTGTCGATATAGCCGGCGTCGCGCTGATAGAAGCCGACCACGCGGAGCGCCGCCCAATCCGAGAAAGGCGTGTTGATCATGCCCTCGATCTTGCCGCCCTGGCCGCCATGCGCGACGGTGTTCACCTCGGCATCGACGCGTCCCTCGAACGCGGTGGTCGAGGGTTTGTTGGTGATGATACGGATCGTGCCGGCCTGGCTCGACGCGCCGTACAAGGTGCCCTGCGGCCCGGCGAGGCTCTCGATCCGGGCAATGTCGTAGATATGGACGTCGAGCGTGCCGCCGATCGTCGTCACCGGCTGCTCGTCGAGATAGCTGCCCACCGAAGGCAGTGAGCCCGAATGGTTGCCGTCGCCGCCCGACGCGACGCCGCGCATGTAGACAGTGGTGACGCCCGGCGACGACGTCTGGAACGCCACCGACGGCAGCAGCTGAGTATATTCGTTGAAGTTCGAGATGTTGAGCTGATCGAGCTTGCGCGTGCCGATCGCCTGGATGCTGATCGGAACCGACTGGATGTTCTCGTCGCGCTTTTGCGCGGTGACGACAATCTCGTCGCGATCGGAAGGCAAGTCGCTGGTGCTTTGCGCATCCTGGGCTTGCGCCAGGGCTGGGAGAGTCAGGGCAGTCGAAGCGAGCAACCCGAAAATCACGGTACGGCGCATTGACACGATCATCGCAATCCCCAGCGTAACCTCAATGTCATGAGAGACTGTGCTGCGACGCAACAGGCGTCAATCGTTGCGCGGGCGTGCAGGTGCGATCCTTGGTCGACCGTGATGTTTCTGCAACGTTACAAGTTTGCCGGCACGTCCGGATAGCGTTCGATCAGCTCCCCGAGGGCATCGGTGAGCGGGCCCAGATGCGGCGCGAACGGTCGCCAGGCGCGGTCGCCGCCGGTGAAGATCGGCTGGCGCACCTGTTCGGAGCTCGCGGTGCGCACGGCGCGCTCGGTCTGGTGGAACGTGAGGCACGCCGGTTCGAAGGCAACGCCGCACGCATCGAGCAGTCGGGCTATTTCGGACTCGGTATCCGCTACCATGGCTTCGTGGACGACGCGGTGGATGCGGTCGGGCTGAACGCGGTCGAGATGGGCCATCAGCCGCACATAGTCGCGATAATAGCGTCCCATGTCGTCCAGCGCGTAGCTGAATGCCTGGCCGCGCGCGAAATGCTGCTTGAAGTTGGAGAAGCAGCAGGCGCGCGGCTCGCGCCGCGCGTCGATGATCGTGGCGTTTGGCAGGATCAGCCGGATCAGCAAGACATGCGCCCAGTTGTTGGGAAGCTTGTCGACGAACAGCGGCCGATCGGTGCGGCGCTGGACCGCGGTGCGATGCAGATATTCCTCGCCGAGTTCGCGCGCGCGTTCGGCGGTCAGCGCGGTCAGGCCGTGCGGATATTCCGCGATGCGCCGGGCGAGGGCGGGGAGATCCGGAAGCTCGGTGGTGCCCTCGATCCGGCTGTGGCTCGCGAGGATCTGTTCGACCAGAGTCGAGCCTGCGCGGGGCATGCCGAGGATGAAGATCGGATCACGCGCGTCGCTGCCCCAGCCGACGCGATCGGCGAAGAATTCCGGTGTGGCCAGTGCGATGCAATCGTCGACGAAACGCTCGGTCTCGTCAGCATCGTAGACGAGCTGCGTCCGGCGCAGCGCATTGCCCGCGGCATAATGCGCGAAGGCGCGGCCGACCTCGCGTCGATCCTCATATGCCTTGCCGAGCGAGAAATCGAGGTGGAACCGGTCTTCGTCGCTTATGCCGGGCTCGGCCTGCGCGGCTTCCATCGCAGCGATATCGGTATCGTCGAAGCGCACCGTCTTGAGATTGGCGAGGCTCCACCACGCCTCGCCCAGCGTCGGCGAAAGCGCGAGCGCCTTGCGATATGCCGCGACGCCGTCCGCCTGGCGGCCCAGGGTCTTGAGCATATGGCCGTAGCTCATCCACAATTTGGGCTGCGCAGGCGCTTCGGCGAGCACGCGTTCGTAAAGCGTGATCGCCTCTTCGAACGCGCCGAGCCGGCCGAGCGCGGCGGCCTTGAGATTAGCGTGGCCGGGATGGTCGGGCTCGGCTTCGATCAGCCGGTCGAGCTCCTCCATCGCCTCGCTCGCACGATTCTGGCGATAAAGGACGAGCGCGAGATTGGCGCGCGCCGCAGTGAATGCGGGGGCGATCTCGACTGCGCGGCGCAGCAGATTCTCGGCATCCTTTAATCGCCCGATCCGCCCGGCCAGCTCGGCGAGCATTCGGATCGCGCGCGCGTCGAACGGGTCGCGCTTCAAATAGGCCTTGAGCCCGCGTTCGGCGTCCGGAAGGCGGTTGTCGTGCAGCGCGAGCGCGGCAGCCATCAGATCGGGGGGGAAGCGCGTAGCGAGCATCGCGCGAAGATGACCACGCGGCTGTCCCGCGATCAAGCGCTCCGCGCGCTTTTCCCGCTGGACGCGCCCCTCCATCGCGGTGACAACAGGTGCGTGAGCGACACCGCATCCTCGCCGCGACGCGTGCTCGGCTTCTGGCCGGCGCTGGCGCTGGTAGTGGGGAATTTGATCGGGTCGGGCATCTATCTGCTGCCCGCGACGCTTGCCCCGCTCGGCGCCAATGCGCTGATCGGCTGGGGCGTGACGATCTTCGGGGCGATGGCGCTCGCCTTTGTGTTCGCCCGGCTCGCGGCGAAGCTGCCCTGCGCGGGCGGGCCCTATGCCTTTGCCGACGCGGCGTTCGGGCCCGTAGTGGGGTTCGCAGTCGCGTGGAGCTATTGGATCCTCGTCTGGGCGGGCAATGGCGCGCTGGCGATCGCCGTGGTGAGTGCGCTGGGCGTGCCGTTTCCGGCGTTGGCAAGCGGGGCGCCGGCCTTCGTGACGGCGCTGGTGCTGATCTGGGGGCTGGTCGCGGTCAACATCCGCGGAGTCGCGCTGGCGGGGCGCATCCAGCTGGTCACCGCATTGCTCAAGCTCGCGCCGCTCGCGGCGATCATCCTCGTCGCTTTGTGGCTGTTGTTGCGCGACGGCCAATCCGCGATCGCCGCCAACCAGCCGGTGCCGATCAGCGCCGGTGCGATCGCAGGGGCGGTGGCGCTGACCTTCTGGGGGTTCCTCGGCGTCGAATCGGCGACCGTTCCGGCCGACAAGGTCAAGGATGCGGCGCGGATCGTGCCGTTGGTGACGATGCTCGGGACTGCGTTGGCCGGGATGGTCTATGTCCTCGTCGCTGGTGCGATCGCGCTGATGATGCCCGCCGATCTGATCGCCGCATCGCCTGCGCCGCTCGCCGCATTCCTCGGGCGATCGTGGGGGGCGGGCGCGCAGCTCATTGTCGCCGTCTTTGCCGCGATCAGCGCGCTCGGGACGCTCAACGGCTTCATCCTGCTGCAGGGCGAGATGCCGTGGGCGATGGCGCGTGGCGGGGTCTTCCCCGCATGGTTCGGCAAAGAGAGCCGGCAGGGAACCCCGGCGCGCGCGCATCTGGTCTCCGGCGCGCTGGTGACGCTGGTGATGGCACTCAATTACACCGGTTCTACAGCCACGCTGTTCGCCGAGATCGCGACGATCAGCCTTGCCGCCGGAATGCTCGCTTATTTCGCCAGCGCGCTCGCCGCGCTCAAGCTGCTCGCAGGCGATCGCGCAGTGACGCTCGCGGCGATCGTCGCTGCCGGGTTCGTGCTGTGGATGATCTACGGACTCGGCCTGCGCGCGAACCTTTGGGGCCTAGGGCTGCTCGCGCTCGGACTGCCGGTGTTCCTGTGGGTGCGGCGGGCCAGCCTCAGATCGGCAACAGCCACCTGACGAGCGAGCGATCGCGCAGGATCTCGTGCGCGGCATTGTGTCCCGGCGCGCCGGTGACGCCGCCGCCGGGATGGGTGCCCGATCCGCACATGTAGAGCCCCGCGATCGGCGCGCGATAGTCGCCATGACCGAGCACCGGGCGCGCCGCCCAGAGCTGGTCCAGCGACATATGCCCATGCATGATGTCGCCGCCGACCAGCCCGAATTTGCGCTCCAGGTCGAGCGGGCTGTGGATCTGGCGGGCGATGATCGACGCCTTGAAATTGGGGGCATGCTTCGTGACGGTATCGACGATGTGGTCCGCCGCGGCCTCGCGCTCGTCGTCCCAACTCCGGCCGTCGGGCAGCACGGGGGCGAATTGCTGGCAGAACAGGCTGGCGATGTGCATCCCTTCGGGGGCGAGGCTGTCGTCGACCGAGGTGGGAAGCTTCATTTCCACGATCGGTTCGTCGGACCAGCCCTTTGCCTTCGCGCTGGTATAGGCCGCGTCCATATAGTCGAGCGTCGGCGAAATGATGATCCCGGCGGTGTGATGCTCGGCCTTTTGCTTGCCGGGGAGCACCGTGAAATCGGGGAGCTCGGAGAGCGCGAGGTTCATCCGGAAGGTGCCGGACCCGGCCTTGAAGCTATCCATGCGACGGGCGAATTCGGGGGGCATGTCCGCGCGGTCGACGAGCTGGCGGTAGAGCAAAGCGGGCCCGACATTCGCCGCGACGATCTTCGCCGCGATCTCCTCGCCCGATTCGAGGCGCACGCCGGCGACCTTCTTGCCGTCGACCAGCACTCTGGCGACCGGCGCCTCAAGGCTGATCTCGACGCCGGCCTCGATGCACGCCTCGGCCATATATTGGGTGATCGCGCCCATCCCGCCGACGCTGTGACCCCACATCCCCTTCTTGCCGTTGATTTCGCCGAAGACGTGGTGGAGCAGCACATAGGCGCTGCCCGGCGTATCCACGCTGGCGTAATTGCCGACCACCGCATCGAAACCGAACGCCGCCTGGATGTACGGGTTCTCGTACCAGCTATTGAGGAAATCGCGCGCCGATTTGACGAACAGGTCCATCACGTCGCGCTGCGCCTCGATGTCCATGGCCGCAAGCCGCTTTCCCTGCATCGCGGCGGCGAGCAAGGCGCGAACCCCGCCGCCGGCGTTGGGCGGGGTCTTGAGCGCCATGTCGCGCAGCACCTCGGCGACGCGCTCGAGGGCTTCCTCATATTTCGGGAAGGTCTCGGCATCCTTCCGGCTGAAGCGGGCGAATTCGGCCTGTGTCCGCGCGGTGCCGCCGCCGAGCTTGAGATAGCCGTCCTCGTGCGGAAAGAAGTTGCTGATCGTCCGCTCGATGATCCGCCAGCCGCGCTCGTGCAGCTTCATGTCCGCGATCACCTTGGGACGGAGCAGGCTGACGGTGTAGCTTGCGGTGGAATTGCGGAAACCCGGATGGAATTCCTCGGTCACTGCCGCGCCGCCGACGACGTGGCGCCGCTCGAGCACACGGACCTTGAGCCCGGCACGCGCCAGGTAGAATGCGCAAACGAGGCCGTTATGCCCGCCGCCGATGACGATCGCGTCGTATTTCCTGGCCATCGTTTCCCCTCAGTCGTCATGCTGAACTTGTTTCAGCATCCACCGCTCAGCGGGCGACGGTGGTGCTGGTGGCGCGGTGGACCCTGAAACAAGTTCAGGGTGACGAAAGTCAGGGATCGACCGATCGCGGCCGCCGCGACCAGCCCGGAGCCGGCGCGCGGTGCAGCCGGGCCTCGGGAATGATCGTGCGGATCTTGGCGGCGAAGCTGCGCAGGCAGACCTCGCTCGTGCCGATCGGCCCGGCAGTGTAGCTCTGCGAAGCCATGCCCTGCTGGACGCGCTCGATCAGCCAGGTGTCCTCTGCATTGACCACGCGGTTGATCCGCCAGTTGGCATAACGCACGAGTTTCATTTCGCGGCGATCATCGGGAAGCGCGAACGCCATCTCGCGCAGCACGCAACTGGTCGGCGACGTCGGCAGCCACTGCATGAAGTCGATCTGGTCGGCGTAGATGTCGAACGCCATGTTCGGCCATAGCTTGTAGTAGAGCCAGCGCCGCTGGTTCGCCTTGGGCAAGTGATCGACGCGCGGCAGATGGCGCTGGTAGAATGCCTCCCACGGATTGGCCGAGGGGCGGTCGACCAGATCGCCCGACATCTTGTCGACCCAGCCCGACGCCTCGATCGCGTAGCTCTTGCCGAACAGCCGGGTCAGCCCGTCATGCGCGACCGGGATGTGGAGATTGTCCGAATAATTGTCGCCGACATTCTTCCAGTTCACCGCGCGTTCGCGCGTGCGAACATCGCCGATCCGGCGCATATCCTCGAAACGATAGGGGGCGATTTCGGCGTCATAGGGTGCCATCATCTCGGCGACGGAAGGACCGCCATCGTCCTCCAGCCGAACGAAGACGAAGCCGCGCCAGATCGATACGTCCACCGGTACGAGCCCACTCGCATCCATGTCGAGCGCCGGATAGTCGCGCCGCATCGGCACGCCCGAGAGGCGGCCGTCGAGCTCGTAGGTCCAGGCATGGTAGGGGCAGACGAGCTTGTGCGCGCAGCCGGCATCGCCCTCGACGATCCGCATTGCGCGGTGACGGCAGACATTGTGGAAAGCGCGGATCGTGCCGTCGCGACCACGCACCGCGACGACATTCTCGCCGAGATAGCTGATCGCCCGCCAGTCGCCCGCTTCCGCAAGATCGCTCTCGTGGCACAGGATCTGCCACGACGGACGCAGGATGCGCTCGGCCTCGACGCTCAGGAATTCGGGATCGGTATAGATCCAGCCGGGCAGCGACCAGTCGGCGTCGGGATCGATGCCTGGGTTGGGCGAGGAGGCGAGGGTCGCCATGGCCGGACTCCGAGATTGCTTGTTATACGATCGTATAATAAGCTCGCGGCATGAGCAACCCCGCCTTCACGCGCGCCGAACCCGATGCGCGGCGCCAGTCGCTGATCGAGGCGACGGCGCGCGTCCTGGCACGCGATGGGGCGGCGGGGGCTTCGGTGCGGGCAATCGCGCTGGAGGCGGGCGTGTCGCCCGGGCTGGTCGCGCATCATTTCGGCGGGGTCCATGCGCTTATCGCAGCGACCTACGGCCATATCGGCGAGCAAGTATCGGCGGCGCTCGATGCTGCGGTGGCCGACGCGGGCGAGGACCCTCGGGCGCGGCTGAGCGCCTATGTCGCGGCGAGCTTCGCGCCACCGATCGCCGACCGCGCGCTGCTGGCGACGTGGACCGCATTCTGGGGGCTGGTGATCGCGCGGGGTGACGTCGCCGCGCTTCATGACGCCCAATATGCGCATTATCGCACGGAGCTGGAGGCGTTGCTCGCCGCCTGCGGGCTGGTCGCGCCGGCGACCCGGCGCGCGGCGATCGCGATCACCGCGCTGGTCGACGGGCTGTGGCTCGAGCTCTGCCTGTCGCCAACGGTGCTCGACGCGGTCGAAGCGCGCGCGATCACCGAGGCGCAGATCGCGGCGTTACTTCGATAGATCAGTGAACAGCGAGCGATAATAGACGATCGCCGGCGCAATCGCGGCGACCGGCGTGCGCTCGTTGAGCCCGTGGCTGAAGCTGTCCGATTCCTTGATGAAGACCGGGCTGGCACCGTAGCTCGGCACGCCGACCGAACGATACCACATCGAGTCGCTGGCGCCGGAGGACATGCTCGGGAAGACCGGTACGCCTGGATAGGCCTTGCTCAGTGCCTTCTCGACGGCACGCACGAAATCGGGCCGCATAGGCGAGGCGTCGGTCGCGACCGATCCTTCGGTGACGTCTTTCCACTGGATTGCCGGATCGTTGGCGACGCGGGCGAGCTCGGCCATGATGTCGGCGGGCTTGTGGCCGGGAAAGATGCGGCAGTTGATATTCGCCGTCGCGCGCTGCGGCAAAGCGTTGAGCGCATGGCCGCCCGAGACCATCGTCGGTACGCAGGTCGTGCCGATCTTGCCGATCGTGGCATAATTGGCGCGCAGCGTGGCGACGGCCTTCTCGTCGGCGGGGTTGGCGGCGAAGGCTTTCATCGCGGCGCCGGTCTCGGGTTTTTCGTACCGCGCGGCGGCGTTGAAATAGGCGCGACTGAGGTCGCTGAGCTCGGGCTGGAAGCGATACGCGTCGATCCTCGCCAGAGCAGCCGACAGCTCGGCAATGGCATTGACCGGCCGTGGCTCGGACGAATGGCCGCCGGGATTGGTTACGGTCAGCTCGAAATCGGCATAGGTCTTCTCGGCGCCCTGCCAGGTCATATAGAGCGGCTTGCCGGTCTTCTCGTCGAGCACCCCGCCGCCGCCGTCGATATTGATTACCAGCTCGGCGTTCTTGAGCTTTTCGGCGATGATCGCCGAGGTCTTCATCGTGGTTTCCTCGTCGCCCGAGAATTGCAGGATGATGTCGCGGCGCGGCTTGTAGCCCTGCTTCTTCATCTCGATCAGCGTCGCCATCGCAATCGCCGCGTCGAGCTTCATGTCGGTCGCGCCGCGGCCATAGAGATAGCCGTTCTCGACCACCGGAGTGAACGGATCGCGCTGCCAGTCCGAGGGCTTGGCCTCCACCACGTCGATATGCCCGGAGATCACCAGCGGCTTGGCCTTGGCGTCGGTCCCCGGCCAGCGCGCGACCAGATAGGCGGTGTCGTCGACCGGGGTGACGGTCACTTCATTTGCCGCGAAGCCGCCGGCGACGAGCTGCTCCTTGAGCCATGCCGCAAGCTGCGGGGTCTGGTTGCCGGGTCCCTGTACACTGCGAAAGGCGATCGCGCGCTTCGCGATGTCGAGCGCGTGCGCTTCCGTATCGCCGGCTTGGGCGGAAGCGATGCCGGGGAGCAGGGCGAGGGCACAGACGGCGGAACAAAGCAGCTTCATGGGCGGGGTCCCGCAAAGAGGTGGGAGGCAAGCATAGGCACTGGCGCCGATCGGGGGCAAGCGCTCGCGGACATCTCGTCGAAACGACGTGCACCGGCGGTTTTGATGTCCGATTTCCGGACGACGCAACGGCGCTACCTCGTTGTACACAAAGGGAGCGGCGCGATTATCCACAGATTATCGCGACAAGTGTGCAACGTCGGCACAAGCCGGTTGAGCCTCGCAATGTTGCTGTCATGATCGCCCCCTAGCGAAGTACAGATTCCCCAGTCTTCCCCACCGCATTGTTCCGTCATGGCGCCGGCCCGGACCATGACTGCCGTCAAACAGAGGATCGATCATGGCCAACGTGTTCATCAACGAACTCCATTATGACAATGCGGGTGGCGACAGCGGCGAGTTTGTCGAAATCGCAGGCCTCGCGGGAACCGACCTGACCGGTTGGAAGATCGTTCTCTACAACGGCGCGACGAGCGGCGGCACCGCGCTCAAGGTCTATGACACCAAGACGCTGAGTGGCGTGCTCGCCAACCAGCAGAACGGCTTCGGCACGATCTCGATCGCCTATCCCACCGATGGCATCCAGAACGGTTCGCCCGACGGCGTGGCGCTGGTCGATGCGGCCGGCAACGTCGTCCAGTTCCTCAGCTACGAGGGTAGCTTCACCGCCGCCGACGGTCCCGCTGCGGGCATGACCAGCGTCAATGTCGGCGTGTCGGAGAACGGCACGCAATCGGGCACCTCGATCGGGCTGGTCGGCAGCGGCACCGCGGTCACGGACTTCACCTGGGCGCTGATCGCCGACGATACGCCCGGCGGCGTCAATGCCGGCCAGAGCTTCGGCGGCGTGGTGCCGCCCCAGCCCGGCACGCTCAACATCGCCGACGCGACCACCGCAGAGGGCAATAGCGGCACGCACGACATCGTCTTCACCGTGACTCGCGCCGATGGCAGCGCGGGCGCGGTTTCGGCCACCTGGACGGTCGCGTTCGGCACTGCCGACGCTGCCGATTTCGGTGCAGGCTTCGTCGCAACCGGTACCGTCAGCTTCGCCGACGGCGCCACTACCGCCGAAATCCGGCTGCCGGTGCAGGGCGACACGGCGTTCGAATCGAACGACGGCTTCACCGTGACGTTGAGCGCGCCCCAGGGCGGCGTCGCGCTGGGCGACGCGGTCGCGACCGGCGCGATCACCAACGACGACGTCGCGCCGCCTTCGCCGCCGGCCAATGTGTTCATCAACGAGATCCACTACGACAATGCCGGCACCGATGCGGGCGAGGCGATCGAGATCGCCGGTGCCGCCGGCACGGATCTTACCGGCTACAAGCTGGTCTTCTACAACGGCTCGAACACGCCCGCCGCGGCGCCGGTGTACGATACGCTCACCCTCTCGGGCGTCATCGATAACGAATCCAACGGGTTCGGCGCGGTCAGCTTCGCGCGTGCCGGATTGCAGAACGGCGCCGCCGACGGCGTCGCGCTGATCGCGCCCGACGGCACCGTCATCCAGCTGCTTTCCTATGAAGGCACCTTTACCGCCGCCGCGGGCACTCCCGCCGCCGGCGTGACCAGCACCGATATCGGCGTGAGCCAGGAGCCCGCGCCAGGGCTGGGCCTGTCGCTCCAGCTGAAGGGCACCGGCTCGAGCACCGCGGACTTCAGCTGGGCTGATTCTTCGGACGACAGCTTCGGCACGCTCAACGACGGCCAGGCCTTTCTGTCGGCGACGGGAACCGGCCATCTGCGGATCGGCGACGCGAAAGTCGTCGAAGGCGACGGCGGCACGGCCAACCTCGTCTTCACCGTCAACCGGGCCGGCGGCGCCGCGCTTGCCGCGACGGTCGACTATGCGGTCAATCTCGACGGCACCGCGACCGCGGACGATCTCGGCGCGGCCGCGATCCTCTCGGGCACGCTCAGCTTCGCGCCCGGCGAATTCTCGAAGCAGATCGTGGTTCCGGTGAACGGCGACCTGATCGGCGAAGGCAACGAGACGCTCACCGTCACGCTCGGCGCGACCACCGGTAACGTCGTGATCGACGACGGTGCCGCGACCGGCACGATCACCAACGACGATCCGATCGCGCTGTCGATCGGCCAGATCCAGGGCGAAGGCCACGCCTCGGCCTATGTCGGCCAGCCCGTGATTACCACCGGCATCGTCACCGCAGTCGACACCAACGGCTTCTATCTCCAGTCCGCGACCGGTGACGGCAATGCCGCGACGTCGGACGGCATCTTCGTCTTCACCAGCACCGCCCCCACGGTTTCGGTCGGCGACGGCGTCTCGGTGCGGGGTTCGGTCGCCGAGTTCGCGGGGGACGTGGCGGGCTTGACGGTCACCGAGATCACCGCCCCCGTGGTAACGGTCCAGAGCCACGGCAACGCGCTTCCCGCCGCGGTGCTGATCGGCACCGGCGGCATCCTGCCTCCGTCCGAGGTGATCGATGACGACGGCCTCACCAGCTACGATCCGCTCCACGACGGCGTGGACTTCTGGGAATCGCTCGAAGGCATGCGCGTCACGCTCGATACGCCGCAGGCGGTGTCGAACACCACGTCGTTCGGCGAGACCGACGTCGTCGTCTCGCACGGCGCGGGCGCCAGCGGCGTCAATGATCGCGGCGGCATCACCATCTCGGGCGATGGAACGGGCGTCGCCGATTACAATCCCGAGAAGATCCAGATCGACGACGACAGCGGCATCTTCGCCGGCTTTACGCCCGGCTACACGATCGGCGACCAGCTCAGCAGCGTCACCGGCATCGTCAATTATTCGTTCGACAATTACGAAGTGCTCGTCACCGAGGCAGTGACTATCACGCAGGACACGACGCTGACGCGCGAGCAGACCGCGCTCCACGGCGACGCCAATTATCTCTCGCTGGCGACCTATAATCTCGAGAATCTCGACGCTTCGGACCAGAAGTTCGACATCCTCGCCGCCGACATCGTCTACAATCTCCGCGCGCCGGACATCATCGCGGTGCAGGAAATCCAGGACACTGACGGCGCCGGCTCGGGTGCGGACCTGTCGGGCACGGTCACGGCGCAGGGCCTGATCGATGCGATCTATGCCCAGTCCGGTCTGCATTACGCTTATATCGAGATCGCGCCGACCACAGCCGGCTCGACCGGCGGCGAGCCGGGCGGAAACATCCGCAGCGGCTATTTCTACAACATGGACCGAGTCGATTATATCGAGGGCAGCGCCGAACTGATCGAAGGCGCCGCCTATAACGGCACGCGGAAACCGCTGGTCGCGCAGTTCGCCTTTGCCGGCCAGACGATCACGGCGATCGACGTCCACCTCACTTCGCGGCTCGGCAGCGATCCGCTGTGGGGCAACAACCAGCCCGCCAGCGATGCCGGTGACGCGGCACGCACCGCGCAGGCCGCCGGCGTCAAGGCGTATGTCGAGGCGCATCTCGCCGACAATCCGGCGCTCAACATCGCCGTGCTCGGCGACTGGAACGGCTTCTATTTCGAGGACGCGCAGACCCAACTCACCGATCCGGCGCAGGGCGGGGTGTTCACCAATCTCAACACGCTGCTGCCCGAACAGGAGCGCTACAGCTACATGTTCGGCGGCAACGCCCAGCAGATCGACAACATCCTCGTCACCGGCGGTCTGGTCACCAACGCGCAATATGACGCGGTCCATCTCAACGCGCAGTTCGGCGGCGCGCGCCCGACCGATCACGATCCGCAGGTCTCCTTGCTGTTCCTCGGCGCTGCGCCGAAGGACCTCGTCCTCAGCAACGCCAGCGTCGCCGAGAACCTGCCCGCGGGCAGTGTGGTCGGCACGGTCTCGGCCACCGACACCGCCAACGATACGCTTCATTATGCGCTGGTCGACAATGCCGGCGGACTGTTCGCCATCGATGCGGCGACGGGCGTGATCACTACCACCGCGCCGCTCAACCACGAGGCAGTGGCGGAGTACGCGCTGATCGCCAAGGCGACCGACAGCGGCGGGCTGGCCACCCAGCAGAGCTTCACCGTCACCGTGACCGACGTCAACGAGGCGCCCGTCGCCGCGGATGACGCCGTCGCCGTCAACGAGGATGCGACCACCGCGAACCTCTGGACGGCCTTGCTCGCCAACGATTCCGATCCCGATGCCGGTCAGACGCTGGCCATCAGCGCGGTCGATTCGACGGGCACGCTCGGCAGCCTCGTGTTCGACGCGGCGAGTCACACGCTGAAATATGTCGCCGATGCCGATGCGTTCGACGCGCTGGCGCCGGGCGCCACGCAGGTCGATCACTTCAGCTACACCGTCACCGACGGCAACGGCCTCATCAGCACCGCCACCGTCGACGTGACCGTCACCGGCGTGGCCGACGGGATCACCCGCAACGGCACGATCTTCTCCGATACGCTCAACGGCACTGCGGGCGAGGACAAATTGTCGGGCGGGATCGGCAGCGACACGCTCAATGGCCTTGGCGGGCATGACTGGCTCGACGGCGGCATCGGCAATGACAAGCTCTATGGCGGCGACGGCAACGACGTGCTGTTCGGCGATCTCGGCAACGACACCCTGTGGGGCGGAAACGGCCGCGACGTGCTGTTCGGCGGGCTCGGCAACGACACGCTTTATGGCGGTGCCGGTGCCGACAGCTTCCATTTCGGCCGGCTCGAAGGCAGCGGCACGATCGGCGATTTCGATACCGCCGAGGACAAGATCGTCCTCGACGACGGCGTGTCGGTCACGCGCACCAGGGTGCAGGACGTCAATCGTGACGGAATCAAGGATCTCACGCTCACTCTGAGCTGGGGCGCCAGCGTCACTTTGCTGGGCGTCAGCGACGCGGCACAGGTCAAATTCGGCGCGCCGGATTATTATTCGGATCATCAGCCCGGTCTCGGCGGCTTCCTCGACGGCATTGGCGATATCTTCGACAGCCTGTACGCTGACCATCAGAAGTTGATCGACACGGGGTGGTTCTGACGATTTGCGACATCGCGTAACGAATAGTCTCGAAGCCCCGCTGCGCGACCTAACCGGTCGCGTGGCGGTGCATTCTGGGGCGACAAACCATGCGGATTGAGCGGCCGATGGGCGTGCTGCGCGAGGCACTGGCGCTGTGCCGGCGGCATTTCTTCGCCGCTGCGGCGTTCAGCGCGCTGATCAACCTGCTCTACATCGTGCCGACGCTGTACATGCTGCAGGTCTATGATCGCGTGGTGCCGACGCAGGGCATGCAGACGCTTGCCTTCCTCACGCTGGTGCTCCTGTTTGCGCTGGGGACACTCTCTTTGCTCGATCGCATCCGCACGCGCCTGCTGGTCCGTGCCGGCGTGCAGCTCGATGCCACGCTCGCGCCGCTGATCCTCGACGCGACTTTGGGCCGGCCCGAACTGCCGGTGGCGCGGCAGGCACTGCGCGAATTCGATACGATGCGCGGCACGCTGACCGGTCCTGGCGTGCTTGCGCTGTTCGATGCGCCCTGGGTGCCGATCTACATCCTCGTCTGCTTCCTCGTGCACCCCTGGTTGGGTGTCGTAGCGATCCTGGGTTGTACGATCCTCCCGCTCATCGCCTGGGCGAACGAGCGCGCGACTCGCAGCCGGCTCGATCGCGCGCAGGTGATCGCGAGCACTTCCTATGCCAGCCAGGATGCCCTGCTGGGTTCGAGCGACAGCATCCGCGCGCTCGGCATGCGCCGGGCGATGGTCGCGCGCCAGCTGCGCCAGCGCGAGGCGATGCTCGCCGCGCAGACCGAAGCGAGCTTCGCCGCGGGCAACTATCTCACTGCCACCAAATTCACGCGTCTCGCGCTCCAGTCGCTCGCTTTGGGGCTGGGGGCTTTGCTCGCGATCGACAACCTCATCTCCGGCGGCGCGATCTTCGCTGCTTCCTTCCTGATCGCCCGGGCGCTGGCGCCGATCGAGCAATTGATCGGCACGTGGAAGACGATCGTCCAGGCGCATCAGAGCTATCGCAGTCTCGACGCACTGCTCGACGGCAGCGTCGCCCGGCCCGAACCGACCCGGCTGCCAGCACCGCAGGGTGCAATCGCGCTGGAAGGTATCACTATCCTCAACGAAGCCCGCGACGGCGCCATCCTGAACAGCATCTCGCTGCGCTTCGAGCCCGGCGAAGTCGTCGCGATCGTCGGCCCCAGCGGCGCGGGCAAATCGACTCTGGTCCGAACAATCGCCGGCGCACTCCCCGCCGATCGCGGCACGGTCCGGCTCGACGGCGCGGATACGCGCGATTGGGATCCCGAGCAGCTTGCCCGGCACATAGGCTACCTGCCGCAGGATGCCGCGTTGTTCGCGGGATCGGTCGCCGAAAACATCGCGCGCTTCGCCGGCGAACTGGGCGAAGACCGCGCCGCGCTCGATGCCGCGGTGGTCGCTGCCGCCGGCAAGGTGGGTGCCGATCCGCTGATCCGCCGCCTGCCGAACGGTTATGACCATCAGCTCAAGCTGGGCGGCCGCGGCGTCTCGGCCGGTCAGGCACAACGCATCGCGCTCGCCCGCGCAGTCTATGGCGATCCGCGCATCCTGATCCTCGACGAGCCCAATGCCCATCTCGATACCGAAGGCGATGCCGCTCTGGTCGCCGCGCTGGCGGCTCTCAAGGCGGAAGGCCGCACGGTACTGATCGTCTCGCACAAGCTCGGCATCCTGCCGGTGGTCGACAAGATTCTCGTTCTGCGCGAAGGGCGCGTCGAGCTCTACGGCCCGCGCGACGAAGTCCTGCCCAAGATCGCGCCGCCCAATCTCCGGCGCGTCGCTCCGCCCACTGCCGCTGCGGGTGGCGCATGAGCATGCCGATCCTCCTCGCGCCCTCGGGTGACGCGACGGTCTCCACCTCGCCCGTCGCCGATCCGCGGCGGGACATCCGCATCGGGCTGGTGATCGCCGGCCTCTTCTTCGTGATCTTCCTCGGCTGGGCCATGTTCGCGCGGCTCGATGCTGCCGCTTATGCGCCGGGCACGCTTGTGGTCTCTGGCCAACGCCAATCGGTCCAGCACCGCGATGGCGGCGTCGTCGGCAAGATCTATGTCCGCGAGGGTCAGCGTGTCGAGCGCGGGCAATTGCTGGTCCAGCTCGCCGCTGCCGAGGTCCAGGCGCAGGAGCGGGCACTCGCCTCGCAGGCGATCCGGCTGCTCGCCCAGCGTGCGCGGCTCGAGGCCGAGCAGCTCGGGCGTGGCCAGATCCTGGCACCAAAGGAATTCGCATCGCTTTCGCCCGAAGACCGCGAGGAAGCGGCGCTGGCGATGCGGCTGCAGCAGACCGAATTGCAGGCGCGCACCTCGGTGCTCGCCGCGCAGCGCGGCGCGCTCGGCCAGCGCGTCGTCCAGTCGGGCGAGCAGGGCCGCGGCTATGGCGAACAGGCAGTGTCGTCGGCCGAACAGCTCCGCCTGATCGAGGAGCAGATCGCGGCGCTCAAGCCCGTTGCCGACAAGGGCTTCGTCTCGGCGACGCGGATGCGCGAGCTCGAACGGGCGCGTGCCCAGCTCCAGGGCCAGCGCGGCCAGTATAATGCCAGCGTCGCCCAGACCCGCGGCGCCGCGCGCGAGAACGAGATCCAGGTGCTCGAGGCGGAACGCAGCTTCCGCGAGCGTACCGCCGCCGATCTCCGCGATGTCGAGACCCGGCTGGGCGACATCCTGCCGCGCTGGACCGCTGCGCGCGACCAGCTCGAGCGCACTGCGATCCGCGCGCCTGCGACCGGCGCGGTAGTCGGCCTGTCGGTATTCACGCCGGGCGGGGTGGTCGCGCCCGGCCAGAAGCTGATGGACATCGTCCCTGAACGCACGCCGCTCCTGATCCAGGCGCGGATATCGCCGGAGGATGCCGACGACCTCAATGTCGGCCAGCGCACCCTCGTCAAATTCTCGGGGCTCCACGAACGCACTCTGCCCAATCTCGAAGGCAGGCTGACGCGCCTTTCCGCCGACAGCTTCACCGACGAGAAGAGCGGGATGAGCTATTTCACCGGCGAGATCACGGTGCCGCGCGAGCAATTGAGCCTGATTCAGGGCGTGCGCGGCGCCGATTTCGCGCTCCGGGCCGGCATGCCCGTCCAGGTGCTGATCCCCTTACGCAGGCGCACCGCGCTGGATTATGCGCTCGAGCCGCTGATCGGGAGCTTCTGGTCCTCGTTCCGCGAGCATTGATAGCCCGCCGGCGGGCCCTTTAGCGGATCTGGCGGACCAACGCGGTGGCGGTGCGCACTTCGCGGGCAACCACGCCGGCGGTGAAGCGCTCGATGACGCTGCGTGTGCGTCGCATCGGCCGGGCTTCGGCATTGCGCGCAGTCGCCACCAGCCCGCTGCCCCAATTGTCCGCCAGCACGCGGACCCGGGCCGCCCGCAATGATCGCCGATCCTCGCTTCCGAGCACGATCGACGGAAAGGGGAGCGGGGTGCGCGGCGAAGCGAAGGTGTCGAGCAAGGCTTCGACACTTTCGCCCTGCTCGTCGATCGGCTGGAAGAACAAGGCGCCCGCGACACGCGAGACATAGGAGGCGGGCGACAGCCGCGCCCACCACGCCGTCGCGAAGCAGCTCGCGCCTTCGGCGATCAGCAGCACCGCGTCGTCGGCACGTGTCACTGCCGCATCGAGCTTCGCGGCGAGCAAATTGCGCTCCGATTGCGTACCTGCGCGATAGGGAATGTGCTCCCGCGCCGGCCCGGCGAACAGGCTGCGCCACGGCGCGCTGGCAGCACCCGAGATTTCGACGAGCGACAGGTTGGCGGGAAGAGATAGCGCAGTCATCAGGGCGCACTCCATCAGCTGACAAGCAATCCTAATCCGATCCGGCGATTCCCGCCAGCGGATTCCCAGTCATCGAGTAGAGATTGAGCGCAAAAGCCGCTCAGGCCAGCGTATGGCTGAGCGTGATCTCGGCCTTGAGCAGCTTCGAGATCGGGCAATTGGCCTTGGCCCCGGCGGCGAGCTCGTCGAACTGCTCGGGCGAGATGCCCGGCACTTCGGCCTTCAATGTCAGGTCCGATCGCGTGACGGCGAAGCCGTCGCCTTGTTGCTCGAGCTTGACCGCCGCAGTCGTCTCGAGACTGCCTTCACTGAACCCCGCCCGCGCCAGCGCGAAGCTCAGCGCCATGGTGAAGCAGCCGGCATGCGCCGCGGCGATCAGCTCTTCGGGATTGGTGCCCTTCTCGTCGCCGAACCGCGTATTGTAGCTATAGGGCGTCGCGTCGAGCACGCCCGACGGCGTGTCGAGCTGGCCTTTGCCTTCCTTGCCGAAGCCCTGGTAGCGTGCGGTCGCGGTGCGTGTCGTCACGGATTTCCCCCTCGGATGTTGGGACGCGGCGACAACCTGCCGCCGCGGCCCCGATTGTCAACGGCAGCGCACGTCGTTCTTGTCGATCGCCGCGCCGGCCGCGGCGCCGGCTGCGGCACCCAGCACCGTGCCCAGCAGCTCCGAACCGCCCGGTGCGATGATGTTGCCCAGCACACCGCCGGCCACGCCGCCGACGATCAGCCCGGTCGTTCCGTCCGAACGGCGGCAATAATAGCGCCCGTCCCGGCCGCGATAGACCCGTTCGTCTCGCGACAGGCGGCGTTCGCGATAGCTGCGGTCGTCGCGATAATAGCGATCGGCATAATAGCCGCCATACGCGGGGTCGGGCCGATTCCAGTCATAGCTGCGATAGCCGCTGTCATAGCTCGACGTGCCATAGCCCGTGTCCGCACAGCCGGCGAGTGTGCCGGCGGCGAGTAATCCCAACAACATGGTGCGCATATCTACTCTCCCATGAAGATGTCCATGACAAGGGAATGCATGGCGCCGGGGAAAGTTGCGCTGGCGCTCCGATCGGGAGGGCGCGAAGTCGAGCCGTTCGTCCTCGCGCGTCTCGCCCTCGACCAAGTGTGCCGTCAGGCTTCGGCCTGCAGCCGCGCGATGATCTCGCGCACCCGCACCAGCGCCTCTGGCTCGCCGTCCACCCAGAAACGGCGCTTGTCGGCGGGATCGGGAGTCCGCGTGAGCAGACCGAGCGTCTCGAGCCGCTCGACATGCCGCAGCGCCGTGGTCGTCGGCACGCCCGAGGCATGGCACAGCCCCGAGACCGAGACTGCGCGGCGCTCGTCGGCGGCCACCACCAGATCGAGCAGCATGTCCCACGCGGGATCGCGGAACACCGGCTTGCCGAGCAGTTCGTTCCGGCGCAGGCGGATAGCGCGCATCCCCGCCGCGAACTGCGTGACCGATTTATAGGATGGCTTGTTCAGCTTCGCCGCGACCGCATCCTGGAGGAACGAGATCGCCGCGTCTGCGTCTCCTCCGCGCTGTGCGGCGATCGCCTCGACCAGCTGCATCAGCCGGAGCAACTGTTCCCTGGAAAGCACGACGTGCGCGCCCATCGACGATGCCCCTTCGGTGGTTGCCGGGGCGGCTGTGGCGAAGGGGGCGGGGCGTGGCAAGCATGTGATAGACTTAACGGGCAGGAAACTGTGGACGGCATCGGAACCTTGTTTCCGCCAGGTTTCCGTAGCGTCATTTGATCAGTCCTTTAGCGGATCACAGTCCCAGTCCTTCAAGGAATAACGCCAGCGCGAAGCTCCAGCCACGCCTCGATTTCGGCGGGCGCCATGTTCACTACCTCCTCGAAGCGCCCATGGACCCGCACATGATCGTCCTGCTTCGTCATGGTGAGCGAAGCGCGGCGGGCTGCGAAACGTTCCCCGCCTCAATCGGCGTAGAGCGCCGCCTCCGCCGCGCGCCGCTTGGTCAGGCCGGGCAGCACCTTGCCCGCCGCCTTGTTCCACCGCCCGAATTGCTGTTGCGCGCCCGCAAAGTCGCCTGCTTTGTGGAGCCGCAGCAAGGTGCTGTTCGCCAAATTGGTCACGCCGACATTGTAGGCGAAGCTCACCATCGCATCGAACTGATGCTGGCTGGTTGGCGACGTGCCGATCACCCTGGAAACCTTGGCCGCAAAGCCGGCGAGGTCCTGCGCCAATCGGTCGTCGCATTGTTGCTGGGTCCAGATCACGCCCGGCTTGATGTCCACACCCGTGGTGCCCCAGCCGATCGTCCAGGGATCACTGCCGGTTCCAGGATCGGGATAGGCAATGAACCTGCCATCCGCCTGTTTCTTCGCGCAGCCTTCGAATTGTTGCACCAGCGCGGTGCACGCGGAACTTGGCGTCATCGGAACTTCCCCCAAAGTCGATTTGGAATGTATCGGATCAACTTGCGCATTTGGCCATCATCTTTGCATCCAGAGTGGTTGCAGGGCGGGCGAGGGCGCGCCTAAAGGCGACGGATGGCCAAGCAGCGCGCAGATCAGATGCTCGTCGACCGGGGGCTGGCCGAGAGCCGCACCCGCGCGCAGGCGCTGATCATGGCGGGGCTCGTCTTCGCGGGCGATCGCAAGGTCGACAAATCGGGCCAGCAACTGGCCGAAAACGTAGTGCTCGAGATACGCGGCCGCGATCATCCCTGGGTCTCACGCGGCGGCATAAAGTTGGCGCACGCGCTCGATCATTTCGGCTGGGACGTGGCCGGCGCGGTGGCGATCGACGTCGGCTCGTCGACCGGCGGCTTCACCGACGTGCTGCTCAGCCGCGGCGCGGCGCGCGTCTATGCCGTCGACAGCGGCACCAACCAGCTCGCCTGGAAGCTCCGTCAGGACCCGCGTGTCGTGGTCCACGAGCAGACCAGCGCGCGCGTGCTCACCGAAGCGCATATCCCCGAGGCCGTCGACCTGATCGTCTGCGACGCCAGCTTCATCGGCCTCGCCAAGGTGCTCGAAGTGCCGTTCCGCTTCGCCAAACCGAACGCCCGGCTGGCCGCGCTTATCAAGCCGCAGTTCGAGGCCGGGCGCGAGGAAGTGGGCAAGGGCGGCGTGGTCCGCGATCCGGCGGTGCACGAGCGGGTGTGCCGCGAAGTCGCCGAATGGGTGGCCGCGCAAGGCTGGCGCGTCCTCGGCATAACTCCCAGCCCGATCACTGGGCCGGAGGGCAATATCGAATTCCTGATCGGGGCAGAGCGCGGCGGCTGACTAGCTCAGGCGCATAAATGCGAACGCGGCAAACCCCTAATAGCGGACGAAGGCAGCGCGGTTCAGGTGACCGTGAACGCGTTGCCGGCGACGAGCCTATCGGCGATCCCGTTGATATCGACGTTGCGGCGCTTACCCTTGGCCGTCATTGAAAATCTCCTCGATCGGCATTCCGAACAGACGCGCAATGCGGAAGGCCAGCGGCAGCAAGGGGTCGTGCTTGCCCGTCTCGATCGCGTTGATCGCCTGACGCGAGACGTCGAGCTGCACCGCCAGTTGGGCCTGACTCCAGTTTCGCTCCGCGCGCAGGACCTTCAGACGGTTGTTCACGACCCGGTGCCCCGGGCACGCGTGTAGAAATAGCCGAACGACCAGGAGGCGACGAGCACGCCAATCGTCGCATACGACGACACGGCCCCCAGTTTGGCGGCGAACAGCATCTGCCAGAGTGCGAGCGCGAAGAGCATGGTGAACATGGCAATGAATGCCGACTTGGTTAGCGTATGGAATACGAAATCGTCGGCGTGCTTCTGATCGAACCGTGTGGTGACGATGGCCACCAGCCCGGCCGCAACGATAGCGCCGACAAGTGCGGCGCCCTTGGTCAGCGGTTGGGTAGCGGGCGAAATCGCGGGGTAAGCTCGACTCGCGTCGAGCACGACTCCGATCACACCGAGAGTGCCCGAGAGGGCGAACAGGCAATCAAACAGCAACGGTGAGTAGAGTCTTTTCACGAAGCCGGGCATCGCCACCTCCATTAGCATGTAAGGTTTACCTGACTACCGAAGGTCGCGGGTTATGTCAATATAACCTGACATAAAGTCGCGATTCTTTGTCACTTAGCTCGGAAACGGCTAGCGTCCGCTTCCACTAATCCCGGTCGTTCTCACAAGACTTCTGCCCGACACCCTCCAGAGAGAGCCAAGGCGCCGCCTGCCGCCATCACATCTTTGCGACTGCGCATTCTTTCGATTAGGGGATCGTTCCGGGGACGATGCGTGTTTCACGCGTCGGAAAGGGAGGAACCAGGTTGAGAGAGATCGCGTCCAGGGGGCAGTTGCGGCTCGCTTATTTTCGCTGGGCCATCGTCACGGTCCCGTTCATGTTGCTGCTGGGGCTCGGGTTCGGCTCGCTGGTGCCGAGTGGCGACGCGAATCCCTGGTTCGTCCAGCTCGCGAAGCCCGCGATCATGCCTCCCGGTTGGGCGTTCGCCGCCGCGTGGGCGATCCTCTACGTGCTGATGGGCCTCGCGCTGGCGATGGTGATCAACGCGCGCGGATCGCGCGGCCGCGGCCTCGCGCTGCTCTTCTTCGTCGCCCAGCTCGCGATCAACCTGGCCTGGACCCCGGTCTTCTTCGGCCTGCATAAGGTCGATATTGCATTGCTGATGCTCGGCGCTCTGCTCGTGCTGGTGCTGCTGACGATCCTGCTGTTCTGGCGCGTCCGGAAGGTGGCGGGCGCGCTGCTGGTGCCGTATTTCGGGTGGCTCTGCTTCGCCCTCGTGCTGTTCTGGCAGATCGATGCACTCAATCCGGACGCCGGGTCCCTTGTACCTTCGCGCTCGGTTGACCAGATTGAGATCCGTTGAAGTTCGTTTAGGAAGCTGAAGATGCAGACCGACAACCGCCTGTTCGACGATTTCGTCAAGTTCGTGAACGGTGCGGCGGGCACCGTGGCCGGCATGGCGCGCGAGACCGAGGCCTCGGCCCGCGAGCGCGCGCGCGAATGGATCGGCGGACTCGATTTCGTGTCGCGCGAGGAATTCGACGCGGTCAAGGCGATGGCAGTCGCGGCGCGGGACGAGAATGATGCGCTCGCGGCGCGGATCGCCGCGCTCGAGGCGCAGCTCGGCGGCGCGGCGAAGCCCGCACGCGCGCCCAAGGCTCCGAAGGCAGACGCTTGAACCAACCGGTTAACGACCGCTTGTCCACAGCTTTTCGACAGGGTTGCGAACCGCGCGCTTGTGCCCTCGGGGCGCGATTGGCAGGATTCCGCTCAGCCAATCCCGGCATGTGGAGGTAAGGATGTTGGACGAGGCCGAATACGACCGCGACGACGCCGCGCCGATCGACATGCTCGAGAATTATTTCGCGGCGCATGGCTGGACCTTCGAGCGCGAGGACGACGAGATCGTCGCCAAGTTCAAGGGCAGCTGGACCGAATATGAGCTGCGCGCGATCTGGCGCGAGGACGATGGCGTCCTCCAGTTCCTCGCTTTCCCCGACATCCGCGTGGCCGACGAGCGCCGCGCCGCGGTCTATGAGACGATCGGGCTGGTCAACGAGCAGCTCTGGATCGGCCATTTCGAATTGTGGTCGGCGAGCGGCATCCTGCTCTTCCGTCACGCTGCGCTGATCGACGGCGCGGGCGAGCCGACGTTGACGCTCAACCAGGCCGAGTTGCTGGTCGAAAGCGCGATCGACGAGTGCGAACGCTTCTATCCGGTGTTCCAGTTCGTATTGTGGGGCGGCAAGAGCCCTGCCGAGGCGATCGCCGCCGCGCTGATCGAGACGCAGGGCGAAGCGTGAGCGCGCCGGAGCCGCTGCGGCTCTGGCTGCTCGGCTGCGGCAACATGGCCGGGGCGATGCTCCGCCGCTGGATCGAAAGCGGCGCGGTCGCAGCGGAGAACGTCTTCGTCGTCAATCGCCACGATCGCGAACTTCCCGCCGGCGTCCGCCAGGGCAGGGCGTTTCCCGACGAGCCGGCGCCCGATTTCGTCCAGCTGGGCATGAAGCCACAACAACTCGACGACGTCGCCACGCTCATCGCTTCCCTCCCCTCGGGCGGGGTGCCGCTGATCTCGATCCTCGCCGGCGCCGAAGTGGCGACGCTCGAGGCGCGCTTTCCCGGCCATCCGGTCATCCGCGCCATGCCCAATCTGCCGGTCGCGCTCGGCAAGGGCGTCGTCGGGCTCCATGGCGCGCGCGCGCCCGGCATCGACGAATTGATGGCGCCGCTCGGTCTCGTCGAGTGGATTAACGACGAGAATTTGTTCGAAGCGGTCACCACGCTCTCGGGCTGCGGCCCGGCCTTTGTCTACCGCTTCATCGATGCGCTGGCCGAGGCGGGTGCCGCGCTCGGCATGCAGTCCGATCAGGCGCAGCGCCTGGCAGTCGCGACGGTGGAGGGGGCGGGCCTGCTCGCCGCCCAGGCCGATGCGCCGCCCTCGGTGCTCGCCGATCGCGTCGCCAGCCCCGGGGGTTCGACCCGGCAGGGTCTCAACGTCCTCGACCGCGACGATGCGCTCAAGGCGCTGCTGCGCGAGACTCTCGCAGCCTCGCAGCGTCGCAATGCCGAGATGGCCGCCGAGGCACGCAAATAGACTTTGTTCCTGTTTTGTGCTATAGCCTTGGCGGCTCTTTGAATTCGTCGGGAAGTCCATAGGCGGCCACGCAACTTTCTTGCTCATTCGCGCAACGAAAGAAGCGAATCCGCGGGAAAAGTGCGAAGTTAAGCCTCGGAAATCCTACACGGAACGCTGGCCCTCGCGATTTGTTTTGCTTCCGACTCACGCATGAACGGAGGCGGTAATGGCGACGACCACGGCGACGCGCGACAGCAAGGGACGTTTCAAGGGCTCCTCTTCGTCGAAGAGCAATGAGGGGCGGTCGAGCAATCTCGGCATGGTCGCCGGTGCGGTGGCCGGTGGCGCGGCGCTCGGCATTCTCGCGATGTTCGGCCGCAAGGCCGCGGTGCAGGCGCCGACCGCGCTCGCCGGCAATTGGGACGAGGCGCTCGTCGTCGAACACCAGGCCACGCTCAAGGTCTTCGACACGATCGAGGCGACCGACGAGCACAATACGGTCAAGCGGGCGATGCTGCTCTCGCATCTCAAACATGCTTTGCTCAAGCACGCGGTCGAGGAAGAGAATGTCATCTATCCCGCGCTCCGCGAGATCGGCCAGCGCGACGCCGCCGATGCGCTCACCAAAGAGCATGGCTATGTGAAGCAGTATCTCTACGAGCTGGAGAATACGCCCGCCGCGTCACCTGACTGGATCGCCAAGGTCCGGGAATTCCGCGCCGATATCGAAAAGCACATGCAGGAGGAAGAGATGCACCTCTTCCCGATGCTCCGCTCGCAGCTCTCGGAAGAGAAGAACAAGGCGCTCACGATGACGATGAACAAGGAAGGCTTCAAGGTCGCCTGAGCGCGCTGCTCAGCGCCCCGAGACGCTGCTCCGGTCGCTTTCGGGCACCAGCCCTTCGAGCACGGCCCAGAACCCGCCGACCGCGCCTTGGCCGGCGCTCGAATAGGCAGTGGACATCTTCTCGCGGAGCGCGTCGAACAATTCGGCTTCGAGCGTCGCGCCCGTGGGCGTCAGCCGCAACAGCCGCTGCCGCCGGTCGCGTTCGCCGGTTCGGGTCTCGACCATGCCGCGATCGGCGAGCTCGCCCAGCACTCGGCCAAGCGACTGTTTGGTGATTCCGAGGATCGCCAGCAGCGCGCTCACCGTCAGGTCGGGCTCGCGCGCGATGAAATAGAGCGCGCGGTGATGCGCGCGTCCCAGCCCCTGCTTGGCCAGGCCCGCATCGATCGAGCGCGTCAGATTAGCATAGCCGAAATAGAGCAATTCGATGCCGCGGCGGATCTCGGGCTCGCGCAGGAACAGCGGGGATGCGGGAATTGGGGCAGCCATGTTGACCATTCTAGCCTCGCAGCCTAGTCCACCGCAAGTCGATCCGGCCGGAGTCGGTCGGTGCTCTCGGGAAGGATATGATGGAAGACGCGACGATCCTGGATTTCGAGTTCGAGGCGCATGCGAATCCGGTGGCCGTGGCCGACCGCGCGGCGCTCCTTGCCAATCCCGGCTTCGGCAAGATCTTCACCGATCACATGGCGGTGATCCGCTACTCTGCCGACAAGGGTTGGCACGATGCGCGGATCGAGCCGCGCCGTCCGATCCAGCTCGATCCCGCCTGCGCCGTGCTCCATTATGCGCAGGAGATCTTCGAAGGCCTCAAGGCCTATCGCATGCCCGATGGCGGCGCGACCCTGTTCCGCGCGGACGCCAATGCCCGCCGCTTCGCCGAGTCGGCGCAGCGCATGGCGATGCCCGAACTGCCCGAGGAACTGTTCCTCGCCTCGATCCGCGAGCTGGTCAGCACCGACCGCGACTGGATCCCCGAAGGCGAGGGTGCCTCGCTCTATCTGCGCCCCTTCATGTTCGCGAGCGAGACCTTCCTCGGCGTCCGGCCCGCGCAGGAATATCTCTATATCGTGATCGCATCGCCGGCGGGCGCCTATTTCAAGGGCGGCGCGCCGTCGGTGACGCTCTGGGTCTCCGAGCATTATACCCGCGCCGCGCCCGGCGGCACCGGCGCCGCCAAATGCGGTGGCAACTATGCCGCCAGCCTCGTCGCGCAGGCCGAGGCGATCGGCCACGAATGCGATCAGGTCGTGTTCCTCGATGCGGCCGAGAACCGCTATGTCGAGGAACTGGGCGGAATGAACGTGTTCTTCGTGTTCGACGACGGCTCGATCCAGACCCCGCCGCTCACCGGCACGATCCTGCCGGGCATCACGCGTGAATCGCTGCTTACGCTCGCGCGCGATGCCGGGATCACGGTGCGCGAGGAGCGTTACAGCCTCGAGGAATGGCAGGCCGATGCGGCCAGCGGGCGGCTGCGTGAGGCGTTCGCGTGCGGCACTGCCGCGGTGGTCACGCCGATCGGCCGGGTGCGCGGCCGCGGCTTCGATTTCGCGATCGGAAACGGCGGCCCGGGCATGCTCACCGAGCAGCTCCGCGCGCAACTCGTCGCGATCCAGCGCGGAACTGCGCCCGATCCGCACGGCTGGGTTGAACGGCTCTTCTAAGGCCCTATAAGCCCGCTTCCCGTTGGGGCGTCGCCAAGTGGTAAGGCACCGGTTTTTGGTACCGGCATTCGCAGGTTCGAATCCTGCCGCCCCAGCCAGCGCTCTCCTCTGATTCGGCTCCTAAGGCGCTGAATAAGAAGGAGGATTGTGAAGCTGGCGTCATCGGCACATAGGACCGGGTTGGACCTGTTTGGACCGGATTCGACGGCACTTTTCACACGATTCTTCACATGATTTTTAGTGCCGGGGAGCCGACTTTGGAGTCGGCAAAATGGCAAGGAACTCAGGCGCTTTCACATTTTCGCCCGCCGCAATCGACGCGCTTACCAAGGGCAAACTTCACGACAATCGGACGCCTGGTCTGATGATCGAGGTGCTGGGCAGCGGCAAGAAGGTCTGGAAATACGAGCGACGGCTGGTTGCGATCGGCGCTCCCGTTCGCCTGACCTTTGGACGCTTCCCGGCGCTTACGCTGGCGGCGGCACGAGAGTGGGGGGCAGCGATCAACGAGCAGGTCGAAGCCGGTATCGACCCACGCGTCGCCATGCGCGCGGAGGCCGAGCGCAAGCGCGCCGAGGAGGCCCGCGACACCATGACGGTCGCGCGTGCCCACAAACTATACATGGAGGCTGTCGGGGAAGGCCGTGCATCCCGCGCAAAGCGCAAGAACAAGCCACGCACCATCAAAGAAAAGCTCGAAATCTACCAGCGCGATATCGCGCCCAGGCTGGCCACGAAGTCGATCTATCTGGTCACCGAGCGGGAACTGATCGATCTCGTTATCAAAAAGGGAAAGACCGCCAAGGCCCGCGCCAACCGGCTGGCAGCGGAATTGAAGGTGTTCTTCGGCTGGGCCGCCAGCCTGCGTGGGCTCGAGATTGGCCTGGAGGTTGATCCGTCCCGACGTTTGGGCGACCTGCGCTTCCCGGAGACGCCGCGAGAGCGCAAGCTCAGTCGCGAGGAGATCGGCTGGTTCCTCAAGGCCGTTGTGCTGGAGGAGCAGGATTTCCGTCGCGGAATGCTGCTCTGGCTGCTCACCGCAGCCCGGATTTCGGAAGTAACCCGTGCGCACAGCGACGAGATCGTCGACGGCGTGTGGACAATCCCGGCGGACCGAGCGAAGAATTCCGTCGCGCATGCGATCGCGCTCGGACCATGGGGGCAATCGCTCATGGCTACGAACTCGGAGTGGGTGTTTCCCGCGATCAAAGTCGACGGCCCGCGAAAGACAGGCTGGTACAAGGCGCGTGATCGCGTGCTCGCGCGCATGGAGGAGGTGGCCGGCCGGCCGATTGAACGGTTCACGCCGCACGATTTTCGCCGCACCGCTCGCAGCAATACCAAACGGATGCGGGTAGATTTCGAGACGGCCGAGGCGATGCTCAACCATGTAAAGACGGGGCTCGAGCGCATTTACGACGGCTATGAGCTCGAGGACGAGAAGGTCGCCTGGTTCCTTGCCTGGGAAAATGAAATCGCCGGCATCGCGCGGAGAGCCGGCGTCGCCGAAGCGCTCGGCATCCCTGTACCCACGGCGAAGATAGACTCTCTGAAGCAATCGATCGTGACGCTGTGGCGGAACCGACATCGAGTCATGGCGGTGTAAAAGCATGAACCCTGCCTCGCCTTTCCTCGCGCTGCGATATGCCTCCTGCGTGGCGGATTGGCCTCAATGACCTGTCGTGGCGTGAGAAGCTCGGGCGCTTATGAGAAGGCATCCGCTGCCGGCGCGCATGTCAGGCTTCGGCTTAAGGCGAAGGCGCATGCTTCAGCATGGTTCTCACGCCGGCGATGGGCGAGGCGACTTGGCGCCGACCGCGAGATGGCTGAGCTGTCCTCCGGCGCGAGAGGCGGGTCTCGAACAACTTGGAAAGGAGGTTTCGCGGCAGCAATCCGCCCGAGCGCAATACGGAACCGGCCCGGAGGGGCAATGGTTTACGGTGCATGCCGCAGGCAAAGGAGGCATATGATGGACGGTTCCAACCCGCGATCGACGGCGAAGATTGCCGGCCATCCGATCCATCCGATGCTGATACCCTTTGGCTGCTGGGCGCCGGGTTGGTGATGGCCGCGCTGGCGGCGACGGCCGGTTTGACGGATTTCCTCGGCGAACCAAGGGTACGCGCGTTGCGCGCCGCCTGGCATCATATGATCGGCAATATCGTCGCAGTGTTGGCCGAAATAGTAAATCTCTGGCAGCGGCTCGAGCAGGGCGATGCTTTCGTCGTTCCCACCGGACTGGTCGTCTCGGCGGGCGTCACCCTGTTGTTGCTCTACAATGGCTGGCGTGGCTGGGAAATGGTCTATCGAGGCCGGGTCGGGGTGGCCGATTGAGCGGTAAGGGCGGGCGAAAACCTGCCCGCGGAGCGGCGCGAAACGCTCGAGAAAGCGAAGGACGAACTGCGCACTTTGTTTGGCAAGGAGTGATCGTACCGCGATCGTTGTCGTTTGGTTGTGCAGGAACCGCGAGACGATTGGCGCTTTTAGAACCTGCGGGAAACAGGAAGATTCTTGATGGCCCAAGAGAGCTTTACCGACGCGATCGCGCTGCTGAAGGCGGATCACCGCAAGGTCGAGGGGCTGTTCGAACAATTCGCAGCCGCGGCGGCCGGCCCCAAGGCGAAGCTCGCACGACAGATCTGCACGGAACTCAAAATCCACACGACCGTCGAGGAGGAGATTTTCTACCCCGCCTTTCGCGGCAAAATCGAGGACGACACGCTCGACGAAGCCTATGTCGAGCACGACGGGGCCAAGGTGCTCGTGAACGACATCGAGGCGGGCAGCCCCGAAGATGATTTCTACGATGCCAAGGTCACGGTGCTGTTCGAGGAAATCAAGCACCACGTTCATGAGGAGGAAATGCCCTCCGAAGGCATGTTCGCCCAGTGCCGCAAGACCGATGTCGATCTCGTGGCGCTTCGCGACCTGATGGTGTCCCGCAAGCAGGAACTGATGCTCCAAGCGGAGCGCGAGGGCCTGCCTCCGGCGCAGCCGCGGGCGGTCAATTTGCAGCCGGCTTGATCGGGGCTCACCATGCCGGATCTCGCCGACCCTGAGGATATCGCGGACGCCCATACTGAACAGCCTGGCCTGGCGGGCCGCAAGGCAGTCGTGACCGGAGGGACGACGGGCATCGGTCGTGCGATCGCCGTGTTGCTGGCATCGGAAGGCGCCAAAGTGTTCGTCTGCGGGCGCACGCCCCAGCATCTTGAGGACGCGCTCAAGCGAATTCGCGAGGTGGGTGTCGGGGATGGGATCAACGTGGACCTTGCCGATCCCAAAGAGACCGAGCGGTTCTTCGCGGCTGCGAATGACTTTCTTGGCGGGCTCGATATCGCGGTAATCAATGCCGCGGTTCCCGTAGAGGCGCTCGCCGACACGTCGCGCGAAGACACCGACTATCAGATCGCCGTGGATTTCACCTCGTACCTTGCGACGACCCACGCCGCGAAACGGATGCCGGCCGGGAGCGACATCGTCCTGATCGGATCGATGTCCGCGGTGTCGCGCACGGGCGGCAATTCGATCTATGTCGCCGCCAAATCGGGCATCCAGGGATTCGCCAAGTCGCTGCGCGAGGAGCTGGCAGAGAAGGATATCAAGGTCGGGCTGATCGAACCCGGCTTCACCGGTGCCGATTTCCAATATCCCGACTTCCCGCCGGAGAGGCAGCGTGACCTGATCCAGCAAGGCAGGATGCTGCGCGCCGAGGATATCGCGGTCGCCACCCGTTTCATGCTGACCCAGCCGCGGCGAACCGCGGTTTCGCTGGTGCGTGTCGAGACCCGGCTCGAGCATCCGTGAGGCGCTACGAAATCGATCGGCTCGTCCTGGTCCCGGACGACATCGACCTGTCGAAATCGCCTCTGGCGGGTCATCTCGACGCCGAGACCTATGTACTGGGCGCGTTCAACCCCGCTTTGACTCGGCTGCCGGGCGGCAATCTGCTGATGATGGTGCGTGTGGCCGAGGCGTTGCGCGAGCCGATCCGCGGCGGCAAGGTCCACGCGATCCGCTGGTCGGAGCAGGGCTATGTCCTCGATGGCTGGCCGCTGGAGCTCGTCAACACCGCAGATCCGCGCAAGTTCCTGCTCCACGGCGGCGGCTGGAAGATCATGGCGCTGACGTCGCTGTCCTGGCTGCTTCCGGTCGAGCTTACGCCGGACGGCCTGACGGTCGTCGCGATCCACTATGACCGCGCGGTGGCCCCGGCCGGCAGCTGGCAATGCTATGGCGTCGAGGATGCACGGATCAGCCGCGTCGGCAACGAGTGGTTGATGACGACCTGCTCGGTCAGCCCCGAACGCCATTCGACGACGCTGTATCGTTCGGGGAATGGCCTCGACTGGGAATTCGACGGGATCGTCCTCGACCACCAGAACAAGGACATGCTGATCTTCGAAGGGCTGATCAGCGGCCAATATTGGGCGCAGACCCGCCCGCTCGGCGATCTCTATTTCGCCTATCCGCCCGGCAGTGAATGGCGCGCCGGTCCTTCGATCAATCTGGCGACTTCACCCGATGGGCGCCATTGGCGACCCCATCTGGAACCCGGCATCCGTCCGCATGCCGGCACGGTCGCGACGGCGCGCATGGGCGGAGGCACGCCGCCCATCCTCGCCGACGCCGGCTGGCTGACCTTGTGGCACGGCGTCGAACCCAAGGAGATCGTCGGCATCTACCGCACCTATTGGTCGATCCTCGACAAGGACGATCCTTCCCGCATTCTGCGCGGCGACCACACGCCCTTGCTGGAGGCCGACCCCGAGCTGACCAGGCCGATCGAGCACCAATTATATGTCCGCGACGTGGTTTTCACGACCGGCATCGCAGACGCCGGGGACCATTATGTCGTGGCGTCGGGCGAAGCCGATCTCGCCTGCCGGATCACGCATATTCCCAAGTCCGCTTTCGCTTGATCGCTCTGAGGCGCTGCCGCTTCCGTCAGTCGGAACGCGTCGTCGCCTTCGGATTGGAAGTACAGCCGACGACCGTCGCGGAAGTGTCGGGTAAAATTCGTCTTTTCTGTTTGCGGGATTGCGGAACTTCCTCCCGAATCTCCGGTTCGGAACCTGCCGGAAACGGCGTCCCCAATGTTGTGAAGGTGCGCGGATGGCGACGATCGCGATAAAGGAAGATGTGCCAGGCGTCAGTCCGTATCTCCTGGCGTTGCGCCAGACGCTGGAAGGCGCCAAGCAAGCGGTCGCCCGTTTCGACATGGGCGACCTCTCGGTCGAACTCCGCGCTGGCGGCGATTCGCTGTGGGCATTGATCCGCCGCGAGGGGCGCGGCGGCCTGGCCTTGCGCGCGGGATTCTTCGCCGGCGACTTCACGTGCGAGCAGCTTGCGCCGGAAGCGGGCGAGGTCCTTCGCGTTCGCGTGACCAGCGCGCTTGGCGAGCACCGCGTCGTGTTCAGGACGGGTGGCGAGGCGTTCGAACACCTGCGCATGACCGTGCAATTCACACCTGCGGCGCCGCTTCTGGTGCCGTTCATGCCGCGCGATCTCTATCCGCTCGATGCGAACGACGATCCGTTGGGCGCGGTCGGCAGCATCGAGGCGGCGCAGCGCGGACTCAATTCCGGACTGCTTTACTTCCGGATCGACCAGCCTGCGTTCGGCAACATACTCTATTTCCAGAACCTGACGGCGATGAACGATTATTATCGCGCAACGAAGACCAAGCCTGACGGCGCGGTGGGCGGTGTCTGGCCCGAGCTCGGTTACCTGCTCCCGACACCGACGCAGAACGATGGGATGCCGCCCCGCCCGATTCCGGCCGGCGAGGAAGTCACGCTCTCCGACGCGATTCTTGTCTTTCGTCACGAGGCGCCGCCGCACGAGCGCGAGTCGGCGCGCCAATTCCTTCAGATGCTCGGCGTCGCCTACAAGTTGATCGACCTGCCGCGTACCGACTATCGCGACTGGGTCCGCCGCGCCGAGCAGACCTTGCAGGATCTCGATCAGGCTCCAGAAGCGACGATTCGACACTACGGCCATCGCTATGTCCATCCCTATACCGGGGCGGAATATCCCGACATCATGGTGCAGATGTCGCTGGTCCAGGCGATCCACGAGTGGGGCAAGTGGCGGGGCGAACCGCATCCGCTCGAAGCCGAGTTCAAGGCGGGTCTTGGAAAATTCTATAATGCGAAGCTGGGGACGCTGCGACGCTATCTGCCCAATGTAGGCGACGATAAGGACGCGGATGCGGTCGACAGCTGGTATCTCTACCATCCGCTGCTCAATCTGGGTCATCTCGCGCTCGATGGCGACGTCGCAGCGCGCCGCCTGTTCCTCAAGTCGATTGATTATGGAATCAAGGCCGCGCATCATTTCAGCTACAGGTGGCCGGTTCAGTACAAGGTCACCGATTTTTCGGTGATCACCGAGGTCGCCGAAGCAGACGGGCGCGGGCAGACCGACGTGGGCGGCATCTACGCCTGGGTGATGCTCCAGGCGTTCGAGTTGACCGACGACAAGCGTTTCCTCGACGAAGCGCGCACCGCAATCGACGCGGCGATGGGCTTGCGCTTCAACGTCAATTATCAGGCTAACCTGACCGCCTGGGGCGCCGCGGCCTGCATGCGACTCTGGCGGATCACCACCCGGCAAGTCTATCTCGAGCAGAGCTACGTCTATCTCGGCAGCTTCTTCCACAACAGCGAGATCTGGGAGAGCGAGATCGAGCTTGCCCGGCATTTCCGCAATTTCCTCGCGGTAACCTGCCTGCAGGACGCGCCGTATATGGCGATTTACGAGTGCTTCGACTCGTTTGCCGCGTTCGAACGATATCTCGTCGACAGCGGTCCCGACCTTGAGCCCGCAGCGCGCATGCTCATTGCCGAATATTGCAAATACGCGCTCGATCGCGCTTGGTATTATTATCCCGATGCGCTTCCGCCCGAGGCGATCTCCCGAAAGCAGCGCGAGACCAATGGCCATGTCGACCGGGCGCTCTCGTTTCCGCTCGAGGATCTCTACGCCGACGGCCAGCTCGCGGGGCAGGTCGGGCAAGAAATCTACGGCGCTGGCGCCGCGCTCATCTTCGCGACCCGCGCCTTTCACCTCGTCGAGGGCGCGCCTTTCCGCCTTTATTGCGATCATTTCCTGCGCGCGAGCGAACGCACCGGTGATCGTGCGCTCACGCTGACGCTCGACGGCGGTGAAACCTGTAATGCCGGATTGAGCCTGGTCCGCGAACGGCGCCGCAGGCTTCCCAAGGTGCGGCTGGTGACGATCGACGGCGACGCACTGCGCCCCCACGAAAGATCCGAGGATCGCATCGACTTTCGTATCCCGGCGAATGGACGCGTCGTGCTCAGCTGGGAATAAGCGCGGCATTGCCGGCACGCCGGCTCTGCTGATCTTTCCCGAAGCGCCGCTTGCCTTCTTTTGGGAGGCCCTGGCTTTGCCTTTGGCGGGAGTGGCAGATCCTCCTCTTTTGGCTGCTTTTGCGTAGTCCGCGCAGCGACGGTTAGCTGTCGGGCATCATCCCGGCCACCGCTTGATAAGATTAAGGTTAAGCTCTGGGGTTTCCGATGACCCCGGGGGAGCATGGCCGGGAACCCCGCTAAGGATGTGGCCGTTTCGCACTGGCAACATCCCGAAGGAGTGAACGATGGCCGACGATAGAACGACTGTAGTCGAGACCCGGGGCGGCGGCGCCGGCACCGTCATCGCGGTGGTGGTTGGCATAATCGCGATCCTTGTCGTCGCTTATTTCCTGTTCGGTCAGGGTCTGCTGAACGGCACGACGAAGAAGGTGGACGCCGACATCAAGGTGGAGACGCCCAAATGATGCGATAAGGCAGGATGAAGCGGAAGCGCATCGGTCTGAGGACAAGGCTAAGCTGTTGTCTCTCCGAGACCATGCGAACCGCGCTGATATGAAGCAGTTGCTCCGCCCTCCCGGACCGGCCGAATAACGTCGATACGTCAGGACTTAGGCGTGGCCTCTTCCGGCCTAGTCCCTAAAACGATGGCCGCGGAGCTCGCCCGCGGACGCTCGTCGGGCATCTGCTCCGCGGCAAAGCCGATTTCGTCGTCGGCCACTGCCCTAGAGTCGCCCTGCAATCGATCCGGCGACGCGACGGGCGGCTTTCCCGGCGGCGTTGGCGAAATGCGCGGTGGTTCGATGACGGGCACAACCAACCACTGCGGCGGATCGTCGGATACCTCTCCCGACGACACCTTAGGTTCCTCATAAGAAGGATAAATATCCTCATCGTTCGAGGCCCAAGTATCGCTGACCTGACCGGCGGTAATGGCCGGCTCGGGATAGAGCTCTGGCCGATATTCGGCCGCGTGCGCCGGATATGTCAGATCGTTCGGCGCGGCGCTCGATGCTATGATTTGGGGGGACTGCGCGGGGTGATCCTGGTAGAATTGAAAAGCATCTCCCTCCACGTACCGTGAGAGACCGATGCCTCCGAGCGAAGCAGAGACGAGAATTGCGCACGAAGCGAATAGAATCTTGCCGCTACGGATGGGGGGCGCCACCATCGATCCTCCGAAGGCATCAATCCGTAATCGCTTCCACTCGTTCCCCCTGAAAAAGCGATAGCCTCAGCGCTTGGCTTGATGCACGTCCACGGCGGCGGGTCCGAATCTACCTCTCTCAGCGCCGCAACGGACCCCACCGCGGCCACCCGCAGGACAACGAGGCGGCCGCAGAGGCTAAATCCGTGCCCAGCCGGGTGGAGGCTCGACGCCCGGAGCAAATAACGCTTATCGCTCGACAACGACCACTGTGGGTCCGGAATCTGACTACCTTACGATATCCGTCGAACCGGAAGCTGCCGTTCGAGGACACGCGATCTACCGTTCTGATTGGGACCAGTCGGTTGGTTAGGCACAGATTGGCCACTCGAGACGCGCTGACGTCACCACCCACGGCGCGCGTGCGTAATGTCCGGGCAGGGTCGCAACCTATGGTCAGCGGCTGGAGTTACGGAAATTGCGCCGAGGCTCGTCGTGTCGGTGCCGGCCCTCCACATCGCAGGAAGCCGGCCTACGGTACTCGCATGGAGGGTGACGGTGATGGCATCGCCTGCGAGCCCTTCAGGCGATAGCATCGGCGGCTATGCGCCCATCTTCGGCCGTTCGGTGCGCCCGCGGTGGCACCTGAAAGCTGACGTTCTGTAGTGTAACCGCGTAGCTGCGTACGGCCCACCCAAGGCTACTCCGGATATGCGTATGTAGCAGCCCGCAAATCGCGTCGGCACGGAGTCTGGCGCCGCCATCGAGGTCGGGCTGCGCGTTCGATGGCGCGATACGGGTCGTCAGTCACGACCACCGTTCCTCGAGTTTCGCGTCGAGTAGAGATGGCCGCGATCAGCTTGGGCAGCTGAAAGGCAACGCTTTCGGTATCGGCGGGAGCTTCTATCGATCAATCGCTCGCAGCGAGATCGGCCGCGGCCCTCAGCTCCCAGGCACTCGCGCCTTGTTCGCGACTGAGGGCGAGCGCCTCTTCGAGCAGCGCGATGCTTATATTCTCTTCCGCCCCGGCGGATCGCACGATCCTGGCCTTGAGGCGAAGCAGTTCCGGCACCGCAAACCGCTCGCCATTGGCCTCGCAGCGAGCGAGCGTGATGTCGACCAGGGTCAGTGCTTCGCTGGTCCGCGACTCCGCGGCGAGGCCGCGGGCGAGCGCGATCGAGAAAGGTGTGGTCAGCAGTTCGTAGCGCGCCGCGCGTAATCGAGAGAGGCTTTCCTCGACCGCGCCGAGCGCGTCGCCGGTCCGGCCACGCTGGATGTCCAACTCGCCGCGAAACCCCGCCGCCGCAGCGATATAGGGCCCCAATGCATTGACCTCGGCGCATTCGGTGAAGACAGCGAGATCGATCTCGGCTGCGGCGAAATCCTCCATCCACAGAAAGACCGACAACGACCAGATCAGCGCGATGCAGTGCGTGAGCGGATGATCGAGCCGCGCCGCCTCGCGCACGAACTGTCGCGCGATCCTGCCGGCCTGCTCGGCATCGCCGGAGAGCCACAAGGTTCGTGCGAGCGCGATGCCGGAACGGTTTCGATGATCGAAGCCATAATGGATGGTCCGGCCCCGGGCCGAAGGCTGGCTCATCTGCAGCGAAAGCTCCAGCGCGTGCCGCGCACGTTTCTGGTCCCCGCCGAGATGGTGCGAGATTCCCGAAAGCGAGCAGGCGATACCGATGGCCTCGGGTGCGCCTATGGCTTCGGCAACCGCGACCGCGCGCTCGGCGTGGCACATCGCAACAGCATATTCCCCGACGCGCTCATGGAAGATGTGGAGCCGGCCGAGCAGGCGCAGCTGGTTCCATTTGTCGTCGAGCGACGTCGCGATCTCGAGCGCGCGGGCGAGCGCGTTCCCCGCCGCTTCGCTGTTGCCGCGCGTGAACATCAGGGTGATGCCGAGCGCCGCCTGAAGCTCCAGTTCCAATGCGGTACAGCGCTGGTCGTCCACTATTTCGCCCAGCGCGCGGGTGCACCAAATGCGGCATTCGATCAGGTGCGACAGGTTGAGGAACACGGGCGCGCTGGCGGCGGCGAGGCGGACCGCCATCCGGCGATCTCCATCGGGGCCGAAGCACCAGGCGAGCGCGCTGCGGATATTGCCGAGCTGGGGGCGGAGCGGCCTCGCGTCCTGCAGCACGCCTTCGTCCTGCTCGGCCATTTCGAGTTCGGTGAGGAAAAAAGCGGCGTGGTGGCGGGCAACGGCGGCCTGCGCCGCGTCGCCGCGCGTGACCAGCTTTTCGCGGGCATAGGCGCGCGTCATCTCGAGCAACCGATAAGTGCCCGTACGGCGCGAGCGATCGGGGGCGATCAGCGATTTGGAAGTGAGCTCGTCCAGCGCGACGGCAATCTCGTCCGATCCGATCCCGGCATCCGCCACCACTTCCAGCGCAGCATCGATCGAGAAGGGGCCGACGAAGATTGAGAGACGCTCGAGCACAACCCGCTCGACATCGGAGAGCAGATCGTAGCTCCAGTCGAGCGTGGCCTGCAGCGTCTGCTGGCGCGGTTGCGCGGTGCGCCGGCCCGCCCAGCCGAGGCTGAATCGCTCGCCAAGCTGGCGCGCGGTGATGGTGATACCGTGCGTCGCCGCGCGAACGGCGACCAGCTCGATCGGCAAGGCCATGCCGTCGAGGCGCTGGCACATCTCGGCGACGAGCCGGACGGCCTCCTCATCCATCACCAGGGCACTGTCAGCTGCGGTGGCGCGCTCGCGGAAGAGCTGCACCGCCGGATAGGCCAGCAACTGATCGCGCGTCAGTCCGGAGAGGTCCTCAGGATAGCCGAGCGCATCCAGGCGCAGGACATGTTCGGCGCGCACGCGCAGCGGCTCACGCGAAGTGGCCAGCACCCGTGCCCGGGGCGCCTCCTCGACGATCCGCTCGACGATGCCCGCGACCGCCTCGATGACATGCTCGCAATTGTCGAGGATGAGCAGGAAGGGACGGTCGCGGATATGGCCGAGGATCACGGCAAGCGGATCCTCGCCCTGGACCGCGATCCCCATCGCGCCGGCGATCATCGAGGGCACCACCGCCATGTTTTCGATCATGCTGAAGTCGACGAAGGCGACCTGATCCTCGAACATGGGGGCCAGCCGGTGGCCGATTTCGACGGCGAGCGAAGTCTTGCCGACGCCCGCTGCACCGACGATCGAGAAGAGCGACGTATCGGCGACCCTGTCGACGAGGAACTCCACGTCGCGCTCGCGCCCGATCAGATGAGGCAGGCGCGCAGGCAGGTTCGTGCCGGCGGCCTTGGCGCTATCTTCCGGGCGCCGCGGGGCCGTGCCGCCCTGGCGCTCGATCGGCGCCACGAACGCATAGCCGACGCCGACCTGCGTGGCGATGTAGCGCACGCCGTCGATCCCGTCGCCGAGCAGCTTGCGCAGCCCCGCCATGTGAAAGCGCAGGCTTCCATCCTCGACCACCACGTCCGACCAGACGCGCTTGAGCAGTTCGCGCTTGGAGAGCACACGTCCGGGCTGCTCGGTGAGCACTACGAGCAGGTCGAAGGAGCGGCCGCCGATCTCGACCGGCTCGCCATGCCGGGTGAGCAGGCGCGCCCCCGGGGACAGGCAGAAGGGCCCGAAGCATATGCGTTCGCCAAGCTGCTGATCCAGGTCCGCCACGATCTGCCCTTACCCCTGTCCGGTCGGCCGATCCATGCCGCGCGTGGCGGCGCGTCTCAATCCTGCCGGGCGATTATTCTCTTGGGAAATCGGTGGAGACGCTGAGCGCCCGCCAGCGCTCCAGCTCGTCGAGCCGGGCTCTGTCGCTGTGCTCGATCGCGGCGACGGCATCGCTGCCGAGCGGCAGGCGCAGCGGCGGCGCGTCGGAGGCGACCACCTCGAGGATCGCCTGCGCGCCGAGGCGCGGATCGCCGGGCTGCTTGCCGTGATAGGCCTCCTGCATCCGCGCGGCATTGCCGACCACGGCGTCATATTCGGCACGGCCCGCATCGAGCATGGTCGAGGATCCGGCGAAATCGGTGCGGAAGCCGCCGGGCTCGACGATCGTCACGCGCACGCCGATCAGCTTCATCTCCAGTGCGAGCACTTCGGAGAAGCCCTCGACTCCCCATTTTGCCGCGGAATAGGGCGCGCGTCCCGGCGCGCCGACCCGGCCCCCGACCGAGGAGAACTGGACGATGTGGCCGCGGCGCTGTTCGCGCATGTGCGGGATCACGGCCTTGGTCATGAGGATCGTGCCGAACAGGTTGGTGTCGATCTGGCGGCGGAAGGAGTCGATCGAGGTGTCCTCGACCGAGCCGACGTCGCCATAGCCCGCGTTGTTGACCAGCACGTCGAGCGCGCCGAACGCATCGATGGCCGTGGCCACAGCGGCGGTGGCGTCCTCCTCGGACGTCACGTCGAGCCGCGCAGTGGCGAGCCTACCGGGACAGCCGTCGCCGAGGCCAGCGAGCCCATCGGGATCGCGCGCGGTCGCCAGCAGATTGTCGCCTGCATCGAGGATCGCTTCGCACAGCGCGCGGCCGAAGCCGCGCGAGCTGCCGGTCACCAGCCAGGTTCGTCTCATGCTCTTGCTCCTCTCAACCGAAGGTGAAGACATAGGCGCGCGCGCCGGGGCGCGAGAATGTGATCGCGACGGTGCGATCGGCGATCTCGCCGGGCTGGCGGACCAGCTGGTAGAGCCGATCCTCCTTCACTTCACCCCAGCCGGCCGCATCGACGTCCACGCCGCGGCTGGCGCCGGGGGCCCGGCCGTCGATCGTCACGCGAAAGCGAACCGGGCGGCCGTCGGCCGCAGCGCCCAGCACGAGATGCGCGTCGCGGGCGTGGAAGTGGAAGCGGATGGTGCCCGGGCCGCTCTCCAGCAACGCGTATTCGCCGCCGACCCTCCAGCTGCCCGCCAGATCCCACCGGTTGCGCGACAGGGTCGCGGCGGGGCCATAGTTGCGCGCGGCATCATTGCGGAAACCTCCCGGAGAGGCGAAGCCGGCGGCCTTGGCATAGCCGAGATAGGCTTCGGGCGAACCCAGATCGGCCCAGTCGGCCCGCGCCTCCAAGCCCTTGCCCGCGATCGGGGCCAGCGGCACGTCGGAGACGTCGTGACCGGCCTCGGCCAGCAGCCTGCGGATCAGCTGCTCGCCCTCGTCATATCCGCCCTCGCCGAGCCGATAGCCGCGCACCTTGCCCTGGGCGTCGATGAAATAGATGCCGGGCCAGCCCCGGTTGGCGAAGGCGCGCCACACCGCATAGTCATTGTCCTGCAGGTTCGGGTAGCGGACATTGAGCCGACTTGTGGCGAGACGGACGTTCGCGGGGTCTCTCTCGAAGCCGAATTCGGGCGCGTGAACGCCGATCACCTCGAGCCCCTTATTCGCGTAGCGCTCGCTCCACGCCCGCAGATAGGGAAGCGCGCGCAGCGAGTTGATGCACGAATAGGTCCAGAAATTGACGATCACGACCTTGCCGCGCAGCGACTTGGGGCCTTCCGGTGCGGGGAGAAGCCATGGCGCGGCGTCCTCCAATACTTCTATCGGGCGCGAGGTCGCGCTGAAGGGCGCGCCGGTGATGGCATTGCTGGCTCTGGCGGGGGATCGGGCGAGGCCGAGCGCATCGCCGAAGCAGATGGCGGTGGCGGCGGCGGCCGCCACGACTGCGGCGGCTGCAAAGCCAGGCGAGCGTCTCTGGTCCATGGTGCGTGCCTCCTGCTTCCGGTCCCCGCGGATAATAGGCCGTCGGCGCGGGCGCCGCCCGTTAGCCATCACCGGGTGCGCGTTAGTTCCTGAAAGTGGGTGCGGTACGCCTGTTCCCCTCGCGAACGCTAACGCCGCATCACCGCACTTAACGAGCGCCGCTGCGCCGCTCCTCTACATCTGGCCGCACCAGATCGGAGAAGAGCCCAATGTTTGCAGATCAACCCTCGCGCCGGCAGTTCGTCGTCGGAGCGAGCTTGGCAGGGGCGCTCAGTGCCATGCCTTCCGCAGTACGCGCCCAGGGTGAAGACAGCGCTATCCGACCGTTCAGAGTCGTTATTCCGGAGCGGGACATTCGGGCTTTGCAGCGGCGGATCGGCGAGACCCGCTGGGCCGATACCCAACCGGTTCCCGATGACGGTCAGGGCGTGCGCCGCCAGACGCTCGAGCCGCTGATGCGCTACTGGGCGCAGGGCTATGACTGGCGCAAGATCGAGGCGAGGCTCAACGCGCTGCCGATGTTCCTGACCCGGATCGACGGTCTCGACGTGCATTTCATCCATGTCCGCTCGCGACACGAAAATGCGCTGCCGATGATCCTCACCCATGGCTGGCCGGGCTCGATCCTCGAGTTCCTCAAGGTCATCGATCCGCTGACCAACCCGACTGCGCATGGTGGCAAGGCAGAGGACGCGTTCCACCTGGTGATCCCGTCGATCCCGGGTTTCGGCTTCTCGGGCAAACCGACGACGCCCGGTTGGGGATCGGATCATATCGGCCGCGTCTGGGCGATGCTCATGCAACGAGTCGGCTATGACCGCTACGTAAGCCAGGGCGGCGATTGCGGCTCGGTGATCTCGCAGCGCATGGCGCTCCAGCATGTGCCCGGGCTGATCGGCATCCACCTCAACATGCCCGCGGTCGTTCCCGCCGGCATCGCGAAGATCCTCGCCGCCGGCGATTCCGCCCCCGCGACCCTGACTCCCGGGGAGCGCGGCGCATTCGACCAGCTCGAAGCCTTCTACCGCGACAACGCGGCCTATGCTGCGATGATGAACACGCGGCCGCAGACGATCGGCTATTCGCTCGTCGACTCGCCGGTCGGCATGGCCGCGTGGATGTACGAGAAGATCGGCCAGTGGACCTATCCCGCCGGCAATCCCGAACGGGTGCTCGGCCGGGACGCGATCCTCGATGACCTCTCGCTTTATTGGCTCACGGGCACGGGCGCATCCGCCGCCCGGATCTATTGGGAGGATCACTCCAACAATTTCAACGCACGCGGCATCATCGACCTGCCGGTCGCGGTGAGCGTGTTCCCCGGCGAGATCTTCCGCGCCCCCAGGAGCTGGGCCGAGCGCTGCTACACCAATCTCTACTACTTCAACGAAGCGAGAAACGGCGGCCATTTCGCCGCCTGGGAACAGCCGACGCTGTTCAGCGAGGAAGTCCGCGCCGCCTTCCGTCCGCTTCGCTAGGCCCTCGATCCCAAGGAGAAGCACCATGTCCGACATCAAGACCCTGTACACCGCGCACGTGCATGTGACCGGCGGCCGCGAGGGCGCCGCCCGCAGCTCGGACGGCCGTCTCGATATCGCGCTCGCCGTCCCCGGCAGTCCCGGCGCCGGCACCAATCCCGAGCAGCTGTTCGCTGCCGGCTGGTCGGCCTGTTTCGAAGGCGCGATGGCGATCGCCGCGAAGGGCAAGGGTATGACCCTGCCGACGGGCCTCGCGATCGATGCCGAGGTCGATCTGTGCCACGGCGAGGACGGCTATTCGCTCGCCGCCCGGCTGAATGTGAGCGTCCCCGGCGTGGAGCTCGAGGTTGCGCGCCAGCTCATCGAGGCCGCGCACCGCACCTGCCCCTATTCGAAGGCGATCAAGGGCAATATCGATGCCGTCGTCAGGCTCGTCTGACCCCTATTCCGAAGGAGACCCGACATGAAGAAGCTGATTGCCGGCGGGCTGTTGCTCGCCGCCGCGCTGCCGCTCGCTGCGCAGGCGCAAAGCGCGAAACCGACCGTGGTGCTCGTACACGGAGCCTTTGCGGATTCGTCGAGCTGGAACGGCGTGATCACCATTCTCGAGCGCGACGGCTACACCGTGGTCGCCGCGGCCAATCCGCTGCGCGGCGTTCGTGCCGATGCCGACGCGGTGCGCGGTCTGGTCGACAGCATCCCGGGTCCGGTCGTGCTCGTCGGCCATAGCTATGGCGGCTCGGTGATCAGCGAGGCGGCCGAGGGCGCGCCGAACGTCAAGGCGCTGGTCTATGTCGCCGCCTTCGCGCCCGAGGCCGGCGAGACCGCGCTCGGCCTGACCGGCAAGTTCCCGGGCAGCACCCTGCCGCCCACGCTGGCGCCCCCGGTCAAGCTCGCGAGCGGCGGCAACGACCTCTACATCCTCCAGGCACGTTTTCACGATCAGTTCGCGGCGGACGTGCCCGCGACCGAGGCGCGGCTGATGGCGGCCGGCCAGCGCCCGATCGCTGAGGCGGCGCTGGGAGAAGCGTCCACAGCGCCCGCGTGGAAGCACGTCCCTTCGTGGTTCGTCTATGGCGACAAGGACCGGAACATCCCGCCTGCCGCGTTGGCCTTCATGGCCGATCGGGCGAAGTCGCGCGATACGGTGGTGGTGAAGGGCGCCTCGCATGTGGTGATGGTTTCGCACGCGGCGACGGTGGCCGGGCTGATCGAAAAGGCGGCGACCGCCCGATGAGCTGAGCGCCGGCGTTCCCCCCAACGCCGCCGGCGCCACGCCCGCGGCCGGCTTCGCCCCTGCGTCGCCGGTCGCGGGCGATCCCTATTGCGAATAGTCGGTGAAGACGAGGTCCGCATTCTTGTCCAGTGCGTCGAGCTTCGCATGGCAAGTGAAGCAGGCGCGGGTGAGCGCGGGGTCGTGGTTCGCCACGCCGTTCTCGAACTGGCCATAGCCCCAGCCGCCGCTCGCGGCGTAGCGCCTCGCATCCTTGACGCTGACCTGCACGTTAACCGGCACTCCGGCGACGAAGGATTGGGGCGCGGGAAAGACGCTGTCGTTGCGCGGCGAGGATTCAAATCGCCACGCCAGTCGCACGATGACGGCGCCTTCGGGAAAAGGGCGCTTGCCTTCGCGAAAGGCCTTCACTGCGATGTCATTGCCCAGAATGGCGCGGATATCGTTGTTCTTGCCCGCCTCGTGCGCGACGCTGATCAGCTTCCAATCGCGATACCCCTCGGGGAGCTTGACCCCATAGAGCGGAGAGCTTTGGTCATCGAGGCGCTGGGCGGCGACCACCGCCGAAACCCCGAAGACCAGCATCGCGAACGCGAGGCCGCAGGTTGCAAGATGCTTCATGTGTCCTGCTCCTCAGCCGGCCAGCCGAGCGGCATCGAGCACGGCTTTGGCGAAGGCGGCCGGGGCTTCCTGCGGCAGATTGTGGCCGATCCCGCCGGTGATCCGGCGGTGCTCATAGGGGCCGGTGAATTTGGCGCGATATTGCGCTGGCTCGGGGTGCGGCGCGCCGTTGGCGTCGCCTTCCATGGTGATCGACGGGATCGTCACCGGCGGCGCGGCGGCGAGCTTCGCCTCGACTACGTCATACTGCGCCTCGCCCTCGGCGAGCCCGAGCCGCCAGCGATAATTGTGGATCACGATCGCGACATGGTCCGGATTGTCGAACGCGGCTGCCGAGCGGTCGAAGGTCGCGGCGTCGAACTTCCATTTCGGCGAGGCCAGCTGCCAGATCAGCTGGTTGAATGCTTTGGTGTTCGCGGCATAGCCGGCCTTGCCGCGCTCGGTCGCGAAGTAGAATTGATACCACCATTGCAGCTCGGCCTGCGGCGGCAGCGGCTTGACGTTGCCGGCCTGGCTGCCGATCAGATAGCCGCTGACCGAGACCAGCGCCTTGCAGCGCTCGGGCCACAGGACCGCCATGATGTCTGCGGTGCGCGCGCCCCAGTCGAATCCGGCGACGATCGCCCGCTCGATTCGGAGCGCGTCCATCAGCGCGAGCCCATCCGCCGCGAGCGCGGCCTGCTGGGCGTTGCGCGGCGTCTCGGCCGAGCGGAAGACGGTGGTGCCATGGCCGCGCAGATGCGGCACGATCACGCGATAGCCGCGCGCGGCGAGCAGCGGCGCCACCTCCGCGAAGGCATCGATGGCATAGGGCCAGCCGTGGAAGAGCAGGATCGCCGGCCCCGAAGCGGGCCCCATCTCGACATAGCCGATGCTGAGCACCCCGGCATCGACCTGCTTGAGCGGCCCGAGAGGGGAAAGAGGTGACAGCGGCGGTGACGCTGCCGCCCCTGTCGGCACGGTGCCCCCGGCCAGCGCCGCGGCGATCGCGGCGGCGCCGTGGAAGAAGCTGCGGCGATCGGTGAAGGTCTCGGACAAAGGCTTCGACATGGCTCGGATCCTTTCGGCGGCATGGAACGGTGCGTTGATAGCCTCGTCGGAATGGAGGCGCCCGTTAATCGCTATGATCTGCTGTGAGCGAGCCCCGTCCTTCTCGAAAACTAACAGCGTCTAACTGGCTCCTGCAGGGGCACGCGGCCTAGACCGTGGGATGTCCCGAAGAGGTTGGAAAGCCCGATGCCCCGATTCAGTCCGGCGATGGAGCAGCACGTCCGCGCTGCCGAGGACGCCTGGAACAGCCGCGACCTGCAGGCGATCCTGCTCGGAAGCACCATCGACTGTCAGTGGCGCAACCGCGTCAATTTCCTGTGGGGGCGCGAGCAGATCCGCATTTTCCTCGAGCGCCAGCTACGCCGCGAGATCGAGCTTCGCATGGTCATCGAGCTGTGGGCGGAGGGCGAACAACGGCTCAGCACGCGCCACGCCGCGGAGTTCCGCAACGATAGCGGCACCTGGTTTCGCGTCTATGGCAGCGAGGAGGTCGAGTTCGACGATGCCGGACTGGTCCGGCGCCGGCTCACCGCCGCCAACGAGCATCCCATCCAGGAGCATGCGCGTGCCCTGCGCTGGCCGGAAGGACCGCGTCCCGCCGACCAGCCGAGCCTCACCGAGCTCGGCTTCTAGGCGCCCTTCAACATGGGCGTGAATTCCATACCCCTGGTCTCGCGCAGCAACCCCGCGGCGAGCAGCACCAGCGCATAGGCCACGGACACATAGATGCCGATCGAACGGGCGATGCCGAAGGCAGCGATGCTGCCGCCCACCGCGAAAGGAGCGAGCCCAGCCACGCCGCGCCCGACATTGTAGCAGAAGCCGAGACCGGATCCGCGCAGCCGCGTCGGGTAGAGCTCGTTCAGCACCGGCCCGATCGCGCTGTAGAGTCCCATCGCGAAGAGCCCGAGCGGCGCCCCGATCGCAAGCAGCACGGCGTCGGAAATCTCCGTTTCGGTCGCGACGAACACGGTGGCGATTCCGCCGAGCGCGAACGAAGCGAGCGTCGCCCGGCGCCCGATACGGTCGGCGAGCGCGGCGCCGAGCATATAGCCCGCGAGCGATCCGGCGACGAGCACCGCCATGTGCGTGGCGGCCTGCGCGGAGCTCATGCCGCGCTCGAGCCGCAGCATCGTCGGCCACCAGGTGGCGAGTGCCCAATAGCCGCTATGCGTCCCGATCGCGAGCAGGCTGCCCCGGGCGGTGTTGCCGCACATCCGGCGCGAGAAGATACGGTGCCACGCCTCGGCGTCCGGGGCGGCGAGGAAGGTGGCGGACTCGACCAGCCGCCGGCGGGCAACGAAAATTGCCAGCGCCGGCGGCAAGCCTATGAAGAAGACGGCGCGCCAGCCCAGTTCCGGCGGCAGCAGCGCGACGGCGATGGTGGAGGTGGCGGCGGCCAGGCCCCAGCCGACCGCCCAAGCGCTCTGCGCGGTTCCGACGAGCCGGCCGCGCGTCGCGGCGGCGGCGATTTCGCCCATGAACACCGCGCCGACCGCCCATTCGGCGCCGAAACCGAAGCCCTGGAGCGTCCGCGCGACGAGCAACTGCTCGAAATTCTGCGCCAGCCCGCAGCACAGGGTGGCGAGCGACATCCAGACGATGGTCAGCTGCAGCACGCGCACGCGCCCGAACCGATCGGAAGCCAGGCCCGCCAGCCATCCGCCAGCCGCGGAGGCGACGAGCATCACCGTTGCCAGCAATCCACCCGCCGCGGGCGACAGGTGCCAGAGCGTCAGCAGCAGGGGCAGGATGAACGAATAAAGCTGGACGTTCATCGCGTCGACGCTGAACCCGGCATAGGTGCTGCGGAACGCGCGGCGACCATTCGGGTCGAGGGCGCGATACCAGCGCGGTGCGATCATCGGAGCGGGCGTGCGAGAGAATCCATCCCGGCTCTCAAACACATCTTGAACGATCGTTCCAGTACATTATCTCTTCGTCATGGCTCGTCCCAAGGAATTCGATGTAGATACCGCCGTGGAGGCTGCGATAGCGGTGTTTCGCGAGCATGGTTTCGAAGGCACTTCGGCGCAGATGCTCGTCGATGCGATGAAGATCGGCCGGCAGAGTCTGTACGACACGTTCGGCGACAAATGGGGTGTCTACCGCGCGGCGGTGAAGCGCTATTCGCAGGAAGAAGTGCGAACGCATGCCGAGATACTGGCGAGCCGCGAGCGCGCGATCGAGGGTATTCGCGCAATGCTCGATCGCGTGGCAGGCGAGGCGAGCCGGGCGTGCCTTGGCCTCAGCGCGACGGTCGAGTTCGGCTGCTCGCGGCCCGAGCTGGTGAAGCTTCGTGAGGCTTCGAGCGCCACGCTGACCCGCGCAGTGAAGGACGCGTTGGCCAAGGCGCAGACGCAGGGCGACGTCGCGGCCGATCTCGACCTCGACCACCTCGCGACCTTCCTGATCACGACGCTCTCCAGCCTCCGCCTCGCCGCGCGCGCGGGCGCCGAGCCGGAGCAGATCTCCGCGCTTGTCGATCTCGCCCTGCGCGTATTGCGCTGATTTTTTTTGCCCAATTCTGGAACGATCATTCAACAAGGAGTTTCAAGATGAAGACCATTGCGATGACCGCGATCGGCGGACCCGAGGTGCTCGAATTGCTGGACCTGCCGGAACCTGTCCCGGGCCCGGGCGAGGTGTTGGTCGAGGTCGCCGCGAGCGGCGTGAACTTCATGGACGTGGGTGTGCGCCAGGGCATGGCGTGGCATGAGATGCCGCTGCCGCGTGCGCTGGGCGTCGAGGGCGCCGGGCGTGTCGCGGCGCTGGGCGAGGGCGTAGCCGATCTCGCGCTCGGGCAGCGCGTCGCCTGGGTCTATGCTCCGGGCAGCTATGCTGAGCGGATCGTCATTCCCACCGCCGCGCTCGTGCCGGTGCCCGATGATATCGACGATCGCACCGCGGCCTCGCTGATGATGCAGGGGCTAACTGCCAGCCACTTCGCGACCGACTTCTATCCGGTACAGCCGGGCGATGTCGCCCTGGTGCATGCCGCCGCCGGCGGGCTGGGGCAGTTGCTCACCCAGATCATCAAGCTGCGCGGTGGCACCGTGATCGGTCGGGTTTCCAGCGCGGCCAAGGTCGACGCCGCCAGGGCGGCCGGCGCGGACCATGTGATCGTCGATGCCGAGGGCGATTTCGCAGCCGAGATACTCCGCCTCACGGGCGGGGAGGGCGCGCATGTCGTCTATGACGGCTCTGGTCCCGCGACCTTCGACGGATCCCTGGCCTCGTTGCGTCGCTCCGGGACCTTCTGCTGGTATGGTCCGGTGCTGGGTGGCCCGGGTCGGATCGACATCATGAGCCTGCCGCGCAGCATCAAGCTCGGCTACGCCGTCTTTTCCGACCATATCCACACGCCCGAACTATTGCGCGTTCGGACGACGCGCCTGTTCGACTGGGTCCGTGCGGGCAAGCTGCGGGTCGCGCCGGCTCGCGACTTCGCCTTGTCGGATGCCGCGGAGGCGCACGAGGCGATGGAAAGCCGTGCCACCACGGGCAAGCTGCTCCTTATTCCGTGAGGCAGCAGACGGCTCAACTAGGGGTGGAGCAATTCCGGCGAGGAGCAGAAAGTCGATCGCCACGCGTCCTTGAATGGCTCCCAGACACGCCGGGTTTCGCTCTTCCCGCTCGCAAATGCTCGCCAGCGGAGAAGATCCCCAGTGACCTCGAGAACCGGCGTTGGTACGCGCGCCCGGGCAGCTATCGTTGCCCGGATGCCTGAAAGCTGCCGGGCGGCTATCGGCCCAATAATCGCCGTTGCAGACGTCGCAAAGAGCGACCCCCGTCGGTGACGCACTCGGCGCGCCTCTGCCTACGGCGAAGATAGATGCTGGGAGGCAATCGATCGTGGCGCGGGGGCGGAATCGACGTCGAGCCATGGCGGCGTAGAGGCGTCAGCGTGCCTCGCCTGTCCTTGCAAGCGATATGTCTCTTGCGCGGTCGATTGATGTCGATATTCTGCTAATGCGTCGCAATGACGTGTTGTGACCTCGGGATTCCGCTCGGGCGCTTACGAACAGGCATCCGCTGCCGGGTGGCCGTCGCGCATGTCCAGGCTTCGGCTAAAGGCGACGGCGCATGCCCCAAGCATGTTTCTCACGCCTGGCGTTCGTGCTGCCGCCCTACATGGGGGGCTGCGGGCCAAACAATCGAATTATATCAGCATTATAATCTTCTTATAATCCCGCCCCGCGCTACACTTCAGCGGTCATGGCCATGACTGCGCCGCGACCCGGACCCGGATCATGCTGCGCGCGGTTCTCGGGCGCGCGCCGGGCGATGTCGCCGCCCGCGAAGCCGCGCCCTGACTACGGGGTCAGGCGAGGCCGCCGTCGATCGGCAACGGCAATTGCCCGTCGTGATAGCTGGGCGGCGGCGCCAGCCGGGCGCCGATCCAGCCGGCGAGCGCATCGACGGCACGCAGCCGCTCGCGCGGCGTCGATGCGGCGAGGCCCTTGCGATAGGCCAGCGGCGCGTCCTCGATCGCGCGGGCAATCGCGCCGAGGGTGTCTGAATCGAGTCGGGTCATGCCTCATTGGAACAAACAAGGAACGAATTTGCCAGCGGCAAGCTTCGCCCTGCCGCGGTGGCTGCGCCATGCCGGACATGGCTATGCCCGGAAGTCCTTCCCACGACACGGAGCGCGAGGCGCAATGGGCGGCCTGCGCCGCGCGCTGGACGAACAATGCGCATCCGCTGATCCATCTCAGCCAGATGCTCGGTCATGCCGAGCAGCCGATTCTCCGCCTCGGAATCGGCGCCGCTCAGGCCCGGCCGGAAAGCGGTCGTTCGTTCAGGCAGGCGTCGAATCCCCGGTTGCGGATATTGCGACCCAACGCAGCCAATAGCCGGATTTGGGCCGTCTGCTGACCAGCAGCTTTCGGACGGGAGTGGTCTAGCCTTGCGACTCATTTCACGGGAGAGTGATTGCCCGCCGATCCAGGCCGCTCAGTATCTCATTGGCCATCACACTGTTGCCGTGAGCACTCTTTCGGTCCTCTTCGTTGGCAAGGATTATCAGGCCGATTCTCAATTCGGGTTGTTGGATGCAGAGCGCATTGAAGCCATCGATATTCCCCTCCTGCCAGATGAGACGTCGCGATGAATTGCTGAGAATCTGCCAATTCAGACCCGCGCTATAGTTCCCTTGCGTGAGTACCGGCTGGTGCGAAAGCTTCACGGCGGGATCTGTCTCAGCCATCTGCCATCGCAAATATTTCAGCAAGTCTCCGGCCGTAGATTTGATCGCGCCAGCGCCTTGAAGCCAATCGGGCACGTAAGGCATCGGCCGGCCGGTTTCATCGTACCCGACGGCCAACCTGGGCAGCGCACGCTTTTGGATTGTTATCCCGGTGTTCCTCATCCCCAGCGGGATCAGGACCTTGTCGCGAAGAACCACTTCGTACGGCCGGCCGTACACGCGCTCGATGATGTAACCGGCCAGCTGGGCGGCCGCGTTCGAATATTTAAATTCCGAGCCCGGCTCGGCCGTCAGCCTGACGGTGTGCAGATCGCTGAGGAACTGGGCTTTATCGTAGGTCCTGCCGATTTCAGCGACACGCGCACTCCAGGGACGGTCGTCCCCATGGAAATCCGGGCTGGTTTCGGGTCGATCGGGGAGAATGAAGGGCAGACCCGAACGGTGATCGAGCAGATCGAAGAGACGAATTGGGTGCCCAGCGAATTCGAGGTTCGGGTATTCACCGTCCAGATATTTGCGAACATCATCCGTAAGATTGAGGCGGTGCTCGACCGCAGCTTGAGCCAGCAGCGTCCCAGTGAAAGTCTTCGTGATCGAGGCTATCGGATAGATCGTGTCGAGCGCTGGCCGACGATTCTGCCCCAACCGCGCCTTTCCGTAGCTGTAAATATGGTTCTGACCGTTGATTAGAACGCCGACCGTGACTCCTACTGCCTGCGGATTCTCGCGAAGGAACCGTGCCGCCGCACGATCGATGAGTTGTCTGACTGCTGGTGCGGCTGGGGCTTGTTCAGTTGTGGGGGTCCGGGTGGAGGCATAAGCTGTTGCCGGGAGGGCCGACAATGCGAGAAGTCCCGCGAGGATCGTCTTCTCCACACTCATGTCGTTCCCCCGAGCAAGAATAGATTGCCGTAGCAATCGATGGCGAAGAATGAACAGGCGGTGAAGCGCCCTCACTCGTGACTCTGGTGCGGCTCGCTAGGGTCGGTCAGTGTTTGCCGGATTTTGCATGATGAGCGGGTAAGGCTCTTAACGCGTTCACCATTGGTAGCACCGCCCACACACAGCCGGTGAGTGTCTAGTGAGCGCCCATAATGGGTCGAAGCAGACGCCCGCTAATGTCGCGAATTGGGTCGGAAGCGGTCATCCGGCGAGCACCTGAACGAATGTCTGCTTTCGGGAGCAGCACGAACGGTCCCGAACGTCCGCAACGGGGCGCATAGGTGCCATCAGGCGACGGTGCCCGGAGTTGACCATTTGCGGCCTGACAGCTTTCGGGTGCTCGCATCGCTAAGCTGCCGTTCCCTATATCCGCGACGATGGGCCCGCCTGCGACACCCTTTGCCGAGAGCACTTCATACCTGTTTTGGACACCGGGCCAGCAGCAAGCGTGCTATCGCGCACGATGCCTCTGACGTCGAAAGCGGCGGTGAATCAATTTCGGCGCCACCCTGGTGCCCGTCAGGAGCATCCCCGGGATCCCGAGCGGCATGGACGCCCGAATTCGTTGTAGGGGGTGGTCTCAGGAATGCTATGATTGGTCGTCCGGGACTGAGTCGAATTTGCGACGGACCGATACCCGCATTTTTGACCTCTCACGAGACCTCGGCGCCGGCCCTGTCGGCCGGCTTCTCGCAGCGTTCGGAAGGGGGGTATGACTCTCGCCTTGCGGACAAGGAGGCGACTATGACCCAGCCAGAAAACACCGCATCGCCGCAGCCGGAGCTAACGACCGCGACCCCACAGCCGGCCCCGGAGCAACGATCGTCGCTGGAAGGCGACGATGGCCAGAAGCAGACCTTCATGCTGACTGAATCGGGAGAGGCGGCCATCCGGCCGTTCGAGTTTCACGCCTCCGACGATGACCTCGCCGATCTCAAGCGCAGAATATTGGCGACGCGTTGGCCCGATCGGGAGACGGTTCCGGACGATACGCAAGGCGTGCAGCTTGCCACGATGCAGAAGCTCGCCACCTACTGGGCCGACGAGTATGACTGGCGAAAATGTGAGGCCCGCCTCAACGCCCTTCCCAATTTCATCACCGAGATCGACGGGCTCGACATCCACTTCATCCATGTGAAGTCGAGGCATGCCAACGCGCTTCCCGTGATCATCACCCACGGCTGGCCCGGTTCCGTTGTGGAGCAGCTCAAGATCATCGGGCCGCTGACCGATCCGACCGCACATGGAGGCACGGAGGCTGACGCCTTTGACGTCGTGATCCCTTCGATCCCCGGCTATGGTTTCTCCGGCCGGCCGACCGCCGCCGGTTGGAATCCGCCGAGGGTCGTCAATGCCTGGCGCACCTTGATGCAACGGCTAGGTTATACGCGCTTCGTGGCGCAAGGCGGCGATTGGGGTGCGCTGATGACCGAGATCCTCGGTGCGATCGCGCCCCCCGAGCTTCTCGCGATCCACACCAACATGCCGTCCACGGCACCGCCGGAAGTCTTCGACGCACTGCGCGCCGGCGAGGGCCCGCCCGCCGGTCTCACCGACGACGAACGCTGGGCCTATGAGCGGCTCGAGCTCTTCTTCGCACACGGTATCGCCTACGCCCAGCAAATGGGGCAACGCCCGCAGACCCTCTATGGGATCGCGGACTCGCCCGTGGGCCTCGCCGCGTGGTTCCTCGATCATGACATTTCGAGCTACCGGATGATCGCCCGTGTGTTCGACGGCGTCGCCGAGGGGCTAACCCGTGACGACGTGCTCGACAATATCACGATCACGTGGCTGACCAACACCGCCATTTCGGGCGCACGGCTCTATTGGGAAGCGCTGCCGCGCACATCGCCGGGCTTCGGGGTCGAGCACAACAATGTCCGGTTCTTCGAGCCGATCGGCGTCCGGGCACCGATAGCGGTAAGCGCCTTCCCCGACGAGCTCAACCAGGCGCCGCGAAGTTGGGCGGAACGGGCCTATCCAAAGCTCATCCACTATAATCGCCTTCCCAGGGGCGGGCATTTCGCCGCCTTCGAGCAGCCTGGCTATCTGGTGGAGGAGATGCGGGCGGGATTCAGATCGGTTCGTTGAACGCGCCGCCCGGGCGTCGCCGGCTGGCGGCGCCCGGGCTTCTGTAACCTTGTGGGAGAATCGAAGTGCGCGTCAGGTACCTCATAGCAATTGCGCTGATCGGCAGCGCCGTGGCCTCGACGGCGCAAACGCCGCCTGCGCGCCCGCCGGGTTCTACCCGCGTCGACCTTCAGCGTCACGACCTCGCCATTCCCGGCTGGGAGACAATCCAGGCGCGCATCGATTTCTCGCCTGGTGCCAGCTTTCCGGCGCACCGCCATCCCGGCGAGGAGATCATCTATGTGCTCGAAGGCAAGCTCGAATATCAACTCGAGGGCCGCCCGGCGGTCACTCTCGCAGCTGGTGACGTCCTGTTCGTCCCAAAGGGCGCATTCCATTCCGCGCGAAATGTAGGCACGACCAAGGGCAGCGAGCTCGCCACGTACGTGGTGGAAAAGGGCAAGCCGCTGGTCGAATTCGCGCCCTGAGCCCCTTGGGGCGCGGCCACTAAGGAAATCGCCACCCTGTCTCCCGTTATGACCGAAATGGGGCCTGAAGAGTGAACTAACGGACAAACTGGGCACGCAGATCGACCGCCGTCAAGATTCTTATCCGGAGGCGACATGCATAGTTACCTGAGCTTGAACCGTCGCCATTGCATCGCAGGCGTCGCGTCCCTGATGATCGCCCACCCAAAAATGATGATCGGGGTGGCGTCGGCCCAGACGGCTGTACTCGAGCGATCGTGGGCGGTGGTGCAGGCGGTGCTCGATGATTTTGTCGCGGAGCATAGGGCCGCCGGCGTTTGCTTCGGCGCGATGGCCGGGAACTTGCCGCCCGCCTACCGCAGCGCGGGGGCTTTGGCGTTCGACGCGTCAATCGCCATGGATGAAAACAGCATATGCCGCGTCTACTCAATGACGAAAAACGTCACGCGGATCGCGACGTTGCTGCTGATCGAGGATGGCGTGCTCGCTCTCGATCAGCCTGTCGCTAGCGTGCTGCCCGAGTTCCGCAACCTGCGCGTAGCGACCAATTTCGAGGGCCTCACATCGCGACCGGCAACCCGGACGATGACGATACGCCACTTGATCACTGACTCCTCGGGGTTGGGTAATTGGACTCCCGCTTCCGACGCCGGCGAGGCGTTGCATCGGCTCTACCGTGAGCGCGGCATCACGCCGGGCAATTTCGGCCAAGGGCTGGCGCGCCCGGGATACGGCCGGCAGCCCGCGACCCTCCACGAGCTTGTTGCACGCGTTGCCGAACTCCCGCTCGCCTATGAGCCGGGGACGGTACTGCACTATTCGATCGGCTTCGACGTCATGGCGCTGGTGATCGAGCGTGTGACCGGCATGTCCTATGGCAACTTTCTCCTGAAACGCCTGTTTGGGCCGCTCGGCATGGCATCCACCGGATTCCAGGTCGCGCGCGCCGATGCCGGGCGTCTCACGTCGAACTATGACGCGACCGAGGGCTTCGCCAACACCTCGCCGGACGCGCCGCCCGATCGGACGGCGCCAGCAAACATGCGGTTGATCGACGATCGCGCGACCAGCGTGTGGCTGGCGCCGCCCGCGCTGTTGTCAGGCGGTGGCGGTCTCGTCTCCACCGCGCGCGATTTCTTGCGCTATGCCCGGATGCTGCTCGACGAAGGCACGCTCGGCGACGTCCGCGTGATGCGCCCGGAGACGGCGAGGCTTGCCACCGGAGATATCCGTCCGGCCGGCCTTGCGGAACCGAGCGCAGCGGCCGGTGCCGGCACCCGCGCGCTGCTTCGCACTCTGCTGATTCCGCCGGGTACGATAGGTGGAGGTGGCGCCGCCGGGACCTTGTTCTGGATCGACAAGGCCCGTCGCGGTGCCTTCGTGTTCATGGCGCAAGCGATGTACGGCAATCCGGCACGGTCGCCGTTCCAGACCCGGCTATTCGCCGCGATTGAGCAGGACGTCGCCGCGCATCCTTGATGCCGGGCGGCGGCTTCATGGTCCCGAGAATCGATCGGCTGCAAGGTGGCACACGGCGTGCTTGGCTGACCCAAACGGATTCGAGCTACCTCTTGATCCTGGTGGTGTCGTGACCTGAATGCGTCCGCTTTCAGGATTACGTCGATGCCAGACCGGATGACCGACTTGGGGCGCATTGCCGACGGTGCAGGCCGGCCCGGTTGCAGTGGCAGCTTACGCCCCAGTTGTTGCCGTTCGTTCACGATCGTAGCGCGCCTCAAAGCAGACGCCGAGAGATCATCTGGACCGACGTCCGCATCTATGAGGCGAAGACCGTTCAACGGCTTCTCACCAGAAAGTCCGACTCGTAGATCGTGTCAGTTCGCTCGATTATAGACGAGCTTATAGCGAATTGGCGTAGAGAGCAGTGGACTGATGATGGTTGTCTCTTCCACCAACTGCTGCCCAACGCTACGATACACTGTGGTCCGCTCGCTGTCGTCCCCACGGAATGTTAGCGAAATGGCTTCACCATTCGCTTTTGCCGACACATCGAAAACAAGCTCTTCCACGAGCTTCCACTTGATGGGCTCTCCGCTTATCCAAACGACAATAGGTGTTTTGGCATCGTACTTGATCGAGAAGCGACCTGCTGTGCTCGAGATTCTAATTCTATTTGTAGCAATGGACTTGCGCAGCCTCATGCGAGCGAGAGGGCGCTTGGCGTTGGAAAGGCCGGCAATAGCGCTCTCGATCGCTTGAAAGGCGTCGTCGCTCCGTTCTTCGTCCAGGACATAGCTGCCTGAAACCACACCTTGCGCCGGGCTCGCTGAGCCAGAGCTAGAGATCAAGATGGCAGCCCCGATCGGCGCCGACAAAGTCCAATGACGCATCAGGCTCTCCCCTCAAATTCCGCTGCTCGCCGTGACGGGTTGTAGTGACGATCCGGCTTAGCGCATAGGTGAGGCCTCGGTTGTCGAATTGAGGGACTTCCTCCCGTTTGCAGACGCACGTATGGGCGGAGGGCTGGCTGTATCAGAGGGCCGAGCCTCGCGGCCGCTAACTCGATCCGCAAACTCGAAAGCAGACCAGCCGCTCTCCACCCAATTGCTGCCGCCAGATCGTTAGACGACCGAATGGCGGCTTTTGGCGGCGCCGGCGGGCTCCCGGAACGACCGGAGTTAGGGCACATTGCCGAGGATGCACGCCGGCCCGGTTGCAGTGGCAGCTTACGCCCCCATTGTCGCCGTTCGAGCCGGTTCAATTCGATCCTGAGAGCTGTCGCGCCTCGCAGCGACCCACACTCGACCCGATACTATATTCTCTTGGGCTGGTGACCAGGTCCTCGAACGCCTGCAGTGGGCACGAAGCAGCCGCCAGAAACAGCTTTCCCTGCCCAACTTACATCCGACTCGCCTGCCCGTCACAGCCGGCAAGGGGCGGTCACACCCGGCCGGACCAGGTAGCGGTCGCTGCGCGGATCATAGCTGCGGTATCGCTTCGCGCATGCGCGCTGATGTGGCGAAAGCGCCGGTCGCCGCTCGGCTTTCCGCTTCTGCGCAATTCTCTGCTGATGACGCCGCAGATTGTCGTAACGCTGGGCCTCTAGATGGGTCCCGAGATAGTCTTGAGCGACAGCCACCGTCGGAACAGAAGCGACGCTCACGGATGCGATAAATCCTATCGCGGCAAGAACCCTTCTCATTCGAATCTATTCCTTCGTCGGCAACACCGAGCGGAGGACCGTCGCACGGCGCCGCAGGTTCATCCAGCCCAGTTATATATTGCCGACCTCCCCGCCGCGCCCCTCGCGCAAACACCTCACCGCTCGGCGGCACCGTTCCGGCGGTTGTATCATCCCGGAAGCCGGTGCAGTCGATTGAGGTTGGTTGCACATCGAATGCCTGGGGCCATTGCCTGTCGTTCGACCCGCGGACCCGAGCCGGAAAGCCTCGGCGAGTTGACGATCCGACAAGGCTGAAATTTGCCGCAGGAAGCGACGCGGACAGGTGCGAAGGCGGTAGATCAGGCGGCGTTGCGCAGCTTTGTAGCTTTACCCTCAGCGGCACTGCGGACCATCTTTACCAGTCGCTTCGAATCCCTGAGGATCTCCGACTTGGGGAAGAAACCAAGCGCACCACGATCGATCGAATTCGCCGCGGCTTCGCCGTGACTGGTCAGCATGATCGCATGGGTACGGAGGTGAATTGCATCGAGCAACGCCAAGCCATCAATGCCAGGCATCGCAATATCAAGTGTCGTCACTTGCGGGTAGAGCTCATCAATCATTCGGATCGCGGTCGCGGCATCCGCCGCCGAACCGACGAGCGTGATGTTCGGCTCGCGTCCGAGCACTTCCTCGAGCATGGCCCGGATTGTCACTGAATCATCGACGACCAGCACACGAATAGCGGACATAGGGGTTCCACTCCTGCAAGCCTTCCCTAGGCCTGCTGTCGGGTCGCGGACAGCCGGGGAAGGTGCGGAAGGTGAGTTTACCTAATCCGCTGACCACGATTGCTTAAGCACAATCGACAGCAAGACTTGAACCGGAGGGGGTGACGGCAAAGGGCAGCGTCTATTGGATCAGTAGTGCCTGCGCAGCGCCGCACAGCTCGGCATATTCGAGCGACACGATGGCGCGCGGTACTTCGCGGAGCTGGCGCGGCCAAGGGTTGTGCATGACGAAATGCTGGGCTGCATCCTGGTTGCAGATCACCGAACGCAACCGATGCCGTGGAAGAGCGGGTTCGGAAGCGGATTGGATGTGCACGAACTCGCGCGACGCGGCAGGTCTAATTCCTGCACCGGTCCGCTTGGACTTCCCGCGCGGCCACCAGCGCGCCGCGCCCGTCTCGACCAGCGTGCCGGCAAGATCGCGGCCGCCCAGCCACACGCGCGCGACGGTACGGTTGTAGCTGCGCCCGACGCGCTCGAACCTGACCTCGCGCCCCTTGAGCAACGCGACTGCCTTCGCGGTCGCCGCCTTACCGCGCGCGATCTCGGCGCGGCATTTCGCATTGCCGGGCTGCGTCTCCGGCGCGTCGATCCCGGCGATGCGGATGCGCTCGCCGCTCTCCAGGCGGAAGGTGTCGCCGTCCGCCACTCAGACGATCCGTCCGCTCGCTTCCGGTTCCGGCACGACGGCAGCCAGCCCGAATGCGCTCGCGAGGAAGGCGAAATGGAAGGGCAGGGCGGTCATCGGAGGTTGCGCCAGATTACGGTCTTGTCGGCGCCGCAGGTCGCGCAACGGCCATCGGCGCGCTCGAAGCCGGCTTCGCCGGCCAGCGCGCGGGTGCGGTGGCTCGCCTGGTGCGGCGCCGTCAATCCGAGCTTTTCGACGATGCAGCCGTCGCAAATCGGCTCGGGCGCGAGCACTGAGACCAGTCCCTTGATCTTGTCCGACACCCTTTTCTTCCTCTCCGAGGGCACTCTTTAGCGATCTCACGCGCGGGAGAAAGCGGGCTTCGACGTGTCGGAACGGCCATGCGGCGGCGCGCGCGCAACACTAGCGGGAACGACAGTCGCGTGCCGATGCTTCTCCCGAATGTTCTTGGCCGCACCGCGGCCTCGGTTTCCTCGCGGGTCTGGCTGCGCGTCCCGGGCCGCAACGGTTGCGCCGGACTTTCTTCCCCGGCGTGTGCCAGGCCTTCCTCGCGGGGCAAGAAAGCCCGGCTCCGCCGTCCTCCGCTCACGCTCCGGTCCGCTGGATGCGGCCCGTGCCTCGCGCCGCCCGATCGACCGCCATCGAGGCCGCACTGGCGCGGCTTCGAGAGCAAGAAGAAGGCATCATGGCACAGATTGGATCGTTCATCCCCGACGAGAGCGGCGTCTATACCGGCACCATCCGGACCCTGACGCTCAACGTGAAGGCGACGCTTCGGCCCGCGCAGAAGGACCATGACAAGGCGTCCGACCATCGGGTGCAGGCCGGCGGTCGAGATCGGCGCGGGCTGGCTCAAGGCGGCGCGCGAGACCGGCGCCGAATATATGTCGATGAAGCTCGACGACCCGTCGCTGCCGGCGCCGATCTACGCGACGCTCGTGCAGGGCGACAAGGACGAGCACAAGCTGATCTGGTCGCGTTAAGCGAAGCGGCCGCGGCGTCGGGTGACGCCGCGGCCGTCACCGTGAGAAGGGGGTGTCGTTTTCGGCTCCCCCCGTTTTCGACTCTCTGCCAGGCGCCGCCATCCCGTCATTTGTCACAGCCCGGGCGGCCCATGTGCCGCCAGATTCGAAGGGCAGCGAGACCATGGACGACGACATTCAGCGGGCACGGCGCGCCAGGCGCGGCAGTGGTCGCCTTCGGACAGAAGCGCGCATTGGTCGTCTGGCAGCTCATCGTCCTGCCCGACGGCAGCTCGTTTCGTATCGACAATGTGCCGGCGACCGATCCGTCGGGCTATGCCGGGCTCGAGGACAAGGTCGACATGCGTACTTGGCAGCTGATCAAGGGCGTGGCGCTCTCGACGCTCCTCGGCGTTGGTTCCGAGCTCGCCTTTACCGGCGATGGCGATCTCATTCAGGCGCTGCGCCGCTCACGCAGGACAACGTGTCGCGGGCGGGTGACGGGATCACGCTGCGCAACCTCGACATCCAGCCGACGATTACCATCCGACCCGGCGCTCCGGTGCGGCTGGTCGTGCACAAGGATCTTGTGCTCGCGCCGCTGGCGCGGAGGGCAGTGAAATGGCAGAGCTCAAGCTGGGCAAGCTTCCGGACCGGACGCCGGTCAAGCTGTCGATCAGCGTGATGCCCGAGCTGCACCAAAGGCTCGAGGCCTATGCGGCCGCCTATGCCGAAACCTATCAGGTCCGGGAGCCGCTGACCGAACTCATTCCGGCGATGCTGAGTGCATTTCTGGAGGGCGACCGCGAGTTCCAGCGTCGACGGGCCAGCGGGCACCGTCGACCTGAGACGCTGCCTTGAGGTCAATCGACTCTTGCCGGACGAGGAAGATCGAGATGCCGCGCCGGCACCGGATCGATGCCGCCGACAAGGCGCTAACCAATGCGCGGTTGATCACCGTCGCAGAATTTGCGGAGCTGGCTCGGCTTTCCCGACGCCAGATCGACCGCTTGCGCAAGCGCCGGCCGCCGGGCTTTCCCCCCGAGTACGAACTTGGATCGGGCAGCGGAAATCCGCGGCGCCGGGCACCGAGATTCAAGCTGACGGAAGTCGAGAACTGGATAGGGACGCGGGCGGCGTGGTGACGGAACAGTAGAAGCCGACGATCGCCGCCGCCGCACCTCGCTCGCCTGCCGGTTCAGCGCCGGGAGTCTGCTTTGACTTGGAGCGCTTGCCCGTCGCCGGCGTCGACGAGGGCGCTTCAGCCGTGCCAGGGCGGAGCCCTCCCGGCGAGGTCTCATGCCCTTCTCCAATTCTCTCCCGTTCCAGATGCACCAGAAGTCTGGCGGCGCGCCGCACTGAACTCATGCCGGCGTCAACCAAGGCCATTGCAAGTGGAAGGCGGCAGCAATTGCGCGCGGAAGATTCTGGGCAATTCGAGCTCCTCATTATGGCGGCGCGGGGCGTCTGGCAGGGGGCCGTCGCCCCGCAAGCGCCGTGACAACATATTACGACGGCGCTTCAAGCAGCGACGATGCGACAATGCGTGAGGTCTCGTTTCGGGTCCGCCGCTTTTTGTAAAATGGTGTAAAATCAGGCATTTGGTTATAGATCATTAACTCCAATCCGGTCATCCGTTCCGCGTCCGTCTCATCCGAGCCGAACGGGGGATCATGTGAAAAAGCGTATTGGCGCTGCGTTCAGCAGCTGGTCGGTGTTGCGCCGCGTTCTGGTGGTGCTTGCCTTGCTGGCGCCCTTGCCCGCGATCGCCGCAGACCTACAGGTATCCGGCTATAGCTGGCTTCCGGACCCCGTTCCGAACGGCGCCGAGACGCAGTTTACCGTGCGCGTCACCAACAACGGTCCGGGCACGGTCTCGGACGCAGTGGTCACCATTGCGGTCTCGAGCCGGTTCCGCGTCGACGCTGGGGACGTTCCGTCCTTCTGCTCGCTGTCCGGCGCGATCGGTTCGCAGGCGCTCACCTGCAACCTTGCCTCGTTCGCTGTGGGGGACCGCAGCTTCAGCTATAACGCGACCGCCATTGCGACGGGATCCGCGAACACCACCGCGACGATTTCGAGCGCGACCGCAGGCGACACCAACGCCGCGAACGACGCGCTCACCGTCACCCCGGCGGTGCAGGCCGGTGCCGATCTTTCGGTGGTGAAGGATGACGGACTGCCGACCAACACCCTCGCGGCGGGCGGCGTCATTTCCTACCAGATCCTCGTCACCAACGCGGGACCGGATACGACCTCGGCGATCCGGCTCACCGACAATCTCCCACCCGCGTCGGATTTCCAGTACCAGTCCGCCGGCGGTACGAACTGGAGCTGCTCCAACGGCGGCACGACGATCACCTGCAACTATAGCGGCGCGGCCGTTACTGGCGTGCTGCCTGCCATCACCGTCACCGGCCGGGTCATCCGCCAGTCCAGCGGCACGATCACGAACAACGCCTTCGCCTCGCTGACCAATCCGACGGTGCTCGATCCGAACGGCACCAACAATGCGGCCGCGCCTGTGGTGACGACGATTCTGGAGGGAAGCGATCTCCGTGCGGCCAAGTCGATGCCGGCGACGATCGTCGAGGGCACAAACGTGACGATCGATCTGACGCTCTTCAACGACGGGCCGCAACCGGTCAGCGGCGCCACGATCAGCGACACGATCGCTGCGAACTTCACGATAGGAGCATTGCCGGGGGGCTGCACCCGGAGCGGCCAGACCGTCACCTGCAATGGCGGCGCGCTCGCGAGCGGCGCCAGCCGTGCGTTCGCGATTCCCGTCACGGCCAACAGCGCCACTGCCGGGAACCAGACCAACAGCGCGACGATCACGCTGCCCGCTGGATTCGCCGATCCCGATCTGACCAACAACACGTCGACCGCGCCCTTCCGCATCGTCCCGCCAACCGCGGATCTCAGCGTTTCGAAGAGCAAGACGCCCAATCCCGTGGCGGCGGGCGGCGACATGACGAGCACCATCACGGTCCGGAACAACGGTCCGTCGGCGCTCAGCTATTCGCCCGGCACGCCGATCCGGATCGCCGACACGGTTTCGGCAGACGAAACCTTCGTCTCGTCCAACGCGGCGTGGAGCTGCGCGCAGGTCGGGAACATCATCACCTGCGAAACCACCGGCACGGGCACGCTCGCGCTGAACGGCACACTCAGCCTGTCGCTGGTCACACGCGCGAGCGTCACGGCCAACACGAACCTCAACAACACTGCGTGCACGGGATCGACGGGTGGATCGCTTGCGACTCCCCTAGATACCAACACGGCCAACGACTGCAGCGGCGCGGGCGTGCGCGCGACCACGGTCACCACTGATCTGACCGTTGCGAAGGAGGTCTCGCTCGACGCCGCCGGCCCCTGGTCCCAGTCTCCGGCACTTGCGATTCCGGCGTCCGCGAGCAGCTTCTACATCCGCCTGCGCGCCAGCAACATCGGCGGTGCGCCCGCGGGCACGGTGACCGTCACCGACAATCTGCCCAACTCGCTCAATACGGGCGGCTATGTGACCGGCTTCGCGCAGATCAGCGTGTCGAGCGGTAACACCTCCTATTCGCCTGCGAACGGCCGGATCAGCTGGACGCTGACCAACCTCGGGGCCGGCGCGACCGAAACGGCGATCGTGCGGATCGACAGGCCCGGGAATAGCGGCGCCTACACAAACACCGCGACCATCACCTCGTCGGATACCATCGACAGCGACAACAGCAACAACAGCTCGCAGGCGCAATATACCGTCAGTCCGCTTGCCGACATGCAGGTGACGGCCAAGTCGATCTCGCCCAATCCGGCGCGCGTCGGCGTGGTTTCGACCTACACGATCAGCGTCCGCAACAATGGCGCCAATCCGGCAGACAATGTGGTCGTGAGCGACACGATCGACCCGGCACGGTTCGAGCTCGTCGGCAATCCCGCCTCCACCAAGGGCGGCAGCAGCTGCACCAAGGACGATGCGACGGGGCTGATCAGCTGCAGCATGGGGCAGTTCACGCGCGGCCAGTCGTTCCAGGTCTCGCAACAGGTGCGCGCGCGCTTCCCCTTCGGCGGCGCGACCTCGGGCTTCCCGATCAGCCACACCAACGTCGCGACCGTAACGACCGATACTGTGGAGAGCGACGCTACCAACAATAGCGGTTCGGTCACGCACAATGTGACTGCGCCCGGCTACGATCTTGCGATTACCAAGCAGGAACCCGGGCCCGAATTCGATCCGCTGCGCTTCGGCGACGAGCTGGTCTATGACGTACGCGTTTCGAATTTCGGCCCGTCGCGCGCGACCAACGTCGTCATCACCGACGTCCCGCAGCCGCCCGCGGGCTACACGATGACGCTGGCCGGCTTCAGCGTGAATCCGGTTCCGGCGACTGGCGGGTTCAGCTTGTATGCGCCGCCTTCGCCGTCCTGCGTCCAGGCCGGCGCGAACGTCGAATGCCGCCTGCATGCGAGCTCGACCGCTGCCAATTATCTCGATGCGCTGAACCAGGTGATCTTCCGCCTGCGCTTCACGCCGGGCGGGCCCGCACCGACCGGACCGCTCACCTTCACCGACGAGGCGCAGGTCACCGCGCTCGAGCAGGACAATGTGACGGTCAATCAGGCCGATAGCCAGCTCGCCAACAACAAGGCGGTCCAGACCACGACCGTTCTTCCTTCGGCCGACCTCGAACTGGTCTCGAAGACGCGGGTCACCGCCTCGCCCGCGAGCATCAACGAGCCGGTCGAATATGCGATCGTCGTCCGCAACAACGGCATTTCGCCGATCGCCCAGGTGCGCGTGACGGATACGCTGCCCGCCGGGTTCGAGCTGACCGGCGCCGCGCCCACGGCCACGGCATCGGGCGCGGCAAGCGTCAGCGCGATCGCCTGCACCGGCGCGTCCACCGTTCTTTGCACGCTCGACGGCACCTTCCCCCCGGACGGCAGCCAGGTGACGATCCGGCTGCGCGCCCGCGCCACCTATCCTTACGCCGGGGCACTGTTGACAGATCAGGTCAACACCGCCTCGATCGCGCCCGGGCTCGATAGTGGTGGCCAAGAGCTGGCGCGCGACGCCGATCCGACGAACAACAGCAAGACCGCGGCGGTCCAGATCGCGCAGTCGTCGATCGCCGGCTCGGTCTTCGACGATGCCAATCTCGACAATGCCATCCAGGCAGGTGAGGGCCTGAGCGGTGTGACGGTCGTGCTGAGCGGCACCGATGCCTGGGGCAATCCGGTCGCGCCGCGCACGCTGGCCACTGACGCCGGCGGCAACTTCCTGTTCGATCGATTGCCCGCAGGCACCTACCAGATCGTCGAGACCCAGCCCGCCGGGCTGCTCGATTTCCGCGAAACCGCGGGAAGCGTGGGCGGCACCGTGAACAACGCCGCGTTCGGCAGCGCCCCGGCGACCAACAGCATCACGGCGATCAGCCTGCCGGCGAACACGGCCGCCACGAGCTATCTGTTCCAGGAAACCCGTGCCGGCTCGATCGAAGGCACGGTGTGGCGTGACGTCAACAACAACGGCGCGATCGACGGCGGCGAGACGGGTGTGGGTCCCGGCGATTTCTCCTCGACGCCACAGATCCGTCTCACCGGCACCGACTATGCCGGCAGCGCGGTCAATCTGACGACGACCGTCGATGCCAGCGGGCATTACCGGTTTACCGATTTGCCGCCGTCCGACGCGACCGGATATACAGTGACTCAGCTCGTCCAGCCCACCGGACTCTCGGACGGTCTCGACGTCAATGGCGCGGGTAACGTGGTTCCGGGCTCGGCAGGGCGCGCGGCGCCTGAAGATATCGCCGTCGGAACGCTCACTCCCGGACAGGGGCTGACCGAACGCAACTTCGGCGAGATCCCCACTTCGACGCTTTCGGGCATCGTGTTCCTCGATCCCAACGGCAATGCGACCCGCGACCCGGGCGAGAATAGCGGCCTTGCCGGCGCCGTGGTCCGCCTGACGGGCACCAACGACGTGGGACAGGCGGTCGATTGCTCGATCACCACCGATGCGACGGGCGCCTACAGCTTCCCCGCCTCCAGCGCAGCCGATCCGTCGTGCCGCGTGCTGCGGCCGGGCACCTATACGGTCACCGAAACGCCGCCGCCCGGCCTCGAGCATAGCGGCGCGTTCATCGGTAGCGCAGGCGGCACCTCAGGCGGTGCGAGCGGCGCGAACACGCCCGTTCCGGGCCAGGCGAATACCAGCGTCAGCGGCGTCGTGATCGCCGCGGGCACCACCGCCACGCGCTATGATTTCGGCGCCACCGGCCAAGGTCTTGGCGGCTATGTCTATCTCGACCGCAACGGCAACGGCACGCGCGATCCGGGCGAGGTCGGCATCGCCGGCGTCACCGTCACCCTTTCGGGCGCCACCGCAGCCGGGCAGGACGTCTGCACGCTCGTACCCTGCGCCGCGACGACCGATGCGGCGGGCAATTATCTGCTGGTGAACGTGCCCGGCTCGTCGCCGGCCGGCTATACGCTGGCCGAGCAGGCGCAGACCACAGCGCCGCTCTCCTCCTATGCCGATGGCACCGATGCCGCGGGCCAGGTGAACGGCAGCGTCCGCGGAACCGCCGGCAACGACACGATCACCGGGATCGTGCTCGGCGCAGGCGAGCTCGGCATCAACAATGCCTTTGGCGAACGCGCGGGCTCGCTCGCCGGCGCGACCTATATCGACGGCAACGACGACGGCATCCGCCAGCCGGGCGAAACCGTGCTCGCCGGCGTCACTGTCACCCTTTCGGGCACCGCCGCGGCCGGACAGGACATCTGCGCCGCGCGTGCGGCTCTCGATCCGGCGCTCGGCTGCACGGCGACGACCGGCACCGACGGCAGCTATCGCTTCGACGATCTTCCGGCGGGCAGCTACACGCTCGTCGAGAACCAGCCGAGCGCCTATGCCGATGGCCGCGAGAGCGCGGGCACGCCCGGCGGGAGCGTCAACAACGCAAGCTTCGGCAGCAGCGCCGCAGAGAACCGCATCGCCAACGTAACGCTCGGCAACGGCACCACCGGCACCGGCTACGACTTCGGCGAGCGCGCGATCACGATTTCGGGACGCGTCTTCAAGGATCCCGAGCGTGACGGTTCGGACGCCGGTGGCGAACCTGCGATCCCCGGCGTGACCCTCACCCTGCGCCAGGGAGGTACGGTCGTGGCGACCACCGTCACCGGACCGGACGGCAGCTATCGCTTCGAGAACCTAGCCGCGGGGAGCTATACCGTCGAGGAAACCCAGCCCGCGGGCTATGGCTCGTCGACGCCGGACAGCCGTGCGATCAACGTGACCGCGGGCACCAACCAGACGATCGACTTCGGCGATACGGTCTCCAGCCTCGCCGGCTCGGTGTTCGTGGACTCGGACGACGACGCCGTCCGTGATTCGGGCGAACGCGGTCTCGAGGGCGTCACCGTGCGCCTGACCGGCACGACCGCCGGCGGCGGCGCGGTCGACCGCACCGCGACCACCGACGCGAGCGGCAACTATCGTTTCGACGATCTGCTCGCCGGCACCTACACGGTAGCGGAGACGCAGCCGGTCGGCTTCGGCGACGGCAAGGATGCTGCGGGAACCGTTCCCGGCGTCGTTGCCAACGACAATATCTCGGCAATCAATTTGCCGACCGGGACCGACGCGACGGGCTATGTCTTCGGCGAACGCGGTCAGGGGCAGGGCGGCGTCGTCTATGTCGACACCAATCTGAACGGCGTCCAGGATAGCGGCGAACCCGGCATTCCCGGCGTGGTGGTCGAACTGCAGAAGCCCGACGGTACGGTGGTCAAGACGGCGACCACCGGTCCGGACGGCCGTTACGACTTCACCGATATCGAGGCAGGCGACTATGTCGTCGTCGAGCAGCAGCCGCTCGGTTATGGCGACGCGGAGGAGCATCGGTCCAATCGTGCGACGTTGACGGTCGGGGTCGGCGCGCCGGTCACGCCGATCAACTTCGGCGAGCGGGTCGGCTCGCTTGCCGGCGGCGTCTACAACGACACCAACGGCAATGGCCGGCGTGATGCGGACGAGCCGGCGATCCCGGGCGTTACCGTGACGCTGACCGGAAGCGATGCACGCGGCAACGCCATCACGCTGACGACCGTGTCGGGAGATGACGGCAGCTATCTGTTCACCGGCGTCCCGGGCGGCACCTACAATGTCGTCGAGACGCAGCCGGCCGGCTATGACGACGGCGTGGATACGCCGGGCAATGCCGGCGGCAGCGCCGCGGGCGATACGATCAGTGCGGTCGTGCTCGGCGCCGCGCAGGACGCCACCGGCTATCTGTTCAGCGAACGCGGCGCGGGTGCCCGCATCGCCGGCCGTGTCTGGCTGGATCGCGACCATGACCGTGCCCTCGATTCCGGCGAGCCCGTCTATGCCGACTGGATTGTCGAGCTACGCCTCGGCGATGCGCTGATCGGCACAACCCGCACGGGCGCCGACGGGGCCTATGCCTTTACCGGCGTGGCGCCGGGGGCGGGTTACCAGGTGTTGTTCCGCAACCCGGTCAACAACGCCATCTATGGCAGCGCGCGTCCCAACGAGACCGGTACCGCCATCGGCGAGGGCGTGGTTTCGCCTTCGAACCCCGCCGGTGCGCGCACCGAGGGCGGCACGCTGTCCGAGCTCAAGCTCACCCCTGGCGCCGACGTGCAGCAGCAGTCGCTGCCGCTCGATCCTTCGGGTGTGGTCTATGATTCGGTGCGCCGTGTGGTGGTGCCGGGCGCGACCGTCCGCATCACCGGTCCGGCCGGGTTCGATCCCGGGCTGCATCTGCTGGGCGGCACGACGAACGTCGCGCAGGTCACCGGCGAGGACGGCATGTATCAATATCTGCTGCTCCCCGGCTCGCCCGCGGGCACCTACACGCTGTCGGTGACGCCGCCGAACGGCAGCTACAATCCGATCCAGCCGTCGAGCATCATCCCGCCCTGCGCAGGACCGCTCGTGGTCGGCCCGACGCCCGATCCGCTGCTGGTCTCCGCCTATGACGGCGCGCCGCCGACCTCGGCGCTGGCGACCTGCACCACGGGCGGGCAGACGACGGCCTATTATCTGAGCTTCACGCTTACCCCGGGCACGTCGGCCAACGTCCTCAACAACAACCTGCCGATCGACCCGATCCTCGAGGGCGCCATCGTCGTCACCAAGACGACTCCGATGGTGAACGTCAGCCGCGGTGGCCTGGTACCTTACACGATCACCGCGCGGAACACGCTGGCCGGGGCGATCACCGGCATCACCATCACCGACCGGACGCCCGCGGGCTTCCGTTACCGGGAGGGCAGCGCGACGATCAACGGCATGCCGGTCGAGCCGCAGCAGGCGGGACTCCTGCTCAGCTGGCCGGGACAGAGCTTCACGGCGGGCGAGGAGAAGACGCTCAAGCTGGTGCTGACCGTCGGTGCCGGTGTCGGCGAGGGCGAGCATGTCAACAGGGCCTTCGCCGTCAACGCGCTCGTCGGCGCGACGGTCTCGAATGTCGCGGACGCGGTCGTGCGGATCATCCCCGATCCGGACTTCGACTGCACCGACATCCTCGGCAAGGTGTTCGACGACCGCAACATGAACGGCACGCAGGACGTGGGTGAACCCGGCCTGCCCGGCGTGCGCCTGGCAACAGTCAACGGCCTGCTCATCACCACGGATGTCGAGGGCCGCTACCACGTCACCTGTCCGATGATCCCGAACGAGGACCGCGGGTCGAACTTCATCCTCAAGCTCGACACCCGCACGCTGCCGACCGGTTACCGCATGACCACGGTCAATCCGGAGACGGTGCGCCTGACCCGCGGCAAGTTCGCCAAGCTCAACTTCGGCGCGGCGCTCGGTCGGGTCGTTCGGGTCGACGTCAATGCCGAGGTCTTCGACGGCGACAGGGTGGCTGCATCCTTCCTGCCGAAGGTCGATGCGCTGGTCGCCACTCTCGCCGAGAAGCCGTCGATCCTGCGCATCGCCTATGGCGGAGCGGGGGAAGCTTCGGGCCTGATCCGCCGCCGGATCGCCGCGCTGCGCGATGCAGTCGAGGAGAAATGGCGAGAGAGGAAGGATCGCTACCGGCTGATCATCGAGGAGGAGACCACCGTCCACAGCGGCACGGCGAAGGGAGACGTTCAATGAACCGCCTGGCCCTCCGCACTGCCGTCGCGTTCGGCGTCGGCATCTCAAACCTCGCGCTCGGTACGGCGCTGGCCCAGGCTGTGGAGCCCACGGACCATTGCGGTTCGCCCGACCGGCCATGCGGGCCTTTGGTCGACGATAGCGGCGAGGACACCCGCGGCGTCGCGCCCAACCTCGAAACGGGCGCCGCCGAGGGTGCCTTCCGGGTGACCGTGGACGGCGAAGGCGAGGGCGCCACCGTTGCCGATGTCCAGCGCCGTGCCGACGTCGCGTTGGCGGGTGACCGGATCGATGTCCAGGTCACGACGCTCGATGCGAAGCCGTTGCTGAGCGTGGTTCCTTCCACACCCGTGGTGGCACCGGGGGAGGCGATCCAGTTCCATCTGCTCGCCAACTACACGGCGTTCATTGCGCGCGCCGAGCTGCGCGTCTTCGGTGCAGGCGACAGCATCGAAGGCACGCCGCTGACGGTGGTGCCGGTCACGTTCGGATCTCCCGCAAGCTGGAAGGCCGATGCACCCGCGGGCACGCAATTGCGGGTCGTCCTGCGCGTCTACGACGCCAGGGGACGGTTCGACGAAACGGCACCCCAGGCGCTCTCGGTATCCGCTGCCCGGCCCGACGGGCTGCGCGACACCCGCCAGGGTCCGGTGTTCGAGAACCAGCGGACCATCGGCAACATCCCAGTGACCGGCAGCGAGGTGACCGTCAGCGGCGCGGTCGAACAGCAGGGCACACGCGTGCTCGTGTTCGGTACGCCGGTTGCCGTCGACCGCCAGCTGCGCTTCGTCACCCAGCAGATCGTCCCGGCCGACACGAAGTCGGTGCCGGTGCGGATCGAGCCGGTGAACGGCGAGCCGCGCGAACATAGCCGCGATCTCAATCTGCCGAAGAACGACCAGTTCTTCGTCGGCATCGCCGATCTTACAGCGGGCCACCGCAGCTTCGACGCCGCCAAGCTCGACTTGCAGGGGACGGACTCGGCGGATCCGCGCAAGGATTTCGTCGATGGCCGGCTGGCCTTCTACTATAAGGGCCAGCTTTCCCAGACGTGGCGACTGACCGCATCGGCGGATACCGGCGAGCATCCGCTGTCCGACCTGTTCGACGGGTTCCTCAAGAAGGACTCGCGCTCGTTCCTGCGCCGGCTCGATCCGGACCTGCACTATCCGGTCTATGGCGACGATTCGACCACGGTCGAGGATGCGCCGACCTATGGCCGCTTCTATGCAAGGGTCGAGAGCCCGAACATCATCGCGATGTGGGGCAATTTCCAGACGCTCCTCCCGGGCACCGAGCTGATCCGCTATCAGCGCGCGCTGTACGGCGCGAATTTCGGCTTCCGGCCGTCGGCGATGACCAGCTTCGGCGAGCGCAAGACCGAAGTGACGGGTTTCGCGGCGGATCCGGGCACGATCGGATCGCGCGAGGACTTCGCCTCCACCGGCGGCTCGGTCTATTACTTCCGCAATCGCGACCTCGCGCAGGGATCGGAACGCCTCTTCGCCGAGGTCCGTGACCGCGATTCGGGTCTCGTGCTGGAGCGCCGCGAACTTGTTCCCGGCCGTGACTATGAGGTGAACTACATTCAGGGCCGCGTGCTGCTGCGCGAGGCGCTGCCGATCACCGCCGACACCAGCATGTTCGTCCGCGATGCGTCGCTCGCCGGCAACCCGGTCTGGCTCGTCGCCACCTATGAATATGTGCCGGGGCTGACCAGGCCGGACGCGCTCACCATCGGCGGCCGCGCCCAGCAATGGTTCGGCGATATGCTGCGCGTCGGCGTGACGGGCTATCACCAAGGCCAGGATCAGGCGCAACAGGATCTGTACGGCGCCGACCTGCTCCTGCGCTACAAGCCGGGCACCTATCTGCGCGGCGAGTTCGCCCAGTCGGACGGAGCGGGCTCGGGTGCGTCCTTCTCCTCCACCGGCGGCTACGACTTCACTCAGCTGACTACGGCGCCGCGCAAGTCCGATGCGCTGATGGTCGAAGGCGCGGCAGACATTGCCGAGGTTTTCGGCGGCGGCGAAGGGCGTGTCGCCGCATATTGGCGGAGCCGCGAGGCAGGGTTCTCCGGTCCCGGCGAAGTCAATTTCGGCGAGAGCCTCGATCAATATGGTGGCAGTGCCGACGTCGCGATCGCCGGCGGCACCCGCTTCAAGGCCAAGGCCGACATCACCGACGGGCGGGTGACCGACCGGCAGGCGATCGAGGCGGGCGTGACCCACCAGACCACCAACGGCGTGTTCGGCAGTGTCGGCGTCCGCTCCGACAAGCAGCAAGGGCAGGCTACCGCTTACACCCCCTATCCCGCAGCCCCTGGCTTCCAGGGCTCGCGAACCGATGTCGCGGCCAGCGTCGGCTATCGCCACACCCCCGCACCGGCACAGGCCGAACAGGGCGAGGGGAAGCAGAAAAGCGGCATGCCCTGGGCCCTGTCGGTGTTCGGGCAGAAGACAATCGATCGCGACGGCGGGCGTCTGGAGAACGACCGCATCGGCGTCGCGGGCGAATTGCAGCCGACCAGACGCCTCACCCTTGCCGGTGAAGTGTCGGACGGAGACCTCGGAACGGGCGCCAACGTGAAGGCCAACTATGCGACCGGCGAACGCGGCTCGCTCTATCTCGCCTACGCGCTGGCAGCCGAGAATCCCGATGCCTTCACCACCGGCAGGCTTGGTCGCCTGACTGCGGGCGCCCGCCGGCGGTTCGGCAGCAGCACCAATGTCTTCGCCGAAGGACGCTATGAGCATGGCAGCGGCCCGACCGGCTTCACCCAGGCATATGGCGCCGACTTCACGCCGATCCCCGGCTGGACCTTCGGCATGCGCTACGAGACCGGCTCGCTGGCGGATGCGCTCGGCGGGCGGATAGATCGCGAGGTCGTGGGCGGGACCGCCGACTATGGCGGCAAGCGGCTCCGCTGGTCGACTGCGATCGAATATCGCACCGACGGCAGCGATACCTATGGCGATCGCACCAGCTGGGCGACGCGCAACCAGGTCACCTTCCGGGCGACCGATGCACTGCGACTGTTCGCCAAGGCGAACGTGTCGCTGTCCGACGGCGGGCTCGGCAGCGATCATTCGCTCGACGCCGACTATTACGAGCTGGTCGCAGCGGCGGCGTACCGCCCGACCGACGATGACCGGCTGAACCTGCTGGCGAAATACACCTACCTTGCCGACGAACCTTCGCCGGCACAGGTCGACCAGCTTGGCCTGAACCTCGATTATGCGCAGCGCAGCCATATCGCGGCGTTCGATGCGACCTATCAGCTGACTCCGCGTCTCGCCCTGGGCGGGAAGGTTGCGTATCGCGTGGGCGAGCTTCGCACGTCGCGCGACGCCAATGCCCCGTGGTTCGACAGCCACGCGACGTTCTGGGCGGTACGCGCGGACTATCGCGTGATCGGAAAATGGGATCTGCTTGCCGAAGCGCGTCAGCTTTCGAGCCGTGAGGCAGGTGACTCCCGGCTCGGCGCGCTGGTCGGCGTCTACCGCCATCTCGGCGACAATGTGAAGATCGGCGTCGGCTACAATTTCACCGACTATTCCGACGATCTTTCCGATCTCAGCTACGACGAACGGGGTTTCTTCGTGAACCTGATCGGCAAGTTCTAGCCCTTAGCCCTTCCTCCCGAGCGAAACTCGGGTCGCGCCGCCGCCGAGTTGAGCCTCGGCGGCGGTTTCGTCTATGCCCTTCTCGCGAGGGTAAGGGAGAGAGGCACGCGTACTGGTCAAGTGATCGGAAAGCTTGACGCGTGATGCGGAGAAGAAGCGCCTGACCCTTTTCGGCAATTTTATAGCTCTGGCCTGTGCCGTGGCAGGGTTCGGTGGGATGCTGGGCACGACAATTCTGCTGCAATCCTATGGATATCTATAAGTCAGGCTTGAGGTTGCGGACGATAGGCTGTGCCTGGTGGAAAGCGGTGCGCCGGCTTTGGGGCACTTCCCGCCGGTTCGCTGTCGACCGCGGACGGCGAGAAGCGGATCGGAAGCGGCCTGTCCGCTTTCGGGGCACCGCCTCGTCGATTCCGGTCGTTCAATCGGTCGTAGCGCCACGGCAGCTACGCGCCCAATTGCGGCTGTTCAGCCATCAACGCGGGTGCCTGAAGAGCGGACGTCCCGGCTCAGGAGAAATCGAACGCAAGCCCCGTCACTGTGGTACGGCAGCACCAGCATAAGGATCATAGCCTGCTGGATGTTGTGGGAGCGTCGCCAGTGGCGATATGTCGACTGATTGTATTGGCGGCGATGCAAAGCCGGACGAGCCTTGGTCGCGGACGGCGCTTTCCAGCCCCGCGACTATGCTCGAGGCACCGAAGAGAATGAAGCATCCCAGAACGATGGTCGCGGCGCGGCGAAGATCGACGCGACCGCCCAGCGCCATAAATCCTACGCTGGCGACCGATATGACAGCAGCAGTCGTAGCGATGGTGCCGAGCAGCGTGCCTTCCAGCCATCGAATCGCTGCCACAATCGAGCCTGATACGGAGGGATCGGCGCCGCCGCCGAGTTCCCACGCTGCTGTAGAGATCGCCGAGATGAGCACGAATGCATCGTGCGCCGGAGATCGCGGCGGATCAAGAGAACTATCGGCGCTAATATAGCGATAACCAAGCATAAACGATTGCGCCGGGCGCCGAGATGGCGTTAGTCATTCAAAGCGGAATTAGATACCGCGTGTCGGGCGCTCAAGCTAACAAATTCGTCTACCTGCGATGGCCGGGGGGTGTCGATATGCGAGTCCTAAGTAGCGTTTTTATTCTGGCTGCGTGCGCATTTGCGGCATCGCAGGCGAGCGCTTCCGAAACTGTCATCTATACCTATGATGCCAAGGGTCGCGTGGTGAAGGTCGAGCGATCGGGCGCGGTCAACAACGGTGTCAAATACGAATACACCCACGACAAGGCGAACAATCGCCGCAACGTGAAGGTGACCGGATCGCCGAATCCGCCACCGCCCTGAGCGACGCCCGCCAGGCGCAGTGACGCCTGATTCAATTTATCCAAACGGGGGGATCAGATGCTGAACCATGTCGGGGCCGTGCGCCCGGGCGCGCGCCGCGCCATTGCCAGATTGCTTGCCTGCTCGATCCTTTCAGTACCCGCGGTCGGCGGCCTGTGCCTGATACCTGCTGCCAGGGCGCAAGTCGCCGCCGCCGCGCCGGTGCGGCAATCGCTCGACGCGAATGGAGTGGATCTGTTCTATGGCACGATCAACGTCGACGGGCCTGCGCTTTCGGCCGGACAGGGGGAAGCGGGACTGAGCTGGTACAAGCTCATCCGCAGCAATCAGGTCTGGGGTGACAACCTTGTAGCCTCATTGTCGGTAAACGGCAGCACCGTCCATGTCGCTTTTGCCGGCAAGACCGATCGCTTCACCATCTCAGGCAGCAGCTATATCCCTACTGAGGGAAATGGGTCCACATTGTCGCTCAGCGGCAATGTATACACCTATACCCTGAGCGACGGTACCGTCATTCACCTCAACAAGGTCTATGCGGGAGCAGGGTCGTTCCAGACAGTCAGCGGCGTCGTCACCGACGTCACCAAGCCATCGGGCGAGACCCTTACCTATACATTCGAGAGCATGTATTATTGCTCGCAATCGAAGGAAGGTTCCGAAGGCCAGATCTGCACCGGACATTCCTACGCCTATCGGGTATCGTCGGTTCAGAGCAACTCCGGGTACAAGCTGACATACGACAATGCTCCCGCAAGTGTCGATCCCGACGACATCTTCAGCACCGATTGGACGGCGTGGTCCACCACCAACGGTGTGTCGCTGACCAACACCGCCGTGGCTGGCGCGAGCGCGCGCACGCAGGCTTTCGCCACCACTTTCGCCGTAAATACACGCTACGACAGCATCACGGACCCGATCGGACGGAAGACGACATTCAGGACGACGTTCAATGGAGCCGTCCAGGGGCTTGCCGGCATCAAGCGTCCGGGCAGCAGCGGCGAAGACGTGACGGTCACCTATGACGGGTCGAACCGGGTCTTCAGCGTTACGACGGCGGCAGGCACCACCACCTACACTTATGCGGACAACACGGGGCAGCGGACAACGACGGTGACCGATCCGCTGGGCCATGCGACGGCTTATGTCTTCGACATCGCGTCGCAACGGATGCGCTCGAAAACCGATCCGCTCACCCGGCTGACCCAATGGGATTACGACACCAGTGGCCGGGTGACGAAGGTGACCGCGCCAGACGGCAACTACACACAATATACCTATGACGGCCGCGGCAATGTCACCGAAACACGATTGGTCGCGAAGCCGGGATCCGGGCTTGCGGATATCGTGACGACGGCAAACTATGATCCGTCATGCACCTACGCGGCAAAATGCAACCAGCCGAACTGGACCAAAGACCCGAAGAACAACCAGACCGACTATAGCTACAACACGACCACCGGAAAGCTGGTGACCGTCACGTTGCCCGCCGCAACCAGCGGTGCGGTGCAGCCGGCCACCACCTACGGCTATACCGCGGTCAACGGCATCCAGCAGGTGAGCAGCATCTCGACTTGCCAGACCGCCGCCTCCTGCACGGGCACGGCAGACGAAGTCAAAACCAGCATCTCCTACAATGCCAATGGCCATCCGATCACGGTGACCAAGGGCGCCGGCAACGGATCGCTGACCGCAACTACTACCATCGGCTATGACGATGTCGGCAATGTGCTGACGGTGGATGGCCCGCTCTCAGGCACCGCCGACACCGTGCGTTACCGATACGATGCGGCGCGGCAGCTGGTCGGCGTCACGAGCCCCGATCCGGACGGAGGCGGCGCGCTCAAGCCACGCGCGCAAAGGTTGACCTATGATCCCAAGGGCCGTGTGACCTTGGCCGAGACCGGCAATGTCGACAGCCAGAGTGACGGCGACTGGGCAGGCTTTGTGAGCCAGCAGCAGCTCACGACCGATTATGACGGCGTCGATCACAAGGTGAAGGAGACGGTGAGCGCCGGCGGCACCACCTATGCAGTGACGCAATATGGCTACAATAACGACGGCGTGCTGGTGTGCATCGCGCAGCGGATGGATCCGGCGCAATGGGCAGGGCAGAGTGACTCATGCACCCCACAGCTCACTGGTCCCAACGGCCCTGACCGCGTCGAGCAACGCGGGATCGATGCGCTGGGGCGCGTAATCGACTATCATCGCGCGTTCGGCACGGCCGATGCCTCGCATGAATATTTGAGCTTCACCGCCAATGGACAAATCGAGACCGTCACCGACGCCGAGGGCAACAAGACGACGTACGAGTATGACGGGTTCGACCGGCTGTCGAAGACACGCTATCCGGTCACGACCGTCGCGGCAGGCACCAGCTCGACTACCGATTACGAGCAACTCGGCTATGACGCGGCGAGCAACATCACCAGCCGCCGCCTGCGTGACAGTCAGACGGTCGCCTACGGCTATGACAACCTCAATCGGGTGACGACCAAGACCACTCCAACGCATGACCAGTCTATAACGTGGAGCGTCCCGCACGACTGGAACGTCAGCTATACCTATGACCTGCTGGGACGGCTGAAGACCGCGACCGGCGATGGCTGGGCGGTCAACACATTCACCTATGACGCGCTTGGCCGGACGACGACAGAGCAATATTACAGCTTCGCCACCAATCACACCTATGATCTCGCAGGACGCCGGACGCGGTTGACGTGGAACGACGGGTTCTATGTCGATTATGACTACAACGTCGCCGGCGACATGACGGCGATCCGCGAGAATGGCGCGACATCGGGCCTGGGCGTGCTCGCGACTTATCAATATGACAATCTGGGGCGCCGCTCGAGCATCATGCGCGGTAACGGCACCACGACCAACTATGGCTATGACGCAGTCTCGCGCCTCGCCTCACTCACGCAGGATCTGTCGGGCAGCGCGTACGACTTCACCCATTCGTTCAGCTACAACCCCGCCGGGCAGATCGCTTCGCTGACCCGCAACAACGACACCTATGCATGGGCCGGCCACTACAATGTCGACCGGTCTTACGGCGTCAACGGCCTCAACCAGATGACGACAGCTGGCGCGACGGCGCTTGGCTATGACGGACGCGGCAACCTGACCAGTTCAGGAAGCGCTGCCTACACCTACTCCACCGACAATCGAATGCAATCGGCCCCCGGGGTCACCATGGCCTATGAACCGGCAGCCGGCCAACTTCTTCGCTTCAACACCGCTGGCGCTGACACCCGGTTCAGCTGGTCC
>NZ_JOOE01000007.1 GCF_000712135.1 Sphingomonas sp. UNC305MFCol5.2
AAGCTGGTGCCGACGACATTCTCGATGCCCGAATAGCTGTCGCCCTCGGCATAGTTCCACGCGCCGACGCCCGCCTCCAGATTGACGACCACCGCGCCGAAATCGCCCGAATAGTCCGCCGTGTCCGTGCCCGCACCGCCGATCAGCGCGTCGACGCCCGCGCCGCCATGGAGCAGATCGTCGCCGCCCGCCCCGGCCAGCTGGTTGGCGCCCCCGTCGCCGGTCAGCAGGTCGTCATACTCGGTCCCGGTGACGTTTTCGATGCCCGAATAGCTGTCGCCCTCGGCATAGTTCCACGCGCCGACGCCGGCCGCGAGACTGACCATGACCGCGCCGAAATTGCCGCTGTAGTCGGCGGTGTCGTTTCCGGTGCCGCCGTTGAGCAGGTCGGCCCCCGCGCCGCCGCGCAGGATGTCGGCGCCCCCCGCGCCGCTTAGCGTGTCGTCGCCCGCCCCGCCGTCGAGCACGTTCGCCGCGCCGTTGCCGGTAAGCCAGTCGGCGAAGGCGGTGCCGGTGACATTCTCGATGTTGAACAGGCGATCGCCCTCGGCATAGTTCCATTGGCCGGTGCCGGTCGTCAGGTTGACGATGACGCTGCCGAAATTGCCCGCATAGTCGGCGGTGTCGATCCCCGCGCCGCCATAGAGATCGTCCGCGCCCGCGCCGCCCGCGAGCCGGTTGTTACCGTCATTGCCGCGCAGGATGTTGCGGAGCTCGTTGCCGGTGCCGTCGAAATTGCCCGCGCCACCGAGCTTCAGTTCCTCGACATTGGCGCCGAGCGTGAAGCTGGCCCCGGCCTCGACCACATCATAGCCTTCGTTCGCCAGCTCGATCACCACGTCCCCGGCGTCCACCCGATAGGTGTCGTCGTCGGCCCCGCCGCGCAGGATGTCGGCGCCCGCACCGCCGTCGAGCAGGTCCGCCCCCGCCCCGCCGAGCAGCGTGTCGTCGCCCCCGCGGCCCTCGATCACGTCGTTGCCGCCGCCACCGTCGAGCACGTTGGCCCCGTCGTTCCCGGCTATGGTCTGGGCGAATTCGTTGCCGGTGAAGTTGAGCGCCGGGTTCGGGTTCCAGGGCAAGGTCTCCATATCCCCGGAGCTCACCGTCACCCGCTCGATCGCCTGCCCCGCGGCCAGCACATAGTTCGCCGCGACGAGCAGCAGGTCGTTGCCTTCCCACGTCCCCTCGAACACCAGATCGCCGGCGTCGTCGACGACATAGGTGTCGTCGCCATAGCCGCCGTACAGCGAGTCATTGCCCGCATCGCCGCGCAGGACGTCGTTGCCGCCCATGCCATAGAGCAGGTCGTCGCCGGCGCCGCCGCGCAGCGTGTTCGCGCTGGCATTGCCGTCGATCCGGTTCGCCTCCTCATTGCCGGTGCCGTTGACCGCTGCCTCGCCGGTGAGCAGCAGGCGCTCGATATTCGCGCCGAGCGTGAAGCTGGCCGACGTGCGGATCTCGTCCACGCCGCCCCCGCTCACCTCGACCGCCTGGTCGCCGATGTCGTCGACGATATAGATGTCGTTGCCCGCGCCGCCGACCATCAGGTCGCCGCCCGCGCCGCCGTCGAGCGTGTCGTTGTCGTCGCCGCCGTCGAGCCAGTCGGCGCCGGCATCGCCCAGCAGCATGTCGTCGCCCTGGCCGCCGTTCAGCGTGTCGTTGCCCACGCCGCCCTCGATCCGGTCGACGCCGTCGAGGCCGTAGATCACGTCCTCGCCCGCACCGCCGAGCAGGGTGTCGATGCTGTTCGATCCGTAGAGGGTGTCGTCGCCGCCGCCGCCGTCGATCGTCCCCGCGATCGGCAGGCCGAGGCTGAGCGTGTCGCCGAATTCGCTACCGCGCACCCGCGTGACTCGCTCGATATTCTGGATCACGCCGCCGCCCAGGTTGAACGGACCGGTCCCGACCACCTGCGCCGCGCTGAAATTCACGCCCGCGCCCATCCCGCCGAACGAAAGCTGCAGCGAGTCGAAGCCCGAGCCGCCATCGGCATCGTCGCCATAGCCGATCGCGAGCAGATCATCGCCGCCGCCGCCGGTCAGCACATCCTTCTCGGTCCCGAGATCGTCGACCGGCGTATAATTGAACCCGGTGAAGTCGCCCGACACCAGGGTGTCGGCGCCGTCATGGCCGATCAACCGGTCCGCGCCGGCGCCGCCCGAGATCTGGTTGCCCACCGACGCGGCGCGGATCTCGTCATCGCCCTCCTCCCCATAGACACCGCCGCGATAATAGGTGTCGCCAAGGATGATCAGGTCGTTGCCCGATCCGCCATAGGTCGTGCCGTGCGCATAGATCGTGTCGTTGCCGGCGCCGCCATAAACGGTCGAGGACAGGCCCGCATTGGTGTAGATCGTGTCGTTGCCGGCGCCGCCGTCGAGCATCTGGAGATACTGGCTCGGCCGGCCGTCGAGCATATCGTCGCCCTCGCCGCCGAAGATCGCGTTCGTCCGGTAATCGGCGACGACCCGGTCGTTGCCGCCCATCGCATAGACGACCGCGCCGGGCGAATAGGTGCCGGTGTAGGACAGCGTGATGTCGTCGTCATAATTGCTGCCCTGCAGCCAGCCCACGCCTTCGATCCCGCTGATCGTGCCGCTGCCATTGGTCACGGTCGCCTGGCGGAAGTCGAGGGTGACGCCGCTGCCGGCGCCCATCAGGCTGAGATACAGCACGTCCTCATTCGCGCCGCCGTCGACAGTGTCGTTGAACCCGGCGAACAGATAATCCTCGCCGGCGCCGCCGTTCAGCGTGTCGGCCTCGGCGCCGGTGTCGAGCACCGGATTGTTGAGATAGTAAATGCTGTAGGGATAGCCGAAGCCCTGGTAGCGCGCGCCGGAGAACAGCACGTCCGATCCGTCGCCGCCGTTCAGAATATCGGAACCGCCGCCGCCCGCCAGGATGTCGTTGCCGCCATTGCCGTCCGCGATATCGTCGGCCGCCGTCCCTTCGAACACGTTGGCGTTATCGTCACCTATGAAATGCGCCACAGATCATTCCCCCCGATGATGCGCGCTCCCCTGCGCAAGCGTGAATTGAAGTCGAGCGATTGCAGTGTCAATCGCTCGACAGGCAAATGCCCGTCCCGTCCCCGGACGCCGACCACAGCTCGGTCGGAGCCTCGATCGCATCAACGCGGGGACGGGCGCGCCGAGCCGGCGCGATTCTTGTTTCGATCAGAACAGGAAATCTCCGCTGGCCAAATTGTTCAGCTGGACTCCCGCGAGTTGAAGGATGTTCCCCGCGTCGAGCGTGATGACGACGTCA